>WTGQ01000002.1:0-168305 GCA_011525365.1 Acidobacteriota bacterium
CGGAAGTGAACGACCTCGCCGTCCCGCACCGGGTATCCCCGGCCCTCCAGACGCCACACCCACCACCACCGACACCACCACCGAAACCCCCTGGAACGTCGTCCTCTTCCTCGCCGACGACCTAGCCTGGAACCAGGTCGGCTACCACGGCACGACCTTCTACGAGACCCCGACCATCGACGCCGTCGCCGCCGCCGGCATGACGTTCTCGAACGCCTACTCGGCCAATCCCGTCTGCTCACCGACCCGCGCCAGCCTGATGACCGGCAAGAACCCGGCGCGCCTTCAGATCACGGACTACATCCCCGGCAGCCCCTACCCGTACGCGCGGCTCCTACGCCCGGCGGAGGTCCCCGGCCTGCCGCTCGAGGAAGTCACGATTGCCGAGCTGTTCAAGTTCCAGGGCTACGCCACCGGCCACTTCGGCAAGTGGCACCTCAACGTTGACAAGGAGTACGTGCCCGGCCGGCCGATGGACCCCGAGTCCCAGGGCTTCGACGACGTCCTGACCACGGTCAAGCCGGAGTACGAGGACGACCCCCTCGCCGACGCCCACCACGCCCACAAGATCACCGAGCGCTCGCTCGCCTTCCTCGATGCGCACCGGGACAACCCGTTCTTCCTCTACGTCACCCACCACGTCGTCCACCGCCCGCTCCTCGAGGACCCGAAGCTGATCGCCAGGTACGAGGCGAAGCCCGGCGCCGACGACCCGGTCAACAACCCGATCATGGGGGCGATGATCGAGACGATGGACACCGGCTTCGGCCAGATCCTCGACCGCATCGAGGAGCACGGGCTCACCGATCGCACGATCGTCATCTTCTACTCCGACAACGGCGGCTTCGAGCAGCTCCAGGCCCAGGACCCCTTCCGCGGCGGCAAGGCGATGATCTGGGAAGGCGGCATCCGCGTGCCGCTGGCCGTCAAGTGGCCGGGCGTCGTGGAGCCGGGCAGCGCCAGCGACGAGCTGGTCATCTCGGACGACTTCTTCCCGACGATCGCCGACATCCTCGACGTCGACGAGCTGCCCGCCGACATCGACGGTCTGAGCCTTCTGCCAGTGCTGGAAGGCAGCGGCGCTCTCGACCGCGACACGCTCTACTTCCACTACCCGCACTATCACCACCTCGGCTACATGCCGGCCGGCGCGATTCGGCAAGGCGACTACAAGCTGATCGAGTGGTTCGAGGGCACGATCGCCGGCGTCGGCCCCGCCGTCAGCCTCTTCAACCTCGTGGACGACCCTGGCGAGACGACCGACCTCGCCTCGGAGAAACCCGACCTGGCCGACAGTTTGCTCCAGCAACTCGCCGCCTGGCGCCAGGAGATCGGCGCCGGCGAGATGACCGTCAACCCCGGCTACGAGAAAGCCCGCCACGACTGGCGCTTCGTCGACGAACACGGAGGCGACGCGCGGTGACCACGCTCAACCGCCGCCAGGCCCTCCTCGCCGCCCTCGGCCTCGGCGCCACCGCCGCCGCCCGCGCCTTGCCCGCGCAACAACAACCCGGCCCCCTCGAACGCACCTTCGAAGACGCCAAGCCCCTCAACCTCCGCATCACCGACCTCAAGACCTTCCTCGTCGACGCCGGCAACGACGAGAACTTCGTCTTCGTCAAGCTCTACACCAACCAGGGGATCACCGGCCTCGGCGAAGGCACCCTCGCGAACAAGGGCGAAGTCGTCGCCGCCGCGATCGAGAACCACAAGCGCTACCTCGTCGGCAAGGACCCGACCGAGATCGAGCGCCACTGGCGCGGCATGTTCATCGGCCCGCGCTACCGCGGCGGCCCGGTGCTCATGTCGGCGCTCTCCGCGGTCGAGATCGCCATGTGGGACATCCTCGGCCAGGCGCTCGGCCAGCCGATCTGGCAACTCCTCGGCGGCAAGGCCCGCGACAAGGTCCGGCTCTACTGCCACGAGGGCTATCTCGAACGGATCAGCCACCGCCAGAAGCGCCGCGCCGCCGACTACGAAGAGGAGCTCGACCTCTGGCGCCAGAAGAAGGAAGCCGGCTGGACCTGCGTCAAGGGCGGCTTCTACCCGGGCGGCCGGCCGATCAACCACCGCGTCTCGATCCGCCGCGGCGTCGAGCACCTCGCGCGGGTGCGCGAGATCGTCGGGCCGGACTTCGACATCATCGTCGAAGCGCACGGCAAGCCGACGCCGCTCTCCGCCGTTGAGTTCTGCAACCGGGTGGAGGAGTACCGGCCGTTCTGGGTCGAGGAGGTCACCCAGCTCGAGAACGAGGTGATCGAGGAGGTCCGCCAGATCCGCGCCCAGACCCGCGTGCCGCTGGCGACGGGCGAGCGCCTCACCTCGCGCTACCACTTCGCGCCGCTGTGCTCGGAGCGGCTCGTCGACGTCATCATGCCGGACGTCGTCCACGTCGGCGGCATCTCCGAGCTACGCAAGATCGCGATCATGGCCGAGGGCTTCCGGGTCGACGTGTCGCCGCACAACCCGCAGAGCGAGGTCAGCACCCTCGCCTCCCTGCACGTCTGCGCCTGCACCCCGAACTGCACCATCCTCGAGATCGGCAGCGGCCAGGACCCGTTCTGGCAGGACCTCTTCCACGGCGGCCACTTCTCCTACGAACGCGGCTTCGCCAAGCTCCCCAGCCGCCCCGGCCTCGGCATCGACCTCGACGAGGAAGTCGCCGCGAGGTTCCCCTACGAGCCGAAGAACTGGAGCACCCTGACGACGGAAGATGGCGCGTTCGTGGATCGATAACGCTGGGTGTGGGAGGGAGTTGCCCTCTGGGTGCGCGGATCTTCTGACCCGCTGCCGCCGAAGGCGGCGACAGAATCGCCGCCGGCGAAGCCGGCGACCACTTTCTCTGCTACTCGTCACCATCCTCGGCTGCGCCGCGCCAGCCGACGACCGCACCGACGAACTAGCCGCCCGGGAAGCCGGCAACCCCGGCGGCGAGAACTTCGGCGAGTTCGGCCCGCCCGACGCCTACGAAGGCGAATCGCCGCACCCGTTCTACGGCGCCGAGAACGAGTGGAGCCGCCGCATGTTCGACGAGCGCTCGGCCGACCTCTACTACAAGCGCCGCGGCCAGCGGCAGCTCCTCGAGATCCTGGACGGCAACCCAACCCGGGCGCTCGAACTCGCCGACGCCCGCCTAGCCGCCGACCCCGCCGACGCTGAATCGCACTTCATCCGCGCCGTGGCTCTGACCCGACTCGACCAGATCGACGAAGCCGAAGCCGCCATGCAAGCGGCCCTCGACGCCGGCATGCCCTTCGGCCGTTTCCTGGCCGGCCCGCGGGATCTACTCGCCCCGCTCGCCGCAACTGCGACCTTCGCGCTGCACGCGGCGAGCCCGAACAACGAGATCGTCCACGGCCCGATGCTCGGCGCCGTCACCGGCACGACGGCCAGCGTCTGGGTCCGCACCGCCGACGCGACCGGCTTCGAAGTCGTCGCCACAGCCGGCGGCGACCGCTACAGCGCCTCCGGCACCACGACCGTCGATCAGGACTACACCGGCACGGCCACCCTCGCCGGCCTCTCGCCGGACACCACCTACAGCTACCGGATCCTCGTCGGCGCCGGCACGGCGCCAGGGCCCCAGCCGCACTCGCAGCCGCCGTCCCAGGCACCCAGCTACACCCTCCGCACCGCGCCTCCCCCCGGAACCCAAGGCACCGTCACCATCGCCTTCGGCGGCTGCGCCGGCTACACGCCCGCCAACGAACGCATGTGGGACACGATCGCCGCCCACTCCCCGCAGGCGCTGCTCCTCCTCGGCGACAACGTCTACGTCGACCTGCCGGAGCAGCCCGGCCCGTTCCACGACTACACCTACTACCAGCGCCAGTCCCGCCCCGAGTTCCGGCGCCTGGTGAGCGCGACCCCGGTCTACGCCGTCTGGGACGACCACGACGCAGCCTTCGACGACATCTGGCTCGGCCCCTACGTCGACCGCCCGGCCTGGAAGCAGCCGATGGTCGAGCACTTCCGCCGCAACTGGAACAACCCGGCTTCCGGGTCGGAGTCCCACCCCGGTGTCTGGTTCCGGTTCTCGCTCGGCGACGTCGACTTCTTCCTGCTCGACGGCCGCACCTACCGGACGAACCCGTTCCTCGAAGAGCGCACCATGCTGGGCCGGGTGCAGAAGGCCTGGCTGCTCGACGGGCTACGCGCCTCCGAGGCCACGTTCAAGGTGATCGCCAGCCCGGTGGCGTGGACCGACGGCGCCAAGCCCGGGAGCCGCGATACGTGGTCGGGCTTCCCGGAGGAGCGGGAGGAGATCTTCCGGTTTGTCGAGGAGAACGACGTCACCGGTGTGGTGCTGCTCTCGTCCGACCGGCACCGCTCCGAAGCCTGGGCGATCGAGCGTGAGAGCGGGTACGCCTTTCACGACCTTCTGAGTGGCCAGTTGACCAATATCCACACGCACCCGGTGGAACCGGGTGCGCTGTTCAGCTACAACCTGAAGGACTCGTTTGGGCTGCTGACGTTTGAGACTGCGCTTGAGGAGCCGCGGGTGACGTACGAGATCTACTCGATTGATGATGAGTTGGTGGAGACGCTGGTGATTCCGTACTCGGACCTGGCCGTTGCCGGTGAAGAAGGGGGCCAGTCATGAGCCGTGTAGATCTGGGTGCCGGTGCGCCGGCCTTCTGGCCGGCCGCCGCCGAAGGCGGCATCAAATCGCCGCCGGCAAAGCCGGCGACCTTGCTGTCGCCGGTCTCCGCCGCTTCGCGGCTTCGTCCGGCAAGCCGGCCAGAAGGCCGGCGCACCGACACCCAGAGCACCGCCGTTGCAGTCGCGTGTCTTCTTCTCCTCGCCCTCACTGCCTGCGGCCCGCCCCCCGACGACGGCACCAGCACTGGCGTGCAAACCACCGCCCTCTGGCTCTTCGACGAACCCGCCGGCCTCTACCCGAGCCACACGCTCGACGACATGTCCGACAACGACATGGTCCTCACCCTCGGCCTCGGCGCTCAGGTCGCTCCCGGCCGCTACGGCAACGCCCTGCTCCTCGCCCCGCTCGACCCGCCGCTCGACGTGCCCCCTGCCGAAGAGAAGCCCGGCGAGTTCGGTCTCGCCCGGCTGCCGACGCCGGAAGGCCGCACCGTCGAGCCCCTGAGCTGGTTCACCGCGCACTTCGCGGCGCTCATGACGTCCGGTGAGAACCACCTCCGCAAGCAGGTTGGCCACAAGAACCCGACGACCAGTGCGCTCAACCTCGGTGACTTCGACTGGACGGTGGAGTTCTGGCACTCCCCGGGCGATGCCGCGTTCGGCGGGAGCCGTAAACGCGGGCCAGAAGGCCCGCGCCACGGCCGGCGCACCGACACGTCAGCCGACGCCTCGCCTGCCGACGAAGGCGTCGTCTTCGAGATCGGCACCGGCCCCCGCGGCGAGAACGACATCGTCACCCGGCTCACCTGGTCCGCCGACCGCTCCCACTTCATCCTCGTCAACCAGCCCGCCGGCGCCTCCATCGACATCTCAACCACCGCCGCTGCCGACTCCACGGCCACCACCCCCACCTGGCACCACTACGCCTTCACCTACGCCGGCACCACCGACCAACTCCGCCACTACGTCGACGGCGCCCTCCAGCCGCTCCCACTGCCCACCGCCCTCCAAGCCCTACCCGAAGGCGACGAGGCCTACTTCACCCTAGGCACCGACGCCCTCTGGAACCACCGTCTCATCGGCCTCCTCGACGAGTTCCGCGTCAGCCGCAGCCTCGTCTACACCTCCAACTTCGACCCCCCGGCAACGTTCGCCGCCACCCCCGAACCCGTCGAACTCACCCAGGGCCCCCCGCTCCTTTTCGCCGACTTCGCCAGCGCCTCCGCCGACGACCCCACCAGCACCAACGCCACCCCCACCTCCACGAACACCCCCCTCAACCTTGCCACCCGCAAACACCTCTTCATCGACGACGCCCTCCTCGCCACCACCGGCGACGCCACCTTCACCGTCAACCCGCCACGCCGCGCCGAGCGCGTGATCGACAACATCAAGGGCACGTTCCGCAAGCACCTCACCGTCGCCTCCGGCGACGACGGTGTCATCCGCATCTACAACTCGCGGGAAGAGGACCACCTCGCCGTCTACACCTCGACCGACGGCGTCCACTTCGACCGGCCCGACCAGGGGCGCGGCGAGATCAACGGCCACCGCAACATCGTCATCCCCGACATGGTGGGCGGCCTCGGCAATCCGTTCTGGGACCCGCAGGCGCCGCCCGACGAGCGCTGGAAGTACCTCACGGACTACCAGCGGCGCGGCCTCTACCTCTACACCTCGGCCGACGGCTATAACTGGACGCGGCGGCGCAACATCGTCCTGCCGTTCCGGTCCGGCACCCAGAGCAGCACCTACTACGACGACCAGCGGCAGGTCTACATGTCCTACCACCGCTCCGGCATCTTCCACACGCCCGGCGGCGTGACGCAGCGCAGTTCGGTGGTCACGGAGCACGAGGACCTGCGCGTGACCCAGCCGTTCAAGCCGCTGACGCAGCAGGAGTACCTCGACCTGCGCGCCGAGTACCCGCTCCGCGACCCGCTGCCGTGGTGGGTGGACAACGGTCCGCTGACGCCGGGCGGGTTCGGCATGGAGTACCCGCACCTCTTCGACCCGACCCCCGAGGACCCGGTGGGCACCGACTTCTACCTCACCAAGGCGATGAAGTACCCCTACGCCCCGGACACCTACCTCGCCTTCCCGGTGGGCTACTTCCACTACTACGGCGACGGCCCGGAGGCGCGCAGGGTGCTGGGCCTGGAGGAGCGCGGCCTCGGCTCCGGCCCACTCGAATCCCAGATCGCCGTCAGCCGCGACGGACTCGACTGGAAGCGCCACCCCGAGCCGGCCTACGTGGGCATCGGCCGCCACCAGGGGCGCGACGTGGTCACCGCCTACATCGGCCACGGCATGATCCGCCGCGGCGAGGAACTCTGGCAGTACTACTTCGGCGAGACCCACTACCACTCGCCCCACACCCAGGACCCGGACGGCCGCGGCGTCTACCGGCTCGTCCAGCGCCTCGACGGCTTCATCTCGCTCGACAGTCCGTACGGCCACGAGACGACCGTCGTCACGCGGCCGCTCACCTTCGAGGGCGACCGCCTGCAACTCAACGTCGACACCGACGCCGTCGGCTATCTGCAGGTCGGCTTCCTGGACGAGCAGGGACAACCGATCGAGGGCTACACCGTCGACGACTGCGTCTACGTCAACGGCGACTTCATCGCGAAGGAAGTCGACTGGCTGGAGACCGGCGCCGACGTGTCCCCGCTGGCCGGGCGGACCGTGCAGGTGGTGTTCCGGATGCGCGGTGCTAAGCTCTACGCGATGCAGTTCGTGGAAGGAGGGTAAGGAGATGTCACACGACTACTACCGCCGTACCTCTGGGTACGCGGGTCTTCTGACCCGCTGCCGCCGAAGGCGGCCGACAGTAACGTCGCCGGCCTCTGGCCGGCGGCCCTATTGTCCGGGCTGCGCCGCTTCGCGGCTTCGCCCGAGAGCGGGTCAGAAGACCCGCGCACCCAGAGCACCCATCGTCGCCCTGGCCATCCTCCTTCTCCTAACCACCGCCGCAGCCACCGCCACAACAGGCCCCCAAACCACCCCCATCAACCTCGACGCCTACACCCAAATCCTCCACGTCTCCCCAACCGGCGACAACACCACAGCCACCGGCACCACCTCCGCCCCCTACGCCACCCTCACCGCCGCCCTGGCCGCAGCCAACACCAACACCAAGACAGCCATCCTCATAGCCGCCGGCACCTACCCAACCCACAACCTCACCCTCCCCCCCAACACCGACCTCTACGGCGGCTTCGACCCCACCTCCACCGACTGGACCAACAACCGCGACATCCAGGCCCACCCAACCATCCTCGACGCCCAGGGCGAACACCGCGTCCTCACCATCGCCGCCACCGCCACGTCCGCCAGCACCACCGACGCCACCAACCGCATAGACGGCCTCCACATCCGCGGCGGCCTCGTCCGCGGCCCCGGCGGCGGCATCCTCATCGACGGCGCCTCACCCGTCCTCACCAACAACGTCTTCACCGGCAACAGCACCCTCACCCCCGAAGGCTGGGCCCCCAAGTACCTCCACGAAACCGCCCACGACGGCGGCGCCATCTACTGCCGCAACGGCGGCGCCCCGGAGATCCGCAACAACCTGATCACCGAGAACGGCACCGAAACCGGCCGCGGCGGCGGCATCGCCTTCGACCACAACTGCGACGGCCTGATCGCCGACAACGCCATCATCTACAACGTCGCCGGTCCCGCCGACAAGATGCGCAGCAGCGACGGCGGCGGCATCTCCATCTTCAACTCGTCGTCGCCCGAGATCACCGGCAACGTCGTCCTCGGTAACTGGGCGCTCAGCAACAACGATGGCGGCGGCATCTTCGTCGCCTACTGGTCCTCGGCCAAGGTCCGCGACAACGTCATCGTCGCCAACTTTGGCAAGGACGACGGCGGCGGCCTGTTCGTCGGCGGCCAGGAGCACCGCTACGACCGGCCGTTCGACCCGATGCCGAGCGCAGAGGACTTCTTCGTCGAGGTCGCCGGCAACCGCTTCTTCGGCAACACGAACGACTCCGGTAACTCCAGCGCCCTGCGCATCACGATGGAGAGCCGCGGCCGGGTCGAGGGCAACGTCGCCGCGCTCAACGGCGGCTTCTACCTGCAGCGGAGCGAGCTGGAGGTCGTGGACAACACGATCCTCGAAGACACCCTGCTCATCGAGACAAAGGAGGGGCTCGAGCCCACGCGCTTCAACAACAACATCGTTGCCGGGTCGCTTCAGAGCGACGGCACCGCGATCGTCACCGCCTCTCTGATCCGCGACGGTTCCGTGGGCGAAGGCAACGAGGCTGGACTACCCGAACTCATCGACGACGGCCGGGAACTCCAGGTGGTCGGCGCCTCCTTCTCCGCGGCCAGTCAGCAGACCCGCGTCATCGTCACGGCGCCGCTTCCCGCCGTCGACCTCGCCAACCGCGTCGTCGCCAGCAGCGGCGGCTGGGGGGTCGTCCACTCCGCCTCCGGCCGCAACCTGACCCTCTGGGGCAACCACCGTTCCGTCACCGAGCTCCACCTGCTGCCGACCTACCGCCAGATCGCCGATTCACCCGGCTTCGGCAAGGGCTTCGACGCCGCCCGCGCCGTTTCCGACTACGAGCCGCAGCGCGTCAACAAGTCCATCGAACTCCTTGAGCGCGGTCAGCCCATCTACTACGACGCCTCCACCGGCGGCTACGAGGAAGGCGTGCAGATGGCCGGCACCTGGGGCGACTACATCATCTACAACGTCGAGCACGTGGCGCTCGACTTCGCGGCGCTCCGCGAGTTCATGCGCGGCCTGGTCGACGCCGGCCCCACCCCGAGCGGCCACCGGACGCCCACCGTCATCGTCTCTCTGCCCCTGCTGGGCCTCGACGAACCGACCGTAACCGCCGGTGGCTGGATGGTCCAGCAGGCCCTCGCCCAGGGCGCCCACGGCGTCCACCTCGCCCGCGCCCGCGACCCCGAGGGCGTCAAGCGCTTCGTCCAGGCCGCCCGCTACCCGATCCACAAGCAGGCCGTCGACATCGTCGGCGAAGGCCTCCGCGGCTGGGGCAGCCACACCTTCGCCGCCTGGGTCTGGGGCCTCAGCGTCCCGGAGTACCTCCAGAAAGCCGACGTCTGGCCGCTCAACCCCGAAGGCGAGATCATGCTCGGCGTCAAGCTGGAAGACCAGCAGGCGCTCGACCGGGCCGCCGAAACCCTCTCCGTCCCCGGCCTGGCCTTCGCCGAGCACGGCCCGCGGGACCTGGGCCTGTCGTACGGCTACCTGGAAGGCCGCGCCGACCCGCCGTTGCCGCCAGAGGTCGTCGCCGCCGGCGACATGGTGCTGGAGCTGACGAAGGAGCGGGGGATGTTCTTCCTGGACAATGTGCTGCCGGAGAATGTGGCGGGCCAGATTGACCGGGGGGTGATGATTGGTGCGGGGCGGCGGGAGGATTCGGCGGAGGTGGGGCGGGGGTACAGCGGGCGGTTGATGCCTTGGTAGGGCTCGATTAGCCCAGGCCGGGCCGGCTTGGGTGGCGCCTCAGCTTTCGCTAGGGCGTTGACTCCAAACCACTTGTGCCCAGTACTCGTCGGCACCAGTAACGGAGCCAGGTGCCCCGACCGTCTTGGTCAACTCGACGACCGGGGCTGCTGGCTGACGACGACTGGATAGAGACAGTGTCACGAGCCACCGGGAACGAGCCCTACCGGGCAGAAGCCATGGAGCCCGAGACGACCTTCCTCCGGCTAGAGCAGACGACTTCGGGTGGGCCTGGGTGTACGCCTACCACAAACTGGAGCTCGGCCGGTCGGCCGGTGACTGCGACACGCCGAACCAGCCCCTCACCATGCTCTCATGGAGGCGGTCTTTGTGTAGACGCTCCCATACGCGTTGACGAGAAGGACATGCCGCTAAGATCCGTAGCAGAGTACATGCCCACAAAATAGCGGCTACAGAATAGTGACCGTTGACAACCGTTATAAACTACGGATAGCTTACTTGCGCGCAAAGAGCTATCCTCTTAGCGCTAAGGATGTGGGGATGGGTGGCGGACGGGTCTCGAACCCGCAACCTTCTGGACGCAAACCAGCCGCTCTACCTTTGAGCTACCGCCACCGTCCCCACGATCCTACTACAGCTCCGGCACCGGTGTGACCGGTTGAGCGGCGCTGTCCCTAGCTAGTCTCTGAGTTGCCACGGGCAGGTGCCTCGGCGACCCTGAGCCGGGTGGCCTGCCGAGTACGAGAGCCGATCAAGAGCCAGGGCCGCTCCAGCGGTGGGCGACCAGGAAGGGACCGCACTTAAGCGTAAGGGCTGTGCATCGGTTCGATGCCGTTTCCAGCGTCGACCCGCGCGAGGGAGGGAGCCATGCTCCGAGAAGCGGGTCGCGAGCAGGGTTGTCTGGAGGCACAGGACCGTGCGCTGGTGCTGTTCTGCGCCATCGCCCTGGGTTGCACGTTCACCGGTTTCACACCTGCTCTCGGCGAGATGGACCGGCGCTGCACACCATCGGTGAGGCAGATCGTCGGCAGGTGCGCTGCGTAGCCGCCGCGACCGTGATCGCCCTGTCTGCACACCGATGCTCCCGAATCGAAAGGACGGGGCGTTGCAGCGTGGAGGGCCATCGGTCGCGCCAGTGACTCGGAGCTGAACTTCTAGCAGCGGCGCATTGCTGCAGCGGGGTGCGATCCGATGTAGGTCGTCAGCGGTCGGTCCTGCGCCGGCTGAAGGCCCTGGGGCTAGCGCTAGGCGACGAGGTCTACAACCCAGCGCATGTTCCGCATGCTGTCGGCGACCCCCAGGCCGATCTCAAGACGGCCAAGGCTGTCCTTGCTGCGCGAATCATCGCTGTGTTGAACGTCCGTGGTCTCGCCGTGCACAGGGCGCCGAGTTCACCGGGTTCGCGACGGCCGACTTTCCGCACCCGTAGTGCCGATCTCGGGCGCTCCACGCCGAACCGGGTGATGAGAGGGTTGGCCGTCTTTGGAGACCAACGCCGATGGTCATGTCTCGATCGGCCCTGGCTGTCGCCGCGGGTTCAGGCGGACCCGCCGGGAGACCCCTGCGCACCCCTCGCCGACCTCGCTGTCTCCGGCTACGAGCCTTCAGATGAAACCGCGCCGGTCCTCCTATCGGGACCGTTTGCGCCGAGATGGAGGCTTGAAGACACGGCTGTCTTGTTCGTCTAGGTTCGAGCTGATGGAATGGCGGAGAAGAAGTTCGAGAAAGCTGTCGCCCACAGTCGCAAGGCGTTCCCGAAAAGCGGACACAATGCCGGCAGCCATAGTGTCGATTCGGTAGCCCGTAAGGCGGGCGGCTTCTGCGAAGCCGCCTTGGTAGACGCGGAGAAGAAGTTGTGGACCGATGGTCGAACCCGTGAGCTCACGGAATGCAGCGTCCCCGACTAGGACGATGGCTTCGGGTTCAGATGCTAGTACGCCGCGCATGGATCTATGACCGCGCAGTGTGTTTCCGATGAGAGCATCGTAGTAGACGTCCGCGTCGTAGTACACACGCAGGCGGCGGAGTTGCTCGCCAAGCCTCCTTCCATCCCCACCTTTGGCCGAGCCCGTCTTGCTCTTGACCTGGTGGAAACGCATTGTGCCGGATCCTCTTGTCGGGGGCTGCACGATGTCCGCTCCCGGAAAAGGGTTGTCATGCAGGTCGATCATCTCCTGGTTGAATCCGCGCGGTTCGGGAGCGCGGATGTTGCCGCGCATCTCACCGATGACGTCCTCGTGCAGGTGGCCCATCAATCCCTCGATGATCATGAGGGCTTTGTGGGAGACTGTGGCTCCGATTGCTGCCTGGAAGCTCCCCGCGTAGAGGAGGGTCTGCGTCGCCGTTAGAATGTAGGGATCGAGAACATCTCCGGGGTTTCGTCCGCGTTCGATATCGGCCGCCTTCTGTGGAAACGTCCTCACGATTCTCACTACCTTGGATACGACGCTGGAGAGTACGGAGTCCGGAGCTTCGAAAGCGCGCACCAGGTGCGTTCGATGTGCCAGGTTCATGGCGTGCACGCGTGCCGAAGAGCCCACGATGCCGGCGCCCTCAAGAATGGGTAGGAAGTCCTTCTCTAGGTCGGGGGCCGGTCGATCGGCCAGAGATTGCGGTGCAATCTCCCGTAGGTCGGCAGGGACCTCAAGGGCCAGCTTCAGTTGGTCGAAGACCTCCGCGACCAGCTCAGCCGCGTTGCTGAATCGCCTCTCGAGCGTGTTGTTCTGAGCGTCGACGAGTCGACGAAGGATGTCGCGTCTGACGCGCTGCACCGGGTTTCGGGCCGCGATGTGCCGGAGTTCTAAAGGGGAGTTCATCCGGCCTTCTTGGACCGACGCGTGCGCTTGTTCCGGGCAGAGGCACGCAACCTTGCGACGGACTCTAGAAGCATCGCGTCAAAGTCGTTTAGGTCCGGACGGTCGGCGAGACTTGAGTGCTCAGTGCGACCGATGCAGGCAGCGATTGCCTCGCCGAGTTGTACGGGAACGGCGTTGCCGACTTGGAGATACTGGGCGTTCATTGACCCGGAGAACTCCCATTCTGGCGGGAAGCCCTGCAGGGCGGCCGCCTCCCGAACTGAGATCGGTCGAACGGCTTCGGGGTGGCACAATGCGCTGCCTTTTCGATTGGCCCGCCCAGTGATCGTCGGGGAGGGGGCGTCCCAGGGTAGCCGGCGGTAGAAGCCGGTTTTACCTCCACCCGCGGCCCAAGAGCCACCAAGGGCCTCGGGCCGGAGCGCCTCTGGCAGATTCCTCCAGTTTCCTCCGGGCGGAACTAGTTCAAAGTACCGAGCGACGGCCTCGGTGTAGCGGGATCCCGGTCCAGGATCGCCCTGAAGATCGCCGATGGCCTGCCGAACTGTGCGGAACGCCGGCAACCCGGAGCCGCTGGACCCGTAGGTCGGCTTTGGTAGCTCCGGCGGCCTTCCCTCCCGAGCCCCGAGCATGATGAAGCGGAGGCGGTGCTGAGGCGCACCATAGTCAGCCGCGTCAAGTACTCCGAAGACGACCTGGTAGTTGAGCCGCCGCACGTCTTCAAGAAGCGCGCGGATCGCCGACCCAGATTTCTCATCGGCGTCTAGCGGCGGCGCTTCGCCTTCGACGTTGCGTTGCGGGGTGTCATAGCGCTTGAGACTCCAGTGTCGCCCGGGCCGCTTGGCGATTGGTCGATGCCGGAGAGCAGCCGTTGTGAGGTTTGCCACGTTCTCAAAGACGAAGTAGCGTGGTTTGACCTCTCCAACGAGCCGAAGGTACTCGTAGATGAGGTTGCCCCGCGGGTCCGAGAGCGACGCGCGCTTGCCCCCCGGCGAGAAGCTCTGGCACGGAGGGCCGCCGGTCATCATGAACACCTCGCCGTCAAAGGCCCGTGCGGCGCGAAGGTCTCCGGCGGTGATGTCCTCAACGCTGTCGGCGATGAACTGGAGACCGGGCCGATTGAGCCGAATGGTCTCCCGGCACCGCGGGTCGTTGTCGTTCGCTAGGGTCGCGGAGAGCCCGCCTCGCTCAAAGCCGAGGTCGAGCCCCATGGCACCAGAGAAGAAGGACCAGATTTCCGGTGCGCTAGCGTCCGCCATGGGCACCCTATCCTAGCGTGGCAGGCAGGTGCGGTGCCGACCGGTACTTCATGGATGTGAATCAGGCGTCCGACCCAGTGCGAAGCCTCTCCTGTCCGGAGGGAGGCGGCGGGACCAGTGTGCCCAAGGCGCCTGCAGGTGAAGCGGCGATCCAGGAACACCTCGAAGAAGAAAAGCCAGAGGGCCGAACGGCAGCGCTGAGGGTCAAGCCCTCAGGAGCCCGCCCGAAACTCCCTGCGGTGAGGAGATAGTGAGATGGTTGACAGGGTAGACCGAGCTACTCGTAGCCGGACGATGGCTGCTATCCGAAGCAAAGACACGACCCCAGAGCTAGCCGTCCGCAAAGCCCTACACGCCCGTGGATTCCGCTATCGGACGCATGTGGCCAACCTTCCGGGCAAGCCCGACATAGTTCTTCGCAAGTTCGGCGCTGTCCTTCTCGTGCATGGGTGCTTCTGGCACGGTCATGACTGTCCTCTGTTCCGCCCACCGACGACCCGGAGTGAGTACTGGGGAGCCAAGATCCGCCGGAATCGGGAGCGGGACAAGAGAGTCCGTCAGGCCCTAGAAGACGCCGGATGGCGGTGTTTGACGGTTTGGGAATGCGCCCTTCGAGGGCCAGACCAGATCGGGTTGACGCGGGTCGTGGACGAGGCGGCAGCGTGGTTGATTGACCATGAGCCGTCCATGGAGCTCAGGGGTCGAACTGCGTCGCCAGGGACCGCAGACTGAGCCTGAGTGGCCCGAGTGGTGACCGCGCCTTGGCCGTTTGGGAAGGCGGAAGAGATGGGCAAGCGGGGACGGGCGCTACCCAGGCAAGTCGCACCGCGTGCGGAAACGCTCATCAGAAGGGCGATTTCCGCACGATCAGCAGTGCGTCTGCCGAGGAAGAGCATCAGCGCGTGAGCCAGGGTGCGGTCGTGGTTCGAGTGTCCCCGTCCCCGGTTGCGTCCCGTGTTTGGCTGGTCGACATGGGCTGTGCTAGCTTTGCCGGACCTCATGGCAGGTGGCGGTAGCGGTCGTCCGACCGCCGTTTCACTCTTCACGGGCTGTGGCGGTTCTGACGCGGGTCTCATCGAGGCGGGCTTCGACATCGTCTTGGCCAACGACATCTGCCGGTATGCGCGCGAGTTCTACCTCGCCAACCTGCCCGAAACCGACTACAAGCTCGCGGACATCACGACGCTCTCGTCGTTTCCCGAAGCTGACCTCCTCGTCGGGTGCTATCCGTGCCAGGGGTTCAGCGAAGGTGGGGTCCGCAAGGCGAACCGGGGCATCAACTACCTCTACCAGCAGTTCGACCGCGTGCTGCGGCTCATCCGCCCCAAGGCCTTCATCGTTGAGAACGTCCAGGGACTCACCAGGTCCAACTTTAGGCACCTGTTGAACAACCAGATCATTCGTTTCCGCCTAGCTCGCTATCGCGTCCAGACGCGGCTGCTGAATGCAGCCGACTACGGGGTGCCGCAGGAGCGCCGTCGAGTCTTCCTTGTCGGCATCCGTTCCGACATCGATGCCCAGTACGAGTTTCCTGAGGCCACACATGGGTCCGGGGAAGGGCAACACCCCTATGTCACGATCAGGGACGCCATCGAGGGCTTGCCGGACTGGCCAGAAGGCGAGTATTGCGACGACCCATTCCACTGGTACTACATGTCTAGGAACAGGAGGCGCGGCTGGGACGAACTCAGCAAGACGATTGTCAGTACTGCGCGCCACATGCTCCTTCATCCGATTAGTCCGACGCTTAGCCGCGTGGGCCCCGATTGTTGGGAATGGACGACAGACGAGCCTAGACGGCGATTCTCGTTTCGTGAGGCCAGCGCCCTTCAGGGGCTCTCGGCAGAAGCTGTCTTTCCAGATACAGATCGCATGCATTCAGAAACAGCGGGCCTGCGTATGAAGTACCGCGTTGTCGGCAATGCTGTACCGCCGCCGCTCTTCCGTGCCGTGGCAGGGACACTTCCTGAGATCTGGTAGTGGGTTCGGCGAGCGTGGCCTAGCCGACGACTGAACGTATCGCTGACCGAAGACGGCTTGAGAACGGCGGGATCACATCGCGCCCGTCCGCTTCTGCCAGCATCGTCAAGCGCGCGCGATCAAAGATGAGTCCTGCACTGCCGCTGCTTTCCTCTAGCATCGTATCGGTGACGTGCAAAGGCGTGGCGAAGGTTCTGACTGGTGGCACGATGTGACCGCCATCCGAGAACCACTTCTGCAGCCTTCCGACATCCAGCTCCGCGAGCTTGTTCTGCCAGTTGTTTCCGCAGGCGCATTGGCCGAGGACGAACAGTTGCGCTATCTTCCTGTCGTCGGGAGCAAGAACGTGGATCACATAGTCGCAGCCTTGGTCACCTGATACTGGTCCGGAATCGGGCAATCTGAGTGCTGGCTGCCAGTGCCATTCCCCCGTCCTAGCGGCGATCTCAGCCCACGCCGTCTTGAAGAGGGCCCCGCAATCGCGATGGCTCCCGACATGGTACGCGGTTGCGTACCTCCCGAAGAACCGGGAGACTAGCTTCGCTGCGAGCCTCTCGAAGAGCTGGGTCAGTCTGTGCCAACCCTGCACGCGCTGGTTGGTGCCCAACGTGCTCGCAAGGAAGAACTCGTACACGCCAGATACCGATTCCCGGTAGGCCAGACGCCCTTCTCTGACCGAGAACGGATAGGCGTCCCCCATTACGTGCTCCCGCCGCCTCAGCTCGTCCCGCACCTCGCCTACGAGCGTGTCGTGATCGAGATCCCGAGTTTCAATCTGACGTTCGATGGCACTATCGGTCGTTCCCTCGGACATGAATGCCTCGGCTAACGCGTCGTTCCGTATCCCGCGATCAATGGCTACCGAGGATTCTCTTACTGATTCCATTTCGGCTTCGTCCGCCCTTCGTGCCGTTTCCTGCACTTGACCGCGGCGAAAGTACCTATGTGTTGTCATCTGGGGGGTCCTGCACGACAAGCGGGTCGCTGTGTCTGCGCAGTGCCGTTACGAGCGCTTGCGCCACTCGCAGCACTCGGACAGCCTGGGCCTCCAGCACCCGAGCAGATTCTTGACGCAGCTCTTCTTCGGCGACGACTCCGATCAGCTCGCGCCCAGTCGTGAGAATGTTCTCCAGACCCTCTGAGAGTCGGATGTCGGCGGGCCTCGAGACGAGCTCGATCTCATCGAGCGATTTGCCGTCCCTAAGCATCTTCGCTTTCCGTGGATCAGCAAAGGCCCGTGCAAGATCGCCCAACTGACGGGAGTCTCTGACTGCGGAACTGCGCCCTTGGGACTTGTCCCCGAACATGGCAACGACTACATCGCGACCGCACTTGAGCTTGTCTTTGCTCAACGGGTTAGGTTCAGGACGTTGCACGGACAGGCCCAGATAGTCCCGCGCGGCGAGGTTTCCCAGAAGCGTATAGATCCAGGAAAAGGGGTACTCGGTCACGCTCCCACGTCCACTCCTAACACTCTCTGCGGCGTCGAACTGTCCGGTGTCTTGAAGCTGGTTGATCAGGTAGTAGGCCTCCAGCATTCGTGCTACAAGCCGGCTTCGGTCACCGAGGGATTCGGCGACCTGATCTACCGAGAGGCTGCTGTCCTCGACGACCTTAGCGATCCACGCTGCCTTCGCATACGAGTCCCAGGGCCGGGTTGAGGCAATATGCCGCACACCAAGATAGGAGAGAATCGTGGTCGAGTCCTGGCCGGCGTCCAAGACAAGAACTGGAACGGGATCGATCTGTGGGAAACCACTTTCCTCCCATAGCTTCCTGCTATTCTTTGTCTTGGCTTGGTGGTGAACGGCCCGCGGGTCGTCGAGGATGATGAGGCATGCGGCGAGTCGTCGATTGCCTTCTACAACGGTCAGATCGTCCTCCCCATCGATTCGCTTGGCGACTAGCGGTTCCGCCGGGAAGTAGCCGTTGACGGCTAAGGAGTTCAGCACATCCTCGACACCGAATGTGTCGACAATCCGATCGAGTATCTGAACTTGGCTGGATTGTTGGTCGCTCGGATTGCCGAACCGAGGGTTGTCGGGATCTAGGAGAAGTCGTTCGATGGGTTGCGACTCGACCATCGCTCCGGTGTTATCTGCTTCTTTGTCCATCATGGGGAGCCTGAAGGGGAGGTCGCTCCCGTGCCAGGCGCGTCGAGCGGCGCTGGCAGGACTACGGCGGCGGTCATCATGGCTGGGTCCTTCCGTGAACCGGTTGTGGGGGTCGAGGGAGGACCGTAGCTGAGGCGCGGACCAGCCGTCAAGCTAAGTCGCGGCACGTTCGAAGCGGCGGGGCGCCCGTGGCCCGCTTGGCCTAGCAGCCTAGCGGGCGCTGTAGACGTCATACACGAACGCCGGTCTGGGGTAGGCCTTGGAACGGAGATGCCTCGCAGCCTCCCGCTCCGCGAACGCCGAGTCCTCGGACGTGCCGCAGTTCGGGCAACGCCAGTAGTTCGCACGCGCTTCGGGATCGCGGATACCTGGCTGAACCGGAACGCGGCAGGTGCTACAGATGAGGCGAGATCTCACCTGTAACTCGAACCGACGCCAGAGTGACGGCGCTTGATCGAAGCAAGAAGAGGAGCAACATGTGCGGGCCTAGCAAGACCACTCTCGATGAGTCCTAAGCGCGAGCAGGGCGAGCTAGGTGAAGTCAGGATCAGGCCGATGAGACGATACCCGGAATCAGCTTGATCGTCGGTTTGGGTTCCTTGCGAGTGCCCTTGAGCATCTTGTTGATTAGAAGAAGCTGGCCAACGTGAGCTTTCCTTGTAACGTCAGGCCACCTATCCGTTGTGACAACGTCTGCTGAGTCTTCAGTGGTCTTCCCGGAGGCGCTCTGGATTCACTCCATGGACGCAAGTGCGTTCTTTAGTTTCTCTCTATCCATGATTGACTCCGTTCAGTCAGTTCGGCGATGTTGGCCGGGGCGCGAGACGGTACTAGACGTCGGAGGCGCAGTCAACTAGCCTCGATCGTATGAAGGAGCGACTATAGTGTTCCGCTGCGTCTGAGCGCGCCTCCGCGCCGACGAGGCCTAGGGGCCGCAGGGCGTCTACCTAGGGCGAACCAGTGAGGTTGCCCGAAGTGCGGTCCTGTCACGGATTCGGCGTTGGCGCAGCGTGGCGCCGTCGAGCACCTGCGGCTAGGCAGCTACCGGCCTGCGGCGGTGCCCCCGGCGGTTCGTCTACGAGATGACCTTCCGGATCCGGAGCTTTGGGATGGAGACCCGATCCACGAGCACCCGATCACCTGGTTGAACGCCGGGATGCTCATTGAGCGACTGAGTGGCCACGACCTCTCCGTCTTTGTCGCGCGTGTAGATCAGCCTCCACTTCCCATCGCCCAAGGCATTGACCTTGAGAACTTCTCCTGTGTTTCCGGCATCGTGTCCCTCGTCGAGTCGGCGTTGTATCTCGACCAGCTTCTCGAGGTTGTTGGGGGGTACGTCCCGGAAGTCTGGAACCGTGCGGAGACCGAGTTCCTCCAGGTCCTCCTGGATGCGCGATTGAACGTGTTTGCCGCGTCGAGCTTTGCCGTAGAGGGCCAGCAACTCCCGAACGGACATCTTCGTGAGGGGCATCGAGGTTCTCCTTACGCCGTCAGAGGTCTGATCTACGAGGTCCGCGCAAGGCTACTGATCCGCTGGGTGCTTGGCTAGTTCGCGACGACCCGAAGTAGAACTCGTCCCCGACCGGCCAGCACCAGGTGTTCGCGATGACGAGACGCTTGACGCGCTCAGGGAGCCTGAGCGTGTTGCGTCGTTCCCCCGGTCAGCGCCCTTGGAACGTCGCCTTGCGACGCTCGACGAACGAAGCGATCCCCTCCGCGAAGTCCGCCGAGTTCGCCGTCCTTGCGCGCATGGCGGGGATCTCCCGGTACGCGGCCTGCTCGCCCTCTTCGAGATAGACCTGCGCCGCCCGCTTGATCTCCCGAACGGCGAGCGGGGCGCACTCGCAGATCTCCTCCGCAAGCTCCAGGGCCCGATCGATCTGGTCGCCGGTGGGCACGACTTCCTGCACGAAGCCGAGAGCGAGTGCGCGCCGGGCGTCGAACTCGTCGGCGCGCAGCAGGTGGTACATCGCGTTTCCCCATCCGGCTCGCTGCACGTAGCGGACGTGGGCGCCTCCGAACACCGCGAGGCCGCGCCGGGGTTCCAGTTGAGCGAAGCGCGCGTCCTCGGCCGCCACCACGATGTCCGCGGCCAGCGCCATTTCGATCCCGATCGTGTAGCAGATTCCCTGGACGGCCATCACCAGCGGCTTGCGGCATCGCCGGCGGAGCGCGAAGGGGTCGGGGCGGTCGTCCGGCGATTCGTCGGCGTCCCTGCCACGGGCCATCGAACCGGCGAACTTCGGCAGGTCGAGGCCGGCCGTCGTGTGCTTCCCCTGGAAGGTGAGGACGCCGACCCATGCGTCTTCCGTCTCCTCGAGTTCGGCCAGTGCGCCGGAGAGTTGCCCGAACATCTCGGGAGTGAAGCTGTTGAGCTTCTTCTCGCGGTCCACGTGGATTCGCAGGACATGCCCGGCGAGTGTGGTTGTGATGGGCGTTGCTTCAGTCATTGTCCTTCTCCGGTTCCTCAGCCCGAACTCGGCTTGCCGGCCGCCCGTGTACAGCACGGCCGCTCGCGCGCGGGTGAAGTAGTGCGCGGGGACGGATCAGGCGCCGGCGACGGCGCGCCGCCGTTCCCGGGCGAGGTCGTGGCTCGCCTGCATCCGCATCCAGTGTTCCGCGTCGGACCAGCCGAGCGCCTCGAGCCGCAGCGCGGTAGCTGCGGTGATGCCGGCGTGTCCGTGGAGGATGCGCGACAGGAACGCGCGGGTGACGCCGAGCCGCTCGGCGACGTGCGTGATCGTCCAGCCCTCGGCCTCGATGGCGCTCGCGACGAGCCTGCCTGGGTGGGCGGGGTTCTTCATGCGGGTCATTCTAGGGCTCCCTCGTTCCACGCGGGGCTGGGGCCCGTGCGCTTGCCGCCAGAGGTCGTCGCCGCGGGCGACATGGTGCTGGAGCTGACGAAGGAGCGGGGGATGTTCTTCCTGGACAATGTGCCGCCGGAGAATGTGGCGGCGCAGATTGACCGGGGGGTGATGATTGGTGCGGGGCGGAGAGAGGATTCGGCGGAGGTGGGGAGGGGGTACAGCGGGCGGACTATGCCTTGGTAGCTCGCCACTTAGCGAGTTCGCGATCTTTTGCCCTAGGCCCCCAGTCTCCCGTCGCTCGGAACGCCACGTCTCATCACGCTTCCACGTAGGTGCTAACTTCGTGCCAGCTCGCCATATGATCGTCTCAAGACCAGGCATCAGGAATCATCGTAGAGACGGTTCCTTTCTTCAAAGAGGGCACGCCATTCATCCTCAGTCGGGCTTTTGCTAAAGGTGCTTTCGTCGGCCTCGATCCTAACCCAGTCGTGCTTGCTCGAAGTCCATATGTGGCCAAGCATCTCGCATTCGTTCAAGTTCGTGATGGTGCCTGCTCGCACCCCAAGAACGCCTTTGCGCCAGCTATTGGCGTAGAAGACATGAGAGTGGCATTTCGGGCAGAAATAGAAGCGATTTCCTCGTTCTTCGGAAGATTGATAGTCGCGACTTTCGAGTTTGCCCGTTACTTCAAGCATATTCTTGCGAACAGGGAGGTTCAATGCATAGGAAGTGCCCAATAGCTTCTGGCACTGACCGCAATGGCAGGCGTAGTAGCCAACGCGCCCGAGGTCGATTGAACGGTATGAGATATAGCCGCAACGGCAGTGACCTTCAATCGCAGTCATAACCCGACACGCTCCACCAAGCTCCCTTTCCCGAACGAACCGATCTACTCACGCAGCTTGCTGCCAACAGGCTCAAGAAACGCATGCACGAGCGTACCATCGTAAGGTGAGTAATTCTGATAAGCCCGTCCGTCTTCCATCGGAGCATAGGACCATACCGCGTGGGCGGCGGCACGGCCCGACGCGGGCTCGAACTGGTTCACGCCTGGTGCGAGGTCGCTTCGGTCGGGTCCATGAGGTCGATACCCGGGAACCGCGTGAAGTCCCGGTCGGTGGTGGCGATCGAGGCGCCATGCTCGAGCGCCAGTGCGGCGAGGTGCGCGTCCATCACCATCGGGCCCCTGGCCTGACCGCTGCCGCAGACTTCGCGCCGACGCCTTCTGGAACGGACTCTCGGAGTCGTAGGCGTAGAGCAGCACTTTTGGCGTCGATGAGTGTCACCGGCGGGTTGGACCGTCCAGAACGTCGAGCAGACCGCCGATGTCGTCCAGGTCGAACCCCGGCCGGAGCCCCATGGGACGTGCCTCTACCGAGAGCCCCATGAACCCTCGAATCGCCTCCACGACCCTCCCCGGCGCCTCCTCCGCCACAAAGTGCCCGCAGTCCTCGAACTCGCGCACCTCGACATCCCGAAGCGCCGACTTCCACCGCTCCAGTTCCTTCCTCCGGAACGCGATGTCCTTAAGGCCCCAGAGAATCAGCGCCGGCTTGTCCGCGAAGGCGGCGCGGTCCTGCCAGATCGAGCGCAGCCAGTCGCTCGCGCCCACGATGTAGCCCGGCAGCGCGGCGCTCGCGGCCCGTGCCGCGGGCGACGGCTGGGCGCCCCGGTAGTGAGCCATGATCTCCGGCGTCAGGGCGCTTCGGTCGCCGACCGCTCTCGGCATCACCCGGTTCACGAAGATGTTGTGGTGCCGCAGCAGGTACTGGCCGATCCAGCTCGACATCAGGAAGCTGAACGACCTGAAGTGGAAGTCGTCCCCGACCGGCCAGCACCAGGTGTTCGCGATGACGAGACGCTTGACGCGCTCCGGGTGCCTGCGTGCGAAGTCGAGGCCGATCGGCCCGCCCCAGTCGTTCATGAACAGGGTGATCCCGCGCAGGTCGAGATGGTCGAGCAGAGCGGCCAGGCGGCGCGCGTGACTCTCGGGACGATGGTCCTCGCGCCGTGCGCTCCTTGACGAGAGGCCGAAGCCGATGTGGTCGAGTGCGATGCAGCGGAACCCCGATCGCAGTTCCCGGACCGGATGCCGGAACAGGAACGACCATGCGGGATTGCCGTGGACGAACACGATCGGCTCGCCCTCGCCTTCGTCGATGTAGTGCATCCGGTGATCGGGCGGGAGGGCGAGAAAGCGGCTCTCGAAGGGAAACAGGTCGTCCGAAACCCAGTCGGGACGGGCGGTCGATGCGATCCCGTTCACGCGGCGCACAGCTCCCTGAGCTTCTCGAGACAGTCGGCCCAGCTCCGCTCGTGCTCGTCGCGGGCATCGTCCTGGGTGAACCGGGCATGAGTGAGCGTGAGGCGCGTCCTGCCGGCCGATTCGGGTTCGAACTCGATGGTGACCAGCGTCTCGGTGTCGCTGCCTTCCCAGCGCCAGGTGTGCACCAGACGGCGTAGCGGCGCGACTTCCCGGTACACGCCGCGGGCGAGCCAGCGCTGCCCGTCGGTCCCGCGCATCTCGATGAGGAAGGTCCCGCCGACCGCGACGTCGGCGACCGCGCGCGAGGCCACGGCATTGCCCGGCGCCAGCCACTGCTTCAGCAACTCCGGGTCGGTCCAGGCCGCGTAGACCCGCTCTACCGGTGCGTCGATCACGCGTTGAAGCGTCAGGTCCGTCATCGCCGTTCGCCCTCCTCGTCGGCGCCGTTCTCGACCAGTGCGCCAAGTGCATCGAGGCGCTCCGTCCAGAAGCGAGTGTGGAACTCGAGCCAGTCCTGGGCGTCCCGGAGCGCGGCCGGGTTGAGCCGACAGACGCGTTCTCTGCCCCGCGCTTCGCGGGTCACGAGGCCGGCGCGTTCGAGTACGCCGAGGTGTTTGGAGACGCCGGCGAAGGAGAGGGGAAGAGGCTTGGAGAGGTCGCCGACGGTGGTTTTGCCGGAGGCGAGGCGGCCGAGGATGGCGCGGCGGGTGGGGTTGGAGAGGGCGTGGAAGATGTCGTTCAGGTGTTGTTCAACCATGTGGTTGAGGGTAGCGGGATTGGCGGTGTTGTTCAACCTTTGGGTTGAATGAAAGTCTGGGACTGTCGGCGACCGTCAGGCGGCCCTGCCGTACAATCGGACCTCCAGAGCCCTTGACCGCGCGATGAGCACTGCTGCAAGATCAGAGGTTCGCCGCTAGCCGATGGCGCTCGAGTCGCCAGACTGCGGCCGCTTCGCCCCGGCGGGGAGATTGACATGACCCAGTACGCACTGTTCTTCGAGAGTGGGGGCCCCGTGTTCGGCGAGGGCTACATCGCTTCCGTGCGGATCCATGGCCGCGCCCTGGCGACCTGCGACGAGGAGGACGGGGAGTTCGAGCTCAGCGGCGTGAATCCGGGGAGTCTTCTCGGGTTCGGTCGAACCGTGAACGAGGCGTACCAGGACTTCGTCGAGTCACTGCGGTGCACCCTGATCGACTGCGCATCCGATGCGGCGAACTTCGAGGATTTCCGTCGGGAGGTCGAGGACTTCTTCGTCACGAACGATCCTGAGGCGGAAACGAAGTGGGAGGCGGCCCGGGACCGCGCCCGCCGCGGCGAGTTGCCGAACGACCTCAAGCTCCGGCTCGAGAGATCGGATCCGGACCTGGGCGTGGACATTCGGCAAGTGAGAGCGCCTTCGCTTGCCGCCAACGCACCAGCGCAAGCGCTCGCGCCAAGCGCCATCGCCGCCTGATCCGCTGCCGTCGCCGGTCGATGGGCAACAAGGGCTTTGTGCGCCTGAGCGCCATCTGGCGCATGCTGGACCAGTGTGCGGAAGGACATACGCGGGTTCTGAAGGAGCATCGGTGGTGGGTCACATGGCGCGGCCGCACGTATCGCGGCCTTCCGAAGGGGCCTGGACGCAAGCAGGACGCTGATGTGCGGTTCCAACAGGTCGGAAAGCTCGTGGCCGTCCTTCGGATCGACCGCGATTGCGCCGCTCGGTTCTTCCGTCAGAAACTCTGAACTCGCCACCCGTGGCCAAGACCACCACCTCACCTTACGACGTTGCCGAGCACCTGCGCACGCGCGAGGACATGGCCGCGTATCTCGAGGCGTCGATCGAGGAGGCGGACGGCGACGCCGCGTTCGTGGCCAAGGCGCTGGGCGACATCGCCCGCGCTCGGGGCATGGCGCAGATGGCAAGCGACACCGGCCTTCCCCGCGAGAGCCTCTAGCAAGGCGCTGTCGGAAGCGCATGGCGACGTTCGAAACCGTCCTCAGCGTCGTCGGCGCGCTAGGACCCAAGTTACGGGCGGACGTGTCGTCCGCGACTCGCGCTGGTACGAACGGGCGGTTGTTCGAGATCCCCACGGCAGTCGCGGACGCCTCCCTCCCCGCCGTCGCTGTAGCCATTCACGGGAGCACGAACGGTGAGAGACCTGAGTTTCGATCTTCATGGCTTTGCTGCTTTCTCCTCCTCTCTGGCGACCATCTCTTCTGGCGTCGGCAACACGGGACTGAAGGCGGGCGACGCAATCTCGGGAAGTCGTCTATCGACTTCCATCGTGAACGCGATCGCATCGTGTACCGGGCTGAACCAATGGAGCCTCCCGACTCGTCCAGGGTATGGCGGATCCTCCACCGGCGTCTTGCCTGTCAAGACGCCGATTATCACGGCTATGTGGTAGAGGATCTCCGTGCAGAGCTCGACCGCATCGCCTAGATCCGATGCGTTTGGCTGCCACTTGTCGTCTAGATGAGCGATCCACTTGTCTCTGACTTTCTTGAGATCTGGCTTCCGCTCGTTGATCTTGTCGATAGCTGCGATGGCGATCTCAGTTCGCGGAGAGACTTCGCGGAAGCTACGTGAGGTCACGCTTCTGTCGTCCTTGTCCGTCAATCTCACAACGGACAGGATTGCAGCCATGAGCAAGGCTGTGTCTGACAGATCGTCTCTTGGTTCATACCCAAGGGAGCGATCCATTTCCCTCTTGAATGCAGCATTCTTGAAGCTCGACAGCATCGCCGCAGCGATCTCCCACCCCTTCACCAGACGACCTACCTGGTCCTTCGTCGGTTCCTTCATTCTTGCCTCCTGCGCGATACGGGCGCACTTCGAAGCGCGGTCGCAATTGAGTCAGACCGGCCGCCAAGAAGACGCCGGCGCGAGCCGCGGCGCCGGGTAGGGTATCGCCCGGATGCTGGGGGCGGCCGGCACCACGGTCTATTGCACCGGTCGCAGAGTGAGGGGGCGGCCCGCCACCGTCGGGCGGCCCGAGGCGATCGAGGAGACTGCTGAGATCGCTCACCCCGCTGATCGGGTCCGTGGCCGTGACGAATCCCACGGTTGACGTGCAAGCCCATGCTTGCATAACGTCAGGCCTCGACACGCAAGACCGACCCCGGACATGTGGACATCTACCGCGCGATCGCTGATCCAACCAGGCGGGCCATCCTGGATGAGCTCGTCGATCGGTCGGGTCAATCGCTCTTCGAACTCTGCGGGCGCCTGACCATGAAACACGGCATCAACTCCTCGCGGCAGGCGATCTCGCAACACCTGGGCGTCCTGGAAGCCGTCGGGTTGATCCGCACGAGGCGCGAGGGGAGGTCCAAGCTCCACTGGTTCGAGGGCGCCCCGCTGAAGGCAATCAGGGAGCGGTGGCCGGTCTCGCCAGACGGGGACACTTCACACTCAACGGATGAGGGCATCGAGGAATGAGAATCCACCTGACCGGCGTCTTCGTGGACGACCAGCGGAAGGCACTTCGCTTCTACACCGAAACGCTCGGCTTCCAGGTGAAGCACGACATCCCTCTGGGAGAGCACGCCTGGATCACCGTCGTGTCCCCGGAAGCTCCGGACGGGACGGAGTTGCTGCTTGAGCCTGCTGCACACCCCGCCGTCGGTCCATACAGGGCGGCGTTGGTGGAGGACGGGATCCCCGGCGCCAGCTTCGCGGTCGATGATGTCGAAGCCGAGTATGAGCGCCTCGTGGCAAGAGGTGTGCGGTTCGTTCAGCCGCCAACGGACCTCGGGACTGTTGTTACCGCAGTCTTCGACGATACCTGCGGCAACCTGGTCCAGATCCAGGAGGAGAAGGCTCAACCGTGACGATCGTACGGAACGTCCTCGCCGCCATCGTCGGCTACGTCGCGATGGCCGCCGTGCTCTTCGTACTCTTCTCGCTTCTGTGGCTGACGGTGGGGCCCTCGCGCGCCTTCGAGCCGGGTTCCTGGGAAGTGCCCGTCGGCTGGGCCGTCATGCAGCTCGTCCTCGGGGTCGTGGGCGCGTACGTCGGCGGGCAGGTCTGCGCCAGGGTGGCGCACGATGCCAGGGGCGCCACGATGCTGATCGGCCTGGTGATCGTGATGGGAGTGGTGAACGCCCTGATCCCGCCGGAGGTGATGGCGGGACCGCGCCCCGACGACGTGTCGATGATGGAGGCGACCGCGGGGGCTCTTCAGCCGGCGTGGTTCAACTGGCTCAATCCGGTGATTGGGGTTGTGGGGGTGTGGTTCGGGACGCAGAGGTTGCGCGCGCGGTCAGGAAAGTCCGGCTAGCGCCCTCTGACGCCCGGCGTCACCTGTTACTTCCGCTTGCTCCGCCCGTTCTCGCGCCCGTACCGCGCCGCGTCCTGCATAGCGTCGGCGTCATCCTCGCGCTGCTGCAAGCCGATCTCCGCTTCGGTAGTGCCGTCGACCTTCGCAGCGTCGATCCTCCCTTCGGGAAAGGTCGCCGGATCGTCGGGCTGAATCCTGACGCGCGTTGTGCTCATGGTTCTTAGCGTGGAACGATAGACCATGCGAACCAGCAGGAACCAGTCGTGACCCAGCCCAAAGCCACACCGCCGGATCGCAGTCGGGATGCCGCCCGACAGTCACCCGCGCTTGGGCACCCACCGACCAGCATCGACCCCGATTGGCGGGAACGGATCGAGTTTGCCAAGCGAGTACGGGAGGAGACGCGGAAGGCCCGGGGTGACAAGCCGGCCACGTTCGACCTGCAGGGGCCGCCAATCGGCGTTCGCCCGTGACGAGTCGCAGTCCCGGGCAGGAGCTAGTGCTTTGAGTGAGAAAGAGATCGAGCTCGTTCACGGAGGCGGAAACGTCTTCCGAGACTTCGGCGACCCCCAAGCCGACCTGAAGCAGGCCAAGGCTGTCCTTGCTGCGCGGATCATCTCGGTGTTGGACGACCGTGGGCTCGACGTGCGCAAGGCCGCGAGTGTCACCGGGCTCGCCGCGGCGGACTTCTCCCGCATCCGCAATGCTGATCTGGAGCGCTTCACGCTGGATCGGCTGATGAAGATGTTGGCGGCTTTGGACGCCAACGCCAGGGTTACCGTGAAGGTCGATCTGTCTCGGTCGGCTCCGGCTGGCGCCTCGAGTTCTGGCTGACTCGCCCGCAGAGGACCAGGTCGCGGAGCTTGAGGCAGGGCGGCACCGAAGGCCGGGACGGTCGACTACACTCCCCGCGCAGCGGATCGCCTGTGCCGTCACTAAGGAGGAAGCACCATGCTGACAAGAGCCGAAATGTCCAGCGCGTTCGCCACATGGGGCGCCGCCTGGAACGAGCACGACCTCGACGGCGTGATGGACCTGTTTCACGACGAGATCTACTTCGAGAACTGGAACGGAGGCTCGGTCACTGGCAAGGAGAATCTGCGTGAGGCATGGGCGCCGTGGTTCGCCAATCATGGAGACTTCAGGTTCACGACCGAAGAGACCTTCATCGACGAGGTCGAACAGAAGATGCTCTTCCGCTGGCGACTCGATTCGCCCTCGTTCGAGAAGGGCCAGGAAGGCAAACACGAAGCCAGGCGCGGTCTCGACATCCTGCACTTCAGGGACGGCAAGATCGTCGAGAAGCTGACCTACTCGAAGACCACGATCGAACTGGACGGGGAACGGGTGCGTCTGACGACGTAGTGATGGATTGTCGCCGCTTCGCGGCGCGTGTTGTCCGCGGGTCAGAAGACCCGCAGTTACATGCCGGCGAGGACGCCGGCGCACCCAGTTTGTAGCGGACGTCAGTCGCTCGTCAGGGGGCGACAGTGCACGTCAGCACGCCGAGAACCAGCGTGTTCAGGCCCAGAAGGATGCTAAAGGTCACCGTCAGCGAGTGCACCTGTCTCGACAGCGCCGCGAGCGCTCTTTCCACCCCCGCCATCGGTCCGTCGAGTGAGCCAAGGCGGCCCTCGATCGAGCCAAGCCGGCGCTCGATCGCCGCGAGCCGGGCATCCGCTTCCGCTCTCGTCATCATCGGTGCCACCTGTTCATCCAGCAGGTCAACGAAGCAACCGTACTACAGGCCCCGGCGCCGGGCCCCCATGGACACGGCCTTGTGCCGGTCCTCAAGGACCAGGACGAATTCCGGCGCCGCTTGCCCGATTCGGGGAGCGCGCTGGCCTACAACTTCCCCGTAGCCCGCGCCCGATCCAGCACCGGCTGGTAGATCCGCAACGTGGCCGCATCCACCAACTGCCCCCCCTTGCCGCCGGCCCCGGCCCCCTGGGCCACCGACTCGTTGTACAGGTCGACCATCTTCTGCGCCTGCTTGATCTCCCTGGGCGACGGCGCGAAGACGTCGTTGGCCAGCGGGATCTGGTTGGGGTGGATGCACCACTTGCCGACGGCGCCCAGGGTGGCGGCGTAGGTGGCCTGCTTGAGGTAGGCCTTGTCGTTGCGGAAGTCGCCGAAGGGGCCGTCGATGGCGTCGATGCCGGCGGCGCGGCAGGCGGCGATCATGCGGACGCGGTGGGCGGACCACATGTCGCCGGGGTAACGGTAGTCCTTGTCGAGTTCGTGGCCGAAGCGCATGCCCATGCTGGCGGAGAGGTCGCCGAAGCCGAGGATCAGCGCTTCGAGGCGGTCTGAGCAGGTGGCGATCGCCTCGACGTTGGCGAGGCCCTCGGCCTCCTCGATCAGCGCCTCGAGGCCGATCCTGCGGTCGAGCCCGAGCTTCTGCTCCAGGCCGTCGAGCATCGTTTCGAAGAACCAGATGTCGCGCGGTTCCTTGACCTTGGGCAGGATGATGATGTCGAGGTTCTCGCCGGCGCCCTCGACCACGCTGATCACGTCGTCGACGGCCCAGCGGGTGGTGTGGTCGTTGACCCGGACGGAGCGCACCTTGCCTGTCCAGTCGAGATCGTTCAGACCGTCGATGGCGATCTGGCGGGCGCCCTCCTTCCTGTCGGGCGCGACGGCGTCTTCGAGGTCGAGGAAGACGAGGTCGGCGTCGCTTCCGGCCGACTTCTCGACCATCCTGGGGTTGCTGGCTGGCACCGCCAGCTCGGAACGTCTCAGTCGCATGCGTGTTACTCCTTGCCTTCCCCGTCCGGCCCGGCATCCAGCCCGAACTGGGCGAGGATCTCGTCCCGGTGCTCGTCGAGCAGGGGCGCCCGACGCCGAACGCCGGTCTTCGTCTCGGTGTACTTGATCGGGCAGCCGACGATTCGGACCGGCTCGTTCTCGCCCGGCAGCTCGACTTCGGCGACCATCTCGCGGACCGCGGTGTGCGGGCTCTCGAAGATGTCGGCCGCGGTCTGCACCGGGCCGCAGGGGACCCGGCCGGCGAGCGCCTCGACGATCTCGTCGCGGGTGTGCGCGCCGGTCCACTCGGAGACGACCGCCTCCACGAACTCCCGGTTCTCGCGGCGCGACCAGAAATTCTTCGTGCGCTCGTCCTCGACCAGGTCGGGCCGGCCCATCTCCTGGCAGAGGATCTCCCACTGCGCCGGCGTCGGCGCCGCGATCGCCACGCCGCCGTCCTTCGCGTCGTAGATGCCGAACGGGGACAGGCTGTGGTGGTGCTTGCCGCGCGGCGGGAGCTGGTGGCGCAGGCTGGAGCCGTAGTTCGCGAACACGGACTCGCACAGCAGGTTGACGCCGTCGACCATCGCGACGTCCATGAACTGGCCCTTGCCGGTGCGCCGCGCGTGGTGGACCCCGGCGACGACGCCGAGCGCCATCAGCGTGCCGGGAAACAGGTCGCCGACGGAGGCGCCGCCGGGGTAGCCCCCTCCAGGACGGTCGCCGTCGCCCCGGGGGCCGTTGACGTGGGCGAAGCCGCCCATCGCCTGGGCAACGATGTCGAACGCGGGCCAGTCGGCGTGGGGGCTCTCGCCGGTCCGCGGGTCGCCGAAGCCGCGCAGCGCCGCGTAGACGATGCGCGGGTTGCGCTCGCGGATCGTCTCGTAGCTCAGCCCGAGCCGGTCCATGACGCCGGCCCGCATGTTCTCGATCACCGCGTCGGCCTGCTCGCACAGGCGGAGGAAGGTCTCGCGGTCGGCGTCGTCCTTCAGGTCGAGCGAGATGCTGCGCTTGTTCCGGTTGATGCTGCCGAAGTAGCCGCCGAAGTCGCAGCCGCCGTCGACGCCGGCCTTGCCCTGGGCCGGGTGGATGAAGTCTTCGGGGATCGGCGGCGAGGGGCGGGACATGTCGCCGGTCGGCGGCTCCACCTTGATCACGTCGGCGCCGAGGTCGGCGAGGATGGCCGAGCCGAACGGCCCGGCGAGCGCCATCGTGCAGTCGATGATGACGAGGTCGCTGAGCGGCCCGCGTGCCCGGGCATCCGGGCTCACTACGACCCCCAGTGCGAGCGGCGCTTGATCAGCACCTCGCGCTCGCCCTCGAAGACGATCGTGCCGTCCTGCTTCGTGCCCCAGTGCTTGAAGCGGACGACGCCGGCGTCGTCGCGGTCGGCGTCACGGGTGGCGAGCACCTCGGTGTAGGCGGTCAGGGTGTCGCCGAGGAAGACCGGCGCGCGGAAGCGCATCTTGTCGAGGCCGAGCTCGGCGAGCGCGTTCTCGGCCGTGTCCTGGGTCGCCAGGCCGATGACGGTCGAGCCGGTCACCAGCCCGAACACGAGCCGCCGGCCGAAGGGCGACTTCTGCATGCGGTCCTCGTTGAAGTGGCCGTCGGCGGTGTTCATGACCAGCTTGGTCAGGAGCTGGCTCTCGACCTCCTCGATCGTCGTGCCGCGGGCGTGCTGCATCTTCTGGCCGGCGGCGAAGTCCTCGAAGTAGGTGGACGGCGACGTGAGGGCGGTGGTCATGGGGAAGCCTCGCGCCGCTTGGCGACCAGGTTGGTGCGCTGGTAGCTCACGACCTTCTCGCCGTGCTGGTTGAAGGCCTCCGTCTCCCAGGTGACGATGCCGAAGTGGGGCCTGGAGCCGGACTCGCGGCGGCCGACGACGCGGCTCTTTCCCGTGATCGTGTCGCCGGGGTAGACGGGCCGGTGGAACTTCACGTCGTTCACGCCGAGGAACGGCCCGCCGCCCTCGGAGAGGTCCTCGACCGACATGCCGACGACGGTGCAGAGCACGAGCAACGGATCGATGACGACCGAGTCGTGCCCGTGGGCGCGCGCGTACTCGGCGTTGAAGTAGAGCGGCGTGAACCGCATCGTCGCGGTGGCGAAGAGCGCGTTGTCCGCCTCGGTGAGCGTGCGGCCCCAGTGGTGCTGGAAGGTCCGGCCTTCCTCGAAGTCCTGGTAGCGGTTGCCCTTTTGGCGGAGCGGGAAGGTGGAGAAGTCCGGGTCGGGCATGCGGCAGTGGTTCTACCACGGGGAGCGGAGGAACATGGTCGCCGCTTCGCGGCGCGTGTTGTTGGCCGCCTTCGGTGGCAGCGGGTCAGAAGACCCGCGTACCCAGTGGAGGAGCTTCGTCCGGCTCTACGACTTCATAGCCTCTCTGCCGGAGCCACGACAGGGGCCCGTCGGACCGGAGCAGGTCGCCGAGAGGCAGAACGGCGAAGGTGGATTCGTTGTCCGTCAAGGCTCGATCGACGTTTTCGAGCCAGAGCGCCCGAACGCGTGACACCGCCTGGCTCAGCACCTCCGCGTCCAAGGCGAGCGTGAAGGAGTCGCAGACCCCGGTGGCCGAGTCGCCTGAATGGGCCCTGATCGAGGCCAGATCGCCTACGGCCCAGGCGGTCGCAAGACGTGCGTGCGCCTCGAGCTGGGCATCGAGCCCCTGAAGAAGCGCCTGCAGACAGGCTTGCTCCGTACCGGCCGACACTACCCGGATCGAATCGAGGAGAGGCAAGTCCTTGTAGCGCTCGGAGACGTCCGTTCGTACCTTCTTGACGTTGTGCTTCTTCGCTCGCTTCTCGATTGCCCGACCAATCGTTCGGCCCGACTCCAGGCCGGCGGATTGCGCCGCCGAGTCGAAGAGCTCCTCGGCCGCGACGCTAGGCCGCAGTTCTTCGAGGCCGTCCCGCTTCGGTGCGTAGCTGAGCCTGGTCTCCGAGAAGAGCTGGTACAGGTCTTCCGGCAGCAGGTCCTCCAGGGTTCCCTGGTCCGGGATTCGTCGTGTACGCATGTACTTCCTGAGCAGCCGTACCCCCTTCACCGGGTTTGTCGTCCCGACGCGGAGGGATGAAGACGTCAGGTACTCGCTGGATCGAGCCAGCACCTGTTCGATGGAGTCCGATTGCCAGCGAAGGCCGTCGGGCACCAGTTCCGGAGTACCGAGGATCCACAAGACATGGTCACCCCTGGTCACCTTCCAGAGGGGCGGCCCGGGGAGCTTTCCCACGACCTGGATCTCTTCCTCAACGAGATCGACCGGGCGCGGCTGGGAGCCGCCGTCCTGCTGGGCGGTCGCTGCCGGTACTGCCACTGAGACCGCGAGTAGCAGGGCTCTCCAGATCATCGCAGGACTCCTTTCGCTCTAAGAACGGTGGATCGCCGCCTTTGATTCCACTGGTGTCGCCGTGAGTGGTCGCGCTTCGCGGCATCACCACTCAGTACGATGAGCCGCCGTTGAATGGAAGCCCCCAGGAGGATCGATTGAACGCAATGAAGCCCGCGGAGGTCAAGCCCGCAATCACGATCGAAATCGTCAACCAGCTCGACGCTCGGGTCGGCACGATCGAAAGAGTCACGGATGTCGAGGGGTCCAGCAAGCTCGTCCGACTCAGGGTGGATTTCGGCGACCACAAGCGGACGATCCTCGCGGGGATGAAACAGGAGCGCGAAGACCCGACCGAGATCGAAGGTCGACAGGCGTTGTTCATCGTCAACCTGGAGCCGAGGAAGATGATGGGGGAGACTTCGGAGGGCATGGTCTTCGACGTCGGCTACGAGGACGGGATTCAGTCGGCGTTGCTGCTCCCGGAGCGGCCGGTGCCGAACGGCGCTCGCGCCGGTTGAGTCACGGAGTGTCGTCGCCGCTTGGCGGCGCGGGTTGTTGGCCGCCTGCGGCGGCAGCGGGTCAGAAGACCCGCGCACCCAGCAATACGGTCGCCGCTTCGCGGCGCGAGTCGTTGGCCGCCTTCGGCGGCAGCCGGCCAGAAGGCCGGCGCACCGACACGCACCTGCAGTGTCTGCGCCGCGCTACGATTTGCGGATGATTCCCTGGAACGATCTCAAATCGACTTTGGAGCGGGACGCCGAGTTCCGGTACACCATCCGGCACTGGACGGCGAGCCTGCGGCTGAGCGTGGGCGACCGGCACCATGCGATCCGGTTCGAGGACGGCGCCGTGGCGGCGGTCGAGCCGTGCGAGGGCGACGCACCGGCCGACGTCTTCATCGCCGGGCCGGAGGAGGAGTGGCGCGAGTTGCTGCGCGAAGTGCCGCGGCCCTTCTACCAGGACCCGTTCTTCGCCAGTGTGCATCACGGCATCGAGCTGAACCCCGATCAGCTCGAGTACGCCGCCTACTACCCGGCGCTGCGCCGGCTGGTCGGGGTGCTGCGCGAGATGACCAACCCAACCGAGGGAGTTTCCGCATGAACGCGTTTCGCCTGCTGCTTGGCGTCATCTTCGGCGTGATCGTCGTCTACACCGTGTTCGTCGCCATGGAACACGGCCTGGGCCTGTTCGGCGTCTTCTTTGGCGATATCGCCGACGGGGGGTGGCCCGGCCAGTTCAACCTGGACTTCATGGGCATGCTGATCCTCTCCGGCTTCTGGATGGCATGGCGCAACAACTTCACGCCGGGGGGCCTGGTGCTCGGCGTCGGGGGCCTTCTCTTCGGCGCGCCGATCCTGACGCTCTACCTCTTCATCCTGAGCCAGCAAACGAACGGCGACGTGAAGCGAATGCTCCTCGGCGACAGGCGGGCGGCGGCCTGATGCCCACCTTCGCGCGGCGCGTCGGCCGCTACATGGACCTCGAAGTCCAGGGCGTCTCCTACGAGGTCTACTTCGAGTCGGCCGGGAACCCGGACGGCATTCCGCTGGTGCTGCAGCACACCGCCGGCTCTGACGGCCGCCAGTGGCGCCACCAGCTCGAGGACGAGCGGATCGGCCGGCACTTCCACCTGCTCGCGTACGACCTGCCCTACCACGCCAAGTCCGTGCCGCCGGCGGGCGTCGAGTGGTGGAAGCAGGAGTACAGGCTGACCAAGAGCTTCCTGCTCGACTTCGTCGCCGCCTTCGTGAGCGAGCTGCAGCTCGACGACCCGGTCTACATGGGCAGTTCGATCGGCGGCCACCTGGCGCTGGACCTCGCCCTGCACCGGCCGGGTCTGTTCCAGGCCGTCATCGGGCTGGAGGCGGCGATCAAGTCGGACCCCGGCAACATCGATCTGCTCGACCACCCCGAGATCAACAACGGCTACAAGAGCGAGCTGATGATCGGCATCACCTCGCCCGAAGCGCCCGAGGCGTTCCGCCGCGAAGTCGGCTGGTGCTACAGCCAGGGCGCGCCGCGCGTGTTCCGGGGCGACCTCTTCTACTGGGGCACCGACCACGACCTGGGCGACCGCGCCTCGGAGATCGACACGTCGCAGAGCCGGGTGTTCCTGCTGACCGGCGAGTACGACGCCGCCACGCCGCCCGAGGCGTCCAAAGAAGTTGCCGGGCAAATCAAGGGCGCGACGTACCGGACGATGAAGGGGTTGGGCCACTTCCCGATGTCGGAGGACCCGGAGCGGTTCTACGGGTACATCGAGCCGGTGCTGGCGGAGATCGTGGGTGATCAGACGCGGCTGGGCTCGCCGGACTGGTCGCCGGCTGCGGCCGCTGGTAGGTAGCCGCCGTGCCGGCCATGTCGCGAGCCGAGATCGACGAGTTCCTGAGCAAACCGCGAATCGGCGTCCTCTGCACCAACGACCTCGACGGATCGCCGAACGGCGTGCCTGTCTGGTTCGAGTGGGGCGGTGAGCAGGTCCGGATGTTCAGCAGCGCATCGCACAGGAAAATCGCGCGGATCGAGAACGATCCAAGGGCGTCGCTGCTGGTAGCTCGGGAAGTCGGTGAACCGGAGGCGTGGGTCGCCGTCGACGGTGTCGCGGCGATTGGCGAGGAGGGCGTCGTGCCGCTCTTCGAGAGGCTCGCCGCGCGCTACTGGGTCGACGAGGATCCGGCGATTGCGAGGGCGCACGCGGAGACGGTGGCATCGTGGCGCCGGGCGGCGGCGCAGTTGAGGGTGCTCGTGATCGAGCCCGACGAGATCAGGAGCTATCGCGCCTGAGTTGGGCGATAGCACGAGGTCAGGCCGAAGCCCGTCCCAACCACCGCCGGAGCGCTGCATCTTCATCAAGCAGCGGCCGTGCTACGGCTTCTTCCGTCTCTCGGTCTTCGGCAAACCACGAACCAGAGCCGTCCGGCTCGAACTCGATCTCAAGGTCAACTCCTTGCCGGTGCCATTCGAGTTGAAGTCCTCCTCGCACCGTAGGTACGACGGCAGGTGCGGCGAGGTTCGGGACGGCTGAAGCCTCTTTGACCATGAGAGTAGTCGCGGCTCGCGCGGCATCGCTTGATACTGGCTTGGCGCCGTATGAGTCCCAGCCGCCCGGCAACTGAACCAGTTCTGACGCCTGACGGGTCGCAGTTTCTAGCGTCTTGGCCGTCACTACGGAACCGTCTCTGCGGCGCTGAGGCGCGGTCATGCTGACAGGACCTCCAAGGCCGGGCCAACGAGGGACTTGGCGCGGCAGACCTCGGCTGCCCGCCAGATCTCGTCAAAGGTTGCCTTGCGCTCGTGGAAGGCGTCGCTTAGCGCCTCGAGCGCTACGTCCTTTCCCACGAGCCGACGGAAGCGGAAGCAGTCCACGATCGTCCGGGCAGGGCTCGTAACGCGGGCGGGAACGCCCTCGAACTCAGTGTGCTCCACTCCGTAGGTCAGTGACGCTCCGGAGAAGCGCACGATTCTCACCGGCAGCGTGGGAAGGCGCGGCGTGCGTGCCTTGTGCGGGATCGCGATCCACACCTGGTGCGGTAGCTGGGTGCCGATGTTGTGGATGGTCAGGGCGGACAGCAGGCACACGATGCCACTCGGAACCCGAAGGCAGACGGCTGCTTTGGTGTGGTGCTCCGTGATCTCGGCCTCCGTGAAGCGATAGAGACCACGCACCACGCGTTCGACGGCCCCCTCGTCCACGAGGCGTCGTAGTACTCGAGAGTGGACGCCCAAATCCGTCGCGTCGCGAGCACGGAAGAACGACAGCGCACGGAGGCCTTCGAGACCGGACCTGCTGAGCGGCGGGCCGGGGTTTGAAATGTCGGCAGACGTGGCTTGTTGCCTACCTTTTGCTCCGCACACGCCGCGAGGATAGCCGATTGGCCGACGAAGATACGGTCGGCGACGGCCGTCAACCGTTGCCGTTGAGAGGCTGGCCGCTTGCCGCCTAGCCGACTTTGAGCCGGCTCAACTTTCCGTCGGATGTCACAGCTCGCTGTCACAGCGTGTCACAGCTGAGCGCAACCGGGAGCCGCCTAGATGCCCAGCAGACGCCGTTCCAATAGGGCGCGCATATCTCGCCTTCCGTCCGCGATCACCAGGACGTAGACCTCTCCCTCGACCACCCGGTAGATGATCCGGTAGGCCTTGAAGAACACCTCCCGATACTCCCGAATCCCGAAGTCCAGTAGTTCGCGGGGATAGCTACCGCGTTCGGGGAGTGCGGATAGCGCTTGGACGGTCTGTTCGATGCGGATGAGCACACTCTGAGCCCTGCGTGGTCCGTCCTTGCCGGCGATGTAGTCACCGATCTCCTCCAGGTCGCCGGCGGCGGCGCTGGTCACGTGGACCGCGAACGGCATCATTCAGCGCTTGTAGCGCTCCCGCAGCCGCGCAAACACTTCCGCTGCCGGTTGAACCTCGCCGGCTTCGATCTGGCGGTCACCCAGCGCCAGCATCTTGAGCAGGGCCAGCGTCTCCTGCGTCCGTTCGTAGCTGTCGATGTCCTGGACGACCGCCTTGGCTTCACCGTTCTGCGTGATGATCAAGGGCTCCGGTCGGTCACCGAGCGTACGGATGATCTCGGCCGCGTGGGCTTTGAGGTAGCTAATCGGCTTGATCTGTTCAGACAGTGACATAGGCCCTCCCTCTCTTGGGACCAAATATAGTCCACGAACGGGTCTGATGGGAAGGCCGCTGCTCCGAGGACGAGTCGTTGAAGCTGACCACCCAGCCTCGGCCTGGCGGCCGCAGAGACACGGGGCGCTGTCGGCTAGGCTCGCCAACTTGCGGGCCTACGGGACGACGAGCCACCATTGACCGCACGATGAACGACATATCCCCCGCCGCCGTCGGCTACATGACCCCGGAGCGCGAGATGCTCCGCCGGATAGCCCGGGAGTTCACGGAAAAGGAGGTCCTGCCGGTCGCCAGCGAGCTGGACCCGAAGAAGGAGACGATCCCGCAGTCGTTGATCGACCAGATGGGCGAGCTGGGCTTCTTCGGCATCGTGATCCCGGAGGAGTACGGCGGCGCCGGGCTGGGCGCGTTCGAGTACTGCCTGGTGGCCGAGGAGCTGGCGCGGGGCTGGATGAGCGTGGCGAGCATCATCGCCCGCGGCAACGGCTTCTACCGCTCGATCCCCTTCGACGGCGAGGAGCGCCTGAAGCGCATCCGGCTGATGGCCGAGGGCAAGTACCTCGGTGCACTCGCCATGTCGGAGCCGGAGGTCGGCTCGGACATCTCGTCGATCACCTGCCGGGCACGGGTCGAGGACGACCACTGGGTGATCACCGGCAACAAGTACTGGTGCACATTCGCCGACGGCGCGAACTTCATCCAGGTCATCGCGCGAACGGAGGGCGATCCGGCGAAGCGCCACGCCGCCCTGACCGGAATCGGGATCGAGAAGCCGCCCGGCGAGCTGCCGGAGGGCGTCACCGGCTCGCCGATCCCGAAGATCGGCTACCACGGTTGGAAGACCTGGGAGCTCCACTTCGAGAACGTCCGGGTCCCGATCACGAAGCAGCAGCGCGAGTCCAAGGGCCAGGCGTTCTACGGCATGACGCGCGGTCTGCAGACGGCGCGGGCCCACACCGCGGCGCGCTCGATCGGCCTCGCCCAGGGGGCGCTGGAGCAGGCGATCGCGTACTCGAAGGAGCGCATCCAGTTCCGGCGGCCGATCGCCGACTTCCAGGCGATCCGCTTCAAGATCGCGAACATGGCGGCCGAGGTCGAGGCGGCCCGCCAGTTGAACTACTCGGTCTGCGCCAAGATCGACACCGGCGTGTCCTGCGCCAAGGAGGCGGCGATGGTCAAGTACTACGCCGCCGAGATGTCGGAGCGAGTGTGCTCCGACGCCCTGCAGGTGCTGGCCGGCGCCGGCTACACGACGGACTACCCGGTGGAGCGCTACTGGCGCGATGCGCGGCTGACGAAGATCTTCGAGGGGACGTCCGAGATCATGCTGAAGATCGTGTCGGACGAGCTGCTTGGGAAGCCGTCGAGGAGGGGTTGACGATGAGGCTCGCGAACCATCTCTGGGATCGTTTCGGCGGTCTGACCCTCGACGACATTCCGGAGTCGGCCCGCACGGTGGCCGGCCAGTGCTTGCTCGACTGGTTCGGTTGCGCGCTCGCCGGCAGCCGCGAGCCGCTGTCCGCGATTCTGCGCGATGAGCTGGGAGGCCAGGTCGGGCCGTGCTCGATCGTCGGCACGGGGTTGAACTGCGCGATGGGCGTCGCCGCGCTGGTCAACGGCGCCGCGGGGCACGCTCTCGACTTCGACGACACCCACAGCATGATGGGCGGGCATCCGACGGTGCCGGTGTTTCCGGCCGCCCTGGCGCAGGCTCAGGAGATGGGCGCGAACGGCGAGCGGTTGCTCGTCGCGTTCGTTGTCGGCATCGAGGTCGAGTCGCGCGTCGGCGCGCTGATCGGAGGCGCTGCATACAGGAAGGGCTGGCACTCGACCTCCACGATCGGCGTCCACGGTGCCGCGGCGGCGGCCTGCCACCTGCTGGGTGCGAGCAATGAGCAATTCGCTCATGCGCTTGGTCTCGCGGCGTCGCAGGCGAGTGGCCTCAAGGCGAACTTCGGGACGATGACCAAGCCGTTCCACGCCGGTCATGCCGCGGAGCGCGGGCTGCTCTCGGCGCGGCTGGCGATGCGGGGCTTCACCTCGAATCCCGAGGCCGTCGACGGCCGGCAGGGCTACGCCGATGCCGCGGCCGCTGGCCACGAAGAGGTCAAGTGGGAGCGGCTCGAGGAGCAGGACGGCCGATTCCTGATCGAGGACACGCTGTTCAAGTACCACGCGGCCTGCTACCTGACTCATGCGGCGATCGAGTCCGTGGGGCGGCTGCGACCGCGGTTGGCGGCCGCGGGGGTCTCGGCCGGCGAAGTCGAGCAGGCGATCGTCACGGTGCATCCGGGGTTGCTCGACGTCTGCGGCATCCCGGAGCCGAAGACCGGGCTGGAGGCGAAGTTCAGCCTGGTCGCGACGACATCGCTGGCGATGCTCGGGATCGACACGACGGACACCGGGACGTTCGTCGACGCGACGCTGGACGATCCGGAGGTTGCGCGGATGATCGACAGGGTGGAGGTGCGGACGGACCGCGGTTTGGGCCACACGCAGGCGCGGGTGGAGTTGCGGGCGAACGGGCATTCGCTCGAGGAGTTCCATGACACGGGGATCCCGGCGACGGACCTGGAGGCCCAGGGCGCGAAGCTGGTGGCGAAGATGACCGGGCTGACGGCGCCGTTGCTGGGCGCGGAGGCTTGTGACCGGTTGCGGGAGTTGTCGTTGGGTCTTGAGAAGGTGGGCGACGTTCGCGAGCTCTGCTGAGTGTCGGTGCGCCGGCCTTCTGGCCGGCATCCGGGCGATGTCGCGAAGCGGCGAGCCCTTAAGGCGGCCGCCGGCCAAGGGCCGGCGACTTATCTCCGCCGCCTACGGCGGCAAGCCGGCCAGAAGGCCGGCGCACCGACACCCGCACCGACACCCGTGCTGCTACGCGTCAATCCCCCCAATGCACATGTACTTGATCTCGAGGTAGTCGTCGAGCCCGTACTTCGACCCTTCGCGGCCGTGGCCGGATTCCTTCATGCCGCCGAAGGGGGCCATTTCGTTGGAGATGATGCCTTCGTTGATGCCGACGATGCCGTACTCGAGGGCCTCGCTGACGCGCCAGATGCGGCCGACGTCGCGGGCGTAGAAGTAGCTGGCCAGGCCGAACTCGGTGTCGTTGGCCATGGCGATGGCCTCCTCTTCGGTGCTGAACTTCATCAGCGGCGCGATGGGGCCGAAGATCTCCTCGCGGAAGACCCGCATGTCGTCCGTCACGTTCGTGAGGATCGTGGGCTGGACGAAGCACTCGCCGAGATCGGACTGCCCGCCGCCGATCTCGACCGTGGCGCCCCGGTCCACCGCGTCGGTGACGCGGCTGGTCACGTTCGCGACGGCCTCGGTGCTGATCAGCGGGCCGACGGTGACGCCGTCCTCGGTGCCGTCGCCCATCTTGATCCCGGCCACCGCCGCGGCGAGCTTCTCGGCGAACTCGTCGTAGACGCCTTCCTGGACGAGGATGCGGTTGGCGCAGACGCAGGTCTGGCCGGCGTTGCGGAACTTGCAGATCATGGCGCCGGCCACGGCCGCGTCCAGGTCGGCGTCGTCGAACACGATGAAGGGCGCGTTGCCGCCGAGTTCCATCGACATCCGCTTCATTGTGCCCGCGCACTGGGACATGAGCAGCTTGCCCACCGCGGTGGAGCCGGTGAAGGTGAGCTTGCGGACCGTGGGGTTGGACGTGAGTTCCTTGCCGATCTCCTCGGTCTGGCCGCAGAGGATGTTGATCACTCCGGCCGGGATGCCCGCCCGCTCCGCCAGCTCGGCCAGTGCATTGGCAGACAGGGGCGTTTCGTTGGCCGGCTTGCAGACCACCGTGCAGCCGGCCGCGAGGGCCGGTGCGATCTTGCGCGCGAGCATCGCGTTGGGGAAGTTCCAGGGCGTGATGCAGGCCACCACGCCGACCGGCTGCTTGATCGTGACGACCCGCTTGTCGTTGGCAGGCTGGGGGATCGTGTCGCCGTACACCCGCTTGGCCTCTTCGGCGAACCACTCGACGTAGCTGGCCCCGTAGGCGATCTCTCCGCGGGCCTCGAACAGGGGCTTGCCCTGTTCCGCGGTCATCATCCGGGCAAGGTCTTCCTGGGCCTCCATCATCAGGTCGAACCAGCGCCGCAGCAGCGCGGCGCGCTCCTTGGCCGTGGTGTGTCGCCACTGCTCGAAGGCTCTTCCGGCCGCTTCGATGGCGCGCCTCGTTTCGGCGCCGCCGCAGCAGGAGACCTCGGCCAGGGTCTCGCCGTTGGCGGGGTTCTCGACTGCGAAGGTTTCGCCGGAGTCCGCGTCGACCCACTGGCCGTCGATGTAGGCCTGGTCGCGGAGCAGACCGGGGTCGGCCAGTTCGATGCTGGTGGCAGGGGCTCGGGTGGCTACGGAGGCGGCAGTAGTCATGGGCGTCACTCCCTTCACAGTTGGCGCGGTCGATCAATCCTAAGATGTATCAGCCCGCTGGTCGGGTCGCCTGGAGACCGATGGTCCGTTTGTCCGACATGCCCGAGGTCGAAGCCGCTCATCTGGTGGCGAAGGAGTGCGTGCCGTTCGCCACGCGGCCCTGGGTCGAGGGTCCGCCGCTGGCGGAGCGACGGGTGGCGCTGGTGACCTCGGCCGGCCTGCACAGGGTGGGCGATCGCGCCTTCTCGACGGTCGATCTCAGCTACCGGGTGATTCCGAACTCGATCTCGACCAACGACCTGACGATGACGCACTCGTCCGTCCACTTCGATCGGACCGGCTTCCGCGAGGACGTCAACGTCGTCTTCCCGCTGGATCGCCTGCGCGAGCTGGAGGGCGAGGGCGAGATCGGATCGGTCGCCGACTACCACTACTCGCTGATGGGCGCCGGCTGGCCGCCCGAAGCGATCGAAGACACGATGCGCGAGATCGCCGCACGGCTCAGGGAGGACGGAGTGGAGGCGGTCTGCCTCTGTCCCGTGTGACCGAACTGCAGCCGCGCCGTGGGCGCGGCGAGTCACTACCTTGAAGACGAAGGCATCGCGACGACGGGCATCAGCCTGGTGCGGGACAACACGGAGCGGATGGAACTGCCCAGGTTTCTGTGGGTGCCCTTCGAGCTGGGACGGCCGTTCGGCGCGCCCGACGAGCCGGACTTCCAGCGCCGCGTCCTGCGCGCGGCGCTCGGGTTGCTGGAGCGCAAGGACGGCCCGGTCGTCCTGGAGGACTACCCAGACGACGCTCCCGCCGGCGACGACGACGATGGCCCCGCCTGGTCCTGCCCGGTCTCGTTCGCCGGAGCCGCCGCGGATGACGGGGGCCTGGTGGGCGAGGTTCTCGCGGAACTGCGCCGGCTGGCGCCGTGGCAGGAAATGTACGCGGCGAGGCGCGGCCGGTCCGCGCCGCCGGCGAGCGGCCTGAGCCATGAACAGATCGTCCGCGGACTGAGCGCCCTGGCCATTGGCGCCAGGGACCCTTCCGTCGCCACCAACCTGCCGCTCCCGGAATGGGTCCGCCTGGGCTGCGACGACCTGCGCACCTGGTACATGGAGGCGGCCCAGGGCCGCCCCGGCCGGGCGACTTCGGTCGAACTGCGGGACTGGTTCTGGCGCGAGACGGCGCTGGCGCGACTGATCGGCGCCGCCGCCGTGCGAATCGCCGGCTCGGAGCACCCGGCGCTCCACATGTTCGGCCGCCGCGCCATGGTCCCCCGCGTCTACATGGACGACCTGATGCCCGGCGTCGAGCCGTACATCTAGCTAGAGTCGCCGCATGAACGTCGATAGCGAGACGCGGGGCGCGGGCCGGCAGGGGGAGTCACTCTGAGTCAGCTCCTGCAGGTTCTCGTCAATGGTCTGGCCGTCGGCTGTATCTACGGCCTGATCGCTCTCGGCTTCGTCCTCGTCTACAAGGCGACCGAGATGGTGAACTTCGCCCAGGGCGATCTCATGATGCTGGGCGCGTTCGTCGCGGTCACCCTGATCGGCGACTTCGGTCTGCCCTGGGTGCTGGGGCTGCTCTTGTCGGTCCTGGCGCTGGCGGTCTTCGGCTATCTGCTCGACGCCTTCGTGCTGCGCCGCGTTCTGGGCGAACCGCAGTTCGCCATCGTGATGCTGACGATCGGGCTGGGCTTCATCTTCCGCGCCGTGGCGGGACTGGTGTGGGGCTACGACCCGCAGAGCTTTCCCACTCCGTACACCGGCAAGTCGCTGCGGGTCGGCGAGATCGTTGTGAGCTACGAGAACCTCGCGATCCTGCTGGGCACCCTCGTCCTCTGCGTCGTGCTGTTCCTGTTCTTCCGTTACACGCGGCTCGGCATCGGCATGCAGGCCACGTCGCAGAACCAGCTCGCGGCCTACTACGTCGGCATCCCGGTCAAGCGCGTCTTCTCCCTCGTGTGGGCGATCTCCGCCGGAGTCGCCGCCGTCGCCGGGATCCTCCTGGCGCCCGTCTCGCTCGTCCAGCCCGGGATGGGCTTCATCGGGATCAAGGCCTTCGCGGCCGCGGTGATCGGTGGCTTCGGTTCGATCCCCGGCGCGCTGCTCGGCGGCTGGATCATCGGCGTCGCCGAGCAGTTCGCGGGGGTCTACCTGCCCGCCGGTTTCCAGGAGATGTCCGCCTACGGCATTCTCATTCTGGCCTTGATCCTGCGGCCCCAGGGCCTGTTCGCGCAGATTCAGCGAAAGAAAGTCTGACGGCCGGCGAGCATCGAATGCGGTTCCTCTTCAAGACCCACTACAACCAGGACATCGACCACCTCAAGCACGGTGGCGACCGGTTCTGGTACGGCCTGCTCCTGGTGCTTGTGGCCGCGGCGCCGGCGGCGCTCGGCACCTTCTATCTGGGCGAGCTCAACCTGGTGATGATCTACGCCATCGCCGGCGTCGGTCTGATGCTGCTCGTTGGCTACACCGGCCAGGTGAGCCTGGGCCACGCCGCGTTTCTGGCGATCGGCGCCTATACCCACTCGCTCCTGCTGGGCGCCGGTCTGCCGTTCCTCCTCTCGATCGTCGCGGCGGTCCTGGTCTCGGCGCTCGTCGGCGCCGGCGTGGGGTGGATCGCGCTCCGAATGACGGGCATCTATCTCGCCATCGCCACCCTGGCCTTCGCCATGCTCACCGAGCAGACGATCTCGCGCGCCGAGTGGCTCACCGGCGGCTTTCGCGGCCTCGCCGTCCCGCAGGCGAGCCTCTTCGGGATGCCGCTCACGCAGGGCTGGCAGCACTACTACCTGACGCTCACGCTCCTCGTCGTGACGCTCCTCGCGGCGCTCAACATCCTGCGGTCCTCGACGGGAAGGGCTATGGTCGCCATCCGCGACTCGGAGATCTCGGCGGAGAGCGTCGGCATCAACCTGGCCGTCTACAAGACCCTCGCTTTCGCTCTGAGCGCCGGCATCACCGGCCTCGCCGGCGCTCTCTTCGCGCATCGCCTCGGCTACCTCTCGCCCGACGCCTTCACGTTCCTCATCTCACTGCAACTCCTCCTGATGGTGGTGGTCGGCGGGGTCGGCTCGATGCGGGGCGTCATCTACGGCGCGCTCTTCATCGGCTTCCTGCCTCAGCTCCTCGCCATCGCCCGCGACACGCTGCCGCCGCGGATCGCCCAGGCTCCCGGCCTCGAGCCGGGCATCTTCGGCCTCATCCTCGTGCTGGTGATCCTGTTCGAGCCCCAGGGCATCTTCGGCCGCTGGCTCAAGATCAAGAGCTACTTCCAGACGTTTCCGCTCTATCGCCGGGCGACGCACCGGCGCCAGAAGACCTACCTGCGCACGGAGCGACTGAGGTGAGCTACCTCTCCGTCGAGGACCTCTCGATCAGCTTTGGGGGCATCCGTGCCGTCGACGACGTGAGCTTCGCCGTCGAGGAGGGCGAGGTGTTCGCCATCATCGGACCGAACGGAGCCGGCAAGACGACGCTCTTCAACCTGGTGAGCGGCATCTACTCCCCCGACGGCGGGAGCGTCCGGTTCGCGGGCCGCGACATCACCGCGCTGCCGGCACATCGCATCGCGCCGCTCGGTCTCGCGCGCACCTTCCAGAACATCGAGCTCTTCGAGCACGCCACCGTCCTGCAGAATCTCCTCATCGGTCGTCATGTCCACCGGCGCTCCTCCGCGCTGTCCCATCTCCTGTTCCTCCCCGCGGTGAGGCGGGAGGAGCTCGAGCACCGGCGCCGCGTGGAAGACGTCATCGACCTCCTGGAGCTCGCCCACTACCGCGAGCAGAGGATCGCCAACCTGCCCTACGGGGTGCGCAAGGTCGTGGAGGTGGGCCGCGCGCTCTGCCTGGAGCCGAAGCTGCTGCTCCTCGACGAGCCGACCTCCGGGCTGAACCCCGAGGAGAGCGAGGACATGGGATTCTGGATCGAGGACATCAACCGCGACCTCGGCGTCACGGTCGTCATGGTGGCGCACGACATGGGTCTCGTGAGCCGGGTGGCGGGGCGGGTGCTCGCCCTCAACGAAGGTCGCGTGATCGCGGAGGGCAGCCCCGCGGAGGTGCAGAAGAATCCCGCCGTCGTCGACGCCTACCTGGGAGCGGACTAGGGTGCTGCTCGAGCTCAAGAACGTCGAGACCTACTACGGTCCGATCATGGCGATCCGCGGCGTCAGCCTGGCGGTGCCCGAAGGCCGGATCGTCGCCGTTCTGGGCGCCAACGGCGCGGGCAAGACGACCATCCTCCGTACGATCTCGGGCGTGATGGATCCCCAGAAGGGCGAGATCGTCTTCGCCGGCGAGGACATCGCGCGTCGCGATCCCGACGCCGTCATGCGCCTCGGCCTGAGCCACGTGCCGGAGGGCCGGGAGGTCTTCCCCTTCCTGTCGGTGAACGAGAACCTGCGCATGGGCGCCTACAGCCGCCGCGACCGCGCCCGCATCGCCGACGATCTCGAGCGCGTCTACGACTACTTCCCGGCGCTCGCCGATCGGGGCTCGCAACAGGCGAGCCAGCTCTCCGGCGGCGAGCAGCAGATGCTCGCCATCGGACGTGCCCTGATGGCGCATCCGAGGATGCTGCTGCTCGACGAGCCGTCGCTCGGGCTGTCTCCGATCCTGGTCCACCAGATCTTCGAGATCATCAACCGCATCAACGAGGAGCAGGGCATGACGATCCTCGTCGTCGAGCAGAACGCCCACGTCGCGCTGCGACACTCGCACTACGGCTACGTGCTCGAGAACGGAAGGGTGGTCATGGACGACACGTGCGAGAAGCTCGAGAGTTCGCCGGACATCCAGGAGTTCTATCTCGGCATGAAGGATCAGATGCCGAGGGGAGTCCGCCGGTGGAAGAAGCGCAAGACCTGGAGGTGAGCATGGGCGGCCTCGAATCGAACCCCGATCTCGTGCGCGAGACGCGCGTTACCGACGACGGCCGCGAGCTCGTGTTCTGGCGCGACACCAGCTTCGCCGGCACCGTGCCGACGATGTTCTGGAGCCGCGTCGAGAAGTACGGCGACCGCACAGCACTGCGGGAGAAGGACTTCGGCATCTGGCAGGATGTCTCCTGGCGGACCTTCGGCGAGAAGGCGCGCCATACGGGGCTGGCGCTGCGCTCGCTCGGCTTCGGCAAGGGCGACGTCGCCTGCATCCTCTCCAACACGATCACGGAGTGGATGTTCGCCGACATGGGGGTGCTCGGCGCCGGCGGCGTGTGCGCGGGGATCTACCCGACGGATGCGGCCGAGCAGGTGGACTACCTGGTCAACGACTCGGGCTGCAAGGTGATGTTCGTCGAAGACGAGGAGCAGCTCGACAAGGTGCTCGAGGTGCGCGAACAGTGCCCGACGCTCGAGCAGATCGTCATCTTCGACATGGAGGGCCTGCGGGACTTCGAGGATCCGCGGGCCATGAGCTACGACGACCTGCTCGCGCTCGGACGCGAACAGGACGAGTTCCACCCCGAGGCCTGGGCCGAGTGCCTGGAGCTGGCGAAGCCCGAGGACCTCGCGATCCTGGTCTACACCTCCGGCACCACCGGGCCTCCGAAGGGGGCGATGATCAGCCACCACAACCTCGTGTTCCAGTGCGTCAACGCGCCGCACGTCCTGTCGCAGAACGAGGACGACGAGCGCATGGCCTTCCTGCCGCTGTGCCACATCGCCGAGCGGATCTTCGTCTACGGCTCCCTCTACACCGGCACGAAGCTCAACTTCGTCGAGAATCCGGAGACGGTGCCCGAGAACGCTCAGGAGATCCAGCCGACGCTGTTCTTCTCGGTGCCGCGCGTGTGGGAGAAGTTCTACTCGGCCATCAGCATCGCCCTCTCCGACGCCACCTTCCTGCAGAAATGGGCGTACGGAAAGGCGATAGGGATCGGGTTCAAACGAGCGGACAGACGCCTCGAGGGCAAGAAGCCGGGGGCGGTCCTGGAGCTCGCCTACCGCGTCGGCGATGCGCTCGTGCTGCGCAACATTCGCAAGTTCCTGGGTCTCGACCGCTGTCGCTGGATCGGCACCGGGGCCGCGCCGATCTCGCCCGATCTGATCCGCTGGTATCTCGCGCTCGGCATCGACATGGTGGAGGGCTACGGCCAGACCGAGAACACCGGCATCGCCTCCATTCTGCAGCCGGGCGAGATCAGGCCCGGCACCGTCGGCCGCTCCGTTCCCTACGGCGAAATCAGGATCTCCGATGAGGGCGAGATCCTGATCCGCGGAGAGTTCGTCTTCATGGGTTACCTCAACCAGCCGGAGAAGACGGCCGAGACGATTCGTGACGGATGGCTCCACACCGGCGACGTCGGCGAGATCGACGACGACGGCTTCCTCAGGATCACCGACCGGATGAAGGACATCATCATCACGGCCGGGGGCAAGAACATCACTCCGAGCGAGATCGAGAACCAGCTCAAGTTCTCGCCCTACATCGCCGACGCGGTGGTGATCGGCGACAAGCGCAAGTTCCTGTCCTGTCTCGTGATGATCGACCACGACAACGTCGTCAAATACGCTCAGGATCATCACGTGCCCTTCACCAACTACCAGAGCCTGTGCGCGGCGGAGGAGATCGTCGAGCTGATCCACGGTCAGGTGGAGGCGGTCAACGCGAAGTTCGCGCGCGTTGAACAGGTGAAGAAGTTCCGCCTCATCGACCAGGAGCTGACCCCCGAGGACGACGAGCTCACGCCGACGATGAAGCTAAAGCGCAAGTTCGTGAACGAGAAGTACCGACCCCTGATCGATTCGATGTACGGAGGACAGCAGGCATGACCGATAGACACCGTTCCCTCACCGTCGCTTGTATGTTGCTTGGCGCCGTCCTGGCAGGATGCGGGAGTTCCGATCCCGAGACCTCGGAAGCGGCCGGGGAGATCGTGCTCGGCACCTACACCGACCTGTCCGGTCCGGCCGCGGCCATCGGTGTCGGCAGCATCAACGCGGCGCGAATGATCTTCGATGCCGTGAACGAGGAAGGCGGCATCCACGGCCGCCAGATCCGCTTCGTCGTCGAGGACAATCAGTACCAGGTGCCTCGCGCGGTTCAGGCGGCCAACAAGCTGATCCACCGCGACCGGATCTTCGCCATGGTGGGCGCCCTCGGGACGCCGATGAACAACGCCGTCATGACCAGCCAGTTCGAGGCGGGCGTTCCCAACATCTTCCCGCTCTCGGGCGCGCGTTCGATGGCGGAACCGCTGCATCGGCTGAAGTTCGCCGGTGTCTCCACCTACTACGACCAGATGCGCGCCGCGATCAAGTACTTCGTCGAGGAGAGGGGCAAGGAGCGCATCTGCACCATGACCCAGGACACCGACTACGGAACGGAGATGACCGACGCGGCGAACGATCAGCTCGGCGAGATGGGCCGGGAGGTCATCGACTCGACGGCCCACAGGCCTCTCGACACCGACTTCAGCGCGGCGATCCTCAAGCTCCGGCAGGCCGACTGCGACCTGATCGTGCTCGGAACAATCATCGGCGACACGATCCTGGCGATCTCGGCGGCACGGGGGATCGACTGGGACGTCGACTTCGTCGGCCCGATCGCGGCGTTCGAGTCCGAGGTCGCTGAGGCGGAGGGCGGTGTGACGAATGGCTTCTTCGCGATGACGTCGTTCGAGTTTCCCTACGCCGATCATCCCAGCCAGGAGGTCCGCGACTTCCTCGCCGACTACGAGGAACGCTACGGCCAGGAGCCCAACACCGGCTCGCTCCTGGGCTGGCTGGTCGCCGACTTCACGGTCAGGGCCCTGCGCGACGCCGGGCCGGACCTCACGGTCGATTCGCTGGTCGCCGCGATCGAGTCGATCGACGACTACCAGGACATCTTCGGCGGTCCGGTCCTGAGCTTCGGGCCGGAGAAGCGGATCGGCACGGACGAGTCGTTCCTCGCTGAGGTACAGGACGGACGCTGGGTACGCGTCACCGAGAACCTGTCCTACTGACGCGGGCCGGGGACCCCCGCTCGCCTACTCGCCGCCGGCGGTCTCGGTCGCTGTCGCTCGGCCGCGTCCCTGTCGCCTGGGCGGCGGCTCCCCGTCGCTGTAGACGCAGGAGATGAAGCCCATCAGCATCTCGTCGGTCGACATCGGTCCGAACACGACGTCGCGGTCCGGGTTGAACCCCCAGCGTTCCGCCTCCTCGGGAGAGTTGTCGAACCACATGTCGATCCGCAGCCGCGTGCCCGCCGGCAGCACCCTGGGCTCGGTGTACCAGTAGATCTCCTGCCAGTCGAAGTCCCAGTCCGGCACGTGGAGGATCAGCTCCTCGCTGCCGTCGGGGTAGAACGCCGTGTACTTCGCCTCGCGGCCGCGCATGTGCATGTGGGGGAGCATGCCGAGGATCGTCACCTCCTGGTCGAACGTGCGCTCGGCGGTGTCGTGCCAGTAGGCGTGGCGGGCCGGAATCTCGAACTCGAAGTTGCTGATCGGGAAGAAGTGGATCGGGTGCTCGACCGGCTTGGTGGCGAACTTCAGCGCGATCGACGACTGGTCCCAGCCGCCGCTGCCGGGGCCCGGTTCCTTGTGGTAGTGCAGATCGAAGGTGAGGGTCGCGCCGACCTCGAGCAGCGAGCCGTAGCCCTCGGGCCAAACGTGAGGCGGCGAGCCTGACGTGGCGCCGCCGAGGTAGTTGCCGTCGCCGCGGGTCTCCTCGTCGTTCGGCCCCTTGACGAAGATGTTGAAGTGGTGGACCAACTCGCTGCCCCGGCGGAACTCGATCTCCTGCACCCACTTGTCCTCGGGCAGGATGTCCGGCGTCAACACCAGGCGGTGCTTGGTGTAGATGTCCTTGACGTCGTCCTCGACGTAGTAGGGCTCCGGCATCTTGAGCACCAGGTCGGGGTTGGGGAAAGCCCATCCCTCGTCGTCGGACCAGTCGAGCGGCTCGGGTCCGTTCTCGGGCCGTCCGGGCTGGGCGCCGGCCTCGACCCAGCGCCTGAGCGTCGCGATCTCCCCGTCGGTCAGGCCGCGCTCGTTCCTGAACACGCCGTCGAAGTGCTCGGAGGCGTCCCACGGCGGCATCTCCTTCGAGGCCGTCTGGCGCACGATGGCGCGCGCCCAGGGGCGGGCGTCCTCGTAGCTCGTCAGCGACATCGGTACGCCGCCCCGGTAGATCTTGCCGCCTGACGGCCGGTGACACTCCTGGCAGTTCTGCTGCAGGATGGGCAGGACATCCTCATAGAATGTCGGCCCTTCCGCATCAGCAGCGCCGTGGGCCGCCGCGGCAAAGACCAGGCAGAGCGCAAAACCAACCAGGCGTCGACTCGTCATCGCTACCCTCCAGCAGAACAGATCCGGATCCGTGCGAGCTTACCGCAGCGGCCTGCCTCAGGCAGCGATCGCGCTGGCGTCGATTCTCGCTGTTACGGGCTGTGATAGCGGCCGACAGGCCGCGCCGGACGTGGACGACTACCTGGCCGCGGCGGCGCTCGTCGAAGGCAACCTGCTGCACCTGCTCCACAACGCGGAGGTCGCTCCCCACTGGCTCGACCCGGGCTCCGGTGCGGGTTTCTGGTATCAGCGCCATGGCGAGAACGGCCCCGAACTCGCGGTGTTCGACCTGCAGACGCGGTCACGCCGTCCCGCGTTCGACCATGTGCGGATGGCCGCGTCGATCGCCGGGGCCTTGACCGAGGCCGGCGCGGAGGTCGGCGACGCGGAAACGCCGAGCCTGGAAGGTCTGGTCGGTCTCCGGCTCTCGGGCAGCCTGACGAAGCTCACCGGCCGCACGGACGGCTACGACATCGACTGCTCCGTGTTCGACTACCGCTGCGAGGCGGAGGAGATCCCGTCGAGCGAGCCGAACGAAGAGCCTGGCAAGTGGCCGGCCCCCGGCGCACGGCTGGCGGCCCTGACCCGTGACGACGATCTGTTCCTGTACCGCTTCGCGACCGGCGAAGAGACGCGGCTCACGTTCGACGGCGAGCCCTACTACTCCTACGGGAAGTGGCCGGATTCGTCGCTGATGACGATCGCGGCCAGGAAGACGGGCCTGTCGCTGCCTCCCTATTCGACCGATTGGTCTCCGGACGGCCGCTACCTGCTGGCGCCGCGAATCGACGAGCGGTCGCTGGCGACCGTTCCCTTCGTGGAGTGGGTGCCCACTGACGGCAGCCGCCGGCCGGTCGTGCATGCCCTGCGGGAGCCGGTCGCCGGCGACGCCGACCTGATGAGTACCGAGTGGTTCCTCTTCGACACGGAGAACGGCGGAAGGGTCCGCGTGGAACTGGATACCGACTCGCTCCCGGAGGCTCTCCGTACGCTTGAGCTTGGGGGTCGCGTGGTCGACTGGGACCTGGAGCGGAGCCGCGTGTACCTGCGGGCGGCCGGCTACGCCGGCAAGAGCGGCGCGCTACTGGCGGTCGATCTCGCGTCTGGGAAGGCCTCGCCGGTGATCTGGGAGACCGGCAAGACGCGGGTCGAGATGAACACCCACATGTACAACCGCCCCAACGTGCGGCTTGTGCGGGGGCCGAACGAGGAACGGCGAGTGCTCTGGTACTCCGACCGCACGGGTTGGGGACATCTCTATCTCTACGAACTTGCCGAGGACGATTCGGCCGACCTCCTGGGTGCGGTGACAGCGGGCGACTGGACGGTTCTCGACATCATCCAGGTCGACGAGGCCGGCCAGCAGGTGTACTTCACGGGCGGCGGCCGGGAGCCCGGCCGAGACCCGTACCTGCGCCATCTCTATCGTGCGTCGTTCGATCCCGCTTCGCTCGAGTCCGACGGGACCACCCTGCTTACGCCAAACGACGCCGACCACCACTTCGATCCCGACCCGGAGCGGATCATGGAGACCCTGTTCGGGCTCGTGCCGCCGGCTGACCGAATCCGCCCTGACCTCGGGGTCTTCCTCGACACCTACTCGACCGTGGATCGGCCGCCGGTCACCGTGCTGCGTTCGACGGAGGACGGCAAGGTGCTCGCCGAGGTCGAACAGGCGGACGCCTCCGCGCTGTTCGAGGCGGGCTTCGTGCCGCCCGAGCGCCGCGCCTTCGTCGCCGCCGACGGCGAGACGGAGGTGTACTCCGTCTACTTCGCGCCCCAGCGCGGGGTCGGGGGCGGACGTCACCCGGTGATCGACGCGGTCTACGGAGGACCGCAGGTGTACGTGGCGCCGCGGAACTTCGTGCAGGCGGTGGCGGCGCGTAACCCGGCGGCCGAGCCGGCACTCGCGCGCCTCGGTTTCGCGGTCGTCGTCACGGACGGCCGCGGCACCCCGAGCCGCTCCAGCGCGTTCCGCGACGCGGGCTATCCCGAATTCACCCAGGTCGGCGTCAACGATCACGTGGCCGTCATCCGCCAATGGGCGGAACTCAAGCCCGAGATGGACCCCGAGCGGGTCGGCATCTACGGCTGGTCCTGGGGCGGCACGTTCACCGCCCAGGCGATCCTCAGCCGGCCGGACTTCTACGACGTGGCCGTCTCCGGCGCCGGCGTCTACGACTACGCCGCGATCTATCCCGGCTTCGAGGCGTTCACCGGCCCGGCGGTCTACTCCGACGGCGGCAGGACCCGCACCCGCCCCGACGAAGCGCCGAAGAGCTGGGAACCGCTCGACATCACCGCGATGGCCGGGAACCTCAAGGGGCGGCTCCTGATCGTCTACGGCGACATGGACGAGAACGTGCCGCCGGCCCAGGCCTTCCGGCTGGTCGACGCCCTGGTCAAGGCGAACAAGCCCTACGACCTGCTCTACCTTCCGAACCGCAACCACGGCGGCGGCGCCGAGCCGTACGCCCTGCTCCGCACCTGGGACTACTTCGTCGAGCACCTGCTCGGCGCCGAGCCGCCGCGCGACGTGACCTTCGAGGTCAAGCCGGCGGCTACCGTTTTCTGACCGGGCGTGGAGGTAGCCGCAAACTGGGTGCGCGGGTCCTCTGGCCGGCGTCCGCTTTGGCTCCTCGCCCTCGCCCTAGCCTGCGCCCCCGCGGGCGACGGCGACCCCGACCTGATCCTCACAGACGGCCGCATCTACACCCTCGAGGCCGCGCAGCCCTGGGCTGAAGCGGTCGCGATCGCGGACGGCGAGTTCACCTTCGTCGGCTCCACGGTGGAGGCGCTGGAACGTCGCGGCCCGAACACCGAAGTACGCGACCTCGAAGGCCGGATGGCGATGCCGGGCATCTACGACCTCCACGTCCATCCCGTCCTCGGCGGCACCGAGGTGCTGCTCCAGTGCCTGTTCCCGCCCACCGCCGGGCCGGCGGAGATCGAGGAGACGCTGTCGGCCTGCGTGGCCGCCGATCCCGCCGCGGCCTGGATCGAGGGCGGCCGCTGGACGAGCAACTTCTTCGTCGAGCACGACATCGGCTCGCCGCGGGAGTGGCTGGACCGGTTCTCGGGCGAGGTGGCGATCAGCCTGGCGGACGACACCGGCCACAACCGCTGGGTGAACAGCAGGGCGCTCGAACTCGCGGGCATCGACGTCGCCGCCTACAAGTCCCTGGCCGACGAGGGCGCGCTGACCGTGCACATGGCGGCGTCGATCGCCATACCGCTGGTCGCCGGCACGCTCGATCTCGACGTCGACGCCCTGGAGCGGCTGCGTGAGGAGAACCGGGCCGCCAACCTCGACGCCGACCACGTCAAGATCTTCCTCGACGGCGTGCCGTCGGTCGCGCGGACGGCGGCGATGATCGACGACTACGAGCCGGAGGTGCCGGGCGGACCGGCTCACAACGGCGAACTGCTGGTGCCGCCGGAAGCGCTCCACGCCTGGCTGCAGCAGCTCGACGCGCTCGGCGTCACGGTGAACATCCACACGGCGGGCGACCGGGCGGTCCGGGTCGCGCTCGACGCGATCGAGTTCGCGCGCGAGCAGAACGGGGCGACTCCGGGCTGATGCACCAGCTCGCCCACTCCGGCTTCGTGGCGCCTGAGGACGTGCCGCGCTTCGCCCGGCATGGAGGCGCTGATCACCCGCGCCGACCCGTGGGGCGGCTATCCGGGGACGCTGGCGCCGGAGCAGGCGGTGAGCCTGGAGGAGGCGATCGAGCTCTACACGCTCGCTGGCGCCCGGCTGCTGGGCGTCGAGTCGCGGGCCGGCACGATCGCAGCCGGCAAGTCAGCCGACCTGATCGTGCTCGACCGCGACCTGTTCGACGTGCCGATCGAGGACGTCAGCGACACGAGCGTCGAGTTGACCCTCTACGCAGGAGGAATCGTCCATGAGCACTGACTGGGTGCGCGGGTCTTCCGACCCGCTGCCGCCGAAGGCGGCCGGAAACACGCGCCGGCCGTCAGGCCGGCTCCGCTTCGCCGCGCACATCCTTCACCTGACCCTCGCTGTCACTGCCGCGCAACCCGCCGTCGCGCAGTTCCAGGCCGGCGAGCCGGCGCCGTCGCGCAACGACCCGGCGGACACCATCCTCGACGGCGGCAACGTCTACACCCCCTCCGGCTGGGCGGAGTCGATCGCGATCCGCGACGGCGTCATCGTCGCGGTCGGCGACAGCGCCTCCGTCGACGCCTTCCGCACCGGCGCGACCGACGTCATCGACCTGGCGGGCCGGACCGTCTTCCCCGGCTTCCACGACGTCCACGTGCATCCGCTGATCGCGGGCATGCAGGAGTTCTCGTGCCGCCTGCCTCCGGGCGCGACGCCGGACATCATCAGCGAGTTGGTCGGCGAGTGCGCTTCCCGGGCCGAGCCCGGGGAGTGGATCAGCGGCGGCAACTGGGTGGCGGCGGTGTTCGAACCCGGCCAGCAGACCAGGCAGTTCCTCGACGCCGTGTCGCCGGACAACCCGGTCTTCCTCTACGACGAGTCCCACCACAGCGTCTGGGTCAACACGAAGGCGCTGGAAGTCGCCGGCATCGACCGCGACACACCGAACCCGGAGGGCGGGATCATCGAGCGCGACCAGGACGGCAACCCGACCGGCCTGCTCCGCGAGACGGCCAACGCCATGGTGGCGTCCGTGATCCCTCCGGCCTCCGACGCGCAGAAGATGGAGGGGATGAAGATCGCCACGGACGAGATGCTGGCCCACGGCATCACGTCGTTCACCGTCGCCTACGCGAACTCGTGGCAGCTCGGCGCGCTGGCGCAACTGGCGCGCGAGGGCACGTTGAAGCAGCGGGTGCGGGCCTGCGTCGCCTGGGCGCACAACCCGGCGCTCGCCGACGCCGCCGAGTCCCAGCTCGCGATCCGGGCGACCTACGAGAGCGAGCGCCTGAAGGTCGACTGCGTGAAGATCATGCTCGACGGCGTGCCGACGGAGAGCCACACCGCGGCGATGCTCGCGCCCTACGAGGACTCGACCGGCGAGGACGATCCGCGCCCGAAGCTCGGGCTGCTCCTGGTGCCGCAGGAGGCGCTGAACGACGCGGTCACGGCGTTCGACCGCCAGGGGCTGCACGTGAAGATGCACGCCGCCGGCGACGGCGCGGTGCGGGCCGCGATCGACGCCGTCGCGGCGGCCCGGGAACGGAACGGCTTCGGCGGCCCGATGCACGACGTCGGCCACAGCACCTTTGTCGACCCGGCCGACATTCCCCGGCCGCGGGAGCTGGGGATGGCCTGGGAGTTCTCTCCCTACATCTGGTTCCCCACGCCGATGGCGGCGATCGACATCCGCAAGGCGGTCGGCGACGAGCGGATGAAGCGCTGGGTGCCGATCAGGGACGCCCTCGAGACGGGCGCCCTGGTCGCGGCCGGCTCGGACTGGCCGGTGGTGCCCCTGGTCGACCCGTGGCTCGCGGTCGAGACGATGGTGACCCGTCAGGTGCCGGGCGGCAGCGAGGAGACGCTCGGCCTCCAGGGACAGGTGAGGCTGGAGGACGCTCTCCGCATCATGACCTGGAACGGCGCGCGGCTCATGGGCCAGGGCGAAAAGGTCGGCACGATCGAGGTCGGCAAGGAGGCCGACCTCGTCGTCACCTCGCAGAACCCATTCGACGTCGAGCCGACCGAGGTGCATCGGACGAAGGTGGAGATGACGTTCATCGCCGGCGAGAGGGTGTACACGGCCAGTGCCAACTAGGGTCGCGATCGCGACGGCGCCCGGATGCCGTAAACGCGGGCCAGAAGGCCCGCGCCACGGCCGGCGCACCGGCACTCGACGTGCCGTGCTGGCGTGTTCTGCGGTGCTGCTCGCGGCCGCTCCCGTCGCGGCCGCCGAGCCGGACGCGCGTGCCCTCTACCGCCTGCACTGCGGCGGCTGCCACGGACAGGTGCTCGAAGGCGGGCTCGCGGAGCCGCTGATCAAGTCGGACTGGCGGTTCGGCCGGGACGGCTTCTCGGTGGAGAGCAACATCCGGCACGGCATCCCGGGCACCGACATGCCGGGCTACGTCGGCGAACTCTCGGACGAGGAGATGGCGGCGCTGGTCGAGCTGATCTACAGCCTGCAGACGGAGGCGGTCTGGATCGCGAAGCCGCTGCCGCCGGTGGTCGAGACGGAGCACTACACCCTGCGGGTCGAGTACCTGGCCACCGACGAGCTGGAGAACCCCTGGGGAATCGAGTTCACGGGGCCGTCGGAGGCGCTGATCTCGGAGGACGCCGGCTACCTGCTCCGGTACCGGGACGGCACGGTGGATCCCGAGCGGATCACGGGGCTGCCGGCGGTCGACCTCGCGACCTCGACTGGCGGGCTGATGGACATCGCGCTCGACCCGGACCACGCGGAGAACGGATGGGTCTACGCGGCGATCAGCCACTCGGAGGATCCCGACGACCGCTACGCCCGCGGGCTGACGCGGATCATCCGCGGCCGCGTCGACGGCAACCGCTGGCGAGACACGGAGTACCTCTTCCGTCTCGATCCCGGGTACCACCTGCCCGACAGCAAGCACTGGGGCGGCCGCCTGCTGTTCGACCGCGACGGCTTCCTCTACTTCTCGATCGGCGACATGAGCGCGGCGATGAACTCGCAGGACCCGGCCATGCCTTCGGGCAAGGTGTTCCGCATCCGCCCGGACGGCGGCATCCCGGACGACAACCCCTTCGCCGGCGAGGACGGACCGCGCGGCGGCGACGAGCTGAACCTCCTCGTCAAGGGCCGGAACTACGGCTGGCCGGTGGTCACGTTCGGCGTCAACTACGACGGCTCGGTCATCAGCGACCGGACCCACGCCGACGGCATCGAGCCGCCCGTCGTCGAGTGGACGCCGGCGCTCGCGGTCGGCCCGATCGAGTTCGTGGCCAGCCCGGCCTTCGAGCGCTGGCGTGGCGACCTGCTGGTGGGTTCGCTGTCCTTCGAGGAGCTCCGCCGGCTGGAGATCGACGGCGGCCGGGTCACCCGCCAGGAACTCCTGTTCAAGGGCCACGGCCGCATCCGCGACATCAGGACCGGCCCCGACGGCGCGATCTACCTTCTCCTCAACAACCCCGGCGCCCTGGTCCGCCTGACGGCCGTAGGATCGGCGGCCAGATGACCAACGACCAGCGAGCACTGCGCTCGGGCGCGCTCGGCCTGGCGGCGGCGATGCGCCACTTCATCGACGAATCACCGGACGCGGCTTAAGGAGCCGCGACGTCAAAGGGATTGCACATGAGCGACATTGAACGCCTGACCGAGCAGGGCGCGAAGACACTGCGGGTCATCTACCCCGACCTCCACGGCATCGCCCGCGGCAAGGACCTCGTGCTCGCCGACGCCGGCCACGAGATCGAGGACGGCGTGGCCTTCTGCTCGGCGATCATGACCACCGACCTGGCGCACACGCCGGTGATGGGTGGCGAGATCGGCTACCCGGACTTCTTCGCGCGGCCGGATCTCTCGACCGCCGCGGCGCTGCCGTGGGCGCCGGACATCGCCGCGTGCCTGGTGGACCTGGTCGACGAGGAGGGTAACCCCCATCCGTTCGACCCGCGCGGTGCCGTGCGGCGGGCCGCGGACGGTCTGGCCGAACTCGGCCTGGCGCCGATCGTCGGCCCGGAGCTCGAGTTCTTCCTGTTCAAGCCCGACGACGCTGCTCCTGAAGGCGCCGTCCGCTACGTCGACACGCTGTCGCGGGTCTACACCGTCGGCGCCGAGAGCGACCCGGGCGGCATCTCGGGCCGGATGCTCCACGCCTGCGCCGAGATGGGCCTCGGCGCCTACGCCGCGAACCACGAGTTCATGAGCTCCCAGTACGAGATCAACCTCCGCCACGGTCCCGCCCTCGACGCCGCCGATCGCGCCTTCCGGCTCAAGGCGACGGTCAAGGAGATGGCGGTGCTGGAGGAGATGCGGGCCACCTTCATGGGCCGGCCCTTCAACGACCAGGGCGGCTCGGGGCTGCACCTGCACGTGTCGCTTCAGGACGGCGAGGGCGCCAACCGGATCGGCGATCCGGCGGGCCCGGACGGCCTGAGCGCGGCCGCGCTCGCCTTCATCGCCGGCGTGCTGGAGCATGCCGGGGCGCTGATGGCCTTCCTCAATCCGACGGTCAACGCCTTCAAGCGGATCGCGCCCGATTCGCTGGCGCCGATCAACGTCTCCTGGGGTCTCGACAACCGGACGACCTTCGTCCGCGTGCCGCCCGAGCGCGGCAAGGCGGCCCGGCTGGAGGTCCGCGTCGGCGACGGCACGGCGAACTGCCACCTGGCGATCGCCGCGCTGCTCCAGGCCGGGCTCGACGGCGTGCGCCGGGAACTCGAGGCGCCCGAGCAGACCGCGGGCGACGCCTACCGGCGGGAGGATCTCGCGCCGCTGCCGAGCTCCCTCGACCAGGCCCTCGACGCGCTGGAGGCCGACGAACTGCTCTGCGACGGCGTCGGCCGCGAGATCGTCGACGCTTTCATGACGCTCAAGCGCTTCGAACTCGAGCGCTACCACGGCTGGGTGACCGACTGGGAGCGCAACGAGTACCGGATTCAACTGTAGGGGCTGAGCCCGTGGCCCACGCAGCCAACGCCTCGCTCGCGGCCGAGATCGACCTCTGCGACCACGACCGCTTCGCCCGGGGCGTGCCGCACGAGTGGTTCGCCCGGCTGCGCGCGGAGGCGCCGGTGTATTGGCAGCCGGAGCCGAAGGGGCCGGGCTTCTGGTCGATCACGCGGCACGAGGACGTCGTCCGCGTTTCGAAGGATCCGAAGCGGTTCTCGTCCGAGGCCGGCGGCACGTCGCTCGAGGACCTGGAGCCTCAGCACGTCGAGGCGCGCAAGTCGATGATCGACATGGATCCGCCGCGCCACTACAAGCTGCGGTCGCTGATCAGCAAGCGCTTCCTGCCGCGGGCGCTCACAGCCTTCTCGGACCACATCCGGCAACTGTTCCGGGGCATCCTGGAGACCGCGATCGCCCGGGGCGACTTCGACTTCGTCGACGACGTGGCGGTCGAGTTGCCGATGCGGGTGTTCGCCGAGATGCTGGGCGCGCCCCAGGAGGACCGGCGGCTGATCGTCGACATCGGCAACCGCATCCTCGGCGCGACCGACCCGGAGTACGTCGACGACTACGAAACGGAGCGGGAGCGCTTCAAGCACCTGCCGTTCTCGAGCCCGGCGAGTCTCGAGATGTTCGAGTACGGCCGCAAGCTGGCGGCGGAGCGCCGCGCGGAACCGCGCGACGACATCGTGACCGACCTGGTGTTCGCCGAGGTCGACGGCGAGCCGCTAACGCCGCACGAGTTCGACCTGTACTTCCTGCTGCTGGCGGCGGCGGGCAACGAGACGACCCGCCACTCGCTGTCGGGCGGCATGTACGAGCTGCTGCGCCACCCCGACCAGGCGGAGCGCATCGTCGCCGGCGACGAGGACATGGCCGTGACCGCCGCCGACGAGGTGCTGCGGATGGTGACGGCGGTCCACCACTTCCGCCGCACGGCGACCGAGGACGTCGAGATGCGCGGCGAGGTCATCCGCGCCGGCGACAAGGTCGCGATGTGGTACACGAGCGCCAACCGGGACGAGGACGTGTTCGAGGATCCAAACCGATTCGACGTCGGCCGCAAGCCGAACCGGCACCTGACCTTCGGCATCGGACCGCACTTCTGCCTGGGCGCGTACCTGGCGCGGCTCGAGATCCAGATCGCGCTGGAAGAGCTCCGGCCCCATCTCGGACGCCTCGAACTGGTCTCGGAGCCGGAGCGGCTCCGCTCCAACTTCTTCAACGGCATCAAGCACATGGGAGTTCGCTACCGATGACGAACGAGGCTCCGCGTGTCGGTGCGCCGGCCTTCTGGCCGGCATCGGGCGCGACGCCGCGAAGCGGCGAGCGCCGGTGCTCTCGGCCGCGGATCGGCATCGTCGGCGACGTCCGGGACGCGATCATCGGCCCGTGGGACGAGGTCGTCTCGATGGTCCCGCACGACTACGTCTCGGCGATTGCCGCCGCCGGCGGGGCGCCGGTCATCATCCCGAGCGTCGAGCCGTACGACGAGGAACCCGGGGCGGCGCTCGATGACCTCGACGGCATCGTCTTCATGGGCGGCAAGGACTTCGATGCGCAGATCTACGGCGCGGAACCGCACCCGGAGAACGACGAGCACGACGAGATGCGCGACCGGGTCGAGCTGGCGATCGGCCGCGCCGCGCTCGAACGCCGGATGCCGATCCTGGGGATCTGCCGCGGCTTCCAGCTCCTCAACATCCTCTACGGCGGCGACCTGGAACAGCACCTGGGCGACCGGCTCGACATGAAGCCCCACCGCGACGTGCTGGGCGAGTTCACGCGGCACATGGTGACGATCGAGCCGGGGACGCACCTGGCGGCGGCGATGGAGGCGGGCGTGGAGGAGGGTGAGGTCGAGATCGCTTCGCACCATCACCAGGGCGCCGGCCGGCTGGGCGAGGGTCTGCGGGTGGCCGCCACGGCGCCGGACGGCGTGATCGAGGCGCTGGAGGACCCCCGGCTTCCGTTCTGTCTCGGCGTGCAGTGGCATCCCGAGGTCACCGCGCCGGAGGACGGCGGCCGGCTGTTCCGCGCCCTGGTCGACTTCTGCTCATCCCATCCATCAACTGCCTGAGGGCGAACCGCGATGAGACACGAGCGCCGAGCCGACGACGGCACCTGGCTGCCTCCGATCGATCCGCCGTCGAAGATCATCGGCGTCCACCTGAGCTACCGCTCGCGCTGCGTCGAGTACCAGATGGAGCGCATCCCGGAGGTGCCGTCCTACTTCATGAAGCCCACCTCGTCGCTGAGCGCCCACGAGGCGCCGGTGGCGCGGCCGCGCGGCTGCCGCTTCCTGAACTACGAAGGGGAGTTCGCGGTCGTCATCGGCCGGCGGGCGACCGGCGTGGCGATCGAGGAGGCGCTCGACTACGTGCGTGGCTACACGCTGGTCAACGACTTCGGCATCCACGACTTCCGGCACGCGGACCGCGGTTCGATGCTGCGGGTCAAGGGCCAGGACGGCTTCGGGCCGATGGGTCCGGCGCTGGTCGACGCCGGCGACGTCGACCCGAACGACCTGACGCTCCGCACCCTGGTCAACGGCGAGGTGGTGCAGGAGGGGAACACGGGCGAGGACCTCCTGTTCTCGTTCGCCTACCAGGTCGCCGACCTGAGCCGGCTGATCACGCTCGAACCCGGCGACGTCATCATGACCGGCACGCCGGCGAACTCGCGGCCGGTCGAGCCGGGCGACGTAGTCGAAGTGCAGTGCGACGGGATCGGCACCCTGCGCAACCCGATCGTCGAGCTGGACCGGGACCTGCAGCCGGTCGGCGAGCAGCCCCAGGTGACCGGCAACACGCTCCACGTCGCGCTCTGCGTGCCGGAGGCCGAGGCCGAGGTCGTCGCGGCGGCCGAGGCGGCGGGCTCGTGACGGCCGCGCGTGTCGACGTGGAGGTCGTCTCCGTTCCGACAGGCCACCTGATCGGCGGCCGGCGGGTCGGCGGCGACGCCGGCTTCGAGGTCCGTTCGCCGATCGACTGGGAACGGAAGCTGGCCGAGCTGCCCGAGGCGGGGGAGGCGGAGGTCGACGCCGCCGTCGACGCCGCGCGCGGGGCTTTCCCGGACTGGGCGGCGCTGGGACCGGAGGGGCGCGCGCCGTACCTGCTGCGCCTGGCCGCCGGGGTCGAGCGGCGGGCCGCCGAGATCGCCCAGGTCGAGACGGTCGACAACGGGTCGCTGCTGGAGGCGATGCGCGAGCGGGTGATCCCGCGCGGCGGCATGAACTTCCGCTTCTTCGCCGAGTACGCGGTCTCGCGCCTGGCGGAGTCGCCCCGCACCCTGCATGGCGGCGAGCGGAACACGGTCCGGCACGACCCGGCCGGCGTCGTCGCCGTGTCGACGCCGTGGAACGCGCCCTTCATGCTGGCGACCTGGCGGGTCGGCCCGGCGCTCGCCGCGGGCAACACCGTCGTCCTCAAGCCGCCGGAGTGGGCGCCGCTGACCTGCTCGCTGCTCGGCGACCTGGCGGACGAGGCGGGGCTGCCGCCCGGTGTGCTCAACATCGTCCACGGCGGGCCGGAGACCGGCGCGATGCTGACCGGTCACGCCGGCGTCGACCGGATCGCCTTCACCGGCTCGCCGGCGACCGCGCGCACGGTCGGCGCCGCGGCCGCGGCGGAACTGACGCCCGTTTCCTTCGAGCTCGGCGGCAAGGGCAGCGGCGGTCTCTACTACCCGCCGACCCTGTTCGCCGACGTGCCGGCCGGCGCCGACATCCTGCGCGAGGAGGTGTTCGGACCGGTGCTGACCCTGCAGACGTTCGAGGATGACGAGGAGGCGATCGCCCTGTCCGAGTCGACCGACTACGGGCTCGCCGCGATGATCTTCACCGGCGACGAGTCCCGCGCGGGCCGGCTCTCGCGCCGGATCAGCGCCGGCACGATCTGGGTCAACTGCTTCTACGTCCGCGACCTGGAGACTCCGTTCGGCGGCACGAAACACTCCGGCATCGGCCGCGAGGGCGGGCGTCACTCGTTCGACTTCTACTGCGACGTGAAGACGGTCTGCGAACGCACTGCCGCGTTCGCGGCCACGGGGACAGGAGGTGGCTCGTGATTCGCGGCATCCACCACGTCGGCCTCACCGTCACCGATGTCGCCGAGGCCTCGGCTCGCTGGCGGCGTCTGCTCGGACTGAGCCCGGCCGCGGAAGACGGCGCCCTGCTTCGTTGCGCCTACGAGGACTTCTGCGTCCGCCTGACCGCCGGCGAGAGCGGCTGCGTCGACTACATCGCCTACGAACTCGAAGCCGGCGTGCCCCTGGCCGAGGCCGGCGACCGGTTGTCCGACGCCGGAACGCTCGCCGTGCCGTTCGAGCTGCCGGCGGGCCGGTTCGGGCTGCGCACCGCCGACCCGGACGGCAACGGCGTGGCCGTCGTCGAGCACGTCGCCCCGGACGATCCGCGTCCCGACGTCTGCAAGCACTCGGACGCCCTGCCTGGATTTCATCCGCGCCGGCTCCAGCACGTGAACTACCTCACCGCCGACACCCGGCGCGCCGTCGACTGGTACGTCGAGGCCCTCGGCCTCAAGATCACCGACTGGATCGGCGACGACGCCTGCTGGCTCCACGCCGACCGCGACCACCACGTGCTCGCCTTCCTGGACAAGGGCTACGCCCACATCCACCACGTCGCCTTCGAGCTGACCGACTGGGGCGAGATGCGGGTCGGCCTCGATCACCTGGCGGCCCACCGGCGGCCGATCGTCTGGGGGCCCGGCCGCCACGGCATGGCCCGGAACCTGTTCGCCTACTGGCGGATGCCCGAGGAGGACACCTTCATCGAGTTCTTCGCCGACATGGAAGTCCTCGGCCCGAACCACCAGGTCCGCCACTTCCCGGACGACGCCTTCGCCTCGAACACCTGGGGCCAACTGCCCCCGCGGTCCTACTTCCGCTTCGACGAAGAGGCGATCCGCGCCGAGTGGGAGCAGTCCCAGCAACTGGGCGATCCGCTCTCGTAGCAGGCTACGTAGGATTCACATGCCCATGCAGCCCACTCGACGCGACCTTCTGGCCAGGAGCGCCTCCGTGGCCGCCGTGGCCGCGCTGCCGACGCTCCGCACGGCCTTCGGCCAGACCGCTCCGGCCGACGAAGGCCCCGGCGCCACCGACCTTCAGCGCGACCTCGAAGAGGCGATCGCGCGTCACCGGGTCGTCGGCGCGAGCGCGGCCGTCTACCACCGCGGCCAGATCGAGACCGCCACGACCGGGATCCTGAACGTGACCACCGGCGTCGACGTCACCCCCGAAACGGTGATGCACATCGGCTCGATCACCAAGACCCTGAACACGACCCTGGTCATGCAACTCGTCGACGAGGGTCTGGTCGACCTCAACGCGCCGGTGCTCGAGTACCTGCCCGACTTCGCGGTCGCCGACCCGGACGCGACCCGGGCGATCAAGGTCGGCATGCTGCTCAACCACACGAGCGGCATCGACGGCGAGATGATCCCGGACCACGGCCCCGACCAGGAGGCCATCCGCCAGGCGGTGGAGCGGGCCCGCGATCTCGGTCAACTGTTCGCTCCCGGCAAGGACTGCTCGTACTGCAACACGGCGATGGTGGTCGCCGGCCACGTCGCCGAGCGGGTGCTCGGGGACAGTTGGTACAACCTGATCGAGGACCGCATCTTCGGCCGTCTCGGCCTCGAGCACTCCGTCGTGCAACCGCAGGACGCCCTGCTCCACCGCGCCTCCGTCGGCCACTTCCTCGACCCGGCCACCGGCACGCAGCAGAGGACGTCGCAGGCCTTCCTGCCGCTGAGCTTCGCTCCGGCGGGCTCCACCGCCATGATGTCGGCGCCCGACCTCCTTGCTTTCGTCGCCGCACACCTCCGCGGCGGAGAGGGACTGAACGGTGAGCGCCTGCTCTCGGAGGAGAGTTCGAAGGCGATGCGCACCGGCACCGCGGCGGTCCAGGGGATCGGCGCTGTTCGCTCCTTCGGCCTCGGCTTCATGCTCGGGCCCAACGGCGACTTCGGCCATGGCGGTGGCGGCCCGGGCATCCTCTCCTGGTTCTCGGCGCACGAGGAGTCCGACTTCGCGATGGTCGTCCTGACCAACTCGGCGCACGGCGGGCTGGTCGCCTTCGAGCTCGTGAACGCCTGGATGAAGAAGGCCTCCGGCTTCGAGCCGCTGGCGCCGCAGCGGTTCCCGGCGCTCGACATCGACATCGATTCGCGGCTCTACGCCGGTGTCTACGAGGACGTCGCCGCCGAGCACACGATCACCGAGCGCGACGGCCGTCTGAGCGTCAGTTCACGCGCCAAGGTCGCCTTCTACGACACGACCTCGACCGACCCGACGCCGACCCTCCCGCTAGATCCGGTGGGCGAGCACTCCTTCGTCGTCGCCCTGCCGGAGGCGATCGCGGCTACGGCGCCGCAGACGCTTCTGTCGTTCGTCAATCCGCTTGCCGACGGACGGATGCGGCATGTGTCGACGGGTGGACGGCTCTACCTGAGGCGAAGCGACGTCTCGTTGGGTGTCAGCGGATAGTGACAGGTCACTCCCGGAAAACGCCGGAAGTCGTGATCCGCGGTGTGAATCTCGCCTCGGTGGGTTCGAGCGAGTGCGGCGATCTGTGCGTCCGTGACGAGGTCACCGCCGGCGGAGCCGGCCTCCGCGAGAAGGTCCACGACATGTCGCACGTGGTCCTCGCCTGGCAGCAGGAGGCGCGTGACGGGGTGGGCGATCCACTCCTTCACGAGGTCGCCGGCGGTGTCGAGTGAGAGCGGTTCGCGGAAGACGCGACGGTTAGTGCTGACTCGCAGGAAGGCGAACAGGACGGGCTGACAGAGCCCGACCGGCACCGAGCCGCTCAGGCAGCCGGTCCACCACCTCGTCGCGCGCTCGTGGAACGGACTGGTTGAATCGACGGAGTACAGGAGAAGGTTCGCGTCGGGGACGATCACTTCGGCTCGTTCTGCTCGGGCGTGAGCCGGCGAGTTACCTCAGAGAACGCCTCCGCGTCGAGATCCGCCTCAAGGGCGGACAGCTTGCCCAGGTCGTACCCGGGTTTGAGGCGCATGGGGAAGCTCCGCTGGACGAACGGAGGACGCGCCGGATCGCCGGCAACTCCCGCCAGCCCCTGCCGGACCGCGTCGTTCAGGGCCTGCTTGAATGTATGTCCGCGTTGGCGCATCGCCTCGCGCAGCAGGGATTCGGTATCCGCGTCCAGCGTGACGGTGGTTCGCATGGAGGCATCATGATGCTTTCACTTTCTGCTGTCAAGACATAGAGAGTTTACGTTCCGTCGCGGGGGAAACCGGTCCCTCCAGAACGGCCGCCATCGCGTCCAGCAGTGTTTCGAAGAACAGCTCGGCATCGGGTCCGTCGAAGCTGCCGCCGCTAAGCGCGCGCTGGGCGAGCGCGAGCGCCGCCATCCTGTGCATCAGGTCGAATCGCCGGTCCGCGAGCGCCCTGGGGATTCGAAGCTGCGCGCGGATGCGCCTCGCCACTTCGCCCACCCCCGCGCCCGTGTAGCGGGTCGCGCCCTCGCGGAGCTCCTCGCCGGGTAGAAACACGAGCTGCCCGATCACCTTCAGGAAGAGCGCGAACTCCGGATCCCGCCGGGCGACGCGCACCGGAGGCATGACCGCCACCGCGCACAGGCGGCGCACGTCCTGGGTCCCGCCGGCTTCATCCAGCTCGCGCAGCATGCGCTCCCGCTCTTCCCCGACCTGCGCGCCGCGCTTGACGTACATGGCGTCGATGAGCCCCTCGCGGCCGCCGAAGTGGTACTGCAGGGCCGATTCGTTGCGTTGGCCCGCTTCGCGCAGGATGGCGCGGGTGGTGGTCGGCCCGACGCCTCGCTCGGCGAACAGCTTCTCGGCGGAGCGAAGGAGCTTCTCTTGCGTGCTAATGACTTCCATCAGAACTAATGATAGACATTAGCAGACGGGGTTCCGAGCCATGAGACCCGGGTTCATCTTCAACCGCCGAAGCAGCCGCCGTGGCGGCCGGCGAGTGTTGGCGGCAACGCTCGCGACGGCGGCTGCCCTCCAGGCGTCGGCGTCGACGGCAGCGGCGGCGGAGCCCCAGGATCCGGCCGCACCCCGGCCGAACGTCGTCGTCGTGGTCGCGGACGACGTCGGTTTCACGGACCTGGGCGCGTACGGCAGCGAGATTCGCACTCCCCACATCGACGCGATCGCCTCGCGCGGCGTCCTCTTCACGAACTTCCACGCCTCGCCGATGTGCTCGCCGTCGCGGGCCATGCTGCTCACCGGGGTCGACTCGCACCCGACCGACGTTGCCAGCCTGCATGTGGCCACGCCGCTTCGTCATCGCGGCCGACCCGGCTACCGAGGCGAGTTGAGCACGGACGTGGTCACGATCGCCAGTCGCCTGCGCGCCGCCGGCTACCGCACCTACCTGAGCGGCAAGTGGAACCTCGGCCACGGTCCGACCTCGCTGCCCAGCGCGCGCGGGTTCGATCGCACGTTCGCGCTTGACGCCACCGGCGCCGACAACTTCGAGAAGAAGCCCTACCTGCCCATCTACGGGGAGCCTCCCTGGTTCGCCGACGGCGAGCCGACCGACCTGCCGGACGACTTCTACTCGTCGGAGCACCTCGTGGACAAGCTCGTCGAGTTCATCGACACGGACCGGGTCGCGGATGGGGAGCGACAGCCGTTCTTCGCCTACCTCGCCTTCCAGGCGGTCCACCTGCCGGTTCAGGCGCCGCGTGAGTTCATCGAAGGCTACGAGGGCGTGTACGACGAAGGGTGGGACGCGCTGCGCAGGGAGCGTCATCGCCGCGCCGTCGAAGCGGGTGTCTTTCCGTCCGGCGCGGCGCCGTCGACCACGCCCGAACAGGCGGACTGGGACGCTCTCTCGCCCGACGAGAAGGCGTTCGCCGCCAAGAACATGGCGGTCAACGCGGCGATGCTCGAAGCGATGGACCATCACTTCGGGCGGTTAGTCGAGTACCTCGGGAACGAGGGACTCCTGGAGAACACCGTCTTCGTCGTGCTGTCCGACAACGGTCCGGAGGCGGGCGACCCGGGCCAGAGCGGTCAGTTCGACCGGTGGGCGGAACGCGTCGGTTACCGCCGCGACTTCGAGACGCTCGGCGAGAAGGGGAGCTACGGCATCATCGGCCCGCACTTCGCACGGGCGGCGGCCGCTCCGCTCGCGTACTACAAGTTCCACGGCGGCGAAGGAGGAATCCGCGTTCCCCTGATCATCGCCGGGCCGGGGGTGGAGGCGCGGGGGATCGCTGCGGCCTTCACCTTCGTGACGGACCTCGTTCCCACGATTCTCGAGCTCACCGGCGCGGGCGACGCCACGCCGTCCGGCAAGCACCCAATCGATGGCCGCAGCCTGGCCCCGGCGCTGCGCGATCCTTCGGCCCTGGTCCATCCGCCGCATGAGGCGGTCGGCTTCGAGACTGCGGGCCACAGGGGCGTCTTCAAGGGCGACCACAAGCTCGTCCGCGTCGGTGCTCCCGTCGGCGACGGCCGCTGGCGCCTCTTCGATCTCGCGAACGACCCGGGCGAGACCCGCGATCTGGCCGCGGAACAACCCGAGCGCTTCGCCGGGATGCTGGCGGACTACGAGGCCTACGCGGCGCGCGTGGGGGTGCTCGAAGTCCCGGCCTTCTACTCGCCGACTCGACAGCTGGCGATCAACTACCTCTACGACCGTGCAAAGGAGACCTTCATGAAGACCAGGGTATGGACCGGAGCAGGGCTGGCCGTCGTCGTTCTGGCGGCCGCCGTCTGGCTGGGATTGCCGAGAGTGCTCGTTGGTTTGGGCCTTCACGCCCACTACGAGATTCCCGCGATCGATCTGGCCGGCCACCGCGCCCTCATCGTGACCACCAGCCACGACACGCTGGGCGACTCGGGCAAGGCGACCGGCGTCTGGGCGTCGGAGATGACGGTGCCTTACTACGCATTCACGGACGCCGGAATGACGGTCGACGTGGCGAGCATCCAGGGCGGCGCCATCCCGGTCGAGCGCCAGTCCGTTCGGTGGCCGGTGGCCACGCCGGAGGACAAGCGCTATCTCCGGGATGTGGAGTTTCAATCCAGGGTCGAGAACTCGCTGGCGATCGCCGACGTGGACGGCGGCGCCTACGACATCGTGTTTCTAGCCGGCGGCTGGGGCGCCGCGTACGACCTCGGCCAGTCGGAAGAACTGGGCAGGAAGGTCAGCGAGGCGTACGCCCGCGAATCCGTGGTCGGCGGCGTGTGCCACGGTCCGTTGGGACTGCTTCAGGCGGTGACTCCGGGCGGAGAACCTCTGGTGCGGGGCCGCCGCGTCTCGGCCGTTTCGGACAAGCAGATCGAGGAGCTCGGCATCACCTTCACCCCGATGCACCCGGAGCGGGACCTGCGGGCCGCCGGAGCGCTGTTCGAGAGCGAGACCCGGTTTCGCGACATGCTCGCGAGCCGGGTCGTCGTCGACGGACGCCTTGTGACCGGTCAGAACCAGAACAGCGGCGCCGAAACGGCACATCGCATGATGGAGGTTCTGCAGGGGTCGGCGCCGGCCTACCCCGAGAAGTAGACCATCACCGCGGCGACGATCAAGACCAGCACTACGGACAGCGTCCGGTCCAGCCGTCGCTTGGCCGGGTCGGACTCGGCGAGGAGCTCGGCGTTGCCCGCGCGGCTCCAGGTCAGGCCGGCGACGCGCTGCTCGGAGGGCGGCGGGAACCAGAGGCTCACCGCGACCAGCACGGCCGCGCAGATCAGGAACAGGAAGATCGCGACGTGCATGAAGTTGATGTCGGCGAAGGTGTAGAGGAAGCCGCTGAGGCTGTCCTTGTTGAGCTCCGCCACCAGCCGACCCATGCCAAGAACGAAGCCGACGGCCAGTGACGCGATCGCGCCCTGGGCGTTGAGGCGCTTCCAGAACAGTCCCAGCAGGAAGACCGCGGTGATCGGCGGCGAGATGTAGCCCTGGACGCTCTGGAGGTACTGGTAGAGCGTGCCGGAGATGTTCTGCATCAACGGGATCCAGAGCAGGCCCAGGCCCACCAGTCCGACGGTGGCCGTCTGCCCGACCAGGACCAGGCGGCGCTCCGAGACGCCGGGGTGGAGCTTCTTGTAGATGTCGATCGTGATCAGCGTCGAGCAGGAGTTGAAGACGGAGGAGAGGCTGCTCATCAGGGCCGCCAGCAGGCCCGCGACCACGAGCCCCCGGAAGCCGGCCGGCAGCAGCGCCACGACCAGGGCGGGCAGCGCCTGGTCGGAGGAGGCGAGTTCGAGCTTGCCGGACTGTGACAGGCAGTAGGCGATCACGCCGGGCACCACGAACAGGAACAGCGGCAACTGCTTGAGGAAGCCGGCGAAGATCGTGCCGCGCCGGGCGTCGTCGATGCCGCGGGCGGAGAGCGCGCGCTGGACGATGAACTGGTCGGTGCACCAGTACCAGACGGCGATGATCGGAGCGCCGAAGGCGATGCCGGTCCATGGGAAGTCGGGGTCGGACATCGGCTTCCACATGTCGAAGAAGCCGTCGCCGGCGGTCTCGACCATGACCCGCCAGCCGCCGAGTTCGGCGAGTCCTAGGATCGTCACCGTGGAGGCGCCGACGATCAGGACGATGGCCTGCAGCAGGTCGGTGTAGACGACGGCGCGGAGACCGCCGAGCACGGTGTAGACCCCCGTGATGACGACGACCACCAGGGCGCCGGTCCAGAAGTTGATCCCCATCAGGGTCTCGAAGACGACGCCGCCCGCGTAGATCGTCACCGAGATCTTGGTCAGCACGTAGCCGATGACCGAGATCACCGAGAGGTACCAGCGCGCCGCGGGCGAGTAGCGCCGCTCCAGGAACTCGGGCATCGTGAAGATGCCGCTCTTGACGTAGAACGGCACGAAGAGCCAGCCGAGAATGAGCAGGATGAGCGAGGCCTGGAGCTCGAACTGGCCGAGGACCAGGCCGCTCTCGGCGCCGGTCCCGGCCAGGCCGACGAGGTGCTCGGAGCCGATGTTCGAGGCGAAGAGGGAGGCGCCGACGACGAACCAGCCGACGTTGCGGCCGGCCAGGAAGTAGCTCGACGAAGTGCGCTCGCCGTGCCGGACGCGCCTGATCGCCCAGAGGGCGATGGCGAAGACGCCGGCGAAGTAGAGGGCGACGACGGTCCAGTCGAGGGTGGTGATCTTCGCCGTCAGCATGGCGTGTTCTCCGCGCTCAGCAACCGGCCGTCAGCGCGGCGGGATCGGCGGGTGCGATCGCGATGCGTGAGAAACGAAGCGTGAACGGCCTGTCCGTCGTGATCAGGAAGGGTGTGTCGATGCGGTCCATCTCGGCGCCGGAGTCCTCGAAGCAGCGGAGGGGAATCTGCAGAGTGTCCCATGCTCCTTCGGGCACGCCCGCGAAGATGGGCGAGACGAGGAGACCGCCGGTACACGGGTAGCCGCAGTCCATCCGCATCTGGACTCGCCCAGCGGGCGCCTGCTCCACCAGGAAGTCGATCTCGAGAGTCATGCCATCAGCCGTTTCGGCGCGCAGGTCGATGGGATTCGACTGGAGGTAGATCTGGGCCTCGTTGCGGCCTCGCCACTCCGCCTTCCTCGCATCTTCCTGGACGTTGCGGTCCACCGCCGAGAGCACGACGCCGGATACGCGGCGGCGGGTCTGGCCGCGGCCGTCGGGGGCGGTAACCCGCCAGTCCGCCTCGTCGCCCACGTAGAACTGCCACCCTTCCGCCGTCCGTCCTTCGAACAGAACGCGGTCTGCTGTCCCGCCTGCATCCGTCGTGCGCACTGGCATGGCTCCGGCCGGACGCGTCTCGTCCAGTTCGGGGAGATCGCCGTCGTCGGCGTAGGTCAGGCCGTAGCCGTAGGGGAAGAGCGGATCGTAGTCGGGGTCGCCGACGTTGAGGACCGTCTGATCCAGGGAGCGTGGCCAGGAGAAGGAGAGCTTGCCCCGGAAGTCGTGGGCGCTGCCGCCGTCGGCCGCGCCGAAGATGACGTCGGCGACGCCGCCGCCCTCGGAGCCCGGCAGCCAGGCGGCGACGAAGGCGTCGGAGGCGTTGATCTCCGGGTTCGTCCACAGCGGGCGCCCGGACAGGAAGATCGTGACGACCGGAATGCCGGCGGCCCGGAGCCTCCCCATCAACTCGACGTCGGACTTGTCCGCCGGGCTGTACTCGAGGCTCGTCACATCGCCCTGGCCCTCGGCGTATGGCGTCTCGCCGGTCACGTAGATGGCGGCGTCCGGCAGCTCGCCGCTGTACGCGCATCCCTGGCAGAGAACGGCCCGCCCGCCCGCTGCCTCGACGGTCCGTTCGATGCCGGTCCAGATCGAGGTGGCGCCCGGGAAGTCGTCGTTCGTGTTCTCCGTTCCCTGCCAGGTCAGCGTCCAGCCGCCGCTCTGCCGGCCGATGTCGTCGGCCGCGGGACCCGCGACCAGGACGAGCGACGTCGGAGACAGTGGCAGCAGGCCGTCGTCGTTCTTCAGCAGGACGAGGGACTCGCGCACCGCCTGCCGGGCCACCTCGCGATGCTCGGGAGCGCCCAGCAACTCGAAGCGTCCGCCGAGCGCCCGTTCGGACGGCCGGCCGCTGTCGAGCAGGCCGGCGCGAGCCTTGACGCGCAGGATGCGCCGCACCGCGTCGTCGAGCCTCTCCTCGGGAATCGCGCCGGAGCGCACCTGCCGGAGCGTGTTCCGGTGGAGCGCCCTCCAGTCTTCGGGGACCATGAACAGATCGAGGCCGGCTCGAAGCGTGTCGGCGCAGCTCTCGTTCGTGCAGTTCGGCAACTGGCCGTGGCCGTTCCAGTCGCCGACGACGAGCCCGTCGAACGCCATCCGGCCCTTGAGCACGTCCGTCAGCAGTTCGCTGTGGCCATGCAACTTGCGGCCGTGCCAACTGCTGAACGAGGCCATCACCGCCTGCGCGCCGGCATCGAGCGCGGCGACGTAGGGAGCGCCGTGGATGTCGCGGAGGTCCGCCTCGCTCGCCCGCGTGTCTCCCTGATCGTGGCCCTCGAACGTGCCGCCGTCGCCGAGGAAGTGCTTCGCCGTGGCGATCACCCGCTCCTCGCCCAGGAAGTCCGGGCTGCCGACCGCGCCCTGGAGGCCCTCGACAAGGGCGCGCGCGTAGTCGACGACGATCTCGGGGTCTTCCGAGTAGCTCTCGTAAGTGCGTCCCCAGCGATCGTCCCGGGCCACCGCGACGGTCGGCCCGAAGTTCCAGTCCAGGCCGGTGGCGAGCACCTCGCGGGCCGTGACCTCGCCGATGCGGCGGATCAGGTCCGGATTCCGCGCCGCGCCGAGCCCGATGTTGTGGGGGAAGATCGTGGCGCCGATCACGTTGTTGTGGCCGTGTACCGCGTCCACGCCCCAGATCACGGGAATGCCGACGCCGCCGTCGGACGTGTCGGTCGAGGCTTCGTGGAACGCGTCGGCCAGCGCCAGCCAGCTCTCCGGCGAGGCGTGCTTGTTCTCGTTGGGAAACGAGCCGCCGCCGTTCAGCACCGAGCCCAGGTCGTAGCGCCGCACGTCCCGCGGCGTGACCGAGCGGATTTCCGCCTGGATGACCTGCCCGACCTTCTCGCGGAGGGTCATCCGCTCGAGCAGAACGTCGACCCGCGCTTCGAGTTCGGGATCGGCCGGCAGCGGCGGAGTCAGTTCAGGCCAGAGGTCGGCGCGAACCTCGGGAGCCGGAGCCTGCTGCGCCTGCGCTGGACCCGCAAGGGCGATTGCCAGCGCAAGCGCGAGCAGAGAAGCCGTCACGACGTGGAGTCGTCCGTTCCCGGCGTCCGTTCTAGAACAACAGCTTGAAGCCGAGCTGAATCTGCCTCGGGTCGCGGGCCGCCTGGGCCTGACCGAAGTTGTTCGGCAGGGTGTAGCCGGTGATCGTCCGACGCTCCGTGGCGACGTCGCTGTCGTAGGTGACGCTGCTCGGGTTCATCACCGAGTTGATACCGACGAAGTTGTCGCGGTTCGTCACGTTGAAGACCTCGAACCGGAACTGGCCGGTCACGCGGTCGGTGATGCGGATGTTCTTGGTCAGCGAGAAGTCGACCTGGAAGAAGTCCGCTCCTTCGCACACGCCGGGCCGGGTCGGGCTGAGCGTGCCGAGTTGCCAGCCGACCAGCGTGAAGGCATCGGGATTGATCACTTGCAGTCCGCTGCCGCCACAGGAGGCGCCGGTGAGGAGCGGCCGCATGTTCTCGGTGTAGCCGGTGCCGCCGGCGCCGTTGACCCCGGTCAGATTCCCGGTCCGTACCGTCAGGGCCTGCCCCGAGGAGTACTGGACGATTCCGCCGAACTGCCAGGCACCGAACAGCGCCCGGACGAAGCCGCTCTGGTTCTCGAGCGTCGGCAGGTTGTGGAGCACGTTGGCGTTGAACACGTGATCCCGATGCAGACCCGCGTAGCCCCAGTCGAGATCGGGGTTCTCGCGGTCCGTGATCTGACCGGCGAAGGCGCCGGCGCCCGCGTCGTTCAGCGGATCGTTGGCCTTGAAGCTCGAGAGCGTGTACGAGGCCTGGAACTGCGAACCGTTGCCGTACCTCTGCACGTACTGCATCTGGAGACCGTCGTACTCGGAGGCGCCGTTCGATTCCCAGAACAGGATGCCGCCGTCACCGAAGACCGAGTACGGTCGCAGGGCGCCGCGCACACCGGCGCCGCCGTCACCCTCCGGAGCGGTGACGTACTCGAGCCGGTCCGGGATGCCGTTGCCGTTGTTGTCGCCCGAGGCCACCTGGTTGATGTCGGAACGCCGGGTGATGTGGCGCCCGCGGGTGCCGACGTAGGCGATCTCGATCGTGCTGCTGCGGCCGAGCCGCTGCTCCCAGGCCACGTTGAACTGCAGGTTGTACGGCGTCTGGAAGTTCGGGTCGATGCCCGTCTGCGGTCTTCCGAGGCCGCAATCGAGGCATGGCTGCGGCGCTTCGTCCAGCTTGCGGATGCCGTTCAGGCTGGAGCGGAAGGGCGGGTTGCCCGCGAACTCGAGCTGGATGTTCACGCGGTCGCGCTGGAAGAACTGACCGAAGCCGGCCCGGACCACGCTCCTGCCGTTGCCGAAGATGTCGTAGGCCAGGCCGAGGCGCGGCGCGAAGTTGTCCGTGTCCGCGTCCACCAGCCCGCGGCCCGGACCGGTGGAGCCGCCCATCAGGCCCGCGTCGCCGCAGGGGTCCGTTCCCGGTACCTGGATCAGACCGTTGCACGGGTCGCCGCCCAGGGCGGGATCGAACGTTCTCGGATCGAATGCCGCGATCAGGTCGTCGCTGGCGTAGGGCCACTTGTAGTTCGAGTAGCGGACCCCGTAGTCGAGGTTGAGGCGGGGGTTCACCTGCCAGGAGTCGGCGACGTAGAACTCGATGTCCTCCCAGTTCAACTCCGGAGTCGGCTGGTGCGAGTTCTCCGCGTAGCCGAACGTCATGTCCTGAAGCAGGAAGTCGGCCAGGATGTTGCCGGTGTTGGCGCCCCAGCCGTTGTGGCCGGTGCTCGGGCCCCAGAACTGCGGCGTCTCGGAAGCCGAGCTGCCCCCGATGTACTCCTTCTTCTTGTTCTCGCTGTAGAGGGCGCCCACCTTGAGCCAGTGTTTGCCGAAGACCTGCGAGTAGTCATCCTTGAGCACCATCAGGTCCTGCTTGTTCTCCCAGGGCGCGATGTTCCACAGCGCCCCGTAGCCGGCTGCGCCCCAGAACACCGGGTGGCTACGATCGGCGCCGCCCGTCTTGCCGTCGAAGATCGCGGGAATCGCCGCGTTGATCTGGCTGTTCAGCCCGGGATTCGTGCCGCCCCGGTTGAGGCTGATTTCGTTGCCCGAGAGGGAGAAGGTAATCGTGTTGACGCTGTCGTCGCCGATCGTCTGGCTGAGCTGGGCCACCAGCGACTGGCCGGGCTGGTCCCAGTTCGTGTCGACGGCGGGGTAGGGGTCGTCGCCCCACAGGCCGTTCGCCTCGCCGGCGTTCGGAGCGCCGTTGACCCAGTTGTCACGGGTGTAGCGGAGCATCAACCGGCTGCGATCCGTGGCGTCGTAGTCGAGCCGCAGGTTCGCCTGGTCCCAGTCGATCGGCGTCACGACGGCCTCGACCCAGTTGTTGCAACTGCCGGCGACCGGCGTCACGTTGGGCAGGGGGTAGAGATTCAGCATGCCCTGGCCGCCGGCGTTGATGCGGTCCGAGGGGATCACGTTGCCCGGGAAGGGCTGGCCCGTGGTCGGATCGGTCGGGATCGCCGGGGTGCACCCGGGGATCGACGGACCACTGAAGTCACCCGCGCGCTCGGCCGCGGTGGGCACGAAGCCGGTGCGGGCGATGCCGCGCTCTTCCACGTTCCACTCGCCGGAGAGGAAGAAGTGCAGCTTGTCCTGCCGGATCGGGCCGCCGAGGGTGAAGCCGTAGTCCTGGCGGTCCAGCGGCTCCGTGTCCAGGCCGGCCTGCTCCAGGAAGTAGTTCGTCTCGTTCCAGGAATCGTCGCGCATGAACGTGTAGGCGCTGCCGCGGAACTCGTTCGTGCCGCCGCGCGTCACGATGTTGATCTGGCCGCCGGCGGCGCCTCCGAACTCGGGGCTGTAGCTGTTCCGGTGGATCTTGAACTCCTCGATCGCGTCGACCGAGGGGTAGATCAGGATGGTCCGGTTGGAGCCGATGTCGTTGTTGTTCGCGCCGTCGACCGTCCACAGGTTGCCGGTCGTGCCGCTACCGCTGATCGACAGGTCGACGCCGGCCAGGAGGCCCTTGTTCTTCGTGTCGAAGCCCTCGGGCGAACTCACGCCGGGCTGCAGGAGGGTCAACTGGACGAAGTTGCGGCCGTTGAGGGGCAACTCCCGGATCTGCTCGCCGGTCATCAGGCCGGCGACTTCGCCGCTCATCGTCTCGACGGGAATGGCCTCGGCTTCGACCGTGATCGTCTCCGAGACGTCTCCGAGTTCAAGTTGCGCGTTCACCTCGCGCACGTCGGCGACGTTCAGTGCGACGTCGCTGATCACGGAAGACTTGAAGCCGTCGAGCGTGATCGTGATCTCGTACGCGCCGACCGGCAGGTCGCCGAAGGTGTAGATGCCGGAAGGGTTGGTGAACGTCGTCCGGTTGAGACCGGTTTCGGTCCCTTCCAGGTTCACCGTGGCGCCGGGCAAGGCGTCTCCGCTTGGGTCGGTGACGGTGCCTCGGATGCTGGCCGTGAACCGCTGCGCCGCGAGGGGCGCCGCCAGCAGCGAGAGGATGAGAATGAGGGCGAGTCTTCGTGCCATGGACGTTGTACCTCCTTGAGGGGTAAACCGATTTAGCCGGTAGCCGTGCCTAAAGACGGCGTTGTTCCCGCTGCAGACGGAAGGGGCGGGCTAAATCGTTTTAGCATGCTAGTCTGCCACTGTACACACCGGATCGGATTTGTCAAGAGCGCGTGAATAGCCCCGAGAAGAGACCCGGCAAGCCCGTGCGGCTCAAGGACGTCGCGGCCCATCTCGGTCTGTCGCCGACGACCGTGTCGCTGGTGATGAATCGCTCGCCGGCGGCCAGGGGGATTCCCCCGGAGACCCAGGACCGCGTCCGCGCGGCGGCGGCGGAGCTCGGATACCGCCCCAACTTCATCGCGCGGTCGCTGCGTCGTCAGCGCAGCTTCGCGGTCGGCGTCCTGCTGCCGGAGATCAGCGAGGGCTATGCCGCCGGCGTGCTGGGCGGCATCGACGACCAGCTACTCAGGGAGGGCTATTTCTATCTCGTCGCCGGTCACCGTTCGGAACCCCGACTGTTCGACAGCTATCTCGAGTTCCTCACCGAACGCTCGGTGGAGGGGCTCATCCTGGTCAACACGCCGATCGAGCGACCCCTGGGCTTGCCCACCGTCGCCGTCGCGGGCCACCGGGAGATGCAGGGCGTGACGAACGTCGCCATCGACCACCCCGTTGCCGCGCGCCGGGCGCTTGGCCACCTCGCCGAGTTGGGTCATCGGCGCATCGCGTTCTTCAAGGGCCACGCCCACTCGGCGGATACCGAGTCGCGCTGGCAGGGCATCGTCGCGGCTGCGGCCGAAGTGGGGCTGGAGATCGACCCGCGGCTCGTCGTCCAGCTTTCCGGTGACCCGGCGGGTCAGGAGTTTTCCCCCGAGGAGGGCTATCGTGAGGGACACGCCTTCGGCCGGAAGCTGCTGGAGGCGGGGGCGCCGTTCACCGCCCTCTTCGCGTTCAATGACGTGTCGGCGATCGGGGCGATGCGGGCCTTTGCCGAGAGCGGCCTCGACATTCCGGGAGACGTGTCGGTAGTGGGCTTCGACGACATCGTCAGTGCGGCCTTTCAGAATCCGAGTCTTACCACCGTGAGGCAACCGCTCCACGAAATGGGGCAGACAGCGGCCGCGGCGTTGCTCAAGAAGCTGAACGCCACGGACGAGGAATCGCCGGCTACGGTCACGATCGAACCGACGCTCGTTGTCCGGGATTCGACCGGTCCGGCGCCCGGGTAATGACTGAATCGCCGGGCGCCGGTTTCATCCGCGCCACGCCGGGCTGGCTGCCGCTATACGCGGGCTTCCTCATCACCGGTGTGGCCACGGTGCTCCTCGGGCCGCTGCTGCCGGACCTGGCCCGCGAGTGGCGGCTGCCGGTCGAGGAGTTGAGGGCACTCTTCGTCGTTCAGTTCCTCGCCAGTGCCGTCGGGTCCTTTCTCTCCAGTTACCGGCTCGGCCTCAGCCTGCGGCTCGGCTACCTGCTGATCGCCGGCGGCCTGGTGGCTCTGTCCCTCGCGGGCTGGCCCCTGGCCCTGGCGCCGATGGCCACCGTCGGTTTCGGTCTCGGGCTGGCGATTCCGGCGACGAATCTGCGGGTCGCGCACTCGCAGCCGCAGCGCCGGGGCGCTGCGCTTTCCTCGCTCAACATGGTCTGGGGTGCCGGCGCGGTCGCCTGCCCTCTCCTGTTTGCCGTTCGGCCGCCGGGGATGTCGAGCGATGCGGTGCTCCTTGTCCTCGCCGCCGCTTCGGGGCTCATCCTCCTTTCGCTCCGCGCCGTGCCGGCCGGCGGTGAGGTCACGGTGCAGGCGGCGTCCGCGCCGGGCGGCAGGCAGGGAGGCGTGTTGCCGGGCCTCGTCGTGATCGCCGCGATCATGTTCCTCTATGTCGGGATCGAGAACTCGGTGGGCGGCTGGCTCGTCAGCCTCGCCGACCAGTTCCAGGCTGAGCGCTCGGCAACCTCACTCTGGATCGGATCGGGCTTCTGGGCCGCTTTGCTGGCCAGTCGCGCGGCGGCGCCCCTGGTGCTCCGCCGGGTGTCCGAGCCGGTCCTCTACGGCGCCGGAGTCGTGCTGGCCGGCGGGGGCCTCCTCGGCCTCCTGCTGAGCGGATCGCAGGCCGGCCTCGCGGTTGCCGCTGTCGCGGCTGGCGCGGGGCTGGCGCCGCTCTTCCCGCTCACGATCTCCTTTCTGGCCGAGCTCACCGCGGCCACCCGTTCCCGGAACACCGGTTGGGTGTTCGCCCTGGCCGGCGCGGGCGGCGCGGTGCTGCCGTGGCTCACCGGACGGCTTGCCGGCGGCGCCGCCGGTCTGGCGGCGGGTTTCGTCGCTCCGATCGGGGGCCTCGTGCTCCTGGCCCTGCTCTTCGGCTTGCTGCGCCGCCTGCCGGGCCCGGCCCAACCAGAAACTGCCTGACGGCGAAAGTAGACTGACGTGATGACTTCGAAGAACCGCCACTTTCTCGTTTCCGTGCTGGCGGCCGGACTCGCGGCTCTGGCGCCGGTTGTCGCTCCGGCTCAGACGCAGGACGGCGATCGGCCCGAATTCAGTGAGGTCGTCGACGTCCAGCTCGTCAACGTCGAGGTCTGGGTCAGCGACAATCGGGGCCGGCCGGTTACCGGTTTGAGCCTGGAGGACTTCGAAGTCCGGGAGGACGGAAGGCCGGTCACGGTGGAGTTCTTCAGCGAGGTGACCGATGCAGTGGCCGTCCGCACGGCCGCCGAGCCAGACGACCAGACGCCCGCTCCCGCCCAGGAGACGTCCGCGGGCGCCGGCCCGGCCGAACCCGCGCACCTCGTTCTCTACTTCGACGACCTCCATCTCGGCCCGGCCAGCCGCAAGCAGGCCATCGAGGATCTGCGGGCGTTCCTCGACGAGGATAAGTTCCCCGCCGAGCGGATCCTCATCTTCCGCCAGGACCGCGACCTGATCACCGAGGCCTACTTCGGTTCCAGCCGCGAGGAGCTGGACATCGTGCTCGAGCGCATCGGGGCCTCACCGGGAATGGGCGGCCAGTCGCAGCAGGCGAAGCGGCTCGCGATACAGAGACTGAACCAGCTCTGGCAGGACGCGAGGGTGCTCGCCTCTTCGGGCAGCAACCGCCGGACGTCGGCGCCGGCGCCCTGCGAGTGGTTCGTGCGCCGCGCCCTGACCGAGGTCGAGAACTCGGCCCGCATCGGGCGCGACCGGATTGCCGCCACGCTCGATCACCTGACCACGGCCGCGCGTTTCCTGGCCGCGCTGCCCGGCGTCAAGACGATGATCTACATCAGCGACTCGCTCGAGCGGACTCCGGGCACCGACCTGCAGGACTTCATCACCGGCCTGTGCCCTGCCAGCGACCGGTTCCGCTCGCAGGCGCCCGTCGAGGAACTGTCAACGGGCTTTCACGAACTGACCCGTCACGCCAACGCGAACCGCGTGACGATCTACTCGCTTCAGACCAGCGGCCTCCGCTCCACGTTCCTGAGTCTGGCGGAGCAGTCCTCGATCGACTTCCAGGGGGCGAACCCGTTCAACAGTTCGATCCGCGAGGTCGAACGCGGCGGAATGGCCGTGCTCGCCGACGAGACCGGCGGCCGCGCCATCTTCAACCGCAACCAGTTCGAGGGCGAGCTCGAACAGATCGCCAACGAGATGGCGAGTTACTACTCGCTCGCCTACCGCCCGCCCCACGGCGGCGACCGCGGCGAGCACCAGATCCGCGTTCGGGTGCGGGGCCGGAACCTGCAGGTACGTCACCGCCGGGGCTATCGCGACAAGAGTTCCGACCAGCGGATGAGCGAACAGCTCGACGGCGCGCTCTATCTGGGCCTGGTCGAGAATCCGCTCGGCGTCAGGCTGGGCGCGGGCCGTGTGCGCGCGGCGGGCGGCGGCCAGCGGCGACTGCCGCTCCACGTCATGGTGCCGGCCGCGCGGATCGCCTTCCTGCCGTTCGAGGACAGGGAGATGGCGCAGATCCGGGTGGAGGTCGCCAGCCGGCATGCCGAAACCTCGAAGGTTGTCAGGGACGAGAAGACCTTCCAGGTGGAAGCGCCCCCGGATCGCGACACGCGTCTTCTCGACCTGGTCTTCACCATCGACATTCCCGATGGCCTCAACCTGGTCGCGGTCGGCGTCCGGGACGACGCCACGCGCGAGACCGCGTTCGTCTCGACCACCCTGGCCGTGGGCGAGGCCGACCGCTGATCCGCGCAAGCGCTCTCGGCCTGATCCTGGCCGCCGGGCTGCCGGCGGCGGCCCAGTCCCAGGATGACCAGCCGCCGGATGCGGCCATGCGGCGTGCCTTGGTCGAGGCCGAGACCATGTTGCGCCGGGACGAACCGCAGGCGGCCGAGAGCTGGTACCGGGAGGCGCTGCTGGAAGGCTGGCTGCTGCTCGGCGACCTGCACCGTGCCGGCGGCGCCCCGGCCGAGGCGCAGGCGGCCTACGAGCGGGCGCTGGTTTCGGCGCTCGAAGCGCGGCGTCCCCTGCTCGCTCTGGCCGGACTCGCGCTCGAGCGCGGGGATCCCGACGGCGCCGTGGAGGTTCTCCTGCGTCTGCTCGCGCGAAGCTCGGGAGACGGTCGTGCCGTGCGGCTGCTCGCCCGGGCCTTCAACGCGACCGGCCAGCCGGAACTGGCGGTGCAGCAGTTGGAAGGCGCCGTCGCATCCATGCCCGAAGACGTCGAGACCCGGTTCGCGCTCGCCAGCGGCTACCTGCGGCTTGAGCGCCCGGAGTCCGCCGAGAAGCTCTTCCGGGAGGTGGCCGAGGAGCGTCCGATTCCGCAGACCTGGATTCTGATCGGCAGGACCTGGCGCGACTACGCCGAGTACGAACACTCACGCACGGCGCTCGAACGCGCCATCGAACAGGAACCGCGGGTGCCGCGGGCCCGCTTCTACCTGGGGACGGTGGAGCTCCTGGACCGGGGACGTGGCGCCGTCGACGAGGCCATCGACCACTTCAAGGAGGAGCGCCGCATCTCGCCCGAGGATCCGGTGAACTCCCTCTACCTGGGAATGGTGCTCGTCGATGCCCGGCGCTTCGAGGAGGCGCTGATCTCCCTGGAGATCGCGGTGGAATCGGAGGCCACCCGACCCAACGCCCTGCATCATCTGGGCAGGGCCCTGCTTGGACTCGACCGGCCGGGGGAAGCGGCGACTGCGCTCAAGAGCGCGATCGACCTGGCGGAAGGCGGATACGGTGGCTCGTTCAACGCCAACCAGATGGAGAGCCTCCACTACCAGCTCGCCCTGGCCCTCCGCCGGACCGGCGACGAGGCGCGGGCGAAGCCTCATTTCGAGGCCGCCGAGCGCTTCTCAGTGGCCCTGGCCCAGACTTCGCGGGATCGAATGTCGAACTACCTGGACGGGCACGGCAAGGAACCGTCGGCCGGGGTCGTCGGCCTGTCCGTCTTCAGCGAGACGCCGGTTTCCGGCCTTTCCGCGGAGGTTCGCGAGCAGCTCGTTCGGACGGCGCGAACGACTCTGGCCCGTGCCTCGTTCAATCTCGGCGTGATGGCGACGCAGGCCCGTCGCTTTACCCGGGCCGCCGGTCATTTCGAGCAGGCTGCCTCAGTCGATCCGGACTTCCCGAGGGTCCAGTACTCGCTGGGCGTCGCGCGCTTCAACGCGGGACACTTCGAGCGGGCGACGTCGCCGCTGTCGAGGGCACTGGAGGAGACGCCCGGCGATCCGGCGCTGCGGCGGATGCTCGCGCTGGCCTGGCTCAACGCCGAGGTCTACGATCGCGCGGCGGAGCTTCTGGCCACCGACCCGGGCCGCGGCGCCGACCGTTCGCTTCAGTACGCCTACGGCCTGGCCCTGGTCCGGAGCGGCCGGACCGTCGAGGCGCAGCCCATCTTCGACCGCCTGCTCGCCGAGCACGGCGACTGGCCCGAACTTAACGTGCTGCTCGGCCAGGCGGCGGCGCAGGAAGGCGACTTCGATGCTGCGGTGGAGCACCTTGAACGCGCCATCGCACTTCGGCCCGATGTCGCCGAGGCGCAGGCCACGCTCGGGAACATCTATCTCCGCCAGGGGCATCTCGAGGAAGCCGGCGCCGCGCTGCGCGCCGAACTGTCTGCCCATCCCGCCGACCACCAGTCGCGCTACGTCCTGGCGACCGTCCTTGAACTCGACAACCAGCCGCGGGCCGCGCTGCACGAAGTGGAACTGGTGCTCGCCGCTGAACCCGACTTCGCCGACGCCGGCTACCTCCGCGGCAAGATCCTCCTCGAGGATGGCCGCGTCGCCGAGGCGGCCGCGCAGTTGCTGGCGGCCGCCGAACTGGCGCCAGAAGATCCGAACATCCGCAACCAGCTCGGTCAGGCCTACCAGAAGCTAGGCGATCGGGAGAAGGCGCGCGAGCAGTTCGAGATCTTCCAGCGACTCAAGGGAAGGTCGGACCAGTGAGTAGCTGGGTGCGCGCGGCGCTCTTCTCGCTGCTGCTCGTGCCGGCCGGTCTCGGCGCCCAGCCCGAAGCGGCGGCGACGGAGTCGGTCCGCGGCCTGCTCGACCAGGCCCGCGCCCTTGCCTCGGGGAACGAGGCCGGTGCGGCCGCCGAGGCGCTCGGTCGGGCCATTGCCCTGGCCCCCAACTCCGAGGACGTCCTGAACGCCTATGCGCGCTTCTCGCTCGCCCGGGGCAACCCGATCCAGGCGACCCTGGCGCTCGAGCCGCTGGCGCGGATGCACCCCGGTGAGGCGGAGTACGCCTATCTGCTCGGCGTGGCCCGCATGCAGGTGGGCGAGATGGCGGAGGCCGCCGAGGCGCTCTTCGACGCGGCGGCCCTGGATCCGCATCGAGTCCTGACCCACATCGCCCTCGGCCTGGCCCTCAACCGGGTGGACCGCTTCGACGAGGCCCGGGCGGCCCTGGCCGCCGCGCTACGGCTGGAACCCGACAACGTCGAGGCGCTGGCCGCCATGTCGGAGACCGTCGAGGGGCTCGGCATGCTGGACGAGGCGACCCGACTCGCGGACCGGGCCCTGACGGTCAATCCCGATCACCCGACGGCGCTGGTGACGATCGGAACGGCCCGGTTGAAGGAGGGTCGCTTCGAGGCGGCCCGGGACGCACTGACGCGAGCGGTGGCCGCCGAGCCCGACTCGATCAAGGGGCACTACCAGCTCAGCCTCGCCCTGGCCCGCCTCGGCGACCGCGAGGGAGCGGAGCGCCACTTGCAACGTTCCCGGGAGGCTCAGGCCGCGATCGAAGAGCACATCGAGCGTCTGCGCGCCCAGCCTCCGCTGGGCTCGAGGACCGAGCCTTGAGCGGACCCGCCTTGTCGGTGCGCCGGCCATCTGGCCGGCTTCTGGGGACCAGCGCCGGCGTCCCCGCCGCCGCAGCGGTCGCGGCCCTCCTCGTCTGCCCCGCGTCCGCGCTCGCCCAAACCGCCGGCGACGCGCCGCTGTTTCGCAACATCACCGAGTCCACCGGCATCACCTTCCGCCACAACTCGGCGCCCGAGAAGAAGTACATCGTCGAGTCGATGAGCGGCGGCGTCGGGCTCTTCGACGTCGACCGCGACGGCCTGCTCGACATCTACTTCGTCAACTCGCTGACCGTCGACACGGCGAACGAGCCGGAGTCGTCGCACAGCGCGCTCTACCGCAACCTCGGCGACCGCACGTTCCGCGATATCGCCGCCGAGGCCGGGGTGGCCCACCCCGGTTGGGGAATGGGTCTGTGCATCGCCGACGTCGACGGCGACGGCTGGCAGGACCTCTACGTGACCGGGATCGGCCGGAACCGGCTCTATCGGAACTCCGGCGAAAACACGTTCACCGACGTGGCGGTTGAGCTCGGCGTCGCGGCATCGGGCTGGTCGACGGGCTGCGGTTTCGCCGACTACGACCGCGACGGCGATCTCGACCTGTTCGTGAGCCGCTACGTGGAGTTCGATCTCGACAACCTGCCGGAGTTCGGCAGCGACAAGACCTGCCAGTACCGCGGCGTCTCCGTCCAGTGCGGACCTCGCGGGCTGCCGGGCACCTCCGACCTCCTTTTTCGCCAGGAGGCGAACGGCGCCTTCACCGAGGTCGGCGAGGAGGCGGGGGTTCGCGATCCGGACGGCTACTTCGGCCTCGGCATCGCCTGGGTCGACGTGGACGGCGACGGCTGGCTCGACCTCTACGTCGCCAACGACTCGACGCCCAACTACCTCTACATGAACCGGAAGGACGGCACCTTCGAGGAGTCGGGGTTCTTCATGGGCGTCGCGGTGAGCGAGGACGGCGGCGAGCAGGGAGGGATGGGCGTCGCGGTCGGCGACTACGACGGCAGCGGCCGGTTGAGCCTGTTCGTCAGCAACTTCGCCGAGGAGTACAACGCGCTCTACCGCAACGAGGGCGACTACTCGAGCGATGCGTCCTTCCGGTCGAGGACGGGCGCCTCGAGCCTGCCCTACGTCGGCTGGGGGACCGCCTTCTTCGACTACGACAACGACGGCTGGGAGGACCTGGTAGTGGTGAACGGCCACGTCTATCCCCAGCTCGACGGCGCCCGGCTCGGCGCCTCGGCCGGCTACCGCCAGCGCAAGCTCCTCTACCGCAACCTGGGCGACGGCACCTTCGAAGAGGTGGCCGAGCGAGGGGGTCCGGCCTTCCTAGAACAGACGGTCAGCCGCGGTCTGGCGATGGGCGACCTCGACAACGACGGCCGGGTGGACCTGGTGATCAACGACCTCGACGGTTCGCCCATGGTGTTGCGCAACGAGGCCGGCGGCGGCCGCTGGCTGCAGGTGCGGCTGGTCGGCGCCGGCAGGAACACCGACGCGATCGGCGCCGTGATCCGGGTGACGGCTGATGGCCGTAGCCAGATCCGCAATATCCGCAGCGGCACGAGCTACCTGTCGCAGGACGACTTCCGGCAGCACTTCGGCCTCGCCGACGCCGCCACGGTCGATTCGGTCGTCGTGACCTGGCCGGACGGATCGACAACGGAGCGAGAGAACGTCGCCGCCGACCAGTTGCTGGTGGTGGAGCAGTAGAGCTAGGGCTCGCGCGGCGTCATCCAGCGTTTACCCGAGCTGTGCGGCGCGCTGTTCGGACCGCGGTTGAACCTCTCCGCCGCATGCGGATAGTCCGGCCCCACCACACCGCCGGCGCACTCTCCGGCCGGCGGGATCACCCACTCGCAGCCGGGCGTGTTCTCCGGGCCGTCGGCCCAGCACTTCTGGAGCGCCTCGAGGTCGGCGGCCAGTGAGCCGGGATCGTGCGGCGGCATGTGCTCGTTCGGGTTCCAGAAGTCGCCGGTGAACTCCTCCAGCGTCTCCATGGGGATCCGGTGGCAGCCGAGACAGCCGTTGCCCTCGATGTGGATCGTCCGCATGTCCCAGGTCGGCGCGCCCACGACGTAGTAGGGCGGGTTCGGTCCGGGCAGGACCGGGACGACGGGCTGGCGCGGGTTCTCGGGAAGCCGCGCGGACTTGATCCAGGGGTTGTGGATGAACGGGTCCGCCTGGTGGCAGCGGACGCACTGGATGTCTCCGGCCGGCCTGTACGCGTCGTCGAACTCAGGGTCGTCGGGGCCGGGCAGCACGCCGAGCAGCCGGTTGTTCTCGCCGATGTGGGTCCACGGGCTGTTGTCGCCCGACTCGAAGAAGCAGGTGGCGCCAGTGTCGTAGTTGTAGCCGATCATCTGGACCGAGTCGCCGATGTCGACGTTGAAGACGTCGTCCCGCCCGTCGTGGCGGCAGAAGCTCACCCAGACCACCTCGGGCCGGGGCGTGCCGTCGGCGTTCCTGCCCTCGTGGCGCTGGAGGCTCGAACCCGGCATGCAGTCGCCGATCTGGAGGCTGCCGTCGTCGCAAGCGTGGAGCCCCGGATCTTCGAAGATCTCCGTGCCTTCCTGCCGGATGCGGATGCGCGCGCCCTGGCCGCAGTCGACGGTCGGCGCCACGCCCAGGTGCGGCTCGCACATCGCGGCGTAGGCCCGGGCGCTCTTCGGCATCGGCGGGTTCGCGCCCTCGGGCACGCACTGCTGTGGGGATTGCCCCTGCGCCAGACCCGGCCCAAACGCAACGACAAACAGGAGAGCGATGGGTGCGCGCACGGCCTACATCTCCAGCACGACTTCCTTCTTCGCGTTCGACTCCAGCGACTGGACGTTGCGCTTCAGGTACTTGTTGAGCTGCCGGTCGTAGCGGCTGGTGGCGCCGGCGTGGCGGGCGCGCACGTAGGGCTCCCAGCGGGCTTCGCCTGCCGCCTCGACCTGGTCGCCCATCACGGTGACCCGCTGGATGATGCGCTCCTCGTTGAAGTCGTTCAGCACGAAGTGCTGCGTGCAGCGGTTGTCCCACATGGCGAGAGTGCCCTGCTGCCAGCGGTAGCGGACGGTGAAGCGGGTGTTCGTCGCCCAGCGGGTCAGGTAGCCGAGCAGGTGGTCGCTTTCCTCGTGGCTGAGCTCGACGATGCGCCGCGTGAAGTGCTCGTTGACGAACAGCGACTTGCGGCCGGTCTCCGGGTGGACCCGGACGACGGGGTGGATCGTCATCTTCTCCGGCTTGCCGTGCGGCGTCGCGTCGTGGAGGGCGGTCAGGCCCTCGCAGAGTTCCTGCAGCGGCGGCGAGAGTTCCTCGTAGGCCCTGTACATGTTGGCCCACATCGTGTCGCCGCCGACCTCGGGGCACTTGACCATGTTGAGGATCGCCATTACCGACGGGCTCTCCTGGAAGCTGATGTCGCTGTGCCACTCGTCCGCGACGCCGCCCCGGGTCGCCACCAGCTCGAAGACCTCGGGGTGGTCGAGGAACGGGTTGTTCAGGTGCGGGTGCCCCTCCAGCTCGCCGAAGTGGCGCCCGAAGGCGACGTGCTGCGCCACGTCCAGATGCTGATCGGGAAAGAACAGCACCTGATGGTCCAGCAGCAGGCCGCGGATCGTTGCGGCCTCGTCCGGGCCGGCCTCGGCCAGCGGCAGATCGTGGACCTCGGCGCCGAGGGACCCGGAGAGACGGACGACTCGATGGCTCATGGGAGTTCTCCTGCGGTTGAGGATCGAGGCTATCTCTAGAATCCGGGTCATGCGCACCCAACTTGGCCTTGTCGTCGCCCTCGCCGTAGTCGCCCTGTCCGGCTCGCCGCTCGCGGCGCAGGACGAGCGTCCCCGCGTGGAGGCCGACGGCACCGTTCACGTCCCGGCCTTCGACCTGCCGGAGACCTCCTACTTCAGCGAGGAGTCGCGGGCCGCGATGAAGCACTTCCGCGAGGTCTACGGCCCGGAGTTCGGCACCTTCTCCCAGGGCTGCGCGAACCTGAACGACGTCGCCGGCGACCCCGAGGCGATTCGGGCCGCGCGCCAGTGCGTCGCCGACGGCTACTACAAGACGGCCATCTACCGGGACACCGTCGCCAAGCACCCGGTGAAGATCACCGCGGAGACGATCGCCGGCATCTACACCGAGGTGTTCGTCCCCGAACGAGGCGTCGCCGAGGAGAAGGAGGACCGGTTGCTGATCAGCATCCACGGCGGAGGCTTCCGCGTCGGCGCCCGCTACTTCAGCCAGACGGAGGCGATGCAGGTCGCCGACATGGGCGGCTACAAGGTGATCAGCCCCGACTACCGGATGGCGCCGGAGGCCACCCATCCGGCCGGCGTCGAGGACGTGATCGCCGTCTACCAGGCGATGCTCGAGGACTACGAGGCCTCGAAGATCGGCATCTACGGCTGCTCGGCCGGGGCCATGCTCACCGCGCAGACGGTCGCCTACATCCTCGAGAACGACCTGCCGCTGCCGGGCGCGATCGGCCTCTTCTGCGCCGGGATACCGACGACCGACGGCGATACCCCGGGCGTCTTCAAGATGGGTCGTAGCGAGAGCGCTTTCCTGGTGTCCGCGATCAACGGCTTCCCGCGCCCGGTCGAGCCGGCGGAGCCGCCCCAGCCGAGCGGCTACTTCCGCGGCGTGGAAGCCGGCGACCCCGTCGTCGCCCCAGGCGACCACGACGACCTGCTCACCCGCTTCCCGCCGGCGTTACTGATCAGCGGCACCCGGGACTTCGCGCTCGGCGGCGTACTGGCCAGCCACAACAAGCTGGTCAGCCTCGGCGTCGAGGCCGACCTGCACGTCTGGGAAGGCCTCGGCCACGCGACCTTCGCGTTCAACCCGCGGCTGCCCGAGTCGGACGAAGTGCACAACGTGATCGTGCGTTTCTTCGACCGGCACCTGTCGCGACAGTAGGGGTCAGTTGTACCAGTAGATGTGCTCGTCGTCCGGCGCGTCCGGCTCGAGCAACGTCTTGTCGATGTTGACCGGGCTTTGGGTGGCCCAGGGCCAGATCGGCGGCGCCTGCTCCTCGTCGTGTGCGGCGAGGAGCTTCTTCAGGGCCGCGACTCGCTCCGGCTCCTGGTCGGCGAGGTTGTGCTGCTCGGTGGGGTCCTTCTTCATGTTGAAGAGCCATACCCCCCCGGGGGGTTCGCTGATCTGGAGTTTCCAGCCGTCGGCGAGGACGACCTGGTAGTCGCCGGTGCGCCAGAAGAGACGGTCGTGGGGCGCGCCTTCGACCTCAGCCAGGACGTGCGGCACCAGGTCCACGCCGTCGATTTTCCGGTCGCCGGGCAGATCGACTCCGGCCGCGGCCGCCGCGGTCGAGAAGATGTCGAAGCCGTGTACCGGGGCTTCGTAGACTTGGCCGCCGCTGAGACGAGCCGGCCACTTCAGGAGGAACGGCACGTGGATGCCCCCCTCGAAGAAGCTGATCTTCCAGCCGCGGAACGGCTCGTTGACGTGCGGCAGGCCGATGTAGGCCGGCGCCCCGTTGTCGGAGGTGAAGAAGACGAGGGTGTTCTCTTCGAGGCCGTTCTCGCGCAGCGCCTCGAGCACCCGGCCGACGCTTCGGTCCAGCGATCTCACCATCGCGGCGTAGACCCGCAGGCGGTGCTCCTCGATGTGCGACAGCGCCTCGTAGTCGGCGCGCAGCGCCTGCAGCGGCGTGTGCACCGCCCAGTGCGCCAGGTAGAGAAGGAAGGGCCGGTCCTTGTTGGCCTCGATGACCTGAACCGCCTGGTCGGTGTAGTAGTCGGTCAGGTACCCGCCGGGCTCGAAAGAAGCACTGTCGTTGAACGACGCTTCGAAGCGCACGAAGCGCCACAGGAAACGGTCGATCCCGTCGAACTCCTGCTTCGAGTTGACGACGTTCGGGTCGTCCTCGGGCAGGTACAGGCCGCTCCTCATTAGCAGGCTCTCGTCGAAGCCCTGCTCGTGGGCCCGCATGCCGGCGCCCGTGCCGAGGTGCCACTTGCCGATATGCACGGTGTGGTAGCCGGCCGGCTTGAGCAGCTCGGCGAGCGTGATCTCGGACGGCGGCACGCCCTTCTCGTCGATGGGAACCGTCGCCCCTTCCGTGTTGCCGCTCGTCTGCCGGAGCCTGCCTTCCGTGCTCGAGAGCCGGGGCACCATCGTGGCGAACCCCGGCGGCGTCGGCGTGAACTCGAAACCGAAGCGGGTGCCGTAGCGGCCGGTCATGAGCGCGGCCCGCGACGGTGCGCAGGTGCCGTTGGCCGAGTAACCGTTGGCGAAGTGAACGCCGTCGCGCGCCAGGGAGTCGATGTGCGGGGTAGGGACCGTGCCGCCCGCGACGCCGCCCCCGAGCCAGGACAGGTCGTTCCAGCCGAGGTCGTCGGCGAGGATGACGACGATGTTGGGTGGCCGCTCCGCGGCGGGCCGTCCCTCGGGATCGGCGCCGGACTGCCAGTCGATCGTCTGGGTCGGACCAATCTCGGCGGGCTGAAACTGTGCAGCCACGCCCACGGCGGCGGCCGCGAAGGCCGCGACGAGCCCGAGGGCGACCAGGTGGCGTCGTGCGCCGCATCGATTCATCATTCTTGTCCTTTCGAGTGGTTGGGGCGATAGCCTACGAGATCAACGCGATGGGTCCCGTTCTCTTCATCTGCCTTCTGCTTGCCGTCACGACTGCAGCACATGTGCAGCCAGCGGCGGCACAGAACAACTCCTCCAGGATCGCCTTCGTATCCACTCAGGACGGCAACCCGGAGATCTACGTCATGAACGAAGGTGGCTCCGACCTGACGCGGCTGACCAACAATCCGGGCTTCGATGGTGCCCCGACGTGGTCGCCCGACGGCACCCGGATCGCATTCGCATCATCTCGCAACGACAACGCCGACATCTACATCATGGACGCCGACGGCTCCAACGTCGTCCGTCTCACCAGCCACACGGCCAACGACGGCGGCCCCTCCTGGTCGCCCGACGGCTCGATGATCGCCTTCGATTCGAATCGCAGCGGCAGCTCTCAGGTGTGGCGTACCAACGTCGACGCCGGAAACTGGGGATACAACCTCACGCAGCTCACCGAAGACCATCCTCTGGGGCGCGTAAACAACTTCGTCTCCTGGTCGCCCGACGGTTTGTGGATCGCCTTCGAAGCCGACCGTGACCGCGACGACCCGGAGATCTATCTGGCCAACGCCGTCGATGGCACCAACCAGCAGCGATTGACGTTCACTCGTGCTCTTGACGAGGTCCCCAGTTGGACACCCGACGGCAGGCAGATCGTCTACTCCACCGATCGCGACGGGGCACCGCAGAACGGCAACTATGAGATCTACATCATGAACGTCGATGGCTCCGACAAGCGCCGTCTGACCACCGCCCCAGGTGCCGACTCCAACCCTTCGGTGTCGGCCGACGGCACCCGGATCGCCTTCGATTCTTCGCGCGGCGGAGGGAGGGAGATCTATGTCATGAACCTGGATGGCTCCAATCCGATTCGACTGACGGGCACAGGATCCAACAGCAACCCCGCCTGGTCACCGTTCTAGGCGGGCTCAGGGCTAGAGTAAGACGGATGCCGCTCCCGGCATCCGAATCAGAGAGAGGGAGCGTTCGACCCATGAAGAGAGGCCGACTTGCGTTGCTCGCCGTCCTTGTCCCGATGTTCCTGGCCGTCCCGGCGTTTGCCCAGGACGGCGCCGAGAAGGAGAACGAGAGAGTGAAGGGCGCTCACGAGAACCAGCCCGCCGACGCGCGGCAGGACGACCTCGGCATCACGGTGCCGCCCATACCGACGAGTCACCCCGGCCGCCGCTACCCGGCGGAGCACGACTTCCCGACAGGCCCGGCCGTCGGCGAGCGCCTGCCGGAGTTCTCGCTGCCGAACCAGGACGGCGAGTTGATCGACTTTCACGCGGACCGGGGCGACTCGAAGGCGGTCGTCGTCTTCTATCGCTCCGCCGTGTGGTGACCGTACTGCCGCACGCAGCTGGTCGAGCTGCAAGACAACCTGGAACTCTTCGACGCCGAGGACATCAAGGTCTACGGCATCAGCTACGACGCTCAGGAGCATCTGAAGGCCTTTGCCGAGGATCGGGGCGTCACCTATGACCTGCTCTCCGACAACGACTCGGCGGTCATCAAGCGCTTCGGCATCCTGAACACGACGATCGACCCCGACTCGGAGGCGATCCACCCGGGAACCCGGCAGGGCTTCTACGGGATTCCCTTCCCGGGCGTCTACGTCACTGACCGTGACGGCCGGGTGACGGAGAAGTTCTTCCACCGCCACTACGCGACGCGCACCTCAGCCGGGACGATTCGCGACAGCGCGATCGGCCGCATCCTCGCCAGGCACGAGGTCCCCGTTGCCGAACTGGGCGACGAGCACGTCGAGGTGTCCGTCTTCCTGGCCGACGAGGCGCTCAAGTTCGAGTACACGAGCACCCTCCACGTACGGTTCAGAGTCGCCGACGGCTACCACATCTACGCCGATCCGCTGCCCGACGGCTTCATCGCCTCCACGGCGTCCGTCGTGCCGACCAGGGGCGTGAGAACCGGCGAGCCGGTCTACCCGGCGACCTCCGAACGCGAGTTCCCCGAGCTCGGCGTGACGCTCAACGTCTACGAGCAAGGCGCCACCGACATCGCCATCCCGATCGCCCTGAACTCCGAGATTCTCGACTGGCCGCTCCCGAACAAGCCGACCGAGATCGAGATTCCCGTCGACGTCGTCTACCAGGCTTGCAGCGAGACGGTCTGCTACGTGCCGAAGGAAGAGACGGTCGTGCTCAAGGCGCCGATCGAGCCGCTGGTGATGCCGGGCAGTCGCAGATAACGCCGCCAACCTGCCGCATCCGAGCGTCGGTATGCTTACCGGCGCGCGAACGGAACCCCTCGCGCGGGGAGGCGTCGATGACACGCCAGATCGTCCAGGCCGAAACCCCCTGCGGGACGACACCGGGGTACATGCCCGGGTTCGGCAACGACTTCGAGACCGAAGCGCTGCCGGGCGCTCTGCCGCAGGGTCAGAACAGTCCGCAGCGCTGCGCCTACGGCCTCTACGCGGAGCAACTCTCGGGGACCCCGTTCACCGCGCCCCAGGGCGAGAACGAGCGCACCTGGTGCTACCGGATCCGCCCTTCGGTCAGGCACACGTCGCGCTTTCGGAGCATCGACCTGCCGTACTGGCGTTCGGCGCCCCACATCGTCGACGACGTCGTCTCGCTCGGCCAGTACCGCTGGGATCCGGTGCCCCATACGACGGAGGCGCTGACCTTCCTGACCGGCATGCGCACGATGACGACCGCCGGCGACGTGAACACCCAGGTCGGGATGGCCGCCCACGTCTACCTCGCCACCGAGAGCATGGTCGACGAGTACTTCTACTCGGCCGACTCGGAACTGCTCGTCGTGCCCCAGGAGGGACGGCTCGTCTTCTGGACGGAACTCGGCCGGATCGACCTGGAGCCGCGCGAGATCGCGATCCTGCCGCGCGGCATGGTCTTTCGCGTCGAGGTCGCGGACGGCCCGGCCCGGGGCTTCGTTTGCGAGAACTACGGCGCGAAGTTCCGCCTGCCCAACCGCGGACCGATCGGCGCCAACTGCCTCGCCAACCCCCGCGACTTCAAGACCCCCGTCGCGGCGTTCGAGGATCGCGAGGTCCCGTCACGGCTCGTGATCAAGTGGTGCGGCCGTTTCCATGCGTCCGACATCGGGCAGTCGCCACTCGACATCGTCGCCTGGCACGGCAACTACGCGCCTTCGAAGTACGACCTGGAGGCTTTCGCGCCCGTCGGCGCGATCCTCTTCGACCACCCCGACCCGTCGATCTTCACGGTCCTGACCGCGCCGTCGGGCGTGCCCGGCACCGCCAACATCGACTTCGTGCTCTTCCGCGATCGCTGGAGCGTCGCGGAGCACACCTTCCGGCCGCCCTGGTACCACAAGAACATCATGTCGGAGCTCATGGGCAACATCTACGGCATCTACGACGCCAAGCCGGAGGGCTTCGTGCCGGGCGGCCTGTCGCTGCACAACATGATGCTGCCCCACGGCCCCGACGCCGACGCCTTCGAGGCCGCGACGTCCGCCGAACTCGCGCCGAAGAAGCTCGAGAACACGATGAGCTTCATGTTCGAGACCCGCTTCCCGCAGCACCTGACCGAGTTCGCGGCCCGGGAGGCGCCGCTCCAGGACGACTACACCGACTGCTGGACGGGGCTCGAGAAGCGCTTCGACCCGAGCGACGGCTGATGGCAAGGGCGTTCGCGTCGGCGGGAGACCTCGCCGAGAAGCAGATCAGCTTCACCGAGGTCGGCGAGGGGCTCTGGGCCTTCACCGCGGAGGGCGACCCGAACTCCGGAGTGATCATCGGCGACGACCGCGTCATGGTGGTCGAGGCGCAGGCGACGCCACTGCTCGCCAAGAAGGTGATCGAGAAGGTGCGGTCGGTGACCGACAAGCCGATCACGCACCTGGTCCTCACGCACTACCACGCGGTGCGGGTGCTCGGCGCGTCGGCCTTCGACGCGCAGCAGATCATCATGTCGGAGACCGCCCGCTCGATGGTCGCCGAGCGCGGCCAGGAGGACTGGGACAGCGAGTTCCAGCGCATGCCGCGCCTGTTCGAGGGTCACGAGTCGATCCCGGGCCTGACCTGGCCGACCACGACGTTCTCGGGCCGGATGACCGTCTATCTCGGCGAGCGCCGGGTCGACATCCTCCAGGTGGGCCGCGCCCACACTGCCGGCGACGCCGTCATCTGGGTGCCGGACGAGCAGGTGCTGTTCACCGGCGACATCGTCGAGTACCACTCGGCCTGCTACTGCGGCGACGGCCACTTCCTCGACTGGGGCGGGACGCTCGACCGGATCGCGTCGTTCCGGCCGAGTGCGATCGCGCCCGGCCGCGGCGACGCGCTGGTGGGTGAGCAAATGGTGGCCGAGGCGATCGAGAGCACGCGCGACTTCGTCGGCTCGACGTACCAGCCGACGGCGCGCGTCGCGGCCCGGGGCGGGACGCTCAAGGAGGCCTTCGAGGCCACCCGGGCGGCGTGCGATCCGAAGTTCTCCGACTACGCCATCTACGAGCACTGCCTGCCCTTCAACGTCGCGCGGGCGTACGACGAGGCGCGGGGGATCGACACGCCGCGCATCTGGACCGCGCAGCGCGACCTCGAGATGTGGGCGGCGCTGCAGGATTGAGGATCTTCGAGACTCCGCTCTATCCCTACGAGCGGAGCCCCGACCAGGACGCCCCGAACCCGGCCTGTCACCCGGTGGTGGTGGTCGGCGCGGGACCCGCCGGTCTGGTGGCCGCCATCGACCTGGCGCGGCGCGACATTCCCGTGGTGCTGCTCGATGAAAACGACCGGGTCAGCTACGGCTCGCGCGCCATCTGTTTCGCCAAGCGGGCGCTGGAGATCCTCGACCGTCTCGGCTGCGGCGACGAGATCACAGGCCACGGCGTGACCTGGAGCCGAGGCAAGGTCTTCTTCCGCGACCGCCGCATCTACGGGTTCGATCTTCTGGCGGAGGAAGGGCACCGGCGGCCGGCCTTCATCAACCTGCAGCAGTACCGCCTCGAGGAGCTCCTGCTGAGGCGCCTCCGTGACCTCCAGTCGGAGGGCCGTCCCGTCGAGCTGCGGGGCGGCAGCCAGGTGACGAAGGTCGAACCCGCCACTGACAGCGTGCTCCTGACCGTCGAGACCCCGGAAGGTCCGTACCGGCTGGAGGCCGAGTGGGTCGTGGCGTGCGACGGGGCCGGTTCGACCGTGCGCCGCGAGCTGGGACTCGAGTTCGCGGGCCGGGTGTTCGAGGACAACTTCCTCATCGCCGACGTCACAATGAAAGCCGACTTCCCGACGGAGCGCTGGTTCTGGTTCGATCCGCCGTTCAACCGGGGCCAGTCGGCACTGCTTCACAGGCAGCCGGAGGGTCTGTGGCGGATCGACCTCCAGCTCGGGCCGGGGGTCGACCGGGAGGAGGAGCAGCGTCCCGAGAACGTCGTTCCGCGGCTGCGCCAGATGCTCGGCGACGACGTCGAGTTCGAACTCGAGTGGATCTCGGTCTACACCTTCCAGTGCGCGCGGATCGACCGCTTCCGTCACGGCCGGGTGCTCTTCGCCGGCGACGCGGCCCACCAGGTCTCGCCGTTCGGGGCGCGTGGAGCGAACAGCGGCCTCCAGGACGTCGACAACCTGGTGTGGAAGCTCGAGCGCGTGCTCCGCGGCCGCTCGCCGGATTCGCTGCTCGACAGCTACGACGCCGAGCGCGTCCCGGCTGCCGACGAGAACATCCTGAACTCGACGCGCTCGACGGACTTCATCACTCCGAAGTCGGAGACCAGCCGTCTGTTTCGGGACGCGGTCCTGAACCTGGCGGAGACGCAGCCCATGGCGCGGCCACTGGTGAACTCGGGACGGCTATCGCTGCCGCACGTGTATCTCGACTCGCCCCTCCAGAGCCCGGACGTGGACGGCCTGCCCGCGCGCACCCGGCCCGGCTCGCCCGCGGTCGACGCGCCGCTCGGCGACGGCTGGCTGCTGGCGCGCCTGGGCGACCGCTTCCAGCTTCTCGCCCTGGGTAGCTGCGCGGCAGAGACTGGGTACGCCGGCGTCCCCGCCGGCATCCGGCGCAAAGCGCCGGCTTCTGGGTCTTCTGCCGCGCTGGGCATCGACGTTGCGGACGAGCCGGGCCTGGAAGTCATCAGCCTGCCCGCCGGAAGGCACCCGCTACTGGACGAGAGGTACCTCGGCGGTGCTCCCGGCGCCCTGTATCTTCTCCGTCCCGACCAGCACGTCGCCGCGCGCTTCACCGACTACGACCCCGAGCGGACCGCCGCCGCCCTTCGGCGCGCGAGCGCTCAGGAGACCGACGACCCATGACCCGACTCCGGACCGAACCCAACATCTCCGATGGCGACGGCTTCTACCAGGAGCTCCTGGAGCTTCACCAGGGCCGCGCGAAGGAAGAGAGCGACGCGATCAACGCCCGCCTGATCCTGCTGCTCGCGAACCACATCGGCGACCGCGAGGTGCTGCGCGAGGCGATGCGAGCGGCGGCCGACGCGGGCCTCTGAGCGAGGCCGCGCGCACCGCGCGCTAGTTGCCTGCTCTCTGCCGGATCACCTCCGCGACGACGCCCGGAACACTGATGTAGGGGTAGTGCTTCGACGGGATCCAGACCAGGTCGAGATCGCCTCGCTGCGCCAGGACCATCGCGCTCGCGGCGAACCATGCGTTCGTCTGCATCCCGGCCGTGACCGTGACGGGCGCCCGGTTGAGTTCTTCGGCGGTGAAGACGCGGTTGCAGCAGGGCGTGTCCGGGTCCAGGTAGTGGTTGAACCAGGTCTCGACGTTGTTCGACCGGCGCTCGATGTAGTCCTCTCCCAGCCGCTTCACGGCCTTCGGATTGAGGACCATGGCGTCGTTTTCGGACTCGATGCCCGCCCGCTCGGCCTCGGCGAAGCCGCCGAACAGGGCCGCGCGCTGGCTGTTCACCTTGGGGAACCAGGTGGCGAAGGCCTCGTTGAAGGGCGTTTCGGGGACGTCGCTGACGACGGCCGGCTCGTGGACGACGGCGTGACGAACGAGCTCGGGGTGGTCCGCGACGAGGGCGAGCACCGCGACGCCGCCGGAGCTCGAGCCGTAGAACGTCGCCTCGGTGATCCCGAGGGACTCGACCAGCGCCGCCACCTGGTTGCCGAGCATTGCCGCGGACATGCCGTCCCAGGTCGGCGGCGGGCCGGAACGGGAGAAGCCCGGCATGTCGAATGTGATGACGGTGAAGTCGTCCGCCAGGGTGTCGGCGAGATACCTGTAGGCGCCGCAGTCTCCCTGTCCGGACGGGACCAGCACGACCGGCGGGCCGTCGCCGCTCTTCTCCACGTAGAAGTCGATGCCGGCGGCCTCGTGCCGGAAGCTCTCGACCGGCGGGGCATCCGACGAGTCGCCGCCCTGGGCTGCCAGCGGCGCGGCGCAGGCCAGGAGAAGGCTGGCGGCGAGAGCGACCCTGGCGGGGGAGGTAGAGGTGAGCATGGGAACTCCTAGGAAGGTTGCAGGCAGGTGAGATGTGCGACGAACGCATCGGCGTCACGAGGGAGTTCGTCGCCGCGCCACGCCACGTGCTGATCGGTTCGCGCCAGGAGGTACTCGTGAGCGTAGTGCTGGGGCCTGCCGGGCAGGTCGAGAGTCACGAGCGGCATGCCGGTCTTCTCGAACGCCCCTGCCAGTGACTCCTCGACCTTCTCACCGCTGAAGTTGAGCAGCGTGTAGCCCTGGCCCAGGAGGTCGTAGACGGAGCGCCCATCCTCCATCCAGAAGTGGGGCAGCCTGCATCCGGGCGCGGTGCTGGGCGTCGCATGGCCCATGTCGTAGGAGGGGGCCTCTTCGCCGTCGTAGTGGATGACGGGCGAGTCGTCGTAGAAGTAGCCGAAGTTCAGACCTTCGCAGGCGAACTGCGGCCAGTTGATGTCGTAGAGCTGCCTGCCGAGGCGTTTGCGCACGAGCTTGCCGAGGAAACCCTTGCTCTCCAGCACCTTGGGGATCGACCGTCGCTGGGCCCTGTCCATGTACTCCAGGGCCTTGCCCATGGCGAGGCGGCTGACCTGTTCCGTGATCGGATGCCGTTCGCGCTCGTGCGCCTCCAGCAGCCGCTCGCCGGCCTGTCCGTTGAGGACGGCGGCCATCATCCAGGACAGGTTCGTGCAGTCGGCGATGCCCGCGTTCATGCCATAGCCCGCGAACGGGATCCAGATGTGCGCGGCGTCGCCAGCGATGAAGACGTTGTTGTCCCTGAATCTCGAAGCGACCATCCGGCGCGCGGTCCAGTCCTGGTGATGGACCACCTCCCAGGTGAAGTCGTCGCCGACGCCGAGGACGTTGCGGATGGAGGCGTCGCGGTCCACGGACTCGAAGTCCCTGTTCATCGAGACGATCCGGTGAATGAGCCAGAGTTCGTCGCCGTCGATCGCGACGATGGTTCCTGATCCGCGCGGATTCACGACCCAGCTCATCCAGGCGGGATCGCCCGAGAACAGGTCCTTGATCGCCGGGCAGCGGATCAGCGAGGAACGGGCCTTCGAGATCTCGGCATCGCCCAGGAGGCGCACCCCCATCTGCTTGCGGACGGCACTTGAGGCGCCGTCGCAGCCGACGAGGTAGCGGCTTCGGATCGTGAGGGTCTCACCGGACCTCTGCTCGCAGGTCGCGGTGACGCCGTCGCCCGAGTCGCCGTAGCGGACGAACGCGGTCTCCGGCACCAGCGTGATGCGGTCGAAGGTCCTGGCGTGCTCGTAGAGGATCGGGTTCAGGTAGAACTGGCTGACGCGAACGACGGGCTCCGGCGTCAGCCACTCGCTGTCCAGAAAGCCGGGAGCGGAGCGGCCGTCGTCGCCGAGACGCTCGTTCCGGCTGGGCAGGCGGATGCGCGTCAACTCCTCGCCGGCGATCGCCGTGCAGTAGATGACGTCGGTTGTGAAGTCGTCGGCGAGTCCGGCTGCCCGGACCTCGTCGGCGACCCCGAGACGGCGAAAGATCTCCATCGTCCGCGCGGCGACCGTGTTGCACTTTGCGTCGGCCGGCTCGTCTTCGGACCGGCTCTCGACGACGGTGACGTCGACCCCGCGCGAGGCGAGGTCCATCGCCAGCGTCAGCCCGACCGGGCCCGCCCCGATGACCGTGACCTGCGTCTCCACCGTGCTACGTCTTCGCCACCTGCTCGAACAGCCACGGGCAATCGATGAAGGGCGGCGACTGAACGCCGCGCGAGGCGAGGTCGATCCGTTGGTTGAGCGCCATGGCCCTGGCTTCGTCCGGCAGGTCGACCCAGTCGTGACCCCAGAGGCTCGGGCCGTCGAAGATCTCGACCGGCTGCCAGGTCGCCGGGTCGATGATGCGGCCGCCCCAGCCGTTCTCCACGAAGAAGCCCGAGGGAGTCCTCGCGTAGAAGGACGTCATGAAGTCGTTGGTGTGTCGACCGAGAGTGAAGCCCACGCGGTCCTCGCTCGCCCCGGCCAGGTCGTAGCCCTGTCCGACGTCGTCGAGCGACTGGAACTCGACCATGAAGTGGTGGAAGCCCTTCTGCCCGGAGGCGATCATCGCCAGGCTGTGGTGGCGACCGTTGACGTGCAGGAAGTGGATGGGGACCGGCATGTTGCCGAAGTCGCTGAGCTCGAAGCCCAGAAGGTCGCGGTAGAAGGCCAGTTGCTTCTCGATGTCGGTGACGTGCAGGACCGCGTGCCCCATGCCCAGCGGACCCGTCTTGAAGCCCGAGATCGTCCTGCCCGGCACGAACGGCTCGCTCGTGCGCATCGGATTCCAGACCAGCTCCACGCGGTTCCCGTCCGGGTCGTGGCAGACCAGGAGCCGCTCGACGAAGCGCCGGTCGGCGAGCTCCGGGCTACCCCATTCCGCCTCCACGCCGGCCGCGTCGAGCTTCGCGGCGAAGCCCTCCAGATCGTCCTCCCCGGCGACCTCCCAGCCCATGAAGGAGAGCGTGTCGCCCGGTTCGTCCGACACCAGCAGCCGCTGCTCCAAGTCGTCCATCCGGTAGGACAGGGACTTGCCGCCCCGGTCGACCTGCTGCATGCCGAGCAGGTTGCAGGCGAAGTCGTTCCAGTCGTCGAGCTTGTCCGAGCGGACTCCGAGGTAGGCGAGGGACGCTGTGTTCATCGTTCGTTCTCCTGGATTGGTACGGCAAGTGAGTATTCTCGAAAACCACGCGCGGGGGAACAGATCGATGACGAAGACGAAGCACTGGATCCTCACGGCCATCGTCCTGCTGGGCTTGGCTCCTGCGGCGGCGCAGGACGCAGCGCGGACCGAGCCGGGCGCGCAGGCTGCGAACGGCGAAACGCCGCGCCCGCTGTCGGCCTTCTTCGGGCTGGACAACGCTCTGCCGGCCGTGGCGAATCTCCTCTGCCAGGGGGCATCCGGGCAGGACGGCATGCCGATCGTGCTGTCCCATACCGTGGACGCGGAGACCCTGCAGGCCGGGGACTTCCGGATCGTCACGCGGTCCGGGTCCGAACGCACTCCCCTCTGCTCAACCCTTCGCCCGGCCGGCGATCCAGGCGAACTCAGGACCGTGCTCCTCATCGGTGAGTTCGGTGACGCGGCCGGCGACCCGCCGGTGAGAGTGCTCGTTGTCGACGACCTGTTCTCGGATGGAGTGGCGGGTGATCCGGTGAACTTCCGCGGAACAGAGACGAACGTCACGCCGCTCGATGCCGGGCCCTCTCTCGTGCTCGCGGAGGTGGTACCCGAGCACGGATGGTCCACGGAGAGCCGGGGGTCGGCGTGTCCGGAAGGCATCCAACAGGTGGTCCGGGTGACCTGGGCCGGAGGCGTACGACTGCCGAATGGCGCCGACGCTGGCGACGCTGAGCGCGCCCTCTATCGCGTGACCGTGAAGCGCCCGAACGGCTCGACGGACGAGATCGTTCCGGCGGCGCTCGCGGATTTGGGGGACAATGACAACAACCACCTCCTGTGTCTCGACACGTCCGCCCCGGCGGTCTCGGTCAGCTTTCCGGGCGGTCATCTCGTCGACCCCAATCAGGATCTGAATCCCGACACGCGGGTTGCGGTCAGCGGTGCTTCTGCCGAGGTGCCCTGACCACGGGCACGCTGTGCTAAATTGCGCGGCCCTGCGCACGCGTGGCCCGTTCGTCTAGGGGTCTAGGACGCTGGCCTCTCACGCCAGTAACACGGGTTCGAATCCCGTACGGGCTACCAGCGCGCGTGTGGGTGGTTCGCCCCGGCGGGGCCGGAATCAGGGCTCCCCGCGGTGGTGTTAGGTTGCCGTAGTGTCTCTCCGACGCGGCATCTTCTGGTGTGCCTCCGGACTGCTGGCCGTGGCCCTGGGGCTCCTGCCGCTCGCGCCGGCTTCGGCGCAGAGAGACGACGAACCGGAGACGGAGATCCTCTCCCACGAGGAGGGGACGATCCTCGTCGGCCGCGACTCCGCGCCTCTGCCCTGGGCCCGCTCGGCCTCCGGGCCGCTCGTCGCGCTGGGCCCCGTGGTCGAGGTGCTGGGAGGGGACCTCGAGAGGGGTCCGCTCGGCGAGGCGCACACGGTACGTGTAGCGGGCCGGGAGGTCGTGCTCGGACCCCTGAGCAGGACGGTCGTGGTCGACGGCGAGGTTCACAACCTGTCGATCAGGCCCTGGATCGAGCCGGAACCGGAGTACCCCGACGAAGAGGAGGAGGAAGACGGAGAAACGCCGGATTCGGAGGGGGATGGCGAGGAGGAAGAGCCCGAGCCGGAAGAGGAAGAGCCCGAGCTGCCCCCTGAGCCGATCGAGCCGCGCAAGCTGTTCGTGCCGGTCGACGCGCTGGCGCTGGCCTACCCCGAGACGCTCGGCTACCGCTTCGACTTCGACCGGCGCCGGGGCCTGCTTCGCGTCGACAGGACGGGCGAACGCCGCCTCGACGTGGAGGTGGACCGCGTCCACGACCTCGGCGCGACGACGCTCGTCGTGACCTTCTCCAACCGGCCTCGCTTCCAGGTCGATCGCTACCGCGCGGGCGTGCGGCTGCGGCTGCTGAGCGGGGTCATGGAGCCGCGACGCCGGGTACGGTTGAACGATCCCCTCGTGCGCTGGATCGAAGTGCGCGAGCGGTCGGTCGATGTCGGTCTGGCGCCTCTCGCCGAGGCGTCCGAACCGTACCTCCTGGGCCGTCCGCCGCGGGTCCAGCTCGTCTTCGACATCACGCGGCGCCGGCCGGGACTGCAGCCGCGCGCGACGTCGCGGGCGGAGGAGGAACGGCGCGAGTTCCGGATCGTCCTCGATCCGGGCCATGGCGGAACGGACAACGGCTTGCGAACTTCGTCCGGCGAGAGTGAGAAGGACCTCGCGCTCGGGATCGCCGAGGCGCTCCGGTCCTACCTGGAGTTCGAGCTGGGCGCACGCGTGGTGCTTACGCGCAGCGGCGACAGCACGGTCACGCTCGAGAACCGGACCTCCCTGGCCAACCAGTACGAGGCCGACCTCTTCGTGTCGCTGCACGTGGGCGCCGGCGGCGCGCCCCGGCCGGGAAGCGCGTTCCAGACCTGGGTTCTCGATCCGCCTCCGGCGCCGCTCGAGGAGGAGGCGACCGGGTCCGAGGAGGCGGCCGGCCCCGAGGTCGCCGAGGACGAACCGGAGCCGGCACCTGCACCGGAGACGGACGCCTTCGAGGACGAGGATCTCGACGATCTCGAATCGGAACCGGTGGAAGAAGAGCCGCCGGTCGTGATTCCGCCGCTCGAACCCTGGGATCGGGTCCACGACGCGGAGCTCGGGCGGAGCGCGCTGCTGGCCCGGCTGATCCAGACCCAGGTCGGTGACGTACTCGGCCTGCCGAACCGCGGCTTCCAGCGTGCGCCGCTGCGGGTGTTGACCGGGGCGTCGATGCCTGCGGTCCTGATCGAGTTCGGGTACGAGGAAGTCGGGGAAGAGCGGATCCCGGTCTTCGACGGCCCGCGCGGCCGCGAGGTGTTCGAGGCGATCGGACGGGCGATCCGTCTCTTCCGGGGCGTCATGACCGGCGCCGCGGAGACGACCGCCGACGGGACGCGATCGTGAGGAGGCCGCGTTCGAGTCGTTGGCCCCTGGCCGCGGTCATGCTGCCCGTGTTGCTGGGGCTGCTTGCGGCCTGTGGCGACGGCGACGTGGAAGGTGACCTCGACGGCGAGGTGGAACTCGTCCCGGAGGGCGAGGACTTCTTCGCGACCCTCTGCTTCCCGGCGGCCGACGGACTGCTTCGTTGCGAGCCGCGGGCGATCCCGGCCGCCGGCAGCGTCGAGGAGACGGCGGCGGCGATCGTCCAGGCGCTGATCGACGGTCCCGGTCCGGCCCCGGTCGGCGACGACACAACGGAACCGGACGATGAACTGCTCCCCGTTCTGCCGTCCGCCGTCGGCCTGCAGGCGTTCGACCTGGTCAACGGCGTCGCCTACGTCGACCTGACCGTCGCGCGGACCGGCTCCGCGCTGCGCTTCGAGCGGCCGGCGATGGGGTTGCGCGACGAACTGCTCGCCGTCTACGGCCTGGTGAACAGTCTGACCGCGAGCAACCTGGGCATCGAGCGCGTCGTGCTGATGTGGAACGGCGAGCAGCGTCTGACCTTCGCCGGCCACGTCGACACAAGCCGGCCGCTGCTGCCCGACCTCGACCGGAACGCTGAGCCTTCCGCGGACTTCTGAGCGATGCCCGGAGCACAGCCCCTGATCGGCGTCTTCGACTCGGGCGTTGGCGGCCTGACCGTGGTCGCCGCGCTCCGTCGCCATCTGCCCGGCGCCGCCATCCTCTACCTCGGCGATACCGCCCGCCTGCCCTACGGCACCAAGTCGCGGCGGACCGTGCTCCGCTACTCCCAGACGAACGTCGACTTTCTGGAGCGCCGGCAGGTCGACGCCCTGGTCGTCGCCTGCAACACGGCCTCCGCCATGGCGCTCGACGACCTGGTCGTGAGCGCGCCGCACTGGGGCGTGCTGGAGCCGGGCGCCTCGGCCGCGGTGGCGGCGGCGAGCCGCCACATCGGCGTCATCGCCACCGAGTCGACGGTGCGGTCGGGCGCCTACGAAGAGGCGATCCGCCGCCTCGACCCGAGCCTCCGCGTCAGTCAGCGGGCCTGTCCGCTGCTCGTTCCGCTGGTCGAGGAAGGCTGGGAGGAGGACGAGATCACCGGGCGCATCGTGGCCCGCTATCTCGAACCGCTGCTGGCCGAGGGGATCGACACGCTGCTGCTCGGCTGCACTCACTACCCGATGCTGCGGGGCGTGCTGGAGCGGGTGTGCGGCCCGGACGTGACCCTGGTCGACTCCGCCGAATCGACCGGCGCACTGGTGGAACGGGAACTGCGCGGCCGGGGCTGGGCCGACGGCGCCGGGCCTGGACCGGCGAGTGTGAGACTCTTCGCCACGGACGCCGGTCCGCGGTTTGCGAAACTTGCCGAGCGGATCCTCGGCGAGTCGGCAACGCTCGAGTGGATCGACGTGGACGAGCCGGGAACCGAAACCAGGGAGGTCGAGACATCGTGACGAATCGAGGCGGCGGTTTCAGCCGGAGTGGAGACAGGTCGCCTTCCGCCCTGCGCCCGGTGACGATCGAGCTCGACGCGATGAAGTTCGCGGAGGGTTCGGCGCTGATCGAGTGCGGCGACACCCGGGTGCTCTGCTCCGCCAGCGTGGAGCGGCGGGTGCCGCCCTTCCTGGTCGGCAAGGGGCAGGGTTGGCTGACGGCCGAGTACGCGATGCTGCCGCGGGCGACCCTGACCCGTTCGAGGCGGGAGGTGTCGCGCGGGCGGCCTTCGGGGCGCACGGCGGAGATCCAGCGCCTGATCGGTCGTTCGCTCCGGTCGGCGGTCAACCTCCGGAAGCTCCCTGAAGTCACGATCGCGGTCGACTGCGACGTCATCCAGGCCGACGGCGGCACCCGCACCGCCTCGATCACCGGCGCCTACGTAGCGACCGTCGCGGCGCTGGCCAGGATGCTGCTCGAGGGCGACCTGAAGAGGTGGCCCATCGTCCATTCGGTGGCCGCGGTCTCGGTAGGGATCTGCCAGGACGAGTTGCTGCTCGACCTGGAGTACGTCGAGGACCGGGACGCCCAGGTTGACCTGAACGTGGTGGCGACCGGCGAGGGCAGCCTGATCGAGGTCCAGGGCACCGCGGAGGGCCGCGTGTTCACGCGGCCCGAGTTCGACGGCCTCCTCGACCTGGCGCTGGCCGGGATTGCCGAGCTGACCGAGCTGCAGAAGAGCTGTCTGGCTCCGCGCCTGGCTGAGATGGAAGAGGCGCTCGAGCGCCGCCGCAGCGGTCCGGCCAAGGCGAAGGACGAAGCCAGTATCTGGGGCCGGCCCCCGCGCTCCTAGCCGGCGCCTTGGACATCCACCTGATCGCGATCGGCGGCACCGGCATGGCGCCGCTGGCATGCCTGCTCCGGGAACTCGGGCACCAGGTGCGAGGCTCGGACGGGCCCCTCTACCCGCCGACCAGCGACATCCTGGCCGACGCGGGAATCGAGCCGCTGGTCGGCTACGACCCGGCCCACCTCGAACCGCGGCCGGACCTCGTGATCGTCGGCAACGCGGTGCCGCGGACGAACCCGGAGGCGGTGGCGACGGAAGCGCTCGGCCTGCCGCGGCTGTCGATGCCCGAAGCGCTCGACCGCTTCGTCCTCCGGGACCGCCGGCCGCTGGTCGTCGCCGGCAGTCACGGCAAGACGACGACGACGGCGATGGCGGCCTGGGTCTACTCCCGCGCCGGCGCCGATCCCGGCTACCTCATCGGCGGCGCGCCGATCGGTCTGGCCTCGGGGTTCGCCCTCGGCGGCGGCTCTCGCTTCGCGATCGAAGGCGACGAGTACAACGCCTCCTACTTCGACCGCGGGCCGAAGTTCTGGCACTACCGGCCGGAGACCGTGATCCTGACCAGCCTGGAGCACGATCACGTCGATCTCTATCCCGACTTCGACGGGCTGGAGCGGGCCTTCCTCGGCCTCGTCGAGCGTCTGCCGCCGACGGGACTCCTGATCGCCTGCGCGGACTATTCGACGGTGGAGCGACTGCTGCCGGCGAGCCCGTGCCGGGTCGTGACCTACGGGGCCGGGGCGGGCGACATCCGGCTGGCCGGTCCGGTCGAGAGGGGTGAGCGCGGGATCTCGTTCGAGCTGGAGGAAGAGGGCCGGCGGCAGCGGGTCGACCTCGGCGTCTGGGGCGAGCACAACGCGCTGAACGCGATGGCGGTGTGGGCGGCGGCTCGCGCCGACGGACTGGAGCGGGACGCGGTGCTGGACGCGCTCGCCACCTTCCGGGGCGTCAAGCGGCGGCTCGAGGTGATCGGCGAGAAGGCGGGGGTGGTCGTCATCGACGACTTCGCCCACCATGCCTCGGAGGTCGCGGCGTCGCTTGCGGCGCTCCGGCAGCGCTTCCCCGGCCGTCGGCTGGTCGCCCTGTTCGAGCCGCGAAGCCTGAGCGCGGGCAGGCTGCAGTTCGCGGCCGACATGGCGGCGTCGCTGGCTTCGGCCGACCGCGTCTTCCTGGCGCCCGTGTTCCACCGCGAACGGCTGGGCGATGAGGGGTTCGACCCGGAGCAGGTGGCCGCGGAGATCGAACGCCTCGGCGCGGCGGCTACCGCCTGCAGTTCGAACGACGAGCTGGCCGAGACCGTGCTCGCGGAGGCTCGGCCCGGCGATGTCCTGGTCACCATGTCGTCGGGGTCGTTCGACGGCATGCCCCGTCGTCTACAGATGGCTCTCCAGAATCTGCCGGTCGGAAAGCGCGGGCAGCCTTAGCGCCTCGGCGCCACCCGCGGGCACGACACGGCGCGGCGCCAGCCCGACGAGTTCCGTCTCGACGACGCGCACACCAACCGCGGCAGCCAGTTCGTCGGCTCTCCGGACGACGTCAAGCAGCGACGTCCGGTCGCAGTCGGTCAGGTTCACGCTGACCTGGGCCCGCCCGCGACTCTCCAGGAAGAACCCCAGGGCGCGCACGCCCGGCAAACCGCCGCCGGACTCGCGCAGCGACGCCGCGATCCGTTTCGCCGCGTCGAGCTCGTCGGTGTCGAGCAGCAGGTTGAAGGCAACGAGCGGCGCCCGCGCCCCGACGCAGACGACACCGCCTGTCGGGTGCGGCCGGCGCGGGCCGCGGTCGGGTAGCCACGCACCGCTCACCATCCGTTCGCCGAGCCGCGCGAGACCGCCGCGGCGATGGTCGGCAAGGGCGGCGCGCCCTGGATCGGAGGCGGCCTCGCCGTAGAGGAACACCGGCAGATCGAGCGCGGCGAGCGCGTCCGCGGCGCGCAGCGCGGCGTCGACCGCCGCGGGCATCTGCTCGGTCTCCAGGGACACGAATGGCACGACGTCGAGGGCACCGAGAAACGGGTGCACGCCTGAGTGCCCGACCACGTCGATGCGCTCGATCGCTACCGCCGCCAACGCCGTCACAGCCCGCACCAGATCGCCGCCCGCGCCCAGCAACGTCAGCACCGTTCGGTTGTGGTCCGGGTCCGAAGACACGTCGAGCACCCGCACGCCGCGCGTCGAAGCCGCCTCCACGCAGGCGTCGATGACGTCGCGACGCCGCCCCTCGCTGATGTTCGGAACGCACTCCAGCCGGACCATGCGGTCAGGCTAGCGCGCCAGAAAGGTCGCCACACACTGGGTACGCCGGCGTCCCCGCCGGCCGCCGCCGGAGGCGGCATCGAACCGCGCCGCGCAGCTGCGACCGATGTAGCTTCCGATACGTGCCTTTAGGTGCACAACCCCGAACACGCATGATCGAAGGCCGCCACTTCGCGGCGGCCACCACGATCGGCGCGCGCAAGCGCCAGGAAGACGCCTGGAGCATCCACGTCGTGGCCGACGACGGCACAGACGAAGAGCTGCTACTCGTGGCGGTTGCCGACGGTTTGGGCGGAATGCCGGCCGGCGACCGGGCGAGCCGGATCACGATCCGTAGCTTCGTCGGCAGCTACGCGCTGATCCCGGAACCGCCCGTTGAGCGCCTGCGTTTCGCGCTCGCCAACGCGAACGGCGAGGTGGCGCGTGCGATCGAGGCCGATCCGTCCCTTCGGGGCATGGGCACCACCCTGGTGGCCGCGTTGTTCTTCAGGGACCGTTTCCGCTGGCTCAGCGTCGGCGACTCGTTCATCTTCCACTGGCGCGCCGGCGACCTGGAGCGTGTTAACCCGCTCCACACCTACGGCCGTGAACTCGACGCCCGGGCCGCCCGCGGCGAGATCAGCGCGATGCACGCTGCCCTGCATCCGGAGCGCGCCGCGATCACCAGCGCGGTCATGGGCCTGCCACTCGACGACGTGGCGGAGGGCGCGGTCGACCTCGCCGACGGCGACGTCGTAGTTCTCGCCAGCGACGGCATCGAGACGCTCTCCGACGAAGAGATCGCCGCGATCTGCGGCGACCACCGGTCAGCGGGAGCGTCGCGGATCGCCGGGACGGTCATCCGGCGGATCGAGCAGCGGGCGACTCCCTGGCAGGACAACGCGACGGTCGTCGTCGTGTGCCCGCCTTCGCCACCGGACCAGGGCGAGGGAGCATCCGCTACGGTAGATTGACTCGGTCCCGATCCTGATGACAGGGAGGATGCAGCCGATGAAGAGAGCCGTCGTGCATGCCGCGTTCCTGGCAGTTCTGCTGGCGGCGGCGGCCGCCGCCTTCGAAGCCCAGCCTGCGAGTCAGGAGCGCGCTGCCCTTGAGCCAGGGGACACGTTTTCGGACACCCTGAGTTCAGGCGCGCCGGGACCGGAGATGATCGTAGTCCCCGCCGGCACCTTTCGCATGGGGTGCCTCTCGGCCGAAGGGTGCAGTGAGTACGAGCTACCGGTCCGCGAAGTCACGATCGAGCAGCCGTTCGCGGTTTCGAAGTACGTCGTCACGCTCGAGCAGTTCAACCGCTTCGCGCCAGGTCGAGCTTGGGCCGGCTACAACTTCGAGGGTCCAGGCACGAGCCCGGCGAGTTGGCTGTCCTGGGCCGATGCCCGCGCCTACACGGAGTGGCTGTCCGAGGAGACGGGTGAGAAGTACCGTCTGTTGAGCGAGGCCGAATGGGAGTACGTGGTCCGGGCGGGCTCGACGACGCCATACCCGTGGGGCGAGGAGTTCGGCGCCAACCACGCGAACTGCTGGGCTTGTGGCGACGAGTTTCAGTTCACCGCGCCGGTCGGCCAGTTCGCGCCGAACGCGTGGGGCCTCTACGACGCGGTCGGCAACGGTTGGGAGTGGGTCGAGGACTGCTGGAACGATAATCACGAAGGCGCTCCCTCCGACGGAAGCGCCCGGCTGGAAGGCGATTGCTCGTATCGCGTGATCCGCGGCGGCTCATGGCGGGACGGCCCGAGGGAACTGCGCTCCGCGTTCCGCCGCCCGGTGGAGAAACGCTGGTTCAGTGGCGAGAACTTCCGCGTTGCGCGCGAGCTGGCTCCCTGAACAGGCACGGGGGTTTTCCCGCGTTTTCCGCGCCCGCAACGGCCGTTGACCACCCCTTACAGCCGTGTTACGTTTCCGCCGCTTTCAGGCCCGGGTGAAGGTGCGCCCGGACGACCGCGGGACGAGTAGCTGTGGATTTCGACGCCAGCCTCCTGGTCATCATGGCGATCTTCTGGGCCACCTATGTGGTGGTCCGGTTCTACCTCGTCCGGCCGATCATGCGCATGCTCAAGGAGCGCGACAGCGAGATCGTGACGGCGCAGGAGACGTTCGACCGGGCCCAGGCCGAGGTCGAGGCGAGGATCGAGGCGCAGCGCGAGAAGCTGAAGAAAGCCCGCGCCGAGGCCGCCGCGCACCGCGACCGGATGCGCAAGGAGGCCCAGGAAGCCCGCGAGACGATGGTCGCCGAGGCTCGCCAGGAGGCGGATGCCGAGCTCCAGCAGGCGATCGCCGCGCTCGACGCCGAGACCGCGGAACAGCGCCGGACGCTCGAAGCACGAGCCGAGCGGCTCGCGGCCGACATGACGGCGAAGCTGATGGGAGCCCCTTCATGAGGCGCTCCGTGACCCTGAAGGTCGCCTCGCTGGCGCTGCTCTGGACGCTGTTCGCCGGCGTCGCCGCAGCGTTCGGTGCCGAAGTGGGCGAAGCGACTCACTTCCTCGGCCTGCCGCGCTGGGTCTTCTCCTGGTTCAACATGCTCGTCTTCTTCGGCGGTCTCGGCTACCTGGTCGGGCCGATGGCAATCGCCGCGCTCGAGTCGCGCCGGAACCAGATCCGGGACAGCCTGATGACCGCCCGCCGCCAGCGCGCGGACGCGGAAGAGCTGCACGCCGGCCTCGACGGTCAGCTCGCCGCCCTGGAGGCGGAGGTCGCCCAGGCCGCCGAGCGCTCCCGGCAGGAGGGCGAACGCGATGCGCGGGAGATCGCGGCCCTGGCCGAGAGAGAGCGCGAGCGGATGCTGGAGCAGGCCCGCGCCGAGATCAGGAACCGCACGGCGCGCGCCCGGGTCGAGCTGGCGCAGCACGCGGCCCGGCTCGCCACCGCGCTCGCCGCGGAGCGGCTGGAGCGCGAAGTCGACTCGGCCGCCCGCCGCCGGATCCTCGATCGCGGACTGCTCAGCCTGGAGAGCCGCGCGGACGACGCCTCGGCCGGAGCCGACGCGCGATGATCTATCGCTACGCGAGGCCCTACGCCCAGGCCCTGATGGGCGCCGCCGGTTCGCTCGAGGCGGCGCAGGCGCCGCGCGATGAACTGGGCGCCTTCGCGGAGGCGATGCGGACAGTCCCCAGGCTGGGACGCATGGCCTCGAATCCCGGCGTGCCGCCGGCGACGAAGCGCGCCGTGGTCGACGAGATCGCCGGCATGCAGGGCGCGGGCGCGCTGGCCCAGCGGATGCTGCGGCTGCTGCTCGACAACTACCGGCTGGTCCACCTGCCGGCGATCCTGGAGGCGATCGACGAGTTGCTCGACCGGGCCCATGGCGTGGTCAGCGCCACGGTGACCGCGGCCGAGGAACTCGACGAGGAGCAGCGCGCGCGGCTGGAGAAGGCGCTCGAGCAGTTGTCCGGCGCCGAGGTCCGGCTGGAAGCCCGGGTCGACCCGAGCCTGATCGGGGGCTTCGTGGCCCAGTTCGGGAGTTACCGCTACGACGCGAGCGTTCGCGGCCAGTTGGCCGTGCTGGAATCCAGATTGACCGCCGAGTCGGCGACTGCGGCGGCGGAAGCCTAGAAACGACACGACTTGGAGACGCTCCGCAGCCTCGGAGCGCCACCTATCAGGGGAGTGGAACGAACATGCAGGTAAGAGCCGATGAGATCGCAGCGGTCCTCGAGCGCCAGTTGGCGGGTTACGAGGCCGAGGTCGACGTCGCCGAGGTCGGCACCGTACTGAGCGTCGGTGACGGCATCGCCCGCGTCTACGGGCTGGAGCAGGCGATGGCCGGCGAGCTGCTGGCGTTCCCGAACGACGTCTACGGACTGGCGCTGAACCTCGAAGAGGACCAGATCGGCGCCGTGCTGATGGGCGAGTCCCGCCTGGTCGACGAAGGCGACGAGGTCCGCCGCACCGGCCGCATCATGGAGGTGCCGGTGGGACCGGGGATGGTCGGCCGCGTGGTCGATCCGCTCGGCAACCCGGTCGACGGTAAGGGGCCCATTGAAGCAGCCGACAGCTACCCGCTCGAACGGATCGCTCCCGGCGTCGTTGATCGCGAGCCGGTGTCCGAGCCGATGCAGACCGGGATCAAGGCGATCGACTCGATGATCCCGATCGGCCGCGGCCAGCGCGAGCTGATCATCGGCGACCGGCAGATCGGCAAGACCGCCGTCGCCGTCGACGCGATCATCAACCAGAAGGGCGGCGACGTGATCTGCGTCTACGTCGCGATCGGCCAGAAGCGCTCGACCGTCGCGCAGGTGGTCAAGACCCTCGAGGACAACGGCGCGATGGAGCACACGATCGTCGTCTCCGCCTCGGCTTCCGAGCCGGCGCCGCTCCAGTTCATCGCCCCCTACGCGGGCTGCGCGATGGGCGAGTACTTCCTGTACAACGGCCAGCACGCGCTGGTGATCTACGACGATCTTTCCAAGCAGGCCGCCTCGTACCGCGAGGTCTCCCTGCTGCTGCGGCGTCCGCCGGGCCGCGAGGCCTACCCGGGCGACGTCTTCTACCTCCACTCCCGGCTGCTGGAGCGGGCGGCGAAGCTCTCGCGCGCCAACGGCGGCGGCTCGCTTACCGCGCTGCCGATCATCGAGACCCAGGCCGGCGACGTCTCGGCCTACATCCCGACCAACGTGATCTCGATCACGGACGGCCAGATCTTCCTAGAGGGCGACCTCTTCTTCTCCGGCGTGCGGCCGGCGGTGAACGTCGGCATCTCGGTCAGCCGGGTCGGCGGCAACGCGCAGATCGGCGCGATGCGCAAGAACTCCGGCACCCTGCGCCTCGACCTGGCGCAGTACCGGTCGCTCGCGGCCTTCGCCCAGTTCGGCTCTGACCTCGACCGCGTCACGCTGCAGCAGTTGGCGCGCGGCGAGCGGCTCGTCGAGCTCCTCAAGCAGGGGCAGTACGCGCCGCTGTCGATCGCGGACCAGGTGCTCTCGATTCTGGCGGGAACCCGCGGCGCGCTCGACGACCTGAAGGTCGAGGCGGTGCGGCCCTTCGAGGACTTCATGCACCGGCACTTCGTGAACGAGGAACCGGAACTCCGCGACCGGATCCGCGCGGAGGGCAAGCTCAGCGATGAGCTGGACGCGCAGATCATGGAGGCGATCGGCCGGGCCTTCCAGCTCTTCGTGGCCGAGAACCCCGACGCCGCGCTGGAAGAGAACTAGGGACTCACGGGAAGGTTCCGAGGTAGGCCCGAACGATGGCGAGCCTGATCGATCTTCGCCGGCGCATCCGCACGGTGAAGAACACGCAGCAGATCACCAAGGCGATGAAGATGGTCGCCGCGGCGAAGCTGCGCCGGGCCCAGGACCAGATCCTCGCCACGCGGCCCTACGCCCTGGAGCTGCGGAAGGTGACGGAGCACCTGGCTGCCGTGGCGGCGGGCGAGGTGGAGCACCCGCTGCTGACTCCGCACGAGGGTGAAGGCGACGAAAGGGCCGGCTCCGGCAAGACCCTGGTCCTGGTGGTCACGGGCGACAAGGGCCTGTGCGGCGCCTTCAACGCCCATGTCCAGCGCCGGACCGAGCAGGAGATGGCCGCCCTGAACGGCGGCGGCGAGATCCTCGCCCTCGGGAACCGCGGCGCCGACTTCTTCACCCACCGCGGCGCGCCGATGCGCGGCGCCCGCCGCGGCGTGTTCAAGCACCTGAGCTACGCGACGGCCCAGGAGCTGGCGGCCGAGATCTCCAAGGCGTACGCGGACGGCGAGTACGACGCGGTGTACGCCGTCTACAACGAGTTCATCTCGGTGCTCAGCCAGCGGGTGAGCTGGGAGCGCCTGCTGCCGATCGCCCGCGAAGATGTCCTCGGCGATGAAGGCGCCTCGGCGAACGGCCACCGCGACTACCTGTACGAGCCGTCCGAGGCCGAGATCCTGAACGAGCTGCTGCCGCGCTTCGTCACCTTCCAGATCTACCGGGTGCTGCTCGAGTCGCAGGCGGCCGAGCACGCGGCCCGGATGACGGCGATGGACAGCGCGACGAAGAACGCCGGCGAACTGATCGACACACTGACCCTGCAATACAACCGCTCGCGCCAGGCCGAGATCACGACCGAACTGATCGAGGTCGTGTCCGGCGCGAACGCCCTCGAGGGATAGAGAACGGAGAAGCAACCGTGAACGACACGAACAACTCGTCCGGCGCCACCGGCAAGGTGGTCCAGGTGATCGGCCCGGTCCTCGACATCGAGTATCCGGCCGAGCAACTGCCCGAGATCCTGAACGCGGTCAGCGTCAAGAACGACGACGGCAGCATCGACCTGACCGCCGAGGTGGCGCAGCACCTCGGCTCGAACCTGGTGCGCGCGGTGTCCATGCAGCCGACAGACGGCGTCGTGCGCGGCATGGAGGCCAAAGACCTCGGCGAACCGATCTCCGTGCCGGTGGGCGAAGCGACCCTGGGCCGGGTGCTGAGCGTGCTCGGCGAGCCGGTCGACACGCTGGGCCCGGTCGAGGCCCAGGAACGCTGGCCGATCCACCGCGAGGCGCCCGCCTTCGAGGACCAGGCGACCTCAACCGAGATGTTCGAGACGGGGATCAAGGTCGTCGACCTGGTGCACCCCTACACCCGCGGCGGCAAGACGGGCCTGTTCGGCGGCGCCGGCGTCGGCAAGACGGTCCTCATCCAGGAGCTGATCAACAACGTCGCCGTGCAGGGCGGCGGTTTCTCCGTGTTCGCCGGCGTCGGCGAGCGCACCCGCGAGGGCAACGACCTGCTGCGCGAGATGGTCGAAGCCGGCGTCGTCAGCTTCGGCGAGGGCTTCCTCGAGAACTACGAGGAGACCGGCAACTTCGACCTGACCAAGGTCGACCATAGTGCGCTCAAGGACAGCAAGGCGGCGCTCATCTACGGCCAGATGACCGAGCCGCCCGGCGCCAGGTTGCGCGTCGGTCTCTCGGCGCTCACGGTGGCCGAGTACTTCCGGGACGTCGAAGGCCGCGACGTGCTGCTCTTCGTCGACAACATCTTCCGCTTCACCCAGGCCGGCTCCGAGGTCTCCGCGCTGCTCGGCCGGATGCCCAGCGCCGTCGGCTATCAGCCGAACCTGGCGACCGAGATGGGCGCCCTGCAGGAGCGGATCACGTCGACCAAGAAGGGCTCGATCACGTCGGTGCAGGCGATCTACGTCCCCGCCGACGACCTGACCGACCCGGCGCCGGCCACCGCCTTCGCCCACCTCGACGCGACGACGACGCTGTCCCGCGCGATCGTCGAGAAGGGCATCTACCCGGCGATCGATCCGCTCGACTCGACCTCCAAGATCCTCGAGCCCGGCATCGTCGGCGACGAGCACTACGCCGTCGCCCGCCAGGTCCAGCAGGTGCTCCAGCGTTACAAGGACCTGCAGGACATCATCGCCATCCTCGGCGTCGAGGAGCTGTCCGAGGAGGACAAGCTGGTCGTCGCCCGGGCGCGCAAGATCGAGCGCTACCTGTCCCAGCCGTTCTTCGTGGCCACCCAGTTCACCGGCCTCGAAGGCCGCTACGTCAAGATCGAGGACACCGTCGAGGGCTTCAAGACGATCCTCTCCGGCGACCTCGACGAGTTGCCCGAGCAGGCGTTCCTCATGGTCGGCACGATCGACGAGGCCGTCGACAAGGGCAAGAAGCTGCTGGCGGCCTAGAGGCGCCGAGACGGAACCAGCGGAGCGAACGAACGTGGCCGGCTTGAACCTCATCCTCGTAACCCACGCCGAGAAGCTGCTCGAGATCGAGTGCTCGGATGTCGGTCTGCCCGGCCGCAAGGGCGACATGGGCATCCTGCCCGGCCACGCGGCGCTGATCAGCACGCTGCGCCCCGGCGAGCTCAGCTACCAGCCGGCCGACGGCGGCGCGCGGCGCTTCGTCGCCGTGGCGCCGGGCTTCTGCGAGGTCGCGGACGACACGGTGACGGTGCTGACCGAGACGGCGGAGCCGGCCGAGGACATCGACGCCGCGGCCGCCACAACCGAGCGCGACGAGCTGGCGGCGGAGTACGGCCGCGCCAGCTTCGAGGACCAGGCCGGACTCAAGGATCGCGTGGATACCGCGCAGGCGCGGGTCGACGTCGCGGCGCGGGCCTGACGTCAGGGCCGCCGCGGTAAAGGTCGCCGGCCTCCGGCCGGCGGCTGTGTTTCTCGGAAGCGGACCAGAAGGTCCGCGCACCCAGAGCACGGCCTTGCCCAGTGGGCGAGTCTCTACTGCAAACCCACTGCTCGCAGTGACGCCATGTCATCTGCATGTAGAGAAGGCCGCCACACCGCTGCGGTTCTCTGGGTGCGCGGACCTTCTGGTCCGCTTGCCGCCGAAGGCGGCCAGGAAACGCGCCGCAAAGCGGCGACGATCCTCCGCCGCCAACCGCCGACTACCGCAACCTCCGCTCAATCCGCTCCAGCACAGCCCGGAGCGCCGCCAGTTGACGGGCGATCTCGTACAGGTTGCGCTCGATGCCGCGAGTGTCACTCATGTCTCCCCTCCTGAGCGCGGGTTCACTCCCGCTCGCCTTGAGGTCAAGCGAATTCCATGCCGGACCAGAGCCCCGCAACCGGACCGGCGACCGCCCCCGGGCGCCGCCCGCCGCTGCTACACTCCCCTGCTCGGGAGAGGTGCTGGAGTGGTCGAACAGGGCTGCCTGCTAAGCAGTTGTCCGGGGTGACTCGGACCGAGGGTTCGAATCCCTCCCTCTCCGCCACACGAGAGTTCCAAGCGCCTGGTTCTCCTGGATCAGGACCATAGCCAGCCGTTCTCGACTGGCGCCGCCGACTACGGCTGCCTCCGGCATGAGCCGCCAGCCTGGGTTCTAGTAGGCAACGACTGACGAGACGCTCGATCGCTCGGCACGCCGCGGTAGTCCGGTCTCGTCCTGCACGGACAACCTCCCAGGCGGCCGTCGCCTGTCCCTCTAGCTCTGTCACAGGACCCTCGGATCCCGCCCGACGTGTCGTTGGGCGACTCCTGGTGGCGTTCACCGAAAACCGCGTTCGCAGGCGTCATGCCCCGTGCTACCAACGGCGCATGACACGACTGGCACTGGTTTTCTTCCTGGCTCTGCCGCTTAACGGATTCGCCGCTGAGCAGCGTCCGATCCAACCAGACGGCACGACTCACGTCGACGGAACCGTTCGCGACGCGACGGGTCTGCCGTTGCCTGGCGCGATGGTCGAAATCGACAATTCCCTGGTCGCCATTTCCGACGCCGAGGGTCACTTCGAGATCGCCCTGGTGTCCGGCACGAGTTACCTGGCGGTCGTGAAACTCCCTGGGTTCGACCCACATGAATCCGTTCTCGAGGTGAGCGACGGGGCGCGGCTCGACGTCGTGCTGGCGCTCAGCCCAATGCAGGAGCAGATAACCGTCACGCCCACGCTGCCGTCACCCGAGGAAGAGGTTGAGCGTCCTTTCCTGTTCCAACCTATCCAGGTCTACCGGACACCGGGCGCCGACGCCGATCTCTTCAGAGCCCTCCAGACACTGCCGGGCGTCAGCGCACCCGACGACGGCGCCGGCCTGTTTGTGCGTGGCGGTGACGTCAGCGAGGTGCTGGTGTCGCTCGATGACGCCGTGATCGCCCATCCCTACCGGAATGAGACCCCGACCGGCGGATTTCGGGGCACCGTCAACCCGCTGCTCATATCGGGGCTCAGTTTCAGTACTGGTGGCTTCTCCGCCCGCTACGGCAACGTCCTCAGTGGTGTCCTTGACCTGCGCGGGCTCGAGCGGCCCGACACGCGGCAGACGACCGCGACGTTTGGACTCGCGGGTGTGTCCGCCTCCATCGCCGTCCCGATCGGCGACCGATTCGGGGTGCGGGGCGCGTTCAATCGAACCCTCACCCGCCTCCTCTTCTCGGTCAACGGGAGCCCGCGCTCATTCGACCCGCCGCCCGAAGGCTGGGATGGGTCCGCCGGGTTCACCTGGAATCTGGGAAGAGGCGGTCGACTCAAGGCCTTCGGGTTGACGCAGAGTGACCGGGTGGGCGTCGGAATCGAGCAGGACGCGTTCACGGGGCTGTTGCAATCCTCGACGACTCACAGGTTCGTCGGCACGCGGTGGGATGGTCCGCTTGGAGGGTGGGCGGCCTCGGCGTCTTTCGGCAGCGACGACTATCAGCGCAGCACCAATGTCGGCATCCTGGACCGGACCGTCACGGACCGCGTGGCATCGTGGCGATTCGATCTCAGCCCACCACCGGCCCGCGCGTTCGAGTGGCGCCTCGGCGCCAACGGCTCTCTCACCGAGGCGTCGATCGCGGGACGCGTTCCGGTGAGAGGTGGCGACCTGGGTGGCGTTGCCGGTGACGCCCGGTTTGATGCCGCCGTCGACGACTGGTTTGGAGGCACTTTTCTCGAGCTCACGACACACGTCGGAGCCGTGTCAGCCACGATCGGGGCGCGCGCTGATCGGTACGGCCTGGCGCGCGCGACGACCATCGATCCACGGCTCAACGTCCGCATCGGTCTGGGCCGCACGCATGCGCTGCGCCTCGCAGCCGGCGTGTACCACCAGGCCCCCTCCCCCTCGTACTACGACAGCGAACGAGGGGCTGCGCGCCTGCCACCCATGCGGGCGCTGCACTACGTCGCCGGATACGAGACCGGTCGTGAGGCGGAAGGCCTTTACCTTCGGGCGGAGGGGTTCGTGAAGAAGTACGCCGACCTCTCCCTCGAAGATCACGTCCGAGGGTATACAGCCGACGGGTACGGCTCGGCCCGCGGGGTCGATCTGTTCGTCCAGTGGCTGTCAAGCCGAATCGAGGTGCGCGGCACCGCCAGCTGGCTGCGAGCCAAGCGGCGATGGACGCCGGTCGATCAGCGCGAGCGATACGACCTCCCGGACGGGACCTGGACACCGGACTTCGAGATTCCCTGGTGGGCGCAGATCATCACCAGCGTGCCCCTCTCGCACGGTGTGAGCGTGAGCGCCTCGTGGCGGTCGGCCGCCGGACGACCCCACACCCCGATCGTCGGTGGCCGGGCGATCGGCGACGGCTTCCTTCCTGTCTTCGGTTCCGTCAACTCCGAGCGCCTTCCGCGCTACGAACGGCTTGATCTCTCCGCGAGCTGGCTCGTACCGGTTGGCGACGGGGCGGTGATCCTCTTCCTGTCCGTCGACAACGTCCTCGGACGAGCCAACTTCTTCGACTACGTCTACGCGCCCGACTATGCGTCGCGGCAGCCGGTCGTCAACGCTGCACCCCGCGCGATGTATGCCGGCGTTTCCATCAGGAGGTAATCGTGGCAAGCACCCACATCGTGGCAGTCGCACTGGTCGCAGCGCTGACTGCGCCGGCACTTTCCGCAGCCGAGGAGGCCGCGTGGGCCGAACTCACCGAGCGGCTCGAACGCGCGGCACTGGCCGGGTCCGGGCAAGAGCTCCGGGCCGTTCGGATCGATCTCCTCAGACAACTGATTCATCCCGCGGAACAGGCGCCCGGGAAAGCACGGGTGGAGTACGCGATCGCCTACGTCGCGTGGCGGTCGGCCAACCTGACGGACGTCCCCGGGCAGGAACAGGCTGACCTTCTCCATGACGCCGTGGAGCGACTGGAGGCCCTGGTGGACGACGATCCGGAAGACACCGAAGCTCGCGCGTTGCTCGGAGCGCTCTACGGTTTGCAGATCGCGCGGGATCCGTCTCGTGGGGCCGAGTTGGGCGTGCGTGCCTCAGGCGCTCTCGGCCGCGCCGAGGCGGCCGCGCCCGACAACCCGCGCGTCACGCTTCTGCAAGGCATCAGCGCGTTCCACACGCCGGTCAGGTTCGGCGGTGGCCTCGACCGAGCAGAGCGCCTGCTTCGTCGCAGCCTCGATTCGTTCTCGCGCGAGCCGCCGGACAAACCGTGGCCCAACTGGGGACGATACGACGCCCACGTCTGGCTTGGCCAGACACTCGCTCGACAGAACGACGCTTCGGGGGCCCGCGCCGAGTACGATGCGGCCTTGTCCTTGGCACCCGATTCGGGGTGGGTGAAGTTCGTGCTGCTGCCGGCCCTGAATGACGCCGATCGACCCTAGAGGTGTAGACATGGCACAGGCTATTGACCCGTCGGGAACCCACAAGCGCTACCGCTTCTGGCTGGTTGTCGCCGGCTGGATGACGGCTGCCTTGATCCAGGCGCTCGCGCTGGATGCGTCGGCGGCGGCGCCGTTCGAGGCCGGGTTCCCGAACGGGGTCTTCAGTCATGCGGTGCTGGGCGTCCTCGTCTGGCAGGTGTGCCGGGCGCATGCCTACCTTGAGCTCTGGAAGCGCCGTCCCCTACGCGCGGTGTCTGTGCATGCCACCGCGGGGGTCGTAGCGCTGGCGATCTGGAGCGTGGCCGAGGTGACTTACACGCGCCTCCTGTACGGGGAGGACTTCTGGCCACTCGTGTACGCCAACAGCTGGGCGCTACAACTACTTAGCGGCGCGCTCCTGTACGCGGCGGCGGTCGGGCTCGGCGTCATCGTTCAGAGCTTCGACCGGGAGCAGCTCCGCCGCCAACGTGAAGCCGAGCTTGAGCTCGTGGCCCGGGACGCGGAGCTGACCGCCATCAAGTCGCAACTGCAGCCGCACTTCCTGCTGAACTCGCTCAACTCGATCCTGGCGCTCGTCGAGCACGATCCGGCGAGGGCGAGCGCCATGCTCGAACGGCTGGCCTCGTTTCTGCAGTCAGGGTTCGACCGTCTCGACGAACCGCTCGTTCTGCTGCGCCGTGAACTGGACACGGTTCGCGACTACCTGAAGATCGAGCAGGTTCGATTCGCGGATCGCCTGCGATTCACCATCGAAGCAGGCGGCGACACGGAGCAGGTATCCGTACCCCCGTTCCTGCTGCAGCCACTTGTCGAGAACGCTGTCAAACACGGTGTTCAGCCGCACGCGCGGCAGGGCGAAGTGCGTGTCGCGGCGCGTCGTCAGGGCGCCCGGGTTCACGTCACGGTGTCCGACACCGGGAGCGGTCCGAACGCCTCGCACGGTACGAGCGGCAGGGGTCTCGACCTGACTCGACGGCAACTGCGGGCAACATATGGCGACGACGGGGCCTCGATGAGCATGTCCCGGGAAGAAAACGGGGGCTTCACGGTAAGTCTGGACCTCCCGGCAGAAGCTGAGCCACTGGGTGGCTCCTCCTCACCTGCTGTCCATGGCTCCTGATCGCCTCCGCCTGATCGTGGCGGACGACGAGGTGCTGGCGCGGCAGCTCGTGCGGGACTACGTCGCCCGATGCAGCGGTGTGAGCATCGTGCACGAGTGCGGCGACGTGGAGACGCTAGCCGCCGCGCTTGAACAGGGCGGAGCGGACGCGGCCATGCTCGACATCCGAATGCCGGGACGCGACGTGTTCGAGGTCCTTGAGGACATCAGGCAACACCAGCCGTTGCCCGCGCTTGTCTTTGCGACTGCGTATGACCGCTACGCTGTGCGCGCGTTCGAGATGAACGCCGTTGATTTCCTCGTGAAACCCTTCACGGAAACGCGTTTCGCGGAGACGATTGGGCGACTGCGGCAGGGCCGACGGCCAGGTGCTCCCGACGACGGCGTCCCGCGCCTGCTGCGTGATCTTGGCCGTCGCCCTGACCGGTTGCTCGTGCCTGAGGGGCGTGGGCGACGCATCGTACCCGTCGCCGTCTCCACCATCGGCTGGATACAAGCGGAAGGGGATTATGCGCGAATTCACGCCGGCAACAAGAGTTACCTCGTGTACCGCACGCTCAACGAACTTGAAGAGAGGTTGGACCCAGCCGAGTTCCTGCGGGTCCATCGCTCCGCGATCGTGCGGCTCGATCAGATTCTCGAGGTGGTACCCGTCGGAAGTGGCCGCTATCGCTTGGCTCTGAAGGGTGGTGGAGCCCCGACTGTCAGCCGTGGCCGCGCCCAGGCCCTCAAACGGCTCATCCTGTGACACGAGAGTGACTTCGGAGTCCGGGGCGAGCAGGACCTGCGCGGCGCGATGCCGGGGCGATCAGAAGAAGAACGGCTCCAGCAGGAGGTGGATCCCGTTTGCCGCGCTGTGGCAGACGATCGAGTAGGGGAGGCCCCATCGCCAGAACATCCAGCCGAGCAGGAGGCCCGCGATGCTGCTCTTCACGGCCATGCCCATCATGTAGATCGGCCCCGCTACGCCGCCGTAGAAGATGTGCGCAATGCCGAACGTCAACGCCGACACGCCCAAGGCCACACGGAAGATGGTGCGGGGATTGTCTGTGAAGCGAGCGGTGAGCCAAGCCAGGCCACTCAGCAGGCCGAGCCGGAAGACAATCTCCTCCATGATCGGCCCCTTGACGACAACTGACAGAGAAGAGAACTCAGACCAACGCACGACCATCTGCTCGTAGATGGCCGAATCCGCTGTTGCCATGCCGTAGTTGGCACCCAGATTCGCAACGCCGAAAGCGACGCCCAGACCGAGCGACAGAGCCGCGAGCCGGAGATGCTCGGCCGAGGTCCGCTGAGGCATTGGCCGGCACTGAGCCAACGCGGCCAGGCCCAGCATCGCCGCGATGAGCGCCGAAAGCCCGCCAAGTAGGGCCCCGCTACCGTCGGTTCGGTCGGGGAAGTACAAGAGCAGCAACACGGCGAACGCGATCGCGACAGCGGCGAGGAGCCTCGCCGACCAGGGTCGGGCCACGGCCGCCTCGCCCGTCGGTTCCGTGGACAAGACGCCCTGCGTGCTTCCGATCTCTTCGCTCATGGCTTCCCTTACGGATGCGAGCCGTCCGTGGTTACCGGTTCAACACCGCAAACGGACCGGAGATTCGTCGGGTCCGGTCCGCGTAGGGAACTTGGGATCGCTGGCAACCGTGTAGAGGTCGAGAGCTTCTCATGGGCACGTCATCGCCTTCGATCGTCAGCGTTTTCGGCCTCGGTGCTCTGCTGGCTGCGTGCGGAGGACCAGATCTCCCGTCGTCTGCCACTTCCGCCGTCTTTCGGGACACGGCCTTCGTGGGCGTGAACGTCCTGTCCATGGCGGAAAACGAAGTCGCGGCAGTTCCCGATCAGACGGTGCTGGTGTCCAGCGGTGTAATCGCCCACGTCGGGAACCGGGACCAGGTCAGCGTGCCTGAGACCTTCACCGTAGTTGAGGGAGCCGGTAGGTACCTCATGCCCGGCCTCGCCGACATGCACGTGCATCTCGAGTACTTCGATGATCCGCGGGTGCTCGATCTGTTCCTGGCGAACGGAGTCACGACCGTTCGGAACATGGACGGCCGTCCCTACATCCTCGAGTGGCGGGACCGAATCGCGGGCCGTGAGTGGCCCGGGCCCAGGATCCACACCGCCGGCCCCATTCTGGACGGCGACCCGCCCCTTCGCGACGACAATCTGGCGTTGGGGTCCGCTGGCGACGCCCGCCGAGCAGTACGCGACCAGAAGGCAGCGGGGTACGACTTCATCAAGGTCTACACGAACCTCTCAGCCGAGGCCTATTCGGTCGTCGTCGAGACGGCCAGGGAGAACGGTCTCCCGGTAGCGGGACACGTGCCACGCGGCCTGGACGTAGAGGATGCTCTGATCTCCGGTATCCGTTCTATTGAACACATAACGGAGTTGGGGGACCTGGTGGAGGCGGAAGACTCCCCGTTCCTCAACGGTTGGCACTGGTCGAAGTTGTACCTGGGAATGCCGGTCGACACGACCCGTTTCGCCCGTGCCGCTCGCCTCGTGGCGGACTCTCGGGTCTGGATCGTCCCAACGATGATCCAGGCCGACAGGGCGATTGCGCCGCGCGCAACGATCGACGCGTGGCTTGCAGAGCCTGCGTTGGCCTATGTCGGTGCTAGACGTCGCCGTATCTGGCAGTCGCTGGTAGGGCGTTCACTTGATCGGATGGATTCTGAAGACTGGGCGCTCGTCGAGGCGGGTCGCGCGAACCGTTTGCGGTTTGTGAGTTCGCTCCACGACGCAGGGGTGGCGCTGCTCCCCGGCACCGATACGCCGAATCCGTTCGTAGTACCCGGCTTCTCGATACACGACGAGTTGGCGAACTTCGAGGCGGCGGGTATCGACCGTGGGCGGATCCTGGCGTTGGCTACTCGAGAAGCTGCGGTCCTCCTGGAAACCGACAGCGAAGTCGGCACGGTGGAGGTCGGCAAGGTTGCGGATCTGCTTCTCCTCGACGACAGTCCGCTCAAGTCGCTTGATGTACTTCGAAGGCCCGTGGGCGTGATGGTTGGCGGTGCCTGGCTGCCGTCCGAGACACTCGCCGACGCGTTGGGCTCGATCCGGTCGAGTGGTGGACTGTAGGACGGGGCCCGCGGTGCCGTACGAGCCAGCGGGTAGGTTCCCGGCCGCGGCGGGGCAGGGGAACGGAACCCGGGACGTCCGCCTCCCGGTGCGGGACGACGTCAGACTGGTATGGTTATCCATATGAAGACGACTCTCAACATCGATGATTCCGTCATGCAGCGACTCCGGGAAGAGGCGGCGAGGCGAAGAACCACGATGTCCGCTCTGGTCGAGGCCGGACTGCGACGCGTGCTCGCGCCAGAAGTCCCGGCGAGCGAACCGGATGAACTGCCGCCGCTGCCGACGTGGGATAGCGGAGGACATCTGGTCGACATCGACGACCGCGACGCTCTGTATCGGGCGATGGAAGAGGGCGCATGAGTGCTCGTCTTCGATACGAACGTGCTCATTCATGCGGCGGACGAGCACTCGAACCTCGGTGAGTCCTGCCGAAGGCGACTTGACGACGCGCGTCGAGACTCGGCGCCGGCGTTCCTCACTTGGAGTGTCTGCTACGAGTTCCTGCGGGTCAGCACCCACTCTCGCGTGTTCCGGTCCCCGTGGAGGCCATCGGCTGCTTGGGGCTTCCTCGAGCAGCTTCTTGCAGCGCCCGGGTTCGATCTACTGGTGGCAACCTCACGTCACTCCGCGGTTCTGACTCAGACCCTGGCCGAGTTGCCCGACCTGCGTGGCAACGTGTTGCACGACGCGCACATCGCGGTCCTCATGCGCGAGCACGGCGTCAGTCGTATCTGCACCCGTGATGCCGGCTTCCAGCGGTTCCCGTTCCTGACCGTTCTGGATCCACTCGGAGAGTGGCGCTGACCGAGTGGAGCGCGTACCGCAGGTCGCGGCGGGTCGCGGACTGGTGGGGCAGTGCCCAGCGGCTTGACAGCCTGATCGTGAGGCCGCCAGAGTCGGCCGATGAGAGCGCTTCCAGTGGCTGAGTTGAAGGCCAGGTTCTCGAAGGTCCTCGCCGACGTGCGTCGCGGCGAGCGCATCGGCGTTCTGTACGGGAGATCGAAGACGCCGGTCGCCATGATCGTTCCGTGGGCGTCGACACCTGCTGGCCGGCGGGACCTCGGCTCCCTCGATGGGGAGGTGACAATCGAGTTCGCCGATGACTTCGAGATGACGGAGGAGAAGTTCATCGGCAGTGCGTGACGGGCCAGGACCCAGTACTTCCCCTCGCGGGTTCAGGCGCCGCGCCGCAGCAGCTTGCGCTCCGGATCGGCGGTAGTCTCAGACGGCCGACCCGACCATGAGCAAGCACACGCGCACGTATCACCTCGCCGGCGAACAGACGCGCGGACTCGCGTATGGTCCACTCAGCGAGAGAGGAACACTCGACGGCGTGCTGGTTCGAGTGGGAGGCAAGGATGACACCGTGCCGGTCCATCTACTCGATGGCGACAAGGTCCACATCTGCAACGCGAACCGTGAGGTAGCACGTCGCCTCGCGCCGCATCTCTTCGGCGCGATCCTCCGCGTGCACGGCGAGGGACGTTGGGAGCGCGACCAGGACGGCAACTGGAACCTGCTGCGATTCGACATTCGCGACTTCGAGCCGCTCGAGGACGTGCCGCTCGGGGAAGCCGTCCGGCGCTTGCGGGCGGTGAAGGGGAGCCGTTGGCAGCGAATCTCGGAGTCGGCCCGCGAGCTTCATCTACTCCGCGGCGGGTGAGGCGCCTACTGCCGCAGGTGTTTGGTGGCTCGATAGAGCCTCCGTCGGCTGCCACGACCGGATCGCTTCGAGCCGCCATCGACTTCGCTTCGGCAGAGCTGAACTCTGCTCCGGTCTTGCGGCGCGCATAGCCCACCAACCAAGGGACTGAAGTGTCACATCCTTATCTGCTGTTCTGCCCTTACCTCTGCATGGAGGAGCCAGTGACGTTCGCCGGCTGGGAACTGGGACCACTGGACTTCTTTCGGGATCGGTGGGCTGACTCACGGTTCAAGGATCAGGCCATCGCTTTCTTACGCAAGTTCGTCGGGACCGACAGTGAGTCGATCGAGAACCCGGCGATTCTGTGTAGGGAAGGACAACAACTGGACGGTGAAATGCCGTCGCCGGAGGAGGTGGGGGCGCTTCAGCTCGCTCTTATCTTCGCCTTCGTCGACCGCAACCCACGGAGCCGCCCCGAGAACCAGGATCGCGGCTGGGCGATAGGGACAGCCGACAATGCGGACTTGCACGTATGGCCCATTGACCTGGAGCAGGGCCGGGTCGTCAAGAGGACTGGCTACCTAGTGGCAACACACACGGTCGCCTTCGGGGCGAACGATCGCGAACTGGTCCTGAGCCCACCAGTCGACCTCCACATGCCCTTTAGGGCTCCCAGCCCGGATTCCCTGATCTTGACTGGCATCTACGAGACGGTTCTAGGATCACTGCGGTCACCCGGTGCGAACCATGAAGCCGATGCCCTTCGCGTAGCTGTTGACTGGTTCGCGAGAGCCTGGAGGAACACTGCAACCGTCGAGTACCCGGAGCGTCTCGTCTATCTGAAGATAGCCTTTGAAGCGCTGACAGGTACGAGCAGGAACTGGCAGAGTGCCCGCTGGCTCCGGGAGACGTTCGAGGCCTTGCCCGGCACGACGGCTTCGGACTCCGAGATCTTGGTGTGGTCTCCGGAGGAAGAACCCGTTCATCCACGATGCTGGAAGGACAAGTGTGGTCACGTCCAGCGCACATGCATCACGGACCTGGAGCACTGGTTCATGGCGTTCGGTACGGCACGGAACACGATCATCCATGAGGGCACGGTGCCGGACCTCACCTACACCGGCCAGAACCCCGCCTACGGCGGCCCGTTCTTCTTCACGGCCGAGTTCCTGTTTCGCGCTGTCATCAAGGTGCAGTTGTCGAAGCTCGGATACCACGACGCTTGGCACCCTGAGTCTTGGAGGGCCCTCAGAGACGCTCTTAGGGAGCAGATCGATCGTTGAAACCGTACGACTTTGGCGGGGCCCAAGGAACCGTCGAGGGTGTCTCCACCTTCCTCCGATGGCGGGCGGAGGTAGGTTCGGATTCGTTTGGGACTTCAAGCCTCCGCGTCAGGTGTCGCGAACCCGGCGGTTGCCTGCTAAGGCGAACACCTGCGCCGGCTGGTCCTCTACTCCCCCCGCTGCAACACCGGATAGAACTGCGTGAACACGTTGTCGGTCGCAGCATGCTCCGCGTGGCAGTTGTAGCACCGTTCCCGCGGGAACGCTGACGCCGACTCCCTCAACCCTCCGGACCGGTCGCGGAAGCTGAGGTAGGCCCAGCCTTCGGGGTACCGATCGCTGTCCTTGACCGCCACTTCCATCCCCAGGAAGTCCTTCTCGAAGTAGCCGGCCTGGTTGATGGACTCGCGGGAGCCGGGGCGGAAGATGTCCATGGGGAGCATGGTTCCCTCGGGGAACTCGCCGGTCGCCATGAAGTAGCGGTAGGCCTCGGGCTGGATGTAGACGTTGGTGAAGGCGCCAGGACCTTCGCGTTCGGCGGCGTCTTCGTTGTAGCTGAGGCCGAGGGACGCACCGACGAAGACCCAGGTGCGGTAGCCGTCGGGGCGGATGAGGTCGCCGTCGGCGGTGTAGGCGGGGAGGGCCATGCCGTCGAGGGAGGGCTTGGCGTCCTGCGCGGCCACTACCAGCGCGGCGACCAGGGTGACTAGGGCTGCTACGGTGATGGTGTTTCGCACGGCAGGGAGATTCTAGCGACGCGGCAGTGTGGTCGCCGCTTCGCGGCGCGTTTTCCTGGCCGCCTTCGGCGGCAGCGGGTCAGAAGACCCGCGCACCCAGTGGTCAGGTCCAGCTCAGGTCGTGCTTCGAGATCGGCAGGGAGCGGATCCGCTTGCCGGTCACCGCGAAGATCGCGTTGCACAAGGCCGGCGGGACCGGCGGCAACGCCGGCTCACCCAGGCCGGTGGGCTGGTTGTCGCTCATCACCCAGTGGACTTCCACCGGCGGTGCCTGGTCGATACGGAGCAGCTTGAAGTTGTGGAAGTTGCTCTCGTTGGTGCGGCCGCCGTCGAAGGTGATTTCCTGGTCGAGCGCCTGGCCGAGGCCGTCGAGCGCCGCGCCCTGGACCTGGTTGACGGCGTTGCTCGGGTTGACGAGCTGCCTGCCGACGTCGCCGGCGACCCAGATCCTGTCGACACCGAGTTCGCCGTCCTTGCTGACCGTGGCCTGGACGACTTCGGCGAAGTAGCCGCGGTGGCTGAAGTGGAACGCGACGCCCTGGGCTGTGCCCTCCGGCAGGTCCGCCTTGCCCCATCCGGACTTTTCGCGCACGAGTTCGAGCACGGCCTTCATCCTCTGCGGATCGAACGCCGTCCTGGTCCCGGCGGGAGCCGAGTCGAGCAGGTCGAGCCGGAACTGGAGCGGATCCTTGCCGGCCTCGGCCGCGAGTTCGTCGATGAACGACTGGACGACGAAGGAGATCGCGTTGCTGGTCGGAGCGCGCAGCGCCCCGGTCGGGATGCCGAGCGGCATCTTCGACGCCCCGAGCTCGAAGTTCGGCACGAAGCCCTGCGGGAACTCGTTCGGCGCCATGTTGGCGCTCGAAGCGAAGCTGCGGCCCTGGCCGAAGCTGACGAAGTGGTCGCGCCAGGCCGTCAGGTTGCCGGCCTCGTCGAGACCGCCTTCCAGGTAGTGGTAGCCGCCGGGGCGGTAGTAGTCGAAGCGCGTGTCGTCTTCGCGGTTCCACACCAGCTTGACCGGGACTCCGGCCTGCTTGGCGATCAGGCCGGCCTCTAGCATGTAGTCGTTCGTCAGCCGCCGGCCGAAGCCGCCGCCCATGCGGGTCAGGTGGATCGTGATCCTGTCCTGAGGAACGCCGAGCGCCCTGCTGAGGTCGCCGCCGGCGAACTGGGGCGTCTGGGTCGGTGCCCAGAACTCGGCCTCGCCGTCGCGGACGTGGGCCGTCGTGTTCTGCGGCTCGAGCGGCGCGTGGGCGAGGAAGGGATACTGGTAGGCGGCCTTGATCGTCTTCGCCGCCGACGCCATCGCTTCGGCCGCGTCGCCGTCGCTCTTGAGATTCTGCTCGGGCGCCTGCTTCGACAGGGCTTCAGCCTGGCTGTCGAAGGACCCGGTGCTCTGGGACGCGGTCGGCCCCTCGTCCCAGGTGACCTCCAGCTTGCTGCGGGCCTCGTTGACCAGCCACCACGAGTCGCCGACGATGGCGACGCCGTTGGTCGGCTGGCGGGTGGCGGTGGAGTCGACGACGAAGGCGTCGACAACACCGGGCGACGCCTTGACCGCGTCGAGGTTGGCGCTCTTCACCTTGCCGCCGTGGACCCGGCACTTCTCGAACACGGCGTACTTCATGCCGGGCACGGTGACGTCGATGCCGAAGAGCGGCTTGCCGGTGACGATCTGCGGGTTGTCGACGCCGGGGATCTCCTGGCCGATGATCTTGAAGTCCTTCGCGTCCTTGAGCGGGACGGTGCGGGGATTCGGCGGCTCGACCTCGGCCGCGGCGCTCGCCAGCTCGCCGTAGGACAGCGACTTGTTCTTGAAGTGGACGGCGCCGGCCTCGGTGGTGCACTTCTCGGGCTTGGTCTTCCATTCCTTCGCCGCGGCTTCGACGAGCATGGCGCGGGCGGCGGCGCCGACGCGGCGCATCGACTCGTAGTGCATCGGCGTAGCCATGCTGCCGCCGGCCATCTGGCCGCGGTACTTCGTCGCGTCGAAGTCCGCCTGCTCGACGCGCACCTGGCTCCAGGGGATGTCGAGTTCCTCGGCGATCAGCATCGGCAGCATCGTCTTGACGCCCTGACCGATCTCGGGGTTCTGGGCCATGATCGTGGCGATGCCGTCCGGCGTCAGGCGGATGAACGCGTTGAGCGCCGTCTCGGCGTCGGCGGTGGCGGCGAAGGCGCTGCGCGCGCCGTCCAGCGGGAAGCGGGCTCCGAGGAGCATGCCGCCGCCGGCAAGGGCGGTGACGTGAAGGAAACCGCGCCGGGAGAGGTTGCCTGTCTTGTCCACGGCGTTCATGCCTCACTCCCTCCCGCGCCCGTGGCCGTTTCGTGACTGGTGGCCGATGGAGCCTGGGCGATATCCGCGGCGCGGTGGATGGCCGTTCGGATGCGGTTGTAGGTCGCGCAGCGGCAGATGTTCCCGCTCATCGCCTCGTCGATGTCGCCGTCGGTCGGCGCCGGGTTGCTCGCGAGGAGCGCCGAAGCCGACATGATCTGGCCGGCCTGGCAGTAGCCGCACTGCGGTACGTCGATCTCCTGCCAGGCGAGCTGCACGGGATGGGCGCCGTCCTCGGACAGGCCCTCGATCGTCGTGATCTCCTTGCCCTCGGCGCGCGACACCGGCATGCGGCAGCTGCGCTCCGGCTCGCCGTCGACGTGCACGGTGCAGGCTCCGCAGAAGGACCGGCCGCAGCCGAACTTGGTGCCCTTGAGGTCGAGTTCGTCGCGGAGTACCCAGAGCAGGGGCATCTCCGGCGGCGCGTCGACCGTCGTCGACTTGCCGTTCAGGGTGAAGGCGATCGCCATGAGTTCGTTCTCCTCGAGGGCCGTTGCGGGGCGGCGACTTACTGGCTGGCCATACAGTGAATGAATCGCGGGGTGAGGTCAAGGGCTCGCCCGCGATCTAGCGCTCAGTTCTGAAACGCCTCGAGCTTTCGCCTGAGGGACCGGCAGAGGCTGGAACCGTCATCGCCCGTCTCGAAGACGTAGCGGTCGGGCCGAATCAACACGCTGGACGCGTTGTTTCGACCAAGCCAGCGAGTGAGTTCACCGTTCGCGTCGGACAGGTCGCGGCCGAGCTGGAGGACGGTGCCGCCGAGGACCTCCCTGAACCAGTCCATGTCGGCGCCGGTGGTCGGGGAGCTCGTAACGAGGGAGAACTCCGGACCCAGCAGGTCGTCGAGCCAGGTTTCACCGCCGGCGGTCGTCACGCGGGGCCTGATCATGCGTCCTCCGGAGGCCTCCGACCCTCCGATCAGCCCCTGTTGATAGGGCTGCCGGTTCGTCATGCGCCGCATCAGGGAGAAGCCGGTCTTTCTCTTCCTGCGGCCGCGGAAGAAGGAGTAGTTGCGGTTCGCGATGGCGAGCGGAGTCGAGGCGCTGATCATCCTGCCCCGCTTCGATGCGCCCTCGATCAGGCGCGCGCAGTGGTCCCAGCACTCTTCCTGGTAGGTGTCCAGAAGCGCCGGTCCGGCCAGCCCTCGAAACAGGAGTTCGAACTTGAAGGCCAGGTTCAGGGCGTCGCGGATGCCCATGTTGAGGCCCTGGCCGGAGAAGGGCGGCGACTGATGGGCGGCATCTCCTGCGAGCAGCAGTCGACCGGCGCGCCACGCCTTCGGCATCGAGCCATGGAAGAGGAAGGGCTGAACACGGAGGATCTCGCACGAAGCCGGGTCGAAGTACTCGGAGATCGCCTCGAGGGCATCTTCGGCGGTGAAGTTCCGGGCTAGCGCCTCCCCGGCTTCGAAGTCGAAACGGACATGCTTGTGGTGCCCCTTGAAGTACACAACGGAACGGTTGCGCCGGCACCTGATTTCGGAGCCGTCCGGAAGGGAATCGAAGAGCTTCTGGTCGTGGACGACGAGGTCGACGACGATCCATTGGCGCCGGTAACCGAAGTCGACCCGCTCCGAACCCATCGCGGAGCGGCAGAAGCTGCCGCCGCCGTCAGCTCCGACGGCGAAGCGGCCGGTGAACTCGTGGCGCTCGCCCGTGTCGCGGTGCGTCGCGACCACCTTCGCGGCTTCGCCCGAACCGTCGACGGCGCACACGTCGTAGCCGAAGAACGCGTCGACGGCGACGTCCTTCGCGAAGTCGTCGCGCAGCAGGCGCTCGAGCGCGGGCTGGTGAAACACCATGCCGCCCATCGGGAACCCGAACCGCTTCGGGGCCCGCAGAAAGTCGAGCGTCATGAGCGGCCGGCGTTTCCCGTCGACGAACTCGTTCCGCGCGTACGGCGAGGCGTCCTCGGGGATCAGCTTCTCGAGGATCCCCATGGACGTGTAGATGCGACAGCTCTCCGGGTCGAGGACCATCGCCCGGGGCGTGGGGTAGACGTCCGGCTCTCGGTCGAAGATCGCCACCGACCGGCCGCGCGCCCGAAGCAGGTTGGCCAACGTGGCGCCCGTCGGTCCGCAGCCGATGATCAGTACGTCGTACTTCCTGTTCTCGGTCACGACGCGGCGCCAGAAGCCTGAAACCGGGGCAGGCTAGCAGACAGAAGACGGGGCTGGCGCGAGAGAGCCGGCCGACTCCGGTGCTACCGTGCTGCCGACATGAGCAGCTTCCAGCAGATCGCCGATTTCCGGGACGAGTGCGATTGCCTCGCCGAGGTTCTGGAGCCTCTTTCCGACGCCGACTTCGAGCGGGCCACGCTGTTCAAGGGGTGGACTCTCCACGACGTCGTCGCGCATCTCCACATCTTCAACTATGCCGCCGACGCCTCGTACCACGATCAGTCCGCCTTCGACGGCTTCAAGCAGTTCATGGCCGAGCGTCGCGGCCGGCTCAACCTCCGCGAGCTGACCGACGAGTGGTTCGAGGGCAAGCGCAACCGCGCCGTTTACGACGTCTGGCGCGAGTACTACCCGAGGATGTGCGAGCGGCTCGAAGGGGTCGATCCGAGGAGGCGGGTGGAGTGGTTCGGACCGCCGATGAGCGTGCGCAGCTCGGTCACCGCGCGGCAGATGGAGACCTGGGCCCACGGCCAGGAGGTCTTCGACGTGCTCGGCCTCGACCGCGCCGAGGCCGACAGGATCAGGAACATCGTCTTCCTGGGATTCAACACCTTCGGCTGGACCTACGCGGTGCGCGGCCTCGAAGTGCCGGGCATCGTTCCGGCGCTCGAGCTGACGGCGCCGTCCGGCGAGGTCTGGACCTGGAACGCGGACGAGACGACCAACCGGATCACCGGCGCCGCGGTCGAGTTCGCCCAGGTGGTCACGCAGGTCCGCAACATCGCCGATACGTCGCTGGAGGTTGTGGGCCCCGTCGCCACCGAGTGGATGGGGATGGCCCAATGCTTCGCCGGCGGACCCGAGACGCCGCCGGCGCCGGGCACGCGGCACAAGGCGGGGCTTGAGGGGATAGCCGGGAAGTTCTCGGACGACTTCTTCGCCGAAGGGAGACAGCAGCCGAAGATGCAACACCGGCCGGCTTTGGACGACGCCTTCGACTGATGTGCATCAGGGTGCGACCGGCGGACAATCGCCACCGTTCGCGGTAAACTGCGCGGCTTGGCCGCTACCGCTGGGAGGTCGTCTAACGGTAGGACATGCGGCTCTGGACCGTAGAATCGGGGTTCGAATCCCTGCCTCCCAGCCACATAAGAGCGCCTGAGCAGCGTTGCGCCGCGAGGCCTACACGCCCTCGACGATCACGACATCCGTGTTGGCGGCCTGGCTGAGCTTCTCTCTCAGGTCGGCGAAGTCGGCCCCGTCCTGCCATTCCCTGGCCTGTTCGACGCTGTCGAACTCGACGATGACGAGACGGTCGGGCTTCCAGTCGCCCCTGATGGCCTCGGCGGCGCCGCCGCGCACCAGGTAGCGGCCGCCGTGGGTCTCGACGACCGCCGGCACCTGCTCGAGAGCGCTGTTGTAGGCGGCTTCGTCTTTCACTTGAACACTGATGATCGCGTATCCAGCCATGGTGGGGCCTCCTAGGCGTAGGTTGAGTGTCAGGGCAGTGCGAACACGAACAGGTTGTTGCCCGAGCTGGGACGCAGCTCCGGCGTGAGCCCGGACAGCAGGGCCGCCGACCGGTTGCCCGTGCTGGCCGCGACGTACTGGCGTCCGTCGACGGCGTAGGTGATCGGGAAGCCGGTCACGGGCGAGCCGAGGTTGATCTCCCAGAGGCTCTCGCCGGTCTCGTCGTCCAGGGCGCGGAACCGGCCGTTGCCGTCGCCGACGAAGACGAGGCCTCCGCCCGTGACGAAGAGCGACATCAGGCCGGCACGCTGCTCGTAGGTCCAGAGCGACTTGCCCGTTTCGGCGGATACGGCGTGGACGGATCCGCTCAGGTCGGTGCCGGGCGCGATCTGGTGCTCGGCGTCCAGGGCGTAGATCTGGAGCCGGCCGGAGCGGGTCGCCGTCATCAGGGCGCAGGAGTTGCGCATCGGCACGTACATCGCGTTCGTCAGCGGGCTGTAGGCGCCGGCCTGCCAGTCCTTGCCGCCGATGTAGGTGGGGCAGACGTAGGCCTCCTGGCCGAGTTCCCGGAACACGACTTCCGAGTTCTCGGTGACCGCGCCGGTGGCGCCGTCGATCATGGAGATCACGTTCTGGCGGATCGTCGGCCGCGCCCAGAGGAACTCGCCGGTCTCGCGGTCGAGGGTGTAGACGACGCCGGTCTTGCCGGGGACGCCGGTGATCACCTTGCGCGTCTCTCCCGGTTCGATGCGGGGGTTGATCCAGTCGACCTCGTCGGCGTCGGGGGAGACCGCCGTATCGACCAGCATGCGCTCGAAGGGATGGTCGAGGTCCCAGTGGTCGTTCAGATGCTGGTAGTGCCAGGCGATCTCACCGCTGTTCGCGTCGAGCGCGAGGGTCGAGTTGTGGTACAGGTGCCGGAGTTCCCTGCCGCCGAGCAGGAATTTCGGCGCCGGCGACGTCACCGAGGTGCCGATGTAGATCAGCTCCAGGCCCGGGTCGTAGCTCGGCACCATCCAGGTGCCGACGTGCGTGCGGTCCTCGAACGGCGTGTCGCCCCAGGTCTCGTCGCCCGGTTCGCCGGGAGCGGGAATCGTGCGGGTGCGCCAGAGTTCGGCCCCGGTTTTCGCGTCGTGAGCGACGATGACGCAGGCGTCCGGGCCGCCGCGGGGCAGGCAGCTTCGGCCCGAGATGACCTTGCCGTCGGCGATGATCGGGCCGGAGCTCTGCATCGCCGGATGCGTCTTGTAGTCGAGGATCATCGTCTCCCAGACCAGCTCGCCGGTTGCGGCGTCCAGGGCGAAGACGAACTCGTCGACGCTCGTGTCGATGATCAGGCCGCCGTGGATCGCGATGTTCCGGTTGTTCGCGGCGAGCCCGCCGACCTGCTGGAGGATGTTCTCCGGGTGCTCGCGCCGGTACTCCCAGATGAGGTCGCCGGTCACCGCGTCGATGGCCTGGATGACGTCGATGGGGTTCGGCATGTACATCACGCCGTCGTAGACGAGCGGCGTCCCCTGCTGGCGCCCTTCGCTCATGCCGCGGGACCAGACCAGCCGCAGGTCGTCGACGTTCTCGGGCGTGATCTGGTCGAGCGGGCTGTAGCCCCAGCCGTCGAGCGTGCGGCGCCACATCAGCCAGTCGTCGTCGCTCGGGTTCTGGAGCATGGCGTCCGTCACCGGGACGAAGTCGCCGCGTTCGGGCTCGGGAGCCGATTGTGCTTCGGCGAGCGGGATCTTCGAGGAGACCGAAAGAAGGGCAAGCAGGAGTGCCGCTCGCAGGAGGAGACCGCGCTGATTCACAGAATCAGCGACTCTAGCTGAGTTGGGTGCTAGCGCGGCGCGGAGAGCCGAACTTCGGTCTCGGTTTCCTCTTCGCCGCGGAGCAGGCTCACGGTGACCGAGTCGCCCGGCTGCTGCCGTTCAAGCAGTGCCCGGATGTCGCTGACCGACTGGACCGGTTGGCCTTCGATCGCGGTGATCACGTCGCCGAGGACGATGCCCTGGCGGGTGCGTCGGGTGGGGCGCAGGCCCGCGCGGTCGGCCCCGGAGTTGCGGACGACCTCCAGGACCAGCACACCGTCCACCTGCGGCCGCACCCGGGCGCCCTCCACCAGGGTGACGCCCAGTTGCGGGCGGTTCACTCGCCCGTGCGCGACCAGCTCCGGCACAACCCAGTTCACCGTGTCGACCGGAATCGCGAAGCCGATGCCGGCCCAGGCGCCGCCGGACGAGACGATCTGCGTGTTCACGCCGATCAGCCGGCCGCTCGAGTCGAGGAGCGGACCGCCGGAGTTGCCCGGGTTGATCGCGGCGTCGGTCTGGATGACCCCCTGTAGCTCGCGTCCGCCGACCGACTGGACTTCCCGGTCGAGGGCGCTGATCACGCCGGTCGTCAGGGTGTAGTCGAGACCGAAGGGGTTGCCGATCGCCAGAACGGATTGCCCGACCTGCAGGTCGCTCGACGAGCCGACCGGGATCGGCCGCAGCTCCTGGGCGGGCGCCTCGATTCGGAGCACGGCGAGGTCCATCTCCGGGTCTTGTCCGACGAACGTGGCGGGCCAGGTCGTCTGGTCGTGGAGGGTGACCTGGTAGGTGTCGGCATTCCGGATCACATGGAAGTTCGTGACGACGTGGCCCTTGTCGTCCCACAGGAAGCCGCTGCCGGTACCGTCCTGAACGCGGTCGAAGCGACGTCCGAGAAAGCTGACCCGCTGCTCGCGCTGCGTCGTGATGTAGACGACCGACGGCTGCGTCTCGCGAAACAGGTTGACCGTTGCGCGCTCTTCGGGGAGCAGCCCCGAACTCGGCGTCACCCGCCGCGGCTCGCCCTGGCCTTCCGCCTGAAGCACGTTGCCCTGCCAGCGCGAGCCCAGCAGGAAGGCGAGCCCGGCGAGCACGAGCAGGCCCGCCGTGGCGGCGATTCGCGGCCGTTCGGTGGGGCCGTTTGAAGGTGCGCGGAGCATCGGCCAAAACTAACAGGCGGCAAGTGGGAGTTGTTCCGGAGCTACACTCGACGCATGATCCTCACAGACAGGAACGTGTCCAGAACGGAGTTCGAGGCCGGCACGGGCTGGGCCCTCAAACCGGAGGGCGCCTGCAAGGGCGCGGCCTGCGTGCCTCTCTTCGACCGTGCCCCGGCGTCGTCGGGCCCGATCGACGGGCTTGCCGTGGCCGAGGCCATCGGTCTGCCGGTCGTACACGACGAGGAGCACGGTGTGTGGGCGGTGGGCCCCGAGTCGATCGGCTCGCGAGCGCTCGTGTCCGCCGAGGACGCCGAGTTCGAACTGCCCGATCTCGACGGGAAGCCGTTCCGGCTCTCGAGCCTGCGCGGGCGGAAGGTCGTCGTCTACGCCTGGGCGCCCTACTGAGGGTGCTCGGCTCACCTGCCCGGGTGGCAGGCGCTGCGCGACGAGCTTCATCCGCGGGGCTTCGAACTGGTCACGGTCGGTCTCGACACGTTGGGGGCCGAGGGCTGCCGCCCGTTCATCGAGGCCGCTAGCCCCAAGCACCCCTCGCTGGTCGACCGTCACCACCTGCTGGCCAGGGTCTTCGGCGTGATCAACATCCCCAGTTCGGTCTGGCTCGACGAGTCGGGCACGATCGTACGGCCTGCGGAGAACGCGCCGGCGCCGCCGACGGGCGACGCGCCGAAGCTGGGGTCTCGCTCCCCCATTCCCGGTCGCTTCGGTGAGATGCTGGAGGAGGCGGCGAAGATCCCGGCCGACACCGACGACTACCACCTTGCGCTGCGCGATTGGGTTGAGAAGGGTGCCGAGAGTCGATTCGCGCTTTCGCCGGACGAAGTGATCGAACGATCGCGGCCGCGCGACGCGAACGTGTCCCTCGGCCACGCCCACTTCGAACTCGCTTCGCACCTGGAGCTCGAGGGTCACCACGACGCGGCGGTCCGCCACTTCCGCGAGGCGCACCGCCTGGTTCCCGACAGTTGGTCCTTCCGCCGCCAGGCCTGGTCGCTCGAAGGAGGCGCCGAGGGTCCATTCGCGCGCTTCTGGCAGGGCCCGAGCGAAGCGGACCCCGAGGCATGGCCCTACGAGGGCGATTGGCTCAGCGACATTCGGGAGGAGGGGCCGGAGAACTACGCCGAGCGCTTCGAGCCCTGACTGGGTGCGCCGGCGTCCCCGCCGGCATCCGCCCGCAGGGCGGAATCCGGTCGCGTTGCGGGCGGCGCTACCATCCGCCACCGTGATGCAAGTCGAGGCGGACTCCAGGCTCATCGCGGCGTTGGAGCGTCGCCGCCGCCAGTGGCGCGACCTCGATGGCACTGCCCGCCTGTGGTCCCGCGACGCCTCGCTCTGGAGCGATTCGGGTGAGGAGGACTGGCTCGGCTGGCTCGATGTCGAACGCCTGGGCCACCTGGCGCTCCTCGACGTCGCCGGCAAGCGTCTCGCGAAACGGGCATCTGCGCTCGTCGAGCATCTCGCCGGACCGCCGTTCGAGCGGTGCCTTCTCCTCGGCATGGGCGGCTCGGCGCTGGGCGCGGACCTGCTGTGGCGGGCGCTGCCTCGCCAGGTCGACGCGGAGTTCATCTGCCTCGACACGACGGACCCTCGCGAGATCGCCTGCGCGCTCGACGGAGTCGATCCGTCGGCGCTGCGGGTCATAGCGGCGTCGAAGTCGGGCGGTACTCTCGAAACCCGGCTGGCGTTCGAACTGCTGCTAGACCGGCTGGGTGATGCGGCTTTGGTCTCCGCACTGGCGATCACCGATCGAGGCTCAGCGCTGGAAAGGCGAGCGCGGACTGCCGGAACCCCGGTCGTCTTCGGCCAGCCTGACGTCGGCGGCCGGTTCTCCGTTCTCTCCGCGTTCGGTCTGGCTCCGGCCGCGCTCGCCGGGATCGATGTCGAGCCGCTGGTTCTGAGCGCGCGGCAAATGGCCACCGGGTGCCGCCTGTCGGACGATGGTGAAGAGACGAACCCGGGAGTCGAACTGGGCCTGCTGCTCGCCGCTGCGCACGACTGCGGCCGCGACAAGCTCTACCTCCATGCGCCGGACGGCTGCGCGGAGATGGTCGCCTGGGTCGAGCAGCTCCTCGCCGAGTCGCTCGGCAAGGGCGGCGTGCTGCTGCTGCCCGTCACGGCGGCGGGCTTGCCGGCGGAGTCAGCGCCTGACCGACTCGACATCGCATTGGGCAGCGGCGCGAGTGCCGGTGTGCCCGCGGGAGCGCCACTCGCGCATATCGAGGCGGACCTTCCCTCGGAGCTCGGCGGCGAGTTCTTCCGCTGGCAGTTCGCCACGGCAGTTGCCGGCGCACTGCTGGGCGTCAACCCCTTCGACCAGCCGGACGTGGAGTCGTCCAAGGTCGTCACCCGGAACTACGTGGAGCGGATGAAGGCCGGCGATGCTGGAACGCCCGTCGGCGTGGTCCGGCTGAGCGAGGTCAGCGAGCTTGGGCTGGCCCAGCTCCTGGGCACCCACCTCGCGACGTTTCCAGACCGTGGCTACGCCGCCATTTCGGCATACCTCGACCGCAGCCGCCGCAACTGCGAGCTGCTCGACACGCTGCGGCGCAGCGTCGCCGGGCGCACCGGCGGCGCGTCCGTGCTCGGCTTCGGCCCCAGCTTCCTCCACTCCACGGGCCAGGCCCACAAGGGCGGCCCCAACTGCGGCCTGTTCCTGCAGATCACCGCCGACCCGCCGGCCGCCGACCTCCCGGTGCCGGGCGAAGACCTGACTTTCGGCCAGGTCCAGCTCGCCCAGGCTTGGGGCGACTACGAGGTGCTGGTCGAGCGGGACCGGCGGGTGCTGGCCGTACACATCGACGGTGCTGTCGAAGCGGGGCTACGGCGCTTGGTCGAGGCGGTCGGCTAGCCAAGATTCGGAACGAGGCAGACCACACTGCCGTGGCAGCGCTGTGGTAGTGTCCTGAACTCCTGCCACGCGAGGAAGGCTGTCTGTGCGGACAGCGAGTACCGCATGGTGGTGTCCCCGTGGCACAGCGAGGTTCCCCGGCGGTACCGATGGTTGGGAAGGGTCTTCTGCGAGGAGGCCATGACGGTAGCCAGTTCCTCCGTCTCTCTGCATCGGCCAGAATCGGTTCGTTTCGGGCCGTTTCGGTTCGACCGTGCCTCGGGAATCCTCTATCGCGGCGTTGAGGAGCTCTATCTGCCGCCGCGCGCACTCAACGTGCTTCGGGTTCTCGTGGACCGGAGCGGCGAGGTGGTGTCCAAGGACGAGCTGGTCGAGGCCGTCTGGCACGACGTCACGGTCACCGATCAGTCTCCCGCCGAAGCCATAGGAGTGGTGCGGGAGGTCTTGGGCGACGACTGCCACCATCCGACGTTCATCCAGACGGTTCACCGGCGCGGCTACCGCTTCATCGCCGACGTGGAAGCCGATGACGCCGAGGTCCGGCCCGCCAGACCCGAAGTGGTCGGTCCCGTCGACTCGCGCGGGGTGCTCACCCTCGCGCCGGCCGGGCCGGTCCGTCCGAAGCTCCTGAGGCCGGCGGTCCTCTCGGTCGCCGTCCCGGTGCTACTCGCCGGAGTCGGGCTTTCCGTCTGGCTCGCCCGGGGTGTTGACGAAGCTCGGCCCCCGGCGCTTCACCTGCCGGTCGCGCTTCCCCATCCGGTCCTGCCCGCCACCCCGACCAGCGTGGCCCTCTCTCCCGACGGCACCCGCCTGGTCTACCGGGCCGCTTTCGACCGCGGCGACGGCCTCTTCGTCCTCCACCTCGACCGCCGCGGCCAGCGTCCGCTCGAAGGCACCGAGGGCGGCTTCGGTCCCTTCTTCTCCCCCGATGGCCAGTGGGTCGGCTACTTCAACGAAGAGGGCCGCCTGTGGAAGATCTTCCTGAGCGGCGGGCCGCCGGTGGAGGTGGCCAGGGCCACCGAGGGTCCGGTGAGCGGCGCCAGTTGGGCGGACGATGGAACGATCGTGTTCGCCAAGGGCCCGCGTTCGATGCTGTGGCGGGTCTCGGCCGAGGGTGGCCGCCCGACGCTGCTGGCGGCGCCCGACCCCAGCACCGGCGAGAACGGCTACCTCTGGCCCGAGGTTCTTCCCGGCAGCGAATGGGTGCTGTTCACGGTCGAGCCGGTGGGCGTCGCCGGCGTCGAGGACTTCAGACTGGCGAGCCTCTCGCTTGAGACCGGAGAGGTGCGCCGCCTGGAGGTGGGAGGAGGCATGCAGCCTCGCCGTTTGGGAAGCGGGCAGCTTGTCTTCGCTCGCCGCGCCTCCCTCTTCGCGGCGCCGTTCGACCCGGACGGACCCGAAGTGACCGGTCCGGCCCTGCCCATCGTGCAGAACGTGATGACGCTCAGCCGGGGCGCCGGCCAGTTCGCGGTGAGCGAGGCCGGAGTGCTGGCCTACGTGCCCGGGGATGCCCTTGTCAGCACCCTGCAGTGGGCCGGCGGAGAGGACGGCGAGGAGATGCCGCTGCTGGAGGGTACGTTGGGGCGCCACCGACTCTCGCCCGACCACCGGTTCCTGGCGCTGGAGATCGACGGCGACATCTGGACCTACGATCTCCGGCGCGATGCCCTGACCCGTTTCACCACCGACGAAGCGGGCGAGCTGCTGCCGCTGTGGGCGACCGACGGCGCCAGCCTGGTCTTCTCGTCCAACCGCGAGGGACCGCTTCACCTCTTCATCAAGCCGGTCGACGGAGCGGGCGCCGAGGCCTTGCTGTTCCGCAGCGCCTACCCCAAGCTGGCCGATTCCTGGTCTTCGGACGGCCGCTGGCTCGCCTACACCGAGATTCACCCGGAGACCGGTCGTGACTTGTGGCTGCTGCCGATGCCGGAGGCCGGAGAGGCGCGACCGCTGCTGCGGACCGGCTTCGACGAATCGCAGGCGAGCTTCTCGCCCGACGGAAGCTGGGTCGCCTTCGTCTCCAACGAGGCCGGCTCCTTCGAGGTGTTCGTGCAGCCGTTCCCGCAGCCGGGCCCGCGCTACCAGGTCTCGACCCGGGGCGGCAGCTCTCCACAGTGGTCGCCGTCGGGAGACGAGCTGTTCTTCGCCGTCGGCGAGACCCTGATGGCGGTCACGATCGAGTCGGCGTCGCCGTTTCGGGTGGGAGCGCCGCGCCGGATCCTGGACGTTCCCAACAGCAACTCCTTCTTCGCCGTCGGTCCGGAAGGCCGGCGCCTGCTAGTGGGCAAGCGGCAGCAATCGGTCCGGCCGGACCGGTTGCACCTGGTGACCGATGGCGCCTCGCTGATCCCGGGCTGATCCTGTGAGTGGCCTGCCTCTCCGGCGCTTCGAAACTCCTTAGTACAAGTTTCCAGTCTTCTTCGATCCGGCTTTGAGACTGGCGCCGGGGGGCTGCGTAGCGTAGTGGAGGGAGAACAGAAGCTCCCGACAACTCAAGGGTCATCGTGCCCGCCAGGCTCAGGTCGCGCTGGCCCCTGTCCAGGAGGAGGCACCATGAAGGTCTCACCGCTTCGCTGCTCTTCGCCCCTTGACCCGCGCCCGCTGCCGCTCCGCGCGTTGGCTGCCGGCCTGCTCTTGCTGGTGCCTGTCCTGCCCGCGGTCGCCCAGACGACGCCGGACACGGCGAGCATCTCGGGCTACGTGACCAACGCCGGGGGCGAATCGCTGCCCGGGGTCACCGTCGTGATCGAGGACGTCGAACGCGGCGTGAGCATCACACGCATGACCGACCAGAGCGGTTACTTCGTGCTCCCGAACGCCAGCCCGGGGCTGTACTCCGTCACGCTCAGCCTCGACGGCCATCAGGAGATGGTCTACGAGGACATCGACGCCCGTCCGAACGCGCGGCTTCGCTTCGAGTTCGAGATGGAGCCGCAGGTGGAGGTGCGGGAGACGGTGACGGTGAGCGCCCAGGCCCCGGCGATCGAAACGACCGAGGCGGCGATCAAGAGCAGCGTCTCCTACGAGGAGTTCGACCGGCTGCCGGTGCTCAGCCGCAACTTCCAGGAGGTCGTGGACCTCCTGCCCGGCGTCACCAAGACCGGGGCGAACTTCAATATCGCCGGCTCCCGCGCCAACCAGAACATCTTTCTGATCGACGGCGCGCGCAACAACGATCTGAGCGGCACCTCGGAGCGATTCAGCCGGAGCGTCTACTTCATCGTCGCCTCTCAGAACCCCGACGATCCGACCGTGGGCCTGCAGACCGGCTTCAACCTGCAGTCGTACAACCTGGACGCCATCGCGGACATCCAGGTGGTCACTTCCGCCTACTCGGCCGAGTTCGGGCAGGGTTCCGGCGGAGTGATCAACCTCATCACCCGGGCCGGCACCGACCAGTTGAAGGGCGGCGTCACGCTGAACTACCAGGACGAGTCGCTGAACGACGACGAGTCCTTCGACTCGCTGGGGCGCACCCAGGTTTCCTTCTCGCTCGGGGGCCCGATGGTCCGGGGCCGTAACTGGTACTTCGTCAGCTTTGAGCGGGACGACTACGAAGTCGGCTTCGACAACCGGCGCATCGCCCTTCCCGGCGAGTCGCACTTCGCCAAGATCCGCTCCTTCGTGCTCGACACCAACCTCCTGCAGAGCGACACCAGCCAGGATCGCTTCGCCTCGAAGTTCTCGTTCCAGATCAACGATGACAACCTCCTGAACCTCACCGTCAACGTCAACGAGGAGACGTCACTCTTCAACCAGGCGATCAACCGCCCCTCGGTCGACGAGATCGAGCCGCGGCACGGCGCCAACGACAGCTTCAGCCTGCTGCTCAACGACTACCACACCCTCTCCGACCGGACCTTCGTCCATAGCCTGCTGCGCTACGGGGAGACGGACCGCAGGAGCCGTTCCGATCTCGGCGTCGACGGCTACCAGCCGATCATCGTCAACGACGCGGGGAGGTTCATCGACTACTACGTCACCGGCGCGTTCGGCGAGGTGCTCGATGCCCAGCTCGACGTGCTCGAGTGGAAGGAGACCGTGACCTGGCTGACGGAGAGCCACGGCGCCAAGTTCGGCTTCGACTGGGAGCGCTTCGAAGAGGACCTGTTGGTGCCGGCGCGCGAGCTGTACGTGTCGCACAACGTCGATGCCGCCGGCAACGTCATCCCGGTAAGCGGGCCGGTTGCGCCGCCGTCGTCGCTGTTCATCTTCTTCTCGACCGGCACCCCGATCGACCAGCAGGCCAACGTGGCGCTCAACACCTACTCCGCCTTCGGCCTCGACGACTGGAACATCAACCCTCGCTGGACCCTGAGCTACGGCCTGCGGTACGACTACGACGACTTCCTGAAGAACCACGAGTTCTCACCGCGGATCCACACCGCCTACTCCGCCAGCCCGCGGCTGGTGATCCGGGGTGGCGCCGGGATCTTCCGCGATCGCTCGACGCTGCTCTCCACCGAGGAGGACACCGTGGTCCGTTCGCGCGGCATCGGTTGGGACAAGGCCACCGGCATGCCGCGCTCCAACCCGAACGTGCTGCCGGACGACAACGTGTTCCTGACCGACAGCTTCAACTCGCCGATCACCAATCAGGCCAACATCGGTTTCGAGTACGACCTGGGCAACAGCTACATCTTCGGAGCCAACTACATCTACAAGGACTTCGAGGATCTGGTGTGGACCGAGATCATCAACAAGCGGTCGATCGAGGGCGTGCCCACCGATCCCTCGATTCCCGTCAACTCCAAGCTGATCGGCAACTTCGGTTACCTGGAGGACCAGCTTCTCGAGGTGGTGTTCCGCAAGCGCTTCTCTGGCGGCGCCTACTTCAACGTCAACTACACGTTCGAGGACACGGCGGGCAACACCTCCCAGGAGGTGGCGGCGCGCAACGAGACGGTGATCAACTCGATCGTCGAGGCGGAGAGTCAGGCCGAGCGACGGCATCCGGCGGACTACGAGGTCGAGCACGCGCTGAAGGCCTCGGGCGTCTTCCTGCTGCCGTGGGGCGTCAACGTCTCCACGGTGGCCAAGTACCGGACCGGTAGGCCGTGGACGCCCGAGGAGCGGATCGGCACCCCGTTCGCGTACTTCATCGCGCCCGAGGGAATCAACGCCCGCAACCTGCCCGACGAGTTCCAGTGGGACGTGCGGCTGGCCAAAGCGTTCAGGTTCGGCAACGACCAGGAGATCGAGATCTACGGCGACGTGTTCAACGTCACCGACCGCGACAACGTGCGCTCAGTGAACCAGATCATCACGTTCGCCGGCTACTCCGAGCCGACCTCGTTCAAGCTGCCGCGCACTGTCCAGCTCGGCATCAAGTACCGGCACTAGCAGCCGGGCGACCCGGCCGGGGATCAGGCGCCGCCGAGCAGGCGGGAGACCAGCAGGTCGCGGTCCGCGTTGCTGCCCACCCCGCCGATCTCAACGGTGATCACCACGCTTTGCTCGGTGCCGACGGCGACTCCGCTGCCAGCCGGTTCCTCGACGGGCAGCAGAAGCTCACCGGCGCCCGTGGCCGCGATGGCGTCCGGTAGCGTGGCGCCGGTGGAGAAGGCGACGTCGATGCCGTCGAGCAGCGAGCCGGGAACGCCGGCGAGTCGGCCCGGCCGCACGCGGTCCTGAACGAAGCGGACGCCCAGCCGGTTGAGAAAGTCGCGCCCGTCCAGATCGCGGGCCAGGTTCTGCCCCGCCAGGATCAGGCGCCCCGATTCGAGGAACCGGCTCAGCAGGCGCTCTTCGGTCTCCGACAGCGTCCGGTAGGCCTCTTCGCCCTTGATCCACACCACGGTTTCGTACCGCGACAGGTCGGGGAGGCGGGCGCGCGGCTCCGGCCAGTGGGACAGCAGGTCGAACGGCACGCCGAGACGCTCGAGGCTCTTCGTCCATTCCGTCTCGTAGAAGCCTCCGCCGTCGTCGTCCACGAGGAGGACCCGGCTGCCCCAGACGGGGAGCTCGAACTTCAGTTCCCGGCGCCCCGCCGTGCCGAGGTTCACGACCAGGGTCAGCGGGACTCGTGAGCCGGGCTCCGCTTCGGCGGTGACGTCCACCGTGAAGGACACCGTCTGGCGCTGGCCGAGCGCCTCGAGCCGCTGGCGCGGCCGCGGGATCGAAACCGCTTCGCCGGCGGCGAGAAGCTCCAGCTCGGTGCCGCGGTCGGGGGCGCCGGGATTCTCGACATCGAGTTCCACGACCACCCGACTGCCGGGGTGGAGCAGCCCAGCGCTCGTCTCACCCGTCCCGGGCTGCCGGAAGCGGATCGCCGTCAGACGCGGCAGCGGCACGCTCCCCAGCATGATGGCGTCGTACGCCTGCACCAGGCCGGCGCCGGTGTAGGGGTCGGTGCCGATCTCGCCGATGTCCAGACTGCTGCGAATCAGGCGCTCGCGAATCTGATCGGGCATCAACTCCGGCTCGTGCTCCAGGAGCAGGGCGACGACTCCGGCCACGTGGGGTGAGGTGAGCGAACTGCCCGCCTGGTTGCCGAGGACCTCGTACCCGCGCAGCCGGAAGTGGACGGTGGGGAAGTTGCCCCACGGCGCGCTTAGCGCCACGACTCCCGCCACGCCCTCGGGTAGCGGATAGTCGTCGAACGGCGGCACGCCGCTCCAGGTCACCGGCCCTCGGCTGCTCAGCGGCGGCAGGGAGCCGTCCTTCATCAGGCCTCCCGTGGCGATCACGGCCGGCACGTTCGCCGGCGGCAGGATCTGCCGCGGCACGGAATAGGCGCCGCGCCAGTTGCCGGTCCCCGCGACCATCACGACTCCGGCCGCCACCGCGTTCGTGGCGGCGTGGCGCCAGGCGGCGTCGAGCGGTTTCTCCGCCGGCTCCCAACTGAAGCTCATGTTGATGACGTGCGCTCCCTCGGCCACGGCGTACTGGAGCGCCTCGAAGGCGTCGTACTGGAACGCCTGCCAGAGGATGCGGTTGTCGTGGCGGGTGCGCTGGTCGTACATGCGCAGCGTCATCAACCGGGCGCCGGGGGCGATGCCGGTGAGCATGCCGCCGCGGCCGTCGCCCACCATCACGCTGGCCGACGAGTTGCCGTGGAAGAAGTCGTCCTCGATGTTGCCGTTGCCGTTGGCGAAGTTGAAGCCGTAGATGTCGTCGACGTAGCCGTTGCCGTCGTCGTCCTCGAGGTTGCGCTCCACCTCCCCCTCGTTGCGCCAGAGGTGGTAGCGGAAATCGCTGTGACGGTAGTTGACGCCGCTGTCCATGATCCCGACCACGACGCCGCGCCCGAGGAGCCCGAGCCGCGACCACACCTGGTCCGCCTGAATGCTGGTGAGGTTCCACGACAGCTCCTCGTGGGCCAGCACGTCATCGATCGTCAGGGCTTTGCCGGCCGGCTGCTCGAAGGACCTCGTGTACTTGCCCTCGGTGGCGATTAGATCGTCGGGCTTCTCGGTGCGCAGGTAGACCCTCGCCACGCGCGGCGATCGTCCAAGCCACTCGATCCCCGGCCGGTCGAGCTTGAGGCCGAGTCCGTTGACGATCCAGAAGCGGTGCGTTTCCGGGGAGCGGTGCCCGGCGGCTGCGAGTTCGTCCAGGAGCGCGTCTTGCGAGCGGCCGGCAAGGGTCTGGAGTTCGTCGATCACCGACCGGCGCCAGGTCTCCTTCCGGAATTCGGTCTCCCGCCTCCAGCTCCGCTCGTCCAGCCCGGACTGCTCCTCGAGGAGCACGAACAGCGGGATGTCGTTCCCGGTGTCCTCGAGGGCCTGCCTGAGATCGGCATCGAGCCGCTCGTGGCCCGGCTCCTGCGCGGCGGACCCGCCGGCGCCGCCGGCGCCCAGAGCCAAGGCGAGGGCGATGGCCAGGGTGTTCGGCTTCGCGCTCACGAGGCCCCGATGCGCAGCGCGAAATGGCCGCGAAGACGGTCGAGGAGCGCCTCGACGCGCTCCCGTCCGACGCCGGCCTCGACCAGCCGGCTGATGAACTCGCGCGGCTGCGAATCGCCGGCGTCGAACACGAGGGCGACGTCGGCGCCGGGGTCGAGGAGACGCTCGGAGAGTTCGCCCGCCGCCGTCACGCGCACCAGCTCCGGAGCCTCCTCCAGCTCGCCGGGGCCGAGGAACAGGACGCGCAGGGGCGTCCCCTCCTCCCGGCTGGTCAGCTCGGCCGGCGTGCTCACCACCCTGACGGATGCCGGCACGCTCGCTCGGAGGGCCTCCGTCTGCCGCCGGCCGGCCGGCTCGACGAGCACGAGATCGAAGCCTCGCGCGCGCAGTGTCTCCCAGGCGACCGGCCCGTCGCCCGGTGTGACGATGCCGGTGACGACGCCGTAGCGCCACAGGTAGCGCGCCAGGCGGTCGGAGGTGTCGTAGGAACCGGCCGGAACGTCGGCGGCCGCGCGCAGCGCCTGCGCGGAGAAGCGTCCAACGACCCGCAGCATCTCGGGCGAGATCGTGCCGGCGTCGTCCTCCGGGGTGTGCACGTAGGGCTGCGGTGCGTCGGCATGGGCGAAGAGCGCGGGAATACCGTGAATCTGGAAGCTCCAGCCGTCGCTGCCTCCGGCGCCGCGCAGCCTGAAGTGGCTGAAGAGGTCCTCCGCAACGCCCGCCCGCACCAGCGCGAGCTCCTCCGGGAAGTTGTGCGCACCGAAGAGACGGAAGCGGTCCTCGCCGACGCCGACGTTGTCCAGGGTCAGGGTGAAGACGACCCTGTCCCGCGGCCATCGTGCCTGTTCCATGAAGCGGCTCGACCCCCAGAGCCCCTGCTCCTCGGCGCCCCACAGGGCGAACATCACCGAGCGGGCGGAAGGTCCCTCCGCCGCCATCACCCTGGCCAGCTCGAGTACGGCCGCGGTACCCGATGCGTTGTCCTCCGCGCCGTTGTAGATGGTGCCGTCCGGATCCTCGCCGCCGCCGTCGTAGTGGGCCCCCACCAGCACGAGTTCGTCGGCGAGCTCGGGATCGCTGCCCTCGAGCAGGCCGAGGACGTTCGCTCCGACCTTCTCGGTGACGTAGTCCACGCTCACCTGCCAGGCCACCGTCCTGCCGGTGGAGTACGACGCGTGCTCCCCCCGGTCGATCCGCTGCTTCAGCGGGACGCCCCGGCCGTCGAGCAGCGCCTGGGCCACGTCAACGCTCACCTTGGCGAGGAAGAAGCCGGGAAGGTAGTTGTCGGGACGGAAGACCCAGATCCGCATCCGGTCCAGCTCCGCGGGCCCGCCCGGATCGGAGACGAAGAGCAGGCCCGCGGCGCCGAGCTCCCGAGCCCGTTTCGCCTTGTTGATGTTGGCGGCCAGCCGGCGTTCCAGCCTGCTCTGCGGCGGCATGCCCTCGATCGCCAGCAGTACCTTGCCCCGGATGTCGACGCCCTCGAGCTCGTCGAGCTTCGGGGTGGCCAGGCCGTAGCCGACGAACACCACCTCCGCTTCGCCGCTCGTCGCCGAGGAGCCGTTGAGGAAGAAGTAGTCCTCGCCGTAGACGAGTTCCTTCCCGCCCGGGCTCGACTCTGCTTGCGCGTCGGCGGCGCCTTGCGTCGCGCCTGGAGCGGCCGGGTCGATGGCGAGCCGGACCGGCTGCACGAAGCGGTAGAAGGGGAAGGTGAAGCGGTGGAGATACGAGCCGTCGTCGCCGGCCGGAGCGAGCCCCGACTGCTCGAAGGCCTCTGCGATCAGCCGCGCGGCTTCGTCACCGCCGGCGGTGCCGGTCCGCCGGCCGTCGAGCTGGTCGGCCGCCAGCGTCTCGACCCAGGCGTGGGCGCGTGCGGCGTCGAACTCCGGGGTCTGTTGTCGGCAGGCGGAGGGCAGGGTCGCGAGCAACGCGACCAGCAGCAGTTCGGGGCGCTTCGGATTCATGTCAGTCCCTCCACTGCACCCCTTGCACCACGCACGCCCGTCGTTGCGCCGAGGCCATGCATGACATGGTGACGGCGCCCTGTCCGCAAGTCTCTAAGCCGCTTCGAAAGAACCACAAAGGATCGTCGAACAGCCCGGGCTCACGCCGCGGCGGGGGCTTAGCGCTCCAGGTGCGTCTCGAACAGTCCGAGAATGCGCCGGAAGCGATCGAGCCAACTGCTTGGGTGCACGAAGCCGTGAGACTCGAGCGGGTAGACGGCCAGCTCCCAGCCCGTCTTCTCGAGTTCGATCAGGCGCTGCACCAACTGGATGGTGTCCTGAAAGTGGACGGTGCGGTCCACCATTCCGTGACTGATCAGGAGCGGGCTCTCCAGTCCCGCGGCGTACTCGATCGGGGAGCTGCGGCGGTAGGCCTCCGGGTCGAGATCCGGCGGGTTGAGAATGTCGGAAGTCCACGGATAGTTGTAGTGGCCCCAGTCGGTCACGGGGTTGATCGCCACTCCCGCGGCGAAGAGCCGGGGCCTCTTGAACAGGGCCATCAGCGTGAGGAAGCCGCCGTACGAGTCTCCGTAGAGGCCGACGCGCTCGCGGTCGACCCCATGGTTGCGGACGAGCCAGTCGACACCGACCTCGAGATCCTGGACCTCCGGCTCCCCCATGTGCCGGTAGATCGCCGTGCGCCAGTCGCGGCCGTAGCCCCGTGACGCCCGGTAGTCCATCTCGAGCACCACGTAGCCGCGCTGGACCAGCAGACTGTGGAACATGAACTCCCTCGCGTACCACGGTTCCCAGCCCGCATGGGCGTTCTGGAAGTAGCCGGCCGCGTGGACGAGGAACACGGCCGGACGGGGAGAGGCGCTCGCGGGCTGGTCGGAGCGGTAGAGCCGGGCGTAGATGGGCCGCTCGGTGTGCGGCGAGTGAATCGCCACCAGTTCCGGCACGACCCACGGCGTCTCGAGGAACGCCTGGCTGGTCGTTTGGGTCAGTTGCCGCGCGGCGGCGCCGGCCTCGGCTCGCTGCACGTACAGCTCCGCCGGGCGGTTGGAGCGGGTCACCGTGAGCAGGAGCCGCCGGCCGTCGGGCGAGACGGCGAAGGTGGTCATGCCGCCGAAATCGGTCAGGCGTTCGACCTCCCCGCTGGACACGTCGGCGCGGTAGACCTCCCAGATGCCGGGGTGTTCGCGATTGGCGGTGAAGTACAGGTGGCGGCCGTCGCGGCTGAGTGTGGGTCTCGAGACGGTGTATTGCCCCTCGGTAAGCGTCCGGCGCTCGCCCCCGTCGAGCGGGTGCAGGACCAGATGGGAGTAGCCGGTCTCCTCGGAGAGATAGAACAGGGTGCGACCGTCCCGCAGCCAGCCGACGTCCCGGAACACGCGGGTGACCCAGGCCGGATCGTGCATTCGCACGATCGGGACGACCCGCCGCGACTCGAGGTCGATCTCGGCGATCCAGCGGTCCTTGCAGTCGAGTGAGAACAACTGCACCGCCACCCGCTGACCGTCGTCGGACCAGAGGATGTTCCAGAAGTGGACCGGTCGCTCCGGAGCGGTCGCCGCCGGCTCTTCACCGGCGCCGACGGTCCGAGCACCCTCTTCCGCCCCGCCGCGCTCGGCGGCCGCTCGCCGCAGGTCCGCCAGCGGATCCTCGTCCATGCCGGGGAGCGCGCTCAGGTCGATGGCGATCCGCTCGTGCGTGGAGCGGTCGAGCAGCCACAGCGTCTCCTCCCGTTCCTCGAAGTCCTCCGCCTTCGGACGCCCCGGATCGGGGGCGACGTGGCCGCTGTCGGTCACGTAGCGCGGGACCACCTCCGGCATACGCGGCCTGGCGGCCTTGGTCGCGGTAGTGAGTAGGAGCCACCGTTCGTCCGGTGAGATCGAGAGGCGGCGCACCTCGACGTTGTCTCCCAGGTACCAGGCGGGATCGGCCAGCGTGGGATCCCTGCGTCGTTCGTCCAGCTCGCGGTCGCGCGCCAGCTTCCTCTCGTCCCGTTCGACTCGGAGCACGTCGAACAGCCGTCGCTGCTGGCGCTCCACGTGCCCGGCCTGCTGCTCTTCTTCTCGCTCGACTTCCGCGGGGTCGCGTTCGAGCAGCAGGACGAACGGCTCCTCTTCCAGGCCGCTCGCGAGATCTCGCACGAACAGGCGAGCGCCCCGGCGGTAGGCGACCCGTCCCTCGGCGAGCGGCCGCGGGTCGCTCTCGGTTTCGTGGGTGCGGGTGAGCTGCCGTCTCTGTCCGCTGATGAGGTCGTGGGCCCAGATGTCCCCTTCCCGGGCGTAGACCTTGAGGCGTCGATCGCGGCTGAGCCTGCCGCCCCCGGCGTCGACGCCTCCCCGCTCCCCGAGCGGCACTACGCGCGTCTCTCCCGTTTCGATCTCGAGCTCGACGAGATCGCGGCTCCGGTCGCCCGTGCGCTTCCGGAAGTAGAGGACGGAGGCGCCGTCCTCCGCCCAGTAGGCCCTTTCGGGCGCGTTGCCCAGCCAGTCCAGGTCTGACGCGATCAGCTCGAGCGTGATCGGCTCGGCGCCGCCGCCGCTCGGCTGGGAGCGAGCCTCCGGCACGAACAGGCAGACGCTCAGGACGGCGGCGAGCGCGAGGATCGCGGAACGGGATCCGGTCACTCGCTCGGCATCCGTTGGCCGTTGATGAACACGTGGAGCACCTGGGAACGGGGATCGAACGGGGGACCTGACAGGACGACGACGTCGCCGTCCATCCCGGGTCGCAGGCGTCCCAGCCGGTCGGCGACGCCGAGAAGCTCTGCCGGCCAGGACGTGATCGCCCGCAGCGCGTCCTCCCGGGCGAGTCCGTGCTTGAGCAGATAGCCGGCGTTGAACAGGAGGTCGCCGCCGCCGTAGGGGTTGCCTTCGCCGAGCTGCAGCGCGATGCGCACCCCCGCGTCGAGCAGTTGCGCCGCGTTCCGTTCGCTGAAGCTCTCCTTCTCGTACCGGTACCAGAGCCCCTTGATCGAGGCCAGGACGACCGGCACGTCGCGACGTGCGAGTTCCCCGGCGATCAGGTGCGCCTGGGTCGCGTAGGCGAGGATCACGTCGAAGCCGAACTCATCGCTCAGCCGCAGCGCGTTGGCGATGTCCTTCGTCGTGTAGGCCTGCACCAGCGCGGGCAGTTCTCCGCGCAGGAGCGCGGCGGTTGTTTCGAAGTCGGCGTCGACGGCCGGCCGTTCGCCGTTCTGTTCGGCCTGGTTGCGCTCCTCTTCGTACTTGCGCGCGCGGCTCAGATGCTCGCGCAGCAGGGCGACCTCGCCCATGCGGGTCCTGGGCGCCGCGTTCGTGCGCTTCGGCTCGTCGCCGAGGCTCATCTTCAGGACCGCCGGCTGCCGCACGACGTTCTCGTCGCCGACGGCCGGCGCCGTCTTGATCAGGACGCCGCTGCCGCCGATCAGGTTCTTGCCGCCTGGGGTCGCCAGCACCGTGGTGATGCCGGAGCGTCGCGCGGACGCCACGTCCGCGGCGAAGGCGTAGAAGGCGTCGCGCGCGTGGAGGTCGGCCGTGATCGGCCTGGTGTCCTCGTCGGTGTCCCAGCCGACACCGTCGCCGTGAAGGCCGGTCTGGGAGTGCGCCTCGATCAGTCCGGGCAGGATGAAACCGTCGGTCACGTCGATCACCTCGACGTCGTCCGGGGCTTCCAGGTCAGGCCCGACTGCCGCGATCGTGCCGTCGCGTAGCAGCACCTCGCCGCCGGCGACGAAACCGTCCCCGTCGCTCCACAGCGTTCCCGCGCGTACGAGCCAGCCGGCCGGCTGGTCGGGGACGAGTTCCTGACCGGCTGAGGGTCCCGACCACAGCATCCCGGCCAGGACCGGGATGCACCAGCTACTCAGTCGCTGCACGCTCATAGACGGTTTCCCCTTCGATCAGGACGCGGACGACGTTCGTCGACAGCGCCAGCGGCTCGCCGTCCAGCACGATGAGGTCGGCGTCCTTGCCGGGCTCCAGACTGCCGACCCGATCCGCGAGCCCGATGGCGCGAGCGGGGTTCAGGGTGATGGCGCGCAGGGCCTCCTCCTCTTCCAATCCCAGATGCACCGCGAAGCAGGCCTGCAGGAAGAGGTCCGGCACGTAACTGTCGGTCATGATCGACACCTCGACTCCGGCCTTGCCCAGCCGGCCAGAGACGTCGACCGGCCGTGGCGGATTCCGGCCCCGGTACCAGCCGTCGAGCTTCGGTCCGACGACGACCGGAACTTCGCTGCGGGCGATCTCGTCGGCCACGAGGTAGCCCTCGTAGACATGACCGAGGGAGCCCTCTAGCCCGTAAGTGCGCATGAGGCGGAGGGCGGTCAGGATGTCGTCGGCGCGGACCGCGTGGATGTGAACCAGGGCCTCGCCGGCCACGGCCGCAGCCAGCACCTCGAGCTCCCGGTCCACCTCCCCGGCCTGCCTCGGCTCCCCCCGCCGCACCAGCCTCGCGGCCTCCTCGAAGCGTGCCCTCAGCATCGCGCTGGAGCCCATGCGGGTCTTCGGCGAGCGCTCCCTGCGGCCGTGAGCCGACTTGGGGTTCATGCCGAGCGCCATCTTCAGCACCGGCCGCGAGTCGATCAGCATCCGGTCGAGGCCGCCGTCGCGGTTCTTGAGCGCCCAACCCAGCCCGCTCACCAGGTTGCTGCTTCCGGGAAGCACGAGCAGCGTCGTCGCGCCGAGCCCGCGGACCTTGTCGAACACCGGATCGTCCGGATCCAGGGCGTCGCGGACATCGGCATGGGGCGTGAACGGCTGGCTGCTCTCGGCCATGTCGAAACGTCCCGGAGTCAGGTGGACGTTGCGCAGTCCGTAGTGGGTGTGCGCGTCGACGAGACCGGGCATCACGATCCGGTCGGAGGCGTCGATCACTGCGTAGCCCGGCGGCGTTTCGGTGCCGGCCCGCACTTCCTCGATCTTGCCGTCGGCAATGAGGACCACCCCTGGAGACAGGGAGCCGTGCGAGATCGTGTTCACGGTCTTCGCCACGACGGCCACCCGCTGCGCCGACGCGTCCTCGCTCGGCATCGCGGCGATCGTCACCGCTGCCAGGACGAAGGCCCGCCACGAACCCGATACGCGCACCGCGGACCAGTCCCGGCAAGCCCAACGCCGTTTCCTGACCGGGCCCATGGCAGCGATGCTGCCGAGGGGGTCTCGCCAAGTCCTCAAGTCTCGGCTAAGGATCCCCCAAGAATCGCCGAAGAGCGCCCTAGCGCTGCCCTCTGCCTCGAGGTCCGCCGGTCGGCTTGCCCGTCAACTCGTCGAGCCCGACGTTGAACTCGGCCACGATGCGGATCAGGACGTCCAGGCTGACGCGGAGTTCGTCCCGTTCGATCCGTGAGAGATCCGACGCCGGAATCCCGACGCGTTCGGCCAGGGCCGGCTGCGTCAGCTTGTTCTTCCGCCGCAGCCGCCGGATCCGGTGGCCCATGAGCTGGACCTGCTGGACTGTGGCTTCCTGGTTCATCGCCGGCTCGATCGGGGGAGTTCGAGAATTGTACGCGGTGCAGGCGTTCCAGACCCTGGATCAGATCGACGTCCGGAGATTCTCGTTGGCGGCGATTTGCGCGCCGCGTGCCTTGTAGCGTTCCCGGCGCTCCTTGCTGAAGCTGTCGACTTCGTCCTTCGGCACGCCGTAGGCGACTCCGCGATCCACGCCCGGGCGGGCGCGAACGCGCTTCATCCACTCCACCACTTTGGGCTGGGTCGTGATGTCCACCTTCGCCCACTTGTACGCGCGGATCCAGGGGAACACGGAGATGTCGGCAACCGTGAAGGTGTCGCCGCAGATGTAGGGGTGCTTCTCGAACCGGCGGCCGAGAATCGCCACTAGTCGCAGCGACTCCCTGCCGAATCGTTCCAGCGGATGCGCCTTCTCTTCGTCGGGCACGTCGATGTAGCGCGTGTAGCTCAGCTTGTTGCCGAAGGCCGGGCCGAGATTGGCGGCTTGCCAGTAGAGCCATGGAAGCACGTCCCAGCGCCGCTCGTCCGTAGGGTAGAGCGGGGTCGGGTACTTCTCGCCTAGGTACTGCAGGATGGCGCAGCTCTCCATGACGGCACGACCGTCGTCGACCAGGGCCGGGAGCTTCTGATTCGGGTTGATCGCGGTGAACTCGGGCGTGAACTGGTCGCCGGCCGAGAGATCGACCATGTGGATGCGCGTCTCGGGCAGTTCGACTCCCGCCTCGCGCAGCTCCTCCAGCATGATCGAGATCTTCCAGCCGTTGGGCGTCGCGCCCGTGTAGACGTCAAGAGCCATTGGTCGTCAGTTTGTCACCTTGATCTCGCGGATCTTCCTGAGCGGGACCGCGGTGATCTTCTCCGTCAGCGGGTACTCCATGTCGCCCGGGTAGATCACCCACAAGTGTTGGAGACCGAGGTCCCTGCTGACCGAGTGCATCGACTTGGTCGTCCTCGGGGCGTCCGCGCACTTGAACTCGAAACCCCAGCGCCTGCCGCCGCGGAGCAGCATGAGGTCGAGTTCGGCGCCCCGATGGGTTCCCCAGAAGTACGCCTGGCGGGCACCGAATGCGATCAGGGTCTGTTCCAGGGCGAAGCCCTCCCAACTGGGGCCATAGACGGGGTGGCGAACGAGGTCGTTCATCGACTCCAGCCCCAGCAGGTAGTGGAGGATGCCTGAGTCGCGCAGGTAGACCTTCGGCGCCTTGACGACGCGCTTGCCGACGTTCTCGAACCACGGCTGGAGCAGGCGGATCATGAACGTCCCGGCCAGCAGGTCGCGGTAGCGGTTCAGGGCGTTGACGCCGACTCCCATCGAGCGGCTGAGGGCCGACGCGTTCCAGGTTTGCCCGTGCACATGCGCGAGCATCGTCCAGAAGCGGCCGAGGGCCTCAGGAGACACCCTCGATCCGAGTCCCGGCACGTCCCGCTCCAGGAACGTGCGCGTGAACGACTCCATCCACAGCGTGCAGGCGGCGTCCGACTCCGCGAGATAGGCCAACGGAAAGCCGCCGCGGATCCAGAGACGGTCCTGGTTCTCGACCCCGACCTCGTCGAGAGAGAAGCCGCTCACGTCCACGAACGAGATCCGTCCGGCCAGAGTCTCGGAGACGCCCCGGATCAGATCCCAGGAGGCGCTTCCCAGGAGCAGGAAGACCGCCTTGCGGTCGGGGTCGTCGCAGATCGGGCGGAGGATCTCGAACAGCTCGGGTACGCGCTGCACCTCGTCGATCACGACCAGGCCCTCGCCGCCTCGAAGCAGCCGCTCCGGAGTCGTGTGGAACGCCTCCCGCACCGCTGGCACCTCCAGGTCGTAGACCGTGGAAGGCCCCTCCCACGCCGCCACGATCTGCTGGGCCAGAGTCGTCTTTCCCACCTGCCGGGCCCCCAGAAGAGCGGTGACCGGCGACTGGGAGAGTCTCCAGAGTGTGGCGTTGAGCAGGCGCTGTCGGGCAGTAGATTGTCGCATATTCACCTTCAAAGGTGAGATTTACGACAATAAACGGCTTCCGAGAGCTTGTCCAGTCGTTCAGATCGTGCGTCCGACGATCCACGCCCCCGCGATGAAGGTGGCCAGCACGCTGCCCAGGTTGCACAGGACGACGACCAGGAGGATGCGGGTGAGGCGGTTGCTCCAGAAGCCGCGCACGGAGCCCAGGCTGTCGGCCAGGTTCTCCAGATCGGCAACCAGGGGCTTGCGGAGCAGCGCCTGGACGAGGCCCGCGACCCAGCCGGCCGCCATCAGGGGGTTCAGGCTGGTCAGGGGCGCGGCGGCGAACGCGGTCAGGATCGTGACCGGGTGGGCGAGGGCGATGGCAGCGCCGAGGGCCGCCAGGCCGCCGTTGAGCCCGACCCAGATGTACACCGATTCGACGGTGCGCTCCCGGTCGCCCCAGACGAGACCATAGGCGAAGAGGGCGACGATCAGGATCGGCACCAGCCAGGCGACGACGCGCGGCCACACCGGCGGGTCCGGCACCTTCTCGAGTTCCTCGAGGTCGCAGGTGGCGTCTGCAAGGCCGGAGATTCCGGGCAGGTGCCCGGCGCCGACCACGGCCACCGTGCGCGGGCCCGCCGACTGGCGGAGCTTCTCCGCCATGTAGGCGTCGCGCTCGTCGATCAGGGCGCCCTTGACGCTGGGCAGGGCCTCGGCGAGGGCGCTCATCAGGTCCGTGAGGTTGGCGCTGTCGCGCAGCTTCTCGATGTCCTCTTCCTTCAGGTCGTCGCCGACGAAGATGCTGCCGGTCAACTGGGTCATCACTTTCGCCCGCTGCCAGAAGCCGAGCGAGGCCCAGGTCCGCTTGAGCGAAATCTGGATGTCGCGGTCGATCAGCTCCAGCCGGGCGCCCCGGTCCCTTGCCTGGGCGATCGCCGCCCGCATCTCGGCGCCGGGTTCGATGCCGAAGCGCTGGGCGATGCGGCGCTGGAAGGAGTGCATGAGGAAGGAACTCAGGAGGAGCGCCGCCTTGCCCTCGCGCAGGACCTGGAAGATGTCGAGCTTGCGCCAGGACTCCTGGTTCTCGAGGTTCTGGTAGCGCGCTTCGCAGAGCTCGACGCAGACGGTGTCTGGCTCGATGGCCTCGATCGTCTCGTTCGTGTCCCGAACGCTTTGCGGCGAGACGTGGGCGGTGCCCACCAGGAAGACCTCGCGGTCTTCGAGTTCGAGACGCTGGACCGAGGCGGGGAGAGCGGAGGTCATGGCAGCGCGGAGCCTAGCGCGGCAGAACGTCCGGAAGCCGGCGCTTTGCGCCGGATGCCGGCGGGGACGCCGGCGCACCCAGTTTCTGCCGCGCAGACTCCGCGGCCCACGAAGCAGGCGCGCGTCCGTTACGCTCTTCGGATGCGCCGTGGATGGAGGAAGGCAGTGGTGGCGGCGGCCGCGCTCGCGTTGGCCTGCGGCGCGCCCGAGGCCGACGCTCCGGCCGCGGACTCCGGCGTCAGCCCGCCCAACATCGTCCTGATCCTCGCCGACGATCTCGGCTACGGCGACATCGGCATCTACGGCAGCGAGATCATCTCGACGCCGCACATCGACGCGCTGGCCGCGACCGGCGTGCTGTTCACGGCGGGCTACGTCAGCCACCCGGTGTGCAGCCCGTCGCGGGCGGGGCTGATCACCGGCCGCTACCAGCAGCGCCACGGCTGGGAGTTCAACCCGGCCGGGCGCGACAGGACGAGCGGCATGAGTCTGGACGAGGCGACCCTCGCCGACCGTCTGAAGGCGCTCGGCTACCGGACCGGCATGGTCGGCAAGTGGCATCTCGGCCACGAGGAGCCCCACCACCCGGCGAGCCGCGGCTTCGACGAGTACTTCGGCGTGCTCGAAGGCGGCAGCATCTTCATCGACTCCAGCCTGCCGGGCGTCGAGTACGGCTCGATTCGGGGCGAGAGCGGGCCGACGGAGCGCCGGAACAAGGTCCTGCGCGGCTTCGAGGAGGAGAAGGTCGAGCGCTACCTGACCGACGTCTTCACCGACGAGGCGGTCGGCTTCATCGAGCGCAGCACGGCGGGTGACGAGCCGTTCTTCCTCTACCTGAGCCACACCACGCCGCACACTCCGCTGCAGGCGACGGCTGAGTACGTCGACGGCTACCGTCACATCGAGGACCCGCGCACGCGGGTCTACGCGGCGATGGTCGCGTCACTCGACGAGAGCGTGCGCCGCGTGGTCGAGACGCTGAAGGCGCAGGGCGTGTACGAGAACACCCTGATCGCCTTCGCGAGCGACAACGGCTGCGCCGGCTACATCGGCCACGCCTGCTCGAACGCGCCGCTGTTCGGCTTCAAGCGGTACCACCACGAGGGCGGCGTCCGCGTCCCGTTCATCATGAGCTGGCCGGCAGCCGTCGAGGGCGGCCAGACGTTCACGCATCCGGTGATCACGCTCGACTACATGGCGACGTTCACCGCGGCCGCGGGCGAAGAGGCGGAGACCGAAGACAGCGTGAACCTGCTGCCCTACATGACGGGAGAAGCCGAAGGCGCGCCGCACGAGTACCTCTACTGGCGGGCCGGCGCGAGCCTGGCGATCCGGGACGCGCGGTACAAGCTGATCAAGCTGAACCGGACGGACTTGCGGCCCGACGACCTGCGCGGGGACGGCCGTCTGCAGCCGCCGGAGGGCGGCTGGCCGACCGACTCGCCCCACGGCCAGCTCACCCTGCTCTACGACCTCGACGCGGATATCGGCGAGCTGAACAACCTGGCGGCGGATCAACCGGACGTCGTCGCGCGGCTGGAGGCCGAGCTCGATTCCTGGCGCGGCACCCTGCTCGCCGAGTCGATCCTGCCCGGCGTGCGCTCGACGATCACCCAGATCGATGGAGAGTGGGTGCAGTTGGTATTCTGAGCCGCCTTCCAGGCGCGGCGAGGAAATGAGCGGTAACCGGAAGAACGCTGGGCGCGGCGCTGCGGAGACGTGGCGCGTTCTCTGGCCCCCGCGCCGCTGGGTCCAGGCGGTGCTGGTGCTGGCGCTCGCGGTGGCGGCCGTCCTCCTGTTCCGGGTCCGGCAGGACGAGCGCCAGGCGCTCCTCGACCTTCGGATGGCGGACGCCGCGATAGCGGGCGGGGACTTCGAAGTTCTCGCCGAGCGGGCGCCGCAACTGCTCGGCCTTGCTGCCCGCCAGGCGGCCGGAGAGAGTCGCTGGCGGGAGGTGGCCGATCTCTACGACGAGTACGCCGAGCACCTGCCGCCGGCACTGCTGGAGGCCGCCGAGGTCGAACTCGGGTTGAACCGTGCGGCCACGGAGGCTACGGCGGACGCAGCCGCCGAAGCGGCGGAGGAGTCACCGATCGAGCCGCCCGCGTCGGCCTTCGAGCAGCGGCTGCGACGGGCGCAACGGGTCGACGCCTCGGGCATCCAGCAACTGCTCTTCGACCGTCGGGGCCGGCCGCTGGGATCGATCGGCGATGACCGCTCGTTGACCCTGGAGGAGGACCTGCCGGCGGGGCTGGTCCCGCCCGAACTCGCGACTCACCTGCTGCCTCCGGCACTTCAGCCGCCCGGCCTGGCCGCCGCCGGACCGGGGGCGATGGCCGTCTCCACGGCCGGCGCCAGGGCGCTGAGGCTGACGATCGACCGGGCCTGGAGCGAGGCGGCCGCCAGGGCGCTGGGGCGGGAGGAGGGTGCGATCACCATCCTCGAGATCCCGTCGGGCGCGGTGCTGGCGGCGGTCAGCAACAGGAACCGAAGAAGCCGCTGGCGGGCGCGCGGCGACAGCGTGCTCGATCCGCGCGAGCCGGCCTCGATCGCCAAGCTGATCACCACGACCGCCGCGATGCGGGCCGGCCTCGACCCGGATAGCGAGATCGCCGACATGACCTGCCGCGGCTCCGTGCTGATGGACGGCGAACGTCTCTACTGCGCCGCGATCGGCGGTCGGCTGAGGGGGCTCACCGCGGCGATGGCCAGCAGTTGCAACGTCGCTTTCGCCAGGCTCGCGATGGACGTTGGAGACCGGGCCCTGGTGGAGGAGTACGAACGCTACGGCTTCGTGATCGGCGGCGCCCAGGGCGAGGCCGTGCCGAGGAACGCCGTCGGCGTGGTGCACGAGTACCGCCATCCCGGCAAGCGGCTCGGCGAACTCTCGATCGGTCTGGAGGAGGCTTCCATCACACCCCTCGGCGCGGCCGTGTTCGCCGCCACGCTCTCGGACGGGTTGCGGCGCGAGCCCAGGTTCGTGCTGCAGGCGGACGGCCTGCTCGGCATCTCGCCGCGGACGCCGGTCGCCAACGACCCGGAGGCGGTCGCGGTCCTGGACCCGTCCTGGCTGCCGGCGCTCCACGAGTCGATGCGGGCCGTCGTGTCGCCGGGGGGTACCGCGAACCGGGTGGCGCCGCGGCGCCTGCGGGTGGCGATGAAGACGGGGACCGCGCGCGGCCCGGACAAGCCGTTCCACGTGAACTACGTCGGCTTCTTCCCCTCGGGCGGGAGCCAGCCGCCGCGATACGCCTTCGCGGTGCGGGTGACCGCGCAACCGACCTCGTCCCGAATTCGGCGCGCGGGCTATGCCGTGACGAATCGCCTGCTGCGGGCACTCGACGGGCTGGTCGGCGAAGAGATCGAGGCCGGCGCTCGCGAGGCGGTGCGGCTTACGGGAACCCTGGCGGCGCGTCCTCGCGCCGACAGCGTCGCAGTCCGAGCGCCCGTCCGCGGGCGGTCGGATGCCGCGACCGGAGCGAGGCCGTGACCGCGGACGCGGGCTCCGCTCAGCGGCCCCCGCGACGTCGCTACCGGCCGGTCATCGGCCCCCGGCTGAAGCCGCTCCTGTGGGTGGTCTTCGGGCTCTTCGCGCTGCTCGCGGTGAACTCGTTCTACCTCTCCGGCGTCCGCGTGGCCGAGGCGGCGACGGGCGAGACATACCAGAACTGGTTCTACATCTCGATGTTCCTGCTGCACCTGGCGGTGGGGGCGCTGTTCGTGCTGCCCGTGATCTGGTTCGGCCTGGCCCACATGCGGAACGCGCGGACGCGGCCGAACCGGCGCGCCGTGAAGGTCGGCTACGCGCTCTTCGGTACGGCGCTGGTCCTCGTGTTCAGCGGCATCGTCCTGACCCGGATCGAAGGCGTGATCACGGTGAACGATCCGACGGTGCGCGGCGTCGCCTACTGGCTCCACGTACTGACGCCGCTGGTGGCGGTCTGGCTGTTCGTGCTCCACCGGCTCGCGGGCAAGCGGATCAACTGGCGGATCGGTGGCCGAGTCGCCGCGGCGGCCGTCGTGCTGGTGGGCGTGGCCCTGGTGCTCCAGTTCCAGGACCCGCGGGCCTGGAACGTGGAGGGTCCGGCGTCGGGCGAGCAGTACTTCTTCCCGTCGCTGGCGCGCACTGCGAGCGGCGGCTTCATCCCGGAACACGCGCTGAGCAACGACGCCTACTGCCTGGACTGCCACGGGGACATCCACAGCCGCTGGGCCTACAGCGCCCACCGGTTCAGCTCGTTCAACAATCCGGCGTACAGCTTCTCGGTGCAGCAGACGCGCGACAAGGCCTACGAGCGCTCGGGCGACGTCCAGGCGTCCCGCTTCTGCGCTGGCTGCCACGACCCGGTCGTCTTCTTCTCGGGCGCCTTCGACGACCCGGACTTCGACATCGACCAGCCGGCGGCCCACGCCGGGATCACCTGCACGTCCTGCCACGCGATCACCCACATCAACAGCCCGCGCGGCAACGCCGACTACACGATCGAGGAACCCCAGCACTACCCCTTCGCGTTCTCGGACTCCGGAATGCTCCGCTTCGTCAACCATCAGCTCGTCAAGGCCAAGCCGGAGTTGCACAAGCGGACGTTCCTCAAGCCCCTGCACACGACCTCCGAGTTCTGCGGCTCCTGCCACAAGGTCCACCTGCCGGAGGAGCTGAACCACTACAAGTTCCTGCGCGGGCAGAACCACTACGACTCGCACCTGCTCTCAGGCGTTTCGGGCCATGGGGTGGCGAGCTTCTACTACCCGCCCAGGGCGGAGCCCAACTGCAACGGCTGCCACATGGAGCTGCTGCCATCGGAGGACTTCGGTTCCCGGCGCTATCCGGAGAGCGAGCAGCCGGACGTCACCCAGGTCCACGACCACCTCTTCCCCTCGGCGAACACCGGCATTCCCCACCTCCTCGACTTTCCGGACTGGGTGATCGAGGCGCACCGCGAGTTCAACGAGGGCGTGGTCGACGTCGACATCTTCGGCGTCAAGCCGGGCGGAACGATCGAGGACGAGCTGATCGCGCCGCTCCGGCCGGAGGTCCCCGCCCTCGAGCCGGGAGAGGACTACCTGCTGGAAGTCGTCGTGCGCACCCTGGGCCTGGGCCACCACCTGACCCAGGGCACCGTGGACTCGAACCAGCTCTGGCTCGACGTCGAGGTGCGCGACGAGCTGGGCAACCTGGTCGGCCGCAGCGGCGGCCTCGGCGAGGGCAACCGGGTCGATCCCTGGTCGCACTTCATCAACGTCTACATGCTCGATCGGGACGGCGCGCGGATCGACCGCCGCAACGCGGAGGACATCTTCGTGCCGCTCTACGACCACCAGATCCCGCCGGGAGCGGGCGACGTGGTCCACTACCGGCTGGAGGTGCCGCCGGCGGGCGGCGCTGCGGCGCTGACGGTGGAGGCGGCGCTTCGCTACCGCAAGTTCGACACGACCTACCTGCGCCACATCTACGGTCCGGCGACGGCGAACGAACTGCCGATCCTCGACCTGGCCCGGGACTCGGTGACGTTCCAGGTCGGCGGCGCGGCGGCGCCCGACGCTGACGCCGGGTCATCCGCGGCGGCCGCCCGCGAACCCGCCAAGCTGCTGTGGCAGCGCTGGAACGACTACGGCATCGGCCTGCTGCGCAAGGGCGGCACCGGCCGCGGCGAGCTCCGCCAGGCGATCGAGGCCTTCACGCGGGTCGAGGAACTGGGTCGCCCGGACGGTCCGCTCAACCTGGCGCGCGTCTACCTGGCCCAGGGCACGGTGCGGGACGACGCCATCGCGGCGCTGGAGCGCGCGGCGGCCTTCGATCCGCCGGCGCCGAGCTGGTCGGTGGCCTGGTTCTCGGGCCTGGTGAACCTGCAGAACGGCGCGATCGACGATGCGATCTCGAACTTCCGCTCCATCCTCGAGGCGGACAGCGAGGAGATGCGCCGGCGCGGCTTCGACTTCAGCCGCGACGTGCGGCTGCACAACGAACTCGGACTGGCCCTGTTCGAGGGCGCCAAGCGGGAGCGCGGCCCGGCCCGGGCCGATGCGCGGGCGGAGCGGCTGCACGAAGCCCGCGAGTCGTTCGAGCGGGCGCTCGTCATCGACCCGGAGAACGTGACGGCCCACTACAACCTCGGCCTGATCCACGCCCAGCTCGGCGACTCCGACAGCGCGGTCCGGCATCGCGAGCTTCACGCGCGCTACAAGCCCGACGACAACGCCCGCGACCGGGCGATCGCCATCGCCAGGCGCGCCGACCCGGCGGCCGACCACGCCGCGGAGGCGATCGTCATCTACGACCTGCACCGGCCCGAGCGCTTCGAGGGCAGCCGGGCGGGCGTTGCCGGAGGCGGCGGTTGAGGCCGGATCGCCCGGGCGAGGAGCCGGAGGAGCCGCAGACGCCGCCGGGGGCCGGGGAATCGGTCCCGGAGGAGGAACTCGCGCCGGAAGACGACGCCGTCATCGGCCGCGTCTTCGCCCGCTCGCTGAAAGTGCTGGCGGCCCTGGCGGCCGCCGCGCTCATCGTCGTGGCGCTCCGCTACGTGTTCCGGTCCGGGCCGGAAGAGGCGGTCGAGATTCCGGTGGCCGCGCCGCGCGCCGTCGAGGCGACGCCTCAGGACGTGCCCGTGGTGCCGTTTACGGACATCACCGCGGAGGCCGGCATCGACTTCGTCCATGTCAACGGCGCCGCGGGCGAGGCCCTGCTGCCGGAGACGATGGGCGCCGGCGGGGCCTTCTTTGACTTCGACCGCGACGGCGACCAGGACCTCCTGCTCGTCAACTCGACGACCTGGGGTGCGGTTCTCTCGGACGCAGAGGCTGGGCCGGCCGCCGGACCAACGATGTCGCTCTATGAGAATGATGGCGCCGGGACGTTCGCGGACCGCACGGCTGGCTCGGGCCTGGAGGTCAGCTTCTACGGCACGGGCGTCGCGGCCGGCGACGTCGACGGTGACGGCTGGACGGATATCTTCGTCTCGGCGGTCGGCCTGAACCGATTGTTCCGCAATGTGGAAGGCGCCCGTTTCGAGGACGTCACCGCGGCGGCCGGCGTCGCCGGCGCCGCTACCGAGTGGGGCAGCAGCAGCGCCTTCTTCGACGCCGACGGAGACGGCGACCTCGACCTGCTGGTCGGGAACTACGTGCGCTGGTCAAGGGAGATCGACATCGAGGTCGGCTACCAGTTGACCGGCGTCGGGCGCGCCTACGGTCCGCCGCTCAACTACGGCGGTACGACGATGGACCTCTACCGGAACGATGGATCGGGCGTGTTCACCGACGTCTCCGAGGAGGCCGGCCTGCACATCCTGAATCCGGCGACGGACACGCCGGTGGCGAAGACCCTCGGACTGGCGCCGGTGGACATCGAAGGCGACGGCGACATCGATGTCGTCGTCGCGAACGACACGGTGCGTAACTTCCTGCTGGTCAACGACGGCAGCGGTGCCTTCAGCGAGGAGGGAGAGTTCTACGGACTCGCCTACGGCCGGGACGGCGAGGCGACCGGAGCGATGGGCGCCGACGCCGCCGACTTCCGCAACGACGGCGAGCTCGCGTTCGCCATCGCGAACTTCGCGAACGAGATGACCTCCCTCTACGTCTCCCAGGGCGACCCCACGCTCTGGAGCGACGAGGCGATCACCGCCGGCATCGGCGCGCCGAGCCGCCGCGTGCTGAGCTTCGGGCTGTTCTTCTTCGACTACGACCTGGACGGTCGCCTCGACCTGCTCCAGGTCAACGGCCACCTGGAGGACGACATCGAGGTCGTCGAGCCCAGCCAGCAGTACCGGCAGGCGCCGCAGTTGTTCTGGAACGCGGGGCCCGCCGCGGCGTCGACCTTCGTGCCGGTCGAGCCCGCGCCGGGAGACGGCCTGACGGTGGAGCTCGTCGGCCGCGGATCGAGCTACGCCGACATCGACGGCGACGGCGACCTCGATGTCCTGCTGCTGCAGACCGGCGACCGGCCGCTGTTGTTGCGCAACGACCAGGACACCGGCCACCGCTGGCTGCGCTTCCTGCTCCGCGGCGACGGCGAGCGCGTGAACCGGGACGCGGTCGGCGCCTGGGTCGAGGTCGAGCAGCGGACCTCGGCCGGACCGGTCGTCCAGCGGCGTCGCGTCATGCCGACCCGGAGCTACCAGAGCCAGGTCGAACCGGTGGTGACGATCGGCCTGGGCGATGTGGCGTCGGTTGACGAGTTGACACGGGTCGAGGTCTTGTGGCCCGACGGTTCCCGGCAGGCGGTGGAAGTGGCCGGTCTGGACAGGGTCGTGGAAGTGACGTACTGGTCCGCGAACTAGCGGAGCCGGCCA
>WTGQ01000002.1:168405-257595 GCA_011525365.1 Acidobacteriota bacterium
CCGGCCACGCCTCGGCCCCGACCGTGTACAGTAGACGGTCCGCTTCCCTTCGATGAAAACGCTTCGCACCGGTCTGGTTCGGGCGCTGCCGATACTCCTTGCCGGCCTGCTGCCGGCCGGCCTCGCAGCGCAGACGATCGTCCTGACGAACGTCAACATCATCGACGGCAACGGCGGTCCGGTCCAGGAGGACATGACGATCGTCATCGAGGGCGAGCGGATCGCCTCGATCACGGAGGGTCCGTACGAGTCGTCCGAAGCTGACGGCCCCGCCGACGTCCACGATCTCGAAGATTCTTGGGTGCTCCCCGGGTTCTGGAACATGCACACGCACCTGAGCGTGATGTTCCCGCACAACCACGCCCTGGACGACGAGGCGCTGCCGTCCAAGGTCATCCGCGCGGGACTGAACGCGATCGACGGACTGCGGCACGGCTTCACCAGCGTCCGCTCGGTGGGCGAGCAGGACTACATCGACGTCGCCTGGGGGCTGGCGTTCGACCAGGGTTTCTTCCTCGGTCCGCGGGTCTTCGGCAGTGGGGAGCCGGTAAGCCCGACCGCCGGGCACCGGGGTTCGGTCGACGAAGGGGCCGATGGCGTGGCCGCGATCCGCAAGGAGGTGCGGAGGCGGGTTCAGAACGGCGCCCGGGCGATCAAGCTGTTCAGCGTCGAGATGCTGCCGGACGAACTCGAGGCGGCGGTCGAGACCGCCGACAACCTGGGCGTTCACGTGACCTCCCATGTCCGGGAGCCGGGGGCGTACGCCGCGGTCGAGGCCGGAGTCGACTGTCTCGAGCACGGCTACGGGCTGACCGACGAGACGATCGAGCTGATGGCGGAGAAGGGGACGTTCTACGACCCGACGATCATCTGCAACCTGAGCGCCGAGTACATCGCGGAGCGGGAGGCCAGGCTGGCCGAGTTGGGCTACGCGGAGGACGAGGAGATCGTGCGGTTGCGGACGATGGTCGCCTTCGCGGACGAACGGTCGCCGGAGTTCGCACGCGAACAGCGGCGCATCCTGAAGAAGTCGGCCGAGGCGGGCGTCAAGCTGCTGATCGGCTCGGACTCGATGCCGATCGGTGAGATGGGCTTCCTCGAGATGGAGCAGTTCGTCATCTCCGGCGTCAGCGAGATGGACACGATCATCGCGGCCACCCGCAACGGGGCCGAGATGCAGGGCCTGCTCGACGATCTCGGCACGGTCGAGGAGGGGAAGCTGGCCGACCTGGTCGTCCTGGGGGCCAACCCGCTCGAGAACATCTCGAACATCCGCGAGACCGTGATGGTCCTCAAGGGAGGCGTCATCGTTGACCTGGACGCACAGCTTGGAACGTCGACCTACTGGGACTACTACGGCTCGATGGAGCTGCCGGAGGGTTTCCTGGCGGAGTCGGAGGAGGCGGCCGGCTTCCAGCGCGGCAACACGGCAACGGATCAATAGCGCGATCGACAGATCGCAGGAGGGCGAGGGATGAAGCGGAAGACGAACTGGAACCGCGGAGTTGTTCTGGTAGCTCTCGTTCTGCTGCTGCCGATCGGGGCCGTCGCCCAGACGACTGTCCTCACCAACGCCACGGTCATCGACGCCACCGGCGCGCCGCCGATCGAGGACGCCGCGGTGGTCATCGAGGGCAACCGGATCACCGCGATCCACACGCCGTCGTCGTCGGCGCCCGACCCCGGCGACGACGCCCGGGTGTTCGACCTCGGCGGCGCCTACGTTCTCCCGGGCCTGTGGAACAACCACTCCCACCTCGGCGACCTGCTGCCGGATCCGAAGGGCCTGCTGCCGGACGAGCCGCTGCTGCGGGCGATGACCCGCGCCGGCCGCAACGCGATGGACGCACTGAAGGCGGGCTTCACGACGCTGCGGATCACCGGCGAGCGGGACTTCATGGACGTCGCCTGGAAGAAGGCCTTCGACTCCGGCGTCTTCGTCGGGCCGCGGATCGTCGCCGGCGCCCCGCCGCTCTCGACCGACGGCGACACGGACTGGCTGGTGCGGACCGGCAAGGGACCGGAGGGCATCCGGGCAATCGTCGCCGACAACATCGCGAACGGCGCCCAGCTCATCAAGTTCCTGGGCAGCCGGATGCCGCCGGAGGAGTTGATCGCGGGGATCGAGGAAGCCCACCGGCACGGCGTTCCGGTCACCGTCCACGCCGGGGACGAGACAACCCGGATCGCGGTGATGGCGGGTGCCGAGAGCATCGAGCACGGCAACGACCTCTCCGACGACACGATCCGGATGATGGCCGAGGCGGGGACCTTCCTCGACCCCACGATCCAGTGCAACCTGAGCGCCGAGTTCATCGCCGAGCGGGAGAGGCTGATCCGGGAAGCCGGCTACGTTGCCGCGCCGGAGGTCGTCGAAGGTCGGGTGCGGGTTTCCCACGCCGACGAGCGGAGCCAGGAGCGGGCGGAGCTGGCCCGCGACGTGATCAACAAGGCCTACGCCGCGGGCGTGCGGCTGACGACCGGTAGCGACTCGAACCCGATCTCGGAGATCGGCATTCTCGAGATCGAGCAGTTCGTCTTCCACGGCATCCCGGCGATGGGCGCCATCCAGGCGGCGACGCGCAACAGCGCCGAGATGATGGGCATGCTGGACGACCTGGGCACGGTCGAAGCCGGCAAGCTCGCCGACCTGATCGTGCTCGAGAAGAACCCGCTCGAACACATCTCGCACCTGCGCAGCCTTTCCATGGTGATCAAGAACGGCAAGATCGTGAACCGCTCGCAGGATGAGGGCCAGGCCAGCTTCTGGGAGCTGTACCTGCAGGACTGAGAGGGAGAAGCAGATGAGGCTGATTCGGATGGCGGCTCTGATCGCGGTTGCGGCCCTTCTGCTGGCCGCCTGCGGCCCGCGCGAACTCGTCACCCTGCCCGAAATCGACACCTCCGGCTCGCCCGACGGCATCGTCGATCTCCCGGCCGACGTGCCCGAGGTGTTTCACAAGTACTTCGACCGGTACACCTGGTTCCCGACGCCGGACGGCAGGCGGATCCACTTTCTGATCTCGGCGGGCTGGACCCGCGACCAGATCAAGCACGGCGTCAACGTGATGGAGCATCTGCTGGCGGATCACCCTGGCTCGGTCTACGGCGACGACAAGAGCGGAATCGCCGCCGCCATGGCGGATCGCAAGGCGACGATGGTCTTCTTCGACAACGAGCCTGACATGCGCCAGGCGATGAGCGAGGGGCTTCCCGACGCGACCGACCTCAGCATGCAGGACCTGCGGGCGAACGAGTGTCCGGCTCCAGGCGACGCGGACTACATGGGCCACGTCACCCGCGACGCGGCCTACGAGGAGATCTGGCACCTGATCCACGACTACGGGATCAAGCCGACGTTGCCGGAGATGATCGCCGAGATGAGAACCGCGAACGACGCTGCGGCGGAGAAGGGCTGGTACGCATGGCCCCGGGACGTGCCGGACGACCATCCGAACGAGTACGTGGGCGCCCTGATCGACAACTACTACGACCTCTGGACGGTGCCGCCGACCGTGTACGAGGGGCGTCCGATCGAGCCGGACGAGATTCCCGAGGGCTACTCGCACTTCGGGCAGTACTTCGCCGGCAGCCGGGCGGCCATGCCGGAGGAGGATCCGCTCGGCTACGCGCTGGTCACGAACTTCGTGGGGCCGCACCTGACCTACACGCCGGAACTGCCGCTGGACTTCAGTGGGACGTTCTCGATGACGTTCGATCCGGATGCGCGTTACACGATGAAGACGCAGCATCTGCGAAACGTCGCGCTGACGGGGGACGGCGACGCGGACCTGCAAGGCAACGCTCACGACAACGTGCTGACCGGCAACGCCGGAGCGAACGTGCTGGAGGGCGGCGGCGGCAACGACACGCTGAACGGCGGCGACGGCAGCGACACGGCGGTCTTCAGCGGGCCCGCGGCCGACTACGAAGTGATCACCGACGCGGACGGAACGACGGTGACCGACTCGCAGGTGGACCGGGACGGCGTCGACACGCTGCGGGGCGTGGAGTCCCTGCAGTTCAGCGACGGGACCGTCCAACTGGAACAGTAGGAGAAACAGATGAAGCTGACTCGCACATGCGTTCTGATTGCGGTTCTCGCGCTGCTGGCGGTCTCATGCGCGCCGCAAGAACTCGTCACCCTGCCCGACATCGACACGTCGGGTTCGCCGGACGGCATCGTCGACCTGCCGGCCGACGTGCCCGAGATCTTCCACGAGCACTTCAACCGCTACGCCTACGTCCCGACACCGGACGGGAGGCGGATCCACTTCCTGGTCTCGGACATCTGGACCCGCGACCAGATCAAGCACGGCCTGAACGTGATGGAGCACCTGCTGACCGACTTCCCCGGTTCGGAGTACGGCGACGACAAGAGCGGCATCGCCAGTGCGATGGCCGACCGCAAGGCGACGATGGTCTTCTTCAACACGGAAGAGGAGCTGGACGCCGCGATGCGGTCCGGGCTGGGGAGGGCGACCGATCTCAGCATGCAGGACCTGCGCGCGAACGAGTGCCCGGCCCCGGGCGACGCCGACTACATGGCTCACGTCACCCGCGACGCCTCGTACGAAGAGATCTGGCACCTGATCCACGACTACGGGGTCGTCCCGACGCTGCCGGAGATGATCGCCGAGATGAGAACGGCCAACGACGAAGCGGAGGCGAAGGGCTGGGAGGGTTGGCCGGAAGACGAGCCGGAGAACCACCCGAACGAGTACGTGGGCGTTCTGCTCGACAACTACTACGACCTGTGGGCCGTGCAACCGACCTTGTACGAGGCACGCCCCATCGGCTCCGACGACATCCCGGAGGGGCATTCGCACTTCGGCGTGTACTTCGCCGGCAGCCGCGCCTTGATGGAGGAGAACGACCCGCTGGGCTTCGCCCTGGTCCGGAAGTTCGTGCCGCCGCACCTGACCTATACGCCGGAGCTGCCGCTCGACTTCAGCGGGACCTTCTCGATGACGTTCGATCCGGAGGTGCGGTACACGATGAAGACGCAGCATCTGCGGAACGTCGCGCTCACCGGCGACGGGGACGCGGACCTGCGCGGCAACGCTCACGACAATGTGCTCACCGGCAACGGGGGCGCGAACCGGCTGGAGGGCGGCGGCGGCAACGACACGCTGGACGGCGGCGACGGCGACGACACCGCGGTGTTCAGCGGCCCCGCGGCCGACTACGAGGTGACCCGGGACGGCGACGGTGCGACGGTGGCCGACTCGCAGCCGGACCGGGACGGCGTCGACATGCTGCGGGGCGTCGAGTCCCTTCAGTTCAGCGACGGCGTCGTGCAACTGGAGCAGTCGGAAGAGTAGGCAGCCGTGAGGGGTTGGATACCGTTGCGGGATGCGGGAACGAAATGGACGCTTGGCGCAGCAGATGCGCTTTCTGCTCGAAGTCGACCAGCTCAAACAGGTGCTGCGGCGCACTTCGATCATCGGCAACGAGCGCCTCGAGAACTCCGCGGAACACTCGTGGCACCTGACGCTGATGGCGCTGGTGCTGTCGGAACACGCGGCCGCCGCGGGCCTCGATCAGCTCAAGGTGCTGCAGATGCTGATCGTGCACGATCTGGTGGAGATCGACGCGGGCGACACCTTCGTCTACGACGAGGCTGGTCTGGAGGACCAGGAGGAGCGCGAACAGCGGGCGGCGGAGCGGATCTTCGGATTGCTGCCGGCCGAGAGCGGGGCCGCGCTGCGCGCCATCTGGGACGAGTTCGAGGCTCGGCAGAGCCCCGAGGCGAAGTTCGCGAGGGCGCTGGACCGCCTGCAGCCGATGGTGCTCAACTACGTAAACGGTGGCGGCCCCTGGCAGGAGCACGGCGTCCGGGCCGACCAGGTACGCGAGATCAACGGCTGCATCGAGGAAGGCGCGCCCGAGCTCTGGCGCTACGCCGAGGAACTGATCGAAGACGCCGTCCGGCGCGAACTCCTGGCTCCTTGAGTTCGCCGCATTGGGGCGGCCAGGAGGACGAACCATGAAAGTCACTGGGTGCGCCGGCCTTCTCGCCGGCCGTAGCGCGGGTCTTCTGACCCGCGAGAGAAGCGTCGCGAAGCGGCGCGCGCGAGTCGTTCTGCCAGCTCTCGTGTGTAGCGCGATCCTGGCTGCCTGCGCCGGCGCGCCCGACGCCGGCGAGCCGGCGACCGAGATCGCCTGGGTCAAGAAGGTGATGGTCCACGGCGTTCCGATCTACGCCACGAACACGACCGGCGACGACAAGCTCCTGCACGCGGCGGGCGTCCTCGCCCAGTTCCTCGACAACGACGAGGACGGCGAGATCGACAACCCGAAGGTCCACCAGGCGATGCTGGACACCGGCGGCACGATCGTCATGACCGGCACCCAGCGGGAAGCCGAATACATGGACTGGGCCAACGCGCCCCGCGGCCAGGGCCTGTACGACGAAGAAACCCAGATCGACGCCCGCGCGCGCGGCGTGTTCGATGCGGCAATCGAAGAGGTCTGGCACATGGTCACGGACAACGGCTACGGCGTGGCCTACCCGGACGTGTTCGGCACCGAGCCGGGCACGGCGCTGACCGACGCGATGGACATCGCTCGCGGTGGCGCCTTCGACGGTCCGCCGGACGAGTACCCGGAGGGCGCCTGGTACACCTACGACGACGAAACCTGCGACTACGGTTGCATGGCCTCCGAGTACATCTACTGGGTCTACACGTCGATGATCGGGGCGCAGGACCTGCCGGGGCGGCTGGATCAGATCGGTCACGAGTGGCCGCTCAACACGCCCGAGAAGCTGCGGGAAGGAGAGCCCGTCCTTTACGAGATCCTGAACGATCCCGAGTACCGGATCCCGATGGTCATCCCGGACGGGAACTACGAGGGCGCGCCGCTCGTGATCGAGCCCTACGAATTCCGCTCTCCCTACGAAGCGGCGAACCGGAAGATCCGGCGCGACAAGTTCGATCTCGTGCTGCCGGAGATCATGAGGGAGCGCGGCGTCGACATGTGGATCCACGTGATGCGGGAGTCGATTCCCGACTCGTTCGGCATCGATGAACTCGGCAGCGCCTCCGGCGTCTTCGTGTTCACGGACCGAGGCGGCGACCGGATCGAGCGGGCCATCCTCGGACGCCGCTGGGGCGCCACCCAGCGCGGCTGGGGCGAGACGGACTACCGGTTCGTCGAAGAGAGCGGCGCCTACGACATCGTGGCGCCGGCGGTCCGGGTCCAGGAGCCGGTCGGCGGCCCGCAGACGGAGTACGACTACCGCTTCGAGGGGCTCCGGGACTTCGTCGCCGAGCGCGACCCGGACGTCATCGCGGTCAACTTCAAGCACGAGCTGGGCCCGTGGCCGACCTACCGGGGCGAGATCGACGGCCTCTCGCACACCGACTACCTGTTGCTTTCCGAGGAACTCGGCGCGACGTACGCGAGCCGCCTGATCTCGTCCGAGTGGCTGATGATGGACTACATCAACCACCAGGTGCCGAGCGAGGTCGAACTGCTCAAGCGGCTGCGGCGCGACGAGCTCTGGCTGTTCGAGGACGCGTTGGACGCGATCGAGCCGGGCGTCACCAGGATCGACGAGACCGAACTGACGATCATGCGCCGCATGCGGACCGGTCAGTCGCAGCGGGGCCGCAGCGACGGCTGGGAGGACGCCGTCGTCCAGGGCGGCGACATCCTGACGAACCCGAGCATCGGCATGTACGCCTACGTGCTACGCGACGGCGAGACGGAGCCGCCGCAGGAGATTCAGGATCTCTGGGCCGAGTACCTGCGCGTCGAGGCGATCCTGGCGGAGACGATCAAGGCCGGACTCACGCCGCGCGAGATCATTCGCGACTACGAACGGATGTTCGAGGAAGCCGGCATCGTCGTGCGCGACAACCAGCTCCACATGGTGACGCCGAAGAACGACTTTCCGGCCTACGCCGCCGGCCTCGACGCGACGAAAACGCACATCTCCATGGACTCCCACGGACAGACGAAGGGGGCTCGCCCCGCCTCGGTCGAGACCTACTTCGGCCCCCGGATCGGCTCCCTCGGCCCGGACTGGTCGAAGGACATCCCGCTCGCCCCGTACCACCACTTCGTCATCGAGTACTTCTTCTACCTGCCCTCGCCGGCTCCCGAGGGCGAGGACCAGTACCTGCTGTGGTGGGCCCACGAAGAGGCGCTGGCCGGCGAGGACGGCATCGAGTACCTCTCGCCGCCGCAGACGGAACTCATCCTGATCCGGTAACTGTCGGTGCGCCGGCCCTCTGGCCGGCTGTAGCCCGCAGTGGCGACCTTCAGAGGCTATGGAGGGTACGTAGCCGGTGGCGGTCACTCGGGCTCGCCGCTTCGCGGCATCGCGCCTGATGCCGGCCAGAAGGCCGGCGCACCCAGTGTTTTCACACCAGCAGCTTCTCCAGCCGCGCCACGACCTCCGGCTTCGCGGCCGCGATGTTCTCGTCCTCCCAGGGGTCGGCCTCCAGGTCGTACAGCTCCTGCTCCTCGTGGAAGCCGTCGACCAGCTTGTAGCGCTGGTCCTGGACGACGCGGAACTGCCCGCTGACCGCCTTGCCCGTCCTGAGGGCGGAGCGGACGTGCTCGCGGTGCTCCCCTCGGCCCGTGTCCAGCAGCGGCCGCAGCGAGCGGCTCTGCATCTCCTCGGGGACGCCGACGTCGGCGTAGTCGAGGCTGGTCGCGGCGAGGTCCATCAGGGAGACGAGTGCGTCGCTGCGGATGCCGGTCGCGATGCCCGGCCCGGCCATGACCAGGGGAATCCTCCACGAAGCGTCCTGCGGAACGCCCTTGCCCCAGTAGTCGTGGTCTCCCAGCATCTCGCCATGGTCGCTGGTGTAGATGACGATCGTGTCGTCGAGTTCCCCTCGCTCAACTAGACGCTCTTCGTAGAGGCCGATCCAGCGGTCGATGTTCTCGATCATCGCGGAGTAGTTCTGGCGGATGCGGACGTGGTGCTCCGGCGTGAAGGGGGATGGCGGCGCAAGCATCCGCCCGCTGCGTCCGATGCCGTGGTAGTTGTGCGGCTGAGGGAAGTCGTCGATCACACGGTCCGGTCCGCGGTACTCCCGCTCCATCCGTTCCGTGATGTCCATCGGCGGATGGGGCCCGTTGAAGTTGACGATCAGGAACCAGGGATCGCCGTCGGGAACCTCGTCGAGCAGTTCCATGCCGGTGCGCGCGGTGTAGTTGTCCTTGTAGGCGTGGTCGCCGATCGGCGTCGGTTCCGTCCTCCCCCACCAGTTGACGTGCCGGGGCTCCTGTCGCCTCGCCATGTCCTCGTCGTGGATGTCTTTCAGAGGCGGGTCGAGCGAGTCGAGCCATAGCCCGTACGGGTCGTTGCGCCCGGCGGTCCTGCCGCCGGTGATCTCCATGTTCGTGAAGCCCCACTCCTCCATGTGCAGCTTGCCGTCCGGGCTGCGGCCGTCCGGACCCTTGTGCAGGTCGATCTTCCCGCAGGCCATCGTGTGGTAGCCGCTGTCGTGGAGGTGCTTGTAGAAAGTGGGCCGGAGCGCCGCGTTGTACTCGTCGCGGTTCGATGCGACGGTGCAGTTCTCGTACTCCATGCCGGAGGCCAGGCAGGAGCGGGACGGGCCGCACACCGGCGACGGCACGACCGCCCGGGTGAAGTCGGCGCCGCGCGCCGCCAGAGCGTCCAGGTGCGGCGTGGGAATCGGGATGTCCGGGTTGCGCCCAACCCAGTCGAAGCGGTGCTGGTCGGAGATGAGCAGCAGGATGTTCGGCCGCCGGACCGCGCGTGGCCCGGGGATCGGCGCGTCGCCGCAGCCGGTGAGGGCCGCGGCGGTCGCCGCGGCGCCGGCACTCAGAACCTCACGTCGGGAGAGAAGGTGGTTGCGGGAAGTCATGGCACCTCCTTGCCGACCCGGCCGACTTCTCCTCTCGAAGTCAGAACCGTGCCGGTCAGCGGGTCGTGGACCGCGATTACCCAGGTGTGGTCGCGGCGCCGGAACACCAGGTCCGTCTCGTAGTAGAAGACCTGGCCCGGACGCGGCTTCGCGGGGCCGGCGATCAGGATCCTCTCCCTCGACATCTCGGACCGGTTGCCGTCCAGGTCCATCGCCGTCACCCGGACCTCCAGCTCGTTCCGCCAGCCGCCGGCTACCGGAATGAGCTCGACGTGGTCGAGCGGAATGACCACTTCGACGGCCATCGACATCCTCCGGCGGCCGGCGCGAACCGGATCGGAGAAACGCACTTCGAGCGGTCGCGTGTCCGGGGGAATGCCGAACCTCATGGCGGCATCCACCGTCATCGACACTTCGCGGTCGCGGGACATGTCCACGTAGCCCTCGCGGGTGCGCACGCGGAGGTCCGGCCGGCCGGTCAGGCGCACCTCGATGTCGTGGAAGGCCTCGTCCTCGCGGCGCCGCGGCTGGAAGCCGATCCAGTAGTAGGAGCGGGTGTCCTCGACCGCCGCGGCAAGCGCCTGGTCGCGGTCGGCGTTGATCATCGACACGCCGCCCGTCGAGCGGGCCAACAGATCCAGGGTGCTGTGCAGCATGTCTTCGCGCTCCAGCAGGCCGGCGCCGGTCGCGTCGGGCTGGGCGCCGGGCCCCAACCCGCCCGCCGCGTCACCCGCGAAGCTTGCGCTCAGGCCCGGCAGGTCCACCGGATAGAGCGCGTAGCCGATCAGGTTCGCGGCCGCCACGAGGGGTCCGTAGAGTTCGTCTTCGCTCATCAGCGCGCCGTCGGCCGATGCGGCGAAGCCGCTCAGGTCGCCCTTGCCCGCCACGGTGAAGAGGGCCGCCGATCTCGGCCAGCCGCCCGCGAGCAGCAGCATCACCTTGCGGCCGGGCTGGTTGGCCAGACTGCGCATCGTCGCCATGGCCGCCAGCACGGAGAGTTCCAACTGGTTCTCCAGCTTCCGCGCGTACTGGAGTTCCTGGGAGGAGAGAGACGTGCCCAGCAGGTCCTTCAGCGCGGCGGCGTCCTCCCCGGCAAGGACCTGCGCCTGCCCGGCGGCATCGGCACCGGTCCCGCCCTCCTGCGACGCTGCCCCGAACGACGTCGAGACACTCGGATTGGCCTCCAGGGCGATCTGCTCGAGCTCGGCCGCCTCCCTCTGGTCCGGGGCGAAGGCCTGATCGGCGACCGCCTCGAAGATCGCCTGGGCCTCCCGGCCTGCTTCGCTCATCCTCAGTTCGCTCAGCCGCTGCAGACCGTAGGCGCTACGGCGGCGCGCGCGATCGAGTGCCTGCTCCATCACGCTCGGGTCGTTGGTCCAGGCGGTCAGCATCTCCAGGCTGTCGCCATCGAACGCGACGGCGGCGACGCGATCCACCGGACCGAGTTCGCGCAGGTCCTCTTCCAGGCTGTCGAGCACGCGGTTCCGGTCGCGCTCGATCGAGAAGAAGTCGTCGATGAAGATGAGGAAGTTCGTGCCGACCGGGGCGTAGGGGGCCAGGTCGGGCACGCCGGCCACGGCGCCTGTCGCCGCCCCCTGCGCGAAGCCCTCCGCGATCTCGGTGAAGTAGCTGATCGGCATCGGCTCGCCGTCGACCAGGAGTTCGAAGTCCGAGGCCTCCAGGCCGTGGACCCGGTTCCCTTCCCGGTCGGTGACGACGACCTCGGCGTTGACGACCCGGACGTCGATCACCTCCGAGAAAACGGCCGGCTCGCCCTGCTGCTGGGCCGTCGCCGCGGCCGGCAGAAGCAGGGTCCCCAGAAGGGCGCCGTGGCGCGCGAGTCGCATCAACCGTCCCCGGCGCAATCGGTCCAAGTGAGCTGCGTCTTCATCCAGCCCGACGTGTTGTGGAAGTCGGACACGGCGCTGCCGGGCGGCACCAGGGCGTCGCAGGCGGCCGCGATCCCGGGATCGAGCGTCATCTCCTGGACGGCGACGAGTTCGTCGACGTGCTCGAAGCGGCGCGGGCCGATCAGCGGCGCGGTGATTCCCGGCTGGTCCTTGCACCACAGGATCGCAAGCTGGGCCGGCGTGATCCCGGCGTCGTCGGCGAGCTTGCCGAACTCGACGCCGACGCGGACGGCGCGTTCCGTGACCCGGCGGGCGTAGTACTTGCCGAGCAGGTCGGCGCGGGAGCCTTCGGGATAGTTGGCCGCATCCGAGTACCGACCAGCGAGCACCCCCATCCCGAGCGGCGCCCAGGCGAGGATGCCAAGGCCGTGCCTGCTGCAAAGCGGGATCAACTCGTTCTCGATCCGCCGGTCGAGCAGGTTGTAGGGCGCCTGCTCGGACGCGAAGCGGACGTAGCCCTTCAGTTCGCTCACCATGAGTGCTTCCATCACACCCCAGGCGGGGTAGGTCGAGCAGCCGATGTAGCGTACCTTGCCGGCCCGGACCAGGTCGTCGAAGGCGCGCAGCGTCTCGTCGATCGGGATGCCGAAGTCCGGCCGGTGGGTCTGGTAGAGGTCGATGTGGTCCGTCTGCAGCCGGCGCAGCGCGGCGTCGCAGGCGTTGAGGATGCCGGCCCGGGACAGGCCCTGCGCGTTCGGGTTTTGCCCGGGAACGTGCTCGACGCGCGCCAGTCCCGTTTCGTCATCGAACTCGCCCGGGTAGATCTTCGTAGAGATCACGACCTCGTGGCGCCGACCGGTCTCCTTGAGCACGCTGCCGACGATTCGCTCGGCGAGACCGTCGCCGTAGATGTGCCCGAGGTCGATCAGGTTGACGCCGGCGTCGAGGGTCCGCTCGATGATCCGCCGCGCCTCGTCCTCCGGCGTCACGTCGCCGAAGTTGCTCGTGCCGAGGCCCAGCGGTGAGACCTTCAGGCCGGTGCGGCCGAGGGTGCGGTACTCCATGCGGCGGGCAGACTACCTACAGGCGGTCGGCCAACTGCAGCGCCGGGTCGAACACCCGGTTCGGCACGTCGTCCTCGCCCAGGAGGAACCGGATCTCGTCGTCGTAGCCGGTCATCTCCCAGCGGATCAGGGAGATCGGGATGATGCCTCCGGCCAGGAACTCGTCGATGAAGTCGCGGAGCACGAACTGGTCGCCGAGCTGCATGGCCCGCTCGCGGAAGAGCTTCATGAAGTGAGCCTTGCCGACCACGACCCCGGTGTGGAAGCCGGGAAAGCGGAGGTTCGACTCCATCTCATACCAGACCATGCGCTCGTTTTCCTGGGACCAGCCCTTGGACATCAGTGCGGCACAGAGCGCCCGCGACTCGTCGAAGGTGATCAGGTTCGCATGCATGGCCAGATCGGGTAGCGCGAGGCTCATGTGGGAGATGTTCATCAGGTACTCGACTTCGCGGCCGCGGCGGGGCCGTTCGTCGAGGACGCCGGCCTGCATCATGAGCTCCTCGAGGGCGACCGCCCAGCCCTCCATCCGCATCCACTCCATGTTGAAGCGGCGGTCGGCGCCGCGGATCGGCCGGTCGTCACGGTCGAGCCGCTGGCCGTCGAGCATGTGGCCGACGTACTCGTGCGTCTCGCCGGGCAGGATCTCGCGCTCGCGCGCCTTGTGGTCGATGCTCGTGTCGGACGGCAACGGCTCCGGCGGCTCGTCGGGATCGCTGTAGTCGGTCGGGTCGACCCAGTCCGGAACGGTCATGACTTCGCCGTCGCGCAGGAAGTCGACAACGTAGGCCAGCGCCTCGTGCAGATTGTCGGCGTACTTCTGCGGGGTGTCGGCGATGTCGAACGGCGGCAGGTCGCGGTTGCGATGCTCCTCGAGCGCCAGGAAGGTGACGAGCCGGTTGTACTCCTGCTCGACGATCATCCGGCTCTCCTCCCAGCCGTACGGCGAGAGGTGAACGTTCCGCAACCACCAGTCGTAGTTCTCCTTGCCGATGCCGGCGGTGCCGCTCCACGACGGTTTGTTCTCCTCGACCCAGGCCCCGAAGCCGAGCACCGCATCGCGGGCCGCCTCGGCGTCGGCGACGAGTTCCGGGTGGTGTTCGGCGAGGTCGTCAGCGATCCCTTCGTAGATGCGCGCCTCCCGCGGAGCGGCCCAGATCGCGATCCCGCCGAGATCGGGCACGGCCTCGGTCAGGTTGGACTTCGCCTGCTCGTAGACCTTCGGCACCGCCTGGAGGGTCGTCCGGTACTCGGCGAGCTCCGCCTCGTCGAACGGCGGGTCGCCGCGGAACAGCGACCGGAAGCCCGACATCGCCGGCCCGGCGCCGCCCTGGGACATCAGGTAGAAGGCCGGATCGCGTGACCAGGGCCGGGTCACCCGGTGGTGGAAGTCGAGTCCGTTCATCTCGGCGCGGACCAGGTGGTGGTCGATCTGGTCGGAGACCGTCCATTCGGAGATGTCGATCGCGTGGAGGCGGCGCTTGTAGTCCTCGAGCTCCTGGCGCTGCCGTTCCATCGCCTCGGCCGTGTAGTCGGGCGCGCCATCGACGATCTCCGGTTCCTGGAAGACGCGGAAGTCCTCGAAGAGCTGGAGGAGGTCGGCATGGGTGGCTGGAGCGGCCTCCTCTGCGACCGGCGGCGCCGGCGCGCAGGCGATCGCCAGCGCGAGCAGGGCGGCCAGCGCTGGCAGGGTGGTCGACGGAGCGAGGCGGAACATGTTCTGTCGCATGATGGTGCTCCTCTATTCTGGGATGTTGACGAGCGTGTAGTAGGCCTCCGGGTGAAGCAGCGGTTCGCCGCCGTCGCTGCGGACGCCGTCGAGGTGCAGTTCGTGGACGTAGCCGGCGCGCAGCGGTTCGAGGGCCAGGTGGACCCTCATTCCGTCCGCGGCCACATCGGCTGATCGAACGACGACGGCCGTCTTGTCTTCCTCGGGTCCGCCGTAGTTCTCGCTGAGCCGGTAGGTGTAGCTCTCCATCCGGTAGGACGCGGGATCGCCCGCGGTTTCCGGATCGACGGCCCTGGTGAACGTGAGTTCAAAGCCGTTCGGCCGCGCCCGCATTTGGTGGACCTCGAACGGCACGACGCCGGTCCAGACGATTCGCTGGAGACCGTGCGACTTCGGACCGATGCTGCCCCAGCCCCGCTCGGAGAGACCGGCGAAGAGCGAGCCGTCGTGCGCGAATGCCAGGCGGATCACGCCGCTGTCGAGGCCGCGCCGGAAGTTGAAGGCAGCGCCCTGCCAGTGGCCGCCGACCTTCTCCAGGAACACCCGCATAACCATCGCGTGGTGCTGGTCGCCGACGAAGACCTGGCCGGCGAAGGGGCCGAACCTGCCGCCGGTCGTGTCCCACTTGAGGCCGGACGGCGACTGGCCCATCTTCACGTAGGGGAACCAGACAGAAGGCATGCGGAAATTGGGGATCAGCCCGGGAAGGTCCTTCATGAACGTCCCGCCCTCGGGCTGCCCGTCGGGCGGCGGCTCGACCATGGACTCGGGCAGCAGGGTCGAGGCCATGCCGTGCGGGTGGCCGTGGAAGTCGCCGACCTCGATCAGCGAGAGCTTGGAGGCGTTGTTCCACTCGCCCTGGTTGTCGGTGTAGAAGACGTCGCCCCCGGGGCTGACCTCGACTCCGGCCGGCGACCGGAGCCCCGCGGCGACGAACTCGGTGGCGCCGGTCGCGGGATCGACCCGGACCGCCCAGCCGCGCCAGTCGACCGGACCGTACGGCTCGGCGCCGAACGGGATATTGAGGGTGATCCAGAGCCTGCCGTCCGGTGTCTGCCGGGGGCCGAACACGTATTCGTGGTAGTCGCCGCTGGTCTCCCAGGCGTCCGACACGGTCTCGAACACGTCGGCCCGGTCGTCGCCGTCGCTGTCCCTGATCCGGGTCAGTTCGCCGCGCTGGGAGGTGTAGATCCAGCCGTCGAGCTCGAGCAGGCCGAGCGGCTGCCCGAGCCCGAAGGCGTACTGCTTGAAGACGGGCGCCGGCGGATCGCTGAACGCGTTCTCGACGATGAAGATCTCGCCGCGGCGCGTCGCCGCCATGATGCGGCCGTCGGAGAGCTGCAGCAGGCCACCGACCTCCATCGACATGCCTTCGGGCAGGGGCATCGTCAGGACGCGGTAGTAATGCTCTTCGGCGGCGGTTTGTGTGCCGAGCGCTTCCCGCTGGCTGGCAAGCAGCGCCTTCTCCATGTCCCGCCGGTCTTCCTCGTCGGGCGGTTCCTGCGCGGCCGCTGGCAGCGGGAGCAGCACCGCGAGCAGCGCGGTCGCGCCGATCTGGCCGGCCTTCGTTCGTTGGCAGCGAGGGAACATCACCATGACAGGGTCACATCCAGTTCGAGGGTGCCGTGCGGTTCGAGTTCGATCCGCTGCAGCAGTTGCCGGACCCCCTGGGAGTCGCGGACGATCGGCGTGAGGTCCTCCTCGCTGGCGAAGGAGACGTCGAGCGTGCCGTCCACCGACCAGGTGCGCTCCGGGCCGGGCACGATCTCCTCGCCCTCGGCCAGGAGCAGGAAGAGCGGGCGGGGCGCGGCGCCGGCGGCGAGCCGGAAGCGACGCACGAGATCCGCGCCGCCGGCGCCGGGCAGGGGCGTCGGGGTCTCCTCGATGACGACGTCTCCGAGGCGATAGCGGATCGACGGGCGCCCCAGATCGTCCAGCCGGTAGCCGAGGAAGCGGCCGCCGACGTTCCGGTCGTACCGGCCGGTCGCCGGCCAGGGGCTGTCGATGTCGTCGAGATCGGCGAGGGCCGGACCCGCCGGCAGGTTGAGAACGTCCGTGCCGTACGGGCCGAAGAACTGCCCGGCTCTTCCCTGCCAGGTTCCCTTCGCGTCGAAGAAGGCGCCGCGCCAGACCTTCGCCAGGCGGACGGTGTTCGCGTCGAAAGCGGCGTGGACGTTCTCCGGGTAGCCGATCGCGATCGCCCTGGGGCCGACGTCGATCATGTGCGTGCGGAAGACGATCGGCCGCTGGTCCGGAACCAGTACCAGCTCGGAACCGATGTCCATGCCTTCCGGCGCCGGCATCGAGGCGCCGAGCGACAGGAAGCTCCAGAGCGCCTCGATCTGGCCCCCGGTCGTGCCGCCGCCGAGGCCCGCGAAGTTCGCCTCACCCTCCGGCCAGTAGGCGGGCATCCTCGTTCCCGGCCGGGTCGCGGCCGGATCCCGCAGGAACCGTTCGACCCACCCGGGGCGCAACCGGTCGTAGGCGGTAGCGAGGTCGATCGTGGAGATCCCGGGCGCCGGATGCACGTGGATGTCGTGGCAGGTCACGCAGCCCATGCCACCCGTGCCGATCAGTTCGAGGCCGTCTTCCGTGGCGGTGGCGGAGAGAGGGGCCTCTTCCAGATCACCGGGCAACGCGTCGACCGCCTCCAGCGCGTCGGCGAGGCGCTCGGCCGCGCCGGCCGGGAAGCCCGGCATCCTGACCTCCATGAAGTCGCGCCGGACGTGCAGGCGTTCGCCCGTGAGGATCGAGCGCAGCGCCCCCGGCCTGAGCTTGCCGCCGACCCCGTGGAGAGGAGGCGGCAGCCGTCCCTCGTCTCCCAGGTCCTGGTCGTCGACGACGCGGAAGTGCCTGGCCCGGACCGGGTCGGGCCCGCCGACTTCCACCTCGCCGATCCGGCGCTGGTGGCAGGAGAAGCAGTTGAAGCTCGCCATGGTGAAGGTGATCTCGTCTTCGGGCCGTCGCTCGGGCGGCGGGTCCGCGAGTGTGGCGAGCGCGGACCGGATGGCCTGCTTCTGGTGAGTGGCCAGCCGGTAGCGCGGGGACGTCTCGCCGCTGTGCATGGCGGGTTCGGCGAGCGCCTGCTCCGGATCCAGGGCTTCGAGCGCCGGAGCCTTGGCGCGGGACACCGCGTAGGACCGGCCACGCTCGGGATCGACGCCTGGCGAGGCGTGGCATGCAGAGCAGCCGTAGCGTGCAAAGAGCATGCTGCCGTCCTCTTCGTACCGCCGGTTGGGCGCGGCTGGGCCGTCCGCCGGCCGCAGGCGGACGCTCTCGTGGCTGGTCATCTGGTGGAGTTGCGCCGGCGCCGGCAGCGCGGCTCCGTCGAGCCGCACATCGACGAATGGACGGCCGGTGCTGCCGCGAATGAAGTAGGTCACCTCCACGGGATGGTCGCCGGCCTCCAGTTCGGCCGCAACCTCCGTTTCGCGGCGACTGAAGGGGGGCTTGCTGGCGATGACCTCGTCTCCGACCCGCAGCGAAGAACCCGATCGCCGGTCCGACGCCAGGGTGAACGTGTATGCGCCAGCGGCGGGCAGTCGCAGCAGGCCGCTGAAGCGGAACGCATGGTTGCCGCTGTTCATCGGGATCGGCAGGTCCAGCGAAAGGCTGGCGACGCGGCCTGCGCCGGCCGGGCGCAACGCGTCGAGGTCCGGCGCCGGCCGGTCGAAGAAGCCCGGTACGTCTTCGTCCTGTTCAGGATCCAGGTAGTACTCGAACTCGAAGCCGCGGCGGCGCTCGGTCACCAGGGGTGTCTGACCGCGCAGCAGGTAGACCGCGATGGTCTCCGCCTCCTCCGGCTCCAGGTGGAGCGGCGGCATACGTCCGCCCGGCCGCGCGGCGCGCGGATCGAGCAGGAAGTCGGCCAGCGCCGCGACCGACGTCTTCGCGTTCAGATCGGGAAGCGGCACGGAGGGGATCGCCGGTTCGCTTTCCGCGCCTTCCGGCGCATGGCACGCGACGCAGCCGACGGAGTGGAAGAGGCCCCGCCCCTGCTCGACGGTGACGTGGAAGCGGTGGACGGGGAAGTCGCCGAGGGCGACTTCGTCCGGAGAGATCTCGTCCGGCTCGGCGTTCGCTCCCCGGTGAGCTAGGTAGCCGACGAGCGTGCGCACGGCGGCTTCCCGGTCGTCCGGCTCCAGCGAGTGGAGAACCTCGGGCATCGCCGAGCCCGGTTTCTGCACGTGAGGCGCCATCAGGTAGTCCGTGAGCCAGCGGCCGGTGGCGCGCTCGGCGATGCGGTCGAGGTCGGGCGCTGCTCTGGTCGGGACGCGCTCCGCCACGGCGTCGGTCGGCGCGTGGCACGAGAGGCAGTTCAGTTCGCCGAGCAGAAGCTCGCCCAGGGCGACCTCGTCCGCGGCGTCGGCCAGGCGGAGGTGCTCGTAGCCGGGGACGATGGGCGCCGGAAAGTCGGGCACCGCGGAGCCGGTCTGCGCCTGCAGCGGCCCGGACGCCGCCATCGCGATCGCCCAGGCGACCAGCACGAACCGGTCGACTGCGGGAGAGGGGGGTGCCTTCATTCGGTGGTTCACAGTCACGATACACCGTGTGGCCGCGTCCGGCGGATGCCGGCCAGAAGGCCGGCGCACCGACAGCGGGCTACGATTCAGTGATGAGCGTCGCAGATTCGAGAAGCTACCGGCGCTCAGCCGCGCCCGCCGTTCAGCTCCTGGTGGTGGCCTTGTCGGCGTGTTCGCCGGCGGAACAAGCCTCGGCGCCAGCTCCCGAGCCGGCCATCCCCCACCCGGAGCTCGCGGAACTCGACCCGCCTCTCGCCCGTGAGCTCGAGGCCCGCCGCGCCGGCCTCGACGCGCTGCTCGCCGACCAGGAAGCCGGCATCGCCGAGAAGGCCCAGGCCCTCGGCGAACTGGGCCGGCTCTACCAGGCCCACCGATTGCTGGAACCGGCGCTCGCCTGTTACCGGGAAGCCCACAGGCTGGATCCCGAGTCCTTCGCCTGGGCCTACTACCTCGGCGTTCTCGCGGCGGGCGCCGGCGATATCGAGACCGCGCGCCCGGCGTTCCGCCACGCCCTCGATCTTCGGGCCGACGACACGCCGACCCTTGTCCGGCTAGCCGACCTCGAGCTCGAACATGGCCGGGTCGACGAGGCCGAAGTCCTCTACCTCCGGGCCGCGGTGGTGGACGACTCGGCCGCCGTGGCCTACGGGATGGGCCGGGTCGCCGAAGAACGGGGCGAGTACGCGGAAGCCATCGCGCAGTTCCAGCGGGCGCTGACGCTCCAGCCGCGCGCTTCCGTCATCCACTACAACCTCGGTCAGGCCTACCGCGAGCTTGGGGAGTTCGACCGTGCCGAGGAAGCGCTGGCGCGGAGCGGCCCGAGCCGCGTCGCGATGGCCGATCCTCTGATGCACGAGTTGACGACGCTCGCCATCGGCGCCTTGCCTCACCTCGACCGGGGCCATGCCGCTGCCCGCGAGGGACGGCTGGCCGATGCGGAAGCCGCTTACCGGCAGGCCGTGGCGGCCGACGCGACGAACGTGCGCGCGCACGAGAGCCTCGCGACGCTGCTGGCGCGCCGGGGCGATCCGGAGGGGGCGATCGAGCATTTCGGCGTCGCGGTGCGGCTGGCGCCGGAAAACGCACACACCCACTCGGACCTCGGCGTTCTTCTCGCTGAGCTGGGGCGTAACGCCCGCGCACTGGAGCACCTCGGCCGGGCGGTCGAACTCGATCCCGGGAACGCCGAGGCCCGGTTGGGGCTCGGCGCGGTGCTGGCGCAGACGGGCAGCTTCGAGGAGGCGGTGGTCGAACTGCAGGCGGCCCTGCGGCAGATCCCGGAGGGCGGGCGGACGCCCCGGCTTCACTTCGGCCTGGCGGAAGCCCTGGTTCGCACCGGGCGGCTCGAGGAGGCGCTGCCGCACTACACCCGGGTCCGCGAGCTCGACCCGACCCAGAGCCTCGCCTGGCTGCGCGAGGCGACCGTGCTGATGGGCCTGGGACGCTTCGCGGACGCCAGGGCAACGCTCGATACGCGGCTGCGAGTCGACGCGACGGACGGCCGGGCCGCTCACTCCCTGGCGAGACTGCTCGCCGGTGCGCCCGATCCGGCCCTCCGCGACGGTCCGCGGGCCATGACGATCACCGGTGCCCTCCTCCAGGCCGACGCCGCCGCTCCGAACGCCGAGACCGCCGCGATGGCGCTGGCCGAGGTGGGCCGCTTCGAGGAGGCCGGCAGCATCCAGCGCACGCTCGTCGAGGAGGCGCGCCGGCAAGGTCGCACCGGCGAGGAGAGGCGCCTCACCCGCAACCTGGAGCGGTATGAACGTGGCGAGGCCTGCTGTGCCCGGGTGGCGGATGCGTTTCCGCCGTACTGAACCCGCGTTAGCGTCGAGAGCGACGTGATGGTGTCGTTTCAGCGACAGAAGAGCGATTATCGCGTCCTCCGTCTGGATCCGTAGTACGATCCGGCCCCTCAACTTTCCACCAAGAGGAGCCTCACTGTGAGTGCAACCGAAGCCCGCATTCAAGAACTCGCCCGTCAACATCTCGACATCGGAAGAGACCTGGATCTCGATGCCGGTCTGCTGTCCTCCGACATCTCGTCGCTCGACGCGGTGGCCTTCGTGAAGAAGGTCGGAGAGGCGTTCGGCGTCGATGTGCCCCCCGAAGAGGTTGCCAACTGGAAGAACCTGCGGGACTTCGCCGCGTTTCTCGATTCCAGCGCCGGTTGATCACCGCCGGCGGCGGGGCCTGCCTCGATCCTCGAGTCGGATAGGCGGGCTCCGCGCCGAGCCCTTCCCGGTGTCGAGTCGCACGATTCACAGGTCCGGTCGGGTCACGGTCGTGTACGTCGACCTGGGGCCTTGTTCGGCTCGGGAGCGAGAGGCCTTGACGTGGCTTGACGGACCGGAGCAGGCCCGGCGGCGCCAGTTCGCGCGGTCCGAGCCGCGACGCGAGTTCACTCTCTGCCGCGCGGCGCTTCGAGCGCTGCTCTGCCGGGAACTCGACTCCGGCAACGAAGAGCTTTCCTTCGGAGCCTCGGAACATGGCAAGCCGTTCGCGCTGGTCGGAGGGCTTCCCGCGCCCGTCTCGTTCAACGTCAGCCACAGCGGCCGGCACGGCCTGATCGCGATCACGCCGCGGGGGCGTATCGGCGTGGACGTGGAAGACCGGAAAGCGCGGCGCGACATGGACGACGACATCCGCCTCCTCTTCGCGCCCGGGGAACAGGCGGGCCTCGCATCCGTCGAAGGAAGCAGCAAGGCCGACCTGTTCTACAGCCTCTGGACCATGAAGGAAGCGCTGGTCAAAGCGGCCGGCGTCGGTCTGAGGATCGACACCACGAGCTTCGAGATTCCCCCGGCGATGAGTCGAGGCGCGAACCGCTGTCTGGTGCGCCTTCCTGTGGCGCCCTCGGTCAGGTGGCGACTGGAGAACCTCGGCAACCGGCGCTACGCCGCGGCGCTCGCCGTCGAGGACCTGCCGGCGGACGCCGCGGACGGTGGCGAGCCGCAGGGCGCATAGGCGGGAGCGGAAGGGGTAGCCCCTTGACTGTCTGGGAAGTACCCGAGCCCCTTGCCGTGGACGAGGTGCGGCTCGACGAGGAGACGGTCACAACGGTAAGGCGGCATGGCAGGCCGGACGCACCGCTCCGCCTGGTCCTGAGTCATGGCAACGGCCTCGCCATTGACGCCTACTATCCGTTCTGGTCCCTCCTGGCGGACGAGTTCGACCTCATCGTCTACGACGTCAGAAACCACGGCTGGAATGCCGTCGGTGAGCAGACGAACCACAACATCCCGGCGATGATCCACGACCATGACGTTCTCGCCGGAACCATCGCCGAGCGCTATGGGGACAAACCGACCGTCGGCGTTTTCCATTCGCTGACGACGATCGTCGCGATTCTCTCGTTCTCCGATCCGTACTCTGGTCTGGTCCTGTTCGATCCGCCCTTCTGCAAGCCCGCCGCGAGCGAGGCCGAGTTCGACGACGCCGCCGACCGCGCGACGGCGCTCACGCGGCGCCGGGCGTCCTACTTCCGGTCCGAAGAGGAGTTCTCGGACCTGCTCCGGTACTCCCCGGTGTATGCCCGGGTTCTGCCGGGCGTGCGCGAACTCGTGGCAAGCACTACCCTGAGGAGGGTTGCGGACGCAGCGGACGGTGAGGGCCGCGAGCTGCGTTGTCCGCGGGAGTTCGAAGCACAGGTTTCGGAGTACGTGAGGAGCTTCGCTCCGCTGCTGGACCTGAGCCTGCTCTCCTGCCCGACGAAGGTGATCGGGGCCGATCCGACGCTGCCGTATGCGTACCTGCCGAGCTTCGACCTGAAGCACATCCGGAACGTGGACTACGACTTCATCGCGGACTCGACCCACCTTCTGCAACTGGAGAAGCCGGTGGAATGCGTCGCCATGCTCCGGGCCTTCCTGGGTCAGACCGGGCTCTCGGGTGGGTCTACCCAGTGACGCCTGCGCTCGAAGGGATAGCCGGGTAGCGAGATCCGGCGGCGATTCTCGCCGGCGAAGAGGCCCGCGAAGGAGACCGGTAGTCCGGCCTCGTAGGCGGCGGCCGTGGCCTCGAGGAAACCGTCACCCGAGCCGTCCTCCGCGGCGTCGGCGGACGGCGGCCGCAGGCTCGCCAGCACGAGCGAGCCGCTGTTGGTTTCTTCGTCACCGGAGGGCGGCCAGGCGTCGGCGATCGCCGGAGCAGCGGACGGCCGCGGGCCGATTTCCAGCACGACCTCGACTCCGCGGTCCGCAAGAGTCGCGGCACATGCTCCCGGTTTGGCGGGCGCCTCGTCGCGCTGAAGCCAGAAGGATGCCCTCAGTGCGGCGTCCGCCGCCAGCGGGTGACCGTCGGCGCCGCGGATCATCGTGAGGGAAGGGCGTTCGAGGACCACGGGTCCTTCCGCCGCCGCCGACTCGCCCGCGGCGGCCGCCAGGCGGAGGCCGTCTTCCAGGCTGAAGATCCGGGCGGCCTGGCCCGCCGCGAACTCACCGGCGTCGAACCCGACGACGACGCTCGGCCGGATGCCGATGCTCGACCAGAGGGCGGTCAGCGAGCACTCGAGCGCGTAGACGGCCGGACAGGCCCAGGCCGGGTCGTCGAGATCGCCCGCCGCGTCCGTTCGCCCGAACATGATCTCCAGGAGCGATTCGCCCCGCTGCTCCCGGAGCACTTCGTCGCAGCGGTCGAGAACCGCCCGAACCACCGGTTCGGTCCGGTAGAGCGCCTCTCCCATGCCGGACCAGGCGCTGTCCCGGCCGGAGTAGACGAAGGCGACGTTCGTCGCTTCCCGGAGCTTCGGTGCGCCGTTCGCTTCGGCGAGCGCCCGGAGGCCACAGGCGAGCGATGCGCCGTCGCGGAACACGACCGCGGCGCGGTGCGGGAAGTGGCTGCGGCCGGTGCCGGCGGTCCAGGCCAGATCGGACAGGAGCGGACCCGCCGCGCTGCCGTCGGACTCGAGGGCGCCGCCACGCCCGTCGATCCAGCCAAGGAAGCGTCCGGCGAGCGACCGCAGCGCGGTCCCGGACTTGGCGGAAAGCGGCAGGATCCGGGTCTGGCGTTCGCCCGGCTCGGAGTCGCCGTCCGGCGCGGTGTAGCCCTCTACGACGACGTGGACGTTCGTCCCGGAGAACCCGAAGGCGCTGACTCCGGCACGGGCCGGACGGCCGTTGGCCGGGGGCCAGTGCGTGCGTTCGGAGGTGACCCGCACGGGCAACCGGTCCCAGTCCACCCCCGGGTTGGGCGTCTCGAAGTGCAGGTGCTTCGGAATGACGCCGTGGCGCATGGCGAGAACGACCTTGATCAGTCCCGCGATGCCAGCGGCCGATTCGAGATGACCCATGTTCGTCTTCGCCGTCCCGATCAGCAGCGGCCGATCAGCTTCCCGCTCCCGGCCGTAGATGGCGGCCGCGGCCTGCACCTCGATGGAGTCGCCGATCTCCGATCCGGCGCCGTGCGCCTCCAGGTAATCGACATCGGCGGGTGCGATGCCGGCGCGGGACAGCGCCTCCTCGATCACCTGTTCCTGGGCGGGGCCGCTCGGCATCGTCAGTCCCGCGGCGGTGCCGCTGTGGTTGACGGCCGACCCCCTGATGACCGCCCAGATCCGGTCGCCGGCGGCCTGGGCTTCGCTCAGCCGCTTGAGGAGAACGACGCCGCATCCCTCGCCGCGAACGTAGCCCTCCGCCGAAGCGTCGAACGTGGCGCAGCGTCCGGTCGACGTCAGCAGGCCGTGCTCGAGCAGGAGCCTGCTGAAGTTGGGCGAGAAGATCGCGTTGACGCCCGCGGCCAGCGCCATGTCCACCTCGCCACGCTCCAGCGCCGTGGCCGCGGCGTGGACCGCCGCGAGAGACGCCGCGCACTGCAACTGGAAGGGCAGCGCGGGGCCCATCAGGCCGAGCGTGTAGGCGACCCGTCCGACGGTGGTGCTGGACATCGTGCCGACGGAACCGCCGTCCGAGCCGCTGGCGATCATCAGGTCCCGGTACTCGCTCGCGTTCAGCCCGGCGAACACGCCGGTGCGGCTGCCCCTGAGGTCTTCCGGATCGATCCCGGCATCCTCCAGAGCCTGCCAGCTCGTCTCCAGCAGCATCCGCTGCTGCGGGTCCATCGCTTCCGCCGCGATCGGCCGGAGGCCGAAGAACCTGGCGTCGAACAGTTCGAGATCCCCGACGTAGCCGCCCCATCGATACGCCGGGTGGTCGGCCTCGGGATCGCCGACCTGGTTCAGCCAGTAGTCGACCCCGGTGCGTCCCTCGGTGACCAGATCGGCGCCCGCCAGGAGCTGCTCCCAGTAAGTCGAGACGTCCGGGGCGCCGGGAAAGCGGCAGGCCATGCCGACGATGGCGATCCCCTCCTGGTCCGTTTCGGTCGTCTGACGGCGGGGCTGTGCGACCGGCTTCTCGGGAACGCGGGGCGCGCCGGTGAGGGTTTCGATCTCGCCTGCCAGGTGGCCCGCGAGTTCCGCGGTGCTGGGGTAGTCGAAGACGATCGTGTTGGACGTCGTGTACTCGCCGGCGAAGGCGCGGTTCAGCCGGTTCCGCAACTCCACCGCCATCAGCGAGTCCATGCCCACGTCGAAGAAGCCGACCGTCGCCGACGGCGGCGACGGGAGGTGCAGCACGGACTGCAGCTCCTGCTGGATGAAGGTCTCCAGCAGATTCCGTTTCTCTTCCGACGGCGCTTCCCGTAGCTGCGCCATCAGGCCGCTGGAGGCGGCCGGCTCCTCCGTCGGCCGGCGCCGGACCTTCCTCGTGGCCATCAGCTCGTCGAAGAACGGCGGCGGTGTCCCGAACTCTTCGGCGACGATGGACCAGTCGGTCGCGGTGACCATGGGCGCGGTCACGTCCTGTCTTACCAGGCGGTCGAGCGCCTCGATGCCCTGTTCGGGAGTGATCCACTCCGCGGCGGTGTGGTCGAAGCGTCTCCTGATTCTCTCCCTCTGCTCTTCCGCTTCCCCGATGCCCGACCAGGCCCCCCAGGCGATCGACTGGCCGGGGAGTCCCAGGCCACGCCGGTGGGCGGCGAGCTGGTCGAGGAAGGCGTTGGCGGCGGAGTGATTCGACTGCCCCGGGTTTCCGACCACGCCGATCCCGCTGGAGAACAGGACGAACAGGTCGAGGTCTCTGGTCCTCGTCGCCTGGTGGAGATGCCAGGCACCGAGGACCTTCGGCCACAGCACCTGCTCGAAGCGGTCCCAGGTCTGGTTCTCGATGACGCCGTCCGAGAGGACGCCGACGCTGTGGATGACGCCTCCGAGCGGCTTCGGACCTTCATCGATGCGGGTGAGCAACGCGTCGACGGCGGCGAAGTCGGTGACGTCGGCGATCTCCACCTGCACGTCGGCGCCGGCTTTCCGCAACTCGCGGATGACCGCTTCAGCCTCCGGATCGGGATCCCGGCGGCCGTTGAGAACAACCGTGCCGGCGCCCTGCTCGGCCAGCCAGCGGGCGACCGCGCAGCCGATCCCGCCCAGGCCGCCGGTCACGAGATAGGCGCGGTCCGGCCGCAGACCGCCCCCGGCGAGCGGCGGCATGCGGAGGACGTTCTTGCCGGTGTGCCGGGCGCCGCGCATGGCGTCCATCGCCGATTCCATCTCGCAGAGCGGCCAGACCGTGTGCGGCAGCGGCGACAACTCGCCGGCAGCGAGGCGATCCATGATCCGCGACAGGGAGGCGCCGGCGCGTACCGGATCGGTCCGCTTCAGCTCATCCACGTCGAGGACGGAGTACGCGACGTCGGGACGCGACGCCGACATCTCCTGCTCGCTCCAGATGCCCCGCTTCCCGATCTCGACGAAGCGGCCGCCGGTGCCGAGACAGGCGAGGCTCGCTTCGATGAAGCCCTCGCTGGTCAGGCTGTTCAGGACGACGTGGACACCCTCGCCGTCCGTCGACCGCAGGATCTCGTCGCCGAACGCGGTCTGCCGGCTGTCGAACACGTGGACCACGCCGAGGGAGCGGAGGAAGGACTGCTTGGCGGCGCTGGCGGTCGCGAAGACCTCGGCGCCGGCGGCTTGGGCCAGTTGGATAGCAGCGAGGCCGACGCCGCCGGCCCCGGCGTGGATCAGCACGCGCTCGCCGGCCTGAAGTTCCGCCGTCCGGAACGCGAGCTCGGCGGTGACGAAGCAGATGGGCACGGTCGCGAGGGCGGACGTGGAGAGGCCGGCGGGAGCGGGCGCGACCAGCGCCGCATTGGTGACGATCTCCGGGGTGAACGAGCCGAATCCCATCCCGGCCACCAGGTCGCCGGTCGCAAGGCCGTCGACGTCCTCGCCCGTCTCCAGGACGCGGCCGACGAGTTCGCGGCCGATCTCGCCTCCGGTGGAAACAGCGCCGATGCTCATCAGCGCGTCGACGAAGTTGAGGCCCATCGCCTCGACGGCGACCCGGACCTCGCCGGGTTCGAGCGCGGGCCGGGGCCGGGGCTTCGCCCGGAGGGTGGTCAGACCGGCCTCCGGATCCTCTGGGCCGACGACCCAGTCGGGATCCTCCGGCAGGGCGAGACGCGGGTCGTCGGCGCCGGGCCGAATCAGGCGCGCGGCCCGACGGACGCCTCCCCGGTGGGCGATGAGGGTCTCGGAATCGGCGAACAGGAGCTCCTCGGCGAGTTCCGTAGCCGCCGGCGTTTCCGCTGAGGGGTCGAGGTCGATCAGTCTCGGCTGGAGGTGGGACGCTTCCCAGGACATCGTCTTGCCGAAGCCCCAGAGGGCGGCGCCGGCGAGTTCGCCGGACGTTCTTTGGAGGAGGTCCTGCTCGAGGACCTGTGCGCCGCGCGTAACGAACCAGACGCCCTCCGTCGGAGCGACGCCGGCGTCGATGGCGCCCTGCGCGAGAGCCAGTGCCGAGGACGCGGCGTGCGTGACGTCCGTCGCCATCTCGTCCGTGGTCGCCGACGCTCCGTGTCCGTCCAGGGCCGGTAGGTGCACGACGCCCCTGAGCGGCGGTTGCTCGGGCAACCCCTCAAGCAGGGCCCGCCAGGCTTCGCGGTCCGTGAGATTGAAGGTTGCCGTCGTGACGCCGGCAACCTCGGCCGGGGCAGCCGCGGCATCGCCTTCCGCGCGGACCAGAAGGACCGTCTGGTCGCGGGAGGCCAGCTCGGCGGCGAGTTGCTCCGCCGTGCCGGCGCCGTCCGCCGCGACGACCCAGGTGCCGGGCGCCGGGGCGACGTCGGCCGGGCCCCGGGCGAGGATGACGCTCGAACCGAGGTGTTCGTCGGTGTCCGGATCGCGGGTTCCCAGGAACTCCACGTCCGAGAAGCCGGTGTCGCCCAGTGCCCTCCGCCACTCGTTCGGCCTGGCGAAGGCATGCTCGGTCCGATAGATGTCGGCGAAGCGCCACCATCCGTCCAGAAGCCCGAAGGTCAGGTCCTGCCAGGTGCGGTGCCGCAGACCTTCGAGGGCGACCAGTTGGCCCGACGGGGCGAGCAGGTCGCGGCAGTGGGACAGCGTCTCGCCCAGGTCCCGGGTTGCGTGAAGCACGTTCGCGGCGATGACCAGGTCGTAGGCGTGAGCGTCGAAGCCCTGTACCGCCGGATCCGCCTCGATGTCCAGGCGCCGGTACTCGATCGGCGCGCCGGTCGCGGCGAAGCGTTCTTCGGCCTGCGAGAAGAAGCCCGCCGAGATGTCGGTGAAGGTGTAGTCGACCCGGTCGGAGGGCAGGCGCGGGAGAACCGCCTCGGTGGCGGAGCCGGTCCCCGCCCCGACTTCCAGGACCCGCAGCCGGCGATCCTCCGGCAGGCCTGCGACGGCCGCCTCGACCGCGTCTCCCAGCATCCGGTTGGCGGAGCGGTTGGCCGGCGCCTGGAGGTACACGCCCGCCGCGCCGGGCCCTTCGTCGCTGAACATCAGCGTCATCGGATCCGTGCTGCCCTGGAGCACGTCGGCGAGAGCCGGGCCGCAGCGGCAGAGCAGGCCGAGTTCGTTGGAGCCGTGGGGGTGCTTGTCCCGAAGCCTCTCGGCGAGTCGTTCAGGGTCCGCCAGGGCTTCGTCCGGGAGCGGGGCGTCCGCTCCGGCCGCTACGACGTAGCCCCCGTCGGAGGGGCTCAGGATGCCCGCCTCGGACAGGATGGCCAGGAGCCGGTGGAACAGGCGCCGGTGCTCGTCGACGACGTTCAGTTCGCGGCGAAGGACCTCGGCCGAGACCTCCGCGTCGGCCCGGCGCTGCCACCCCATTCCCTCGAGCGCCGAGAGGACGTAGGCCTGGGACAACCGCGCGAGGTCCTGGAGCAGGGTTACCCGATCCGCCGCTTCGACGCCGCGCTCCGCCAGGTGGTCGGCGAGGGTGCGCGACTCGCCGGCGACCGTGGCCGGGCTGGCCAGGAAGTCCGCGGCGGGCACGCTTCCGTCCAGGGGCTGCTCCCGCCAGGCGACCTCGTACAGCAGGTCCTTCATCCCTGCCCTGGCCGAGAGGAGGGCGCCGCGGGTGGCTCGCTTGACGGTGAAGCCGAACAGGCCGCCGAGAGGCGCGCCGTCCGTTGAGTAGAACCGGACGTCCCCCGTCACGACCTCGGGCGGCTCGGACGACGCGGCGTCCGCTCCGCTCCGCTCGCCGGACGTCCTCACGGTCGCGTGGCAGAGGAGCCTGGTCGGCATCGGTCCCGCCACCCAGAGCCGCTGCCAGCCGAAGGGCATGTACACCGCCCCCTGCTCGGAAACGGTGTGGTGGCGGGCCAGCGACAGGACCTGGAAACAGCCGTCCAGCAGCAGGGGATGCAGTTCCATCCCCGTCGCGTCGACCGAGTCGTTGAGCGCGAGCGTGGCCAGGGACTCGCCTTCCCTTGCCCAGGCGGATTCGATCGTGTGGTACGACGGGCCGAGGTAGATGCCTGTCGCGGACCGCATCGCGTAGAACTCCACCGGATCCTGGGGCGTCAGCTCGGCCTTGAGCGCCTCCGGGTCGAGCGGCGGAAGCGGTTCGACGTCCGACCTCCCCGAGGAGAGTCGACCGCCGGCGTGAAGGGTCCAGCCCTCCTCTCCCTCTCCCTTCGTGAAGATCTCGAAGGGCCGTTCCGCGAGGTCGTCCGAGCCGTCCAGAACGAACTGCAGGGTGCGGCCTCCGCCGCCCGTTCCGCTCTCCGGATCCTCTTCGTCGAGCATCAGCGGGCTGTAGATCTGCAGTTCGTCCACGACCGCCGGCCCGTCGCCCTGGCTCAGCGCCACCGAGACCGCCATGCCGCCGTGGAGTCCGCCGGGGACGACCACCTGCTCGTACACCAGGTGGTCCAGCAGCCACGCGGGATCGGAGGCGAACACTTCCGTCTCGAACATGACCTCGCCGCGAGGCGACTCGTGGCGCACGCCGAGCAGCGGATGTCCGTCGGCCTTGTGGCGGCGCTTCGTTGACCGGACCCAGTGCTGGATGCGCTGGAACGGATAGCCGGGCAGGGTGATCCGGCGCCGCTCCTCGCCGGCGAACAGGCCCTCGAACTCGATGTCGAGGCCGGCCTCCCAGGCGCCGGCAACGGCCTCGGTGAAGCCGCCGCTGGTGTCGATGGACGGCTCCTCGGCGTCGCGGGGCGGACGCCGCAGACTGGCGAGGACCGGCGGGGATCCCGGCGGCGCCGACGCGGGCCAGATCATCGAGACGACGGGCCCCAGCACGGCGTGGGGGCCGATCTCGACAACGACGTCCACTCCCATCTCCGCCAGGGTCTCGACGCTGGCCCGAAACGCCACCGGCTCGCGCGCGTGGCGGCGCCAGTACGCGGCGTCCATCCGGTCGTCGGGGTCGAGCAGGCGGCCGGTGATGTTGCTGACCAGGGGGACGGAGGGAGCCGGCGGCGCGGGCGCGATCTCGCTTACGGCGGCTTCAAGTTCGTCCAGGACGGGTTCGATCAAGGCGCTGTGGTACGCGGGGCTCCGCCGCAACCGGTGCGTCTTGACGCCCTCGGCCTCGAAGCGGGCGAGCACGGCGTCGAGTTCGGCGGTCGGCCCGCTCACCACCTGCTGCGCTCCGTTGTCGACGGCGACCGAGAGGTCCGCGTCGTCCGAGCCGGCGTTGTGTTCGGCTACCGCTTCGGCGACGCGGGAGGCGGGGGCGAAGACGGCGGCCATCGCGCCGTCGGCGCGGGTGGCGCCCATCAGCGTGCCGCGGGCTGAGGCGTATCGAAGACCCTGCTCGAGGGTGAAGCCGCCCGCCGCCCGCGCGGCCGCGATCTCGCCCAGGCTGTGGCCGACGACGACGCTCGGCCGGACGCCCAGGCTGTCCCAGAGTGCGACCAGGGCGCACTCCAGGGAGTAGATGGCGGGCTGGGTCCAGGTCGGTTCGTCGAGCAGGCCGTCGGTCCCGTTCTCTCCGAACATGACGTCGAGCAGGGAGACCCCGCGGTCCTCCAGGAGCAGCCGGTCGCAGCGGTCGAGCACGGAGCGGAAGGTGGGCTCCCGTTCGTACAGGGCCCTGCCCATTCCGGGCCATTGGCTGGCCTGGCCGGTGAAGACGAAGGCCACCTTCTTCGCTGCGCGGGACGTGTCGCCGCCTTCGCCGGCGGCGAGGTCCTCGAGTTGCTGCCGGAGCTGGCCGAGCGCGGCAGAAGGTCCGGAGGCCGGCGCTTCGCGCCGGATGCCGGCCGGAAGGCCGGCGCACCCAGTTTCTGCCGCGCTGGTTCCCAGGTCGCTGAAGACGAGGCCGGCCCGGTGCACGAAGTGGCTCCTCCCGACCGCGGCCGTCCAGGCCAGGTCCGAGAGGTCCGGGTCCGTCTGTTCGTCGAGCCAGGACAGGTAGCGTCCGGCCACCTCGCGCAGTGCCTCGGGCGACCTGGCCGAGAGCGGCAGGAAGCGGGTTTCCCGCACCCCGGGTCCCTCCCCGGTTTTCGCCCGGGCCTTGACGGGCAGGCGCACGCCGGCAGGGAAGGAAGCGCGAGCGGCGCCGGACTCGGCCTCCAGCTCGTCGTAGCCCTGCACCAGCACGTGGCCGTTGGTCCCCGACCATCCGAACGAGTTGACGCCGGCCAGGCGGGGCCGACCGGGGTGGAGGGGCCAGTCCGTCATCCCGTCGGTGACGCGGACGGGCAGGCGGTCCCAGTCGATGTTGGGATTCGGGGTGCTGAAGTTCAGGTGACGGGGAATGACCCCGTGCCTCATCGCCAGGACCGCCTTGATGAGGCCCGCGACACCGGCGGCGGGTCCGAGATGTCCGATGTTCGTCTTGACGGAACCGACCAGCAGAGGGTGTTCCGCGTCGCGCTCGCGTCCGTAGACGGCCGCCGCCGCGTTCAACTCGATGGGATCGCCGACGATGGTGCCGGTGCCGTGGGTCTCCAGGTAGTCGACATCGGATGGGGAGGCGCCGGCCCGCGCCAGGGCCTCCTCCATCGCCTTCTCCTGGGACGGGGCGCTGGGTACGGTCAGGCCCTGGCTGGCGCCGTCCTGATTGACCGCCGAGCCGGGAATGACGGCCCAGATCCGGTCGCCGTCCGCCTGCGCGTCGCTGAGGCGCTTGAGGACGATCAGGCCGCAGCCCTCGCCGGAGACGAAACCGTCGGCGGCCGCGTCGAAGGTCCAGCACTGGCCCGTGGGCGAGAGCATGCCCGCGTTGGCGCGCAGCTCGAGGGGCCGTCCGGCGAACTGGGCATGGACGCCGCCGGCCAGAACCAGGTCCGCCTCGCCACGCTGGAGCCCGGCCACGGCCTGGTGGATGGCGACCAGCGAGGACGAGCAGGCCGTGTCGATCGCCATCGACGGCCCCTCGAGGCCGAGAACGAAGGACACCCGGCCGATCGCCGTGTTCAACGCGTTGCCGGTGGCGGCGTAGAGCCCGGCCGCGGCCTCGTTCGTGCCGGGATCCGAGATCGCCATGTCCCGGTAGTCCATGATGCTGATGCCGGCATAGACGCCGGTGCGGCTGCCCTTGAGGCTCCCGGGGTCGATGGCTGCGTCCTCGAGGGCCCACCAACTCACTTCCAGCATCATGCGCTGCTGGGGGTCGAGCATCTGCGCCTCGATCGGGGAGATGCGGAAGAACTCCGCGTCGAACAGGTCGAGGTCCTCGACGTACGCCCCGAAACGAATGGCCTCGTTGCTGGCGGCGAACTGGGGGAACTGCCGCCCCGTGCGCCCGATGACGGAGCCGGGCGGACCTTCCACGACGGCGTTCTCGCCGGCCAGTAGCTGTCTCCAGTAGCCGGACAGGTCCTTGCTGCCGGGGAACCGGCAGGCCATGCCGATGATCGCTACCGGCTCTTCGCGGGGCAGGCCGTCCGGAGAACCTGGTTGCTTGGTGTTCGACATTGAGCGGCCTCCAGTCGCGTGGAGGACACTCTATTCACCTGGAACGTCACGAGCTAGTCGCGACTTGCTCCTCGCGTTCCGGTGGCGGGCGGTGCTTCAGGCAGCCGTTCCCGCTCCGGCGTTCAGCAGGTAGCGATACAGCCTCGCCGTGAGCTTCGGGTCGCTCTCCTCGAGCAGTCGCAGGGCGGAAGCGGTCAGCGTCGCGGTCGTGCAGGGCTCGTCGGCGACGACCGAGTACGCGGCTGTCGGGGCGGCGACGGGCGCCCGGGGCTCGACCGCGTCGCCCGGCCCCAGTTGGCGGCTGCGCGCGCCGGCTGCGTCGAACACGGAGGCCCGTCCGGCGGTGATCAACTGGAGCGTGTCGTTCGATTCGCCGACGCTGAGAAGAGCTTCGCCCTCGGCGTGCTCGCGACTGTCCAGCCAGTCCCGGAGATCGCCGACCAGCTCCTCGAAGAGGACCTGCCGGTCGAGGTGACGCTCCAGGTCGGCGCCCACGGCCTCCAGCAGGGAAAGCTCTCCGTGCGCATCGTCGGGCGGCTGGTAGGAGGCGATCAGCACGTCCTCGCAGTGCTCCAGCGCCTGGTCGTCATCGGGAGCGAACACGACGCTGCCGAAGACCGGCGGCGGCAGGTTCCGCTGCAACTCCTTCTCGAGCGTTGCGGGCGCACGACTCATGACCACCTGGGTACCGGCGCGGCGAGCGGCCAGGATGAAGCGGCACATGGCGCTGACGGTGGAGAAGTCGAGGCCGGATACGGCCTTGAAGTCGAGCACGATGCACGCCGGCCGGGGCTCTTCGCCGAGGGAGGCTTGCAGCCGGTCCGCCAGCGGATAGCCGGCGCCGAAGAAGATGTAGCCCCGAAGTCTGTAGCCCTGGACCCGCGAGCCTTCGGCCCGCAGGATGGCCCGGTCCGGTATCGGGCGGACGCGATGGCTCCGCTCCTCCCGCAGGGAGAAGGTGGCGTCGACGACGTCGACCCGACTCAGGCGCACCACGAAGAAGAGGATCGTGATCAGCATGCCGATGGCGACGCCTTCGAGGAACCCCAGGGCCAGGATCGTCACGAAGATCACCAGGATGATCGCGTAGTCGCTCGCCGGCAGGCGCTTGCGGACCTTCAGCAGCCACTGGTCGATCAGTGCCACGCCGGTGAACAGCAGGACCCCGCCCATGAGCGGCACGGGCACGAGCGTGAGCAGGACATCGCCGAAGATCAGCGGCGAAGCGGTCACCACCGCCACCGCGATGCTGGTCGACTTGACGCCGGCGCCGAGCATCAGGTTCCGCAGAGACGTCGGAACGACGTACGTGCCGGGCGGCGCGCCGCCGAGACCTGCCGCCAGGCTCCCGAGTCCCACGGCGCCGAACTCCCGGTTCCAGTCCAACTCGCGACCGGAGGCGAGTTCGATGCCGCCGATGTACAGGGCGGTGCAGAGCAGGGTCACCAGGATCAGGACGAGGATGTTCGGAACCTGGGGGCCGATCGCGCTCCAGTCGATGCGCGCCGCATCGTCGAGTGCCATGGGAGGCCAGAGGTCCGATCCCGAGATGCCCGCGAACAGGAGGCCCCTGTCCTGCGCCTCCTGGGTCGAAACGCCGAAACGCGCCATGCCGAAATGCAGGAGGCCCGTGCCGGCGATGAAGCTCCCCGGCATCAGCAGAGGGCTGGGCCAGCGCCGGCTGGCGAAGTACAGGCCGAGGCCGTAGGCGACGCCGACGCCCCAGTTCGTGACGACGAGCGGATCGAACAGCGACGCGAGGGCTTCGGCCTCGAGTCGCACGCCCATGAGCCTCAGAGCCACGACGCAGGCGAGCCCGCCGGTGCCCGCGACGAAGCCGGACGAAACGGGGTAGGGGAAGAAGCGGACCAGGTTGGCGAGGCGGAAGCGCTCGATGACGAGGCAGCAGGCCGCCGTCGCGACCGAACCCAGAACGATGAGCGCGACCATGGTGGGAAGCAGCTCGTCGCCGGTGGCGGTGAGCGAACCGCCGATCACCCCGAGGGCGATCATCGTCGCCATCGTGGGCCCGGCGGCGGCGCCCGCGAAGCCGCTTCTGAGCCCGGTCACCACGCAGGCGGCGGCAGTACCGAACAGGATCAGCCCGATGCCCTGGGACAGGTAGGGGGCGAGCTGTCCCGAGAAGGCCAGGCTGACAAGGGCCACCTCGCCGATGATCAGGCTGATGCCGGAGACGAATCCGACCGTCAGCACGGTGAACGCCTTTCGGACTGTCGTGTTCGACGCGAGGCCGGCTGGCCCTCTACGGGCGGATTCTCCAGTCATCTCGCGCGCCCTTTCCGGGAGACTACTGCGTCCGCAGACTACTCAAGCGGAGCGGCCGGTTCGCGGGAAGCGATCGCTTCTCCCTCACCCTGGACGAGCGTCCGGTACTCGCCCGGCTGCACGTCCGTCCAGCGCTCGACGGCGCCGTCCGGCCACCTGACCTCGACCTCGGTGACCAATGCACCGTCTTTGCTTCCGAGACCGACCAGCACCCGGGGGTCCCGGGCGGAGACGTAGCTGCCGTCGGTGTGGACGTGGCGCCAGATCGGGGGTGCGTCCTGCCGGTGAATCAGGACCTGGGCGCCCAGCGCGTCGCGGTCGTGGGCTACGAGCCGCAGGCCCAGCCAGGGGCGGTCCTGGCCGACCTGGTTGAGCAGCAGGCGGGTCGGCGCGTTGCTGTTGACGACGACGACGTCGAGGTCGCCGTCGTTGTCGATGTCGCCGAAGGCGGCGGCGCGGCTGACCTCGGACGACTCGAAGACCGTGCCGGCCTCGGTCGTGACGTCCGCGAACGTGCCGTCGCCGAGGTTGCGGAAGAGCTGGTCCGGCTGCCGCAGCGGGTAGGGGTCGCCTTCCCGGATCTGCGCATCGATGCCGATCACGGCGCCGTTGACGACGAGCACGTCGAGCCAGGAGTCGTTGTCGTAGTCGATCCAGCCGATGCCGAAGGCGGTGAACGGCAGGCTCGGCGGCCCAAGCTGGGACGACGCCGACTGGTCCCGGAACAGGCCCGCGCCGCCGTTGACGTAGAGAGTGTTCGTCTCCTGTTCCAGGTGGCTGACGACGATGTCCGGGTCGCCGTCGCCGTCGAAGTCCCCGGCGTCGACGCCCATGCCGGCTTCGGGCTGGCCTTCGCGGTTGACGGCGACTCCGGCCAGCAGGGCGTTGTCGGTGAACGTGCCGTCGCCCCGGTTGATCCAGAGCCGGTTCCACATCAGGTCGTTCGCCACGTAGAGGTCGATCCAGCGGTCGCCATTGAAGTCGGCGGCGACGGCGCCGAGCCCCGAACCGGGCTCGGTGCCGATTCCCGAGGGAGTCGACACGTCCTCGAAGGTGCCGTCGCCCCGGTTGCGGAACAGGCTGTCGGCCGCGGGCCGGTAGGCGCCGGGGGCGCAGTAGGTCATGACGCCGCTCGGTAGCGGACACGGCGTGTGGCCCTCCAGCGAGTAGTCGACGTAGTTGCCGACGTACAGGTCCAGCCAGCCGTCGCGGTCGAAGTCGAAGAACGTTGCGGCGACGGACCAGCGGGGATCGTCGGCGCCCGAGGCGGCCGTGACGTCGTCGAAGGTGCCGTCGCCGCGGTTCCGCAGCAACTGGTTGGAACCGAAGTTCGTGACGTAGAGGTCCGTCCAGCCGTCGTTGTCGAAGTCGCCGGTGGCGACGCCCATACCGTAGCCGGCGGCTTCGATCCGGCTTGCGCCGGTGACGTCGGTGAAACGAAGCGTGGCGCCGGCGGCGCCGCCAGCTCCTGGTTTCGGCAGGTCGTTGCGATAGAGGCGATCGGTGAGCGGCGTTCCGGCAGGCGGCGGGAACGTGAGGTCCGGGCCGAGCTTCCGGCCCTGGACGAGGTAGACGTCCAGGTCGCCGTCGTTGTCGAAGTCGAACAGGGCGGCGCCGCCGCCCATGATTTCATTGAAGTAGTGCTCGCCGGACATGCCGTTGAGATAGGCGAAGTCGAGGTTGGCGGCGGGGGCGGCGTCGATGAAGATGGAGGGTTCGGTGGAGGTGGGGTCCGCGGAGTCGGGGCTCGGGCCGCAGGCGAGAAGGAGGAAAAGGGCGAGGTGATGGCACGGGCTCGCCGCTTCGCGGCCCCTTTTTCTCCGCGGGTCAGAAGACCCGCGGTCACAATGCCGGCCAGAAGGCCGGCGCACCGACAGTCGGCGCGGCGAGGGGCTCAACCGCGGCGTTCCAGGGCTCGGGCGGAGGCGAGTTCCCGTCGCGCTTCTTCCGGCTGGCCGAGGCGGGTGTAGATGTCGGCGAGCAGGTAGTGGCCCATGGGCGCCATGTCCGAGCCGGGGTCGAGTTCCAGGCCGGTGCGGGCGAGTTCGATCGCGCGGTCAAGCTGTTCGTTGCCGTCGACCAGGGACTTCGCCAGGAAGAAGTGGCCTACCGCGAACCCCGGGTTGATCTCGATCGATTGCTCCAGGGCTTGGGTCGCCCCGTACCGGTCCCCCAGGCTGTCGAGCAGCCTGCCGAGGTTGAACTGGACCCGGTAGCTCTGCGGGTGGACGTCTAGTTCGCGGCGGTAGAAGTCGACGGCGGCGCGCGGGTCGCCCCGCTGCTCCGCGAGCAGGGCGAGGTTGAAGTGGGCGAGCCGCACGTCCGGCTGAACTGTCAGCGCCTCCTCGAACAACTGCGCCGCGGTTGCGAGATCGGACCGGAGGAGGGCCACGGCGCCTTGACTGACGACCGCGGCGCCCATCTCCGGTGACAGGGCCGCGGCCTCCCTGAGGTGCTCCTCGGCGCCCTCCAGGTCGCCGAGGTCCACGAGCATGCGCGCGAGTTCGTAGTGGATGATCGCGTTGCGTGGATCGAGCCGCAGGAACTCCCGGTAGCCGAGCATCGCCTCCTCCGTGGCGCCGGCCCGCCGGTAGGCGTTGGCGAGGTTGATCACGGCGTGGGCGTAGTCGGGCTTCAGTTCGATGGCTCGCCGGTAGCTCTCGATCGCGGCGCCCGTGTCGTCGCCCCGCATCTGCTGGTCGCCGAGCCGGACCCAGGCGTCGATGACTGACGGGTCCTCGATCAGCACCCGTTCCAGGGCTTCGACGGCCGCCGGCCGGTTCCCCTTGAGCGAAGCCTCGCGGGCGTCGCGCATCAGGTTGTAGAGGTGGATGCGGTCCTTCGGGTCGGCGAGCAGGGCCCGGTCCACGCTCTCGTCGGTAGTGCCGCCGAAACTGGCCAGATAGCCGAGGGCGGCGAGACGCGCCCGGGTTTCCGGGTCGATCTCCTCGATCGCCGCCGGCCGCGCCACGTCGGCCCATCTCGACTCGAGGGACTGGAGCATCGAGGCCATCCGGTCCGCCTCGTCGGGCCGCGCCGAGTACAGGTTGTTCCGCTCGTCCGGATCGACGGCCAGGTCGTACAACTCGGGCCGGGGCGCTGCGACGTACTTCATGTTCTCGACCCGCAGGGCGGCGAGGTCGCTCCAGCCGTAGTGATAGCGCGGATAGACGGCTTCCGCGTAGGCCGGCAGCCGCGGCCCGGAGGCGCCCGTCAGGAGCCGGACGATGCTCGCGCCTTCGAAGGAGGAATCCCGCACCGCCTGGCCCGCGTCGACCGCCAACAGGTCGAGGACGGTCGGGGAGACGTCGACCGCCCGGACCACATCGGCGATCCTGCGGCCCCGCATCGTGTCGTAGGGCGCCCGAAGGATGAAAGGCACCCGGGTCGCCCCCTCGTAGACGAAGAAGCCGTGGCCGGATTCGCCGTGCTCGCCGAGACTCTCGCCGTGGTCTCCGATCACGATGACGACGGTGTCGTCGGCGCGCCCGTTCTGGTCGAGCCAGCCCAGCAACCGGCCGACCTGCGAGTCGACGTAGGCGATCTCGCCGACGTATGGACGGTTCCGGTACCGCTCGGCGAACGGTGCCGGCGGTTCGTAGGGCGAGTGCGGATCGTAGAAGTGGACCCAGGAGAAGAAGCGCGCGTCCGGGGCTTCGTCGAGCCACGCCAGCGCGGCGTCCGTCACCTCGCCCGCCGGCCGCTCGATCTCGTTCAGTGCCAGCCGGACGGTGTCGCTCAGTTCGAAGTCGTCGAAGTAGTGGTCGAAACCCTGTGCGATCCCCCACTTCGCGTCGAGCACGAACGCTCCCACGAAGCCGCCCGTGCGCAACCCTTCGTCGCGCAGGATCTCGGCCAGGACGACGTGCTCGTCGCCCAGATAGAAAGCGCCGTTGTCCCTGACCCCGTGTGCCGGCGGGAACTGTCCGGTAAAGATCGACGCGTGCGCCGGCAAGGTCAGCGGCGCCACCGCCTCCGCCTGCTCGAACAGCACCCCCTCGGCCGCCAGCCGATCCATGTGCGGCGTCTCGATATCAGCGAAGCCGTAAGCCCCGATCCGGTCCGCCCGGGTCGTGTCCAGCGTGATGAGCAGAAGACTCAGGTCATCAGGCCCCACCCCGGCCGGAAGCCGACCCAGCACATGCCCCGACGGCGCCGTGACCTCCCCACCGGACAGTAGGCGGACTGCCACTCCGACCAGTACAACCGCGGCAACGGCCAGGGCCACCACAAGCCCGATCCACCGGATCGGCACGCTCCGCTTCGCCCGGCCAGTGCTCAACTCGCTGGTTTCCTCCCGGCGGGGTCGTTCGCTGCCCATGGCGGAATCCGAAGGCTAGCAGCCACTGCAAGGAGAACTCGGGCTCGCCGCTTCGCGGCCCTGCTTCCCCGCGGGTCAGAAGACCCGCAGTACCGGCCGGCCAGAAGGCCGGCGCACCGACACGCGGTAGCCGTTTCGGTGCCCGACGAGTTCCAGCCTGCCGAGGGGCGGAGGAGAGGGTCGCAGCGAGGCTGTCGGCAAGCGACGCCCTGCACCCTCTCATCGTCCGACAGCCAACCGGAGCGCAGCCGACCGCAGCGAGCACTCCCCTCTCATCCATCCGGCAAGTGCGAGCGGCCGCTGAGACCCTCTCCTCCGCCCCTCGGCAGGCGGGTGCAACCTCCGTCGCACCCGCCGTGCCGCCGCGCGGCGCAGCCTAGAAGTGGAAGCGCGCCCCGATTCGCCAGACCCGACCGCGTATCAGCCGCCTCGGGGCGCCGAAGGGCCTGTCGCTGTTCAGGGACTGTTCGGCTTCGATGACCGTGTCGGCGTTGCCGACGTTGAAGACATCGATGCCGACGCCGACCGAGCGGTCATTGCCGATGTTGAATTCCTTCTCCACCCTCAGATCGAGGCCGATGCCGTCGTCGAGACGGAAGGAGCCCGCCGGGTGGCCGTAGATCTCCGAAGTTTGATCGACGTCTTCCACCCTGATGAGCTGGTTGTAGGTGTTGCCCGAGAAGTAGCGGAGATAGCCGCCGACGACGACACCGCCCGGGAGTCGGGCGTTGCCCAGAACCTTGATCAGGTGCGTTGGATCGATCGTCAGGTTGCCGTAGGCGTTGATCTGGTGGTTCGGGTCGCTGAAGTAGGTCGAACTGCCGAGCTGGGAGCCTCTTCCTTCCAGGAACTCGTACCAGGCGTTGTTGTCGCTGCCTCTTGCCTCGCCGTAGGTCCACGAAGCCTGCATCTGCCAGTTGTTGCGCCACCGCCTGGCGAGGCTTGCCGTGATCCCGGCGTACTTGCGGACCTTCCTGAAGCAGGTGATCTCCTGGTACGCCTGCCCGTAGTCCTGGCAGTAGTTGACGTTCGTGAAGTAGTACCTGTTCTCGCCCTCGTTCGTCTGGTTGAGAACGTTGAAGGTCCGTCCACTGTCGGGATCCGTGTACCGCGTGGGTTCGAACTCGCCGGTGAGGTTCACGCCGTCCAGGAAGTCGTCGTTCGTGCGATAGGTCGCCGTGATGTCGAGCGAGACGGTACGCGAGAGCACCTTCTCCCAGCCGACGTCCACGGCGTCCATGTAGGGCACGTTGAGACTGTCGTCGATCGTCCACTGGCCGGGACCTCGCCCTTCGGTGAAGTCGTGCTCCCAGACCTGGTCGTCGGCGTTCCAGATGTAGCCCGTCACGTTGCTCTCGGGCGCCAGCCGGCTGTAGAACAGCGAGATGACCTGGTGGAAGTAGCGCCCCCAGTTGGCCTTCAGAACGGAGTCGTTGTCGTCGCCGAGGTTGATGTTCAGTCCGATGCGCGGCGCGATCCCGAGGCCGGGCGTGAACACGCTGCCCTGATCGAAGCGGACGCCGTTCACGTCCGACTCGACGGCCCCGCGCCAGTAGTTGGCCCGCAGGCCGAGGTTCAGCCTCACCCGGTCGTTGATTCCCCAGGAGTCCTGCACGTAGCCGACGATCTTGTCGGTGTCGGCATAGGTGTCGTAGCCGGTGCTCTCGAAGAGGATGTAGTTCTCGCCGGCGTAGTCCTCGTAGAACTTGCCGCCCGCGTACTGGTTGAGCGTGTTGACCAGCGTGTTCTGCAACTCGACGCCGAACTTGAAGTCGTGCTCGCCGCGGATGAAGTCATCCGTGAAGTGGCTGACCGAGGCAATGAGCTGGTAGCGCTCCCGGTTGGCATTGAAGGGCCCCCACCAGTTCTCGGTGAGACGGTCTTCATAGATGTCGTAGCGGGCGGGTGTATCGCCGCCGTCGGGCGTCTCGGACTGACGCTGGCGATAGCCGCCGAACTTCAGATCGAGCAGCGTGTCCTGGGACAGCATGTCCGTGTAGTTGAAGTTGAACAGGTACTGGGTCCCCTCCAGGCTGACGGTGGCTCCAGGGGCGATGAAGTCACCCTCGTCCGCGCCCTGGTAGGCCTGGTCGCGGGTGCTGTACTCGAGCATGCCGCTGAAGATCTTCTCCTGTGTCGGCGTCCAGTTGATCTTGCCGAGGAAGCGGGGCCTCTGGTTGGTCGGGGCGTTGACATGGTCGCCGCTGGCCTTCGAGTCCTGCTGGTAGTACTTGAACGAAGTGAAGAACCACGCCTTGTCGCGCTGCACCGGTCCGCCGATGTCGAAGTGGACTTCCGTATCCGTGCGGTCGCTGCCGCTGCGTTGCAGATCGGGGTCGTTCGTGTTCTGGGACTGCCAGTCGTTGTCGGCGAGTTGCAGGTCGACCAGCCCGTTCAGGTCGTTCGAGCCCTGCTTCGTCGTCACGTTGACGATCACGCCGGTGTAGCCGCCGTACTCGGCCGAGGCGCCGGCGCCGAGGACGGTAACGTCCTCGACTGAGAAGAGGCCGAGAGGCACCTCGCTCTCGCCCGCCTCCGGGCTGTTGATGATGACGCCGTCGACCGAGAACTGGACGCCCATGCCGGGCGAACCGAAGGCTGAAGGTTGCCTGCCCTCCGCGTTCTGGGAGTGGACACCGGGCGCCAACTGCACGATTCTGCGGATGCTGCGGTCGCTCGGCACCTCCATCAGGATCTCGTTGTTGAGTTCCGTCGTCTGGAGCGTCGAACTGCGGACGTCGATGAGCGGCGAGCCCTCGACGATGATGATGTCCTCGACGCTCCCCAACTGCATCGTCAGGTCGACGCTCAGGGTCTGGTTGACGGTGAGGACGATGTCCTCCTGCTGCGCGGTCGAGAAGCCCTCGATCGAGGCTGCGACGGTGTAGGTGGACGGCAGCAGAGCGACGAAGCGGTAGCGGCCGTTCGCATCGGTCATCGTCTCGCTCGTGGCGCCGAGTTCCCCCGACGTGAGCGTGACGTTGACGCCCGGCATGCGGTCGTCGTTGGGGTCCGTGATGGTGCCGGTGATCGAGCCGCGCTCGATCGACTGGCCCCATGCGGCCGCGCAGATGAAGACGATCAGTACCCCCAAGCTGATGATCCGTGGGGCTCCTGCCATCCGTGCAAGAGCGCAAGAACCGGTGGTTCCGCGGTGTTTCATGTCCGCCTTCCTTCCTGACCGGGTTTCCGTCCTCCTGGTGCTATGCGCAGGCCGGTTCACCGAGCGGCGCCGGCCGGAAAATCCTGTAGCGGTGTTCCAAACACGTTAGCGTTACTAAACGCGGGCGTCAAATCGATTCAGGGCTTTGGACCGGGGCGGGCGGCCAGACGTTCCCGGATCAGCGCGAGCGCTTCGCTGCGGTCGGCTTCGGGCAGCGCCTGCCGGGGCGGACGCACGGTCTCGGACCCCATCCCGACCTCCGCCTGAACCAGCTTGATCAACTGGACGAACTCGGGCACGGTGTCCATGCGCAGGAGGGGAAGGAACCAGGCGTAGAGTTCGAACGCCTCCTGCCGCCGGCCCGCCATGGCCAGGTCGAACAGGCGCACGGACTCGGCCGGCAGCGCGTTCACCAGGCCCGCGATCCAGCCCGTCGCCCCCGACCACGCGGCTTCGTAGGGCATGTCGTCGAGGCCGGCGAAGACGTCGAGGCGGTCTCCCAGCAGGGCCTTGACCGCGGTGATCCGCCGGATGTCGCCGCTCGACTCCTTGATCGCCCGCAGACTGGCGTGCTCCGCGGCCAGTTCCGCCATGATCTCAGGCAGGATGTCGACCCCGTAGGCGAAGGGGTTGTTGTAGAGCATGCACGGCAGGTCCGTGGCCTCGAAGATGGCCGCGCAGTGACCCCGGGTCTCGTGCATCTTGCCGTTGTGGACGTAGGGCGGAAGCACCATCAGCGCTTCGGCGCCGCGTGCGGCCGAGCCGCGGGCGATGCGGACCGCTTCGGCCGTGCTGAGCGCGGAGATGCCGGGCATCACGGGCGCGCGACCGTCGAGCGCGGCGACGCAGGTTTCGACGATCGCCAGCTTCTCGTCGAACTGGAGGGTGTTGCCCTCGCCCAGCGAGCCGAGCGGCACGATGCCGGTGCAACCGTGGTCGACAAGCCAGTTGGCGTGCTTCGCGAGGAAATCGTGATCGACCGTCAGGTCGTCGTTGAACGGCGTGGTGATGGCCGTCATGACACCGCGGAATTCCATTGTCCTGCTCCTGTTCTGACTCCGTGAGTCCGTTCCGTCCGCCTACTGCCGGGCGACCTCCTCGATCGCCGCCATGCCGCCGACTCTGTCGGCGTTGTCGATGTAGACCTGCCGTACCCTGTCCTCGAACAGAGTGCGGTCGATCTCGTTGAACTCGATCCCCAGTTTCTCCAGTTCGGCGAGAGCCTCGGCGGTCATCGATGCCATCGCCTCCCGCTCGACCTGGACCGACGCCCTGCCGGCGTCGAGCACCGCCTCCTGGAGGTCCGGCGGCAGCTCGTCGTAGAGCTTGCGGCTGAAGATCAGCGCCACGGCGAGGTAGAGGTGCCGCGTGTACGACACGTACTTCGTGACCTCGTAGAAACGCTCTCCGTAGAGATCGACGTGGTCCGTCTCCGCGCCGTCGACGACTCCCTGTTCCAGCGCCGAGTAGAGCTCGCCGAACGACATCGGCGTTGCCTGCGCGCCCAGGGCGTTGAAGGTGTCGACCAGGATCGGGGTCGGGATGACCCGGATCTTGAGGCCCTCGAAGTCGTCGGGGGTGACAATCGGCCGTTCCGCGTTCCAGGCGTTGCGCCGGCCGGCGAACCAGTAGCCGAGCACGAGGACATCGAGTTCCTCCTCGATCCGGTCGGCGACGCGCTCACCGATCGGTCCGTCGAGCACGCGGTAGAAGTGGTCGAGGTCGCGGAAGATGAAGGGGAAGTTGAAGATCTCCGCCTCGGGAACGAAGGCGGAGATGCCGCCGCCGGCGCTCGCGGCCGAGGCGGCCAGTGCGCCCAGCTTGACCATCAGGGTCGCTTCCTCCTCGGTGCCGAGTTGCTCGTTCTCGAAGATCTGCACCGTCACCGCGCCGCCCGACCGTTCCTCGAGAATCCGGCTGAACTCCTCGAAGCCGGCCTGGAACGGGTGCCCGGCCGGTCCGTTGTGGGCGACCTTGAGCACGGTCACGCCGTCGCTGCCGCGGCAGCCCGGGTGGAGGAGGGCGAGCACGCCGAGCGCGAAGAACGCCGCAGCGCGACGAGGGCTACTCATAGCCGAGCGCCTCCGGCAGCCAGAGCGTGACCCCGGGCACGAAGGTGATCACCAGCAGCATGATGAGCAGCAGCGCGAGGAAGGGCAACAGTTTAGGCGTCACCTTCTCGATGGGCGTCTTCGAGATGCCGCAGGCGACGTACAGGCAGATGCCGACCGGCGGCGAGATCATGCCGATGCCGACGTTGGCCGCGACCAGGATGCCGAAGTGGAGCGGGTCCATGCCGAGTGCGATCGCCGCCGGCAGGAGGATGGGCATCAGGATGATGATCGGCGGCAGGGCGTCCATCACCATGCCGAGGAACAGGAAGATCAGGTGGACGAAGAGGATGAAGACGATCCAGTTTGGCGCGTGGGTCGAGATCCCTTCCGCCAGCAGGTGCGGCAGCCGCTCGAAGGTGAGGACGAAGGAGAACATGGACGCCGTCCCCAGCACGAACAGGACAACGCCGGAGAGCGATGCGGTCTGGAGCAGGATCTTCGGGACGTCCCCCAGCTTCAGTTCCCGGTAGACGAAGAAGGACACCAGGGCGCCGTAGACGACGGCGACGGCGGACGCCTCGGTCGGCGTGAACACGCCGCCGTAGATGCCGCCGAGGATGATCACGATCATGAACAGCGGCAAGATGCCGTCGCGGATCACGCGGAGCCTCTGCGGCCAGGACGCCTTCGCCTCGAGCGGCAGGTTCAGGTCGAGGGCGCGAATGTAGGTCATCGCCATCAGGGCCAGACCCAGCACGACCGCCGGCGTGATGCCGGCCGCGAACAGGGCGCCGATCGACATCCCCGAGACGACGCCGATGATGATCAGGTCGATCGCGGGCGGCACCAGGGTCGAGACGCCGCCGGCAGAGGCGAAGACGGCCGTTGCGAACGGCGGCGGATACTGCCGCTGACGCATGGCGGGCAGGGCGACCGAGCCGATGGCGGCCGTGTTCGCGCTCGGCGAGCCCGAGATGCCGGAGAACAGCATCGTCGACAGGATGACGACAAGCCCGAGGCCGCCCGGGAGGCGGCCGACGAACTGCATCGCCAGGTCGACGATCCGGCGCGCCATGCCGCCGTGCGAGATGAGCGCCCCGGCGAGCACGAACAGCGGCACCGCGAGCAGCGGGAAGGAGTCCAGGCCGGCGAGGAACTTCTGAGGCAGGACGATCAGGAACTCGGGCGAGCTGTAGAGCAGGCCGACCATGGCCGCGAGGGCCAGCGCGATGGCCACCGGCACGCCGAGCAGCAGCGCCGCCACGAGGGTCAGGATGACCAGGATTCCCATCGTCCCGGGGTCCTACTCCTGACCCTGTTCCCGGAATTCCCGGCGCCAGTTCACGAGCACGTAGTAGAGGGTCAGCGTGCTGCCCACGAAGGCCGACGAGTACGGGACCGCCATCGACATGCGGGTCGCCGGCGCCAGCATGTCGTGCACCTCGATCGCGAAACGGAGCGACTGGTAGGCGAAGACGGCCAGGAACGCGGACGCGGAAAGCGCGACCGCCGAACCGATGAGGCGCCGCACGGCCGGCGGCGTCCGGTCGACGACGAAGTGAAGCGCGAAGTGCGCTCCCGTCTTCATCGCGTAGGCGGTGGAGAGGGCGGCGAGCCACATCAGGAGGAAGCGGGCAAGCTCCTCCGACCACGAGAGCGACGCCTGCAGGACGTACCGGAAGACGACCTGGGAGAAGGTGACCGCGACCAGGGCGACCAGGATCGAGGACACCGCCACCTCGAGCGGGTGGCGGACCAGACCGCGGAACATGGCGCCGAGGCGCTTCAATGCATGTACTGGCCGCCGTTGGCGTAGAAGGTGGCGCCGGTCGTGAACTCGGAGCCGATCATGCAGTCGACCATCCGGGTGATGTCCTCGAACTCGCCCAGCCGTCCCATCGGCAGGGTGGCGAGCTCCTTCGCCAGGCCGTCCTCGGTCTCCAGGTGGTAGCGGTCGATGACCTCGCGCGTCCTGACGGATCCCGGCACGAGGCAGTTGACGCGGACCCTGGGCGCCAGTTCCTGGGCCATGCACTTGGTCAGCGCAATCACGCCGCCCTTCGCGCTGCAGAAGTTCGCTCCGTTCTTGCGCCCGATCTGGCCGCAGGCGGCGCCCAGATTGATGATCACGCCGGGCCGGTCGGGGTTGTGGAAGAGGAACTCCTGGCCGCAGACGAAGTGGCCGCGGAGATGCGCGGAGACGACCGAGTCCCACATGTCGTCGGTCAACTCGGTGAAGGGCGCGTCCCGGTTGATGCCGGCGAAGTTGATCAGGATGTCGACCTGGCCGAACCGTTCGATCACGGCGTCGAACATCGCCCGCACCTGCTCCCGGTTGGCGACGTCGGCCTGGACCTTCATCAGCCGGTTGGTGCTACCCACGCTGGCCGCGATGCGCTCGTAGGTCGCCTGCGCCTCGGGTTCGATCAGGTAGTTCATGACGACCCGGTAGCCCTTGAGCGCGAAGTGCTCGCAGACTTCGGCTCCCAGGCCGCTCGACGCGCCGGTGACGACCATCACTCTGTCTTCGCTCATCGACTCACTCCTCTAACTCGCAGCGTACTCGCTGCGCTGCGTTGCATGGACCTGGCCGCCGGCCAGTTCCATGCAACTCTAGTGACCGCCCCAGATGTCGCCGACGGTGAATCCGTTCGGGAACGGATCCTCCGGATCGACGACGTACTGGGCGAAGCCGGTAATCCATGCGGTGCCCGCCAGCGTCGGCACCGCGGCGTCGACGTCGCCGACCTTCGTTTCCCGCACCATGCGGCCGGTGAAGGTGGTGCCGAGGACACCCTCGTGCACGAACTCCTGGCCGAGCGGCAGCTCGCCCTTGGCCCACATCGCCGCCATCTTGGCGCAGGTGCCGGTGCCGCAGGGCGAGCGGTCGAGGGCGCCGGTCCAGGTCAGCGGCTTGTTCCAGTCGAGCTTGCCGGTCGAGACGATCACCGTGTTGCGCCGGTGGGAGCCGGGGTTGAGCGGCGGCGCCGAGAGCTGGCCGATCGTCACGCCGCGGATCTCCGGGTTCAGGGGATGCACGGGGGGCGGAAGCTGCTCCTGGCAGGCGGCCTTGATCATCTCGCCGACGCGGGTCGCTTCGGCGGCCTCTTCCGGCGCCAGGGTGAGGCCGACCTGGTCGGCGTCGGCGATGACGTAGAACATCCCGCCGTACGTCACGTCGACGGTGACCTTGCCGAGTTCGGGCACGTCGAGCACGGCGTCGAGGTGGACGGCGAACGCCGGCACGTTCTCGAACTCGACCCGCTTCACCTTGCCGCGCTCGACGTCGGCGCGCACCCGGATCAAGCCGGCGGGCGATTCCAGCGTGAGTTCGGTGACCGGCTCGGTATGCGGCACCATCCCGGTCTCGATCAGCACGGTGACGACGGCGATCGTGTTCGTCCCCGACATGCCCGGGTACTCGACCTGCTCCATGATCACGTAGCCGGCGACCGCGTCGGGGTGCGTCGCCGGCAGGATCAGGTTGCAGTTCGCGGCGGGATAGCCGCGCGGTTCGCGCAGCATCCGCAGGCGCAGCTCGTCGGCCTCCGTTTCGAGGTAGCGCATCTTCTCGAACATCGTCGAGCCGGGAACGTCGAGGACGCCGCCGACGATCACGCGGCCGGGCTCGCCGCCGACGTGGGTGTCGACGGCGTGGATCACGTTGGAGACGCGCATGCTCAGGTGCTCCCGCCGGGCGCCATGACCTTCATCTTCATCCAGCCGGCGGTGTTGTGGAAGTCGGCGACTACGCTGCCGGGCGGCACCAGCGCGTCGCAGGCGGCCCGCTGCTCGTCGTTCAAGCTCATGTCGAGCACCGGCAGCAGGTCCTCCAGGTGCCTGAGCGTGCGCGGTCCGATCAGCGGCGCCGTGATCCCGGGCTGGTCCTTGGTCCAGAGGATGGCGAACTGGGCCGGAGTGAGGCCGGCGTCGGCCGCGATTTCGGCGAACTTGCGGCCGACGTCGATGCCGGCCCGAGTCACGCGGTCGGCGTAGAAGCCGCCCCGGAGCGCGGCGCGCGAACCCTCGGGATAGTCGGAGTCGCTGAGATAGCGGCCGGCGAGCACGCCCATCGCCATCGGCGCCCAGGTAATGATGCCGAGGCCGAGGCGCTGGCACATCGGGATCAGTTCGTTTTCGATCCGGCGGTCCAGCAGGTTGTAGGGGGGCTGCTCACTGGCGAAGCGGGCGTAGCCCTTCATCTCGCTCGTCATCACGGCCTCGGCGACCATCCAGGCCGGGTGGGTCGAGCAGCCGATGTAGCGGATCTTGCCGGCCCGGACGAGGTCGTCCAGCGCCCGCAGGGTCTCGTCAAACGGCATCTCGGGCGAGGGACGATGCAGTTGATACAGGTCGATGTAGTCCGTCTGCAGCCTTCGGAGCGAGCCCTCGCAGGCGCGGATCAGGTTGATCCGCGAGTGGCCGTACTCGTTGGGTCCGATGCTGCCGGTGTAGTCCACGACGCTTTGACCGACGACCCGGCGGCCGTGATCGACCTTGGTGGCGATCAGCAGCTCGTGGCGGCGGCCGTTCGCCTTGAGGGCCCGGCCGATGATCCGCTCGCCCTCGCCCTCGGCGTAGACCTCGCCGGTGTCGATCAGGTTGATGCCGGCGTCCATCGCCGTCTCCAGCATGCGCACGCATTCCGGCTCCGGCGTCGGGTCGGCGAAGTTGTCGCTGCCGAAGCAGAGGGGCGCGACCTTGACCCCGGTCCGTCCCAGTACGCGGTACTCCATGAGTGCTCCTGCCTCCGGCCGATCCCGCGGCTACTTGTGCCAGCGCCGCCCGTTGCTGAGACCGTCGGCGCGCGGGAAGAGTTCGTCGCGCATCGCCGCATGGTAGGCGAAGCTGGCCAGGATGACCGAGGCCTGCTCCAGGTCGTCGGCGATCAGCCGGTCGTAGACGTCCATGTTCGTGTGGAAGGTGGCGTTGAAGAACTCCAGGTCGTCCTGGATGAACTGGTAACCCTGCAGGCCCGCTTCGAGAAAGGCCATGTGGTCCGTGCCGCCGGTGTTGCCGGGCACGATCCAGGTCATGCCCACATCGTGGAACGGTTCCATCCATGCCTCGAAGATCGGGCGGGACGCGTCGTTGCCCTGGAGGTACATGCCGCGGAAGCGGCCGTACCAGTCGACGTTGAAGTAGACGGAGAGATTCGCGTGGGCGGCGGGCTTCTCAGGCGACGCCGGGTCGCCGAAGTGCTCGCGGACGTAGGCCCGGGAGCCGAGCAGGCCGCTCTCCTCGGCGCCCCAGAGCGCGGCCCGGATCGTGCGCCGCGGCTCGAGGCCGGCCGCCTGCAGCAGCCGCATCGCTTCCATCACGACCGCGCTGCCGGCGGCGTTGTCGGTGGCGCCCGTGCCGGCCGGTTCCGCGTCCAGGTGGCCGCCGATCATCACGACCTCGTGCGCGAGGTCGCCGCCGGGCAGATCGGCGATCACGTTGTAGTCGAGCGGATCGTCGTCGCTGAGGACGTTGCGGACTTCGATCTCCATCTCGACCGGCGTTCCGGCGGCCAGCAGCCGCATCATCCGGTTGTAGTGCTCGGGCGCGACCACGACGCGGGGCATCGGCACCGGTTCGTCCAGCGCCAGCGGACCGTCGCCCGAGACGTGGACGATCCCCTTGTCCATCGGGCCGACGTTGGAGGAACCGACCTCGACCAGGACGGCGACGCCTTGCCCTTCCAGGAACGTCTCGATGTCGTGGCGCGTCAGTTCGGGTGCGGTCTCGTCGTCGTCCGTCGACCACGTCGGGTTGTTCCGCGGGTCGATCTCGAGGCGGGCCATGCCGCTGAGTTCCTCGTCCGATAGCCGGACCGCCTGCGGCGAGAAGTTCGGCACCAGTTCCCGCTGGGGCGAGACCAGGAGAATCGACGCCCCGAGCCGTGCTCGCAGGGCTTCCAGGTCGTCCCGTGTCTCGACGCCGCCGAGGTCGACCGCGGTTACGGGTCCGGCGACCTTGCCGTCCGTGCTCCGGGTACCCGGCTGCGCGTAGCCGATGACCGGCTGGTACTGCGGCGCCGTGATGTGAACCGAAGTGTGGCGGTTCTCCCAGGCGTAGCCGTACTCGCCCCAGGGATCGAGCGTCGCCTGGAGACCGAACTCCTCCAGGGTGTCGCGAGCCCAACTGGCGGCGCCGTCGTAGGAGGGGGAGTTCGCGTACCTGGGGCCGTAGAGGTCGGTCAGGACGTGGGCGAACTCCATGACCCGGGAGCGGTTGAACCCCTCGTCGCGAAGTTCGGCGACGACCTCGAGGTCGACGGTCTCGACCGGGACGGCGCCGCCGGCGTCCTCTTCGCCGGCCGGGACCCCGCACGCCGCGAGCGTCGCTGCGAAAGCGGCGAGTGCGGGCATCCGGTTGACACCGCGTGCGATCACCGAGTCTTCGAACCTCCGCGATTTGCTGACCGTTCGGCACTATACAGGCGGCGCCGGGATCACTCCGCCACTACACTGCCCTTCGTGTCCGCGATCGGCATCGCCGTTCTCCTCTTCGTCGCCCTCACGCTGTTCATAGGGGTCCGCACCTACGCGAAGATCCGCGGCCGGGCGACGAACTACTACGTCGCCGGCAACGCGATGCCGGTCGGCGTCGTGGGCATCACGCTCTGCGCCCAGGCGTTCGACGCGAACGGTTCGGTGGGCAACGCGTCGCTCGTCCACTCGGGCGGCTTCTGGGCCGGCGCCGTGATCCCGGTCGGGCTCGCACTGTGCCTGTTCATCGCCGGCACCTGGTTCGCCGAGCCGCTGCACCGCATGCGACTGATGACCCTGGCCGACTTCTACCGGCGTCGTTACAGCGTCTCCACCGAGACGCTGGCCGCCTGCCTGATGCTGCTCAGCAACGTCGTCCTGGTCGCGGGCAACCTGGCGGGGCTCGGCCTGCTGTTCGAACTCGTCTTCGGAGCGCCCTACCTCGCCATGCTGGTCGCCGTCGCGCTCTGCATCCTTGCCTACGCCGTCTCGGGCGGTCTCTACGCCACGATCGCGACCAGCGTGCTCCAGGTCTCGATCTTCATCGTCAGCATCGCCGTCGCCTTCGTCTGGCTCGGCGGCGGCCACGGCTGGGGCACGCTGCTGAGCGCCGCCCCAGAAGGCGCGATGAGCTTCGCGGGCCTCTTCTCGCGGGAGAGCGGCGCACTCGTCAACTGGGCGGCTCTGGGGTCCCTGGCGCTGGGCGACATCGTCGCGATCGACTTCATCCAGCGGATGATCTCGGCCGATTCGGGCCGTTCGGCGAAGCGCGGCTGCTACCTCGCCGGCGGGTTGACCCTGGTCGTCGGTCTCACGGTCTCGCTGATCGGGCTTTCCGCTCACTACTTCGGCCGCGACGCGGGTTCCTCGCTGCTCGTCGACCTGGCGCTCACCGACCTGCCGCTGCTGATCGGAGGCGCGGTGCTGCTGGGCATCATCGCGGCCAGCATGTCGACCGCGAGCGGCGTCGTGCTCGACCTGGCGAACGTCATCACCCGCAACCTGGTCCAGCGTCACAGCCGGTCGACCTGGGACGACGAGCGGATGCTTCGCTTCTCCCGCTGGATCGCCCTGCCGACGATGGCGGGCGCGGTCGTCTTCGCCTACGTCCGGCCCGAGCCCGGCATCCTGCTCATCCTTGCCTTCGACATCGTCCTCGCCGGCTGCTTCGTGCCCCTGCTGCTCGGCCTCTTCTGGCGCAAGGCGAACACGACAGGCGCGCTGGCAGGTGTGATGGCGGGCAGCGCCGCGCGGCTCGTGCTTCACTTCGCCGTCACGGATGCCTGGCGCGGCCTGGACACGCTACTGGCCCCGGTGTTCAGTCTGATCGCGATGGTCGCGGTGTCGTTGACGACGCAGAAGACCCACCGGCCCCGGCACGACGAACTCAGGCGCGTCCCATCCGAACGCGACCTCGTGGCAGGTCTCGACGGCTGACGCGGATGTCGGTGCGCCGGCCGTGGCGCGGGCCTTCTGGCCCGCGTTTCCGGCATCCGGCGCGCAGCGCCGGCTTCTGGACTCCTGCCGGCCCTACTCCTTCAATGCCTGCCAGACCGCCTTCGCGATCTGAATGTCCTGGACCGCGACACCCGTCAGATCCGCGATGGTGATCTCGTCCTCGTCCGAGCGCCCCCTGGCCCTGCCGGCGATGATGTCGCCGAGTTCGACGAGACCGGTCTCGGCCACGTGGCCGCCCGCTACCGCGTAGTGCGACTCACCGTGGTCGATGCACTGCGACCGTGAATCGACGGCGCGGACACCGGCTCGTGCGAACAACGCCGGGTCCAGTTCCTGCTTGCCGGGAGCGTCGCTTCCCATCGCGGTGACGTGAGTGCCCGGCCGGATCCACTCGCTGCGGACCAGAGCACTCCTCGCCGCCGTGGCGGTGACGATCAGGTTGCTGTTTTCGCAGAGGTCCTGAAGGGTCTCGGCTATCTGAACATCGAAGCCGGAATCCGACAGCTCGCTCCGGTACGCCGCGGACTGTTCGCGGCGTCGCGCCCAAACCCGGACCCGGTTGCAATCGCGCGCGTGCCGCAGGTACTGCAGCTGCATGCGGGCCTGCATGCCCGCACCGACAATGCCGATGCACTCGACCGCGTCGGGCGCGAGATAGCGGGCCGCGATGCAGCCCGCAATGGCGGTTCGCACATCGGTCAGGTAGCCCGAGTCGTCCAGCAAGGCCAACGGTTCGCCGGTCTCCGCCGACAGGACGACCATCATTCCGTGGCCCGTGGGGAGACCGCGCGAAGCGTTCTCATGGAAGCCGGTCGCGATCTTGACGACGAAGACGTCATCGCCGTGGATGTGACCGTACTTGATGTGGCAATCGCCCGGCGGCGTGTCGAATCCAAGATAACCGACGGAAGGAACCGTCGCCGCAGCGCCGGACAGAGCCACGAATCCGGCTTCGATCGACTCGATGGCGGCGGCTACGTCGAGAACGGATCTGATCTCGTCAAGGCCTGCCGATCGCATTCCGAAAATACTATGTTGGGAACGACGCCATGACCGACCACCCGACCCTCGGTGACATCGTCCGGGCGCAGCAGCGCCTGGGGAGGCATCTGCGGCCGACACCGCTCGAAGAGGCTGCCGATCTCGGCGCCGGGACGTTTCTCAAACTGGAGAACGCCAACCGGACGCACTCGTTCAAGATCCGGGGAGCGCTCAACGCCATGCTGTCGCTGAGCGAGGAGGCGCTGGCCCGGGGCATCGTCGCGGCCTCCTCGGGCAACTTCGCGATGGCGGTCGCTTACGCCGCGCGTTTGTGCGGTGCATCGGCACAGATTTTGATGCCCGTCGCAACGCCGAAGAAGAAGGTGAGCGGTGTACGGCGCTACGGCGCCGGTGCCGCCGAAGCGGTGCTCTTCGGTGACAACTTCGATCAGGCCGAGGCCGAAGCCCTGCGCCGCGCCCGGGGCGGCCTGACCTGGTTGTCGCCCTACAACGACAGGCGGGTGATCGCCGGGGCCGGCACCATCGGTGTCGAGATCGTCTCCGAGTTGCCCCGGGTCGAGAGGGTGCTGGTCCCCGTGGGCGGAGGCGGCCTGATTTCCGGCGTTGCCACCGCCCTCAAGGAGCTCAACCCCGCGGTCGAGGTGATCGGCGTGAGCGCCGAATCGACGCCGGCGATGTTCAACGTCTTCCACGACAGCGACAGACCACAGGTCTGGGACACCCTTGCCGAGGCGCTCTCGGGCGATATCGAGCGGGGCTCGATGACGGTGCCGATCTGCAAGCGCTACCTGGACGATGTGGTGTTTGTTGCCGAAGACCAGATCGCTTCGGCGATGCGTTTCCTGGTCGATGTGCAGGGCTGGGTCGTCGAAGGCGGCGGCGCGGTCGGTGTGGCGGCCCTGCTGCAGGGGGCGATACCGCGCGACGGCAAGATCACCGCGGTGGTCGTCAGCGGCGGCAACGTAGACGGAGAGACGTTGCGACGGGTTCTCCAGCTTCCTGAAGGCGCGTAGCCGTGTCCGGTGACGTCTTGCAGTGTCTTGGAGATCTCCTCCGGCGTGAACTCGAGGCGGAGGGCCTTCGGGTGGAGACCGCCACCGAGGACGGCGAGCCGGTCCTGGTCGTCGGCGAGATGAAGGTCTACCCCCGGCGCCTGCTCGAAGGGCAGATCGCCGAGGCGGGTAGCGCCAACGCCGTTGACCTCGACTGGCTCGCCAAGGCCCACCGCACGTACTTCCGTAACCTCCGGCGCTTCCATCCGAGTCTGGTCACGCGGTCGACCCCCTGACGTGGCGAAGCGTCTCTTGGGATCTCTCCTCCGATCCCCGGGCAGGCGGCGTAGACTGGGCGGCCGATGCGAAGTGCCTTGGCCCTGGGCCGTCGATCGATCCTTCTCTGCCTCGCGGCGGCCGCGGCCGTGGCGGGCTGTGGGGGCGATGGCAGGACACCGCTGGTCGTTTACTCGCCGCACGGCCGGGATCTGCTGACGGTCGTCGAGCAGGCGTACGAGCAGGCACGGCCCGATGTCGACGTGCGCTGGCTCGACATGGGCTCGCAGGAGGTCTACGACCGGATCCGTTCGGAACGGGCGAATCCGCAGGCGGATGTGTGGTTCGGCGGCCCGGCGACGATCCTGGCGCGCGGCGCGGCCGAGGGCCTGCTGGCGCCGTCCGAGCCGTCCTGGGCCGAGGCACTCGATCCGGCCGACCGGCATCCTGAGGGGCTCTACTACACGCTGTACCAGACGCCGACGATCATCGTCTACAACCGCGACGCGATCGGCGAGGACGAAGCGCCGGCCGACTGGGACGATCTGCTCGACAAACGCTGGCACGACGAGGTCGTGATTCGCGATCCGCTGGCGAGCGGGACGATGCGGACGATCTTCGGCAAGATCCTCTCCGACTCGGTGGTTGAGACGGGAAGCACCGAGGCCGGCTTCGACTGGCTTAGGCGCCTCGACGGCCAGACCCGGGAGTACGTCCACAGCCCCGCGGTCCTGCACGAGAAGCTGACCCGCCGGGAAGGCGTGCTGACGCTCTGGGAGATGACCGACACGCTTTCCCTGATCGATCGCGGCGCGCCCATCGCCTACCGCTTTCCGGCGAGCGGTACCGCGGTGATTCAGGATTCGGTCGGCGTGGTTGCAGGCTCCGGTCAGCCGGCCGAGGCGGAGGCCTTCCTCGACTGGCTCGGTTCGCCCGAAGCGCTCGGGCTGGCGGTGCGTGAGGCATTCCGGCTACCGGCGCGAGGTGACCTGGATGCGGAGGTGCTCGCCCCGTGGGTAGCCGACGTGCAGTCGCGACTCCGCCGCGCGGAGGTCGACTGGCGGATGATCGAGGAGAACGGCGCCGCGTGGATGGCGGAGTGGGACCGGGCCGTTCGCGGCCAGGGCGGAGGATGACCCGGGACCCGGGGTGCCGCGCCAGCGTCGGGCACACTCTCCCGTGACTGCGTCCGGGGTTTCCGTCCGCTTCGACGACGTCTTCAAGGCGTTCGAGGACACGGTCGTCCTCGCCGGCGTCTCACTCACGGTCGACCCGGGCGAGATCTTCGCGCTGCTCGGTCCGAGCGGCAGCGGCAAGACGACGATGCTGCGCCTGCTGGCGGGCTTCGAGCAACTCGACCGGGGACGGCTGCTGATCGCGGACGAGGCGGTCGAACACCTGCCGCCGGCGCGCCGGGGAGTGGGCATGCTGTTCCAGAGCTACGCGCTCTTCCCGCACCTGAGCGTGGCCGAGAACGTGGCGTTCGGGCTGAAGGTCCGCGGGGGCGCGCAGGGCGAGGCGGAGGCCCGAGTGGCCGAGATGCTCGAACTTGTCCGACTCTCGGGCTTCGAGCAGCGGCGGATCGCTGAACTCTCGGGCGGCCAGCAGCAGCGGGTGGCGCTGGCCCGGGCCCTGGCGCCGCGGCCGCGGGTGCTGCTGCTCGATGAACCGCTCTCCAATCTCGACCCGGCGTTGCGCGAGGAAACCCGGGCCGACCTGCGGCGGACGGTCAAGCAGACGGGCATCACGACGGTGCTGGTGACCCACGAGCAGGAGGAGGCCTTCGAACTGGGCGAGCGGATCGGGCTGCTGAACGAGGGAGGCCTGGAGCAGGTCGGAGGACCGGCGGAGCTCTACCGGGACCCCGCTTCGCGTTTCGTGGCCACCTTCGTCGGCCGTTGCTCCGTGCTGGCGGGGGTCGTGAAGGAGCGGCATGGCGGCGACGAACTGACGGTGCGCCTCGCGTCGCAGCCCGGGGCCCCGGCTTGGCGCTGCCGGAGTAGCGGCGAACTCGCCGTGGGCGACCGCGTCGATGTCTGCGTTCGTCCCGAGGCCGTGCAACTCGAGACGGGTGAGGGACCGGGGCTTGCTGGCGAGATCGAGGCCGAGCGCTTCACCGGCAGCAACAGCTTCTACACGGTGCGGCTGGCGGCGGGGCCCACCGTCGAGGTGGCGATGCCGGGAACCGGGGCGGGCTTGAGGGGCGCCTGCGTGGTCCGGCAGCTTGCCGGAGAGTTGCCGTCGGCCTTTGCCGCCGCGCCGGAGTCCGGTCCTTGAGTGCCGCCGGAGCGGGCCGCGGGGCGCCGCAGCTCCGGTCACTCATGCCGTGGCTGGTGCTGGCGTTCCTGGTCTGGCTCGTCGGCTACCCCCTGCTTGTGGTCGCGGCGGAGGCCTTCGGCATCGGCAGCCCTGGCGGAGGCGGTCCGACGACCGAGGCGTTCCGGTCCTTCTTCACTCGCGCCGACGAGTGGAACGCGATGTGGCGGACCCTGTGGATCTCCGTGCTGTCCACCCTGGCCGCGGCCGCGATCGGCGTGCCGCTGGGCTTCCTCTTCGAGCGCAACGAGATCCCGGGCCGGCGACTGCTCGGCGCCCTTGTAGCCCTGCCGGTGGCGCTGCCACCGCTGGTCGGCGTCATCGCGTTTCTCTTTCTCTACGGCGAGAGCGGGCTGGCGGCGCGCGGGCTCCAGAGCCTGGGGCTCGACGTGTCCTGGCGCCTCACCGGAGCGTGGGCGATCCTCCTGGTCCACGCGTACTCGATGTACGTCTACTTCTACCTGTTCACCCGGGCCGGGCTGTCCGGGCAGGACGGGGCCGCCATCGAGGCGGCGCAGAGCCTGGGCGCCAGCCGGTCGCAGATCCTCTTCCGGGTCACCCTGCCGCGGCTCCGTCCGGCGCTCGCCGGGGCGACGCTCCTCACCTTCATGACCTCGCTCGGCTCGTTCTCCGCTCCCTACATCTTCGGCGGCGGCTTCCGGGTGATGACGACCCAGATCGTCGCCTCGAAGCTGAACGGCGAGCTGCGCATGGCGTACGTCGAAACGACGATGCTGGCGCTGCTCGCCTTCGCTTCGTTGCTGCTGCTTCGGAAGATCGATCCAGGCCTGGACCTGGCGTCGGGAGCGCGGGGCACACCGCCGGCGCGTCGGCGACTGCACAGCCGGGGCGCCCGGGTCGGCGCCGCGGCCGGCGGCTGGGTGCTGGCCGGCGTGCTCCTGCTCCCGCACGCGACGCTGATCCTGATGTCGCTCGTGCCGCCGAACACCTGGACCGTGGAGGCGTTCCCGCCGGTGCTCGGGCTCGTCAACTACGGCGATCTCCTGTCATCGACCGAACGGCTGCGGCCGGCGTTGAACTCGATCTGGATGGCCGCCGCGGCGACCTTGGCGGCAGTCGTGGTCGGCGTCATGGCGGCGCGGCTGTCGCTCCGGCGCGGCGGCCTGCCGGGACGGGCCCTGGAGGCGATGATGACCCTGCCCTGGGCGATACCCGGCACCGTGTTCGCTCTGGCCCTGGCGGCGGCGATGAGCGTCAACGCGCCCTGGGTCGGCCGCTTCGTGCTGGTGGGCACGCTCTGGATCCTGCCGCTGGCCTACCTGGTCCGCTCGCTGCCGCTGACCGGGCGTTCGATCTTCGCGGGCCTGCGCCAGCTCGACCCGCGCCTGGAGGAGGCCGCGGCGAGTCTCGGAGCCGGTTCGTTGAGAACGGTGCTGCAGATCGTGCTGCCGCTGCTGCGACCGGCCGTGATCGCGGGCGCGGGCCTCGCCTTCATCACCATGCTCGGCGACTTCGTGACCTCGATCGTGCTCTACACCTACGACACCCGCCCCATCTCGATCGAGATCCAGTCCAGCCTGCGGATCCAGGAGACGGGGATCGCCGCCGCCTACGGCGTGCTGCTGATGGTGTTGAGCGCGGCCGCCTTCATCGCCTGGGACGACCGGGCCGGCGGCCGGCTCTGACGTGGCGCGGCTGATCGACCATCGCCTGGCGGCGCTCATGGTCGTCGCCTTCGTCAGCACGCTGGGGGAGTTCCTGGTCGTGGCGCTCCTGCCGTTCTATGCCGAGCGCTACGGCGCGACGCCCCTGGAGGTCGGCGCCCTGGTGTCCGCCTTCGCCCTGGCGTCGATGGCTACCGCTCCGCTCTGGGGCCGGCTCGCCGATCGGAGAGGCCGCCGGCCGGCGCTGCTCCTCGGCCTCGTGGTCTCGGCCGCGGGCTACCTGCTCTTCGGTCTGGCCCAGTCGCTCGAACTGCTGCTCGTGGCCCGCCTGGTGCACGGAGTCGGCGGCGGCACGGTGCCGGTGGTGTTCGCTTACATCGCCGACTCGGTCACCGGGGAACGACGCGCCGAGGGAATCGGCTGGGTCACCGCCGTGACCAGCTCCGCGGCGATGATCGGCCCGGCCGTGGGTGGTCTCGCCGGCCAGCTTCATCCGGCGGGGGCCGGCGCGGTGGCCGCGGCGTTCAGCCTGGCGGCGGCGATGTTCGCTCGCTTCTGGCTGCCGGAGTCGCGGCCTCGAAGCGAGAGGTCACAGGCGGGGGAGGCGCGCTACTCGATCCTCGCCGCGGTCGGTCGCGTGGCCGCGCTGCCGCTGCGTCCGCTCAACCTGCTGATCTGGATCTACGCTGCCGGACAGATCGGCATGGCGGGGATGACCGCGATCATCGGCCTCTACCTGGGCCGCCGGTTCGGCGTGGACGAGTCGAACATCGGCCTGTTCTTCTTCTACCTGGGCGGCCTGTCGATCGCCTTCCGGGTCTTCGTTCTGGGGCCGGCCGTTCGGCGGTTCGGCGAGGTCAACGTCCTGCGCGCCGGCGCCGTGAGCTTCGGCGTCGGCTTGATCGCCATTCCCTTCGCTACCGGTCTCTGGACGCTCGGAGCGGCGATCTTCCTCGTCCCACTGGGAACGTCGCTGCTCTTCCCGTGCACGACGTCGCAGGTCTCGAAACGCGCCCCCGGAAGCGGCGTCGTCGGGCAGGTACTCGGCGTGCAGCAGGCGTACGGCAACGGCAGCAAGATCCTGGCGCCGCTGGCCGCGGCCTACATGTTCCAGGTCTCGTCGCCGGAGGCGCCGTTCGTCGCGATCGGGGCGATCCTGATCGTGGCGGCGGCGATGTCCGTGCGGTTGCCGGCCGAGCCTGCCGGGTAACCTCCCTGAGAACGGAGGTACAGGCATGCCCGAACTCTCGTCGACCTCGTTGTTCTCGTTGTCCGCGCTCTCGGCCGGCACCCTGCTCGAGGCGGCGGGGATGCTGCTGCTGTTCATCGGCTTTCTCTTCGTGGGTTCGATGGTCCTGCCCGGCCGCCGGGTCGCCGGGCCGGAGCTCGAGGGGGAGACACGCGTCTACAAGTTGAACGGCCTTCCCCTGTTCCTGGTCACCGTGACCCTGGGAGTCGTCGCCCAGGGGTTCGGGTGGTTCTCCTTCTCCGTGCTGCACACGCACTTCGCCGCGTTGTTCGTCATCGCGAACGTGTTCGCCCTTGCCGCGTCCGGCTGGCTCTATCTCCGGGGCGCTCGGGCCGGGAGTGCCGGCTCGGGAGATGGTCGGAGCTTCCTCATGGGATCGGAGCTCAACCCGACCTGCTGCGGCGTCGACCTGAAGATGTTCAGCTACCGCCCGTCGCTGATCGGCCTGGCGATGTTCAACGTGTCCTTCGCGGCGGTCCAGTACGAGACTGACGGCCGGCTGACGCTGGCGATGGCCGTCTACCAGGCGATCACTTTCGTGTACGTGTTCAACTACTTCCAGTTCGAGTACGGCATGGTCCACACCTGGGACATCATCGCCGAGCGGTTCGGCCTGGGCCTGGTCTGGGGCGACTACGTCCTGGTGCCGTTCTTCTACTGCCTCTCCGGGTGGTGGCTGGTCGACGCGCCGGACGTTCTGCCGCCGGTCGCGGCGGTCGGGATCGTCCTGCTGGCGGCCTTCGGCTTCTGGCTCTTCCGCGGCGCCAACGAGCAGAAACACCGCTTCAAGCAGGATCCGAACGTCAGGATCTGGGGGCGACCGGCCGAAACCCTGGACGGGCGTTTGCTGGTGTCCGGTTTCTGGGGCAAGGGGCGACACCTCAACTACACCGGCGAGATCTGCGTCTACTTCGCGTTCACCCTGACCACCGGCTTCGTGTCCTGGGTGCCCTTCCTGCTCCCGGCGTGGCTCACGGGGTTGCTGCTGCACCGCTCGAGGCGCGACGACCGCCGATGCCGCGCGAAGTATGGCGAGTTGTGGGAGCGCTACACGGAGCGGGTGCGGTACTCGGTGCTGCCGTTTGTTCCGTAGTGCGGACGGCGCTGCGCGCCGGCAGTGTTCCCTGAGGCGGGTCAGAGGACCCGCGCACCCAGAGGGCGGGCTGAACGCCAAAAGGGCGCGGCTTGCGCCGCGCCCTTTGAAGACTTGGTAGCGGGGGCAGGATTTGAACCTGCGACCTTTGGGTTATGAGCCCAATGAGCTACCAGACTGCTCCACCCCGCGTCAGGACGGAAAATCGTGGCACAGCCGGTGGGAGGTGTCAACCACTCGGACGCTCCGGTAGCGGGACTTCGGCTCGTGTAGGCTTTCCTCGTGTCGGCGACGCCTCCAGACGGGCGCGAACGGCTGCGGGAGCGCGTGGATCGTTGGCGCGAGAGGGCTCAGCGTTCGCTGCCGACGTTGATCGGCGTGGGGCTGATCCTGGCCCTTCTGTTTCTCGCGCGGGCGGGCTCGGAGAGCTACTCGGAGCTGGCTGAACTGGCGGAGCGCGAGGCCGAGCTTGAGATCGACCTCGAGGAGACCCGGCTGCGCGTGGAGAGACTCAGGCGCACGGTGGAGTTGCTCCAGGACGATCCCGTGGTGCTGGAGCGACTGGCGCGCGAGGAGCTGGGCCTCGTGAGGCCGGGCGACACGGTTGTCGTCCTGCCGCAGACGGACGACTGACTCCGGCTCCCCGACCGGTGTCCGCGTGGCGTGAACTGGGCCGCCGCATTCGTCGCGGCCGCGACTACCGCGAGCTGGCGGACGCCGAGAGGGCGGCGGTCGTCGGTCTGCCGGTACGGGCGGCCGCGCTCGTGTTCGAACTGCTGGCCGAGGACCGGGAGGGGACGCAGCTCGTCGTCGTGCCAAGCGAGAGCGAGGTCCTGGCCTGGACCGAGGCGGCGGGGCTCCTGCGTGGACCGGGCCGGGCCCGGCTCATTCCCTTTCCGTCGCCGGCGCTGACGCCCTACCAGCAGGCGGAGGCCTCGCTGCTGGTGCGCGCCCAGGAGAGCACGGCCTACGATGCTCTGCTCGGGGCTTCGAGAGGGACGGTCGTCTGTACTCCCAGGGCGCTGTTTCACCGGCTGGCGCTGCCGGATGCGTTCCTCGGGTCGGTGGTCGAACTCGAAGTCGGAGGTCAGGCCACGCCCGAGGACCTGTTGCCCCGTCTGCTCGCCCACGGTTACCGGCGGAGCGATCTCGTGGCGGCGGTCGGTGCGGTGGCGCAGCGCGGCGGCGTGTTCGATCTCTTCGCGCCCGGCGAACCCCGACCGGCCCGGCTCGACCTGTTCGGCGATACCGTCGAGAGCATTCATCGCTTCGATCCGTCCACCCAGCGTTCCGAAGAGCCGATCGAGTCTCTGCGGATCCGGCCCCTTACGCCATTTGCCGCCGGGCCGGAGCGGGCGACCGACCTGTCGGCTCTGCTGCTGGAGGAACGCGGCGACGACCTGTCGGACCGTGCCCGGGCCCAGTTGGAGGAGATGGTGGCGGGGGAACCCTTCGACGGCTGGGAGAAGTATCTGCCCCTGCTCGAACCGAGCACGAGCCTCGGCGAGGTGATGGCGGGTGCTTCGGTGGTCGTCGTCGATCCCGAGCGAGTGAGCGGAGAGGTCCAACAGCATGCCGGGCTGTTGTGGGAGGAGTACGCGCGGCGTTGCGACGACGGCGAGATCGCGGCCGAGCCGGAACGGCTGACAGTGCCGGCGGACCAGGTGCTGGAACTCGTCGAGCGGGCGGCGTTCCGGGTCGGCGGAACGTTCGATCGGGCACCTGGCGACCCGGCTTCGGGAGGACGGCGCGCCCGGGTCGACTTCGGCGCGGTCGAGACGGACGTGCTGGTCGATCAGCTTCCGCGTTTCCCGCGCGAAGTGGAGACGGCCGCCGCGCGTGGCGACGACCTCTGGCTGGTGGCGCGCTCCGAACGGCACGAGGCGCTCCGCCAGACGCTGGGTCGGCGCGAGATCGACTGGGACGGCGGCGCGGTGCGCCTGGTCGACGGCGAACTGGCGCGTGGCTTCCGGCTGCCGCACGCGAGTCTGGTGCTCTACGGCGAGGGTCAACTCTTCCGCCAGAGACTCGCCACGAGGCGCCGTCGCCGGATGGGGCCCTTCGTCTCCGGCCTGCGCGACCTGCGCGTCGGGGAGTTCGTGGTCCACGAAGATCACGGCATCGGTCAGTTCCTGGGGCTCAAGACGCTCGACGGTCCGTCTGGCGAGGGAACGGCGGTTGCCCGCGACCCGCGCCGGCAGCAGCAGGCGCGCGCGGTCGAGGTAATGGAGCTTCTCTACTCTTCGGGGAGGACCCTGCTCCTGCCGCTGACCCGCCTGGACGAGATCGAGCGCTACAGCGGCATCGACGGCATTGCGCCCCGGCTCGACCAGTTGGGCGGCAGTAGCTGGGCGAAGAAGAAGAGCCGGATCCGGCGCAGTCTCAAGGCGATCGCCACCGACCTGTTGAAGCTCTACGCCGAGCGCCGGCTGGCGCAGGCGGTGCCCATGGACGAGGACAGCGACCGGCAACTCCAGTTCGAGAGCGCCTTCCCGTACGAGGAGACGCCCGATCAACTGGAGGCGGTGCGGACGATCAAGGAGGATCTCGCCCGCGACCGACCGATGGACCGCCTGCTGTGCGGCGACGTGGGCTTCGGCAAGACAGAGGTTGCGATGCGGGCGGCGTTCAAGGCGGTCGACAACGGACTGCAGGTCGCGGTCCTGGCGCCGACGACGATCCTCGCCGACCAGCATCTGCGGACGTTCCGGCGGCGCTTCCAGGGCTTCGACGTAGAAGTCGAGATGGTGTCCCGGTTCCGGTCGGCGGCCGAGATTCGGGCGATCCGGGCCCGGCTCGCCGAAGGAAGGATTCACGTCCTGATCGGCACCCACCGGTTGCTCAGCCGGGACATCGACATGCCGTGCCTGGGTCTGGTCGTGATCGACGAGGAGCAGCGCTTCGGCGTCGCCCAGAAGGAACGGCTGCGCGAACTCCGGCGCAGCGTCCACGTGCTCGCGATGTCGGCGACGCCGGTGCCGCGCACTCTCCAGCTATCCCTCGCCGGAGTAAGGGACCTGTCTCTCATCGAGTCGCCGCCGCGCGACCGGATGGCGGTGGAGACCCGGATCCTGCCGTTCTCCGGCGACCTCGTGCGCGAGGCGATCGAGTTCGAGGTGGAGCGCGGCGGCCAGGTGTTCTACGTCTACAACCGGGTCGAGGACATCGAGGGGATCCTCCGCTATCTGCGCGAACTGGTCCCAGGGCTGAAGATCACCGTCGGTCACGGGCAGATGGAGGAGGCGGAGCTGGGCCGGCGCATGCGCGCCTTCACCGCGGGCGAGTACGACCTGCTGCTCGCGACGACCATCATCGAGAACGGGATCGACATCCCGAACGTGAACACGATGCTCGTGCACCGCGCCGACCGGTTCGGCCTGGCCCAGCTCTACCAGTTGCGGGGCCGGGTGGGCCGCAGCGATCAGCTTGGCTACTGCTATCTGCTGGCGCCGCCCGATACCGTCCTGTCGGAAGAGGCGCGCAAGAGGCTCGTGGCGATCCGTGAGTTCACCGAGCTCGGGGCGGGGTTCCGGATAGCGGCCCGCGACCTGGAGATTCGTGGCGCGGGTAACCTGCTCGGCGCCGAGCAGAGCGGTCATATAGCCGAGGTCGGGATCGAGACCTACATGAAGATGCTGGAGCATGCGATCGCCGAACTGCGTGGCGAGGCGCCGTCGGAGGTCCCGTCCGCGACGATCAGCCTGCCCATGGCCATGTCGATCCCGGAGGACTACGTCGGCGAGATCTCGCTGCGGCTCGAGATCTACCGCCGGCTGGCGGACGCCGCGGAGGATCCGGCGATGCTGCTCGCCGAACTTCGCGACCGCTTCGGTCCGCCGCCCGAGCCCGTCCACACCCTGATCCAGGGAGCCGAACTGAAGCGGATCGCGGAGGGCGTCGGCGTCCAGGCGATCGCCCATCGCAACGACCGGCTGACGATCCGGCTGCGCCGCGACGCGAAGGTCGATGTCGAGCGGCTGATCCGCTTCGTATCCGAACGGGAGGGCGCCGCCTTCGCACCGGACGGCGTGCTGACGTTGCGGGACGTCCCGGGACGGGAGTCGATGGAGATCTCGCTGCAACTGCTGGAGCTTCTGTCGGGCGAGGCGCAGCGGCGACTGGGTGGCGTGGAGACGGTCCATTGAGTGCGGTTCGCGGGTGGCGATGCTCCGCCTGGGTGTTGATGGTCTCGCTTCTTGCCTGCGCGGGCAGCTTGCCGGAGGGAGTCGTCGTGCGGATCGGCGGCGAGGAGAAGAGCTACGAGGACTTCGACCGCTACGTCATGAGAGTGCTGGACGTCGACGCCTCCCGATCGAGCAGCGAGGTGCTGTCGCGGCTGTTCGAACGGTTCGTCGACGACGAACTCCTGTTGCGGTGGGCCCGGGACCGGGGGTTCGCGGACGAGGCGGCGACCTCGCACGAGGCCGCCGCCTCGGTGCTCGAGGCTTCGCCGCCCGAGATCTCCTCGATCGAGGTCGAGCGCTACTACGCGGAGAACCGGAGCGACTACCAGCGGCCCGCCCGGGCGCGCCTGCGCCAGATCCTGGTCGAGGATCGGGCCAGCGCGGAGCTGGCGCTGGCCGAACTCGAAGCGGGAGTCGACTTCGGCGAGGTGGCGCGGATCCGTTCCATCGGACCGAGCGCCCCGGATGGCGGCCTCCAGGGCGAACTGGCGCGAGAGGACCTGCCCGGAGCGCTTGCCGAGGTCGTCTTCGCGCTCGATGAAGGAGAGTGGAGTGAACTGCTGGAGGCGGACTACGGTTTTCGCATCTTTCAGGTCGAGCGCTTCCTGCCCGACGAGACGCTCTCGCTCCAGGCGGCGGCGCCTTCGATCCGGTCGCGGTTGGTCGCCGAACGGAGCGAGGCGCTGATCCGGCAGGCGCTGGAAGAGGCGAGGCGGGAATACAATCTGCAGGTTGCGGTTTCACGATTACCGTTCGAGTACGGCGGTCCCTACAGCGAACCCGCAGCCGAGTGAGGAAGACGACATGAGCCGAGAATCCCGCCGCCGTCGCGGCGCCGACTTGCGATTGGCGGTTCTGGCGACACTGGTCGCGGCGCTGGCCGTGCTTCCGGTGGCCGCGCAGTCGGAGCCGGGCGCGGAGAACCGCGTCGTCCTGCGTGTCAATGACCGCATCGTGACCCTGTACGAGTACCAGAGGGCGGTGGGGGACCAGATCCGCCAGATCCGGAATACGCCCGGTCTCACGGAATCACAACGGCAGGAGAGACTGGGCCAAGTCGGCCGCCTGATCATGAAGACCATGTTCGAGGAGCAACTGATCCTCTCCCGGGCGGACCAGCTAGCGATTGTCGTCGACGAAAGCGATGTCGAGGAGCAGATTCGGGCGACCTGGGAACAGTACGGGATCGAGAACGAGGAACAGTTCCGGGACGCTCTCGCTCAGTCGGGCATGCGCGAGGAGGACTTCCGGGCGCGCACGCGCATCCAACTACGGACGAACATCGTCTTGAGCCGCGAGGTGGCGCCGCGGGTCGACCTCGCGGACGAGGACCTGCGCCGGTTCTACCGCGACAACCAGGAGCGTTTCGCGATTCCCGAGCGGGCCCGGTTCGAAGAGGTGGTGATCCTCGAAGGCGTCGTTCCCGCGGACCGGATGGCGCCGCTGGCGTCGCTCGCGCTGACCGAGCTGGTAGCCGGTCAAGCGGCCACGGACGTGGCGGAAGGTCTTGGCGAGGGAGCAACTGCCGTCGACGTCGGCTGGGTTTCGCCGGGCGATCTGGCACCCGCACTGGATGCCGTTGCCTGGGATCTGCAAGCGGGCGAAGTGGCGGAAGCCGTCTCCGCGCGAGGCGGTCTTCACGTGCTGAAGATGCTCGAACGTGAAGCCGCTTCTGTCGAGCCGTTCGAGGAGGTTCGCGACGCGATCGAGCGCGCGGAGCGCGGCCGCCTCTTCCAGGAGGAGTCTGCCCTCTACCTGGAAGAGCTTGCGGAAGCCGCCTACCTCGTCGAGCGCCTGCCGGAGGAAGCGGTGGGTTACCGGCCGGTCGCGGCGCCGTCGCTCGATGCCGACGCTCTCGGGCTTCTCAGCCGCTTCGGGCCGGACGCGGGCGCTCAGGCCGATCCGGGTGCTCAGGACGCGGACGAACCCGCGGCCGAAGAGACCGTCGACGGCTCCGACGCCCAACCCTGATCGATCGCCGGTCGGGTTGAGCCTTCGGGCGGGCGAACTCCGGCCCGCCGCGGCGCCTCGCCTGCCGTGGGTCCACAGTGGAGCAAGGTGGTCTATGGTGGACAAATGTGGCCAAACGATGCTAGTGTTTCGCGTCTGATCGTCAGGTTGTGGGCGACTGCGCCCTCCTTTCTGACTCTTCGGACGTGAACCGTGTTTCGAGGGCATGCAGAGGCCAAGATCGACGTCAAGGGTCGTCTTAAGGTGCCGAGCGTCTTTCTTCGGCCGCTTCAGGAGCAGTACGGCCCGGACATCTTCACCACGTCCCTGCACGGGGATTGCGCTTGGATCTACCCATTGCGCCTGTGGGAGAAGCACGAGCGGGAGGTCGCGGAGCTGGCGCCGCTTGGTGTTCGCAGGAAGTACGAAGACCGGGTCAGCTACTTTGGCCAGCAGAGCCGTCTCGACGCTCAGGGCCGGTTGATCGTGCCTGGACGGCTGCGGGAATGGGCCGGGATCGACGGCGAGGTCGTGGTTTTCGGCAAACCCGACCGCCTCGAGGTGTGGAACCTCAAGCGCAAGGAGAGCGAGTTCCAGTCCGACCCGTTCACGGAGGAGGACGAGGACGAACTCGCGCGCGCTCTCGCGTCGCTCCACGAGAACCGAAGCGGGCAGGGCTGACGATGTGGGCGAACGAACCGTCTCCCACCTGCCCGTTCTGGTTGACGAGGTGCTGCGGTTCCTCGCGCCCGAGCGGGGAGGCTGGTTCGTCGACTGCACGGTCGGTTTGGGCGGCCACGCGGCCGAGCTGCTTCGGCGCCACCCGTCGGCCTCGGTCCTCGGCATCGACCGGGACGCGGAGGCCCTGGAACACGCCTCGAACCGGCTGCGCGAGTTCGGCCCGAGGGCCCGCCTCGTCCACGGCAACTTCGGGTCGGTCCGGGAGATCGTGGTGGAAGCGGGCATCGGGAAGCCGGCGGGAATCCTCGCCGACCTGGGCGTTTCGTCGCTCCAACTGGATCGACCGGAACGCGGCTTCAGTTTCATGCGGTCCGGCCCGCTCGACATGCGGATGGACCAATCGCCGGGATCGGCAACGAGGACTGCGAGGGATGTCGTGAATCTGGAATCCCAAAACGTGTTGGAGACCGTGCTGCGCGACTACGGCGAGGAACGGCAGGCTCGCAGGATCGCGCGGGCGATCGTCGAACGCCGCCGCCGCGAGCCGATCGAAACCACGGACGACCTGCGCGATCTGGTTCACGAGGCGGTCGGCGCGTCCAGAGTGCGGCGTGGCCGCGCTCTGCGGACCGGCGCCCGGTCGATCGACGCGGCGACGAGGACCTTCCAGGCGCTCCGCATCGCGGTGAACGAGGAACTGTCCGGGCTCGGAGCAACGCTCGAACGGACGATGAAGCTGCTTGAGCGGGACGGACGGCTGGTGGTCATCTCGTACCACAGTCTGGAAGACCGGATCGTCAAGCACCGTCTCCGCGCCAACGCCCTGGGCGAAGTGGATCCGATCACTGGCCGGCCTCGCACCGAGACCCGTCTGATCGAGCTGATGACCCGGAAGCCGATTCGGCCCGAGCCGGGCGAGGTCCAGTACAACCCGAGGTCGCGGTCCGCCCGGTTGCGGGCGGCGAGGCGCCTCTAGCGCCTGGGTCCGGGAACCGGGGCGGTGAAGACCGGCTACACCATCAGCAAGGAGGTCGCGAATCCCTTTCTGGTGCGTCAGCGGGATCCCGGTCGCCTGCGCGGTCTGTGGCCGGTGTTCGCGATCCTGCTGCCGTTCGCGGCGGCCGTGTTCGCGTACACCTGGGTGCACGAACAGGGACTCGAGGCCGGGTACCGCATCGAGGAACTCGAGCGGAGCCGGGAGGAACTGCGGCAGCAGGAGCTTCGGCTCGAGTTGGAGGCGACACGGCTCAGCCGGCCGGAGCGACTCTCCGCGCTGGCGCTGGAAGAGCTCGGGATGGCGCCGCCGACACTGGACCAGATGGTCTTCCTGAGTTCTGAGAGCGTGTCCCTGGTCCAGGCCGGTGCGGCCGCGGGGGCATCGCAGTGAACGCGGTGGGACCCCGAGCGCGGAGCGCCAGACGCCGCTACGCCGGAAGGTTGGCGATGCTGATCGCGTTTGCCGGTCTGTGGATGTGCGCGATCGCGGTGCGGCTGTTCGACCTGCAGATTCGTGGAGCTGACGAATACCGCGAACGGGCCGCGCGCCAGCAGCGAAGCGAAGTCGTCCTCAACCCCAAGCGTGGCACTATCTACGACGCTCGCGGTCGGCCACTCGCAGTCTCGGTGGAGACGCGCACGCTCTATGCCGAAACCGCGAAGGTAGGCGATCCGGCGGTCGTTGCCGCGGAGATCGCTCCCCTGGTGGGCCGGTCCAGGGAACGGATCGAGGCGCTGCTCAACAAACCGGGCCACGTGCCCCTGGCGCGCAAGCTCGACCGCGACGTGGCTGACCGGATCGACCTGTCCGCGTTCCCCGGCCTGTACTTTCTCGGCGAGAGCAAGCGCCAGTACCCGATGGGTCCCCTGATGGCCCATGTGCTTGGCTTCGTCGGCACGGACCGCAGCCTCGCCGGCCTGGAGTACCGTTACGACACGGAAGTCGCGGGCGAATCGGTCAGCAGGCATGTCCTCCGCGATGGCCAGCAGCGACTCGTCGTGGTTCCCGGTTCTCTGGGCGAACCGAAACCGGGAGCTGATCTCCATCTGACGATCGACGCGACGATCCAGCACCTGGCCGAGCGCGCCCTGCGCGAGACGATCGAGTCGTCGGACGCCAGCGCCGGCAGCGTCGTCATTCTGGCCCCCGAGGACTCGGCGGTGCTGGCGATGGCTTCCTACCCGACCTTCGATCCAAACCGGTTCGGCGACTTCGGCCCGAACGAGCGGCGGAACCGCGCGTTGCAGGACTCGTACGAACCGGGCTCGACGTTCAAGATGGTCACGGCGGCCGGCGCGTTCGAGAGGGGCGTGGTTCATCCCGACCAGATCATGGACTGCGGCAACGGCCGGATCCGGGTCGGCAAGGCGCTGATCAAGGACCACAAGCCGTTTCCCGAACTGACCTTCCGCACCGCGATCGCCAAGTCGAGCAACGTCTGCGCGATCAAGGCGGGTGGTCTGGCCGGCTCGGAGACGATGCAGGAACTCGTGACGGCATTCGGTTTCGGCGAGGTCACCGGCATCGACCTCGACGGTGAACACCCTGGCATCGTTCCGCTCCGGGTCTGGGACCGGGAGACGACGGCGTACGCCTCGATGGGTCACGGCCTGGCGGTGACGCCCCTCCAACTCGCCAATGCCTACGCGGCGATTGCCAACGGCGGGATCTGGAACCGGCCCTACCTGGTCCGCGCGCTGGAACGGGAAGGGGAAGTCGTCCAAGTGCGGCCCCGGAACCGGGGCCATCGCGTGATCTCAAAGGGGACGGCTTACCGGGTGATCCGCCTACTCGAGGAGGTCGTCGTCAGCGGCACGGGCCGCAACGCCGCGATCGCCGGCTACCGCGTGGCGGGCAAGACGGGTACGGCCGAGAAGTCGGATGCTTCCGGCTACTCGGAGACCGGCCGCGTCGCCGGTTTCGTCGGTATTGCTCCGGCGCGGGCCCCGCGCCTGGTCTGCCTGGTGATGATCGATGAGCCGACCGTCTCCACTTCCGGCGGTGAAGTGGCGGCGCCAGCCTTTCAGCGCATCATCAGCGAAGCCCTGTTCTATCTCGGCGCGACGCCGTCGCGCCAGCCGATGGGCTGGAGCCAGCCCGTCTGGTTGCAGCCGGCGCCCGCACCGCTTGAAAGGCCGCCGCAGATCCGGGTCGCGGCTGCGGCCGGTAAGGCCGCGGACGATCAGGACGTCGCGCCGACGGAAGGCGAGCTGTGGACGGCGGCGGGATCGAGCTGATGAGACTCGGCGACGCGGTCGCCGACCTGCCTCTGCGCTCAGAGTTGAGTCCTCCCGCGGCCGATACCGAAGTCACGGGGATTCAGCACGATTCCCGGCGCGTTGGCAGCGGGGACCTCTTCGTCGCCTGGCGCGGCGAGGTCCACGATGGCCGGGCCTTCGCGACCGATGCCATAGCGCGGGGCGCCGCCGCGGTCCTTTCCTTCGGGCCCCCGCCGGCCGCGCCCTCCGTTCCCTGGCTGGAGGTCGACGATCCACGGGGCCGGATGGGGCCCGTGGCCGCCAGGCTTTACGACCACCCCGAGCGGGACCTCCTGGCCGTCGGGATCACGGGTACGAACGGCAAGAGCACGACCGCCCAGTTGATTGGCTCCTGCCTGACCCATGCCGGTCGGCCCGCCGCCGTGATCGGGACCCTGGGCCGGAGCGTGCACCTGCCGGGCGCCGGGCTCTCCGACACGAGCCCGTTGAGTTCCACCGCTTCCGACCGGACGACACCCGAGAGCAGCGACCTGTTTCGGATGCTCAGGCGGGCGGTGGATCTGGGAGCGCGGTCCGCGGCGGTCGAGGTCTCGTCGCATGCGCTCGATCAGGGGCGGCTGAACGGGATGACGTTCGACGCCGCCGTGTTCACGAACCTCAGCCGCGACCATCTCGACTATCACCCATCGATGGAGGCCTACTACGAGGCCAAGCGCCGGCTCTTCTCCTTGCTCCGCTCCGGCGGTTGCGCGGTGATCAACGTCGACGACGACTACGGAGTCCGGCTGGCGCTGGAGGTCGGGAGTGCGGCTCAGGTGTGGCGGTGCAGCAGCACCGGACGGAGCGACGCCGACGTGCGCGTCGTCCGGTCGGAACTCGATCTCGCCGGCACCCGGGCCGAGATCGAAACGCCCGGAGGCGATCTTTCGCTCGTCAGCCCTTTGCTCGGCAGGTTCAACCTCGAGAACCTGACGGCGGCGGTGGCTGCCGCCTGCGCCCTGGGGGTGCCGCCCGGCGCGATCCGGGCCGCGACGGCCGCTGAGAAGTCACCGGACGGCCGGCTGGAGCCGGTGGACCGCGGCCAGCAGTTTCCGGTACTCATCGACTACGCCCACACCGACGGCGGTCTGCGCGCCGCGATCGGGGCGATTCGCGAACTGAGCGAGCGGCGCATCCTGGTCGTGTTCGGCTGCGGCGGCGACCGGGATCGCGGCAAGCGAGAGTTGATGGGACGGGCGGTGGGCGAACTCGCGGATCTCGCCGTCGTCACCGACGACAACCCCCGGAGCGAAGACCCGGCGCTGATTCACCAGGCGATCGTGGCTGGCCTCGTCGCGGCCGGGGGCTGCGGGCACGAGGTCGTTCCGGACCGCCGGTCGGCGATTCGTCGAGCCGTTGCGCTTGCCGCCGCCGAACCGGGATGGGCGGTGCTCATCGCGGGCAAGGGTCACGAGGCGACGCAGACGATCGGGAAACGGAAGTTGCCCTTTCGCGACCGGAACGAGGCCGAGCAGGCCCTGATTGCGCTGGCGGCCTCCGGGTTGCCCGGAGGGCGGAAGGCGCCTTCGAGGTGAGGCGGCCCCTTGCTGATGCGGCACACGTCATGAGCGGCACCCTGATCGGAGACGTCGACGCAGGCGCTTGCTACCGCGGCGCCGCGATCGATTCGCGGCGGGTCGAGGGCGGCGAGCTCTTCTTCGCGCTTCCAGGCGAGCGGACCGACGGTCACCGCTTCGTGGCGGCGGCCCTCGCCGCGGGCGCTGCGGCGGCGGTGGTCCGAACGCCGGCCAGGGACGCCCGCGGTGCCCAGATCCGCGTCGACGACGTGACGGAGGCGCTCCACGACCTGACCCGCGATCACCGGCGACTGCTCGATATCCGGGTGGCCGCCGTTACCGGTTCGGCGGGCAAGACGACGACGAAGGACCTGGCGGCCCTGCTACTCGGCGAGCGCTGGCGGGTGCGGAAGAGCCCGGGCAACCTGAACAACCTGCTCGGCTTCCCGCTTACGCTGCTGGCCATCGGCACCGAGTGCGAGTGGCTGGTCGCGGAGATGGGGATGTCGGTGCCGGGCGAACTGGCGGCGGTGAGCCGCCTGGGGCGGCCGGACGTGGCGATCTTCACGAACGTCCGGCCGGCGCATCTCGCCGGCTTCGAGGAACCGGATGGCGCCCCGGCGAATGTCGAGGCGATCGCCCGCGCCAAGGCGGAACTCCTGGAGGGCCTCGCCGCCGACGGCCTGATCGTCGCCAACGCTGGCGACGCGCGGGTCGTCGGTCTGGTCGAGAGATACCTGGCTGCGCGCCGCGGTGAAGCGGACCCAGCCCCTGGGAAACACGTGGAGCGCGTGGTCTGGTTCGAGGTGGAGCCGGCACAGGGCAAGGTTCCGCGCGCCGAGGTGACGGCCCACGGCGTGGAACCCCTGGCCGGAGAGCCGGGCACGCGATTCACGCTGGAGTACCGGGGCGCCTCGGCCAACGTCGAGCTGCCGCTTCACGGCACGGTCAACGTCGAGAACTTCCTGGCCGCGGCGGCCTGCGCCCTGCGCCTCGGCGTGCCGCTCGAGACGGTCGCGTCCGCGGCGCGCCGTCCCCGTCCCCGCGCCGGCCGCGGCGAGGTCATCTCGCTGCCGTCGGGAGCCACCCTGGTGGACGACTCCTACAACTCGAACCCCGAGGCGGCGCGTCTGGCGCTCGAGGCGGCGCGCTCGCTCGACGGCCGGCGCCATGTGGCGATCCTGGGCGACATGCTCGAGCTGGGCAGCGCCGACCGTCGCTACCACCGGCAATTGGGCCGCGACGCGGCGGAACTCGGCTTCGGCCTGGTCGTCGGCGTCGGCGAGCTGGCGTCGGAGACGGTCGCGGCCGCCGGCGAGGCGGGCGTCGAGACCGCCTGGTTCGCGGACACGCGGGCCGCGAGCGCCGGGGCGCCCGCGCTGATCAGGGAGGGCGACATCGTCCTGGTCAAGGGCTCGCGCGGTGCGGCGCTGGAGCACCTGGTCGACGAGCTGGTCCCGGAGAGGGCGCTGGTTCGGGAGAGGACGAACTGATGCTCCTGGACCTGCTGTTGCCGCTCGGCGATCGAATCGCTCCCTTCAACGTCATCCAGTACATCACCTTCCGTTGCGCCGGCGCGGCCCTTACCGGCGTTGTGCTCAGCCTGCTCCTGGGCCCCAGCTTCATTCGGGCGGCGCGACGGCTCTCGATCGGCCAGACGATCCGGGAGGAAGGGCCGGAACGGCACCAGAGCAAGGCCGGCACGCCGACGATGGGCGGGTTGCTGATCCTGACCGCCGTCATCGTGCCGACCCTGCTGTGGTCGGACCTCTCGAACATCTACGTCTGGCTGGCAATCGGCACGACGATCGGGCTGGGCGCCGTCGGTTTCGCCGATGACCTGCTCAAGGTGAGGCGGCGCCACAACCGGGGCCTCAGCATGAAGGCCAAGTTCGCTCTGCAGCTCCTGGTGGGCGCGGCCCTGGGCGCCGGCCTGGTCAGCTTCACACCTCTGGACGCGAACCTCAGCTTTCCTTTCTTCAAGACCCTCGTGCTCGAACTCGGGGTTTTCTACATCCCCTTCGTTGCGGTTCTGATCGCCGGATCCTCGAACGCGGTCAACCTGACGGACGGTCTCGACGGGCTGGCAATCGGCGCCACCCTGGTCGCGGCCGCCACCTACGCGATCTTCGTCTACATCGCCGGCAACTCGATCGCCGCGGGCTACCTGCAGGTGTCCTACGTGCCGGGGGCCGGCGAGGTCGCGATCATCTGCTCCGCCCTGGTCGGCGCCAGCCTGGGCTTCCTCTGGTTCAACGCCCATCCCGCCCAGGTGTTCATGGGCGACGTGGGGTCGCTGGCGATCGGCGGCACGATCGGGGCGGTGGCGGTGCTCTCGAAGCAGGAACTGCTGCTGGTCCTGGTCGGCGGGCTGTTCGTCCTGGAGGCGCTGTCGGTGATCGTCCAGGTGGCGTCCTTCAAGATGACCGGCCGCCGGGTCCTGCGGATGGCGCCGATTCACCACCATTTCGAACTCCGCGGGTGGAGCGAGAACCAGGTCATCGTCCGGTTCTGGATCCTCGCCGTCCTGTTCGCTTTCCTGGGTCTGTCGACCCTCAAGCTGAGGTAACGGGTGACCCTTGACGTGAGCCGAGCCGGGATGACCGCAGCAACGCCGGTTTCCTCGTGGCGGAGTGTGCTGGTCTACGGCCTGGGCCTGTCGGGGGTGGCGGCGTCGCGGGCGCTCTCCGATCGGGACGTCCGCGTGGTGGCGGTGGACGGCCGTCCGGCGTCGGACCTGGGAGCGCCTGCCGGGGAACTCCTGCGAACGGGACGGGTCGACCGGCTGCTGCCAGAGAAGGGAACCGGGTTGCCGGCCGGCCTCGACGCGATCGTGCTGAGTCCGGGCGTGCCGCCGGACCGTCCGCTCCTGCGGACCGCCCGGTCGGCGGGCGTTCCGATCCTGGCCGAAGTCGAACTCGCCTGGCGCCTCCTGGAAGCGAAGGCTCCGCCGACTGTGCTCGGCGTGACCGGCAGCAACGGCAAGAGCACGACGACCGCGCTCACCGGGGCGCTGCTCGAGGCGGCCGGTTATCCGGTCGAGGTCTGCGGCAACATCGGCACGCCGCTCTGCGCCCGGGTCGACGGTCCGCCGGACCGCGTCTTCGTGGTGGAACTCTCGAGCTTCCAGCTCGAGACGGTGGACCGGTTCCGTCCGCGCGCCGCGGCCCTGCTCAACATCAGCCCCGATCATCTCGACCGCTACGCGAACCTCGCCGAGTACGCCGGCGCGAAGGCGCGCATCTTCGGCAGGCAGGCCGCCGGCGACGTCGCGGTCGTGAACGCCGACGACAGCGAGGCCCGGCGCTGGAGCGGCGGCCGCCACGGGGCGCCGGCCGCGGTAAGGCGCCGGTTCTTCTCCCGGCTACGGAAGGTGGAGGACGGCTGCTATCTCGACCGCGACCGGGTGATCGAGGTGGGACCCGAGTTCCGGCGGGAACTGTTCCGTCTTGGCGACCTGAGGCTCGACGGGCTGCACAACGTGGAGAACGCGATGGCGGCCGCGCTCCTCGCGGCGGCGGTCGGCGCGGACCCGAGCCGCTTCGCGTTGGCGTTGCGCAGCTTTGACGGCCTCCCGCATCGGATGCGCCTCGCCGGCACCGTCGGCGGCGTCCGCTACTACAACGACTCGAAGGCGACCAACCCGGCGGCGGCGGTGAAGGCACTGGCCGGGTTCGGCGACGGCAGCGTCCACCTGATCCTCGGCGGCCGGGCCAAGGACGAGGGCGCGGCCTTCACCGAACTGGCGTCGGTGGCCCGCGCCAAGGCGGCAGCCGTGTACCTGATCGGCGAGGCGGCCCCGGTCATCGCCTCGGTGCTCGCCGGCGCCACCGAGCGCCACCTCTGCGGGACGCTCGAACGGGCGGTGGAGGCGGCGTCGGCAGCCTCGAGCGAGGGTCAGACGGTCCTGCTCTCGCCGGCCTGCGCCAGTTTCGACCAGTTCGAGGACTTCATGGAGCGTGGCCGCCGTTTCGAGGAGCAGGTGCGGACGCTTGCCGCGGACGGCCGGGAGTGCGGCCATGGCTAGGAAGCTCGCGATCGACAAGGTCCTCTTCACGGTCGTCGTGCTGCTCGTCGTCGCGGGCCTGGTGATGGTCTACTCCGCGAACCCGCCCGACCCCGACGGCGGCTTCAAGCGCCAGTTCGTCACCCAGTTGCTGGCCGCCGTCGTCGGTCTGGCGGCCATGCTGATGCTCATGAGCATCGACTACCGGAGCTGGGCGAGGCCCTGGCTGACCTACGCCGGTCTCGGCGCGTCGCTCGTCCTCCTGGTCGCCGTGCTGGCAGCGGCGCCGATCAACGGCAGCAGCCGCTGGTTGTCCGTGGGACCGCTGACCTTCCAGCCCTCCGAGCTGGCCAAGATCGCGGTCGTCGTCTTCATCGCTTACCAGATCCACCGCTGTCCGGAAGGGGTCAGCCAGCCCCGGGTGCTCGTGCCGTGCGGCCTCGCGGTGGGGCTGGTCACCCTGCTCGTCCTGCAGGCGCCGGACTTCGGCAGCGCCGCGCTCATTCTCGGGATCGCCGGGGTGATGCTGTTCCTTGCCGGCCTCTCCTGGCGCTGGATCGTCCCCGCGATGGTGGTCTTGCCGGGCCTGTTCGCTCTCTTCATCTGGTCCGAGCCCTATCGCAGGGAGCGTCTTCTCGGCTTTCTCTCGCCCGAGAACGACCCCTCCGGGAACGGTTTCCAGGTGTTGCAGTCCCTGATCGCGATCGGATCGGGCGGCGTGACCGGTCAGGGTCTGGGCGAGAGCGCCCAGAAGCTCTACTTCCTGCCGCTCGCGAGTTCGGACTTCATCTTCTCGATCGTCAGCGAGGAACTGGGGCTGCTCGGGGCCGCCGCGGTGCTGGCCGCCTTCGCCGTGCTTGCCTGGCGTGGCTATGTCGCCGGACACCGCGCTCCGGATGCCTTCGGCCGCTTCCTTGCCTGGGGCTTGACGTCGGCGGTCCTGATCCAGGCCCTGGTCAACGTCAGCGTCACCGTTGGACTGGTTCCGGTGACCGGCACGCCACTGCCGTTCCTGTCGCACGGGGGGTCGTCCCTCGTCATGACTCTCATCGCCTGCGGTCTGCTGTTGAGCGTTTCGGAGCATGGATGAGCACCGGCACTCACCGCGGCACGGTCGTCTTCTCGGGCGGCGGCACGGGCGGCCACGTGTTCCCCGGCCTGGCGGTGGCCGAGGAGCTGCGGACTCTCGGCTGGGACGCGGCCTGGATCGGTCGCAGCGGCAGTCTCGAGGAGCGGCTGGTCACGTCGGCCGGGCTCGATTTCAGGGCCCTGCCCGCCCGGCCGTTCGTCGACCGTGGCGGCGCGCAGCGGGCGGTCGCCCTGGCGGTCCTCCTGTTTTCGACGCTCCGCGCGGCGGCGCTGCTGCGCCGGTTCCGGGCGGCGCTGGTGTTCGCGACCGGCGGCTACGTCTGCGCTCCGGCGGCCCTGGCGTCCCGGCTCCACGGCTGCGGGCTCTACCTGCTCGAACCGAACGCGGAGAGCGGCTCCGCGAACCGGACACTGTCGCGCTTCGCGACCGAGGCGGGCGTCGCCTTCGAATCCGCGGCCGGGGACCTGGCCTGCGAGGCGCGGCTGGTCGGTGTGCCGGTTCGCAGGGCCTTCCGGGAGATCGACGAACTGCGCCTGAGCGGCGATCGCGTTCGAGTGCTCGTGCTTGGCGGCAGTCAGGGTTCGGATGCACTCAACCGTCATCTGCCCGCTCTGTTCGCCCGTGCCGCGGGGCCGAGCCGGGTCGAGATCACGCACCAGTCCGGTCCGGCCTGGATCGACGAGACCCGCGACCGCTACGGGAGAGTGGCGACGACTGGGCTTTCCTCTACGGTGACCGGCTTCATCCAGGACACCGCCGGCGCGATGCGGGCGCACGACCTGATCGTGTCGCGCGCCGGGGCGGTGACCGTGGCCGAGATCGCCGCCGCCGGCCGGCCGGCGGTCTACGTTCCGCTGCCAGTGGCCGCCGCGCACCAGCGCGGGAACGCCCGTGCGATGGTCGAGGCGGGCGCGGCGATCCTGGTCGAGCAGGAGCAACTGCAGGGCGAGGAGGCTGCCGAGCGCTGCGCGCGGCTGATCGCGGATCGCGAGCGTCTTCTCGCCATGGCGCGGACGGCTCGGGGCCTGAGCCGGAACGAGGCGGCGAGCGACATAGCCGCCCGGGTGTGCGAGATCGCCGAGCGCGGAATCTCCAGGCGTTGGGGGAGTGCCGGCTGATGCTGCTGTTCCTGCGCACGGCGGGGCTCGAGCGCGTCCATTTCGTGGGCATCGGCGGCGCCGGCATGAGCGGGATCGCCGAGATCCTGCTGAACTACGAACTGAAGGTCAGCGGCTCCGACCTGGAGGCGAGCGAAACGACCGACCGGCTCGCGGCGCTCGGCGCGCGAATCGCCATCGGCCACAGCGCCGGGAACATCGATCGTGCAGACCTGGTGGTCATCTCGTCCGCGGTGCCGGCGGGCAACGAGGAAGTCGTGGCGGCCCGCCGGCGCGGGGTGCCGGTCGTGCGGCGCGCCCAGATGCTCGCCGAACTGATGCGGCTCAAGTACGGCGTCGCCGTGGCCGGTACCCACGGCAAGACGACGACGACTTCGCTCATTGGCACCGTGCTGACGGAGGCAGGCCTCGATCCCACGGTGATCGTCGGTGGACGCCTTCGCGTTTCGGGCACCGGCGCCCGCTTCGGGAGCAGCGACTACCTGGTCGCGGAGGCGGACGAGTTCGACCGGAGTTTCCTCGATCTGGCGCCGGTGATCGCGGTGATCACGAACATCGACGTCGATCATCTCGACACCTACCGCGACCTGGCCGACATCCAGGATGCCTTCGCGAGCTTCGCCGGCCGCGTGCCCTTCTTCGGCCAGGTGATCGCCTGCGCCGACGACGCGAACGTCCTGGACCTGCTGCCCCGCCTCGCCGACCGGCGGATCGTCACCTACGGCTTCGACCGGGGGGCCGACCTCCGGGCGCTCGAGGTGTCTGCGACCGGCGCGGGCGTCCGGTTCGAGGTCGCCGACGCCCAGCTCGGCCCTCTCGGTGTCCTGGAACTGCCGATGCCGGGGCGTCACAACGTCCTGAACGCCCTCGCGGCGGTGGCCGCGGCGCGGGCCGTCGGGCTCGAGTTCGAGGCGACAGTCAGGGCGCTCTCCCGCTTCCGGGGCATCCACCGGCGGTTCGAGCGGGTGGGGCAGTGGCGGGGCGCGACGGTGGTCGACGACTACGCGCATCATCCGACCGAAGTCGAGGCGACGCTGAGGGCGGCCCGCGAGGTACTCGATCCCGGCGGCAACGGTTCCCGGACGGTTCGGATCCACGCCGTGTTTCAGCCCCACCTGTTCAGTCGCACGCGGGACCTGGCGGACGACTTCGGCCGCGCGCTGCTGCTCGCAGACAACGTGCTGGTCGCCGACATCTATCCGTCCCGCGAGCGACCCATCCCGGGAGTCGATGCGGGCCTGGTGGTGGCTGCCGGCGCTCGCGCCGGTCATCCGAGCATCAGCGGCTGCGGACCGTGGCAGGCGGCTGCCGACCGGCTGCGTTCTGAGGTCGGGGAAGGCGATCTGGTCCTCACGCTGGGAGCAGGCGACATCTACCGGTTGGCTCATCGACTCGCCGCCGGCGGCGGGGACGGTTCGTGAGCCGCCGGGCCACTCGCAGGCGGTCGGGGGGCGCCCGCCGTCCCGTGCGGCGCAGACGGCCGCGGCCCGTCGTCTGGCTGGCGTTGGGAGCGGGGAAGGTCCTGCTCGGCATCGCTCCGGTGGTAGGGGTCGGCGTGTGGCTGGCGACGGCGCCGGTGTTCGACCTCGAACTCGACATCCAGATCGAGGAGTCCGAGCGGGTGTCAGAACAGTGGGTGCGAAGCCGGCTCGCTCCGCTGGAGGGACGGAACCTGCCGCTCCTTTCCCTGGAGCCCGCCGCGCGACGGCTCGACCACGAGTGGATCCGTGAGGCGGAACTGGTCAAGCGCCTGCCCAATGAACTCACGGTGCGGGTCGTGGAGCATCGACCGGCGGCCCTTTTCGCGGCCGGTGACCGCGCGTGGGTGATAGACCGCGACGGTCGGGCGATCGTGGCGTGTGAGCGGGCGCCCGACGTGTGTGCCGGCGACCTGGTCAGCGTGTCGATCGAGAGCGCCCTGGAGGGAGATCGCCTCGGGGACGGCCCGGCGCGGAACCCGGGCGCCGGCACTGGATCGTCCAGAGGGGCTGTCGCATCCAGAGACGTGCAGGGCGAGGTTCTCGCTCGAACGCTGAAACGGGCGCTCGATGTGGCCACCGAAGTCAGGGCGTTCGAGTGGGGACGGCAGGTCCGTGCGGTCGAGGTCATCAGCGACGACGACTACCTGCTTGCGTGCAGTGGCCGCCCGGCGACGGTGCTCGTTCGCGGCAGCGACCTGACGGCCAAGGCCTCGGTGTTCGAGCTGCTGCGCAACGCGATCACGGAACACAACGATCCCGAAGTCGTGGACCTGCGGTTCAGAGATCGGATCGTTCTGTCAATGGAAGCGCCGGGGGCGCAGATCGCTACGGACACGGAGGGCGCCCCGGCTGCCCGGGACGGAGTTCAAGCCCCTTCATAGCCAGAGAGGACGAAGAGGAATGCCGAAGACGGATACACGTGTGGTCGCCATCGATGTGGGCTCGGCGAAGGTCGCCGTGTTGATCGCCGATCGCACGGAGATCGACGGAGAACCGGCCCTCGAGATCGTCGGCGTCGGGCGCGCGCCCAACCGTGGCACGCTGAGGGGTCACATCGTGCACCTCGACGCGACGGTGAGCGCGCTCAAGCGGGCGACCGAGGAGGCGGAGACCATGGCGGGCGTCGAGATCTCACGTGCCTTCGTCGGCATCGGCGGATCCGATCTGCGGTCGGCAAACAGCCACGGCACCGCCTACGTGGACTGTGGCGACCGGGGCATCGCCCGTGCCGACATCGACCTCGTCCTCAACGCCGCTCGGGGAGTGCCGCTTCCGCCCGACCGGGAGATCCTGCACGCGATTCCGCAGGAGTTCTCGGTCGACGACCACGGGGGCATCGCGGACCCGCACGGGATGCTGGGCAGCCGGCTGGAAGCAAAGGTCCACCTGGTCATGGGCCATGCGCCGCGAACCAGAACGCTCGTCCGTTGCCTGAACCGCGCCGGCGTTGAGGCCCGGGAGATCGTCTTCGAACCGCTCGCCACGGCGGAAGCGGTCCTTCTTCCCGACGAGCGCGAACTGGGCGTTCTGTTGCTGGACATCGGGTCCGGAACCTGCGGCTTTGCGTTCTTCCAGCACGCCGAAGTGCAGTACAGCGGGGTCCTTCCGTTCGGCGCCAGTCACTTCACGGCCGATCTTGCCTCGGTCCTTCGGACGTCGTTCGCCGGCGCCGAGACGCTCAAGCTGCGGGATGGTTGTTGCCTGGTCGGTCTGGTCGACGGCGACGAGGGTCTGGTCGTGCCGAGCGTCGGGGGCGGCAGCAGCAAGACGATCGCGCGCGGGAATCTCGCCGAGATCCTGCAGGCCCGCGCCGAGGAGATGTTCCACCTGATTCAGGCCGAGCTCGAGAAGGCCGGCTGGGCCGATCAGCTTCGCGGCGGACTCGTCCTGAGCGGAGGCGGTTCGAAGCTGGTCGGCCTGCCCGAGCTGGCCCAGCAGGTCTTCTCCTGCGATGTTCGTTACGGAGTCCCGCTCGGTCTCGTGAGCGAGATCGAGGGTCTCACCGACCCGACCTGGGCCACGGCCGCGGGTCTTCTTCGCTATGCGGTCGCCTCCGAGGAAGCTCGCTTGCCCATTGCGCGCCGTCGCTCTCTGGGCGGCGTGCGCTCGGTGATGGGCAATCTGCGCCAGATGTTCAGCGATCTTGTCTGATTCTGAGTTTGATGAACCAAGGTTCGAAATGGAGGGAGCCATGATTCTGATGGAAGAACAGCAGCCGACCGAGGTCAGTCCGACGATCGACGGAGAACTCTCGTCCGAGGACAGCTTCGGACCGGCGAAGATCGTCGTTGTCGGAGTAGGGGGCGGCGGTGGCAACGCCGTCAACCGGATGATCGCCGCCAATCTCGGCGGCATCGAGTTCATTGTCGCCAACACCGATCTGCAGGCTCTGCGGCGCTGCGAAGCACCGACGAAGCTGCAGCTCGGGCGCAAGATCACCCGCGGCCTGGGCGCCGGCGCCGACCCCGAGGTCGGTCGCAACTCGGCGCTCGAGGACACGGACAAGATTCTCGACATGCTGAACGGGGCGGACATGGTGTTCCTGGCGGCCGGCCTTGGCGGCGGCACGGGCACCGGCGCGGCGCCCATCATCGGCTCCCTCTCGGCGGAAGTCGGCGCCCTGACGGTCGCCGTGGTCACGAAGCCCTTTGCGTTCGAAGGCCGGCGCCGGATGCTGCTGGCGGAACGCGGGCTCGAAGAGCTGCACAAGGCGGTCGACACCGTGATCGCGATACCGAACGAGCGGCTGCTGAGCTTCGTGGACCGGGGCACGTCCCTCGCCGACGCCTTCGTGACGGCGGACGACGTCCTGCGGCAGTCGGTTCAGGGCATCAGCGACCTGATCACGATGCCGGGCGAGGTGAACGCCGACTTCGCCGACGTGCGGGCGATCATGTGCGGCCAGGGCATCGCGGTGATGGGCACGGGCGTGGCGTCGGGCGACAGCCGGGCGCTCGAAGCGGCGCAGCGGGCAGTGTCGTCTCCCCTGCTCGAGGATGCTTCGATCGAGGGCGCCAAGGGTTGCCTGATCAACATCACCGGCGGCAGCTCGCTGACCCTCCACGAGGTGGCGGAAGCGGCCGGCACGATCTCCGACGCGGTCGACCCGGACGCGACGATCATCTCGGGTCTCGTGGTCGACGGAACGATGGACGAGGAAGTGAAGGTGACGGTGATCGCCACCGGATTCTCCGAGGACCGGCAACCGCGCGACGGCGCCGGGGTCAAGGCCGCCGAGGCCGGAGCTGCCGCGCCGGCCGACCCGAAGCTGGTTGATGCCGCCCCCGGAAACGAGGAGGCGGGCGGTGAGGAAGGCGGGAAGGGGGAGTTCCGCGATCGCATGCTGGCCGAGCACCACAAGATCGATCCGGGCGGTTACGGCCCGAATTGGAGGAACGTCGACGACTACGACATTCCGACGGTGCTGCGCAAGCAGATGGACTGACCGCCCGCGCTGCTTCTACATCCGCTCAGGCAGCGGCACCCCCAGAATCGCTGCGAGCGCTTCGAGCGAGCGCTCGAAGACCTGGGTCACGGCGAGGCGCGCGTCCCGTAGCTCCGCGTCCTGTTCGTGCAGGATGGGATGGCGGTGGTAGATCGCGTGGAACTTCTGCGCCAGGTCGACGGCGTGCCGGGCGATGAGGGAGAGTTCGAGCGTCGCCGCCGCCCGCTCGACGACTTCCTGGCACTGCGAAGCGAGCAGCACGAGGTCCCATAGATCGTCGGACCAGACGCCTTCGGGCAGGCCGGCGACGCGGCTGCCGGGGACCTTCTGCGCCAGCCCCTCCTCGCGCAGGCGGCGGCGGATGTTCCTGGCGCGCACGATGGAGTACTGGAGATAGGGGCCTGACTCGCCTTCGAACGACGTGGCGTCGTCGATGTCGAAGGCGATCACCCGCGTGGTTGTAGCGCGGGCCATGAAGAAGCGCAGCGCGGCGACGGCGATCTGGTGTGCGAGGACGCCTATGTCCTCGCTGGCCGCCTCGTCGTCGCGGCCGGTGCCGTCGGGGCCGCGCCGTTCCAGTATCTCATCCTTGCTCTTCGCCTCGAGTTGATCGAGCAGGTCGTCCGCCTTGACGCCGATTCCCTTCCGGCCCGACATCTCGAGCCTGGAATCGCCGGTGAATCCCAGGCGCTCGGCGGTCTTCGCCGACAGGGCGACCATCTCGTACGCGAAGTGGATGCTGTCCCGGGCCTCGTCATGGTGTCCGAGCGCTTCCAGGCCGGCGCGGACGATGCGTTGCAGGTAGGCCTGCCGCGCGTCGATCACGTTGATCACGCGGGAGCCCTCTCCGAACCGCTCGCCGCCGCCGTCGCCGGCATCCGGTCCTGCGGGCGCGGTCTCCCAGAGAGGACCGCCGCCGAACCGGGCGTACTCGAAGTCGCGTCCCAGGAGGCCGAACTTCCAGAGCTGGTAGGCGATGTCCTTTCCGACGTAGGTCACCGTCCCGTCGGAGCGGACGATCACCTTGTCGGGGTCCTCCAGGCCCTGGAACTCCTCGCTGTCGGCCAGCGGCATGACCCAGCAGCCGGCGTTCTTGCCGCTCTCTTCGAGCCGGACGGCCCCGCTCTCCTTCAACTGCTCGAAGGCGGCGACGAAGAAATCGAGGCGGAGGATCTCGCTCTCGCGGGTCAGCAGGTCGTAGTCGATGTCGATGCGGGCCATCGTGGCCAGATGCCGAACGACGATTCGCCGGGCCACCAGCCGGCCGGCCTCGGCGCGCCGGCCCTCTCCCGCTTCCAGTGCATGGAGGGTGCGCCGCCGGAGCTCGAGCCGCTGCGGGTCGCCTTCGTACCAGCGGCCGACTTCGCTGTAAATCTCCCAGCAGACGTAGTCGAACGGCTCGGGCAGGGCCTCGATGTCGGCGACCGAGCAGCCTCGCAGGTCGAGGAAGCCGACGACGACGTCGGCGACTTGCACGCCGGTGTCGTCGATGTAGTTCTGGACCTCCGTCGTCTGACCGAGGCGGCGGAGCGCTCGCGCCAGGACATCACCCAGCACGGCGTTGCGCAAGTGGCCGATGTGCGCCGCCTTGTTCGGATTGATGTTGGTGTGCTCGACGATCACCTTGGCCTGCGAGTCGACGGCCGCGGATCGCGCCACCGGCACCGCGTCCATCATCGCGGCCGCGAACCGGGTTCGGTCGAGGTGGAAGTTGAGGTATCCCGGACCCTCGACCGTGATCCGGCTGAATCCCGCCGGCGGATCGACAGCTTCGAGCAGGCGCTCCGCGATTGCGCGCGGCGCCTGCCGGAGTTCGCGCGCGAGGTGCAGAGCGCACGGACTCGCGAGGTCGCCCAGACGACGCTGCGGCGGCACTTCGACGACCGGATCGTGATCGAGCCCGAAGACGTCGGACAGGACGCGTCGCAGAGCGCCGGCGACCAGGGTTCGTTTGTCCTGCAGCATGGGAGTGGCAGTCTAGGAACTTGCGCCACGCGAACGCAACGGAGCAGCTCTGAAGGACCAGCCTGGGCCCCTTTCTAACAAGGTGACGTGACAGGCCCGGAGAGCCGGCTGTTCCTTCACTCGTGCTAGCCTGACTGTGTGAATCGCTAGCGCGTGACCGGCCTCTGTGTCGGGTTGCTCGCTGAATACCAGAGCCCAGTACCCGGTCGGAGTAGCTACCCGGCCTCGGCGAATAGGCGGGAACCGTGCCAGTCATGCGCATGGCGATTCACCAGCCCGGCTTTGCCCTTTGCAACTCGTCGGCGCGTTCACCTTGTTCCGTCGTGCTAGGGTCGCGGCGTGAATCGCCCTTGGCTCCGCGTGGCAGGTTCTCTGGAGAAGAGGCTGTCGGGCTGCATACAGTAGCTGCTTTTCGGGTTGGCGTAGCTAACCAGCCCGGTAAACCGGCGGGAACCGCACGGTAACTCGCTGCGCGGTGTGGCGCTTCGCATCGCTCGACTCCACTACCGGAGTCGGGGATCCTTGGAGGTGAATCGCCATGCCCCAGTTTCGCGTTGCCCTCTTGGGCACTACCAACTCCAACTCACGCCCCCGCGCGGCATTGCTCGCGGCTTCAGGGAATCGTGAGCGCGGGAGAAGCGCGAGATGACGGAGTCGGGTGTTCTGTTGATCGTTGCGGCGGCCGTGATCGCGGTTTGCACCGCTCCGGTTCTCTACGTGTTGTGGCGGGACCGGGCTCGGATCTGGTCGCTCGAGCAGCGCATGTTGCAGATGGAGGCGGCCCAGGACAGCGTGGCTCGCTTGGATCGGGTCGCGAGATTGGAGGGGCGGTTCGAGCGCGCCCTGCGGCTCGATGATGCGTCGGAGCGGTTGGCGAGGCTTGAAGCGATGTCAGAGCGTTTTCCGGCGGTGGAGGATCGGGTGAGCCGTGTTGCCGGCGTACTGGAGTTCTTCGCCGAGGGCGATCCGCGGGTGCTGGACCAGTTGAACACCCCGGACGGTCGAAAACGGCGGAGTGGCGCCAAGAGGAAGAAGTGAGGTAGGGCTCCGGTAGCATGCTCGGCGATCCAGGGAGCGCCGTGAACGAGAACTGCCATAGCCCCGCCTGTTTGGTCCGATTCCCGACGGCACTCACTAGCGGGATGGCGCCATGACGAGTCCCAGGCGGCCGCAGCCGCCGAGCGCGGTCGAGTCACCGGTGGCTCGCCGCGTCCTCGTGCTGGCCCCCCACTACGACGACGAAGTGTTGGGCTGCGGAGGCCTGATCCTGCAGTTGGCAGCGGGCGGCGCGAGGATCGTGTGTGCTTTCATGAGCGACGGTTCGGGCGGCGTCGAAGGCCCCCCGGAGGGGTCGACGAGAGAGAAGTACTCCAGGCGGAGAAGGAAAGAGGCAGACAAAGCCGCCGTGGCCCTCGGCATAGACAGCGTGGCGCATCTGGGCCATCGCCACGGTTTGCAAGATGGCGCCCTGGCCTCCTCGCTGGACGAGCTGACCGGCCACATCGAGACCCTGCTCCAGGAACACCAGCCGGACCTGCTGCTGGTCCCCTCGCCTCTCGAGGTGACGCCCGATCATCAGGCGACGTTTCGCGCGCTGCACGAAGCTCTGATCAACGGTCGTCAAGGACAAACGGAAGAGGGCGAACCTCTTGCCAGCCAGGACGACGACTCGTCTCCGGGCGATCTGTCGCTGCGTGTTTTCTGCTACGAGGTGAACCACCCCTTCTATCCCGACCTGCTCGTGGACGTGACGGCCGAGCTGGACGGAGTCGTCGATGCGATGTCCCACTACCAAAGCCAGTTGGAACGCCACGACTACATGGGCTCCTGTCGCGCTCTGCGGCGGTACCGGTCGCTCACGGTGCCGGATCCATGTCGCTACGCCGAGGGCTACTGCCAGTTGACGGCCAGCGACTTCACGACCCGAAGTCCGGCCCAACTGATCGCGTACCTGGGCGGTGCGCCTTCGTTGGTCGAAGTCGCGTCGCCCCGTCGAGTGTCGATCGTGGTCCGGACGTACAACCGACCGCGGCGGCTGGCGGAGGCGCTGGACAGTCTGGCGCTGAGCACGTATCGGAACGTAGAGGTCGTTCTCGTCAACGACGGCGGCCGGCGTCCCGAGGTGGCGGACGACTTCCCGTTCGAAGTGCATCGCGTCGATTTCCCGGAGAATCGGGGTCGGTCGGCTGCGGCACAAGCAGGCGTGGAGGCGGCGACCGGCGACTGCGTCGGATTCCTGGATGACGATGACCTGTTGGCGCCGGAACACCTGGAGAGCTTGACCGCGATGCTCCGCGACGGTGTCGATGTCGCCTACAGTGACGCGGCCGTAGTCTGCTACGAACCGAGTACGAACGGCTGGAGCGAGAGCAGCCGGCGCCTCCCGTACAGCCGGGACTTCGATCGGGAGATCCTCCTTCTCGACAACTACATTCCGTTCCATACGGTTCTGATGACCAGGGAGGTACTGGAGCAAGCCGGCTCATTCGATCTTGAGTTGCCGATCTTCGAGGACTGGGATCTGTTGATCCGCCTGTCTCGCTCATCGAGCTTCGTTCACCTCGCACGCACGACCTGCGAGTACCGCCACTTCCTGGACGGTGCGACGGACGGCCCCTCTGGAGGTCATGCACTCGGTGGAACGGCCTCCGCGCGCGCCGACTTCGAGACCTTGAAGGCGAAGGTTCTGAGCAAACACGCGACCGACCTCGGCCCGGATGCGCTGGCCCGCGCGGTAACTCGAATGCGCCGTCAGGCAGTCCTGGCCGGCGAGGCGGCTCGCGCCCAGATTCGTGAACGTCAGCGGGACCTGGAGCGAGTGTGGGCCAGCGAGCGGGAGCGAGGTGTCGAGGTTGAGCGTTTGCAGGCTCGCGAACGGGAGCTGGAGTCGTCGCAGTCGGAGCTTGGCGCGGAGATCGAGCGTTTGCAGGTTCGCGAACGGGAGTTCGAGTCGTCGCAGTCGGAGCTTGGCGCGGAGATCGAGCGTTTGCAGGTTCGCGA
>WTGQ01000002.1:257695-732610 GCA_011525365.1 Acidobacteriota bacterium
TCGCGAGCGGGAGTTCGAGTCGTCGCAGTCGGAGCTTGGCGCGGAGATCGAGCGTCTGCAGGCCCGCGAGCGGGAGTTGGAGTCTTCGCATTCGGAACGCGGCGTCGAGATCAAGCGGCTGCAGACTCTTGAGGAGAGGCATGTAGCAGAGATCCACAGGCTTCACGATCGTGAGCGGGACCTGCAGGCCGAGATCGAGGCGATCAAGGAGACAAGAGTCTGGCGATTGCGCGAACGCCTGCAAGCGCTGCGCGGCTCCGATGGCTGACGGCTGGTCCGTTCGAGTAGTGAGGGCGAGGGGAGGAAGCCGTTGAAGCGCGTCGGGCTGGTGTGCAGCGAGGCGCTCGGTGAACGGGCGGCCGGCATCGGAATCCGCTATCTGGAGATGGCGCGCCGCCTTCCCGCGTTCGGGTTCGAAACCGTCCTTGTGTCTCCCTGGCGTTCCGGGGAGTTACCCGATGTCGGGAGCGCTTCGGCGGAAGTGCGCCAGTTCGGTTCGGCGCCGCTGTCGGTGCTGCTGGGGGACTGCGACGCGGCCGTGGCCCAGGGACAGTTGGCCAACGATGTGCTCCACGAGTTGCCCGGCTTGCCGACGGCGATCGACCTCTACGATCCGTTCCTGGTCGAGAACCTGACGCACTTCGACACCCTGGGTCTCGATCCCTACCGGAACGACCACCGCACCTGGGTTCATCAACTGTCTCGCGGTGATCTCTTCCTCTGCTCGTCGCCCGAGCAACGGGCCTACTACATGGGCTTCCTGACCGCCCTGGGTCGGGTGAACCCCCACCGCTACCGCGATGATCCCAGTCTCTCCGGCCTCATCGTCGAGGCGCCGTTCGGCGTGCCGGATCCGCTGCCTGGCTACCGGCCGTTGCTGCCGCCCCGGGCCCCGGGCGAGCGGCGGCTGTTGTTCGGCGGCCTGTACGACTGGTACGACCCCGAACCTCTCCTTCAGGCCTTCGCTTCGCTGTCCGCGGCGAACGCTCGTCTCCTGTTCGTTCGCCAGCCGCCGGGCGCTCAGGCTCCTCAACGGCTGCTGAAGCAGGTGGAAGCGCGGAGCAGGCGTCAGGATCCGGAACGGATCGGGTTTCTCGACTGGGTTCCGTTCGAGCGGCGCTACGACCTGTTGAGGGACGTCGACGCGCTGACGGCCTGCCATCGACCCGGACTGGAGACCGACCTGTCGCTGCGTACACGGTTCGTCGACGCCCTCGCGGTCGGCTGCCCGGTGCTGACCACCGAGGGCGGTACGGTGCCCCGCCTGTTGAAGGACTGGGATGCCGGCTTCGTGGCGCCGTGCGGCGACGTCGAAGCGCTTCAGGCGGGTCTCGCCGAGTTGGTCGCCGGCGGCCCGGAGGTCGAGGCGAGAGCGCTTCGAGGCAGGGAGCGGGCGCTGGCGACTTTCTCGTGGGAGCGCAGCCTGGCACCCCTGGCGGCCTTCCTCGAGTCTCCGCGCGTGGATCCCACCAAGGAGGAATTCGCATTCAGGCCCTCTACGGCGGCTCCGGCCGACGAACTCGGGTTCCGGCTGCGGCGCTGGCTTCGCACGCGTCTTGCGGACGCGCTGGCGGCCGGCAGATGACCGCGGGGTCCAGCGCCGGCCGGAACCGGATCGACAGCGTCGATGTCCTGGTGGTGAGCTGGAACGGCCGCCACCACCTGGAGACTCTCCTGCCGGCCCTCGAGGCTCAGCAGGTTCCCGGCGTCGAGGTGAGGGTCCGCCTGTTCGACAATGGTTCGACGGACGGCACGGTGACGTGGATTCGGTCCAACCACCCTCACGTGGACGTGGTCGCCAATCCGATCAACATCGGCTTCAGTGCCGCGAACAATCGACTGGCCGAGAAGAGCAGCGCCAGTGCGCTGGTACTGGTCAACAACGACACCCGGCCGGTACCGGACTGGCTCGCACGGCTGATTGGAGGGTTGGCCGATGCCCCGGCCGACGTAGCCGCGGTTTCGGGCGGTATCGTCAACTGGAAGGGCGACCGGCTGGATTTCGGCCGGGGCGTGATGACCTTCGATGGTCACGCCTTCCAACTCGACTACCACCGGCCCCTGGACGCCGTCGAGATGCCGGAAGAGGGTTGCGAACTGCTGTTCCCATGCGGCGGGAACATGATCGTTCGTCGCGACTCCTTCCTCGCGGCGGGCGGGTTCGACGAGTCGTACTTCGCCTACCTGGAGGATGTCGATCTCGGCTGGCGGTTGTGGTCCGCTGGAGAGCGCGTGCTGTCGGCGCCGGGAGCGGTCGTGCATCATCGCTCGATGGCCACGAGCAAGCTGCTTGGGAACGCCAATCGTGGACTCCTGTTCGAGCGCAACGCCTATCTCACCGCGTTCAAGAACTACGATGCGGAACTCTGGCCGCAATTGATGCCGGTCGTGCAGTTGACGTTTATCGGCCGCGTCCAGCACCTGCTCGCGAACCGCAACCCCCACGGTCGGGAACTGGCCGTCGATCCCTATGTCGCCCCGATGGACGGACGGGGCGGCGCCATCTCCCCGGGCTCCGGGCCGCGCGAAGCCTGGGAGCGGCTCCGGTACATCGTCGCACTCCGCACCCGGCTGAGGCGTTTCGCGCGGCCGCACAGCGGGCTTCCGGCTGGCGTGCCTGCCATCGTCGACGATCAGACCCTGGCTCAGGTGCGTGCCCTGTCCTCGATCATGCGCGGGCTCGACGACGCCGCTGAACGGCGGCGCCGGATCCAGGCGAGACGCCGGCGTCCGGATGCCGAGATCTTCGAGCGCTTCCCGCTCTACGTCGTGCCGACCTATCCTGGCGACGCGGAGCTGTTCGGAAGCTCGGGTTTCGAGGCCATGTGGCCGGAGGGGCTGACTCCCGTCCGGTGCAGTCTGGCGGAGGTAATGGAGGTGGAACAGTGACCGGGATACCAGCCTGGACGGTCGTCATTCCCACGTTCAACCGTCTTGGGGCCCTGGAGGAGGTTCTCGAGGCCCTGGACGGTCAGGAGGGACCGCGATTCGAGGTCCTCGTGGTCAACGACGGCAGCACGGACGGCACCGCGTCCTGGCTCGACGAACGCGTCGCGGCCGGGAACGGCAACGCGCCTGAGTTGCGGGTCCTTCACCAGGAGAACCAGGGACCCGCCGTGGCCCGGAACCGCGGCGTCGCGGCGGCCCGCGGCCGCTGGGTGGCCTTTCTTGGGGACGACACCGTCCCCGCTCCGGGATGGTTGGCCGAGCACTGCCGCGGTCAGGAGGAGCCGCTGGCGCGGTCAATTCGCGCGGAGGGCGGTTGCGTCGGCGTGATCGGCCGCACCGACTGGCACCAGCGCATGCGGCGCACGCCGTTTCTCGACTACATCAACGAGAACGGACTGCAGTTCGGATTCGCCCTGATCGAGAACGCGGACGACGTGCCGTTCAACTTCTTCTACACGTCGAACCTCTCGATCGACCGCGAAGCGATGGCGGCGGAGCCCTTCGACCCGGCGTTCCCGTTCGCCGCCTGGGAGGACATCGAAGCCGGATACCGTCTGGCCGCGCGCGGCTTGCGCCTCCTGTACCGGCCCGAGGCCCGCGTCGCTCACGACCATCCGACCGGTCTTCGGCGGTTCGCGAAGCGACAGTACCGCGCGGGGTACTCCGCAGTTGTCTTCTTCCGGCGGCATGAGCAGCTCGGCCCCTTCCTGGGGTTCCACGACGGTGAGCCGCCTCCGGTCGGCGGCGTTCGCGACCGGGCCATCCAGTGGCTGCAGGAGCGGTTGGCGCGGACGTTGCAGGGCTTTCCGGTCAGATTGCCCCGGCTGTGGGAGAGGACGATGCGACATCACTATCTGGAAGGTCTCAGAAGCGGCTGGTCCGATGGCGCCGGCCTTGATCGGGGAGGTGCATCGTGACTTCGAAAGCACGTGCGGTTTGGTCGGCTCTGCCGTTGGCCGGCCTGCTTGGCCTCGGCCTGGCGGGCGGCGCGGAAGCGGCCATTGGCGGGCATGCCGGAACGGCTCCGGTCGTTCGAGCCCTCGCGGTTCAGGTGCCGGTCGCGGTCGCGGCCAGCGATCGGGGTCGACGCGGAGACGGCGACCGCAGAGGCCGCCGTGCCCGCACCTACGTGCGGCCCTACTACGGGTCTTTCGGCTGGTACGGCGGCTTCGGTCCGTTTTGGCCCTACGGCTGGTCGCCGTACGACTACGGCTACGGACCCTACGGCTGGGGTCCCGGGCCGGTCGGCTACGCGGACGCGGGTGCGCTCGACATCAACACTCGGCCCAAGAAAGCCTCCGTCTACATCGACGGCGAGCTGGTCGGTCGGGTCGACGGCTTCGATGGCTTTCCGCGCTACCTCTGGTTGCGCGACGGCAGCTACCGGGTCGCGATCTTCATGGAGGGCTACGAGACTCTGGAGCGCCGGATCCGGGTGCAGCCGGGTGTGGTCATCCGGATCGATGAGGATCTCGTCCCGGGAACCGCGGAACGGCCGCGGCCCACGCCGCCGAAGCCGGCCGCCACGCCTCCGGCCCCGGAAGGTGAGTCGTGGAGGGTCGAAAACCGCGGCCGTCCGATCGATCAGGACCAGCGTCAGGACCCGGCCCGGCTGCGGGTCGAGGTCGAGCCCGCCGACGCCGTTGTCTACCTGGACGGCCGTCTGCTGGGGAGCGGTGCGGAACTGGCGAGCCTCCACTCCGCCCTGATCGTGGATCCGGGCGCCCACCGCCTCGAGGTGATGCGCCCCGGTTACGTAGCCGAGGTGCGTGCCTTCGAAGCCGCGCAGGGAGAGGACGTTGCCCTGCGCATCGTGCTCCGGGAGGAGTGAACTTCTTCTCGCGGAAGTGAACCTCCGCTCTACGTCGACATAGGAAAGTAGCCATGCTACCATGACTCCCGTGGTGCATGAACTCGCGAGCCGTGCCGGTGCGCGCGCCGGTGCGCCCGCCTGGCCTGCGCCGCGGGCCGCCGAGCCGCTGCGAGTGCTGGTTGCCTCCCCGCTCGGTTCGCTTGGGCTGGAGTTCATCGGCCGGCTGATCACTCGGTTGGTCATCGCGCCCAAGGGTGCCGAGAAGGCGCTGTTCACTTCCCTGGGGTCGGTGGAGACGACCGACTTCGTGGACGAGGCCCTGGGCCGTCTGTCCGAGTACTTTGCCGGCGCGCGGCGAAACCTCGATCTGCCCTATGACCTCGATCGGACCGGGATCGATGCCCTGTCCCGGCGCATCTTCGAGGAGACGGCGCGGATTCCGTACGGGCATACGCGCACTTACCGAAATGTGGCTACCTCATCGGGCCAGGCAGGCGCCTACCGTCTGATCCGGTCCAGGCTGATGGCCAACCCGTTGCCGATCCTGGTTCCATGCCATCGGGTCGTGCCGCGCCGGAGCGGTCCCGGCTCCTACATCGGCGGCGAGAAGCGGAAGGCGCAACTACTCGCCCTGGAACGCAAGCACGCCGAGGACTAGAGCCGCCAAACCCGTCGGGCGTCCTCCCAGATCGCCTCGAGGGCCTGATCGAAGCTGCGTTTCGGACGCCACCCCAGGGCGCGCAGGCGGCGGGCGTCGCCGCACATCACAGGAACGTCCGCGGGTCTCATGCGGTCGGGGTCCTGCCGGATCTCGACCTCCAGACCGCTGATCCCGATGAGTTGCCTGAGTGCGGCCTGGAGTTCGATCGCTTGCCCCTGGGCGACGTTGTAGACGCTGCCCGGTTCGCCGTGCTCCACCAGGAGCGCGTAGGCGTCCGCGCCGTCGTCGACATGGACGAAGTCCCGGCGCGGCGTCAGGTTGCCGGTGTGAAGCACGGGTTGCTCGGCGCCTGCTTCGATCGCCGCGAGTTGCGTCGCGAACGAGGGAAGGGCGAAGTTGGCACCCTGTCCGGGCCCGATCAGGTTGAAGGAGCGGACGACGATGGCGCCGAGGGGAAGGCTCAGCCGCTCGACCGCGGCCTTGGTCAGGGCGTAAGGCGAGCCTGGTTCGAGGCCGCGGTCCTCGCGCGCCGGCAGCTCCGCTTCCGGAATCGCACCGTAGACTTCGGCGCTCGAGGCGACGACCAGTCGACACCGACTGGACAGGGCGCGCGCCGCGCGGGCGACATGCTCGGCACCCTCGACGTTGACCTGGTAGTAGTCGTCGATTCGCCGCCAGGAGTCCGCGACGTCGGACAGGCCGGCCAGGTGGACGACGGAGTCCGGCGACGTATCCCGGAACACGCGGTCGACCGCGTCGCGATCGCGGATGTCGAGACCGATGTGCTCGACGGGGGCTCGAGCGCCGGAGAAGTCGTCGTTGACGGCCACCGTTCCCGGCGCATGGCAGGCGATGACGGTGGTTCCCCGTGCGACCAGTCGCGGCACCAGCCGGCTGCCGACGAAGCCCTCGGCGCCGGTCACGAGGACGCGCGTCACACTTCCGCCTTGCCCTGCCCCAGCCGCTCGAAGTAGTCGTCGAGACCTGAGGCCCATTCCTCGACCCGCCGGTTGGCGAGGGACTCGAAGCGCCCGGTGTCGAGTACCGAGAAGGCCGGCCGAACGGCGGGACGGGGCAGGTCGGCCGTGGCGATCGGCTCCACCTCTGCGTTCAGGCCGAGGGCCGCGACGATGGCGAGCGCGAAGCCGTGCCAGGAAGTGGCGGGTGAGTTGCAGTAGTGGACGATGCCCGCCGCGCCGACCGCGTGGAGGTCGGCGAGAGCGCGGGCAAGGTAGGGCGCGTAGGTCGGGCAACCGACCTGGTCGGAGACGACACGGAGCGGCTCACCGCGACCGAGCCGGCCGGCGATCGCGGAGACGAAGTTCCGGCCTTCCGGCCCGAACACCCAGCTCGTCCGGACCACCAGCCCGCCCGCATCGGTCACTGCCTGCTCGGCGCCGAGCTTCGAGCGTCCGTAGGCGGTGGCGGGCGCTGTCGCTTCCTCTTCGCGGTACGGCCGCCGGCCGCCGCCGTCGAACACGTAGTCGGTCGAGACATGAATCAAGCGACAGCCGGCGGGCAAAGCCGCCGCCAGTCGGCCGGGCGCCTTGCCGTTGACTTCCATGGCCTGCTGCATGTCGCTCTCGCAGCCGTCGACGTCGGTGTAGGCGGCGCAGTTGTAGACGGCGGCGGCGCCGAAGCGAACGGCTAGCGCCGCGGTCGCCCCGGTGTCGGTGAGGTCCGCCCGCCGGCGGTCCGCGGCGAGCACTTCCGTGCCGCGCCGCCGGAGTTCATCGGTCACCTCCCTGCCGAGCTGGCCTGCTGCCCCCAGCACGACCGCCCTGGGAGCGTCTCCGCCGGCACCCCTGGTCACAACGTTTCGCTCTGCCCGCCAGTGATATCGAAGAAGGGACCGACGCTCTTGAGGGTCACCAGCATGCGGTACTGCGTGTCCTGTCGCCGCGTCGAGCGGTAGTTGTGCATTTCGAGTCTCACGCTGCAGCAGCGCCCCTGGAAGTTGAGGATATGGCGTTGAATCTGAAGCAGTTGTCGCTGGATGTCGTAGCTCACCATGCTGCTCAGACGCAACTTGCGCGGGATCAAGTCCAGGCCGAGAGAGAGTTGGCCATGGTGACGGCGAATGGTCGCCTTTTCAGGGTTTCGACGGAGCGCCCAACGGACGCCTATCGAGTTCCTTGGAGTGATAGCCAGGCTGCTCGAGAGCGAGGTCCATGCGATCTCGGAGAAGTTGGGGTCGTAGCGCACGTCGAAACGGACGTTCGTGCGCCGGGATGGGTTGTAGCGCAACAGCGCACCCAGGGGATCCTCCAGGACCGTTAGCACCCGACCCGTCACACTGTGGGGTGGCTCTTGTTCGGCGAACGACACGTCCTTGAAGATCTCAAGCGAGAGAATCTCGAAGGCGCCGCCGGCTTCCTCGTCGGTCGGTTTGACCAGAAAGCGGTTGAAGAGACTGATGCGGGCGGCGTTTCGGCCCCGCTGAATGTCAATTTCGTCGAACAGCGGAATGCGCACTCGATCGTCGAAGCCGTCGAAGAAGCCGTAGACGATACGAGGTTCGATCAGGTGCTTCATCCTGGAGTAACGTCCGCCGTCGCCGAGTTGGAAGATCCGCGAGAACCCCGGGCCGACGATCTCGGCTGCGGCGGTGGGGACCATCCGCATCAGCTCCTCGCCCCGAAAGTATGTTTCGGGCGCGGTGGTCCGCCTTTCGTCGGCGTTGAAGAGACTGTCGCCGTACCAGGTCATGTGACCGCCGGCGCTGAGCGATAGGGAGAACCAGGTCTTGGTCACCACCGGTGCCCTGATTTCGGGCGAGAGGTTTGCCCGTCCGTACCGGCCCTGGAGGCGGACCGAGCGGTTCACGTCAAAGTAGTGCAGCGAGCTGCTCAACTGGAAGTAGAGCGGCGATTTTCCGAGACGTGTCGTTCGCAGCTTGTACTCGATTTCCGGCAGTTGACGCAGTTGGATGGTGCGGTTGGCCGAAAGGAAGGTTCGGCGCTGGTCGAGCTTCACGTTGAGTGATTGGTTGCCCCAGTTCCGCGTGATGAAAGCGTTTGAGTACAGATGACGCAGACTGTAGCGGTCGACCCTGCGTTCGAAGTCTTGGAAGAACTCGAAGTCGGATACGTCCTGGAAGTTGACGACGCCGCGGAATCCGCCGGGCAGTTGCGCGGACTGGTGGTTCCAGCGCACGCGCCAGCGCTTCTCGCCGCGCTCGGTGTCGTCGATCATGTAGCCCGTAAAATCTCCACCCGTTCCTTCGCTGGGGCGGTAGCGGAACTCGGTTCCCAGACCCCAGAAGGGCCTGTTGGAGAACGCGTTCTGGGCGCCGGCGGGAGCTCCGGCGTACAGGTCGACGTTGAACGTGGCGTCGTAACTCCTGTTGATCGCCCAGAAGTAGGCGATGCCGAGGGAGGGACCACGGCGCGTAGAGAAGCCGGGTTTCGGCGTCAGGAAGCCGCTTACCCGGGAACTGCTCACTGGCCACAGCAGGTACGGCAGGTAGATGACGGGCGCGTTCTTGGCCCGGAACGTGGCGCCGCGGGTCTTCGCGTAGCCGTTGGCGTTCACGTCGACCCGCTTTGCGCGGAAGCTCCAGTTCGGCGCCCGGTCGTCGTCCTCGACTTCGCAGGCGGTGAACTGGGCGTCGAGGATGGTGAAGCGATCCTCGCTCAGCATGTGGACTGCCGCGCCGGTGAAGAAGTAGTCGGTGCCGACGTTCCCGTCCGCGTCGAAGATCGAGGCCGTTTCGGCCGCCACGTCGAACTCGAGTCGCGAACCCCGCAGCACTTCGTTGCCTCGCATCAGGACAACCGGACCCTCGGCCTCGAAGCGTTCGTTCGCGTGGTCGTACACCGCCCGGTCGCCGGAGACCTGGTAGTCGCGGAGCCGGATCCAGAATCCGTTCGACAGTGTGGATTGCTCCTCGAACGTGCCCTCCATGGCGCCGGCCCAACCTTCCACCTGTCCAGGGCCGGACTCGTCCTCGATGGTGAAGCTGAAGGTGTTGGCGCCGGGAGGCGGTGGCGGGTCGGTATCGGCGGGTTCCTCCTCCACGGCCTCCGCTGCGTCGGCCGAGGGTTCTTCGACCGCTGACGCAGCGTCCTCCGGGGTCGCCTTGACGGTTTCGGGCTCCTGGGCCGCTGCGGCGGCTGTCACGGTCAGGGCCAGCAACAGGGCGGCGACCGGCTGGTCAGCGCTAGACATCTCGGCTATGACTCACCGTCAGGATCGCGATAGCGGCTCTGCCATCCGGGACGCCCTGCGCATGCCGGTCATGCTAGCAATTGCCGGGCCAACTCCAGGCCCCGGCCTCGGTCGGTTGACAGTCCCGCTGGCCCGTTTCAGAGTGACCGCACTGTGCGTTTCCTCGGCATCGATCTCGGCGACAGACGCGTGGGGGTGGCGACGGGGGACTCACAGGTGGGGGTCGCGGTGCCGCACTCGACGATCCGGCGCACCGGGGACCGGCAGGTGATCGCGGAACTCAGGACGCTGGCGGCCGATTCCGAGGCCGACGTGCTGGTGGTCGGCGAGCCGCGGCGGCTGGACGGCTCCGTCGGGCCGGCGGCCGAGCGCGCCCGCGCCTTCGCGCGCAAGCTCGGCGACGCCTGCGACCTGCCGGTGCGGACCGTTAACGAGTCGCTGACCTCCGTGGAGGCGGAGCGCCGGCTGCGCGCGGCGGGTGTCGATCCGCGGCGGCACCCGGAACGGGTCGACGCGGTGGCGGCGCAGATCCTCCTCGAAGAGGAGCTCAGCCGGGAGACCCGGTGAAGCGGAGGACGCCGCCGCGACGTCGCCGCAGACGGCGCCTGCTGCCGTGGCTCGCGGTCGGCGCCGGTGTGGTGCTGGCGGCCCTCGCCGCCGCCGCGGCCGGCGTTGTCGCCTGGGCGGAGCGGGAACTCGAACGGCCGCGGGGCACGGAGACAGTCGAGCTCACGATCGAGCGCGGCGCGCCGATAACCGCGATCCTCGACCAGTTGGCCGCCGCGAACGTCGTCGGCGATCCCCTGCTGGCCCGGCTGCACCTTGACTACCGGCGCTCCGGCGAGACGCTGCAGGCGGGCGAGTACCGCTTCGAGCAACCGATGAGCCCGGTGGAGGCGCTCGACCGGGTGATTCGCGGCGATGTGGTGACCTACCCGGTGACGGTGATCGAAGGCCTGACCTTGCGGGAAACCGCGGAGAGCCTGGCGGCGGAGGGTTTCGGCGACCTGGACGCGTTCCTTCAGGCGATGTCCTCGCCGGCGCCGATCGCCGACCTCGATCCAGCCGCCGAATCCCTGGAGGGCTATCTGTTCCCGGACACCTACGCTTTCCCGCGCGGCACCGGCGAAGGCGAGATCGTGGAGGCCATGGTCCGCAACTTCCGGCGTCGCATCGAGGATCACCTGGACGCCGCGGCGGGCCACGGTCTCGATCCGCGGGGTCTCGTGACGCTGGCGAGCATCGTCGAGAAGGAGGCCGGCGCGATCGAGGAGCGCCCCCTGGTCTCGGCCGTCTTCCACAACCGGCTGGAGCGCGGCATCGGCCTCTACGCCGATCCGACGATCATCTACGCGCTGAAGCTGGCCGGCACCTGGGACGGCAACCTGCGCCGGCGGGACCTGGAACTCGACTCGCCCTACAACACCTACATCCACCCCGGCCTGCCGCCGGGTCCGATCTGCTCACCGGGCGAGGACAGCCTGCGGGCCGCGGCGGAGCCCGCCGACGCGCCCTACCTCTACTTCGTGAGCAGGAACGACGGCACCCACGTCTTCGCGGAGACCCTGGCCGAGCACAACCGGAACGTTGCCCGCTGGCAGGTCCGGTACTGGCGAGAGCGCCGGTAGGCGGGTCGCTGAGCCGGCACAGACTGTGCATCCACCGGGCTAAGCTCCATGCCCGATGCACCTGCCCACGCTCAACGCGATTCTGAACGCCACGGCGGCTACGCTGCTGGTGATCGGCTACGTGCTGATCCGCCGCGGCAACCGGGAGCGGCACAAGCAGGTCATGCTGTCGGCGTTGGGGTGCTCGGCGGCGTTCCTGATCTCCTATCTCTACTACCACTACCAGGTCGGCTCGGTTCGTTTCGAGGGCGAGGGAACCGTGCGGACGGTCTATCTCGGCATTCTGCTGACCCATACGGTGCTGGCGGCCACGGTGCCGTTTCTGGCGATCATCACCGTCGTCCTGGGTCTTCGGGGCCGGTACGAGCGGCACAGGAAGATCGCCCGCGTCACGCTACCGATCTGGCTCTACGTGTCGGTGACCGGGGTCGTCGTCTACTGGATGCTCTACCGCATGTCGTGGTGACGCTCGCGGCAAACCGTGTGCGTGCCGTCGTCCTGCTGCTCCTGGCGGCGGGCCTGCCGGCGGTGCCTGCCGCCGCCCAGGAATTCGAGTGGCGACTCGCGGAGTGGACCACCCCTGAGCGGGAGTTCTTTCTGGACGGGCCGCAGTTCCTGCTGCCGGCGGCCGAACTGGAGCGAGTGCGGAACCTGGATCCGGTGTCCCGCATGGAGTACATCGACACATTTCTGGACCGAGGCAGGCTGGCCGAGGCGGTCGAGAATCGGCGTCAGCGCGTGCGCATGGCCGGCCTGCCCTTCTTCGACGTCCGCGCCCGGTTGCTGTTCCTTCACGGCGAGCCGGACGCGCTCGACCCGGTCGACTGCGATCAGACGTTCCGGCCGATCCAGCTCTGGCGCTACGGACCGGAGGACGGCGAGCACACGAACCTGGTCCTGTACCAGCCCAAGCCGAACGAGGTCTTTCGGCTGTGGTTGCCGGAGGACACGAAGCGCGCCCTCTACATGCCGGAGATGGAGTACTTTCTCGAACAGTACGAGGAACTCCGGGGCCTGCTGCGGGCCCGCCGCTTCGACCTGCAGGTCTGCGAGGAGGCCCGCCGGGTCGACGAGATCACGGGTATCCGCGGCCTGTTCGGCTTTCGCCGCGACCGTCGAACCGATGAGGACTTCCTGGCCTGGGTGGGGCCGCCCGCGGATGTCGAGGCGTGGGCGGAGAAGGCCGCCGCCGATGTCGTGCCCGGGCCGGCGCCGCTGGAACTGGAGGATCCGATCCTCACCTTCCCGGACCGGCGGGGACAGCGGATAGTGGCCCGGATTCTCCTCTCGCTGCCCCCGGGAGCTCCGGTCGAGCCGTTCGTCGACGATGCCGGCAGGCAGCAGACGCGGATCAACGTGGAGGGAATGGTCGAGTTGCCGGGCCAGGTCTTCGACACGTTCAAGATGCGGTTCGTCGGGAGCGCGCCGGAACCGGACCGCTCTCTGGCGCTGCCGGTAGAGCAGCTCTTCCGGCCGGGTTCGGTCCTCCTGCTCCGACTCTTCGTCCGTGACGAGGTCGGCGGCGCGGCGGCCTTCACGTCGGTGCCGGTCGAAGTGCCGCTGATGCCGACGGCCGCCCCCGCGGAACCGGAGGACCAGTTGCGGCTGGTCATGGCGGCCGACGATCTGCCCGAGACGGTGCTCGACGCGAGGAACGCGATCATGCTGGTGCCGCCCGAGAGCGAGGTGGTGCTCGGTCTCTGGCGGGCCGACACGCTGATCACCGGCGACGACATCGTCGCCGTCCGGTTCCTGGTCGACGACAGGGTGCAGGTAACCCGCCGCCGGCCGCCGTTCACCGCGGAGGTCCGGCTGGCGAAGTACCCGGAGGAGCAGGTGGTCCGGGTCGAGGGCCTGAACGCGGAGCGCGAAGTCGTGGACGCCGACGAGATCGTGCTGAACCAGCAACGGGGCGAGCTCCGGGTCACGATCAACGAACCGCGCCGTGGCGCCCGCGTCTCGGGCACGGTGGAAGCGGTGGCCACGGTCGTCGTACCCGAGGAACGCCTCGTCCGGGAAGTCGAGTTCAGCGTGGACGGGAAGGTCCAGACGGTGCTGAGCCGGCCTCCGTGGAGAGCCGAGGTCGAGGTCCCGGCCGGCGTCGGCGAGCAGGACCTGGTCTACCTGACGATCGCGGCCACGCTCGATGACGGAAGCCGGGCCGAGGACGTCCGCTTCCTGAACGCGCCGGAGTTCACCGAAGCGCTCGAGGTCGATCTCGTGGAGCTCTACACGACGGTCGTGGACGGCCAGAACCGGCCGGTGACGAGCCTCGTGGAGGGCGACTTCACCGTCTTCGAGGACGGACGGCGCCAGGAACTGGCGAAGTTCGAGCTGGTCGAGGATCTGCCGCTGACTCTGGGGGTGGTGATCGACACCTCGGGTTCGATGGAGACGTCGCTGGGCGAGGCGCGCCGGACCGCCTCGCAGTTCCTGACGAACATGATCACGCCCCGCGACCGGTCGTTCGCCGTGGCCTTCGCAACGCGGCCCGAGTTGCTGATCGGGCGGACCTCCGACGTCAGTGCGGTGGCCTCGGTGATCGAGAGGTTGCGGGCCGCGGGCGCCACGGCTCTGCACGACGCGCTCATCACCAGCCTCTACTATTTCCGGGGCGTCCGGGGCCGGCGCGCTCTGGTGCTGCTTTCCGACGGTGAGGACACCTCCAGCAGCGTCGATTACCGGGACGCCGAGGAGTACGCTCGGCGCTCGGGCGTCGCGATCTACACGATCGGGCTCGGAGTCGGCCGGACCCAGGTGATCCTGCGCAACAAGCTGAGCGATCTGGCCAAGGCCACCGGAGGCCGGTCGTTCTTCATCTCCAGAGCCGAGGAGCTGGCGCCCGTCTATGGCGACATCGAGCGCGAACTGCGCTCCCAGTACCTGCTGGCCTACACCTCCGACCGCGGCGGCGAAGGCGAGGAGTACCGCGAGGTCGAGGTCCGGGTGAAGGGACGCTACAAGGCGCGGACGATCAGCGGCTACTACCCGTGAGCGCCTGCGCCGGCCGCTCCCGGGCAGCACACCTGGTGCTCGTGCTCGCCCTCTGCGCGCCGGCCCTGGCCCAGGAAGCCGCTACCCGGGAAGAAGGTGGCGTCCGGACGGTTTCGTTCGAGCGTCTGAACCGGGTCTACGAGGAATTGATCGACGACCTGTCCCTCATCCAGATCGGGCCGGCCGAGGTGGCCCTGCGCTCTCCCGCTCACTCCCTGACCGTCAGTCGCCACGCGGCGACGCTTACGGCCGGCGACGACGGCGTCTTCGAGACCGAGCTCGAATTGGAGATCGCGGGTTCGGGACAGATCGCCGCGGACGTGGTCATCGGCAGCCTGGAGAGCCAGTTGACCCAGGAGCTCGTCGTGCCTGCCCAGACTCTCCGTCTGGAGGGCGCGATCGCCATCCGGCGCGACGAGGAGGGCTACTGGATCCGCACGGAGCGCATGCCGGCGACGACCCAGGTGCGGATCGAGAGTGAGCTTGGCACCCAGCTCTTCACGGTCTGCCGGCAGATGGCCCTGGTCCTGGTCAGTCTGGACTGCGAAGCGATCGAGCGCGCCGTCACGCTGATCAGCGTCCCGCTGCCGGAGGCGGGCGGCGAGTACCTGATCGCCCTGGAGGACACAACGCCGGAAGAGAGAAGGGATTTCGACCGGTTCCTTCGCCAGAGCCGGCAGCCCTGAACGACCGGCATCCGGTAGGATTCGCGCCCCTCGGCCGCAACGGCCGACCAGGAGTTGAACACCCATGGCTACCCGTCGGATGATCTCGCGCCTCTTCTACTTCACGATCGAAGATGAGGGCATCCTCGCCGAATCGTTCGGGGGGCTGGACTCGGAGACCTTCGCGATCGCCTACAAGGTCGAGGACACGGACGACGTCTTCGTCATGACCAGCGAGACGCGGGACGCGCTGGACCGGTCGGACGTGCCATACAACCTGCTCGCCGAGGAGGACGGTTCGAAGATCGCCCTCTTCCACTCACCGCTCTCGCGCGAGGAGCTCTCGGACTTCGAAGAGCCGCTGAAGGCGCTCGCGCTGGCGTACCGGGCGATCGCCATGGCCTGCGTCGGTGTGAATGGCGAATCTGACCTCGGCTTCGACCTGAGCGAGGGGATGCGCAACTACACCTACTTCACCGCGCCGGCCGGCCACACCTTCATCTGGCGGCTGTTCACCCATCGCGACGAGGCTCGCCAGTTCCTGGACAAGCTGACGATCGGCGACAAGAACGCCCTCGAGTGGGCCGAGGCGATTCCTATGGAATCCGTGGCCGAACTCACCGGCTTTCACTGAGCTGATCCGCTTGCTCGATTCCGAACTGCCGGCCGGCACCTACACCGTCTCCGACTTCGCCTGGGAGATGAAGGGAGTGCTCGCCGACGCGTACCCCGCGGTATGGGTCGCTGGGGAAGTCCAGCGGCTGCGGCCGGCGGCCAGGGGCCAGCTCTACTTCGAGCTGATCGAGAAGGGCCGCGGCGACCGGATCCAGGCGAAGCTCGACTGCGTGCTGTGGGCGGACGAGCGCGCTGTCACCGAGGCCGAACTGCGCGAGGCCGGAGTCGAACTGAGCGATGGCGTCGTGTTGCGATGCTGCGGCCGGCCCGAGTTCTGGCCCGGCGGCGGCCGGCTTCAGTTCACGGTCCGCGAGGTCGATCCGCTGTTCTCGCTCGGCGCGCTCGAGAAGCGGCGCCGCGAGACGCTCAAGGCGCTGGAGGCCGAGGGTCTGCACGAGCGCAACAAGAAGCTACCGCTGCCGCCGGCACCGCTCGAGATCGGGCTCATCACGTCCGAGGGGAGTGCCGCCTACCACGACTTTCTCGACACCCTGGTCAACTCCGGCCTGGGCTTTCGCGTGTACCTCGTCCATTCGGCGGTCCAGGGAGCGGCGGCCGAGGCGGAGATCGACCGAGCGTTCAGTCTGTTCGCGGCCTGTGCGCGCCGCGGCCGCCGGCTCGATGCGATCGCGCTGATTCGAGGCGGTGGGTCGCGCTCCGACCTGGCCACGTTCGACAGTCGCCGCGTGGCGCGCGCGGTGGCCCGGTCGCCGGTGCCGGTCATCTGCGGCATCGGCCACCAGATCGACGTGTCGATCGCGGATGTCGTCGCTCACACCTCCTGCAAGACGCCGACGGAAGCGGCCGAGTTCCTGGCCGGCAGGGTCGGAGAAGCGGCGTACCGGGTCGAGGAGGCGGGCCGTGCCCTCGCGCGGCAGGCCACGGACCTCCTGCGCGCCGCTGGACGGCGGGTTTCCTCCATCCCACCCCGGCTGGCGTCGCCGAGCAGGGCCCTGCTCAGGAACCGCGTCGCCGACTGCCGGCTGGCGGCGAACCGCGTGGGTACAGCCGCCCAACGGCTTGTCGCAGCCGCCAGGCAGCAGGAGGAAGTCCGTCGCGAGGGTCTGATCCGCAACGCGCTCAAGCCGGTGGGCCGAGCGGCCGAGCGGCTGGAGGCCCACGGTCGATTGTGCGAACAGCTCTCGCCGGAGCGGACGCTCGCGCGCGGTTTCAGCGTCACCCGGCGCGCCGATGGCGGACTCGTGCGGCGGGTGTCGGAGGTGGCGGCCGGCGACGAACTTCGTACGCGGCTCGCCGACGGCACGGTGGCGAGTACCGTCGACTCGGGTACTCCGGCCAGCAAGGAGACGGCATGAGCGACGACCGGACCGGTAGCGACGTGGCCGAACTCAGCTTCAGCGAAGCAATGGAGGAACTCGAGAGCGTGCTCCGGCGGATCGACGGCGACGAGATCGACATCGATCAACTGGGCCGCGAACTGGGCCGGGCGGCGCAGTTGCTCGAGATCTGCCGCAAGAAGATCCGCCGGGCCGAGGTCGAGGTGCGGCAGATCGTCGAACAGATTGAGGAGGACGGGGCGGACTCGGGACCCGCTACGCCGGAGGCCGAGTCGCCCGCCGAGCAGCCCGCATCGGCCGACGACCAGGACGACATCCCGTTCTGATGTTCGAGCGCCAGAAGACAGGCTCCGTCGTGTGCCCCGGCTGCGGCCGGCTGGTCGGCGTCCAGGACGAGCGCTGCTGGAACTGCGGCCGGGCCCGGCCCAGCCTGTTCGGTTTCTCGCGCGCCCTCCAGAACCTCGGGAACGAGGCGGTGTTCTCGACCGTCGTGATCGGCATCTGCGTCGTCATCTACATCCTGGAACTTCTGATGGCCCCTGGCCGGATCAACACGCAACTCGGCTTCGGCTTCCTGGCGCCGGACTTCGAGATGGGCGTCCGGTTCGGCGCCAGTGGCGCGCTGATCGTCTTCGATTACGGCCGCTGGTGGACGATCCTGAGCGCCGGCTGGCTGCACGGCGGCCTGCTGCACATCGCCTTCAACATGTACTGGGTCCATCAGCTCGGGCCGGTCATGGCCCGGCTCTTCGGAGTGCCCCGCGCGGCGATCATCTACCTGCTCTCCTCGGCGATGGGCTTCCTGGTGACCAGCGCCATGCCGCTGGTGGCGCCGTGGATGCCGTTCGCCAACCGCAACAGCGTGACCCTCGGCGCTTCGGCGGCCGTGTTCGGCTGGCTGGGAGCGCTGATCTGCTACTCGCGGCAAACCAGCGGGCGGATGTTCATGCGGCAGGTGATGGGGATTGCGATACCCCTGGTGCTGTTCGGCCTGCTGATTCCCGGAATCGACAACTGGGCTCATCTCGGCGGGCTGGCCGGTGGCTACCTGCTGGCGAGCCGCTACGGTCCGAACACGGAAGAGCGTCCCGGGCAGGTTCTCACCGCCCTCGTCCTGCTCGTCCTGTCGCTGCTGGCGATTCCGCTCTCGTTCCTCTCCTGGTCGTTCTGACCGTTTTGGCGGGAGGCGAATAAGTTTTCGCCAAAGTGGTGTACTATTCGCGGCCTTGTGATTCGGGCTGCGATCGCCGGGGCGTCCGGCTACAGTGGAGCGGAACTCGTCCGGTGGCTGCACGGCCACCCGGAAGTGGAGCTTGGTGCGCTGGCGGCGGGCCGCCAGGCGGGCCGCTCCGCCAGTGACGTGTTCCCGCACCTGGGCGCCGCGGTCGCCGCCGACCTGGTGGAGACGGACTGGGATCGCCTGGGGGACGCCGCCGACATCGTCTTCCTGGCCTTGCCGCACGGCGAGGCGCTCGGCGCGGCGGGCCGGTTGCTCGAGTCTGGGACCAGGGTCGTCGACATTGGCGCGGACTTCCGGCTCCGGAGCCCGTCCGCCTACCGGCGCTGGTACGGCGGCGAGCACACGGCAACGGCCCTGCTCGCGGAGGCGGTCTACGGCCTGACGGAGTGGCACCGTCCCGCGGTGGCCGGAGCGCGCCTGGTCGCCAATCCGGGTTGCTACCCGACCGCGTCGGGCCTGGCGCTCAAGCCGCTGTTCGAGCGGTTCGGCGACCGCGTGGCCGGCCCGGTGGTGATCGACGCGAAGTCCGGCGTCTCGGGCGCGGGCAGGAACGCGCGGGACGGCTACCAGTACTCGGAGCTGAACGAGAACCTGAAGCCCTACGGGTCGGGCGTTCATCGCCATCAGCCCGAGATCGAGCAGGAACTGGCGGCTGGCGACGAGGCGCCCCGGGTGTTCTTCTCGCCCCATCTCGTGCCGATGACCCGTGGCATCCTCGCCGCCTGCTACGTGCCGATGACCGCGCCGCCGAGCCGGGCCGAGCTCGAAGCGGCTTATCTCGATCGCTATGCCAGCGAGCCCTTCGTGCGGGTGCTGACCGGTTCGGCGCTGCCCCAGACGAAGGCCACCCTGGGCTCCAACTACTGCGACCTCGCCGTCCGCGTCGATGCCGAACGCGGGCTCGCGGTCGTGTTCGCGGCGCTCGACAACCTCGTCAAGGGAGCCGCCGGCCAGGCGGTGCAAAACATGAATGTGATGTTCGATATTGAAGAAACCACAGGCCTTGGGGCCGTGCCGGTGTTCCCATGAGCTGCGGCGTCACCGCCCCGCAGGGTTTCGTTGCCGCTGGCGTGCACTGCGGTCTGAAGAAGAGGCGGCTCGATCTCTCGATCATCGCCTCGACCGCCGACGAGCCGTCGACCCTGGCGGCCGTGTTCACGCGCAACCAGGTCCAGGCCGCGCCCGTGCTCTACTGCCGCGAGATCCTGGCGGGCGGCCGGGCGCGGGCTATCGTGGCGAACAGCGGCAACGCGAACGCCTGCACGGGTGAGCCGGGCCTGGCCGACACCCGGGCGATGGCGGAGCGGGCCGGCGCGGCGCTCGACATGGACCCGGGTCACGTCCTGGTGGCCTCGACCGGCGTGATCGGAGTCCCCATGCCGATGCCGACCGTGCTCGCCGGCATCGACCAGGCGGCGACCGAACTCGGGCCGGGAGGCGGCGTGTCGGCGGCGGAGGGGATCCTGACGACGGACACCCGGCCGAAGATCAAGGTCGAGAAGGTAGGCCTCTCGGCAGGCGAAGTGACGATCGGCGGCATCGCGAAGGGGGCCGGGATGATGGCTCCGGACATGGCGACAACCCTGGCCTTCGTCACGACGGACGTGAAGGCGTCGCCGGAGGCGCTCGACCTCGCCTTGAGAACGGCGGTGGAGCCCACCTTCAACAGCATCACCGTCGACGGCGACACGAGCACGAACGACTGCATCCTGCTGCTTGCCAACGGCGCCGCCGGCGTCGAGGCCGAGTCAGCGGACGACCTGGAGGGCTTCACGGCCGGCCTGCAGCGCGTCCTCGGCCGGCTCGCGGTCGCCCTGATCGCCGACGCCGAGGGAGCGAACCGCGTGATCGAGATCCGGGTGAAGGGCGCCCGCACCGACGCCGCGGCCCGGCAGGTCGCGAACACGATCGCCAACTCGCCCCTGGTCAAGACGGCCTACCGTTCCGGTCAGCCGAACTGGGGCCGCTTCATGGGGGCGATCGGGCGCGCGGGCGTCGACATCGTCGAGCAACGGATCGGCATCGCGGTGCTGGCCGAGGGCGAGCGGGTCGAGGTCGTGCGGGGCGGTCTGGGCGTGAGCGACAACCTCGAGGGTCTGGCCCGGACGATGCTCGCGGACCACACGGTGCTGGACGTCGATCTCGGGCTCGGCGTGGGCCGCTGGACGGTCTGGACCTGCGACCTGTCCGAGGGCTATATCGAGATCAACGCCAGCTACATCAGTTGATGCCGGACGCGACGATGAAAGCAGAGCGGGATCTCGGCCTGGAGATGGCGGCGGCGCTGCGCTACGCCTCGGCGTGGCGCGGTAAGCGTGTCGTGATCAAGTACGGCGGTCGCGCGATGGCGGGCGAGAAGTTCGGCACCCTGATCGAGGATCTGGTGCTGTTGCGGAGCGCCGGCTTGCGCCCGATGCTGGTCCACGGCGGCGGGGCGGAAATCTCGACGATGCTCCAGACGATGGGCATCAAGCCGCGCTTCGTCGACGGCCTGCGGGTCACCGACGAGGACACGATGCGGGTCGTCGAGATGGTCCTCGGCGGTTCGGTGAACAAGCGCCTGGTGGGGATGATCCAGCGAGCCGGCGGCCGCGCCGTCGGCCTCACCGGCAAGGACGGCGACCTGCTGCGGGTACGCCCCCACGCGCGGGCGGACGAGCTCGGCTTCGTCGGCGAGATCGAAAGGGTCGACACGACGCTCCTCGATCAGCTCACAAACTCCGGCTACGTCCCGGTGATCGGCTCGCTCGGCGTGGGGCCTGGCGGCCAGACCTACAATGTCAACGCCGATACCGCGGCCGCGGCGCTCGCCGCCGAAGTGGCCGCGGAGAAGCTCCTGCTGCTGACCGACGTGCGCGGGATCAACGACAACGGCGCGTTCCGGTCGCGGCTCACCCCCGCCGAAGCGCAGGAGTTGATCGACTCCGGCGTGGTGTCCGCCGGCATGGTGCCGAAGGTGCGAGCCTGTCTGAGCGCGCTGGAAGCCGGAGTCGGGAGCGCCCACATCGTCGCCGCCGGAGAACCGCACGGGCTCCTGGTGGAGCTCTTCACGGAAGGCGGCATTGGAACGATGATCAAGCCCGCAACCCATCGGCCCCAACCCAGGGAGTAGACCGGCAATGACCGAGGACAGCCTGTTCGCAAACTACAAGCGGGCGCCGGTGGCGTTCAGCCACGGCGACGGAGTGCGTCTGTGGGACACCCAGGGACGCGAGTACCTCGATTTCCTGGGCGGCATCGCCGTTTCGTCCCTGGGCCACAACCACCCGCTTCTGACCGAGGCGATCACCCGCCAGGCCGGGCGCTACCTGCACGTCTCGAACCTGTTCCGGATCCGGGAACAGGAGCGGGCGGGCGAGTTGCTGGTGGAGGCCACGAACGGTCTGCTCCACAGCGCCTTCTTCTGCAACAGCGGCGCCGAGGCGATCGAAGCCGCGATCAAGCTGGCGCGGCGTTACGCCTACGACCGCGACGGCTCTGGCGACCGGCATCGGATCGTCACCGCGGAGGGCGGTTTCCACGGCCGTACACTGGGAGCTCTGGCGGCGACCGCCACGCCCGCGTACCAGGTGGGCTTCGGCCCCCTCCCGGGAGGTTTCGCGGCCGTGCCCTTCGGAGACCTGGAGGCGGCGGCCGGCGAGATCGACGGCAGCACGTGCGCGGTGCTCATCGAGGCCATCCAGGGCGAGGCCGGCGTGATCGAGCCGCCGGAGGGCTATCTCGAGGGTCTCCAGGCGCTCTGCCGTGAACGCGGCGCCCTGTTTGTTCTCGACGAGGTGCAGACCGGGATCGGCCGCCTCGGCCACGCTTACGGCTTCCAGCACTACGGCCTCGAACCGGACATCGTGACCCTGGCCAAGGGGCTCGGCGGCGGCGTTCCGGTGGGCGCGGTGCTGGCGCGCGGCGAGGTCGCTTCGGCTCTCGTGCCGGGCACTCACGGCACCACCTTCGGCGGCAACCCGCTGGCCAGCGCCGCGGTCCGGGCCGTGCTCGAGACGGTGTTCGAACCGGACTTCCTCGAACGGGTGGTCCGCGCCGGCGAGTACCTGCGAGCGCTGCTCGGTCAGCTCAGCGCCGGCGGTCTGGTCACCGAGGTGCGGGGCCAGGGGCTGATGGCGGCCATCGAGTGCACGCCGGACGCGCCCGATGTCGCGACGCGTTGCCTGGAGAACGGCCTGATCGTCAACGCGCCCCGGCCCCACAGCATCCGGATGCTGCCGCCCCTCGTGGTTCACGACCCGGAGATCGAGCGGGCCGTGGGGATCCTCGCTCACTGTCTGGAGGAAGCCGCGGCTTGAGCGGGAAGGCCGGCCGGCCTGCTACGCCCCGCCTGTGGGGCGGCGCGTTCGACGCGGAGGTCGATCCGGTCATCGACGCCTACACGCGGTCGCTCCCCTTCGACCACCGGCTCGCCGCGGCGGACCTGATCGGCTCGCTGGCGCACGCCCGGATGCTGTTCGAGACCGGGGTCGTCGACCGGGATTCGGCGGCCGCCATCCTCTCGGGCCTGAGTTCGATGCTCCGGCGCTTCGAGGCGGGCGAGCTCGAGGTCGGGGGCACGGACGAGGACGTCCACACCTGGATCGAGCGGCAGCTCACCGGGGAGATCGGCGACGCGGGCCGGCGGCTGCATACCGCTCGCAGCCGCAACGACCAGACGGCGGTCGCCTTCCGGCTGTGGCAGCGGGCGGAGGCCGAGCGAGCGGTCGGCGCGGCCCTGGGGCTGGTCGAGGCCCTGCTGGCCCAGGGCCGGCAGCACGTCGGGACGGCTCTTCCGGGCTACACCCACATGCAGCGCGCCCAGCCGACGACGCTGGCGCAGCACCTGCTCGCCCACGCCTGGTCCGTCCTGGCCGACGCGGGAAGGCTCCGGGGGGCGTACCGATCGGCGGGTCTGAGTCCGCTTGGCGCCGGGGCGATGGCCGGATCGCCCCACCCGATCGACCCAGTCCGCAGCGCCGAACTGCTCGGCATGGACGCCGCCTATCCGAACAGCATGTGGGCGGTGGCCGACCGCGACTACGTCGCCGAGGCGCTCTTCGCCTGCGCGCTCGCCATGGTCCACCTGTCCCGCTGGGCCGAGGAAGTCGTGCTCTGGACCTCGAGCGAGTTCTCTTTCGCCCGGCTCCAGGACCGTGCCGCCAAGGGCTCGAGCATCATGCCGCAGAAGAAGAACCCGGAGCCCGCGGAGATCCTGCGCGGCAAGTCGGGTCGCGCGGTGGGCGACCTGGTGTCGCTGCTGGTGACGGTCAAGGGCCTGCCGCTGACCTACAACAGCGACCTGCAGGAGGACAAGGAGGCCCTGTTCGACGCGTTCGACACGGTGACCGCCTCGTTCGAGGTGGCCCGGGTGCTGGGGGAGAGTCTCGAGTTCGACCGCGAGGCGATGGCGGCGGCGCTGGAGGGTGCCTACATCACCGCCACCGATCTGGCCGATCTCCTGGCCGCGGCCGGCGTGCCGTTCCGCAGCGCCCATGAGCGCACCGGCGCCGTCGTCCGCGCCGCCGAAGAGCGCGGCGTGGAGCTGTGGCAGCTTGCGGCGTCCGATCTCGAGGAGCTCGTGCCGGAGATCGAGGACCGGGAGGGGCTGCTGGCCGCGCTGCGGCCCGAGGCCTCGCTGGCTGCCCACCGGAGCTACGGGGGTCCCGCGCCCGAGCGGGTACGCGAGCAGATCGACGAGATGGACGAGCGGCTCGGGACGGATCGACGGTGGCTGGAGGCGCAGGAGCCGCCGCCGATCTACCGGGCCCATGTCGAGGGCGCGCTCCTGGCGGAGACCATTCCGGGAGCCGGCTCATGACCACCGCGATCCGCCACGGCGCCATCCTGGACATCATCGGCCGGCGGCCGGTGTCGAGTCAGAAGGACCTGGTGCGCGCCCTCGGGCGCCGTGGCTTCCAGGTATCCCAGGCCACCGTATCGCGCGACGTGCGCCGGCTCGGCCTGCTGAAGGTGCCCCTGGCGGGCGGCGGATTCCGCTACGCGCCGGCGGACCAGGCCGCGGGCCCCGTCCGTCCCGACGTCGAGCGCGCCATGCGGATGTTCGTGACGGGCGTGGCCGAAGGCGAGGCGCTCCTCGTGTTGAGGACACGCAGCGGCAACGCGAACGCACTGGCCGTCGTGATCGACCAGGCAGACTGGCCCGAGGTCGCCGGCACCCTGGCCGGCGACGACACCGTCCTCCTGGTGCTCAAGACCGCCGCGGCTCGCGACCGCATCCGCGAGTCCCTCGCAGCGTTACTCGAAGGCGACTGACCTCCGCACCTGCCACGCTTCCCGCGTCTCCTGCGACGAGAACCGCTGCTCGGCCCACGGGTCGCCGTACGTGTGGTAACCGTTGCGCTCCCAGAAGCCGCGCTCGTCGGCGTTCAGGAGTTCGATCCCGGAGATCCACTTGGCGCTCTTCCAGGCGTAGAGGTGGGGAACCACGAGCCGGAGCGGACCGCCGTGGTCCGGCGCCAGGGCCTGGCCGCCGTGGCGGTCGGCGAGCAGCGCGTGCTCGGAGAGCAGGTCGTCCAGTGGCAGGTTCGTGGTGTAGCCGCCGTAGCAGTGGATCATCGCGTGGCTGGCGTCGGAAGACGGCGTCACCGCGCAGAGCACGTCCCGGGTCGCGAAGCCGGACCACCGGTTGTCCAGGGTGGAGAAGCGCGTCACGCAGTGGAAGTCGGCGGTCACCTCGCGCCGCGGCAGCGACTGCAGCGCCTGCCAGTCGAACGCGTGCCCGGCCTCGACGCGGCCGAACAGCCGCAGCTCGAACCCGGCCAGGTCGACCTCCGGCGTGTCGCCGACGGACAGCACCGGCCACTTCTTCGTGACGTACTGGCCGGGGGGTACCCGGTCGTCGCCGCGTCTCGGGGAGTCGTCCATGGCGCGGGGAGACTATCGACTGTCGCCGCGTCGTGCAGCGCGCCCGGTTGTAAATGTGAGCGATGTGGTCAACAATTCCCGCTCGCCGCGCCGCGGCTCGCCCGAGCGCCTGCCGGAGTCCGCACGATGATCACCGAATCCGCCTCCAGCGAGTACGCCGCAGCCGCCGTCGAGCTGGCAGGCCCGCCGATTCCGGACGGGCTCGGTGACGGCGCGCGGCGGCTGCTGTCGCGGATCGGCAACACCCCCCTGCTCGACCTGAGCCACGTCCTCGGACCGGCCGCGCGGGAGCTCGGATCGGAGCTCCTGGCCAAAGCGGAGATGGCGAACCCGGGCGGCTCGGTCAAGGACCGACCGGCGCGTCACATGATGCTTGCGGCCCGGGACGCCGGCCAGCTCGACGGCGGCCGGCGCGTCCTGGACGCGACCTCGGGCAACACCGGCATCGCGCTCGCGATGATCGGCGCGGCGATGGACATCGGAGTGACGCTCTGCCTGCCGCGGAACGCCTCGATCGAGCGCCGCCGCATCCTCGGCGCGTTCGGCGCCGAACTCGTGCTCACCGATCCGATGGAAGGCTCCGACGGCGCGATCCGCGAGGCGCGTCGGATGATCGAGGCGGATCCGGAGGCGTACTGCTACGTCGACCAGTACAGCAACACCGCCAACTGGCGGGCTCACTTCGAGACCACCGGCCCCGAGATCTGGATGCAGACGGAGGGCCGGCTCACCCACTTCGTCGCGGGTCTCGGCACCAGCGGCACCTTCTGCGGCACGGCCAGGTACCTGGCCGAACGCGCTCCCGGTGTCCGGCTCATCTCGATGCAGCCGGACGGCCCCTTCCACGGTCTGGAGGGCATGAAGCACATGGCGAGCGCCCTGGTTCCGGCGATCTACGACGATTCGATCGCCAGCGAGGAGACGGAGGTCAGCACCGAGGACGCCTACGCCGAGATCAAGGCGCTCGCCCGCGGGAGCGGCCTGCTCGTCGGCATCTCGGCGGCCGCGAACGTTGTGGCCGGGCGGCGGATCGCCGAGCGCGCCGCCGAGGCCGGAGAGCGAGCCGTGGTGGTGACGATCCTGTGCGACGGCGCCGACAAGTACCTGTCCGAGCCGTTCTGGGACGAGGACTGAGCCGCCGATGATCGAACTGTCTCCAGGCGACCTGGCACGCATCCGCGCGCACGGCGAGGCGACGTACCCGGAGGAGTGCTGCGGCATCCTGGTCGGCCGCACGGAGAAAACGGCGAGCGGCAACGGTGCGGTGCTGGCCCGGGTCATGCGACTGGTCGGCGCCGAGAACGAACGTGAGGACGAGAGCCGTCACAACCGCTACCTGATCCCGCCCGAGGTCATCCTGCGAACGGAGCGGGAGGCGCGCGCGGAGGGCCTGGACGTGGTCGGCTACTACCACTCGCACCCGGATCACCCGTCGCGGCCCAGCGACTTCGACCGGGACCACGCCTGGCCGGGCTACAGTTACCTGATTGTCTCGGTGCGCGAGGGCCGCGCCAGGGACGAGCGGAGTTGGCGGCTCAGCAACGACCGTTCCCGCTTCGACGAGGAACCGATCCGCACACCTGAACCGCCCCCGACCTGAACACGTATAGACCGAAGAGTCCTGTGGAGACCGACGATGACCGTACTCATACAGATACCCACGCCCCTGCGGGGCTTCGCCGACGAACAGTCCGAGGTGGCGGTGGCCGCCGCCACGGTCGGCGAGGCGATGGAGCAGCTCGTGACCCGGTACGAGGGGCTGCGGCCGCACCTGTTCGGTGACGACGGCAAGCTCCGCACCTTCGTCAACCTGTTCCTCAACGACGAGGACGTGCGCTACCTGGAGCGCGAGGCCACGCCGATCAACGGCGACGCGACGCTGGCGATCATCCCGTCGATCGCCGGCGGCACGGTGGCGGAGCCGCCGGCGGCCGCGGAGGCTGTGGAGCTGAGCCCGGAGGAGATCCTCCGCTACAGCCGGCACCTGATCATGCCCGAGGTCGGTTCCGAGGGGCAGCTGAAGCTCAAGGCCGCGAAGGTGCTGATGATCGGCACCGGCGGGCTCGGCTCGCCGCTCGGCATGTACCTCGCCGCGGCCGGCGTCGGCCGCCTTGGCCTCGTGGACTTCGACGTCGTCGACGAGTCGAACCTGCACCGCCAGTTGCTCTACAGCAACGCGGACGTCGGCCGTCCCAAGATCGACGCCGCGGTCGAGCGGCTGCGCGAGGTGAACCCGCACATCGAACTCACGCCGCACCCGGTGCTGCTCAACTCGAGCAACGCGCTGGAGATCTTCGAGGACTACGACCTGATCGTCGACGGCACGGACAACTTCCCGACCCGTTATCTCGTCAACGACGCCTGCGTCCTGCTCGGCAAGCCGAACGTCTACGGCTCGATCTTTCGCTTCGAGGGCCAGGTGTCCGTGTTCTGGGGCGCGAAGGGCCCCTGCTACCGCTGCCTGTTCGCCGAGCCGCCGCCGCCGGGACTCGTCCCCTCATGCGCCGAGGGCGGAGTTCTGGGGGTGCTGCCCGGCATCATCGGCAGCCTGCAGGCGAACGAGGTGATCAAGCTGATCATCGGCCAGGGCGACCCGCTGATCGGCCGGCTGGTGCTCTTCGATGCCCTGCGCATGAGCTTCCGCGAACTCAAGCTGCGCAAGAACCCGGACTGCCCGGTCTGCTCCGAGAATCCGACCCAGACCGAGCTGATCGACTACGAGCAGTTCTGCGGCGTCCCCGCCGTCGCCGAGGAACCGGCGCTCAACGACATGATCGACGTCACCCCGACCCAGGTGCAGTCCTGGATGAACGACGGCCGCGATTTCAGCATCCTCGACGTCCGGGGCCCGCAGGAGTACGCGATCTGCCGGATCGACGGCTCGACCCTGATCCCGGTTGCCGAACTCGAGGGCCGGCTCGCCGAACTCGACCCCTCGAAGCTCTGGGTCGTCCACTGCCATCACGGCCCGCGGTCGACGCGAGCGACCAACATCCTCCGCGACAATGGCTTCCCGCAGGCCTACAACCTGGCTGGCGGGATCGATGCGTGGGCGGTGGAGGTCGATCCGTCGTTGCCGCGGTACTGAGGGCCGCCGAGGTAGCGACTTCCAATCGGCTTCGGCTGGATCACCAAACGCGCCGGACGCCGTAGGCGTCGAAGGGCGCCTCGATCGAAACGAGAATCAGGTCGCGCCCCAACGCCTGTGCGATCAGCATCCGGTCGAACGGGTCGCGCAGGGGAGCCGGCAGCGCGCCGGCGCGAGCGGCATCCGGCACGCTGATGGGCAACTCTTCGAAGCTCTGTCCGGCGATCGCTTGGGAGACGTCCAGCGCCACTTCCTCGGCTTCTGGAAGCTTGCCCAGTCGGTGTTTGGTCGTGATCTCCCATGCCGACGCCGCGCTGACCAGCACGTCGTTCGCTTCGTCCTCGATCGCCTCGCGGGCGGATCGGGATAGTCGCCGGCTTCCGGCCAGCCACCAGAGAAAGGCGTGCGTGTCGAGCAGCAGCCGCACGCTCTACTCCTCCCAGGCCGCCAACTCCTCCTCGGGCAGAGGTTCGAAGAACCGCTCGTCGATGCGGATCCGTCCTCGCATAGCTCCGAACTGACGCTTCGCTGGAGGGTGGCAACTGACGAGCCGCGCGACCGGTTCACCGTTGCGGGCGATCACGACCTCCTCGCCACGTTCGACCTGGGCCAGCAGCCGCGATAACTGAGTCTTCGCTTGATGCACGTTCACTACAGACACTCCCATCCCCCTCCCGGACGGTTGATTAGCTAACCGTAGGACTAACTGCGTGCTGTGTCAAGTGCCGAGCGACTTGAAGCGGACCTCCCGGCCGTCGACCCGCACCGGAGCCTCTGGCAGGGCCTCCACGGCACGCCGCGGCAGCAGGGCGAGCCCGATGGCGGCGGCGTCGCGCGGCGACGGGGAGATGCTGGTGACCGTACCGGCGGTGCGGCCGTCGAACTCGATTTCGGCGCCGGCGGCCGGGTTGTGCCCGGGCTCGAAGACGAGCCGGCACATGCGGCGTGCCGGCTGGCCGCGGTAGTGGATGCGGGCGACGATCTCCTGGCCGAGGTAGCAGCCCTTCTCGTAGTCGACGGCGTCTGCGATGCCGGTCTCCTGAGGCAGGTTCGAGTCGTCGTAGTCGACGCCCCACAGCGGGTGGCCGTGTTCGATGCGGAGGGCCTCGGCAGCTTCGGCACCGGCTTGGGGGATACCCGCATCCGCCAGGTCTTCCGCCATAAGAGGCGCGATCGCCGAGGACTGCCAGAGAGAGAAGGCGGGGACCGGGCTGTGGCCCTCGCGGATCAGGCGGGCCTGGTAGTCGAGGACTTCGACGTGGGTGTGGCTCCAGGGTTCGGTCAGGTCGCGGGCCGCCGAGGCGCCGAGATCGACTAGAGCTTCGGCGCTTCTCGGCCCGGCGATCTTCACCGAGGCCATGTCGCCGAGCGGCAGGATCTCGACCTGGTCGGTGACGATGTACTTCTCCAGGTGCTCGATGATCGTTCGGCCGCGCCCCTTCGGGATCTCCAGCCAAAGGCGGTCTTCGAGCGCCAGCACGGCCGCGTTGGCGAGGATGCGGCCGCGAACGTCGGTGATGAAGCCGAAGCGGCCCGTGCCGGGTTCGAGGCCTTCGATGGCCGCGGTCACCATGCCGCCGAAGAACCGTTCGCGGTCCGGGCCCATCAGTTCCAGCCGGGAAGCCGGTGTCGGCTCGCATAGGGCCGCTCCGGTGGTGAGCAGTTCGACGTCGCGTTCGAAGCTCATGGTGTCCGTCGCGAGCGGCCGTGGCCGTCGAGGAGGATCTCCCGCACCGAGGCGTGGCGGAGGTCGGGCACGACCCAGCGAGCACCAGCTTCTTCGAGCCGGTGGTTGGGGGTGAAGCCGGTTGCCACGGCCAGCACCGGGACGCCATGGGCGTCGCCGCAGGCGATGTCGCGGACCGTGTCGCCGATGATGACGACGTTGCTCGGCTCCGGTCGGGCGCCGATCCGCCGGGCGGCGCGTTCGACGGCAACCGGCACCAGCTCATTGCGACGGACGCCGTCCTCGCCGAACGCGCCGAAGTCGAAGAAGCGGTTCAGGCCGAAGGGTTCGAGCTTGGCCCGGGCGCCGATCTCCCAGTTGCCGGTGAGCAGGGCCACGCAGGTGTCCTCGGCTGCGGCCAGCTCCTCGAGCAGCTCGACGACGCCGGGCAGAAGCCTCATCTGGTCCGGGTCGAGCCGCTCCAGCAGGTGGCTGTAGTGGGAACGCACCTCGCCCAGGCGGTCTTCGACCTCGTCGCGCGGCAGGCCGGCCTCGGTCATCAGGTCGATGACCGCCTCGGTGTCCGTCCTGCCGCCGAAGTCGTAGGCGCGGACGTTGCCCGTCTGGCCGAAGGTGCGCTTGAGCGCGCCCATGAAGATGGGCCCGATCTGAGGGCCGCACCGCACCAAGGTGCCGTCAATGTCGAAGAGCAGGAGCCGCATCGCGTTCCCAGAGTTGGAAGTAGGCGCGGAGACTATCCGCCCTGTTAGCCTTTCCCATCTTGATCGTACGGGTGCTGAGCTTCGCCACCGCGCTGGACGCTGTAGGCAGCGCCGAGACGGAACACGACCTCCCGGACGGCAGCACGGTCGCCGACCTGGTCGAGCGCCTGACGGCGGCGTATCCGGGTCTGGAAGCCCTATGGCCGCGGCTGGCGGTCGCCGTCGACGGGGAAGTCGCCGGCGACCGGACGGTCACCCTTCACGACGGCGCCGAAGTGGCTCTCCTGCCCCCGGTATCCGGCGGTTCGTGCGGCGCTGGCAGCGGCCGGCTGCGCGACGGCGCCGTCGACGCGGACACCGTGTCCTCCGTACGCGCCGGCGTAGAAGATGCCGGCAAGGGAGCGGTCGTCGTTTTCGTCGGCAACGTCCGCAACTCCTTCGGCGGCCGGCCGGTGGAGCGGATTACCTACTCCGCCTACCCGGCGATGGCGGAGAGGCGTCTCGAACGGATCGTTAGCGAACTAGAGGCCGCGGAACCCGGAACCCAGGTAGAGATCGTCCACGGCCTGGGCACGCTCGAAGTAGGCGATGCGAGCGTGGTTATCGCCACTGCTTCTGCCCACCGGCGTCAGGCTTACGAGGTGAACCGCCTCGCCCTGGAGCGCCTCAAGGCCGAGGTCCCTATCTGGAAGCGGGAGCACTACGCCGACGGCGGGGCCGCATGGCGGGAAGAGGAACCGCTGGAGTAGAGGCCTGCGGGCATACAAGCGGCACCCGACCTAGCGCCCGGCGCGTCTTGAAACTGTCTACGGCGGTAGCGGGTCAGGCCAGCCCTACAGCGTCAAAGAGCCTAAGCTCCCGCTCTTCGCGCCGGTCGAGCGCGCCTCGTCGCCATTGGTCGGCCAGTATCCCGATCACAACGCTAGCCCCCACCCCAACGGCTATTGGGGCCACCAGACCAGAAGCGATCGATCCAAGGCCTGCAGCTGCGGCTAGTTTGCCGCCACCGATCGCCGCAGCAGACACCGCGGCTCCGCGCAACGCCTCCTCGCCGGTCTTGGCCGTTCCCCGAACTTGGATGGAGCGGGCCAGTGCTACACCGGACACGACAACGGCAAGGGGATTCGCCGAAGCTGCTCCAACTAGTCCGAGCGAGCCCGCAGTGCGCGCCAGTTGGACTGCCTTGTCCTCCTTGAACTGGAAGACCACGATCACGGCGCCCAGCGACGACGTGACGAACTCGGTAGCGTCCCAGGTCACCCAATCCCGTACAAACTCGCTGCTGATGGGTAGGCCCCGTTCCGAAAGGCGCGATGCGACCGAGGTCGCCTCGTTGTACCAATCACGGCTCAGGGTCACAAACGGCATACCCTTTGGCGTTACCGAGTCTCTCCAGATTGCGCTTAGGGTGCCGCCGACGTTCTCCATCCAGTTGGCGTCGGGAACAGCGTCCCATCCGGCTTCCAGAGCACCCTTGATCGAATGCCCGCCGTCAAAGAGGCGATGCAGGTTGCCGTGTTCCCGCCCGGCGTTGTAGACGGCATCCATTGCCCGATCCCAGGCTGTTGGCGTTGACACTGCGGCGCCCGCTTCCAAGAGGTCCTTGAGCCACTGGGCGTCAAGCGCCGGCCACCATGCAAGCGCTGCGCCGCCACCCGCGCGACGCACAAACCGCGACTCTCGGTAGCGCTTGGCTAGGAACCGCATTGCCGCTTCGTTCGTTTCGCCCACGGAGTTTCTGGTGCGCTGTACCACGCTCTCAAGCGCTTCGCTGGTTGTCTTCGATGTCGCTCGGCCGGCGTCCCGGAAGAACCTGTGCGCTACCGAAGCGCCCTGCCTAACGACCTTCGCCGTCTTCTGTGCGGTAGGAGCGGCAGCGGCTTGAACATCCACCGTTGCTCGGCGCACCTTGTCCAGCCCCCGCTTGACCCGGGCCTTACCCGCCGCGGCGCGGGTCTGGGCCTTCTTCTCTGGCATCCCAGCGACGTTACCGGATCGGGTCCGGTGCAACGCTGTTCCTTGGCCTTGGGCGGAGGACTGGGCCACTCTCGCGACTGCTGTCGGCGGGTGATCGAAGTCGACGGCTTAGGGGCACTTCGCCGGAATCGTGCCGGCCGTACTTCGACATGCACGGCGGCCGCCATGTGCTCGCCTGAACTTCGTGCCCTGAAAGCGGCCGCTGCTGCGGACAGCCTACGCGGACTAGAATGCGCGCCGACAGAAGGATGACCATCCAGCCACCAGCGGAGCTCAGTTCGGGAGATCGCGTTCACCATCCCAAGCTTGGTCTCGGCCAAGTGCTCGATGTGGACGGCGGCAAAGCCGAGATCTTCTTCGTGGACGCTGGCCTCAAGAAGATCCTGCTGTCGAGGTTCTCCTTGTCTCCGCTCGTGCCGAGACCTGCCGAGCCGCGTCTCGACCGACTCGACCTGGGCGCTTCAGCGAACGCATCGTCGCCGCCGTATCGCAACGTCCCAGAGTGCATCGAGTACTTCCTCACGGAGTACCCCGAAGGGTTCTACGGCGAGAAGTACCTCGCCGGCGAGCGGAACTACAAGGTCGACACGCGCCGGGAGGCGCTGGAGCTGCTGAGCCGTGACGCCCTGGACGGTCTGCTTGAAGCCGGCGACCACAACGAGGTTTGCCGGCGCGCCAAGACGAGCCTTACGAACGTGGTCAACTGGCGCGAGTCCGACCTCCTGTGGAAGCAGGTTCTAGGCGACGACGCCAGAGAAAGGGTGTTCGCCACAAGACTGCGCACACTGCTCTACGGATCGCAGAGCGCTGGAACGGCCTTCGAGCAGTTCGTCTCGTGGTTGGACAGCCTCGGAGCGGCAAAGTGGCCGCTCTCGACGTACTTTCGGTGGATCATGTTCCCCGAGCTTGAGGTGCTGGTTCAGCCCAACAGCGTCAAGGCCGCGGCCGCCGCTTGGCGGTACGACGTGGGCTACCGCTCGGAAGTGACGTGGGATGGCTACCGCCAGATCCGGGACTTCTTCCAGGTGGTCCGCGATGAACTAGCAGAAGTCGAACTGGCAGAAGTCGAGCCGCGCGACTTCATCGATGTCCAGTTCTTCATGTGGGTTGTGAGCTGGCAGGACGGCTGAAGCCGGCCCTACGTGCCCGCTGGCCTTTCCCGGTCGGAGAACGGGACAACGGTTCGCATCGACCCTCGGCCGGCCGCACTCCGGTCCACCGGACGGCTACACTCCCCCACTTGACTTGGGCGAGAGGAAGCCGCGCATGCCGCTGGAAGTGAAGCTCTGGAAGATCGAGGCCGACAAACTCCAGCCGATCGATCAAGCGCGCCTGGACTTGGAAGAGCGACTCGAAGAGTGGCTCCGTGGAGACATTGGACTACTGAGCGACGATCTGTTGGTCATCGGATCGCAGATTGCCCGATACGGCGTGCCTCTGGACCTCCTTGCAGTGGATCGAGACGGCAACCTGGTGGTCGTGGAGTTGAAGCGGGACAGGACGCCTCGAGACGTCGTTGCGCAGGCTCTGGACTACGCGTCCTGGGTACAGGAGCTTGGCCGGGAGGACGTCGAAGAGTGCGCCCGCGAGTACTTGAAGGAGCCGTTCGACGACGCCTTCCGAAGGAAGTTCCGCACCGAACCGCCGGAGGTGGTCAACGAACGACACCGCATCTACATCGTGGCGTCTTCTCTTGACGACACGACGCAGAGGATCGTCAAGTATCTGTCATCAACGTATGGCGTCGGCATCAACGCGGCGACGTTCGCCTACTTCAAGACCCCCGACGGCGAATTCGTAGCGCGCTCGATGCTGCTCGACGAGAAGGACGTCGAGAGACGCGCCGAGGCGCGGCCTGGAGCGAAGCGGCTGCCGGCGCGTAGCGAAGACGAACTGCGCACCATCGCCGAGAAGCGCGGTGTTGAGGCTCTGTGGGATGTGGCCGTCAGAGGATTCGGAAGTGTTGCGAGGAAGCAGACGAGCCGGACGACTCTGTGGTTCCAGGTCAAGCTGGAGGAGGGCTACAGCGCCATCATCTCGGTGTTCCCCGAAGCAAGTTCGGGGGAGAAAGGACTGGCAGTGGCGGTGGTCACGGAGCGCATCGTGCGGCACTTTGGCATTGCCGAGGACCGGATCAAGGCTATCTGCGGCGACCGGACGGAAGAGTACTTCGGGACGTGGCACTCACCGGACGACTGCTTCCACCTCGACGAGCAGCAGCTGAAGGCGCTGGTCGCACTGATCACCGGCCAATAGCAAGATCCGCTCCGCTTGGGTCGGAACGACGTCGACCAACGCGATCCGTCTTGTTGCTGACCGGCAGCGAGAGTCCACCGCCGCGGCTACGGACGGGCGCAGAAAGGGAGGACTCCAAGTGCCGCCACGATTGTGCATGCAGGACCCGGTCGCTTGGGTCGTGATGTCCCGCCAGACTCTCGAGAGCGCGTTTCAGATCGCGAAGGACAAGAGGGACGTTCTGATGGAGAAAGCGGCCACTCGCTGCTCCGACTTGTTCCTACAGATCGTTGACGTCAGGGACTGCCCGGACGCCAGCAGATCGGAGGTAGACCGGTACTCGGACAAGTTCATGTGGCATGACAGTCTGGGATGGTCAGAGATGATGTTGGTGGCGCTTTCCGCCGAACAGAGCCTGAAGGCGCTCGCGGTCCTGAGAAGCGATGACTCCGGCTGCCTCAAGACCCACGATCTGACCCAGTTGCTAGAGGAGATTGGCGACGACGATCAAGACGGGATCCTCGCGACACTTGGAGAGGCCAAGGAGCGCACGCGAACGGTCCGGGAGCTGGGGTGGCAGAACCTGATGAGGCCCAGAACCAAGAAGCACTTGCGGATCGTTGTCGACGCTCACCGACACCTGTTCAACGTGACTCGATACCGCTTTGAGGACGATCTGACTCGCCGGCTGCCCGGCTTCCGCAGGGACTTCTGGCACATCGCGCTGGCCTTGCTGCTGTACGTCAATCGCTTGGTGGTCTCCGTTCGCCGACCCCTTGAGGGGTGTCAGAAAAAGAGCTAGAGTTCCGACAGATGAAGGTGTCGCCATGGAACGCTTGAGCGAAACGGTACTGCGGTACGCAGAAAGACGGCCGGAAGGCGCCCCGGTGCTGGCGAAGGGGCTGTTGCATCTCGGCAGTCGGGCGGCGGTCGACCAGGCCCTGTCGCGTCTTGTGCGGCGCGGCGCGCTGCTGCGGGCGGGGCGGGGTGTGTATGTTCTACCGGTAGAAAGCCGTTTCGGCCGCCGTGCACCGTCGGTCGAGAAGACAGTCGCGGCACTCGCGGCTGCGCGCGGGGAGCGGATCGCGAACAGCGGCGCGATGGCGGCCAACGTGCTCGGCCTGACCGGGCAGGTGCCCGTCAGGCGGGTGTTTCTGACGTCGGGGCCGAGCCGGGCGTTGACGCTCGGCCGCGAGCGAGTCGAATTGCGCCATGCGCCGCCGTGGCAATTGGCGCTGGCCGGCCGTCGTGCCGGCGAGGCGATCCGGGCGCTCGCATGGCTCGGGCGTGACCGGGCCGGTTCGGCGACGGAGTTAGTGCGGGAACGGTTGAGCGAAGAGGAGCGCCAGGAACTCGGCCGCGTGAGCGCGCAGATGCCGGGATGGCTGGCCGGGCCGGTGAACGCGGTCGCCCATGGCTGAGCGGTATCTGGAGCTGACCTTCGACGACCGCCGGGAAGTGCTCGATGTCGCGGCCAGCGCATCGGGCCGGCCCGCCTATCTACTCGAGAAGGACATCTGGATCGTGTGGTCGCTCGAAACCCTGTTCGCCGGCCCGCTCGGGGCGCCGCTCGTCTTCAAGGGCGGCACGTCGCTGTCCAAGGCATACGGAGCCATTCGGCGCTTCTCGGAGGATGTCGACCTCAGCTACGACATTCGAGCGCTTGCGCCGGAGTTGGTCGGCGATCGCCCGGATGCGTTGCCGCCAAACCGGAGTCAGGAGAAGCGGTGGACCAAGGCTGTGGATCGTGCTCTGAGCACCTGGTTACACGAGGTCGCCGCGCCGGCGCTCGCTCGGGCGTTGCAGGTCGTCGAACCCGACGGAGAGGTCGCGGTCGAAGGTGGTGACGTGATCATCCGGTACGCCGCGTTGCAGGAGGGTACGGGCTACGGGCGGCCGGAAGTGAAGCTTGAGTTCGGTGGCCGGGCGACCGGGGAGCCCAATGCGGCGATGAAGGTTCGCTGCGACGCGGCAGACCATGTGCCGGGCGTCGAGTTTCCGACGGCGAAGCCCCGGGTCCTGCAGGCGGAGCGGACGTTCTGGGAGAAGGCAACGGCGGCGCATGTGTACTGTGTGCAGCGACGGCTGCGCGGCGATGGGTTCGCTCGGCATTGGCACGATCTCGTGCGGCTCGATGATGTCGGCGTTGTGGCCAGCGCCTTGGCGGACCGCAGGATCGCGGAGGGAGTTGCGGCACACAAGGCCGCGTTCTTCCGCGAGAAGGACGCGTCGGGCAACTGGGTGGACTACCGAGCGGCAGTGGCCGGCGGCTTGCGGCTCGTTCCCGCTGGAGGCGCGCTGTCGACCCTGGCCGAGGACTATTCGCGGATGGTGGAGGGCCGGTGGCTACTCGACGAAGCGGAGCCGTTTGACGTGTTGATGGACGCTTGCCGGACGATCGAGGATCGGGCCAACGGGCGGGACTGAACTCGCGCTTGCGGGCCTGGGACCGGTCCGTTCTGACCCCCTGAACTTCCGGGATGATCCTCGGGGGAGGCTGGGCCCCTGGGGTTCCCCTTAGTGGTCTGTGACGGCGCTCAGGGCCCCGACTCGTCGAGGGTCACCGTCTCTGGCTTGAGGCTGCGAGACGATCACCCTCTTTGGACGGAATCGTCGCGAAACGGTCGTCTTGGTCCCGTAGTGTGACCAGGACTTGGAAGACGAGGCGCTGGCCGTCAGTTGACAAGGCGGAAGCGGGTTAGAGGTCGCCGAATGACAACGAGACTAGTGTGCTGGAACGTCGCGGGACGCAAGAAGCCTTGGGACCAGCTAGCCGAGATGGACGCCGACGTTGCCCTGCTTCAGGAGGCCCTCACCCCGCACTTGCGCCGGCGAAGCGAGATTCCCGAGGGGCACTGGAACTCCCACTGCTGGAACTCCGACTGGTACAAGGCCTATTGGCCTCGGCTAACGGATCGCTGGCCGGCGGTTGTAAGGCTCTCCAAGAGGGTCGAGGTCGACTACTTCGTCCAGGTCGGCCCAATCAGTGAGACCCGTTGCGACCAGTTCGCGGTCAGCGGGATCGGTGCCGTAGCAGCCGCGCGAGTCCGCCCGAAGGACGGCACCGAGCCGTTCACCGTAGTGTCGATGTACGCCAGATGGATGAGCCCACACCCTGCGGCGGAGACCAACTTTGCCGTCGGCTATGCGGATGGTTCCGCGCACCGGATCATCTCGGACCTCTCGGCCTTCATCGGCAAGGTCGATCCGTCCTCGCACCGGATCATCGCGGCCGGCGACCTCAACACCACCTATGGCTCCAAGGCGGCTCCGAACTGGACGGAAGCGCGGGATGACAGCATCTGGAGCCGGATGGACGCCCTCGGTCTGGAGTTCCTCGGGCCACAAGCACCGAACGGGCGACAGGCAGAACCGATACCGGACTTCATGCCGCCGGACACGAAGAACGTCGTGACCTATTACACGAGGGCCCAAAAGGGGCCCTCCAAAGCAGACAGGCAACTGGACTACGTGTTCGCTTCACGCGGCTTTCACGAGAGCATACGGACCTGCGCCTTGAACACCGTAGAGGACTGGGGCGCTAGCGACCACTGTCGGCTGTTGATCGAAGTCGACGGCTGAGAACTCCGCCGAATCGTGTCGGTTTCGGTGCGTGGCGTGCACGCGGCGACCGCATCGTCCGTCGGATCGTGCTGGTGATAGGGCGGTGGCGGGTGCCAGGAGGGAGCCAGGCGTCGGCGTGGTCACGGCCCTTGGCTTCATCAGGGTGTCTGGACTAGCCGGTACTTGAAGCAGTAGCTGTCACGGTCCTCCGTGTAGGCCGCCAGGAGATACGTGTCCCCAGGCTGGCCCATTCCGAATCGCTTCGCGGCCTTCTCGAACTTGCCGAACTTGTCCGTCGATGAAATCTGGGCCGCGTCGAAGACCATCACGCGAATCTCGGCGCGGGCGAGCAGCAGTTTCTGGAAGTCGTCGTAGATCTCGGCCTCGTTCCCCCACTCGCATTCCGCGACCAGTGGGACCCCCGTCAGGTAGTTCCCCTGGTAGACAAGGCACGTCACGTCGAACAGCCACTCGTACCTCGGTCGCTTCTTCTTTGGCTCGCTCCGGAAGTCGTCAGCAACTCGGTTGGCGCAGACGTAGTAACCGCGGTCCAGGCCCCAGCGACAGAGCGCCTCCTTGACCGCGCGAGTCCAAGGGCCTCGCCGCCACTCGTCCCGGAGACGACGGCTCCGCGCCACCTCGTTAAGAGCGGCCACGACTTCGTCGACGCACTGGCTGCCGGCCTTCTTCGGTTTCGCCATGGCGCGACGCTACACCGGTTCCGGTGGCGCGATCCCGGTTCCGGCCGCTAGCCCGGACCAGAGCCCGAGGGAGGCCGACAGCGGGAACTGGCTGGCCTGGACATCGAGGCACGGCGCGCGGAAGGACGGCTCTTGACGAAGTCCAACAGGAAACTGTCCTAGCGTGGACCTGTGGGACTGGCTGCTCACATGGGCAGTCGCTGACGCCTACCGGTGCGAGGTCGAAGCTCGACGGCTCAGAGCACTGCAGCTCCGGGCATGATGATCCCTACGACGACAGTTGCAGTTTCGCGGGCTGCGGCTGTCTGGCGCTTGCCATCGTGTTCGCGGTAGCGATGCTCCTGCTGATCCGCTAGGGCGTTCGACTGCGCTTCGCTCGGACGCTCACGCGCTTAGGACAGGAGTCCCTATAGAGAGGTCGCTAAACCGCGAACGACGAACCGCAGCCGCAGGTGCCGACGGCCTTCGGGTTCGAGAACTTGAACCCGGTGCCGGCGACGCCGAGCTGGTAGTCGATCGTCGTGCCCTTGAGGTAGCGGGCGCTGATCGGGTCGACGTAGACGCGCAGCCCCTCGTAGTCGAAGACCTCGTCCGTCTCGCGGCGGTCCTTCTCGAAGTCGAGCGCGTACTCGAAGCCGCTGCAGCCGCCGCCGCGGACCGCCACCCGCAGCCCATGGTCCGCGGAGAGGCCCTCGTCCTCGCGGGTGAGCTTGATCATCCGCACGGCCTTGGCGGTCACGTGCAGGGTCTCCGGCGCCTGCGCGGGTGCGGGCGTCGGCGCCGGCGGGGTCGGAAAGTCGATCTCAGGCATCGGTTCAGGGAGGCGCGTAGTGGGCTGCCTCGCTGCCCGAGAGTATCATCGAGGCGTGCTGACCGGGACGTTGGAGGGTTCGATGCGGCCCGCCGCGGGCAGCCGCGACGCGACGGGAGAAGGCCCGTGATCCGGGAGCAGGGCCGGGGCGACGGCGGCTGCATCGAGGTCATCAGCGGCGGCATGTTCTCCGGCAAGAGCGAGGAGTTGCTGCGCCGGCTCCGCCGTGCGCTGATCGCGCGCCAGCGCGTCCAGGTGTTCCGCATCGCCACCGATACGCGTGGCGGCGAGGCTGACGTGCTGCGCACTCGGGACAACCGCAGCCTGTCCGCGGAGACCGTGGCCTCCAGTGCTGAGATGCGCGAGAAGCTGATGCTGGGAGTGGAGGTCGTCGGCATCGACGAGGCCCAGTTCTTCGACAAGGGCCTGGTCGACCTGGTGACCGAACTCGCCGATCTGGGCGTGCGCGTGATCGTGGCCGGGCTCGATCTCGACTTCCGGCGGCGACCGTTCGGGCCGATCCCGGAACTCATGGCGATCGCGGAGTACGTCGACAAGATGCACGCGGTCTGTGTGCGCTGCGGCGCCGCTGCCCAGTACTCGCTGCGGATCGCCGGTGGCGATCAACAGGTCCTGGTCGGGGATGTGGAGACCTACGAGGCCCGTTGCCGGCGTTGCTTCAACTCGTCTAGCGAGACGGACGAAGTCCGCGCCAGCTAGCCCAGCCCCGGCTCTTCGCGCCGGTCAGGCCGTTCCCCAGACCGCGAGCTCGTTGCCGCTGGGATCGGTGAAGTGGAAGCGGCGTCCGCCGGGAAACTCGAAGATCTCCTGCACGATGTGGCCACCCGCCATGTGCACCGCCTCCACGCTGGCTTCGAGATCGTCCGAGTAGAGAACCACCAGCGGTCCCCCGTGCTTGACCTCGTCGGTCTGGGCGAGTCCGCCGACTTCACCGGAGTCGCCCTTGATCCCGGCGTAGGTGGGTGCGTAGTCGTTGAACTCCCAGCCGAAGGCGTCGGCGTAGAAGCGCTTGGCCTCCTCGAGATGGCGGACGTTGAACTCGATGTAGTCGATCGTGTGGTGTGTTGGCATCAGGACTCTCGCGGGCTGCCGTTCCGGGTTCCGGTCGATCCTATCGGGGTAGCGATGTCGACCTGGCTAGCCGATCAGTCCCTGAAGAGCTCGCCGGATGGTCGGGCCCAACTCCGGCGAAGACAGGTCGTGGCCCGCGCCTGCAACTTCCAGGCAGGCGCCCAGCGATGGCCAGCGTTTGGGCAGGCGCCGGATCATCGCGTCCGTTGTGAACGCATCGAGCTGGCCGTAGACGACGGCGACGGGCACGGTCGCGGTGGTGGCGGCCTCGAAGTCGTAGTGCGTCAGCGGCGGTGCGATGAGTAGCACTCCGCTTGGGCGATCCTGCGCTGCCTCGGCCTGGGGCAGTCGCGCCATGGTCACGACGGCGCCGAAGGAGTAGCCGACGCCGACGCGCGGCAACCGCGGGAAGCGGCGGCGGAGTTCCTGCTCGCAGGCAGCCAGATCGTCTGTTTCACCGCGTCCCTCGTCGTGGCGTCCCTCGCTGCCGCCCGTGCCGCGGAAGTTGAAGCGGAGCGCTGCGCCGCCGAGTTCGACTACGGCGTTCGCGGCGGTGGTCACGACGTGGTTGTCCATGTCGCCGCCGTAGAGCGGATGGGGGTGTGCGACTGTGGCGACGAAGGATGGTGCCGCGTCCGGTTCGAGCAGTTCGGCCTGCAGCGCGCCGGCGGGGCCCTGCAGTTCAAGAGAGGTGATTCGGGGCATTCTTCTGGCGGGCCGCGGAGGCAGCGCGGAATATACTTCTCTCCGCGCCGGATTGACCTTCGCGCAGCCCTGTAGCGGCGCCGGGTCGCTTGGACCCCTCGCGAAACACTGCCCTCCACGGCCCGTAACTCAGTCCGGACACTCATCAAGGAGTCCGTTCGATGATCTTCGATCCCATGTACTTCGTCTTCCTGGCGCCGGGCCTGCTGCTGTCCCTGTGGGCCAGCTTCCGGGTCAAGCGAGCGTTCAACAAGTACTCCAAGGTGCGCTCGGTCACCGGCATGACCGGTGCCCAGGCGGCGCAGCGCCTGCTCGCCTACGCCGGCATCACCGACGTCCAGGTCGTCGCCACGCGGGGCCGGCTGTCCGACCACTACAACCCGGTGACCAAGAAGCTCGCCCTGTCCGAGCAGGTGTACGGCTCGAACTCGGTGGCCGCGATCGGCATCGCCTGCCACGAGGCCGGACACGCCATTCAGCACGCGAAGAAGTACGCCCCCTTGTGGCTCCGTTCGACGCTCGTGCCGATGGCCGGCATCGGCAGCAACCTTGGCTACTTCGTCATGTTCTTCGGCCTGATCCTCGGCTCGATGCAGATGTTCCTGGTCGGGGTCGTCCTGTTCTCGGCGGTCGTCCTCTTCCAGCTCGTGACGCTGCCGGTCGAGTTCGACGCCACGGCGCGTGCGAAGCGCCTGGCCGTGGACCAGGGTCTGATCCTGCAGACGGAACGGGTCGGCATGGACCGCGTGTTGAATGCAGCGGCCATGACCTACGTCGCGGCCGCGGTGACCTCGCTGTTGACGCTGCTCTACTTCCTGATGAAGGCGGGGCTGCTCGGGGGTCGGGACTAGCCTAGTTCTCGACCCGCTCCACGCGGGGGACCACACCCATCAGGGGGCCGCGGGAGAACAAGGTCCCGAGCGGGCCTTCTTCAGCGTCCACGCCGCCGGGCAGTACCGGAACGGTCAGGTCCACGTCAGCGCCGCGGCGCAGCAGCGGGGCCGCGGCCGAGGCCGTGCCGGTGTTCAGCCAGTACCAGGCGCCGTCTTCGAGTCCGTCGGCTTCCAGCCGGCCAGACGCTGCGGCGCCGTTCTCGTCGAAGCAGCCGGGCAGAAGCTCCACGATCAGGCCGTCCTCGCCCGCGTCGAGCACCAGACTCTCCGCGTCAGCCTCGCCGCAGGCCAGACGCACCGCGGCCCTGCTGCCGTCGAGCGGCCGGCCGACGATTCCGCCGCCGCCCTTCCAGTACGGCGCGACGTGCTCGCCTTCCCCCTCCAGGTCGACGAGATGGGGCACGATGCCCATGAACCCGGTCCCGTCGTGGACCATCAACGTGCCGTGCCATGTGCCCTGGACCGACAGCACGAAGCGGCGATCGCCGCTCGGCCGCGCGGTGACGCCGCCGGGAACGGGAGGCCTCAGCTCGGGATTCAGCGACTCCTCGCAGACCAGGGGGGCGACCGCCACGTTCCGGTCGCCGTTGACCCAGTACCAGCCGTCCCCGTCGATGCCCTCGAAGGTCATCTCGCCCTCGAGCTGCCGGCCGTCCTCGGCCGTGCACATCGGCTGGCTGACCGTGCGCACGATCAGGCCGTCCTCGCCGGCGTGCTCGCGGCTCGTGTATCTCTTGCCGACGCACTCGATCCGGACCATCGCCGACGCGCCGTCGGCGGGCCTGACGGCGAACCCTCCCGTGCCGTGCCAGTACGGCGCCACGCGGGATGGACACACCGGCTCGGGTTCAGGCTCGGGTTCCGGCTCTGGTTCGGGCTCGGGCTCCGGTTCCGGTTCCGGTTCGGGCGGCGGCTTGGGAGCGAGAACCGTGATTTCGGCATCGTCATGGGCGCTCACTCCGCCATCCGTCACGGTCAGCCGCAACACGATCAGTTGATTCGACGCACCGGCTTCGAGCGTCCGAGCGACATAGACCGGATTCAGGCTTCTGCTGCCAGCGAGACGACCACCTGTACCCTCCACCTTCGACCAGGCGACACTTGTGTCGCCCGCAGTGTTCTGGATCTCGTAAGACCCGCCCAGCTGGACCGCCGTGCCTGAGTCGACTTGATACGGCCCGCCCGCTTCGACTTCAATCGTGGGCGTCTGCGCCCACGTCGCTGGTGCGCCGAGGAGCACGGGAACGAGCATCCACGTTCGGACGATTCGTAGCGTGATGACACGCGCGCGCCCCATTGCCAAGCCACGCTAGCAACGCTGTGTGACGATTCGGTATCCGAACGCGTCGTCTTCGCGATGTCTTCGCGACAGCGGAGCCGCGGGGATTGTCGAAAGCTACAGCGGATCGCCTAACTGCGCCGTCAGCTCGGCCTGGCGGGCGGCGAGTTCTTCGGGGGTAGATGCTTCCAGGACGAGCCGTAGCAGGGGCTCGGTGTTCGACGGGCGGACGTTGAACCACCAGTCGTCGAAGTCGATGCGGATGCCGTCGAGGCGGTCGAGCGCGCCGCCGCCTTCCGTGGCGTAGCGCTGGACCAGGGCTTCCATCGTGCCGTCCTTGTCCTCGACTTCGAAGTTGATCTCGCTGCTCTTGGCGTAGCGACGAAGGGGAGCGGTGATCTCGGAGAAGGCTGAGATCTCGGAGCCGGAGGGGCCGGAACGGCGAAGCAGGTTGAGGACGGCGACCACGGCCAGGATCGAGCTGTCGGCGCAGTAGTTCTGGCGGAAGTAGTAGTGGCCGGCGAGTTCGCCGCCGAAGATCGCGCCCGTGCGGCGCATCGTCGCCTTGACGAAGGAGTGGCCGACCCGTTCCGGCAGCGGCGTGCCGCCATGCTCGCGGATGTACTCGGGAACCGCCCGGGAGGACCGGATGTCGTGGATCACGGCGCCGCCGGACTCGCGCTGGAGCATCTGGCCGGCGATCAGGGCGGTGATCAGGTCGGAGCCGATCGGTTCGCCAAGTTCGTCGACGAAGGCGGCGCGATCACCGTCGCCGTCGAAGCTGACGCCCAGGTCCGCCTTCTGCTCGATGACCAGCGCGCTCAGGTCGCGCAGGTTCTCCGGCAGTAGCGGGTTCGCCTCGTGGTTCGGGAAGGTCCCGTCCAGCTCAAAGTAGAGCGGCAGCAACTCCACGCCGCAGGCCTCGAGCAGGGGTCGGTAGATCGTGCCCATGCCGTTGGCGGCGTCGGCGGCGAGCCGCAGCTTCGGCGTATCGCCGGCCTCGAAGGAGCGGTCGAGGAAGGAGAGGACGTGTTCGGCGTACTCCGCCTCGATGCTCGTCGCCTCGACCCGGCCGGGCGTCGCGGCCGGCGCCGGCTCTTCGCCCAGAGCGTGCCGCTCGATGATCGGGATGCCGTGATCGCCGGACACCGGCACCGCGCCGGCGAGACTGAACTTGAGGCCGTTGTACTCGGCGGCGTTGTGGCTCGCCGTGACCTGAATGCCGCCGGCCGTGCCGAGGTGGCCGGTGGCGAAGTAGTTCATCGGCGTGGTGGCGAGGCCGATGTCGAGGACGTCGAGGCCGGCCGAGGTCAGCCCCGCGCACAGCGCCGCGGACAGCGGCACACTGTGGTCGCGCATGTCGCGGCTGACGACGACGGTGCGGGGCAGGGCCGCGTCCTGGTCGCCCTCGAGCGTGACCAGGCGCTCGAACGCCATGCCGATCCGCCGCGCCAGTTCCTCGTTCAACTGACCCGGGTAGAGGCCGCGCACGTCGTACGCCTTGAAGATCCCTGCCATGTCGTCCTGTTGCTCCTGCTCAGTGGGGCTGCACTTCGATCGCCAGGGCGAAGGCACGCCCTTCGATCGGCGCTTCTTCCAGGCCTTCAGGGCCATCGCCGTTCACCGGCTGGAGAGTCACGGCGAGGGTCTCGCCGCGGATCCAGTCGCGGTGCGTGTCGATCGCCGCTTCCACGTCTTCGGCGGCGCGGTAACGGACCGCGATGCGGTCGGCGTAGTCGAGATCGGCGGCGCGCCGCCGGTTCTGGACCCGGTGCACGACCTCCCGTGCCAGGCCCTCGGCGATCAGTTCGTCGTCCAGTTCGACGTCGAGAGCTACCAGGAGTTCGCTGTCGCCGTGGACGGCCACCCCGGGCCGCTCCTCGAGCCGTACCTCGACCTCCTCCGGCAGCAGGTGAACCGTCTCGCCGTCGACGTCGATCGCGATGCGCCCTGACTGATCGAGTTCCCGCTTCAGCTCCAGACCGCCGCGAGCGGCGAGGGCGGAGCGCACGGCAGGCATGACGCGGCCGAACCGCGGCCCGCACTTCGGGTAGTGCGGCACCACATCGAAAGACACGTAGTCCGAACTGTCCGCCGCCCAGCGAACCTCGTGCACGTTCAGCTCGTCCTGGAGCAGCTCGACGTAGGGAGCGACAAGTCCCTCGAGTTCCGGGTCGGCGCTGACCAGGGTGACGGTGCGGAGCGGCTGGCGGATCTTGATGCCGTTCGCGTTACGGGCGGAGCGGCCATTGCGGGCCACCTGGAGCACGGTGGCCATCGCCGCCTCGAGGCGGTCGTCGATACGGTCCGCGGCCGGTTCGGGCCAGGACTCGAGGTGGCAACTGACCTTGCCCCTGCCTTGGCTCGAGACGAGGCGCCGGTGGAGTTCCTCGGCGACGAAGGGAACGAAGGGCGCGACCAGCAGGCGGATCGTCGTCAGCACTTCGTAGAGGGTCTGGTAGGCGCTCTCCTTGTCGGCGCCGGGTTCGCCTGTAGCCGTGTCCTCGTTGGGCGCCCAGAAGCGGTCGCGGCTGCGCCGGATGTACCAGTTCGTCAGCTCGTCCAGGAAGGTCTCGATGCCGCGCGCCGCGGGCGCCGTGCGGTAGGTCTGGAGGTGATCGGTGGTGGCGCGGACCAGCCGGTAGAGCCGGAGCAGGATCCAGCGGTCGAGCGAACCTCGCTCGGCGAACGGAATCTCCGCACGCCCCGGCCGCCAGCCGTCGAGGTTCGCGTAGATCACAAAGAACGACAGGGCGTTCCAAAGCGGCAGCAGGAAGGTCTGGGCCGCTTCGCGCACCAGGCGGGCCGAGAACCGCGACGGCTGCTCGGGGTTGTTGACGCAGAAGTACCAGCGGAGCGCGTCGGCGCCGGTCTCGGCCAGCACCTCCATCGGCTCGACCACGTTGCCGAGGCGCTTGGACATCTTGCGGCCGTTCTCGTCGTTCACGTGGCCGAGAACGATGCAGTTGAGGTAGGCGGGGCTGTCGAACAGCAGGCAGCCCAGGACGTGCAGGGTGTAGAACCATCCCCTGGTCTGATCGACCGCTTCGGAGATGAAGTCCGCCGGGAAGCGCGAGCGGAAGGTCTCCACGTTCTCGAACGGGTAGTGGTACTGAGCGAAGGGCATGGCGCCCGAGTCGAACCAGGCGTCGATCACGTACTCGACCCGCTTCATCGTGCCGGCGCAGCCCGAAGCCGCGCACGGCCACTGGAAGTCATCGTCGATGAAGGGCCGGTGGGGGTCGAAGCAGTCGCGGTCGTAGGGGTCGTCCGGGAGCGGCCGGCCCACCTTGCGGAAGAGCTCCTCGAACGAGCCGACGACATCCACGGCATCGCAGTCGGCGCACTTCCAGACCGGCAGCGGCGTGCCCCAGTAGCGGCTGCGCGACAGGGCCCAGTCGACGACGTTCTCGAGCCAGTCGCCGAACCGGCCCTCGCCGACGTGCTCCGGGTGCCAGCGGACCTGGCGGTTCTTCTCGATCAACCGGTCGCGGGCGGCGGTGGTGCGGACGAACCAGCTCGTCGTCGCGTAGTACAGGAGTGGCTCGTCGCAGCGCCAGCAGAAGGGGTAGCTGTGGCCGCGCCGCTCGCCGTGGAGCAGCCGGCCCTGCTGGCGCAGCGAGCGGACGATCGCCGGGTCGGCGTCCTTGAACCAGGCGCCGTTGATCTCGTCGATCAGGCTCCGGATGGCGGGATCCCGGGAGCCGGCGTCCGGTTCGAGCGCGACCTTCCCTTCCGCGTCGACCGCCTGGAGTTCGGGCAGGCCGTACTCCCGGCCGCTCCGCTCGTCGTCCTCGCCGAACAGCGGCGCGGTATGCACGGCACCCGTGCCTTCAGTGAGGGTCACGTAGTCCGCGAGCAGGATGCGGAAGCCGGCGCTGTCCGACACCTCGGCGGGCCGGTAGGAGCGGCGCGGCTCAACCGCGAAGGGCCGGTCGTAGAGCAGGCCCTCGAGGGACCTGCCGGAGAAGCGGGCGACGGTACCGGCTTCACGGAGATCGACTCGCGTCGGCTTGCCGTCGCCTGGCAGAAGCACGGGGACCGGCTGCTCCAGGCCGTCCGCGATGAGCAGCAGCCGTTCCGGGTCCGTCGGGTCTTCGACGGCCCGGTAGGTCAGATCGGGATGCACCGCGATGCCGGCGTGGGAGAGCAGCGTCCACGGCGTTGTGGTCCAGGCGGTGATGTCGGCGAGCCGGTCCGTGCTGAACGTGCCCGCCGCTTCCCCATCGTCGTCGATCGCGGCGATGGACTGGCCGGGTCTCAGCGGGAACCGCACCCAGATCGAAGGATCCTCCGTGTCCCGGTAGTTCTGCGCCACTTCGTGGCTCGAGAGGGTCGTGCCGCAGCGGGCGCAGTACGGCTGGATCTTCCGGCCCTCGTACAGCAGGTCCTTCTTCCAGAGTTCGGCCAGCGCCCACCACTCCGACTCGATGTAGGCGTTCCTGTAGGTGAGGTAGGCGCCGTCCATGTCGAGCCAGTAGCCGACCCGCTCCGTCATCCGCCGCCATTGCCGCTCGTAGGCGCTGACGCTCTCGAGGCAGGCGCTGTTGAACTTCTCGATCCCGTAGTCCTCGATCTGCTGCTTGCCGGAGAAGCCGAGTTGCTTCTCCACCTCGATCTCGACGGGGAGGCCGTGCGTGTCCCAGCCGCCCTTGCGCGGCACGTTGCGGCCGGTCATCGTGCGGAAACGCGGGTAGAGGTCCTTCACGACCCGGGTGACGACGTGGCCGACGTGGGGCACGTTGTTGGCGGTCGGCGGCCCCTCGTAGAAGGAGAACTCCCCTTCCTCGCTGTCCTTGCGAGCCTGGAGGGAGGCCTCGAACACCCGCTCGCGACGCCAGAACTCGAGCGTCTTCTCCTCGAGTTCGGGGAAGGGATAGCCGCCGGGAACCGGCGGGAATGCGGGATCCCTGGACACGGTGAAGCCTTGGGCGCGGCGCCCCGCTCAGGCGGCGAAGCGCTGGCGCTCGATGAACGCCGTGAGCGCCGCCGCGAACTTGGCCGGTCGTTCGACGTGGGGCAGGTTGCGGCAGCCGTCGAAGACGTCGAGGTCGGCGTTCGGCATTTCCTGTAGCCAGAGGTCGGCGTTTTCGAGTGGTGGGTTGGTCGCCTGGCGGCCCCATGCCAGCCACACCGGCTGATTGACCCTGTCGCCGAAGCCGGCCTGCAACCGGTGCCCGAGCCGGCCGCAGAGCGAATCGATCAGGGCGTGGCTGGCGCCGGGCAGATGGCTCGCCCGGTAGAGCTGCTCGACCATGGACTCGCCCAGGCCCTCGGCGCCGAACAGGGTCTCGCGCCGCAGGTGATTCTCGATCGCCCGCTCGCCGGTCACCAGGTTGAGCGCCGACTTGCCGAGCACCGGCGCCCGGAGCAGTGAGTGAATCACGGGATCGCTGCGCTCGTCGCTGACCTCGGTGCCGATGCCCTGGGGGCCGACGAGAGCCAGGGCGGCAACCAGGTCCGGGGCGTTCAGGGCGGCCTCGGTGGCGTAGGCGGCGGCGCGGTGAGGGGCTACGAGCACGGCGCGCTCGCCGACGACCTCCTCCAGGAACCGGCCGAGCAGGTCGATGTAGAGCTGGGCGGTGTAGCGCTGATTCCTCCGTTCCGAGTCACCCCAGCCGAGCCAGTCGGGCACGTAGCAGTCGTGGCTTCGGGCCAGGCGTTCGGCGGTCTCTCGCCATAGCAGGCCGGTATGCCCGGGACCGAACGTGTGGAGCAGAACCATGGGCGGCTTGCCGCCGCGGTTGGGGGACTCCAGGTGAACGAAGGCGACCCGGTCGCCGTCGATCTCGATGTGCCGGGTGGAACCCCATCGGGGGCGGGGCAGGCGCCTCGCCCTTCGGGCCACGATCGCGTTGAACAGGGCCGGGGCGCCGAGCGCGATGCCGCCGATGACGAGGCCGTTGGTCAGACGCCGCCTGATCAGGCGCCGGGATTCCTGGTTCGCGGAACGCGCCATGCGGCGGAGAATAACAGCGAGGGGCAACGGCATAATCGGTCCGTGGCGTTCGAGATCGTGGTCGCCTGGGTGGGTCGCCGCCGGGAGCCTTGGGAGACGCTCTGCGGCGACTATCGGCAGAGGATCGAGAGGTTCGCGCCGGTGCGCGAACTGGTTGTTCGCCCCGCGCGCGGCGACGACCGGACTCGATTGCGGCTCGAAGGGAAGGCGATCCGCTCGGCCCTGCCTGCCGACGCGTGGACTGTTTGTCTGGATCGCAACGGACGGCGTCTCAACTCGAGCGGACTCGCGACCGAGGTGGGTCGGCTGCGCGAGGAGTGGCAGCGCCCCGTCGTCTGGATCGTGGGCTCGGACCTGGGACTCGACCGCAACCTCCTGAGTGCGTGCCGTTTCCGGCTTTCGCTGGGGCCGCTCACCCTCGCTCACGACCTCGCCCGGCTGACCCTCTACGAGCAGATTTACCGGGCGTTCACCATCCTCGAGGGAATCAACTATCATCGGCGCCCGTTTTACTGAGCCGCGTGCGGAGGGATCAGGTGGCAAACGCGGACGAGGCTTCTCGAACCGACGGATCGAACGACATCAAGGAAGCGGCCGCGGCCGCGGCGCGAGAGCTCGCGGCGGCGCGCTCCGCGGCCAGGAAGGCCAGGTCCGCGGCGGACCGCAAGGCTGCCTCGGCCGAACGAGCGGCGAAGGCAGCGTCGGAGAAGAAGGCCGCGGCACAGCAGGCGGCACGGGAAGAGAAAGCCGGAGCCGCGGCTGCGGCCAGGGCCGCGAAGATCGCCGCGACACGGAAGGATGCGGCCGCCGCCGCCGAGAAGGAGGCGTCGGCGCAGCGTGCGGCGGCGAGTAAGGCCGAGCGGACGGCGACCGCTGAACAGGCAGCGGCGGCCAAGGCGGCCGAAGTGGCCGCTGCACAGGCGGCTGCGGCGAAGGAGGCGGCAGCCACCAGGAAGAGCACAGGCGCGCTCGCCCTGAAGGCCGCGAGAGAGGCCGACGCCGCGAAGGCGGCGCACGAGTTGGCGGTGAAGAACGCGGCCAGGGGCCGGGAAGACGCAGCCGCGAAGAAGAAGGCCGCCACGCTTTCCGGCCGACTCGCCGCTACGACCGGCAGAGGTGCGGCCAGGGCCGCGAAGCTGCTGGCGGAACGGAAGTCCGCGGCGCAGGCGGCCGCCAGGGATGCCGCAGCCAAGGGCACAGCCGCGCGGAAGTCGGCCCGGACCTCCGCCTCCAGGGCGGCGGCGTCCGGGAAGGCTGCGAAGGCGGCGGGCGCAGCGAAAGTCGCTGCCAGGGATGCCGCCCGGGCCGCCGCGGCGGCGGAGAAACTCGTCGTGAAGGCGGAGGCTGCGGAGAAGGCGGCGGCGGAGAAGGCGGCCGAGCACGCGGCGGCGCCCCCCGAAGAAGCCCAGGTCGAGACCGCCCCGAAACCGTCGAAGAAGCAGCCTGCCCGGAAGAAGACCGCCCGCAAGAAGCCGCAGCCGAAGAAGGCGCCGACCTTGCTGCTTCGGCCGCAGCGCGCCGATGGCGGTGGAAACGGGGGCGGCGGGAGAAGGAACGCGGCGATCGACTTCGACTGGGTGCGGGAACGGCTCGAAGAGAAGCGGCGGGAGCTGTTCGGCCGCTACAACCGCGATCTGACCGCCGGCCTCAAGGCGTCGACGGGTGAGGGCGCGGAGGACCTGGTCGACCGGGCGAATCACGCCTACAGCCGCGAGTTGAACTTCTCGCTCTCGGACAGCGACGGCATTCTGCTGAACCGGATCGTCGAAGCGACGGCCCGTCTCGACGACGGCACGTTCGGCATCTGCGTCCACTGCAGCAACGAGCTCGGCCGCGCCCGGCTGGAGGCCGTGCCGTGGGCGCCCTACTGCATCGACTGTCAGGAACTCGAAGAGAAGGGCCGGCTCCCCGCAGACGAGTGAAGGCACCCGAAATCGACGCCGCCGTCGAGCGAATCGAAGGCGGCGACCGCCAGCCGCTCTACCTGGTGATCGGTGAGCAGGTGCTGGCGGATAGCGCGGCGAGCCGGATCGCCGCCGCCCTGGCCGGGGCGAGCGGCTGCGAGGTAGCCACCTACAAGAGGCCGGCCGAACTTCGACCCATCCTCGCCGACCTCTCGACCTTCTCCCTGTTCGACCCGGCCAAGGTCACGCTGGTCTGCGACAGCGCGATCTTCGCCGACCGGACCGCTGCCGCCGACCTCATCGATGAGGCGGAAGCGGGGCTGCCCGTGTCGGCCGGGGACGCGCTCTCGAGCAACCAGAAGGAAGCGGCCGGGCGGCTGCTTCAGGCGCTGCGCCTGTTCGGCGTCGCGGCCGATACCGGCGCGCCCGAGGAGGCGGTGTCGTCGTTGCCGGACTGGGTGCTTCAGGGCGGCAGCCGGGTGCGCCGGCGAAACCGCCGCGGGCGGACCAAGAAGCAGTGCGGCGAGCTCGCCCGGGATCTCGCGACGCTGCTCGAGGCGGCGCGCGCCGAGGGTCTGATCGGCTGGTCGGACGGCGATCTCGCGGAACTGGGTCGCGCCGCCGACGGCGGACTGCCCGAGGGCCACGCCCTCGTCTTCGCCGAGCGAACGGCCGACAGCGCGCACCCGCTGGTCAAGCGCCTGGTCGAGCGGAAGGCCGCGTTTCAGGTCGGGGCGCTCGAGTTCGACCGCCGCGGCAACCTCGGCGGGCTCGACGCGGTCGTTGCCGAACTTGCCCGCGAGACGGGGATCGGCATCGATCGCGATGCCGCGCAGGAACTGGCGCGGCGAACGCTTCGCAAGACCTCAAGCCGGAGTGAACCGGGAGTCGAGGCCGATTCGGCCGCCCGCTTCGCGGCGGAGTACCGGAAGATCGCCGAGAACGTACGGGATGGAGTCGGCCGCGTCGACCTCGCTACGGTGAAGGAAATGGTCGTCGATCGCGGCGATCAGGATGTCTGGAAGCTGCTCGACGCGATCGCCGAGCAGCGGCCTGCCGACGCGCTGGCGCAGCTTCGGCGTCACCTCGACAGTGCGCCGGAGCGAATCCCGGCCCGGCTCTCCTTCTTCGCGCTGCTCGCCAGGTTCTGCGAGCAACTGGCGACGGTCCACGGGCTCATGGCGGCCCTCGACCTGCCGGCCGAGCGGAACTACAACCGCTTCAAGGCCCAGGTCCTGCCAAAGCTGTCCGGCGAGCTGCCGGGCGGAAAGTCCCACCCGCTCATGCGGATCCACCCTTTTCGGCTCCATCGCATCTTCCAGGCGGCTTCGGCGCGCGGACCGGGAGCCGGCGAGGAGGTGGCGGAGCTGCCGTGGAAGGTCCTTGAGACGGAGGTGCGCCTGAAAGGCGGCAGCGCCGACGGGGACACAGCGCTCGAGGCTCTGGTCGTCGCCGTGGCGGGAGCGGGCGCTGGAGAGTCCGGCGGGGGCGTGGCTCGTCGGCGCCGCGCGGGCTGACGTGCCCGAGCTGCCCGAAGTCGAGGTCCTGCGGCGGAGCCTGCAGCGACCGCTCGTCGGTGACCGCTTCGAGGCCGTTCGCGTTCACTTCCCGACGCTGCGCGAGCCGCTCTGCGAACGGCGGCTGCGCCGCCTGGAAGGCCGCAGGGTCGTCGGTTTGCGCCGGCGCGCCAAGTACCTGTGGATCGACGCTTCCGGCGGCGAGACCCTGGTGGTGCACCTCGGGATGAGCGGCCGGCTGACCCTGGTCGACCGGGCGGCGCCGCTCGCGGACCACGAGCACCTGGGCTTCGAACTCGCGTCCGGCCGCCGGTTGCGCTTCCGTGATCCTCGCCGCTTCGGCGTGGCCTTCGTCGCCTCGACGGAGGGTCTGGACCGGGACCGGCACTTCCGTCATCTCGGCGTCGAACCCCTGTCGCCCGGGTTCGTCGGCGCCCGACTCGCCGAACGGGCCCGCGGCCGGACGGCGCCGGTCAAGAGCTTCCTGATGGACGCCTCGGTCGTCGTCGGCGTCGGCAACATCTACGCCTCGGAGGCGCTCTACCGGGCGCGCATCCATCCTCGCCGTTCCGTGGCGCGGATCGCGCGCCGCCGCTTCGACGTTCTCGTCGAAGCGGTGCGCGAGGTGCTCGGCGAGGCGATCGAGCAGGGCGGGACGACGCTCAACGACTTCGCCGACGGCGAAGGCAACTCGGGCTACTTCCAGGTTTCGCTCGACGTCTACGACCGGGAGGGCGAGGCCTGCCCGGCCGGCTGCGGCGCTGGCATCCGCCGCATCGTCATCTCGAACCGCAGTACGTACTACTGCCCGCGCTGCCAGAGGTAGTCGCTACGTCAGCGGCCAGAACACGGGAATCAGCCACACCGACAGAACGCAGAAGACGATCTTGAGCGGCGCGCCGAACTTCACGTAGTCCATGAAGCGGTAGCCGCCGGGGCCGAAGACCATCGCATTCGTCTGGTAGCCCATCGGGGTCAGGAAGCTGGCCGAAGCGGCGAAGGCGACGGTCATCATGAAGGGCTTCGGGTCGAGCCCCATCGAGGCCGCCGCGGTACCGGCGATCGGCACCATGAGCACCGCGGTCGAGTTGTTCGAGACGATCTCCGAGAGCAGGGCTGTCGCCAGGTAGACCAGCGCGATGACGGCCCAAGGTCCGTAGTCGGCGCCGGCATTCGCGATCGTCTCTCCGATCATCGCCGCCAGGCCGGTCTTCTCCATCGCGATCCCCATCGGCAGGATGCCGACGAGCAGGAAGATGACGGTCCAGTTGATCGCTTCGTACGCCTGCTGGACGGAGATGCCGCCGAAGACGATGAGCGCCACGGCGCCCAGGATCGACGCCTTCAGGATCGAGGTGACGCCGGCGGCGGCGACGATGACGACGATCGGGATGATCACGACCGCGAGCCACCAGCGCCGCGGGATGACGAGACGCAGCTTGACGTCCTGTTGCAGCGGAATGAAGTCCTCCGTCTCGTAGAGGGCCTCGATCCGGGACCGGGGGCCGAAGACGAGCAGGGTGTCCCAGTTGTGGAGGACGATGTGGGCCAGCTTCTCGCGGATCGGGTCGCCGGTGCGGTTGAGCGCCAGCACGAAGCAGCCGAAGCGGCGGCGGAAGTCCAGGTCGCGAATGGTCGAGCCGGTGAGCCGGGAGACCGGCGAGAGCTGGATCTCCGCCATGATGTTGTTCTGGTCCGAGAGATCGCGGTCGCCGATCTTGGTCTCCGTGCGAAGGCGCAGGCCGTAGTGGTCCCGGAAGCTGACGATGTCGTCCATCAGGCCTTCAACGATCAGGATGTCGCCGCCCCGCATGGGGGTGGAGCGGAGTTCGACGGCGATCCGTTCCTCGCCGCGCAGGATCTCGAGCACGGTCAGGCGAAAACGCTCGTTGATGTGCGCGTCGACCACGTTGTTGCCGATGAGCGAACTCCCCTCCGGCACCTGGACCTCGGTCAGGAAGGAGGACAGTTGGTACTTCGTGGTCAGGTCGGAGGCGCCGGCCCGATCCGGGAGGCGTCGCATCGGCACGAAGACGATGTAGGCGAAGCCGACGACGAGGAGGATCAGTCCGAGCGCCAGGAACTCGAACATGGTGAAGGCGCCGAATCCGTACTCCGCCGACATGGAGGCGACCAGCAGGTTCGTGGACGTGCCGATCAGGGTGCAGGTGCCGCCGATGATCGAGAGGTAGGAGAGAGGGAGCAGGATCCGGGACGGCGACACGCCGTAGTGCTTCCCGATCTGGATGCCGACCGGCATCAGGATCGCCAGCGCGGCGGTGTTGTTGATGAAGGCCGAGAGCACGCCGCAGACCAGGATCAGAGCGATCGCGGCGACCCAGTGGGTGTGGCCGGAGAGTTGCGCGAGCTTCTGGCCGAAGCGGTCGATCAGACCGGTATGGGTCAGCCCGTAGCTCAGGATGAACATCATCATCACCGTGATCACGGCGTCGTTGCTGAAACCGCGGATCGCCTCCTGGGGCGTCACCAGCCCGAAGAGCAGCAGCAGCCCCAGGCTGGAGAGGGCGACCGCGTCGATTCGCAGCCATTCGAAGCTGAACGCCAGGAACGTGAAGACGATGACGGCGACGAGGATCCAGATGTCCATCTGCGGACTCCCGTCTCAGCCGATCGGCAGCCGGCGGTGCGAGGCGACCGGCATGGAGCGCCGCACCTCGGCGACGCGACGGCGGTCGATCTCGGCGATCGCGATACCCGGCCCGTCGCCGGCGTCGGCCAGGACGTGGCCCCACGGGTCGATGATCACCGAGTGGCCGTAGCTGTGCCGTAGCCCGCGGTCGTCGTGGCGGCCGGTCTGGGCGGCGGCCAGCACGTAGCACTGGGTCTCGATCGCCCGGGCCCGCAGCAGCGGGAACCAGTGGTCCTTGCCGGTCATCAGGGTGAAGGCCGAGGGGATCGTCAGGACCTCCGCGCCTTCCCGGGCGAGCTTCAGGTAGAGCTCGGGGAAGCGCATGTCGTAGCAGATCGTGAGACCGAGCCGCGCGAGCGGCGTGTCGACGGTCACGATGTCCTCGCCGGGCACGGCCGTCTTCGACTCCAGGAACCGCACCTCGGGGGAGACATCGACGTCGAAGAGGTGGATCTTGCGGTAGATGGCGACGATCTCCCCCTCCGGGTCGAACAGGACGCTGGTGTTGTAGCAGCGCTCGCTCTCCTCCGGCGCCTGCTCGTTGTAGGAGCCGAGCAGGAGGTAGATGCCGCGGTCCCGGGCCAGGGCTGCGAAGCGTGCGCAGGTGGCGCCCGAGGTTGGCTCGGCCAGCCTGACCTTCTCCTTGTGCGGCCCGAGGTAGTTCGTGTTCTCGGGCGTGGACACGAACGTGGCCCCGCGGTCCGCCGCGGTTTCGATCCAGTGCCGCGCGGTTTCCCAGTTGGCCTGCTCGTCCGAGGTGGAGCCCATCTGGACCACCGCGGCGAGGAATGTCGATGTGTCCTGCACTTGGGTCGGATCTCCCGAGGGTGCGAGCTTAGCGTCGCCGCATGGGATCCGGGCTAAGCTTCGGAGACCCATGTGCGGGATCGTCGGCATCCTGATGCGCCCCCACCCCGGACCGGCGATCGACTCGCGCGAGCTGCTGGAGGGCCTCGCGGCCGCCGGCTGCGCCGCCGAGGCCGCGGTGAGCGATTGCGGCCACGCCGAGGCGCAAGCGCTCGCCGAGTCCCTGACCGCTGCCGCCTCCGGGCTGGCCGCCTGGGATCGGCGGTTGCGCGCCCGCCCGTCGGTCCGGGCCCTGGTGCGCGATGATGCGCTGCGGACCGCGATCACCGATGCGCTGCGGCCCTGCTCGGCGGCGGTGAACCGGCTGGGAGCGCGTCTCGATGACGGCGCTGGCCGCTTGGGCGACGTGGGTCTCGAAGCGGTGAACCGTGCCGCCGCCGCGCTCGCCGACGCCGAGTGGGCGATCCGCCGCGACCGGCTACGGACCGCTGCCGAAGTGGACGCGCTGGCGCCGGCCGGAGCCAGCGACGCCGGGCTCGACGTCCTCATCGCCGTCCAGCAGGCCTTCTCTTCGCTCGACCGGCTCGAGATCCGCGGCCGCGACTCGGCCGGGCTGTTCCTCCTGCTTTCGGGGCACGGCCTCGACCCGGACGATCCGGCGATCCGTTCCGCACTCGACGGCCGGGCGGGGGATCCGTTGTTCGGTCATCGCGCGGTCCAGTTGGCCGGAGGCCGGATTGGCCTGGTCTACAAGTGCGCGGAGGAGATCGGAGAACTGGGCGACAACGTCCGTTTCCTGCGCGACGCGGTCGCCGCCGATCCGTTGCTGGCGGCGGCGCTCGAGAGCCCGGATGTCGAGGCGGCCGTGCTCGGGCACACGCGCTGGGCCAGCGTCGGCCGGATCAACGAGGCGAACGCGCATCCGCTGAACGATGCGGAGCGGCCGCCCCGGGTGATCGCGGCGATCAACGGCGACATCGACAACCACGCCGACCTGACGGTGCTGGAGAAGCTGGAGTTCGACTCGCGCATCACCACGGACGCGAAGGTGATGCCGGTGCTCATGTCGCGCCGGCTGGCCGGTGGCGACGCGCCTTTCGAAGCCTTCCGCGACACGGTGGCCGCGTTCGAGGGTTCGCTCGCTCTCGGCGCGCTCACATGGGACGACCCGTCACGGCTCTACCTGGCGACTCAGGGCAGCGGCCAGGGTCTCTACGTCGGGCTGGCCGATCACGCCTTCGTGGTCGCCAGCGAACCTTACGGCCTGGTCGAGGAGACCTCGACCTGGCTGCGTCTGGACGGCGAGGCGGACCCGGACCGCGCCGGCGCCGGTTGGGGCCAGATCGCCGTGCTCGACGCCGGTCGCGCCGGCGAGCTGGAGGGCATCGAACGGTACTCGGCCGGAGGCTCGCCGCTGCCGGTGGCGCCGGACGAGCCCGACCACGCCGAGATCACGACCCGCGACATCGACCGGGGCGAGTTCCCGCACTTCCTGCTCAAGGAGATCAGCGAAGCGCCGCGTTCCGTGCGCAACACGGTGCGCGGCAAGCTGCGGGAGGACGCGACCGGGCGGCTGCGGGTTTCGGTCGGCGAGCGGACGCTGCCGGAGGCGATCGCGCGCGGCCTGCGGGAGGGGACCGTCACGCGCATCGTCGTTACCGGTCAGGGCACGGCCGCCGTCGCCGGTCAGGGCATCGCCGCGGCGATCGAGGGACGGCTGCGCGAGCGCGGCCTGAGCCGCCCGCGGGTCGACGCGATGCCGGCTACGGAGCTCTCGGGCTTCCACCTGGTGCCTGACATGCACGACACCCTCGTCGTCGCGGTCAGCCAGTCCGGCACGACGACGGACACGCTGCGCACGGTCAACCTCGCGCAGCGGCGGGGCGCCCGCGCGATCGCGATCGTGAACCGCCGCAACTCGGATCTGGCGGACCGGGCGGACGGTGTGCTTTACACCTCCGACGGGCGGGATGTCGAGATGAGCGTTGCGTCCACCAAGGCCTTCTACTCCCAGATCGCGGCGGGGATGCTGCTCGCCGTGGCGATCGCCGACCAGGTCGCGGGCGGGCCGGACGAACGCCCCGCCGCCGACCGTCTGCTGAGGGAACTGCGGAACCTGCCTGAGGCGATGGAACGCGCCCTGACCCAGCGGCCCGCGATCGCCGCCGCCGCCAGGGAGTACGCGCCGCGATTGCGGGACTGGTCGGTGGTGGGCAACGGCCTCGACCGCATCGCCGCCGAGGAGATCCGGATCAAGCTCTCGGAGCTCTGCTACAAGGCGATCGCCTGCGACGCGACGGAGGACAAGAAGCACATCGACCTGTCGTCCGAGCCGCTGATCCTGGTCTGCGCGACTGGAGTCCAGGGCTCGACGGCGGCCGATACGCGGAAGGAGATCGACGTCTACCGCGCCCACCGCGCGACGCCCATCGTCATCGCCTCCGAGGGCGCGGCGTTCCCGTCCGCGGCGGCGGTGATCGAAGTGCCCGAGGTGCCGCCCGAGCTGTCCTTCGTGCTGGCGACCGTCGTCGGCCACCTGTTCGGCTACCACGCGGCCCTCGCCATCGACGACCTCGCCAGGCCGCTGCGGGCGATCCGCACGGCGGTGGACGACGTGGTCGCCGGCGGTACGGCGCGGCCGGTGGCTCGACTGCGCGAGCTCGCCGGCGCCGAGATCGACGCCGTCAGGGAGGGTCTGGCCGGCGGCCGCTACGACGGCAACCTGCACGTCGGCCGGGCGGTGCGGCTGGCGGTTGCGCTCGACGGGCTGGGTGGCGCTGTCGACGAAGGCGAGGAGAGTGCGCTGGCGAAGCTGCGAGACGCTCTGAGTCCGGCGATCGACGACCTCACGCGGCACATCGACACGATCAAGCACCAGGCGAAGACGGTCACCGTGGGCATCTCTCGCCACGACCAGACCCTGGGCCGGATGTCCCTGGACGCGGCGCTCCGTCAGGCCGGTTCGCCGGAGGAGTCCATCTCGACGGAGGATCGGCGGACGATGAGCGCGCTCGACCCCTTCGTCGACCAGGTTCTCGGCTACGTCCGCTATCAGCTCTGGCATGGGGGCGAGGGCCCGGCGCCGGGCGACGCCGCCACCATCCGCGTCCTGCGCGCCGGCGGCCTGTGTCGCGATCTTCAGTCGCGGACGGTGCGGGAGCCGCTGCTCAAGGGCACGAAGTACGCGGTCGCGGTCGAGGGCCGGTTGCTGGCGGCGCGGGGCCGTACGGACGGCCGGGTGTTCATCGGCTTGCCGGAATGGAACGGCGGCGAGGTCTCGGCGCTGAACCTGATTCACGTGCGCTTTCGGGAGCGCGCGCCGGCGCCCGAGTTGCGCCGCCTGCTCTCCGGCTACCGGGAGCGCTACGCGGGTCTGCGCGACCAGGTGCTCAGGAAGGCGCCGGACTTCGACGACCGGCTGCTGGCGGAACTCCCCGTCGAGGATCTGCTGATCGACCCGGTGGCCCAGCTCGCGGAACGCTGGCAGAGCACGCCTACCGGGGGCGTCTCGTGAGAGTCCTGTTGACCGGCAGCGCCGGATTCATCGGCTTCCACGTCGCCAGGGCCCTGCTCGAGCGCGGCGACGAGGTGATCGGCTACGACAACTTCAATCCGTACTACGACCCCCGCCTCAAGGAGCGGCGCAACGCGATCCTCGAGGAGCAACGGGGCTTCCGCCTCGTGCGCGCCGACGTCGGCGACCGCGAGTCCCTGCAGGACGCCTTCGACGACCTCGTCCGCGGCGTCTCGGGCACGGAGACCAGGGTCTGCCACCTCGCGGCCCAGGCCGGAGTGCGGCACTCGATCGACCACCCGAACCAGTTCGTGCGCGACAACGTCCAGGCCTTCACCTACGTGCTCGAACTGTGCCGCGACCACGAGGTCGGCGGCCTGATCTACGCCTCCAGCAGCTCGGTCTACGGCAACAGCACGCGCGAGCGGCTGAGCGAGACGGACAGCACATCGTCCCAGTGCTCGCTCTACGGCGCGACGAAGAAGATGAACGAGTTGATGGCGTCCGTCTACCACCACCTCTACGGCATGCGCGTCACGGGCCTGCGGTTCTTCACCGTCTACGGCCCGTGGGGACGGCCCGACATGGCGCTGTTTCTCTTCACCGGCGCCCTGCTCCGCGGCGAGCCGATCAACGTCTTCGGGCACGGTCGGATGCACCGGGACTTCACCTACATCGACGACATCGTCGCCGGCGTCGTCTCGGCGATCGACCGCAACCACGAGGACCTCGTCTGCAACCTCGCCGCCGGACGCACCGAGGAACTGATGGAGTTCATCCGGCAGATCGAACGGAGTTGCGGCCGCGAGGGCGAGAAGGAGTTCCTGCCGATGCAGCCCGGCGACGTCGTGCGGACCTCGGCCGAGCTGACGCGCGCCAGGGAGTACCTCGGCTACGAGCCGACGACCGCGATCGCCGAGGGAATCCCCCGCTTCGTCGAGTGGTACCGCGAGTACTACGGCCTGTAGCTGGGTGCGGCGTCAGCCGGTCGAGGGAACGGAGGTCGCCTCGCGCAGGACGGACATTGCTCCGGTTGGCTCGTCCACCACCCCCAGGACGACCGTGTACTCTCCTTCCCAGAGCTTCACGCCCAGGTCGACGAAGTGAAAGCCACCATGGGAGCTGAGGCCCTCGGGACCTCCGAGTTCGACGAGCATCCGCCGCGCCGGGGTCCGGTAGCCCTTGCTTCTCTCCACGGCCATCAGCCAGAGGCCGAGCGTGCCCCTGTCGCCGTCGGGGCCCGGAAGCAGCGTTGCCGCCCGCTCGGGAATCGCCACCCGGACCACGAGTTCATGAACGTCTTCGCGGTTCCTGCGTCTCCGCCGCCGATCGTCGTCCGCCTCGACAGGCGTCGTCGGCGCGAAGCGCATCGCTACGTTCAAGGGGTTCGCCGCCTCGGCGAGCCAGTCCCCGTCCAGCCAGGCCGTGCTGACGAGCCGGTCGGCGATCATCTGGTCTCGTGACTTGTCCTGCCAGGACCGGCGAAAGGCCAAGCGGTATCTCTGATTGCGAAGGGGTCGAGCCAGTTCCACGTCGATCTGCCTCAGCTCGCCGGGCTTGTGATCGGCGACCGTGACGGCCAGCTCGTAGGAAGCGCCCAGGTGCTCTTCCGCGTCGTCTACCAAGGGGCCCAGGGCGTTCGAGTTGAAGAGCGTGCGACCGCCCGTCTTCCGGGACAGATACGCCATTCCGCCCTGCCGGTTCGATCTCCAGGAGCGCACCGAGCCAAAGGGAGAGGGCACGCCGCCCGCGTCGAGCATGTAGAGCGTCGTGTTGTTCGCGTTCGCATGCGCGGCCACCTGGTCGAAGAGTTGGCTCAACTCTCCTCCCGGTCCCAACAGGGCCGCCCCTCCACCGGAACCCGCGCCAAGACATAGCCCTTGTACGTAGTCGTGGAGTTCTTCTCCCGGCACTTGGGCGAAGCCGTTGCCGACGTAGAGGACTACCTTCCTGCCTGGAACGCCACTGAACGCTGTGACGACATCCCAGAGAGCGTCCAGTCGCTCCGCCGTCCGCCGCCGTTCCCGCACTTCGTAACCCCTGATGACTGCCGTCACTTGAGGGAACCCCTCCCCGCAGCCATCGCCATACGGCGCGAAGAGGACCTCGGCGATCTGTTCCCTCGCGCGTTGGAAGTGCCGCCCGGTCTGCCGAGACCTCCACTTGGGCAAGGGCAGTGCGTCAGCCGCGGCCAGTACGGCATCCAGATCTTCCGTCGGGGGCACCCGGATCCGTACCTGGTCCCCGGACGTGACCAAAGCGAACCGCCCGTTCCAGGCGCGCAGGGCCTCCGCTTCGCGCTGCACTCTGTGCAGAAAGCGCCGGCGGTCGAAGAACCGGGTACCGGCCTCGTCGAGATAGACGATGATGTTGACAGGCGGCCCCGCCGGTGCCTCCGCGGCGAACGCGCCAGCGGCGGTGTTTGCCGCGTGCTCACGCAAGAGCGTACGCCGAAACCCCGTGATCTCGACCCGCTCGCCATCCATGTGGACGACGAAGTCCTCCTGCTCAAGGTCTGTCACGGGGTCGCCGCCCCGGCCCGTCACCACGACGTGGACGAGTACTTCGGTCACGGACACCGTGTCCGCAAAGGTCTGCGCGGCGGCCTGTTCCTGAGCTGCGTGCACCGGGGCACACAGCACGACTCCCAGGAAGAGGCTCGCGGTCAGCCGTCTAGCCGCGCTGCCCATGCCTCTGTCCACTGCCGCATCGCCGGCGCGTCCTCGGGCAGGATCATGCCCTGCTCGATCGAACGGTCCAGAGCCGCGTTCCAGGCATCGAGATAGTGCTGGCTGTCCGGGTACAGCGCGGCTAGCTGTTCGCTGTCGAAGTCGGTCGCGCTGCCGTACAGGAAGCCGAACCGCGTCCCTTCCCTCTGCGTTCCGAATCCGCTGTGCGAGGCGGTCGGCGCCTCGAGCTCCGGCAAGCGAATGCCGCCCCGGGCGTTGCCGTGTTCGTCCCGGACGACCTCGGGAGCGGGATCACCGGCCTTCATTTCCACGCGCGGCATCCTCGGTGGCTCGACACCGTCCCTGATCCAGCGGTGCAGGTGCCTGATCGCGGCCTGGTACACCGGCGTGTAGGACAGCCAGTTGGAGCCTTCGACGGTGCGTTCCTTCGGTCTGGCGGCGGATACGTGAGACGTCCCCGCCACCTCCCAGAGCCGGAAGCGGGCCGAGTCCGGCTCGCGTACGGAGTAGTAGCTGGTCAGCTCGGTCTCCGAGTTGACGACGATGACCGGGACGTCCAGGTCCGAGCGGATCGACGCGAGAGTGCGTCCCCGGCGTCCGTCGCCGCGCTCGGAAGCGAACGGCACGACGCCGCCGAAATCGATGAAAGGCAGGTAACCGTCGAACACCTCCGTCAGCGGGTGGACGCCGTTGATGTAGGTGCGCAAGCGCGCCGCGGACTGGGAGGCACCGGCCGCGATCAGCCGCTCGACGTCGAGGCCGCCCATCGGATCCAGGCCTTCCCGGTCACGTTCCGGACCGATGGCTCTCGCTACCTGCGTGAAGATGTCGTAGGAGTAGGCGTCCCCGGGATGCTCGAGCGAGCCGTAGCGTTTCGGGTCCCACGCCTTGAGTCCGCCGGGATTCTGGGGGAAACCGTGGACGCCGACCTTCTGGGCGGATACGCCCACCCAGGCATAGCCGCGCAGGGCCTCGTCGCTCGCGGAACCCAGTTCGAAGCCGGCGGTGACGTTCAGCCAGAAGACGATGACCGTGCCGTTGAATGCCGACGCATCTTCCGGCCGGACCACCAGCAGGCGTGTCTTGTAGTCGGCCTCGTCGGCGGACGCTCGGGTCTTCCACCGGCCGTCCGCGCCCTGGGCGCCGGAGGCGAGTTCGTACGCGGCCGCCTCACCCTCGAGGAAGTACTCCTCGGTCACGTAGCCGCGATCCGTCACGTTCACCGCGGCAAACGGCGTGCCGCGCTCACCGCCCGTGATGGGCCCGGAGAGGGTTGGCGCGTTCGGGGCGATCGCGAAGGCAGCGCCGAGCGCCAGCAGGACCGCTGCAAACGTCATCTGGCTGATCCGCTTCACTATGTGTCCTCCAGCTTCTGGGACGTCCTGGTTCCGGGTATCGTAGCCGCCCCCCAGAGATTTCAGGAGTTCCAGCGTGAAGGTAGCCCAGGGCGTCGCCGAGTACCTCAAGCGGGAGGGCGTCGAGTTCATCGTCGCCTACCCGGTCAACCCGATCATCGAGGCCGCGGCGGTGGCTGACATCCGCACCGTGATCGTCCGCCAGGAACGGATCGGCCTGCACATGGCCGACGCGGTCAGCCGGCTGAGTTCGGGCAAGCAGCTCGGCGTGTTCACGATGCAGAGCGGGCCCGGGACCGAGAATGCCTTTGGCGGCGTCGCCCAGGCCTACGGCGAATCGGCGCCCATCCTGGTCATGCCGATGGGGTACAGCCGCCGGGCGATGCACGTGGCGCCGAACTTCAACGCCGTCGCCAACTTCCAGCACGTGACGAAGTGGTGCGAGCCGCTCAGCATGGGCAAGGCGCTGCCCGAGGTTATGCGCCGGGCTTTCACCCAGTTGCGTTCCGGCCGGCCGGGGCCGGTGATGGTCGAGGTACCGGCGGACGTCTTTGGCGAGGACGTGCCGGACGATCTCGGTCCCCGGCCGAGTGGCACCGTGCGCGTAGGCCCTGATCCGGACCTGGTGAGCCAGGCCGCGGAGATGCTGGCGGCGGCCGAGCGGCCGGTGATCTACGCGGGCCAGGGCGTCCACTACGCGGAGGCCTGGGACGAGCTCCGGCGTCTGGCGGAGCGGCTCAACGCGCCGGTGACGACCAGCCTCGGCGGCAAGAGTGCCTTCAACGAGGACCATCCCCTGTCGCTCGGCTCGGGCGGTCGCGCGGTGCCGAAGACGGTCCACGAGTTCCTGGGCGCCGCCGACGTGATCTTCGGCATCGGCTGCAGCTTCACGACCACCGCGTTCGGCATCTACTTCGGCAAGTACCCGCAGGCGAAGTACCTGCACGCGACGCTCGACCCGGTCGACCTCAACAAGAACGTCGCCTCGGAATGCGTGGTGGCGGGCGACGCGAAACTGACGCTGGCCGCCCTGATCGCCGAGCTGGAGGGCCGCTCGCTGCCGCACGCGGCCTCGCGGGCCGAGTCCGTGCCGGCGGAGATCGAACGGATCCGCTCCGGCTGGCTCGACGAGTGGATGCCGAAGCTGACCTCAGAGGGGACGCCGCTCTCACCCTACCGGGTGCTCTGGGACCTGATGCACACGGTCGACCGCGACAACGTGATCATCACCCACGACGCCGGCTCGCCGCGCGACCAGATCTCGCCGTTCTGGCGCAGCACGACGCCGCTCTCCTACATCGGCTGGGGCAAGACGACCCAGCTCGGCTACGGCCTCGGCCTCGCGATGGGCGCCAAGCTCGCCCAGCCCGACAAGCTCTGCATCAACGTCTGGGGCGACGCCGCGATCGGCTTCACCGGCATGGACTTCGAGACGGCCGTCCGCGAGCGTCTGCCAATCCTCTCGATCCTGATGAACAACTTCTCGATGGCGATCGAGCTGCCGATCATGCAGGTGGCGACCGAGAAGTATCGCAGCACAGACATCTCGGGCCACTACGCCGACATGGCGAAGGCCTTCGGCGGCTACGGCGAACGGGTGACCGAGCCGACGGAGATCGTGCCGGCGATCCGCCGCGGCATCGCGGCGACGGAGTCGGGCACGCCGGCCCTGCTGGAGTTCATCACCGAGAAGGAGATCGGCATCTCCAGCTATTGAAGAACCGTCGAGTTCGTGGCCGACTGAGACCAGCCGGACGGAGGTCCAGGGCACGAAATCTCGTAGCGGAGTGCGCGTCCCCGCCCGGAAGAAACCAGCGCGCCCATGTCGCGTAGCGCGGCGAGATCCCGGGTGGCGGTGGCCGGCGAACACTTGGCTATCGATACGTAGTTCCTGGCGGACAGCCCGCCCGCGAACCCGGTGCGCCCCTGTGCGAAGACCCGGGCGATGACCTTGCGCTGACGCTCGTTCAACCGGTCGCCGTAGCGGTCGTGGAACCGGGTCTTGTCCAGAACGAACGCCACTTCGGCCAGGGCGATCTCCTGTGCGTGGACGATGGCGGCAGTGAAGTAGTCAAGGAAGCTGCCGAGGTCGAGGTTGCCCTGGCCGACCGCTTCGAGCGCATCGTAGTAGCCGTCCCGGCTTGCACCAATGGCGGTCGCCAGACACGCGAGGGTCGGTCGGCCAAGGGACTGCGAAAGCGCGTGGTCCGAGATCGCGCGGCCCACCCGCCCGTTGCCGTCGTCGAACGGGTGGATGTTCTCGAACCAGACATGCGCAACGGCGGCGCGAACCGGTCCGGCGAGCTCTCCACTGTCGCCGTTGTACCAGTCCAGGAAACGCTCCATCTCGGCGGGCACCTGGGCGGCAGGCGGCGCTTCGTAGTGAACCGTGCGCGGTCGGCCCACGAGTCGACCGCTGACGATCTGCATCGGCTCGGGGTTGTTGCGGTAGGCCCCGCGCATGATGGTGCTCGTCAATCGGTCGACGACGATCAGCGACTTCCAATGGCCCAGCATGTCGTGCGAGAGCGGGCGATGCCAGTTCCGGCGAACATCGAGGATCAGTTCGGTGGCGCCGGCTGCCCGGTCATCGTCGTGCTGGGCGCCGACGATCTCGCCGAAATGCCTGAGCAAGGACGAACGCACCGAATCGCGGTCCAGGCGTTCGCCCTCGATCGCGCTCGTGGCGATCACTTCGGAGAGCATCAGTGCGATGTGCGCGTCGGTCTGGTAGGCGTTCGATAGCGCCTCGACGCGCCCGGAAAGGCGTTCGGCCGCACGATGAAACGCCTCGACGCGTTCCGGGAACGCGGCCGGATCGAAGACGAAGCTCGGCCAATCGGGGTGTTGCCAGATCCACATGTGAGGCGATTCTACTCGTAAATCGCCTCAAGAGTCGCGGTTTCTTGATTTGATTGCCCGTTGGAATCCCATCACCCCTGACGCTTGAAGCGCCTGCGGCTGCCTAGTCGCAGCACACCGGCGGCCCCAGCAGCGACGGCGCCGGCGCCTTGCGGGCGATGGCGCTGTCGATCGCCTTGGGCAGCACGGTGACGATCTTCTCGATCTCCTCCTCGCCGAGGATGAAGGGCGGGCCCAGGCACACGACGTCGCGAGCGGGGTCGTTGCCGCCGGGGTAGAAGAAGACGTCCATCGACAGGCCGGCGGCCACGACGGCGTTGACCAGCGAGAGTTCGGCCGGGAACGGCTCCAGCGTCTCGCGGTCCTGGACGATCTCGATGCCGTAGAGCAGGCCGCGGCCGCGGACCTCGGCGACGTGTGGGTGATCGGCGAACGTCTCCCGCAAGCGCTCGCCGAGCATCGCGCCGACGGTGGCGGCCCGTTCGACGAGCTCCTCGTCCTCGAGGATGCGCAGCACCTCGCTGGCGGCCGCACATGCGGGTGAGTGCGCGCCGTAGGTGAAGAACATGACGGAGTCCCCCGCTTCCGCGATCGGCGCCGTGACCTCCTCGCGGGCGCAGATCGCGACCAGGGGCGCGTAGCCGCCGGTCAGGCCCTTGCCGCCGACCAGAATGTCGGGCACCACGTCCCAGTGGTCGACACCGAACTTGCGGCCGGTCCGGCCGTAGCCGGTCATCACCTCGTCGGCGATCAGCAGGATGCCGTGCCGCCTGCAGATCCGGGCGACCCGTTCCAGGTAGTCGCCAGGGGGCATGAGCGCGCCGGCGTTCGAACCGACGATCGGCTCGACGACGAAGGCCGCGATCTCTTCCGGACCGATCTCCTCGAACACCCGTTCCACTTCGTCGGCGCAGGCGATGTCGCAGCCGGGGAACGTCTTGCCCAGCGGGCAGCGCATGCAGTAGTGAGCGGGCGGTCGCGGCTGGTCGGTCTGTTCGTCGACGAGCCAGGGCTCGAAGCCCGCCCGGCGTCCCTGGTGCCCGCCCACGGCGAGCGTAGCCATCGTGGCGCCGTGGTAGGAGAGTTCACGCCCGAAGACCCGCCAGCGCTCGGGACGCCCGGCGGACAGGTGGTGCTGGCGCGCGAACCGGATCGCCAGGTCCATCGCCTCGGAACCGCCGCTCGCGAACAGCACCCGGTTGATGTCGCCGGGCAGCCAGCGGGTGCGCATGCGGTGGACCAGCTCCGCCCGCGCGGGGGTCGCGAAGGGAGGCACGATGTAGTCGGTCTGCGCCGCGGCCCGTGCGTAGGCCTCCCCCACTTCTCGCCGTCCGTGCCCGATGTTCGAGACGATGGCGCCTCCGGCGGCGTCGAGGATCCGGCGGCCCGTCGGCGTGATCATGTAGCAGCCCTCGGCGGCCGCCACCTCGAGCGGCGCCCTGCCCTGACCCAGGAACGGGTAGTCGTGGGCGTGCGCCAGGCCCGTGCCCGCGGTCGATCGGGAATCGGCGGTGTCCATGGCTTGAGGATAGCCCCTTGGCGGGCTTGTAGACTGGCGCGCGGCGCGGCGGCCGTCGGAGCATGAACGGAATCCACGACATGGGCGGGATGCACGGCTTCGGCGCCGTGGACCGGCGTCCGGACGAGGCCCTGTTCCCGGAGGCCTGGCAGGGCCGGGTCTGCGCGCTCGCGGGCTACGCCATGGGAGCCGGCCTGGCGAACCTCGACGCCTTCCGCCACGCGATCGAGCGGATGCCGCCGGACCGCTACCTCTCGGACGGTTACTACGGCCGCTGGCTCTACGCGCTGGAGACCCTGGCGGCGGAGCGGCTGAGCGGCGGTGCGGCCGTCGAGCGCCCCGATCACGTGGGTTCGGTCGTGCGCGAGATCGACCGCGAGCCCCGCTTCGCGGTCGGCGACGCGGTGCGCACGTGGAACCGGCACCCGCAGGGGCACACGCGGCTGCCCGGCTACGCCCGCGACCGGAGGGGCGTGATCGCCGAGGTCCATCCGGCCTGCGTCTATCCCGACACGAACGCCGACGGGCGGGGCGAGGCGCCGGAGTACCTCTACACCGTCGCCTTCGAGAGCCGGGAGCTCTGGGGAGAGGAGGCGGAGGCCGGCGCCACGGTCTACATCGATCTGTTTGAGCCGTACCTGGAGGTTCTCGAATGACGATGGCACTACGCACCGAGGCGATCGAGGCGCTGCTGGTGGAGAAGGGACTGGTCAAGTCCGCCGCCGTCGATGCTCTGGTCGAGCGCTACGAGCAGGACATCGGGCCGCTGCGCGGCGCCCGGGTGGTGGCCGAGGCCTGGACCGATCCGGAGTTCAGGGCGCGGCTGCTCCAGGACGGGATGCCCGCGATCCGGGAACTCGGATTCGGCGACAACACGGACGCCCACGTCGCTCGGCTCGTGGTCAAGGAGAACACGGACTCGGTCCACAACCTCGTCGTCTGCACGCTCTGCTCGTGCTACCCGTGGGCGGTGCTCGGACTGCCGCCGGCCTGGTACAAGTCGCCCGCCTACCGGTCACGCGCGGTGCGGGAACCGCGGCGTCTGCTCGGGGAGTTGGGGCTCGACCTGTCGCCGGACGTCGAAGTGCGGGTCTGGGATTCGAGCGCCGAGGTCCGCTACATGGTCCTGCCGCAGAGGCCGCTGGGCACGGACGGCCTGGGCGTCGAGGAACTGACCGGTCTCGTCACCCGCGACTCGATGATCGGCGTCGAGCAGCTCTAGCGCGAAATGGTCCTGCCTGTCCGCCTGGACGAACACGGCGCGGCCGCGCCTCCGCGGGAGAACGGGGAGCTGGCGTTCAGTGCGCACTGGGAGAGCCGCCTGTTCGGGCTGACGATGGCGCTGGTGGAAGGCGGGCAGCTCGACTGGGAAGCGTTTCGTGGGCGATTGATCGGCGCGATCGCTGCCTGGGAAGAAACCGCTCGAGCCGAGGAGTGGAACTATTGGCAGCGTTGGCAGGAGGCATTCGAGGATTCACTCGAAGCGGCTGGACTCGTCGCGGCGCCGGAGATCGATCGTCTGACCGGACAACTCGCGGCCCGGCCGCACGGCCACGATCACCCCCACGGCCACGATCACCACCACGAACACCCGACGGAGAACGACGAATGACGGCTCAACTTCTCGCAGGCCAACCGGTGGCCGAGGCCGTACTGGCGGAAGTCGCGGAACGGGTCGAGGCGCTCGCCTCCGCGGGCGTCAAGCCGGGCCTGGGGACGATTCTGGTCGGCGACGACGCGGCCTCCGCGGGCTACGTGCGCAAGAAGCACGAGACCTGCGAGGAGGTCGGCGTCGCTTCATTCCACGAACAGGTGTCGGCGGACGGCGGCCAGGAGGCGCTGCTCGCCGCCGTCGACCGCTTCAACGAGAATCCCGAAGTCGACGCCTACATCATCCAGCACCCGGTGCCTTCCGGCTTCGACTTCAACGAGGCCCTCGCCCGCATGGACCCGAAGAAGGACGCGGACGGTCTGCACCCGGTGAACCTCGGCAAGCTGGTGCTGCAGGAGAAGGGCCCGGTGCCGTGCACACCGGCGGGCATCCAGGCGATGCTGATGCACTACGGGATCGACATCGGCGGCCGTGAGGTGGTCGTCCTGGGCCGGGGGCCCACTCTGGGTCGGCCGCTCGCGCTGCTGCTGACCCTGAAGCAGCCGGGCGCGAACGCCGTGATCACGGTTGTGCATACCGGCGCCAGGGACGTGACCCCGTTCACGCGCCGCGCCGACATCGTGGTCGCGGCGCTCGGCGTGCCGCGCTTCGTGAAACCGGAGATGATCAAGCCGGGCGCCGTCGTCGTCAGCGGCGGCATCAGTTGGGAGGGCAGGAAGCTCTTGCCCGACGTCGACGAGTCCGTCGGCGAGGTCGCGAGCTGGATTACGCCGCGGCTCGGCGGAGTCGGTCCGACGACGGTGGCGATGCTGCTGCGGAACACGGTGCTCGCGGCGGCGGATCGGGGGGCGTGACGTGAGACAGTTGCTGCTGGCCTTCATCCTCTTGGCGGCGCCGGCCGGCGCTCAGGATCTGATCGGATTCCATCCCGACCGCGTCGAGGCGCAGCGTGAGATGGAGCAGCGGGCCGACGACTGGATCGTCGCCGACGAGTTGCTCGAATGGAATCGGCTGATGACCCCGCGGCCGCACCATGCCGGGGCGCCGCAGACGGAAGCGAACGCGCACTGGATGGTCGAGCGGTTCAGGGAGTGGGGCTTCGAAGCCGAGATCGAGACCTTCGACGTTCTCTTCCCGACGCCGCGGCTGCGGTCGCTGACCCTGCTGGAGCCGACGCGGTTCGAGGCGTCGCTCATCGAGGAGCCGGCGGCGGGCGACGGCACCGCGGAGGTCGCGGTGGCCGAAGGTCTGCCGCCCTTCAACGCTTTCTCGGCCGATGGCGACGTCACCGGGGAGCTGGTCTACGTGAACCGGGGCGTGCCCGAGGACTACGAGGTACTGGAGCGGCTGGGCATCGACGTCGAGGGGAAGATCGTGATCGTCCGCTACGGCGGTTCCTGGCGCGGGATCAAGCCGAAGGTCGCCTACGAGCGCGGCGCGATCGGCTGCCTCATCTTCAACGACCCGGGCGACGACGGCTACAGCGAGGGTGCCGGGTATCCGGACGGCTCGTTCAAGCACCGGAGCGCGGTGCAGCGGGGTTCGGTGCTCGACCTTCCGCTCCGTCCGGGCGATCCGCTGACGCCGATGCGGGGCGCCGTCGACGGCGAGCCGCGGCTCACACGGGAGGACGCGGACACGCTGATGCGGATTCCGGTGCTGCCGATCGCCTGGCTGGACGCTCAGCCCCTGCTCGAAGCCTTGGGAGGCGAAACCGCGCCGGGCGAGTGGCGCGGCGGCCTGCCGATCACCTACCGGATCGGTCCGGGCCCCGCCAGGGTGCGGCTCCAGCTCGAGTTCGACTGGAGCCTGGCGCCGGCGCACAACGTGATCGCCCGCATGCCGGGCACGGAGAGGCCGGATCAGTGGATTCTGCGCGGCAACCACCACGACGCCTGGGTGATCGGCGCCCGGGATCCGATCAGCGGCCTGGTCGGCCTGCTGGCCGAGGCGAAGGCGCTCGGAAGGCTCGCCCGGGAAGGCCACCCGCCGCGGCGCACGCTCGTCTACGCCGCCTGGGACGCCGAGGAGCCTGGGCTGCTCGGTTCGACCGAGTGGGCCGAGCACCACGCCGACGCGCTGCGCGAGCACGCAACGGTCTACATCAACACGGACTCGAACAGCCGCGGTTTCCTGCGCGCGGGCGGCTCCCACGCGCTCGAGACCCTGGTCAACCAGGTCGCCGGGGAGGTCGAGGATCCTCAGACGGGTGTCAGCGTGGGCGAGCGCCTGCTCGCGTTCCGGCGGGTCAACGGCAGCTCAGCGGAGTACGAGCGGCTCCAGTCCTCGGGCAGACTGCGGATCGCGGCCCTGGGATCGGGCTCGGACTACTCGCCGTTCCTCCAGCACCTCGGCGTGTCGTCCCTCAATGTCGGCTACGGCGGGGAGGCTTCCGGCGGCGAGTACCACACCGCTTTCGACACGTTCGACTTCTACCGCCGGTTCGTCGACCCCGGTGCGGTCTACGGCGCCGCGCTTGCCCGCACCGGGCTGCGCCTGACGCTGCGGCTGGCGAACGCCGACGTGCTCCCGTTCGAGTTCGGCGCGACGGCCGCCACGGTCGGTCGCTACGTCGAGGAGGTGGCGGACCTGGCCGATGAGGAGCGCCGGAAGATCGAGCGGGAGAACGAGCTTCTCGACAGCGCCGCCCTGCGCCTGGCCGCCGATCCGACCAGACCCTTCGTCGAACCTGAGGCGGATTCGCCGGGGCGACATCTGAACTTCGCGCCGCTCAGGAACGCGCACGATCGTCTGGGGCGGGCGGCGCAGGCCGCCGATCGCGCCCTGGCCGAGGCCGTCCGGAGTGGGGACGCGGCCACGCAGGCGGCGCTCGACGAGCTGGTCGCCAAGAGCGAACGCCGCTTGACTCGGAGCGAGGGTCTGCCACGTCGGCCCTGGTTCCGGCACCACCTTTACGCACCGGGCATGTACACCGGCTACGGTGTGAAGACGTTGCCGGGAGTGCGGGAGGCGATCGAGCAACGCGATTGGGACGAGGCCCAGGAGCAGATCGACATCGCTGCCGGCGTGCTGGCCGCCTACGCGGAGCAGTTGGAACAGATGGCCGGGCTACGGAGTCCGTAGAACCGTAGCCCGGCCACCTGAGGACCGGCGTCCGCGGATCGACTTACGCGGCCGCCGTACGAACTGCTGCGCGCAGGAGGTTGTAGCCGCTGCCGTCGACGCGACGGCGGCTTTCGACATCCCGCTTGATGTCCTGCGCCCATTCGGCGTCCTCGGCGCGGGGGCCTGCGATCAGCGAGAGAATCTCGGAACCGAAGCCGGAACCGTATGAGAAGGCGGCCACCTGTTCGCCGGCCTTCAGGCCCTGGAGGGCGTTCGCGACCGCGATCCAGAGCGAAGCCGTGTACGAGTTGCCGGAGAGTCTGTTCCAGTGCATCGCCGGCTCGACCTTGTCGCTGTAGATCTGCTCGATCCGTTCGGCCGTCCAGCCGGCGACCTCGCCGACGAGGTGGAACGCCTTCTTGACCATCTTCGGGAACGGCACGTGGAAGCAGATTGCCGAGAACTGCTCCAGCACGTCGGCCGGGTTCTCTCCCCGGGTAAGGGCGGAGAAGCACTCCTGGGCCGCCTTCTTGTAGCACTCGAGGCTGAGCTTGCCGTCGACCCGCGGGTAAGCCTCGCCGACCGGACGGTAGAAATCGAACGCCGGCTGGCTCCAGGCGTGGGACTCGACCCCCACGGAGGCGATCTCGGGACGCTCCACGACGAAGGCGACGGCGCCGGCGCCCTGGGTCGGTTCACCGGGGTCGCCCTGCTCGTAGAGGGCGATGTCTGCGGCGACGACCAGGGCCGCCTTATCGCGCGCGGCGCCGGACATGCGCCATTCGCAGGCCTGGCGCAGGGCCAGGGTGCCGCCGTAGCAGGCGTGCTTGACCTCGTAGGAGCGGATGTTCCCGGCAAGGCCGAGCTCATCGGCCACGAAGGCGGACAGGGGACGGCTCATGTCGACCGCCGTCTCCGTGCCGACGGCGATCATGCCGATGTCCTCCAGGTCGCCTTCCCAGCGGGAAAGGGCGCGCCGCGCCGCCTCGGAGGCCAGGTCGACGATGCTGAACTCCGGCGGGCAGAGGGAGATCTCGGAGCAGCCCAGCCCGATGCGGTACTTGTCCGGGTCGACGCCGCGGAGCGACGCGAGTTCTTCCACCGGCATGGCCAGGGGCGGCAGGTGGAGTCCGATGGAAGCGATGCCCGTGTCGATCTTGGTCATTCTGTCTCTCCTCGCTGAATCGGGGTGATCTGCTGACGCGTGCGGGCTCTGAACTTGGACCGAAGTGTCGCGGATCAGCCGGTACGAAATGAAACGAGAAAAGGACAATAGCACGAAAATCCCCGTTGCGGGAGTTTTTCTTTTCGAAATATGACTGAACTATTGGAACTTTCAGGAATTCGTGAAAGTCCCCTCCTGGGGCGCACTCGTGGGCCGATCGTCGCCGCTTCGCGGCGCGTTTCGTCCGAGGGTCAGAGGACCCGCGGCTACATGCTGCGGGCGCAGCGGAAGCCGGTGTTGTCGAGGCCGGAGTCCGGCGCCGAGTTGTTCCGGTTCGCGTTGTGGTAGCCCTCGCAGTAGCTCGCCGCGCAGAGCCAGGAGCCGCCCTTCAGGACCTTCTCGCCGCCTGCGCCCCCGGGGCGGTACCAGTCGTCGCACCACTCCCACACGTTGCCGCCGAGGTCGAAGATGCCCAGCGCGTTCGGCGGATAGGAGCCGACGGGCGCCAGGTAGGTGTGACCGTCGGCCGCGTCGTCCCGGACGGGAAAGTCGCCCTGCCAGACGTTCGCGACCCAGCGGCCCTCGGGAGCGGGTACGTTCCCCCAGGGGTAGTGAGCGCCGCCCTCGCCGTCGTTGCCGGCAGCGGCAGCGAGGTCCCATTCCGCCTCGGTCGGAAGGCGCTTGCCCCGCCACTCGCAGTAGGCGCTGGCGTCTCCCCAGCTCACGTGGACGGCCGGGAGATCGGCTTCTGCCTCGGAACCGGCTCCGCGGGGATGACGCCAGTACGCGCCCTCGACCGCCAGCCACCAGGGAGTCCCTTGCGGGCGCTGCTCCAGTTCGGGGTTGGAGGTGGCCTCCGGATGGAAGACGAGAGACCAGCCCCAGCGCTCGGCTTCCGTGACGAAGCCGGTCGCGTCGACGAACGCGGCGAAGTCTTGGTTCGTGACTTCATAGGCGTCCAGATCGAAGGCGGCGACCTGCCGATCCCCGCCGGGACGGGGAACGGCGCCGGCGGGCACACGGACCATCCCCTCGGGCGGTGGCGCCGTCGCAGGCGGGTCACTGCACGCCACGGCCACGAGCAGCCCTGTTGCCAGGAGCAACAAAGCGGAACCGGCCTGTCGGCCGGTGCATTCTCCTGGCCGCCTCCGGCGGCAGCGGGTCAGAAGACCCGCGCACCCGGCCAGAGCGCGCGAGGTCATGGTCTCCACCCGAAGCGGTCAAGGTCGATGCGGCCCCGGCGGTCGAAGACGACGCCCTCTTCCTGGAGCAGGAAGCGCTGGCGCTCCATGCTCTCGAGCGGATCGAGCCCGCGTTCGCTGATCGAGCCTCTGACGTTGACCACGCGGTGCCACGGCACGCTCTCGTCGCTCAGCCGGGCCAGAGCGTAACCCACCTGCCGGGCGTTGCGCGGGCGATTCGCCAGTGCGGCGATCTGGCTGTAGGTCGCCACCCGGCCCTCCGGAATCAGGCGGACGATGCGATGGAAGGTCTCGTGCAGGCCGTTTGGGCTCTGATCTCCGAGTGTCATCGTCGTTCGGCTGCGTGTTACCTTGAGGTCAGGCATGTCCTCCGCCGACCGAGGTCAAAGCCGCCTCGACCGGCGGCGCAACTACGCCGCGCTCCTGGCCCACGGCCTGCTCGGGATGACGGGGTTCCGGCTGCTCCAGGCCCCGACGTTCCTGCCAACCTACATCAACCTCCTGACCGGCGCCAACGCCGCGGTGGGCGTGGCTTCCGCGTGCCAGAGCCTCGGCATGTTCGTGTCGCCGCTTCTGAGCGCCGCGCTGGTCGAGCACCGCCGCCACGTCAAGTGGGTTGCCCTGCTGTTCGGCGGCGTGATGCGCTTCCAGATGCTCCTGCTGGCCCTCGTGGCGCTGTTCGCCCCGGTCGAGGTCGCGGTCTTTCTGGTCTGGCCGGTGCTGCTGGTGTGGGGTTTCTCCAGCGGGATGCAGATGGTTGCGTTCAACCTGCTGTTCGCGAAGTCGGTACCGGTCGGTCGTCGCGGGCGGCTCCAGGGAACGCGAAACCTGGCTGCGGGGACTTCCGTGATCCTGCTCTCGGTGGCAGCGGGCTGGGTGCTCGACCGGTACGGCTTTCCCCGCGGCTACGGCCTGACCTTCCTGGGCGCCGCGCTGCTGGCCGCGACCGGACTGGCGTTCATGGGCTTTATTCGCGAGCCCGCGGCCCTCGACGTCCACGACGCGGGACTCGACCTGCGCGCCCGGCTGGGCAAGCTGCCCGACCTGCTGCGCTCCGACCCGCACTACGCTCGCTTCCTCGCGGCGCGGCTGCTGACCGGCGCAGCGCGGGGAGCCCTGCCGTTCTACGTCCTTTTGGTCGGTGACCGGTTCGGCGTCAGCGGCGCGCGTCTGGCCGGCCTGACCGTCACCTTCGCGGCAGCGCAGTCGGTGGGTGCGCTGGTGTGGGGTCTGCTGGGCGACCGCTCGGGATACCGCGCCGTCTATGTGCTGGCGCTCGGTTGCTGGATTCTCGGCAGCCTGACCGTTCTCTGGGCGCCGGTCTTTCCGATCGCGTACGCGGTCTTCCTGTTGGTGGGGGCGGGGTTCTCCGGCGTGATGCTGGCGTCCCAGAACCTCGTCCTCGAGTTCGGCCGCGAGCGCGACCGTCCGATGCGTATCGCGGCGACCCACTCCCTGGCCGAGGCGAGCGGTGTGGCGGGATTTCTGACCGCCGGCGTGGTCAGCCAGCTGGCGCCGATCGAGAGCGTCTTCCTGATCGCGACCGTCCTGCATCTGCTGGCGCTACGGAAGTTGATTCGCATCGAAGACCCGCGGCGGGCTGCGCACCGGGCCAGCGCGGACCACGCCTGAAGCGGCGATCGGCGGCGCCGCGGCTGGCCGCCAACCGGAATCTGGCACGACCCTTGCTTGTTCCCTGTGTGTCGGGACTGCAAGCGTCATCCCGAAGATGTGGAAACCATCGGAGGAGGTCCCCTCCAAAACAGATTCCTTCCTTTACAGCGAGCGAACCGGCGGCGCGGCCGCGTGCTCGACACGCTTGGTCAGCCGTTTGCCAGTGCCGATATGCCGGTAGAGCCTCCTGCTCGGAACCACCGACTCGCGCGTTCAAGACGCGACGAGCCCTTCCAGAATCCCTCCAACCGGACCTCCTCCGCGCCACTTCCTCAGTTTGTTCTCCTGGTCGCCGTTGCCGCCCCTCACTGGTCGGCAGCGGCGGCCAACCGCGCCAGAATGGCGCGGTCGCGCGAAGCGCCACCGCGTACCGGCCGCGATTCAGAGGCTGAGGCGTTCGTCCAGATAGCCTGGCACGGCGTCGACCGATAGCCGTTCCTGGGCGCCCGTGTCGCGATCGCGAACGGTGACGGTCCGGTCCTCCACTGTTTGGCCGTCGACGGTGAAACAGTACGGGGTCCCGGCCTCGTCCATCCGCGCGTAGCGCTTGCCGATCGACTGCTTTGCGTCGTACTGGATGCGGTAGCGGCGGCGCAGCTCGAAGTAGAGAGACTCAGCGATCTCTGGCATGCCGCCCTTGTTGACCAGGGGAAAGACGCCGGCGTGGATCGGCGCCAGGCGGTGAGGGAAACGCATCAGCTCGGAGGAGGGCCGGCTCTCGTCGACCGAGTAGGCCTCGCAGAGCAGGGCCAGGACGCCTCGGGTGAGGCCGGCGGCAGGCTCGATCACGTGCGGCACGAACCGTTCCCGCGACTCAGGGTCGAAGGTCTCCAGCTTGACGCCGCTCCACTCCTGGTGCTGCTCCAGGTCGAAACTGCCGCGGTGGGCCACGCCTTCCAGCTCGCCGAAATCCGGCTCGGTGAACGGATACTGGTACTCGACGTCGAAGGTCCCTTCGCCGGTCTGTGCGTAGTGGGCGAGTTCGGACGCCTCGTGGCGGCGCAGGCGCAGGCGGTCGCCGGCCAGACCGAGATTGCTCCACCAGTCCATCCGTTGCTTCGTCCAGTACTCGAACCAGAGCCTGGCTTGGGACGGATGGCAGAAGAACTCCATCTCCATCTGCTCGAACTCGCGGGTACGAAAAGTGTAGTTCCTGGGCGTGACCTCGTTGCGAAAGGCCTTGCCGATCTGCGCGATGCCGAACGGCAGCCGCACCCGCGATGTGTCCAGCACGCCCTTGTAGTTGAGGAAGATGCCCTGCGCGGTCTCGGGGCGCAGGTAGGCGGTGTTCTCCTCGCCGGAGGCGGCGCCGACGAAGGTCTTGAACATCAGGTCGAAGTCCCGGGCCTCGGTCAGGGTGCCCGCCTCCGAGGCGCCGGGCGCCCAGACGTGACCCCGCTTGGCCTCGTCCAGCTCGGAGAGGGGCAGCGACTCGAAGTCGTCGAGACTCGGCCGACCGCGCATCGCCTTGCGGGCGGTCTTCACCGCCGGTTCCGGTTCGCCCTCCACGTAGGCGAAGTAGGCGGGCGCCTCCAGCTCCCGCTTCGGCCGGAGAACGTGCAGGTGGTCCGCCCGGAAGCGCGCCTTCGTCTCGCGGCAGTCGACCATCGGGTCGGAGAAGCCGCCGACGTGCCCGCTGGCCTCCCAGGCCCTCGGGTTCTGGATGATCGAGGAGTCGATGCCGACGATCGAGAGTGGCGAGCCGTCCGGACCGAGCGGCGGGGACTCGACCATGTCGCGCCACCAGGCGTCGCGCAGGTTGTTCTTGAGCTGGACGCCGAGCGGCCCGTAGTCCCAGAAGCCGTTGATGCCGCCGTAGATCTCGGAGGCCGGGAACACGAATCCGCGGCGCTTCGCGAGCGCCACGATCCGTTCCATCCGTTCCTTGCCCGTGGGCTGGGACATCGCTCCTCCAACTCCCGATCTCCCGGGAAGCGAGACACAGTAGCAGCTTGCTACGATGCCTTACTTCCCTACCCGAATCAGGAGCAAGATCGATGGCAACCGCGCCCGCTACCGCGACCCTGGAGCAGCCGCTGGCCCACCCCCTCCGTCCCGAAGGCGACTGGCGCCATGTCTTTTCGTACCACCCGATGGACGTGGAGATCGAACGCGCCGAAGGCGTGTTCATCTACGACCGGGAAGGCAACCGCTACTTCGATGTCTCGGGTGGGCCGATGGCGGTCAACCTGCCGCACAACCACCCGCGGATGAAGCGTGCGATCGCGGCCCAGCTCGAGGAGTACGCCTACACCCACCCCTCTTTCGCGAGCCCGAAGCGGGCCGAGTTCTGCCGCTTGCTCGCGGAGATCACACCGGCCGACCTCGATCACACCTACCTCGTCTCGGGTGGGTCCGAGGCCGTGGAGACCGCGATCAAGCTGGCCCGCCAGGCGCAGATCGCGCTGGGCAATCCGACGAAGTACAAGATCGTCAGCCACCGGGACTCGTACCACGGCATGACGCTCGCCACGCTGGGCGTGTCGCACAACCCCGCCAGCCAGTCGCGGTTCGAGCCGATGTTGCCGAAGTGGCCGGGCATCCGGCAGTACTCGGATTTCGACCGGCCGGAGGGGATTAGCCGCGAGGAGTGGGGCGTTCAGTGCGCCCAGGCGCTGGAGACCGCGATCCACTACGCCGGCCCCAAGACCGTGGCCGCGTTCCTGGCCACGCCCCACGGTTGCGGCGCGGACTACGCCTGCGTGCCGCCGGACAGCTACTGGCGCACGATCCGGGAGATCTGCGACCGCCACGAGGTGCTGATCATCGCCGACGAGGTGGTCACCGGATTCGGTCGCACGGGGAAGTGGTTCGCCATGGATCACTTCAGCGTCGAGCCCGACATCATCACGATGGCCAAGGGCATCACGAGCTGCTACGTGCCGTTCGGCGCGGTGTCGGTCTCCAGCAGGCTCAACGAACCCTTCGAGAAGGGCTACTCCTTCGTGCATGGCTTCACATTCGGCGGTCATCCTCTGGGCTGCGCGGCGGCCTGCGAGGCGATCAACATCATCCGGGACGAGAGGCTGATCGAGAACTGCAACGAGCAGAGCCCGCGGCTCTTCTCCTACCGCGACGAACTGCTCTCCCATCCGACCGTGGCCGACGTACGGGGCTGGGGCCTGATGATGGCGATCGAGCTCGTCGCCGACAAGGAGACGATGGCCTTCTTCGACAAGAGCGTCGATGCCCAGACGCTGTTCCAGTCCCTGGCGCTCAAGAACGGCCTGGCGATGTACAGCTCGCTCTACGGCGCCGCCCGCCATCCCGCGATGGCGCGCGGTCTGCCGATCTGGGTCGCGCCGCCTCTCTCGATCAATTCCGACCAGGTCGACGAGATGATGGGGAGGCTGCTGACGATGCTCTCCGAGTGGGAGGACGCGGTCCTGTAGCGGCGGTGGGGCGGCGGAACGGATGCAACGCACTCCGCTGCTGATGTCGCGGTTGATCGAGCGTGGGGCCCGGCTCGCGCCGGACGCCGAGATCGTCACGGCGACTGCCAACGGCACGCGACGCCAGGACTTGCGCGAGACCCTGCTTCGGGCGCATCGACTCGCACACGCCCTCCGGGATGCCGGCGTCGGCGTCGGCGACCGGGTCGGCGTGTTCATGTGGAACGGGTCGCGCCACCTCGAGGTCTATTGCGCACTCGCGGGAATGGGCGCCGTTCTGCTCAACCTGAACGTCCGTCTGCACGGCAGGGACATCGCCTACATCGTCAACCATGCCGAGCCTCGGCTGATCGTCTCTGACGCCGACCTGCTTGTGCGGCTCGAACCGCTGGCGGACCGCCTGCCCACGGTCGAAAAGGTCGTCGTCGCGGTCGAGGAAGGCGGCGAGGGCTGGTCGACGTCGCTCCCGGGCGCCGTCGACTACGAGGACTTCATCGCCCCGTGGTCCGGGCGCTTCGAGTGGCCGAAAATCGACGAAACCGCGCCGCTCGGCCTCTGCTACACGAGCGGCACGACCGGACATCCCAAGGGCGTGCAGTACGAGCACCGCTCGCAGTACCTGCACACCATGGCGATGTGCATGACGGACGCCATGAGCCTCTCGGCAACCGACACGGTTTGCGGCGTGGTGCCCATGTTCCACGTCATGGGCTGGGGCCTTCCATGGGCCGCGCTGACACTTGGGTGCAAGCAGGTCATGCCGCATCGCTTCACGCGCCCCGAGCGGCTCGTCAGACTGATCGCGGAGGAGGGCGTCACTCTGGCCGCGGGAGTGCCCACCGTATGGCAGGACGTTCGCGCGGTCTGCGTGGACCGCCCCGGTGCGTTCGATCTGTCGCGGCTGTCGCGCATCCTCAGCGGCGGCTCCGCCGTGCCGGCGGCCCTGGCACGCTGGTACTGGGAGGCCCTGGGCGTCGAGATGATCCAGGAGTGGGGCATGACGGAGACGAGCCCGCTGGTCACGTTTTCCCGTCGTGTCGCGCGTCCCGACGGCGGGCGGCGCGCGACCGCGGCGCCTGAGGCGTACCTTACGGAGGTGGCGAAGGCCGGCCAGGCGCTGCCCGGGGTGGAGGTGGAGATCTTCGACGCGGACTTCAATCGTCTGCCGCACGACGGCCGCGCGACCGGCGACGTTCTGGTCCGGGGACCCTGGGTTTGCTCGGAGTACTACCGAAGCCGGCAGCCGGAGCAGTTCCATGACGACTGGCTCATCACCGGCGATGTGGGTAGCATCGACCGCCGGGAGTGCCTGGTCATCTCGGATCGCTCGAAGGACCTCGTGAGGAGCGGCGGCGAGTGGATCTCCTCGGTTGATCTGGAGAACCACATCCTCTCGCTCGATGGCGTTGCCCAGGCGTGCGTCGTCGCACAGCCGCACCCCCGCTGGGAGCAACGTCCGGTCGCGCTCATCGTTCTCGAAGAAGGCGCCAGCGTCGACCGGGAACGGGTGCTCACGCACTGCGCCGGACGGTTTGCGAAGTGGCAACTTCCGGATGATGTCCTGGTCGTCGATTCGATTCCGCTCACGTCCACCGGGAAAATGGACAAGAAGACCGTGCGCGCCGACCTCGGCGCCGCCGGGTACCGGTTGCCGGAGCTCCGCTAGGAGCGTGGCGTCCGCTGTGGCGCCGGAACCCGATCGTCAGGGAGCCGACCTGTCGCGGTCGTCCGCCGTCTCGAAGTCCTCGTCCCGGATCTGATCGTTCAGAAGCCGGAGTTGTTCGAAGTCGATGAGCTCCGTCTGATCGTTCGACAGCAGATGTCCGAGGAGGTCTGGACCTTCGCCATGGCGTAGACCGGGACCTTCGGCGTCTCCGGCGCGTCCGGCCTGGAAGTCATCGACCCACGCCTCGGTTTCGGGCTGGTCGAGCCATTCCATACCCAGCATGAACGCCAGGTCGTGTGTCCGCTGGGCCGCCTGCCTGGCGATGATCTCGAGAGCGGTCGTGAAGAAGTACACGCCGCTGGTGAGCGGTCCCAGGGCGAAAACCCGCGATTCACCCACTGCCGCGCCGGCACGCGGGCGAACCTGTCCCGTCTCGAAGACGCAGTCGACCCCGCCGTAGCGATGCGGAACGATGAGTCCGCTGGACAGCAGGTTCTTCATCAGCAGGCTGTCCGCCTGCTCGATGCGGCTGGCGAAGCCGGTGGCGGACACCAGGTACTCCACATGCAGGGCGTCGCCGGCGGCCAGCTCGATACGGAAGGAGCCGGCGTCGGAGTCGTACTCGAAGTTCCGGGCTCCGCCCTGGACCGTCAGTTGGCCGGACTTCATCATCGCCAGCACTCTCTCCGCGTTTTCTCGCGGTATGGACGCGCGATAGGTCAGCCAGTCGTTCAGCCACTCGGACATCAGGAGCTGCCTGTCGTCTTCGTGGAGGTGATGCCATAGAAGGTCGATGTTGCGGTTCGTCGCGTACAGCACCGCCTGCCAGGGTCTGGCCCTGCCAGCCGCCAGGGCGATCTCCCGCTCGTAGTAGTCGATCGGCGACTGATCGCCGTCGACGATCTCGCCAAGAGACAGGCGGCGTCCCTCGGCGCGCTCGATTTCCCTGCCGAGCATCGCGGCGATGTCGGAGAGACGGAGTTTCGACCGCGTCTCCCCCAGAAGTCGCCGCCGCAGATCCTCGCGTTCGAGTTCCTTGAATCGGTACTTGCCGCGGTCCGCCCGCACGGCTGGCAGACGTCCGCGTCTCGAGACGCAATGGATGCTCCCCGAATGCCCCGCGGCGGCGAGGCCGAGCGCCACGTCGATCGCGGTGAGCCGGGTTCCGATCACTCCGACGGATGCCCGCTTCGGTATCTCCTCGACCAGGCCGGCAATCGGGTAGGGATTGTGGCGGTAGCGGGCATGATGCTGGTAGTCCTCGGTGCGGCATCGTTCCAGGTGCCCGACCGCGAGGTAGACGTAGCGGGCCTTGCAGTCGCCGCCGGAGCGGCTGTGAACAACGTAGTCGGCGTCGGGATCGCCGGGTGGCGAGACATCGATGACCTCGTCGGCGATCAGGTCGAGGCTGAACCCGCGATCGGCGGCTTGTCGTCGGGCATGGTCGAGGAGGTCCGACAGGTACAGACCCACCACCGGCCTGGGGATGTAGGCGCCCGCCTCGAGGTCCGCCCGTGCGACGTAGGGCTGCCACTTGGCCGGGTTCTCCTCGGCCCATTCGAGAATCCCGAAGCTGCCGCCGAAGACTCGATCGATCGCACCGCAGGTGGTGTTCATCAGGTTGCTGGGCACGTCGGGTGCGTAGGCATTGCCGCCGTCGCAGCCGCGGGCGTCGAACAGCGCGATGGACAGGTTGGCCGTGCTCAGGCCGGCTGGAAGGTGCTCGACGATCCGGGCCGCCAGAGCAATCCCCGACGCCCCACCGCCGATGATGGCAACCGTGTACCCCGATCTCATAGGGAGCCTCCCGTGAGCGCCGGCTACCCTATCCGTTTGACCCCCTTGTTGTTGAGGTCCGCCTGTCCGCCTTGATCGGTCGCCGATCCTCCCTCCCGGACGAGGGCAGGGCGGCTTACTACTCGTTCTCGGAACGCCGCTGTTCCAGGCGCTGCTCCAGTTCCGCGAGCCGCTCCTTCAGGCTCTCGAGACGGTCTTCCAGCGCCTTCATGTCGGGGCGGCGCTCGTGGAGAAAGCGCTGCAGGTGTTCGTGGCGCTCCTTCCACTCGTCGCCGTCGAAGTACTCCTGGATCTTCTCGTGTACGTTCTCGGGACTGACGAACACCTCGATCTCACCGTCGCCGTCCAGATCTTCGCTCCCGCGCAGGAAGGAAAAGTAGTTGGCCCTGAGATCAGGGCGTGGACGTTCATCGAGGGTCGTGCTGACCGTCTCGACCTTGCCGTCCCGCCAGATCTCGATGTCGGCCGGATCTCCGGCTTCCGCCTTCCGCACCATGGTCGTCAGCTTCCGTGAACTTGTGACGTCCTCGCCGTCGAAGCGGGTGAGGATGTCTCCGACCTGGATGCCGGCACGGGCCGCCGGGCTGTCGACGACGACGTTCGAGACCAACACTCCGCTGCCCTCGGGCACGCCGAAGTGAGCCCTCAGGGGCTCGTTCAGGTTGACGAGTTCGACGCCGAGATAGGCGCCGGCCCAATGCAGGGCAAGTGTCGGTCGGACTCGATCGGCGATCTCGCGGACAACCTGGGCCTCCTCTTGGGCCGCGGCGGCGAGCTTCACCGCCAGCATGCGGTCGTCCTGGCCATCCTCGACGACCTCGACCTGACCGTCCCCGAGCACCATGACCCGAACGGAGCGCTTCTCCTCTTCGGATTCCTGTGCGAAGGCTGCGACGCCCGAGCCCGCCGCGAAGATCGCGGCCAGGGTCGTGACGAGAGTGAGTCGGGACGTGAGGCCGGGTACGAGGAAGCTGCTCTTGGTCATGACGGAATGCTCCTATTGGATTCTGCGGCTCCCCGTAGACGCAAGGCTGACGGGAAGCGGTTCGATGTCGCGAAGGTCGAAGAGGACCTCGGTCCGGGGATCGATGGAAACCGGTACGAAGGGCTGCGTGTCTTCGGCGAGTCGGTGGAGGTATTCCAGTTCCCGACTCAGTTCCTCGTACTCCGACCTGATTTGTTCAAGGCTCTCCGCGGTGACCGTCGTCGGTTCGGCGGGCGCGGACTGCCGCGTCCACCAGGCACCGGCCGCGGCCGACACGACGACGACCGCGACGGCGGCCACCGCAAGTCTCCGACGCGGCACGGGCTGGCGGGCCTGGTCCGTCCGCGCACGGCGCAGCACCTCGGCGGTGAAGCCGTCCGAAGCCTCCTCGCGGGGCAGGTGTTTCAGGTCGAGTTGGTCGGTCACTTCGATCCTCCGTTCCAGTAGTCGTGGAGGTCTTCTCGCAGCAGGTCCTTGGCGCGGTGGACCCGGGACTTGACGGTTCCCTCGCGGCAGCCGAGCGTTTCGGCGATGCGGGCGTAGGGCCAGCCCTCGATCTCGCGGAGCACGACGGGCGCGCGGTAGTGGAGGGGCAGGCGGCGGATCGCGGCGGTGACGGCGTCTACCGCCTCCTCGCACAGCGCCGCGCCTTGCGGTGACGGCGCCGGCGGCCGGAGCTTCTGCTCGGCCGCAAGAGACGGCAGCAGGCCTCGCCAGCGGGCCGCCCGGCGCTCTTCGCTGCGCAGTTGATTCGTGGCGATGCGGAACAGGAAAGCCTGGAACTGGCCCCGTTCCCGGTAGCGGCCGGCCGAGCGGTAGACCCGCACGAACGCCTCCTGCGCCAGGTCTTCGGCACGCTCGCGGCTGCGCGTCATCCGGGTCAGGTAGTTCACGAGGGGGTCCTTGTAGCGATTCACCAGGTCGGCAAAGGCCTGCTCGTCGCCGTCCTTTACGCGGGCCATGAGCGCGCCGTCTTCCAGCGCGCGGTCCACCCGTACCGCCTCTGGTGTGGCGGTCATCTGCGCCGGGGCGCGTCGGGGTCTCGCCGTCGGCGCCGCCAGCGAATCGGGCCTCATTGCGGCCACTGGCATCTCATCCCTTGTAACGCCTGAGCGCGTGATGTGTTCCACGGGCTACACTCCGGGCCTTCCCTTGAGAGTCAGGAACGAGGAGGAACGAATGACCGTAGCCGAGATGAAGACCGCCCCCGAGCCGGAGTTCCGGGTCGACGTTCAGGATCGCGTCGCCCTGCTGACGCTGAACCGCCCCAAGAAGCTGAACGCCCTGTCCGCCGAAATCACCGCCGGGCTTCAGGAGGAAGTGCCGCGGTTGGCGGCCGATCCCGAAGTCGGCGTGATCGCTCTCACCGGCGAAGGTCGCGCTTTCTGCGCCGGCGGCGACGTTTCGGGCATGGGTGGGTCGAGCGGCGCCCCATCGACCCTCGAGGAACGCATCGACAGTCTGCGGCGCGGCCAGGAAGCCGCCTGGCTCGTCCACTCGGTGCCCAAGGTGACGATCGCGATGGTCAACGGCTTCGCGATGGGCGCCGGCCTCGGCCTGGCGGCAAGTTGCGACCTTCGCCTGGCCTCGAGCGCGGCGAAGTTCGGGACCGCCTACTCGAAGGTCGGCTTCGGCGGCGACTGGGGCACGACCTGGCAACTCACCCGGCTCGTCGGCCCGGCGGTGGCGAAGGAGCTGTTCTTCACCGCCGACATCATCGACGCCGAGGAGGCGCGCCGGATCGGCCTCGTCAACCGCATCTATGACGCGGAGACCTTCCGCGACGAGGCGATGGAGTACGCGTCACGGCTCGCTCACGGACCGCTCGTGAGCTACCGCTGGATGAAAGAAAACGTGAACCTCGCGGTCAACTCGGACTTCCGGTCCATCCTCGACCGCGAGGCCATCTCTCACATCCGTTGCGGCCAGACGGACGACCACAAGGAAGGCGTCACCGCGTTCATGGAGAAGCGGGCGCCGAAGTTCACCGGCCGCTAGAACGAGAAGCCGATCCCGGCCAGGAAGTCGACCGGCTGCTCCGGCAGCGCGTCGTCATCCAGTGCGTCGACGTAGCTGACGAACGCCGACCACGCGCCGCCGGAGAGACCGAGCGTGACGTTGCCGTCGTACATGCCTCCGGAGACTCCGCCGTAGGCGGCGGCGAAGTCGTCGCCGGCGTAGCCGGCCGAGACGTCGACGCTCCAGGCCACCGCGGCGCTCACGTCGCCGCCGAACGAGACGCCGAAGTTGGCGTAGAAGTCCTTGACCTCGTCGATGTCGTAGTAAACCGAGACGCTTGGGGAGGCCGTGATGTCCCAGCCGAGGGTCAGATAGACCTCGCGGGTGCCGGCGAAGGACGTGTTCGGAAACAGGTACTCGATGAAGCCGACCTCGGCGGAGACCGTGTCGGAACCGAACCCGTAGGAAGCTGTGAGGTCGATCTCGTTGAACTCGCTGCTCATGTCGTTCGCGTCGTCGATGTCGAGGTTGCCCCAGACGTTGATCGCGAAGCCACTGTCGTTCGAGGCGGTGACCGAAGGCTGCCACACGGCCCCGTCGGTGAAGGTGATGCCCCGCCACACATAGGCGGACGCGAAGTCGAGGCTGTACGAGGTATCGGCGGACGCTGGCGCGGCCGCCAGGCCAAGCGCGGCTACGGTCAGAAGAATGGCTGATTTCCGGAACATTGGGGTAGAACCTCCTTGAAAGGGCAAATTGCCGGTTACGCGGCTTGAGTAGCAACACGGGTGCCAACGATGGGGCTCGCGCGCTCCCTCACATGACAAGTGGTTGGTGGTAAGGCCGTTGCACCTCTTCTCGCGGCTGGAGGAGACACGCGGATCAGGGTTTCGAACTACAATTCTGTAGCAAACGGGGGTGGCGACGGACAAACGTGACTTCCGCTGGGACCTCCCTCCGGGCGCCTTCGTTGACGGGTGTTCAGTTCGCGTAGCGGCTGGGGTCGATGCCGTACTTCTTGATCTTGTAGCCGGTGATCCGGGGCGTGGTGCGCAGCTTGCGCGAGGCGGCGGCGATGTTGCCACGGGCGCTCTTGAGCGCGTCGCGCAACAGATCGCGCTCGTAGTTCTCGACCAGGTACTGGAAGCTCCCTGGGGGCTCGGTGCCAGAACTCTCCGCGGTCTGGAGGGTCGGCGGCAGATGGTGAGGGTGGATGACGTCGTCCCTCGCCACGAGGACGGCGCGCTCGATGCAGCTCTCCAGCTCGCGGACGTTGCCGGGCCAGTGGTAGCTCATCAGCATGTCGATCACGGCGCTCGACAGCCGGCGCACGTTGCCGCCGTTCACGCGCGCATAGCGCTCGAGAAAAAAGTCGGCCAGCTGGACGATGTCCGACTTGCGCTTGCGCAGCGGCGGCACGTGGATCGGGAAGACGTTCAGGCGGTAGAACAGGTCCTCGCGGAACGCGCCGTTCATGGTCATCGCGGACAGGTCCTTGTTCGTCGCGGCGATGATCCGCACGTCCGCCCGGAGCGTCCGCGTGCCGCCGACCCGCTCGAACTCGCGCTCCTGCAACACGCGCAGCATCTTGATCTGGATCAGAAGCGGCACGTCGCCGACCTCGTCGAGGAAGATCGTGCCGGTGTGGGCGAGTTCGAAGCGGCCCTTCCGTTGCTGGATCGCGCCGGTGAAGGCGCCGCGTTCATGCCCGAACAGCTCGCTCTCGATCACGCCATCGGGCAGCGCGGCGCAGTGGACCTTGACGAATGGCCGGTCCGAGCGGGCGCTGTTGTAGTGGATCGCCTGGGCCACCAGTTCCTTGCCGGTGCCGGTTTCCCCCGTGATCAGGACGCTCGTGTTGCTGCTCGAGACCGTGGCGATCTGGTCGTAGACCTCCTGCATCTCGTGGGAGTTGCCGACGATGTTCGCGGGCCGGAAGCGGTCGCGGAGCTGGGCGCGCAGCCGCTCGTTCTCCTCTTCGAGCTGTTCTTTCTCCTCCTCGGCGGTGCGGCGGAGCTTGACCGCCTGGGCGATCAGCGAGCCGGCGATCAGAAGCAGGCGGACGTCGCTGTTCAGGTCGTGGTCCGGGTCGTACGTCCGGTCGACGCTCAGCGCACCGTAGGTCTCGTTGCCGGTGCGGATGGGCACGCAGAGAAAGGAGACTTCGGCGCTCTTGCCGCGCCGGGTCCGGTCGAGGAAGGTCTCGGACTCGCTCGTCTTCGGGATCACCCGAGCCTCGCCCGTCTCGATCACCTGGCCGGTCACGCCCTCGCCGAGGCGGTAGCGGGCTTCAGCGATCTGTTCGCCGCTCAGTCCGTGCGCGACCTCGATCCGGATCTCGCCGGTCTTCCGGTTGAGGAGCGTGATCGTGCCGTGCTTCAGGTTCAGGTGTTCGGCCAGGGTCTCGAGCGCGGGCCGGGTGACGTCGCGCAACTCGAGGCTCTCGCCAAGGGTCTGGCTCAGCCGGTAGAGGAGCTCGAGTTCCCTGGGTTCGCGTGAGTTCACAACGGGCCAGCCCATCCCCGCGGTCTTCGAGAAGAAGCTCGCCGCGGAATCGCGTTCGTCCTCTCCCTCGTTCGACGGCGAAACGTGCGTTGCCTTGAGTGACGATCCTGTCACAGGCCCAGTCCGGTCGGTCATGCGTGTTGCTTGCTGCAAGAGTCGAGCCGAACCGCTGCGGCAAGAGTGTCCGCCTGCCGCGATAGGTTCGGATTCCCCTCCCATGAACGATCCAACGCCCAAGTCCGCGGGGGACGCGCGCCGCCCGGACGAGTTCGCCGACGGGGAGGGGCTGGAACCGCTCGCGCCGCTCGATCTGAGTGCCGTCGGTTCCTTCTCGGACCTGCTCGCGGCGATGAAGTCGACTTCCTTCGGCGGCCGCCAGCTTGGCGAGGCGGCGGACGTGGTCCAGGAGATGGTGGAGGATCCCGACTGCCTGGTCGTCGGCACGTTCACCGGCGCGATGACGGCGGCCAAGCAGGGGCTGGTCCTGTGCGACATGATCGACCACGGCCTTCTCGACGCGATCGTCTGCACCGGGGCGCTGATGGTCCACGGCTTCGTCGAGTCCGCCGGGATGATCCACTTCAAGGCGCCGGCGGGCAAGCTCGACGACCGCACCGCGTACTACTCCGGCTACGACCGGATCTACGACACGCTGGAGCTGGAGAGCAACCTGGACCGGGTCGAGTTGATCGTCCATTCGGTCCTGGAGCAGTGGGCCGAGGGCGAGGTCGCCTGCTCGCGCCTGCTGAACGAGGCGCTCGGGCGGTGGCTGACCGAAGCCGAGGGGGATGTCTCGCCGGTCCGCGGCGTGTTGTCCTCGGCCTGGCGCCGCGGGGTGCCGGTCTACGTGCCCGCGTTCACCGACTCCGAGATCGGCCTTGACTTCGCGCTCTTCAACCGGGCGAGGGAGCGTCAGGGACTGGCGCCGATCCGGTTCGACCCGTTCCTCGATCTGGAGCACTACACCGAACTGGCGGCCGGCGCGAAGCGGCTCGGTATCTTCACGGTGGGTGGCGGCGTGCCGCGGAACTGGGCGCAGCAGGTGGCGCCCTACCTGGAGGCGGCGGCGCGACGGGCGGGAGAGGATGCGCCGCCGCGGCGGTTTCGCTACGGCGTGCGGATCTGCCCCGAGCCGGAGCACTGGGGCGGCCTCTCGGGCTGCGGCTACAGCGAGGGTGTGTCCTGGGGCAAGTTCGTCCCGGTCGAAGAGGGCGGCCGCTTCGCGGAGGTCCCCGCCGACGCGACGCTGGTGTGGCCGTTGCTAGTCGCCGGCGTGCTGGAGCGGATGGGCTTGCGCTAACGGCGCTGCAGTTTCACTGCGGTCCCGACCGCCAGCAGTTCCGCGGCGCCGCTGGTGATGACCGACGTCGTGAAGCGTACCGCGACCACGGCGTCGGCGCCGAGGCTCTCCGCCTCCACGACCATGCGGTCGAGCGCCTGCTCGCGGCTCTCGGCGACCATCTTCGTGTACTCGGTGACCTCGCCGCCGACGAGGTTGCGGAGCGCGGCGGTGATGTCCCTGCCGACGTGACGGGCGCGGATCGTGTTGCCGCGCACCAGCCCCAGCGTCTGCGTGATGTCGTGTCCGGCGATCGTCTCGGTGGTTGCAATCAGCATCTCGGGGCCCTCACTGCTGCACGTCCTTGTACTTGTCCGTCTTGCGGGCGATCAACTGCTGCCGGAGCACCGACAGCAGCAGGAGCGCCAGACCGCCGTAGAGCGCGCCGACGGCGAGCTTGATGTAGAGCGGCGCCCCGTCGTCGATGACGAGGGCGTAGATCGCGACGCCGCCCAGCGCGAGCACACCGGCGAGGAAGAGTAGCCAGCCGAGACCGCGGGTGATGCCGACCGTCGTATCCGCCATCGCTGTGCCTCCTGTGGGTAGCGTCAGACCGCCTGCTCGACGGCGACCTCGGTACCGACCGGGCAGGTCACGCCGGTTCCGCCCAGGCCGCAGTAGCCGGCGCGGTTCTTGGCCAGGTACTGCTGGTGGTAGTCCTCGGCGAAGTAGAACTCGGGAGCGTCGAGGATCTCGGTCGTGATCAGGCCGTAGCCGGCGGCGGCCAACCGCTGCTGGTAGGCCGCGAGAGAGTCCCTGGCGGCGCGGCGCTGGGCCTTCGAGCAGGCGTAGATGCCGGAGCGGTACTGGGTGCCGACATCGTTTCCCTGCCGCATGCCCTGGGTCGGGTCGTGGCTTTCCCAGAAGATGCGGAGCAGCTCGTCGTACGAGATGCGTTCGGGGTCGAACACGACCCGGACCACCTCGTTGTGTCCGGTCAGGCCGCTGCAGACCTCCTGGTAGGTCGGGTTCGGGGTGGCGCCCGCGGCGTAGCCGACCGCGGTCGTGATGACTCCCGGAGCTTCCCAGAACTTGCGCTCGGCGCCCCAGAAGCAGCCGAGGCCGAACATCGCGAGTTCGCTCCCTTCCGGGTAGGGCGGCGCGATCGGCGCGTCGAGGACGTAGTGGCGGGGTGCTGTGGGCATCGTCTCGGCTCGGCCGGGAAGTGCCTCGCCCGGCTCAGGCATGCGGGCCTTGTTGAAGAACCAGCTCATCCGCCGGAGTCTATCGGGCGACGGCTACGGCGCGGCCCTGCTTTCCTTGGTACCGTTCAGCATCGGTTCCAAGCAACCGGAACGGTCGCCATGGGTAGACGAACGCGCGGCATCCACGAGGTCTTCGCCGAAGACCCGACACGGGCCGATTGGGAAGTCTGGGGCCGGCGCACGGATCCCCGTACCCGGCGCGGGTTCCTCAAGGGACTGGGCGCGATGACCGCGCTGGTCGGTTCGAAGATCGTCTTCTCCGACTTCATGCCCGCCGGCCTGATCCCGGCTGCGTACGCGAACCAGGTCGAGCCGTTCACGATCGAAGGCAAGGACGGCCTGACCGTGCTGAACGACCGGCCCCTGTGCGCGGAGACGCCGGCGCACCTGCTGAATGACGACGTGACGCCAGCGAACCGGCTGTTCATCCGCAACAACGGTCTTCCGCCGGAGGACGTGGATCCGCGGAACTGGACCCTGACGGTCGACGGCGAGTCTGTTGCTGAACCGAAGACGTACACGCTGGGCGAGTTGAAGCAGCGCTTCGAGAACGTCAGCCGCCAACTTGTCATGGAGTGCGGCGGCAACGGCCGGTCGGAGTACGACCCGCCGGCCTCGGGCAATCAGTGGACCGTCGGCGCGGTCGGGTGCCCGCGCTGGGACGGCATCCGCCTGCGGGACGTTCTGGAGGACTGCGGCTACCGGGACGACGCGATGTACGTCGCCTACTACGGCACGGACAGAACAGCCGATGGCGGCGTGCCGATCTCCCGGGGCGTGCCGATGGCCAAGGCCCTCGAAGCCGAGTCGATGATCGCCTGGGGGATGAACGGCGAGCCGCTCCACCCGATGAACGGCCATCCGCTGCGCCTCGTGTTCGGCGGCTGGCCGGGCTCCACGTCCGGGAAGTGGCTGCAGCGGATCGCGATCCGGAACATCGTCCACGACGGGCCGAAGATGACCGGCATGTCTTACAAGGTGCCCCGCAAGCCGGTGGCGCCTGGTACCGAAGTCGCGCCCGAGGAGATGCGCATCATCGAGGCGATGCCGGTCAAGTCCTTGATCACCTATCCGCAGAGCGGCTATCAGCACCCGGCGGGCGAGTTCCTGCCGCTTCGCGGCCACGCCTGGACCGGCGACAACCGGGTCGAGCGGCTGGACGTCTCGATCGACTTCGGCCGTACCTGGACTCGGGCCGACCTGCAGCCGCCGGCGAACCGCCTCGCCTGGCAGAACTGGGATCTGGACCTGGACTTCCCCGAGGCCGGCTACTACGAGGTCTGGGCCCGGGCCGCCGACGCGAACGGCGACGTGCAGCCGGTGGTCCTCCCCGGCTGGAACCCGCGCGGCTACCTCAACAACGCCTGCCACCGGATCGCCGTGTATGTGGCGTAGAAGCCGACGCGTCAGAAGCCGAGGTGGGGTCGCTATTCCGAGTGTCGGTGCGCCGGCCTTCTGGCCGGCTCTGCTCGTCACCGTGACATCTGTCGCGGCAGCGCAGGAGCCAGCCTCTCCAGTGGACCCCGAGAGCGGCCTGATCAAAGACGAAGCCGGGACCTGGAAGGTGGCCCGCGATCACTGCACCGAGTGCCACACGGCCACGTTGCTGTCCCAGAACCGCGCCAATCGCGACGGCTGGATCCGGACGATTCGGAGGATGGAGACGGACGAGGGTCTCGAGCCGCTGGGTGACCTGGAGAAGCCGATCCTCGACTACCTGGCGGCCAGCTACGGCGTACAGGTCAAGCCGACCGAGCTGAGGCGAAGGCGCGCGCCGCTGGGACAAGCCCCGCTCGCTGACGGAGAGTAGGCAGCGCGTGCCGGAGTCCCTCGATCAGCGGGTGCAGGCGCTTGAGGCGCGAGTCCGCAAGCTGCAGGAGGAGGTGGCGGCCCTGCGAGGCGAGGGCGAACGCGACCGGCCCGCAGTGGCGCCACAGGCAGAGGCGACTTCGCCGCCGGCGACGCCCGTAGCAACCGCGCCGGCGGCGCGAGAACCGCGAAAGCCCAAGTCCGCCGCCTGGCGCGACATCGACTTCGAGTCGCTGATCGGCGGCCGCTGGCTGAACCGGATCGGCATCCTCACGCTTCTGATCGCGGCGGCCTTCTTCCTCCGCTACGCGTTCGAGAACGAGTGGATCGGGCCGACGGGACGCGTCCTGATCGGGCTCGTGAGCGGCCTGGCTCTCGCCGGCTACGGCGAGTGGCTCGCCGGACGGAAGATGCGCTACTTCGCCGAGGGGATGTCGGCGCTCGGGGCCGGCGTCGTCTACCTCTCGGGCTACGCGGCGTGGGACTTCTACGCCCTCGTGCCGCAACCGGCGGCGTTCGCCTTTCTCGCTCTCGTCACCGCCGCGGTCATCGGCCTGTCGGTACGGCGCGACTCGCAGCGGCTGGCGGCCCTGGCGCTCGCCGGTGGATACCTGACGCCGGCGCTGCTCAGCACCGGCACGGACGCGCAGGTCGTGCTCTTCAGCTATCTCGCCCTGCTCAGCGCCAGCCTGCTCGCGCTGGCTTTCCTGCGCGGTTTCCGGGTCCTGGCGCCGGCCGCCCTGGTCGCGACAGCTGTCTACTTCATCGCCTGGTACGTCGAGTTCTACGAGGGCGAGCGACTTCTCTCGACCGCTCTCTTCGGCACGCTCCTCTACGCCATCTACTTCGCTCTGCCGCTTGCGCGCGTGCGCCGGGCCCGGCACCTGCGCCCGACCGAGCTCGGCGTGCTGGTTCTGTCGCTGGGCTTCTACCTCCTGTTGCTGCAGCAGCTCCTCTACGAGGACCAGCGGTGGTTGCTGACCGGTGCCGTTCTGGCCCTGGCGGCGGTCCACCTCGTGGTGTCGCGTGCGCTCGGGAAGTGGAGCGCCGGGGAAGAACGGAGGACCCGGCAGCTGCAGTCGCTGTTCGCCGTCCTTGCCGCCTTGCTGGCCACGATCGCGTTCCCCTTCCGGCTCGAGGGCGACTGGATCACGCTGGCGTGGACCGCGGAGGCCGTGGCGCTGGCGATCGCCGGGACGCGGCTTCCGGCGATCTGGATGCGCGTCTTCTCGGTCGCGCTCTTCGGCGTCGTGCTGCTGATGACGCCGGCCGCCTTCGGCGGGCAGCGCGACCTCCTCTTCGTCAACCTGCGCTTCCTGACGCTGGCCGGAGTAGCGGCCGGCTTGGTCATCGCCGCCGTCTATGTACGCAGCCGGCTGAAGACCAAGGTGCGGATGGAAGGGCCCGTTTGGGCCGTGGCGCTCGTCGTTGCCAACGTCGTCGCTCTCATCGCCGTGTCGACCGAGTCGTGGGACCTCGTCCAGGGGCTCGACGTCGACCTCGACCTTGACCTGGCCGCCCAGGTCGTGCTGTCGGCCGTCTGGCTCCTGTGGGCGGCGGGCTTCATCGCCGCCGGCATCCGCCGCAACGCTGCCGGCCTGCGCTGGCAGGGCCTCGCGCTGCTGCTCGTCGTGGTCGGCAAGACCTTCCTGATAGACCTCTCCTTCCTCGAACAGGGCTACCGGATCTTCTCCTTCCTGATCGTCGGTGCGCTGCTGGTGGCGGTGTCGTTCCTGTACCAGCGAAGCCGACGCTAGTCGCGACTACGGCCTCACGTTCCGCGCCGCCTCGAGATTGCCGAAGTCCGTGCCCAGTAGCCGATCCGCCAGGCGGAAGGCTCGCGCGGCTTGCGGCGCCGAAGGAGGCCCGGGTTTGTTGCGGTCGGGATTCAGCGTGAAGCGCAGGAAGCCGCCTATCGGCCCGGGCCCGAACAGGAGCGTGCCTTCGGGGTCTTCGCCCGGCTCGGCCTCGCGGTAGTCGTCGCCGTCCGCTACCAGATCAAAGGTGCCGGTTTCGGTGAGCGTCCGTTCCGTCGTCCTGCCGCCGCCGCAGACGCGGTGCTTGTCGGCTGTCTCGAGCACCGCGCGCTCGAGGAAGTCCGGCCGGTAGTCGAGCCGTTCGCCTTCTGCGATGGCCAGGCAGAGCAGGATGAGCGGAAAGTCGCCGAGCGCGCCGGCAAGGGTGCTCACTCCGGCGCCGAGGCGTGGGTTGAGTTCCGTGGGCAGGAACCCCTCCTCGGCCAGAATTCCGTCGATGCTGAACGAGCCGCGGAAGCCGACGCGCTCGCGCAACGCGATGCCGACGCGGCGGGCGAGTCCGCGCATCGTCTCGCGGTCTTCCGGTTTCGGATCGAACCAGGTCGCGCAGCCGGCGTAGAACAGGCGGTCGCCGGCCGCCGGCTTGAGAACCAGCATCTCGACCGGCCGGAGAGCGACGACGGCGTCCTGGAACACGATGCCGTGGATGCTCGCTGGGATCCCCTCCAGGAAGGGCATGACGCGGACGCGGTCGGCGATTCGCGCCAGGTCCGCCGCGGCCGCCTGTCCGTCGTCGCCGGGTCGGACCCAGCGCAGGGCGACGGCGCCGGCATTGGCGCCGTCGCGGGCGTCCGGCGCCCAGACGGTGCCGTGGCCTCGGTCCAGGGCGCCGGCGGCGGCACGAAGGGCCTTGTAGTCGGCCGTAACGACCCGTGACGGCGCGCGCGGCACGCCGACCTCGTCCCAGAAGGCGTCGATGACGACCTTGTCTTCGAGGGCCGTCCATGCCTCGGGCCGCGCAGCATAGACGTCTCGTCCGGCAACCGGCCGGGGTTCGGCCAGCGGATCCGTCTGCAGGGTTCGGGCCGAGCCGTCGGGGTCCCAGGTATCCACCGCGTCCTGCACCTCGGGCGGAAGGTCGGCCAGCGCGCGCTGGACATTGCGGTTGTGGTCCAGCGGATCGGTGCCTCGAACGTCGAGCACCCTTATCTCCGCATCTTCCCGGGACGGCAGCGATCCGGTGCCCCGGCTCCCCGCGACCACGAAGGGCCGCGCGGCGCCGAGCCCCCGGAGCTCGCGCGCCACGTTTCCCAGCCCGACAGCGATGTTGCCGGGCAGCACGAAGCTGCGGCGTTCGAAGACGGGCCGCAGGAGAGCCTTGTAGTACGCCCTCGCTTCCTCCAGAAGCGGTGAAACCGGAATGTCGCTCACGATGATGTTCCTCAGTGCCGGACGGTCACGCACCGGAGGGTCATCAGCGAGACGGCCACTCCGGCAGGGGAGAGGTCCGTCAGGTGTGATGTTCAGGACGTCGGACGGTGGCCGACGGGACGGACCTCTCCACGAGCGCCGCGCATCAGCGCGCCGCCGGCAGTCAGGTTCTGCGTCGAACAGGTCCGATCCATGGGCGGCGGACCATAGCACGAGGTACTCATGGCACACTGCTAACCGGCGTGCGAGAAGAGACGCTCTACCCGCCGGTCAAGGCGCTCCTCGAGGGACAGGCGCTGGAGCAGAGCGACAGTAGCCTAGGAACGTGACCAGCCAACCGAGGACCGGCGGCCTGTTCGAAAACGCTGTAGAGCCGGGAACCGGCTCTGCTGCGCCGCTCGCCGAACGGATGCGGCCCGCCACGTTCGACGAGTTCGTCGGCCAGGAGCACATTCTCGGGGAAGACAAGGTGCTGCGGCGGTCGATCGAAGCGGACCGGGTGCCGTCGCTGCTGTTCTGGGGGCCACCCGGATCCGGCAAGACGACCCTGGCGCGGCTGATCGCGACGACGACCCGTGCGCACTTCGAGCCGGTCAGCGCGGTGTCCGCGGGTGTGGCGGACCTGCGCAAGGCGGTCAAGGGCGCCAACGATCTCCGCTCGCTCTACGGGCGTCCGACGATCCTGTTCGTCGACGAGATCCACCGCTTCAACAAGGCTCAGCAGGACGTCATCCTTCCCCACGTCGAGGACGGGACGATCACTTTCATCGGGGCGACGACGGAGAATCCGTCCTTCGAGGTCAACGCGCCGCTCCTTTCGCGCTGCCGGGTGTTCACGTTGCAGGCCCTGGACGAAGACGCGATGACGGGGATCGTCGGGCGCGCGTTGCGGGACGAGGACCGCGGCCTGGGCCTGCTCGCCCCGGAACTGGAGCCGGACGTGGTGGCGCACCTCGTGAACATCGCGAACGGCGACGCCCGGGTCGCGCTCAACGCCCTGGAGATGGCGGTGGTCGCTGCCGAGCCGGCCGAGGACGGGGTGCGCCGCATCGACATGGAAGCCATCTCGGACGCCCTGCAGCGGCGGACTCCGCAGTACGACAAGGCCGGCGACAGCCACTACGACACGATCTCGGCGTTCATCAAGTCCGTCCGCGGCTCTTCGCCCGATGGCGCCCTCTACTGGCTGGCCAGGATGCTCGAAGCCGGTGAGGATCCGCTGTTCATCGCCCGCCGGCTGGTCATCCTGGCCGCCGAGGACATCGGGCTCGCGAACCCGGGCGCGCTCCCGGTCGCGGTCGCCGCCCAGCAGGCGGTCCACTTCATCGGCCTGCCCGAAGGTCGCATCCCCCTCGCCGAAGCGACCGTCTACCTGGCGACGTCGCCGAAGAGCAACGCCGCCTACGTGGCCCTGAATCGAGCGACGGAGGACGTGCGGAACGCCCCGCACGAACCCGTGCCGCTGCACCTTCGCAACGCGGTCACCGGCCTGATGCGTGGCATGGGCTACGGCAAGGACTACAAGTACGGCCACGACGTCGAGGGCCACTTCGAAGAGCAGAAGTACCTGCCGCCAGGCCTCTCCGGCCGCCGCTACTACGAACCGTCCGACCAGGGCTCGGAGGCGGCGATCGGCGAGCGGCTGCGCCGCTGGTGGGGCGACGACGACTAGCGGATGAGCCGCATTCCCGGGTCCGGGGGATACGGAAACTCGATCCCGCGCGGGGTGACGATCGCGCCGTCGTGGAAGGCGATGTAGAGGTGCTTCCCGGGGCCCCACTCCGGCACCGGCATGTGGACCATGTACTCGAGCGTGAAGCTGTGAAACAGGGGGAGCTTCATCTCGCGCTGCCAGTCGCCGCCTAGCGGCGAGATCCGGGGCGCGTCCATGTCCCGGCGCCCCTGGGCATGGAGGTCGAGGTGGACCTGGGTCTTCGTGGGATCGAGCGTCTGGTCGTACTGGTCCCGGTCGATGTAGAGGAAGCCCGCCTCCTCGATCTTCCCGGCGAGCAGCGACAGGGTCTCTCCGGCGGAGGGGCCGATCCGGATGTTGGCGCGCAGGATCTCCCGGACCTGCATCGCGTGATCCCAGATCCGTCGCACCCGCTCAGGTAACTCCTCCTCGTCTTCGCGCAGTACGTAGCCGTTGCCGCCCAGGTCGGCGACGAAGTAGCCCTCGCCGGCGCCGTTCAGGATCGTGACGATGTCGCCGCGCTGCAGCACGTACTCGTTGTTGTTGTCCTCGTTGCCGTCCGGGTCGCGGACGAAGACGTTGCCGTCGAGTTCGTCGAGCCGCGTGACCCCGGGCTCGATCTTCGCGAACTCCTCGTCCAGGGTCTGCATCGTCAGCATCCCGAAGTAGCCTGCGAGCGCGATCTCGCCGACGACGATGCCGGCCAGAAAGTCGCCGATCACGCCTTCCGCCGAGACGATCCGGGACGCGTACCTCTCGCCTAGCGCCGTGACCAGGGTTTCGTAGTCCGTACGGGAGATGCCGTCGGCGACGGGGTTCTTCTTCGAGAAGTTGACGGCGATCCGTTCGGGGCCGCGCTCGGCCACGAAGTCGCCGACGACGTTCTGCCAGCCGGGATCTCCCTCGATCCCTTCCTCGCCCACGAACAGGTCGTAGGCCTCGTCTCCCCACAGCGCCTCGTCGGTCCCGCCGAGGATCGCCCGCTCGATCCGGTCGCCGCCGCGGTCCGTGAACACGAAAACGCCGGACTCGCCGCCCAGGTTCCTGGCGATCGGATCGGGATTCCGAGCACGAATCACGTGGATCCACATGTCGACGCCGTTGTCTCGCATCGCCTTCGGCAGCACATGGTCGAACTTGTCGTTGCGGATCTGGTGCTGCATCCGCCGGAGGGTCTCCTCCTGGATCGTCTGCGCCGGAAGGGTCGATGCACACAGCAGCGATACCAGAGCCAGCACCGCGGATCGGCGCGCCGTCACCGGATCACCAGGACCCGCGCCTGCGGCGGGTGCAGCCACTCGATGCCGCGTTCCGTGATCAACGCGTTCTCCTCGACGTTGATCGGGATCTTGTTGCCCTCCCACTCCTCGGCCGGCATGAAGACGATGTACTCGAGGGAGATGATCGAGTTGGGGCGGACGACGTACTTCGTGCGCTCCGGGTAGATCTCGAACAGGCTCGCGGCCATCTCGTGGCCGATGTTGCCGGCCCCGTGCATGCCGACGTTGACCTCGATGCCGGGGGCGTCCTGGGCGGCCACTTCCAGTTCGGTGTAGACGTAGCCGGCGTCCCGGATGATCTGCTTCAGTTCGTCGAGCTGTTCGCGGCCGGTGCGGCCCGAGCGGACGTGCTTGCGGATGATCTCCTGCACCTTCTTCGATTCGGCGAACGTGTTCAGCACACCCGCGGGCGGCTCGGTCTCGCCTTCGCGCAGGACGTAGGCGAAGCGCTTGATGTCCGTGGAGAAGTGGTTGCGGCCGGTGCCCCAGTCGATCTGCAGGATGTCGCCGCGCTGGATCACGCGCTCGGTGCCGCCGATCTCGCTGCCGTCCGGGAGGTGGGTGTAGACGGTCGGAAACCAGCCGCGCAGCAGGTCGTGGTCGTGCAGCTTCTGCTCCAGCCAGCGGGCGACGTCGTTGTGTGTCGTCTTGCCCGGGGTGATGACCTCGTTGGACAGCGCCCGCTCCAGGAGCCGCCGGGTGAGGTCGCCGATCTTTGCGAACTCCACGATCTCGCCGGCGACCCGCTCTCCGCGAAAGTCGGCGATCAGGTGCTGGGCCGAGGTGAAGCGGGCCGCGTACTTCTCGCCGAGTTCGCTCGTGAGGAACTTGAAGTCCGTGTGCGTGAGTCCGTCGGCGACGTGGAGGCCTTCGGCTCTGTAGGGAACCGCGAGGTAGTTGAGACCGATGGTCTGAGGATCGCGCTCCTCGACGATCGACCGCAGCTCTTCGAAGCGCCCGAACCGGTCGTAGGCGCCGCATTCCGTGGCCAGATCGTTCTCGCGGCCGAGCTGGATCCGTTCGATGCGGTCGCCGCCGCGGTCGGTGAAGATGAAGAAGTTCTGGCCGTTGACGGTCGAGATGCCGAAGTCGCGCGTCATCGGCTGGGTGCCGCGGCCCCGGTCGGTCACGATCCACATGTCGATGTCGTTGCGCCGCATGGCGCCCGGCAGCACGTAGTCGAACTTGTCGTGCCGGATCATGCAGGAGGCTTCCCACCTCGAGCGCACGTCGTCGCTCAGGGTGGGCTGGGCCGCGATGCTGGCGGCGAGGGAGGCGAAGGCCACGGCGGAGACCACCGGCAGCGAAGGCTTCATCTCGTTCTCCTTGTGAAGTGAGTTGAAGTCACTATAGAGGGCGATAGCGTCGCCACTCGCCGCCGCGTCACCGGATCACCAGCACCCGCGCCTGCGGCGGATGGAGCCACTCGATGCCGCGCTCGGTGATCAAGGCGTTCTCCTCGACGTTGATCGGGATCTTGTTGCCTTCCCATTCCTCGGCCGGCATGAAGACGATGTACTCGAGCGAGATGACCGAGTTGGGGCGGACGACGTACTTCGTCCGCTCGGGGAAGATCTCGAACAGGCTGGCGGCCATGTCGTGGCCGATGTTGCCGGCCGCGTGCATGCCGACGTTGACCTCGATGCCGGGCGCGTCGGGGCCCGCCTCCTCGAGCTCGGTGTAGACGTAGCCCGCGTCCCGGATGATCTGCTTCAACTCGTCGAATTGCTCGCGGCCGGTACGGCCGGAGCGGACGTGCTTGCGGATGATCTCCTGCACCTTCTTCGATTCGGCGAACGTGTTCAGCACAACCGGCGGCGGCTCGGTCTCGCCCTCGCGCAGGACGTAGGCGAAGCGCTTGATGTCCGTCGAGAAGTTGTTGCGGCCGGCGCCCCAGTCGATCTGCAGGACATCGCCGCGCTGGATGACACGCTCGGTGCCGCCGATCTCGCTGCCGTCCGGACGGTGGCTGTAGACCGTCGGGTACCAGGCGCGCAGCAGATCGTGGTCGTGCAGCTTCTGCTCCAGCCAGCGCGCGACGTCGTTGTGCGTCGTCTTGCCCGGGGTTATGACCTCGTTGGAAAGTGCCCGTTCGATGAGCCGCCGGGTAAGGTCGCCGATCTTGGCCATTTCGACGATCTCGCCGGCGACCCGCTCGCCGTGGAAGTCCGCGATCAGGTGCTGGGCCGAGGTGAAGCGGGCCGCGTACTTATCGCCCAGTTCGCTCGTGAGGAACTTGAAGTCGGTGTACGTGAGGCCGTCCGCGATGTGAAGGCCTTCGCTCTCGTACGGAACCGCGAGATAGTTCAGGCCGATGGTCTGAGGATCGCGCTCTTCGACGATCGACCGCAGTTCGTCGAACCGTCCGAACCGGTCGTAGGCGCCGCATTCCCGTGCGAGATCGGTCTCGGGCCCGAGCTGGATTCGTTCGATGCGGTCGCCGCCGCGGTCGGTGAAGATGAAGAACCCCTGGCCATTGACCGTGGAGATGGCGAAGTCGCGCGCCATCGGCTGGGTGCCGCGGCCCCGGTCGGTCACGATCCACATGTCGATGTCGTTGCGGCGCATGGCGCCCGGCAACACGTAGTCGAACTTGTCGTGCCGGATCATGCAGGAGGTTTCCCACCTCGAGCGCACGTCGTCCGGTTCGGCGCTCGAAGCAGGTGCGGCGATGGCGATGGTCGCCAGGGCCATGGCGAGAACGGTCGGGAGCGAACGCTTCATCCTGGTTCTCCTTGTGAAGTGAGTTGAAGTCACTATAGAGGGCGATAGCGTCGGGCGCCGGCCCCGGACGGTCGGTTCACCACATCCGCAGACCTGGAGAGACTGAATGAGATCCGATTCGATCCGCCTCTTGTTGCCGTTGCTCGTGTTCGCCGTTCCCGCCTGTGCGGCGCCGGGCGAGGACGGAGGCAGGGACGGGAGCGTCTCCGGCGCCGCCGTCACGCGCACGGAGGACCGGCTCGGCTGCCTCGACGCCACACCGCTCCGTCAGGCGCTGTTCGGCGACCTCCACGTCCACACCAGCTTCTCGTTCGACGCGGCGGCCAACAGCACCGGCGCGACGCCGGCGGACGCCTACCGCTTCGCCAAGGGCGAGTCGATCCCGTTCTGGCCCATCGGCGAGGACGGCTCGCCTGAAGGCAGCATCACGATCGACCGGCCGCTCGACTTCGTCGCGGTGACCGATCACGGCGAGTTCCTGGGCGAACGCCGCCTGTGCAGGGATCCGGAGTCGCCGCGTTACGGCTCGGAGTTCTGCACCACGTTCCGCTCGGACCAGCGGGTGGGAATGCAGATGCTTGGCGCCGTCATCACGACCGAGACGCCGAGCAGGACCGAGGAGTTGTGCGGTGAAGACGGGTCGCTCTGCCGGGAATGGGCGATGAGCCCGTGGCAGGAGATCATCGAAGCGGCTGAGGACGCGTACGACCGGACCGAGGCGTGCAGCTTCACCACCTTCGTCGGTTACGAGTACACGGGCACGCCGGGGATCTCGAACTACCACCGCAACGTCGTCTTCCGGAGCGCGGAGGTGCCGGAGCTGCCGGTCTCCTACATCGACGCGCCTACGGACAGCCTGCTCTGGCAGCGGCTCGACGAGGTCTGCGGCGACGGGTCGGCGCGGCCGGGTTGCGACTACCTGACGATCCCGCACAACAGCAATCTCGCGAACGGCCGGATGGCGCCGTACCGGGGCCTGGACGGAACGCTGGAAGCGCGCCGTGCGTACGCGGAGAAGCGGCTGGAGCGGGAACCGATCATCGAGATCTTCCAGCACAAGGGCGGCTCCGAGTGCATCAACGGCCTGTCCTCCGTGTTCGCCGAGCCGGACGAGCTGTGCGACGTGGAGGCGGTGCGGGTGCTGGGCCGCGAGGAGACGGTTCAGTCCCTTCTTTCGGGCGAAACCACCCTGCGGACCGAGGAGTGCCCGGAAGGTGAGAACGGCAACCAGGGCATGCTCGGGGCCGGTTGCGTGGACCGGACGGACTTCGTTCGCTCGGCGCTCATCGTCGGCCTGGAGGAAGAGATGGAAACCGGGCTGAATCCGGTCAAGCTCGGCATCATCGCGTCGACGGACACGCACACGGCGACCCCGGGGGCCGTGGTCGAAGAGAACTGGCGCGGCGCTGTCTCCGTGGAGGCGACGCCGGAGGAGCGCCTTCAGCCGGGTCTCCTGACCAGCGGCATCGACGGCAATGCCGGTGGTCTGGCCGGCGTCTGGGCGGTCGAGAACTCCCGCGACGCGATCTTCGAGGCGATGGAGCGGCGGGAGGTGTTCGGCACTTCGGGTCCGCGAATCCGCCCGCGGCTCTTCGGCGGCTGGAACTACGCCGAGAACCTGTGCGACCAGACGGATCTGCTCGAACAGGCGTACGCCGGCGGCGTGCCGATGGGCGGCGACCTGACGGAGGCCGGCGACGGCGCGGCGCCGACCTTCCTCGCCTTCGCCGCCCGAGACCCGGCGGACGGCGCCGGACTCCTGCAGCAGCTCCAGCTCGTGAAGGGCTGGATCGACGCTGACGGAACGGGCCGCACCCAGGTCATCCCGATCGCCGGGTCACCCGACAACGGAGCGAGCGTCGACCCGGCGACCGGCGAGCGAAACGGCGAGGGCCACGACAGCCTCTGCACGGTCTACCGCGACGAGACGTTCAATGCCGCCCAGCACGCTTACTACTATCTGCGGGTGGTCGAGAACCCCAGCCTTCGCTGGAGCTGGTACGACTGCCAGCGCCTCGCCGCGGAAGACCGTCCCGCCGTGTGCTCGGACGGCTCCTATCCCGAGACGATCCAGGAGATGGCCTGGACCTCGCCGATCTGGTACCGGCCGGAGTAGGAGACGGCGTGTCAGACACGGCACACCGGGCGTCGGTTCCGGGACTGGGTGCGCCGGCCTTCCGGCCGGCATCCGGCGCGAAGCGCCGGTCTGGAACGCGAGCAGCCAATTGGGCCAGGCGCCCCGTCGCGTCACGCATCGCTCTCGTCGCGCTTCTCCTCGCCGGCTGCACCGACGCCGGCGGGAACCCGCCGCCGGCCGCCAGTGAGGAACCGACGTTGGGCGACAGCCTCGTCGCCCGCGGTCAGGAACACGAACTCGACACCGTCCGCGTGCCGCCCCCGGGCGACTTCATCGAGCACGAAGCGGCCGGGTTCGCCAAGGTCCTGTGCTCCGCCGTCTTCCTGACCGGGCTCGATTTCGAGGACGCATGGACGCAGATCGGCGGGTTCACGTCCCGCCACCAGTACCGTGACCGGCTGCCGGGACGCGTCCTCGACCGAGAGAACGGGCAAGTCCACATCACCACCGACACCGGCGTGACCCGGACCGCGGTGCTCCACGGCGACCAGGGATGCGTCGCCCTGCCCAAGGGGGAGGACGCGCCCTTCTACGAGACGGTGCCCGTCACGAGCACGCTCGATGAGAGCGCCCCTTGGCCGATGGGCGACGTGTTGCCCGACGAGCCGCTTCCGGACGACATCGACGAGGAGAAGCTGGCGGCGGCGGTCGAGGCCGCCTTCGACGCGGAGGCGATGACCCTCGCGTTCGTCGTGCTCCACCGGGGCCGCCTCGTAGCCGAGCGCTACCGCGAGGGGATCGACAAGGACACCCCGCTCGAGAGTTGGTCGATGAACAAGAGCCTGTCGGCCACGCTGATGGGCGTGCTGATCGAGCAGGGCGAGTACACGCTCGACCAGTTGGCGCCGGTCGACTCCTGGCACGAGGACCCGGACGACGTCCGCGGCACGATCCGCATCCAGGACATCCTCCGCATGTCGAGCGGCCTGCGCTGCGTGAACGCCGGAGACCCGGAGTACGACGAGGCGGAGATGGGCTATCCGGACCACCTCTACCTCTACACCGGCACCGTGAACTCCCACCTCTGGGCCTCCGAACGGCCACCGCAATGGCCGCCGAACACGATCGGCCGCTACCGGAACTGCGACCCGATTCTGACCAACCACCTGGTGCGCCTGGCGGTCGAGGGCCGCGGCGAGAACTACCACCAGTTCCCCCAGGAGCACCTCTTCGACCGGATCGGCGTCCGGCGCTTCGTCGCCGAGGCGGACCCCTACGGCAACTTCCTGCTGAACGGCTACGGCTTCGGGTCCGGCCGCACCTGGGCGCGGCTGGGCCAGCTCTACCTGGACGACGGCGTTGCGCCGACGGGCGAGCGCGTACTGCCCGAGGGCTTCGTCGAGTTCGTCAGCACGCCGGCGCCGGCCTGGGTCGCCGACGGCCGGCCGATCTACGGCGGCTTCTTCTGGATCAACAACCCGCCGCGCGGCGGCAGCAAGCGCTACCCGTCACTGCCGAACAGCGCGTTCAGCATGCAGGGTGCAGGCGGTCAGAGCACGATCATCGTGCCGTCACACGAGATGGTGGTGGTCCGGCTCGGGCTGTACGAGGGCTCGTTCGGCGGCTACGCCGACGCTTCGTTGCGGAGTGCGCTGGCGTTGCTGGTGGAGGCGATTCCGCTAGCTGTCGACGAATAGACTCGTTTGGGCCTCCGGTTGGGGGCTGGCGGCCAGGAGGAACAGCGATGCTCGTCAACGTGCACGAAGCCAAGTCGCAACTGTCGAAGCTCATCGTCGCCGCCGAAGCGGGCGACGAGGTGATCATCGCCCGTAGGGGCAGGCCCGCTGTGAGGCTGGTTCCCGTGACGAAGAAGAGGTTCCGCTTCGGCAGTCTGGCCCATCTGGTCGGGTCCGTGCCCGACTTCGATGAACCGATGGACGGGTCCGATTTGGCTCGCTCGGGCGGAACGTCGTGAACTCTGGTCGAGGACAAACCTATACTTGGACGATGGATCGACGCGTTCTACTGGACCACGTCCGCCGCACCCGACTGCCGCCGGGCCGCCGGGCCAGAGCGAAGAGCGACGCCCATCGAATCGCCGCGTTTCTCAAGCGTCACGGCGCTCGCCGGGTTATCGGTGTCGGGTCGGCATTCGATCCGGCGCGGCGCTTCACTTGGCGGTCCGACATCGACATCGCGGTGGTCGGCTTGCGGACTGACCGCTTCTTCGAACTCTCCGCCCGCGCCGCGGACTTGACGGAGTTGCCGCTCGACATCGTTCCGATCGAGTCGGCAACGGAACCGATGCGCCGAGCGATCCTCGAAGAAGGAGTCGATCTGTGAAGCCGGATGAGGCGTTCGCCCGTCGGCTCGCCGCCGAGATTCGCGGCGAGTTCGCCAGTCTCGTGCTTCTCGAGGAACAGAGCGCGGCGGCGCCGCGGGGGGCCGACACGTTCTCATTGCGCGCCCGCGGATCGATTCTCCACGACTTCTACAACGGCATCGAGCGTGTCTTTGTCCGCATCGCAGAGGAACTCAACGGAGGGGTCCCTAAGGGCGAACAGTGGCATCGGCAACTCCTCAGGGACATGAGCCTCGAGATACCCGGTTTGCGGCCTGCGGTGATCGACGAGGATCTCGAACGCTCTCTCGGGGGCTTCCTGCGGTTTCGGCATGTCTTCCGCAACGTCTACGGCTTCGCCCTTGAGGAGAAACGGATGCGCCCACTCGAAGACAGCCTGCCTGCGGTCCTCGGCGCCTTCCGCCGGCGACTCGACGAGTTTCTCGTCTGGATGGTTGGGGAAGGGGACGGCTCGGGGTAGGGCGGGAGGGCCGGAGCGATGGTCCGGCAGGTCGCGCTGGCAAAGTCCGCTTTGAAGGACCTGGCATTGGAGAAGACCTGGCAATGCCGGGGATCAATCCCTTCATGGATCTTCATGCTGTACTGGGTCGCCAAACGGGTGATAAGGGGTGTCGAACAGACTAAGGCCAAGTGAAACAATAGTGAATGAGAGCCGAGTGAGCTTGACCCGGTTTCGTGGAGACCAGATCCTCGGAAGAGGAGGCATCCGCGATGTCGAGATCAACACCCCAGTACTCAGCAGAGTTCCGGCGATCCTCGTTCGACGGAGGCCGGCGTGAAAGGTCACATACTGCCGCGATGGTATCTGCGCCACTGGGGGCACAAGGACCAGCCCAACCAAAGGCGACCGACGAAGATCTACGTCCGCGCTTCGGATGGGACTGGACAGCGGCGCTCCATCGCGAATGTTGGCACTCGACCAGACGAATGGAGCCAGAGCCAGGAGGAGTTCTTCGGAGCCATTGACAGGCGAACCGGCGGACCCCGCGCCAATGGGCGCGATTCTTCATGGACGGAGATGTTGAAGGGCGTCGAAAGAACTCAGAGCCGTCAGTCGTTCGCGCTTGATCCGCAGACACGCCTCAACGTCACGTACTTCCTAGTCAACCTGTTGGCGCGAGACTCGAACAGGCAGCATCGAGCGTGGGAGAACATCGGGCTACCGCCGGAGGTAGAGCGCGAGTTTGCGCGGAACGCAGACGGAATGGTGCCGGTGAGCAGTCTTGCCATGAGGTTGATATACGGAGGCTTCTGGACCGTCTCCGCTTCAGGAGCGGTCGTCTTCTCACTTGCGATCACCCTACTCTGACGATGGGTTTTGTGGGGGTGATTACTTCTCTAACTACACACTCTCAAGTCTTCGACACCGCCCCGAAACCACTCTTCATCTTACTACACGTCACCGCGAAAGTCAAGTTTTCGACAACCATTGAGCCAGCAATGTTGCCGCTGCACCGGAAACGGCCGTAACAATCAGCCAAACGACTTTCGGCGTTGCCTTAGCCATAGATCGACACGTCCGTTTCGCAAGTGTATTGGCCTTCAGCGCCTCGCGCCCCAAGGCAGTGATGCTGACCTCACCGGGCGTAATCACATCACACTGCTCACCAACGAGCCCGTCTGTAAAGTCAGGGGGTTCCGTCCAGTTTGCGTATCCCTTCTCCACCAAAGAGTGCTGAACCCGATACCATGTCTCCATGCCCATACGCAGGTTGCGTAGATTCTCAATGTCCCTAGTGCCGGAGTCCCGCCGAACGGCGTTGAGTGCTCTGCGCTCGATGCTACTCAGAGGCTTCAGCATCCCCCGCGTCCCTTTCGGCGTGTTTCTTTAGGTAACGCCACCCGTCCTTCGGTGGCCCCTGCATGAGCGCCAGAGCGATGTTCTCCGCAGTGTCCGGTATCGGCTCAGGCATCTTGCGGGTGACGGGGCGGCCGCGCTTTTTCTTGCTCATTCTCGATCTGCTCCTGATAGGCACGATCCCACAGACTCCATTTGGTGAAAGATTCCTTCACTGCCTTGCGAAAAGAACTAGGATTGAAGAGGCTCTCCATGACGTGCTCCTTGCACGCGGCCTGCTCATCTTCGGGAAGTCTCCTAAACTCCGACACAGTAACTCCAAAGTGACTCGCTGTGTAGAGATCGTCCCTAGGGTATGGCGCTCTCTCGGAAAGGTACTTGGCTCTGGCGTACTTGAAGAACGGTAATTTCTGTTCCTCGGCAAAGACATCTGTACGCACATCTTGAACGTGCTCCGCGTAGTCAAAGCCGCGACGACGCCTTCGTAGCGTCCAGCTTCCTAGGGCGTAGCGCGTCTTGACCCTTGCCTCTAGGAGCTTCGTGGCAAGCCAATGCCTGACAACTTCTTGAGTCAGCAATGTCCCGGCAGCAACAAGCAGAGTCAGGAGCGCCAAGGTCAAGGCAGTTCCGCTCACGCCACCAACTCCCTGTACTGGAGCCGCTTGCCGATCATGCCTCGGACCATGCGCTCCATCTGCTCGATTGTGTGAAGCTGACGGTCGTTGTACCGGCCCTCAAACTCCATGATGTACCTGTGAAGGTGCTTGGGACTCATCTTGTGGTACGTGCCGTGGTAGGCCCTCTTCAACAGGCTCCAAGCGTTCTCTACGCCGTTCGTGTGGACCTTGCCCCGGACGAACTCACTAACGCCATGCTCGACAGCTTCGTGCCTGTAGCGCTCCATCCGAGTATAGGACGGGTGCTCATCCGTGTAGACCTCGGCTCCCGGCTTCACGCGGCGAGCAATGAAGCCATGTAGCGTAGACCGCTTCCGGTTCGGGATCACCTTCATGCTGACCTTTCCCGTCTTCCGATCCTTCATTCCAGCCACGGCGACCTTGCCGACTGGACCACGGCCCGCATGGAGCCGCTTGTTTCGGTGCTTGTTCTTCTCCAGTCCGCCGAAGAAAGCCTCGTCTACCTCGACTGGCCCCTCGAACGGCGGCTGAGCATCGGCCCAGGTTTCGCGGATGCGGTGGGCAAGGTGCCATGCCGACTTCTGAGTGATCCTCAGATCGCGGTGCAGCTTCATGCTCGAAGTTCCCTTGATGCCAGTGCTGGCAAGGTAGATGGCGATTGCCCACTTCTGGTAGCTGAGCTTCGACGACTGCATGAGCGTGTTCGTGCGGACTGAGAAATACTTGCGGCAAGCCGCGCAGTGGTACGGCATCGGCCTGCGGTTCTTCCTCTCGTTGACCCGATCCGAGCCGCAATGGGCGCAGCGGACGCCTTCCGGCCAACGTACCGCCGTGAACCAGTCCTCTGCCCTCCGGTTGTCCGGGAACATCTCCATAAGCTCGATAAGCGAGATTCCATGCCGGTGCGCCTGCCCCGGTGCTTTGTAAGTGCCTTCCATATCGTCCCCTCCCTTCAGGTTTCGATTTTTGGCACTATACTACACGACTGGCTCATTTGTCAACCCTTGACCCACGGGGAAGCCGGGGGATACGGTTCGCCAACCAACAGCCAGCGCGCACCAGAAACCCCGGCACAGGCGTCGGCCCCGCAGGTATGTTCGCCCAAACCTCACCATCGTAACTGGCTGTCTCGCTGATACTGGCAACTCGCATTTTCGCCTCTGCCAAGCTGTAAGCCGGTATGTCTAGCCCAAAGCTCGTCCCAAGCGCCTTGTACGTGAAACCATAGACCTTCAACTTCCTCGACGGGGAACTCTCTACCATGACTACCTCCTCACCAACTACGTACTATCGAATCTACAAAGACGCCGCTGACCAATGGCGGTGGATTTTCTACGCGGCGAACCACAAGCCCATCGCCGTATCGAGCGAGAGCTACATCAACAAGAGTGATTGCCGCAACGGGGTGTATCTCATCAAGGCGTCCGTCTCGTCTCCCGTGTACGAAGCAGAAAGCACCTAGCCGGAAACCGGCCCGCGTGTAACCCTACTGGTGTGCTAGGGTCCAGCCCGAGCAACCACCCGGCGCGCCGGGCCACCTGCCGAATACAAGAGCCTTCACAGGGAACGGAGTAGCTACCGGACCCGGCGAATAGGCAGGCACCATCTGGTGGTTGCTCAACGACCCGGCTCCAATACCGGGGCAGGGCAACCCACAGGAGCAACCACCGTGCCGAAGCCTCTGCGGGCGGCTGTCGAAGTCGTCCTCAATCTACCGCTGTTCCTTCCAATCATCCTCCTAGTCGCCCTATCCGTAGCATTGGGCGGCAACTCAAACGGAACTACAACAACAGACACATGGGATGGCGGCACATGGCGCACAACGTACCTCGGAGTCGAGATCACTACGACGATCTACCGGCAAGGACAGGACTGGCACCTTCGGCAGCGGTTCGAAGACCGCAGCACACTAGAAGCACTATTGGTTGAATGGTACGCCGGATCTGACCGCCCTGACGACAAGGCGTTCGCTCTTGTGCCCGAAGGCGAGGACAAGACAGTGAAAGTAGGAACGATCATCATGAAGAACAACTTGACTACATTCACCGTCCGCAAGAACGGGCGACTTGAATGCCGTGACCTCGACGGCCTAATCTGGACGGCACGACCAGTACGGTAAGACCAAGCGAACTTGAATAGGGGGAGGCATAGTGCAGGTGACTGAGTGGTTTAGGTAGCGGATTGAAAATCCGCCTAGCCGGGTTCAAATCCCGGTCTGCACTCTTGCCTCCCCCGTGTAGCTCGATTGACCAATCCTTACGAAACTGATACGCTACGCTGGATATTCAGCCCCGCGAAGCGGCTGGCAGTGTGTAGTTAGAGAAGTAAGCGCCTTTGTGGGAGACTGCCACGTATCGTTAGCCGTGCCGGCGAATCTTCGTGACCGACGAGCAAAGCGCAAGGTTCGCCGCCCTCAACTGGCGGGTGCTGGAGAGAGCCAGGAAGAGAAAGGTTCGGGTGTATCAGAAGACGGACCGTTTGTGTGAGGCTTCGGAGCAGTCAAACCCATTGAATCTCTGTGAGAGGCTGGCGGCGCATGAGCCCGGTGGGCCGGCGACGTTCGCTACGAAGGCGATTCGTCTGGAGTTGCAGCTAGAGGGAGGCGAAGTTCCATGAAGATCGAGCTCCGTTCAGTCACCGTCCGCGAGTCGGCGGACCGCTAGAGCGACGACGGCGAGGGCGGCGTCCGGGGCTACGGCGACCGGCTCGACATCCGTCCGCCGTACTAGCGTGAGTTCGTCCACAAGGACAAGCGGCGCGACGCCGTGATCGAGACGATCAACCAGGGCTTCCCGCTGAACGTCATGTACTGGACCGCCAGCGAAGGAGGGAAGCTCAGCGCCTTTCGGTGATCAGGACGTTGGCCAGTGCCTCCGCATCGAGTGCCTCCTCGCCACCCGGGAACTGGTTCACCTGCATCATGTAGGTCAGGATGTCGAGGTAGGTTTCCCGCGGCAGGCTGGCCGGATTGTCGGTCGGCATCGTGGTCCGGATCGCCTCGAAGAGTTCGTGCAGCGTCTTGCCTCCCCACAGGAACTGGAAGCTGACGCCGACCAGGCCCGGGGAGTTGCTGCCGCCGCCGAGATCCTCGCCGTGGCAGGTGGCGCAGTTCGCGCGGTACGGAGCGGCGCCTCGCTGCGCCTGCTCGGCGGTGTAGACGCCGTCCCAGACGGTCAGGGAGGCCTCGGCCGCTCCGGCGACCTCTCGGTCGGTCGCCGCCGCCCGGGTCCGCCCGCTTGCAGCCGGCAGGTCGGCAGGCAGCGCGAACACGTGGATCGAGTTGCCGTTGGTCGGCCGGCGGATGTGGGGAATGAGGTCGCGCGGCACCATCGTCGCCCAACTGGCGCCGCCGGTTCCGACCGGGATCGCCACGTACTGGCGGCCGCCGGCGAGGTAGGTCACGGGGAAGCCCTGAGCTGACGTGGGAAGCCGCGTCTGCCAGAGGATGCGGCCGGTCCGCGCCTCGTATGCGTACACGTAGCGGTCGTAGTCGCCCGCGAAGACGACTCCGCCGCCGGTTGCCAGCGCGGCGGTATTGATCGGCGACAGCGTGCGGTGCCGCCACATGATGTCGCCCTCTCTGACGTCGATCACCATCAACTCGCCGAGGTTGCCTCCCGAGTAGGGATGCAGCGTGTTGATCCGCTTGACCGGACCCGCCCCGCCGCCGCCGAGGACGCGCTCGACGGGGCCGAAGGTGGCCAGCTCGCAGTTCATCGTCATCGGGATGTAGAGGGCGCCGGTGTTCGGGTCGTAGGACATGGCGCGCCAGCTCTTGAAGCCGGAGGTGCTCGGGCACATGTTGATCTCGACGCCGATCTCCGGGATCAGTTCCGGGCGGTAGGTCACCTCGCCCGTCTCGCGGTCGACGTCGACGAGGTTCTGGTAGCCGACATCGATGGCGTCGAGGAACTCTCCGGTCTCCCGATCGAGCTCCCACAGGATGCCGAGCTTGCCCATCTTGTAGAGCTTCTTCCGGCCGTCGACGTCGATCAGGAGGGTCTCGAAGACCTCGTCCATGTCGTGGGTCTCGCCGGGCAGGTACTGGTAGTACCAGAGCAGTTCGCCGGTGTCGGGATCGAGCGCGAGGCTCGAGTTCGTGTACAGCGCGTCGCCGTCCGTGCCACGCACCGAGCGGGCCCAGGGCTTGGCCTGGGAGGTGGCCCAGTAGACGATCCTGAGTTCCGGGTCGTAGCTGCCGGCGATCCAGGCGTCGCTGCCGGCGCGGAAGCGGAGCGGCAGGTCGCCCCAGGAGTCGCCGCCCGGCTCGCCGGGCCGCGCGACCGTTGAGGTCCGCCAGATCTCCTCGCCGGTGGCCGGATCGTGGCCGGTGATGAAGCAGACGTCGTCCTTGTAGCGGCCGCAGCCGGTGATGCCGGTGACCAGCGTGCCGTCGGCGACGATCGGGCCGGCGGTGTAGCGGTAGCCGAGAGCCGGGTCGGCGGTCTGCGTCTCCCAGATCAGCTTCCCGTCACGGGCGTCCAGCGCGAAGATCGTCGCCCGGGGGCTGGCGCCGAAGATGCGGTCGCCGAAGATGGCGATGTTCTTCTGGACTCCGCGGCCGAAAGCGCCCGATCCGTCGCCCACCGGTTCCGGCCGGTACTCCCAGAGCAGGTCCCCGGTGGCGGCGTCGAGGGCCTGGACCACCGCGCCGGGATTCGGCAGGTACATGACGCCGTCGTGGATGAGCGGCGCGGCCTCCTGGGGACCGGTGTCGTCCATCGCCCACGCCCAGACCAGTTGAAGCCGGCCGACGTTGTCCGTCGTGATCTGGTCGAGCGGGCTGTAGCCCCAGGCGTTCTGCGTGCCGCGCCAGTGCAGCCACTGGCCCGGCTCCGGGTCGTTCAGCATCTCCTGGGTGACCGGTACGAAGGCGGTCTCCTGGGCGGCTGTGTCCTGGGCGGCGGGGCCGGCGCTCAGGAACGACATCGCGGCCAGCGAGCAGGCGAGGCGCGTCAACGACTTCATGCGGAAGGCGGGATGCTACTTCACCGTCTGGGGCGGCTGCTACAGTCCCCGCTTCGTCTTGAAGACAGCGAGGAAGAGAGGGGCTGAAGTGAAGAGTGCTGGCCCGCTCGGAGGTGGGTTCGTGGCCGCGACCATTGCCTTGGGCATCGGGTTCAGCGCCGCACTCCCGGCCCAGGACGCTGCATCGACGTTCGTGCCGGTCACGGACGAGATGCTCCGGAATCCACCGGCGTCGGAGTGGCTGATGTTCCGTCGCACGTTGGACAGTTGGGGCTACAGCCCGCTCGACCAGGTCGACCGCGGGAACGTCCGCAACTTGAGCTTGGTCTGGTCGCGGGAGATCGCCGTGGGAACTTCCGAGATCACGCCCCTGGCCTACGACGGTGTTCTCTACATACCGTCGTTCGAGGACACGATCGAGGCGGTCGACTCGACGACCGGGGACTTCATCTGGCGCTACACGCGGGAGCAGCCCGAGGGCCTCTACGCGCAGGTCGGCTTCAACGCGAAGAACAACCGGAACATCGCGATCTACGACCGGCTGATCCTGAACAACAGCGACGACAACCACGCCGTCGCCCTGGACGCCGAGACCGGAGAGCTGGTCTGGGAGACGCAGATCCTCGACTGGCAGGTCAATCCCGCCACCCATAGTTCGGGCCCGATCGTCGCGGACGGCCGCGTCGTGTCGGGAAGGAGCTGCCGTCCGTGGGGCGGGCCGGAGTCTTGCATCATGATCGCGCTCGACGCGCTGACGGGAAGGGAACTCTGGCGGACGCGCACGATGCCGGCGCCCGGCGAACCCGGCGACGAGACCTGGGGCGACGTTCCGTTCGAGAAGCGGCACCACGTCGGCACCTGGATGGTGCCCAGCTACGACCCGGTGCTCGAACTCATCTACTTCGGCACAGCCGTTACGTCGCCGGCGCCGAAGTTCATGCTCGGCGGAACGGAGTTGACGCACCTGTACCACAACTCGACGTTGGCGCTGGAGGCGGATACCGGCGAGATCCGCTGGTACTTCCAGCACCTGAACGACCACTGGGACCTGGACCATCCGTTCGAACGCATCCTGGTCGACCTTCCGGTTTCGCCCGACCCGGAGGCCGTGCTCTGGATCCGGGAGGGCCTCGAACCGGGCGAGACCCGCAAGGTGATGACGGGCATCCCCGGCAAGACCGGCTTCGTCTACACGCTGGACCGTGAGACCGGCGAGTTCCTGTGGGCGCGGCCGACCGTGCCGCAGAACGTCGTCGTCGACATCGACGAGACGACGGGGCGGGCGGTCGAGAACACCGAGATCATCTTCACGGAACTGGACCAGGAAATGCTCGTGTGCCCGACCTGGATCGGCGGCAAGGACTGGGAAGCCGGCTCCTACAGCCCGTTGACCCAAACGATGTACTACCCGCTGCGCAACATGTGCGCGCGGATGCTGGTGACGGGCGACACGAACAGTCCGAGGGCGCAGGCGTTCGAACAGCAGGTCGCGATCTACAACCTGGCCGCCGACCACATCCAGGCGCCCGGCGAGGAGTATCTCGGCACGGTGTACGCGATTTCGGCCGTGACGGGCGAGACGAAGTGGCTGTTCGAGACCGAGGGCGCGACCTACTCGGTCGTCGCGACGGGCGGGGGCCTGATCTTCGGCGGCGATTCGAGCGGGGGCTTCCGCGCCATCGACCAAGAGACCGGCGAAGTGCTCTGGGAAGTCAACCTGGGCGCCCCGGCCATGGGCTATCCGATCTCCTACGCGGTCGACGGTCGCCAGTACGTGGCCATCTCGACCGGGCCGGGAAGTCTCAGGCACACGCCCGAGGGCGCCGCCCGCGCCCGGGGCGGCAACCTGTACGTCTTCGCGTTGCCCGAGAGCCGCTAGCGACGCGAGGCTGCTAGGATCCAGGAATCCGAATCAGATCCCGGCGCCGCTGAGCGTAACCCGCGTGAAGACCGGCGTCCGGTCCTCGACGGAGGTTCTTGGTGGCAGAGCGTCCCACCTACGCCTTCGGGCCGTTTCTTCTCGATGCTGCCGAGCGCCGGTTGCTGCGCAGCGGGCGGGTGGTTCCGGTGCGGCCGAAGGTGTTCCAGACGCTGAAGGTGCTGATCGAGAACCGCGACCGACTGGTCCACAAGGACGAGTTGATGGCGATGGTGTGGCCGGACACCAACGTCGCCGAGAGCAACCTCACGCACAACCTGTCCGTGCTGCGCAAGATCCTGGGTCAGGATGGGGAGACGCAGTACGTCGTCACGGTTCCCGGCCGCGGCTATCGCTTCACGGCTCCGGTCAAGACACCGGTCGGCGGATCGATCGCGATCAGGCCCTTCGGCAACATGAGTCCCGACCCGGAACAGGACTTCTTCTGCGAGGGGTTGGTGGAGGAGGTGATCGAAGCACTGGTGCGGGTCGATGGACTGCGGGTCCTGTCCCGGACCTCCTCCTTCGACCAGGGGCTGGCCGGCCTGAGCGCGCCCCGGTTCGGAAGGAAGGTGGGCGTGTCGGCGATCCTAGAAGGCAGCGTGCGGAGGTCCGGCGACCGCGTGCGGATCTCGGTTCAGCTCATCCGGGTCGCCGACGGCATCCATCTCTGGTCCCGTCACTACGACCGGGTCCTCGGCACGATCTCCCAGATTCAGATTCAGGAGGACATCGCCCGGGCGATCGCGCGGCGGGTCAATGTCGAACTCCGGACTCCCAACGCTCGCCGCGCGCGGCGGATCCCGAGGGAGAACCAGGAGGTCTGGAGGGCGGAGTGGGGTTGATCCGCTAGTCCCGCATTCCGTCGAGCAGGGTCTGCGTGGTCTGGCTGAGCAGCGCGTTCACGTCGACGTTCGGGTCGATCTGCCGCTCGATCAGGAGCGATGCCAGGCCATGCACCGCGCTCCAGGCCACGTAGGCCTGGGCCCGCGGATCCGCTCGCTCGATCTCGCCGTGCTGCTGGTGTACGCGGATCACGCCGATCAGGTGCTCGAGGAGGGCGCCGGCCGCCTGCCGCAGTTCGGGATGATCCTGGCGCGCCAGCGCTTCCCTGCCGTACATCAGGCGGTAGTGCGCCGGGTTCTCGAGGGCGAAGCGGACGTACTGTTCTCCCATGTGCCGGAGCCGCTCCACGCTCGATCCCGATGCGCCGGTGCCGTCGCCTCGGAGACGTTGGTTGAGGCGCCGGAACCCCTCGACCGCGACCGCGACCAATAGCGCCGTCTTGTCCGGGAAGTGGCGGTAGGGCGCGGCTCGCGAGACGCCGAGGCGACTGCCGATGGCCCGCATCGTCACACTGGCGGCGCCGCCCTCCGAGATCATGGCGGCGGCTTCCTCAACCAGCGACGCGCGCAGGTCACCGTGGTGGTATGTACGGGCCCGTTCGGCCATGAGCGATTATGGCAGGGGGACGGTGTTGACATTGTCAACAAGAGGGTGTATGTTGACGCCGTCAACAACGTCGTGGAGGAAGAAACCATGAGAAAGCGACAGACGAGCGGCGGCATAAGGCGGTATCGATCAAGCCGGACCTCCATGCTGGCGCTTCGGGTTTGTATGTGGGGATGCGTGATGCCCGTGACGGCACAGGTCGGCACCGAACCGTCGCCGGCGTTCATTCCCGCCCGCCATGAGGTCGCGCTCGGCGTCGCCGAGCGCCTGACCGTCGTCACGGGTTTCTTCGGAGAGGGCAAGGTCGCCGATCTCGCCGCGCTGCACGTCGCCGGAAACGGGGACCGTCAACTGCGGCTCCTTGCGTTTGCGGACGGCAACTGGAAGCCGGTGCTTGAAACCACGCTGAGGTCGGAGGTGTCGTTCGTCGATGTCGCCAACGTCGAGGGTCGGGATCGCCTGGTCGCGTATGGCGGTGGCCGGCTGACCTGGCTGGACAGCGACGGGACGGAGCGGGCGCTGGTCGACGTGCCCTCCGACTTCAAGGAGTCGACGAGAGGCGAGGTACTCCACGTCGACATCACGCGCGACGTCAACGGAGACGGCCGCGATGACCTGGTGGTGCCTGACGGTCAGCGTTTCCATGTGCTGGTCCAGAAGGACGGCGGCAAGTTCGCCGATCCGGTGACGATAGGGCCTGCTACCGGTCTCGACAGGGTGTACGGAGCCGACGGCTACAGGTACCGGCCCTGGGAGGAGGGCGGCCGCATTCACCAGATGGACTACGACCTGGATGGCCGCGACGATCTGGTGTTCTGGCACGGCGACCACTTCGCCGTCCATCTCCAGGACGAGAGCGGGCTGTTCCTTCCGGAGGCCGAGACGTTCTCGACCGGGATCTCCTTCGACTCCGACCAGATCGCGTCGCTCGCTGCGCCGGCGGGAATACGCAGCCGGCGCATGGATCACATGCCCGAGGGCGAAAGCAAGGGCAGGGTGCTGCATTCGCTGACCGACATGGACGGGGACGGAGTGACCGACCTGGTGGTGTTCGAGTTGAAGGGTGCGAGTCTGTGGAAGATGCACTCCTCCTACGAGGTGTACTACGGCGCTCCGGGTTCGAGCGGAAGGGTGGAGTTCTCACCTGAACCGGGTGCGGTGATCGAGTCCGATGGCATCATCTCCGGCCTCGACCGGCACGACTTCGACCGCGACGGCCAGGTCGACGTGATGGTGACCGCCTTCGAGCCGACGGTCTTCTCGGCCATCCGGGTGCTCGTCATGTCGATCTTCACCGGCGCCGGATCGTTCGACCTCGAGTTCTTCCGCATGGAGGACGGTCGCTATGCGCGACGTCCGTCGGCGGTGCGAGAGATCAGGCCGAGGTCTCCCAGGAAGACCGGCGAGAGGACGTTCTGGCCGGCGGTCCGGCTGGGTGACGTGAACGGCGACGGACGTTCTGACGCGGTCATCGCGAGGAACCGGAAGAGGCTGCATGTCCATCTGGGCGTGCCGGGTCCGGAGTTGCTCGAACGGAAAGCTCAGCGAATCACGACCCCCGTCCCTGAGGACGAGGAGTACACGTGGCTCGCCGATCTGAATCGGGACGGCAGGCAGGATGTCCTGATGCACCACACGTCGGCGACGGCGCCTCATCGGCTGACGGTGCTGATGTCCCGCTAGCTACATCTGGAACAGACGCGTGACCTTCACGATGAGCGCGCTGTCGTTGTGGCCGGGAAAGCCCGAAGTCAGCGTGTCCCGGTGTTCGTTGTAGACGACGAACAGCTCGCTGCCGGGCGTGTACTCCCAGCGTAGCCGCACGTTCGCCGCCAGTCCCCGGCTTTCGGAGTCGTATTGGAACAGCGCGCTGACGAACATTCGCGGGTTCATCGTGTAGATCGCGCGCAGGTCGACGAGTTCCACGTCGAAGTCGCCTTGCGGCAGCTCCACGCGGTTGAACGAGATGCTGGGTTCGAGGAGGAACTGCGAACTCAGACTCACCCGTCCCCAGCCCCAGCCGAAGGACGTCTTGCGGCCGCTGTAGAAGTCGCCGTACTCGAGGAAGAACCCGCCCGAGATCCGCCGCTGCTGGCCGAGTTGCAGTTGGGCCTGCACGTAGTCGAAGTCATAGCCGCCGACCCCGAGCGTGATGTTCGAGGCTATGGGGAACGGATGCGGGAGGAATTCGTAGCTCCGCACATACGTCAGTTCGATCTCGTCCCCGCTGTGGAACTCGATCTCGAACTCGCCCTCGGCCTCCCGCGTCTCGACCAGGCCGGCGCCGTTCTCGATGTAGGCCATCGCCCCGGTGAAGGAGTACTTGCGCACCAGCTTGCTGTCGGCCGGGCGCGGGCTGAACCGGAACTCGGCGAATGAACGGCGCATGTCGTGCCGGCGGACGAAGCCGATGCCTGGGTTGAAGTTGCCGCCAACCCGCAAGCGCTCCAGTTGGACTCCGTAGCGGTCGCCGTTGTAGTCCATCTGGAGGCGATAGCTGGCGTCGTCGTCGGCAAGCCCCAGCGTGCTCGTTTCGGCCCAGTAGGTGTTGAACGTGAGGTTGTCGAAGAATGCGAACGTTCCGTCGACGCCGTAGGCAACGTTCCGTCCGGCGCCGCTCTGGTCGATCGAACGGCGGGTGTAGATGACGCCCACGCTGCTGCGGCGCAGGATGTCCCGCTTGAGCCGCATGACGCCGAAGTTCGTCGCCAGGGCGCCCGACAACGGTTCGTCGTCCGCCTGAATGTTCAACAGCCCGAGCGTGTAACGACCCGTCCGTCCGGTCAGCCGGGCGCCGCCTTCGATCGGAACGGCGCGTCCCCGGTGCAGGCCGATGCGCCGGCTGTAGAACAGGGACGGCGTGTCGAACCCTCCCCCGAATCCGAATCCTCCGCCACCGCCGAAGGCGAAGGTCCCCTGGTTTTCCAGGAAGAAGTCGCGCTTCTCGGGGAAGAAGAGGCTGAAGCGGGTCAGGTCGACCTGCTGCTGGTCGGCTTCGACCTGGGCGAAGTCGGTGTTGTAGGTGAAGTCGGCCGTGAGGTTCTGGCTGAGTCCGTACTTGATGTCGATGCCGAGATCGGCGCTGACCTCGTTCGAGATCTCCGGGGTCGCCAGACGGTCGCTCACCATGTCGGCCACCAGGTAGGGCTTGAACTCCAGGTTCCTCGAGGCCGGCGGGGCTTCCAGTCCGACCAGGGGTCCGGCCAGCGACATCTGCATGATGCCCATCGTGCCCAGCTCCACGGGGATGCGGTTCAGGGCCGAACTCTCGTTCTTCCACTGCGTGTAGCGCTGGAAGTTGACGCCCCAGATCTGCGCGTGGCCGGGGCGATACCGGAGCGACCGAAACGGGATCGCGGCTTCGGCCGTCCAGCCGCCCTCAAACCTGCCCGTTCTGAGATCCCAGACCGGATTCCAGTCGACGTTCATCTGGCGCTCGTCGGTGATCTGGGCGTCGAAGCGGCCGCCCGAGGCGTAGAGGGTAAAGACGACGGCGTTGCGGCCGTCATGGAACGTGTCGAGAGCGATGTCGACGTAGTCGTCCTCGCTGAAAGAGTCGCGCCTCATGTCGTTCGCCGCGATCCGGTCGGGGTCCTGCCAGCAGCGGAACGACACGAAGACCGTGGTGTCGTCGAAGGTGACCCAGACGTCCGTCCTGTCGGTGGCCGGCTCTCCCGGCCGGGGCTCGACCTGGAGGAAGTCCGAAATCGGCGGCACGGTGTCGTACAGGACCTCGTCGAGCCGGCCGTCGACGCGTAGCGGCGTGGCGAGGCGCACGGCCCGGACCGTGGCCTTGCCCGAGTCGTCCCGGTTCATCACCGCCGGCGGCACGGGAGGAGGCGGGCCATCGAAGGAGGAGGGAAGGTCCAGCGGCTCCGTCAGCGAGGCCGGCGAGCCGGGCGGGGGGTCGGTTTCCTGGCGTGCCTCGACGGCTTGAGCCGGAAGGAGGCCGGTGGCGAGCAGGCAGATCGCCAGGCGCGTGCGCGCCATGCCGCGCGAGAGTAGCCGCATGCCTCAGCCGATCCGGTTCTCGCCCGCGTTCTCGTCCTGGTGCACGGTCACGGGCCAGCCGGGGAACTGGGCGTCCTCGCCGTTCGTGCTGCCGGCCCTGCTCAGGAAGCGGAACGCCTCTATCCGGTAGGTCCTGGCCCCCGTGTCGATCGTGACCAGGCCGAAGCCGCTGCTCTTCTGATGCGCCCGCTCGTATGGATCGGGCGCGGTGCCGACCTCCGGGTTGCCGATGGCGTAGACGTAGACCCGGTTGCCCAGCGGATCGAGGAACTCGCCGGTGTGCGCGAGACCGTGGCGGGGCCGGTTCCGGTGCGGGGTGCCGACTTCGTCGGGCCGCCACCAGCGCGGATAGCCGGCGCTGATCGCCGGCGTGCAGAAGGCCCAGCAGCCGTCGCGCTGCGCGTCGGCGCCGTACTGGACGAGCGAGGGCAGGTGCTGGTCGCCGCAGACATGCAGGCACTTCGCCTTCCGCAGGATGCGGACGAGCCGGTTGCGCGGCGTCTGCGGCCAGCCGCCGCAGTCGAGATCCGCGATCAGGTAGTCGTCGTGGCCGCCGTGGTGCGTCGCGACGCCCGCGAACACCGTCTGGCTGAGCAGCACCTTCATCGTGTGCCCCCGCCAGTCGCCGGCCCATTGCTCCAGGAACGCTTCCTGCCGCTCACCGAGCAGGGCGAGACCGGGCTGGTCGAGAGCCGATGTGTCGACACCGTCGTCCAGTACGTGGTCCGCCCGGCCGGGACCCGTGTCGACATGCTCTGGACCGCTCTTGAACTGCCGGTCGGCGAGGATCGCGAACCCCACGCCGCCGTAGACCAGGTCGCCGTAGTAGACGCTGATGTCCTGGTCGACCGGCGCCGGGTCGAAGGGGTCCGGGTGATGGGAGGCGTTCGTGCGGTGGACCACGTTGACCATCCGCGCCGGCTCCCGGTAGCCGCCGAGCGAGGAGGTGCCCCGGCCGACATCCATCGCCCTGCCGCCCTCGCCCCAGATGTTGCCCTGGAACACGTCGTGGTCATCTGGAATACATAACGTTGGGCGGTCCCGCATCGTTTCCCTGAACGCCCAGCCGAACATGTAGTACTTGCGCAGGTAGTTCAGGATCGCGGGCCCGGCCGGCTCCCGGATCAGGCCGTAGCCGCCGTGGTTCTCGTAGAGCTGGTCGCCGGAGAAGAAGAGCAGGTCCGGATCGCGCGCCAGCACGTGGTCGGCGACCGGAGCGTAGGGGAACGAGTAGTCGTTCTGGCAGGTGAGTCCGGCCAGCCGTAGTGGCCGCCCGGCCGGGCTCGCGCGGATCGTGCCCCGCCACTCGTGCTCCGTCTCGCCGCCGTCGGTGTGCTGCTCGCGGTAGACGAGCCGGAACGGCGCCGAGGCGCGCTCGTTCCAGTTGGACAGGCGGAACGTCGCCGTCCAGGCGTCCAGGTCGAGCTCGGCGAATCCGTGGGACTGCCAGTCCCCGTCGTGCTGGGTCAGCAGCTCGACCCTCTGGTCGTCGTCCGCGCCCAGCGGCGGCAGCAGCGCCGTCATCTTGACGACGAACCCCTCGTCGGAGCGGGAGTCGCTCATCGAGTACATCGACCACAGGATCGGCCCGAAACGATGGTCCTCGTTGACCTCGAACGCGTCTCCGTCCACCGTCCACTCGGTGAACCGGTACCGGGCGCCCTCGCCCTTCGGGATCTCCCGGTCGAAGTTACTGACGATGGCGACGTTACCGACGATGTCCGCGGCCGGCACGGTGTGAGTGAGGCTGCCCCGCTCAACACCGGAGGCGGTCCGAGCTTTCAGGTTGAGCTCACAGTCCCGGCCCTCGGTGCTGCCTTCAAGAACCAGGATGATCCCTTCTCCTGCCACGGCGTCGCCGTCGGCGGCCTGCGAGCTCGCCCCTCCAAGCACGAGCCGACGGTCGACCAGCCCAGCGTCGACGCCGATGCCCCGCGCGAAGCAGTTGCTGCGATGGTCATCGATCCGGTTGCGGATACCGATCCGGAACCCCGCGCCGCCGTCCCGCTCCCCGGCTTCCACCCGCCGGCAACGCACCGACATCCGGAACCGCCCCGGCTCGCCGGTCAACCGATGCGTGAGCAGGTGAACGTTGCGGTCACCACCGCTGGTCTGCACTTCCGCGGCACGATCCACAACCCGCCAGTCCTCCATCGGATTCGCCCAGAACCGCTCTCCGAGCCATACCCGGTCGTGCGTCCGGTGCCACCGGTCGACCCGGGTGCCAGAGACCTGATCACGTCCCTGCCGCTTCGCCTCGGCCCGTCCGATCCGCCTTGGCAGAGAAACGACCGCGGCCAGGAATCCCAGGAGTCCGCGTCGGGTGAAACCGTGGCTCACTGCTCGACGCCGTCGACGAAGATCCGCTCCTCGACACGCTCATCCTCGCCGAGAACGCCGACCCAGCGGCCTTGCTGGACACCTTCGACGTACTGGCCTCGCCAGACGTCTTGCTGGTTCGGACGGATCGTCCATTGGCCGTGACGAAGGCCATTCCGATACGGACCCTTGTGAAGCGCGCCGAACGATGTCTGCATCGTCCACTCGCCGTGCCGGTAGCCGTCGACGTACGAGCCAGTGCTGAGTGAGGAGAACTTCGCCTCCTGGTTCGTGTACTCCAGAATCCACGAGCCGTGGCGCTTGCCGTCGACGTAAGTGCCTTCCTGCGAACCTCCCGGTACGTACTGCTCGGTCCACTTGCCTTGGGCGAAACCGCCTGAGCATTCGCCGTCAGCGGTGTTGGGCGGCACGAACAGGCGCAACATGAAACAGCCCGGGCGGACCTCATGCCAGCACGGGAACCCTGATCCCGCACCACATGACGGACCTGGAGACTCCTGAGCTGGGAGCGACGCGACGGTGACGCCGGCAAGCGTGCCGAACAGCAGCAGACGGCCCCGGTCGACCAGGTAGCGCAGCGGTCGTGCACGCTTCGCGGAGAGATCTCGTTCCTTCTTCGTCATGGTTTTCCCATGATGTCGCAAAGTTAGCCGGCGTTTGCCCGCGGACCCGCTGCGGGCGGGTGCTACCGACGCGTCGCCGCGGCACTACTCGTCGTGCCGTTCCTCCGCCGTCTCCTTGAGCGCTCTGCCGACGGCGGCGAAGCCGCGGTGCATGGCGCCGCCGAACAGAAGCCGGGCCACCGGCGCCAGCGGTCCTTCGAGGGTGTCGGTGTTGAAGTACGTGCAGCTCGTCTCGCTTCGCTTCTCGAGTCGCTGTACGCGGAGCGCCTTGACGAGTCCGAGGGCGACGTTCGTGCTCCAGGCCAGGCGGGTCGGCGGTTCGATGATCGCGAGGTGCTCGGTCTGCTTTCGGTTGTAGCGGTCCAGCTTGACGTCGAAGTGGATCGTGGAGCCGACGCGGACATCGGTCTTCCTGTAGGTCCGGGCGAAGGGATTCCACTCGTGGTAGCGGTCGAGATCGACAAGGAGGTCCCAGGCCACCTCGATCGGAGCGTCGATCTCGACCGGCTCTGAAACGATGGAGCGCTTGAACATCGGGGGCCTCCTGCGGCTCTAATCCTGGCCGAGCGACCGGACCCAGCGGTCCGTTTCTTCCCAGAGGCGTCGCGACGCGGCTTCGTCCCGGGCGTCGGGGATGGGCTCGGCCTTGGCGCAGCGCTCATGGTAGTGGCCGCCCTCCAGGTGCGGATCCGTGGCGCAGTGGATCGTCGTCTGGGCGGCCTGCTCCGGCGTCAGCAGGATCAGCGGCGCCAGCGGCGTGAACAGGCTCTTCGCCCGCCTGAGCCACCGGGGTTCGTCCTGCCATCCGAAGGTCATGTTCGAGTAGGCCGACCCCGGATGCAGGGCGGCTGTTCGAAGGTTGCCGTCCGCCGCGTAGCGGCGCTGGAGCTCGACTGCATGGTGGATCAGGGCCAGCTTGGACTGGCCGTAGGCGGTCCAGGAGTCGAGCCTGTCCGGGGGCGCGAAGAAGCGGTCGTTGCTGCCCTTGTCGTGCTGGTGCGACGAGACGTTGACCACCCGCGCATCGCCGCTCCGCCGGCCGGACTCGAGCAGCATCGGCAACAGCAGGCGGGTCAGGTGGAACGTCCCGAGGTAGTTCGTTCGCCAGTGGATCTCGAACCCGTCGGCGGAGACCCTGCGCTCGCGCCATCGCCAGAGCACGTCGCGGAGGATGCCGGCGTTGTTGATCAGCACGTCCAGACGGCCACCGGACGCATCCCGGTACCAGGCTGCGAAGTCCGCGACGCTACGGGTGTCGGCGAGATCGAGCCGGTGGGCCTCGATTCCGTTCGGTCGCTGTCCGGCGTCGCGCAGATCCCGCAGCAGCGTCTCCCTGGCGGCGTTGCTGTCGCGCGGACAGGTGACCGCGACGTCGGCGCCCCAGGCAGCGAGCGTTCTTGCGACCTGGTAGCCGATCGACCCGGGCGTCGCGCCGGTGACGATCACCTTCCTGCCCGACATGTCGACCCGTTCGGCGACCGGCTTCGGCGAGAAGAGCTCCCACATGTGGTGGAAGGCCTTGGAGAGGCCGGATCCGGGTCGGTAGGCCACTGGCGTCAGCTCGGCGGCGCGTGCGTCTCTAGCAGTGCCTGGCTGGCCTGCCACAGCCTCGCACCGTTTGACGGTTCGGTGGCGTGCCCGGACGGGCGCTTCTCGCGCAGCATGTGCAGGTAGATGCCGCTGCGCTTGCCGGCCTCGTCGGCGCAGCACAGATAGCTCACGGGCCTGGCGGCCTTCTCCGGTGTCAGGAAGAAGAACCTCATCATCGGGACCACCAGGGGCTTCAGGAACCACGGGGCTTCCCGCGCGATGGCCGTGTTGACCGGGCCGGGGCAGAGCGAGTGGACCACGACGTGGCCTTCGCCTTCGCCGTTCAGGCGACGCGAGAGCTCGGTCGCGTAGGTGCAGAGGACGAGCTTGCTCGCGCCGTAGTGCCTGATCCCGTCCCGGACGCCGTAGTCCGCGAACTCGCCGAAGCGGTCGAAGTCGATCGGCTCGGCGGAGCGGTGGGCGTCGGAGGAGACGATGACGATGCGGGGCGCCTCCTCGATCCGGTTGGCCGGGCGAACCGTCCCGTCCGTCAGGCAGCGGTCGACCAGCACCCGGTTGGCCAGGAAGTGGACCGCGAACATCGTTTCGAATCCCTGCGCCGTGCGGCGGGCGCGGCGCGGCATGAGGCCGGCGTTGAGAACCGCGATGTCGAGCACCGTTCCCCGCTCGCGCAGCTCGTCGCAGAGCCGATGCACCGAGCGCATGTCGGAGAGATCGACCCGCAGCATCTCGACCCGGTCGGAACCCGAGGCGGCTTTCACGTCCTCGCCCGCGTCCGGGTGCCCGCTCCGGCAGGCCATCAGGACGTGGCCGCCGCGCCTGGCCAGGTCGATGGCGACGGCCCTGCCGACGCCGCTGTTGGCTCCGGTCACGAGGCAGGTCTTGCCGTCGATCCGGACGGATTCGGCAAGAGGCTCGATCTCCTGCCGCTCGGCCGCCCGGTCCCGGACGGCCTTGTGGAGCACCTTGAAGAGCTTCTTCATGCGGCTTGTCAGCTTACTCACGCGGAATGTCGTGCCGTTTCCGGTAGGCCGCCATTTCGTGCTCGATCACTTCCCGGCTCAGGCCGAAGCTCTCGGGTTCGTAGACATGCCGTCCGTAGCGGTGCTGCACGTTGCGATTCGCGGTTCGCTCGGCGGCTTTCAGCGCGTCCGGTCCGAAGGGGATGCCGGCCCGTTCGTAGACCTTGCCCAGGACCGCCATCGGATCGCCGACGAGGTCGACGTAGGAGACGTCGACGAAGCGGCGAGGGTCGGCGGCTTCCCGGACGCGGGCGGTCCGCTCGACCAGGCGGCAGGTCTTGGCGCACCAGTGCGCGCCGATCTCCATCGGGTCGACCCGGTCGCTGAACAGGCCGCGGCCGTGGGCGACCATGCTGCAAAACGAGGGGATGGACTTCAGCGGATCGCGATGCGTCCGGACGACGGTGGCGGTCGGGAACACTTCGAGGAGGACGTCCAGGTACTCCATGTGGTGCGGCGTCTTGAGCACCCAGTGACGGCGCGGCCGCTGCCAGTGCAGGACCTGAAGCAGGGTGCGGAACTCCTCGTACGGGCGGGTGTGGTCCTGGCCTTCCAGCCAGCGGGAGTAGGCAGGCACGTGCATCGTCGCCTCCGCCGACTGGCTCATGAAGGACACGTCGAGCAACAGCACGTCCTCTTCCGGGGCGTCGTGTTCGGCGGGATGCACGGCGAAGAAGGCGGGGGCGAGGTAGGCGATAGCCCGCTCCGCGATGAGGGCCCTTCGGATCCGGGCGTGAGGATCGCCCGGCTCCTCGCGCGGCAGGGGGAGCGGATTCAGTCCCTCCCAGGCCTCTACGGCGCGCATCTCGGGGTGGGAGGCGATCAGCCGGTGCAGCGTGGTGGTGCCGGTCCGCTGCAGGCCGGCGATCACGATGATCGGGCCGAGGTCGATGTCGCGGATCTCCGGCCGGCGGCGAAGGAGCTCCTCGACGCGCAGGCGTGTAGCCAGCGCTCCCTCGATTCGCCGCTTCTGGATCAGACGGCCCAGGAGGGTGAGGTCGGCCTCCTCGTTGATAGAACGGACGAGGACGGACAGGGGCTCCATGAACCACTCGTCACCGAAGCTGGACAGACCGGTTCTCCTTCGGGCCTTCCCGACCATCCTGTCGACATCGAGCCTCCCGGGTGCGCCGAGGCGGCGCGCGGCCCGGCCGGCCGCGTTCAGGAGCGCTACCGGAAGCGGCCGGTACGGCCGCTCGTAGTCCGTCGGCGTCTCGGCAACCCGCCTCGCCATCGGTTCAGCCGCGGAGTGCCGACAGCTCGGCCAGCTTGACGACCCGCGTCCCGGGCTCCGGGTGCTCCTCGGCGCGGATCCAGCGGAAGCTCATCGTGCCGGAGGTGTGACCGGCGGTGTCGAGCCAGTTCGGCAACCCCGGGTCCTCGTGGGCCACGATCAGGCGCACCGATCCGTCCGGCTCGTACTGCGCCAGGTGCTTGTTCGTGTGGATCGTGTGGTACCGGTAGTCCAGCGACTCCATCCAGTAGTTGTTGAGCTGGAAGTTCCAGTGCTCGCATTCCGGCGGCGTGGCCTCGATGACAAGCGCCTCGTCCCCGGCCAGCCGCCAGTGGGAGTGGTAGTAGGCGATGTTCGGGTCGCCGCCGGCCTGGTTCGAGGTCTCCTGGTCGAACCGGGGCAGCCTGTTCGAGTGCTTCTGGAAGTCGCGCGCCCACTTCGCGAACAGCAGCGAGGCGCCGGCGACCAGGGTGCTCGCCGAGCGCAGCCCCTCGTCGACCTGGGTCGGCGTCAGGGGCGCCGGCCGCTTCTCTTCGGGAGCGCAGTTGATCCGCTCGATTCGAAGCTCGGCCGGAACTTCCGTTCGCCGATCGAGGAAGGTCTGGCGCACGATGAGCATGCCCGTGTCGGGCGTCATCGGCAGCCAGTTGCCTTCCTGCGGCTCGCAACTGAGGACGAGATCGAACCGGCCGTCGTCGTCCATCTCGAGTTCCGCCGCCTCGATGTAACCGGTCGGCGGCAAGCCGCCGCCCTGGCCGTAGTGCCCGGCCTGGGTGCCGAAGCCGAGGTAGGCAACGGTGTTGCGACGCCCCGTGATGCGGTACTCGTAGGCGCCGGAAAGTGCGGCGGTCAGGTAGTGGTTGTCCGGGTTGTCGGAGCCGAGCTTGACCGTCTCGTTCGCGACGCGGTGAAGCACTGGCGCCCGCGGGTCGGCGTGCTCGACGAAGGCCATGAGTCCCGCGCGTGTCAGACGGCTCAGGTAGCGGTAGCCCTCGGCCTGGTTGAAGGCGTCGCGGGGAGTCCCCGGGAAGTTCAGCGACGCGCCGGCGGCCTTCAGCGTGTCGCAGAACTCGTCCCAGGCGCGGCCGCTCGTGACCCTCTGCGCCGCGACATCGTCTTCGGACTTTCCCCGGAGCTTACGGATAGTCAGCGAGACCCGGCGAAACAACGCAAGCAGGGCAATGGCGAGCTTTCTCATCGTCCCTTCCTCCCGCCGTCAGTCGCCGGGACCGACCGGCGTGCCGTAGGGAACCGGCGGTTCGCGCTCCTCCGTGGGGCCGAGCGCGACGATGCGCCATTGCCCGCGGGTGAGGCGCAGGTCGAGGCTCTGGGTCTCGTAGCTCGCCTCGCGGACGTACTCGACCTCGAGGCGCACGATGTCGCCCAGGTCTTCCCTGGCGGTCACCGCTACTCCCTTGAGGCCGGCGATCCGCTGGCGGAGGTACTGCTGGAACGCGGCCTCGCCCATCTCCTCGCGTATCGTCTCCAGTTGCTCGCGCACCTCGCCGGCGAAGAGGTCGAGGTAGGCATCCGCCGTGCCCTCGCGGCTGACGTCGATCATCTCCCAGAAGACCTCGCTTGGATCGCCCGCATCCGTGCCGCGCTCCGGCAGGCGGTCGCGCAGCGCCACAGCGAGGCCGGCCGCAAGCACCACGACGGTCAGCGCCGTCGCGCCGACGTTGCGGTTCATCCTCACGGCCGGCCGTTCGACCCGGGCGTCAGCTCGCGGCGGAGGAAGTCGATGTCGATCGTGCTCTGACCGGGCTCGAGGATCGTCTTCCGCATGCGGGGGAGGACCCGCTCCATCGTCTCGAGATAGGTGCGCGTGCGGATCTCGGCACGCGCTCCCTGGTCGGCGTTCGCGATCGAGCGGAACCGGTCGGCTTCGCCGGTCGCCCGCTCGACTTCGGCGGTGCGGAAGCTCTCGGCCCCGGCGACGAGCGCGCGCGCCTCGCCGCGCGCCACCGGTACGACCTCGTTGCGGTAGCTCTCCGCCTCGCGGATCAGGCGGTCGCGGTCCTCGCGCGCGCTGGCGACGTCGTTGAACGCCTCCCGAACGAGACTCGGCGGGTTGACGCCCTCGAGGCTCGCGGACAGGACGGTGACGCCGGTCCCGAAACGATCGAACAGTTCCTGCGAGGCGGCCTGGACGCTCTGCTGGACCGCCACCTTGCCGGTGGTGAGCAGCTCGTCGACGCCCATGCCGGCGACGACCTGGAGCAGGGCGCTGCGGCCGCTCGTCTCGAGCAGCGACTCGACGTCGGCGAACCGCAGCGAGTAGGCGAGCGGATCGTGGATCGCGTAGAGGACGACGAGCCGCACATGGACGACGTTGCGGTCGCCGGTCAACCAGCGCGCCTCGGCTGGCGTCGCGTCGCCGCCGAGCACGCGGTCGGCCGCCGCGAAGCCGAGGGTCAGCCGTTTGGCTTCGCGCACCTTCAGCTTGTCGACCCGGCCGACGGGCCGCGGCCAGTTCCAGTGCAGGCCCGGCCCGGCTGCGGTCGGGCGCGCCTTGCCCAGGACACGGGTCACCGCCTCCTCGTCGGGCGCGACGAAGTAGGTCCCCCAGGCCAGCCACATCAGCGCCAGCGTCAGCGCCGCGGCCGGGATGGCGCGACGCCTCATTCGGAGGCTCCGCCCAGCAGGGAGAAGAGTTCCGAGTCCGCCGACAGGATGACGGTCGTCTGGTCGTCCAGGATCGACTCGTAGGACTCGAGGGTGCGCAGGAAGCGGTAGAGGGAGGGGTCCTGCCGGTAGGCGTCGCCGTAGATGCCGGCCGCCTCGGCGTCGCCCTGGCCGCGGAGGATCTCGGCCTCACGGTAGGCGTCCGCCAGGATCAGCTCCCGGTCCCGGTCGGCTTCGGCGCGGATGATCATCGCTTGTTCCTCGCCCTGGGCCCGGTACTCCTTGGCGATCCGTTCGCGCTCCGCCCGCATACGGGCGAAGACGGACTCCAGGTTCTGCTCCGGGAAGCTCAGGCGGGTGAGCTGGACTTCGAGGATCTCGACCCCGAGCTGAGGGAGGGAGACGGCGACCGCCGATTCGCGGACTTCGGCCGAGACCTTCTCGATCCGCAGTCTCTTCGGTTCGGTCGACACGAGTTGCGAGAGTTCCGTGCGGCCGAGCGCGGCCGCGAGGCCGGCCCAGACCACGTCGTGAAGCCGCATCTCGGCGCCGGAGCGGTCGCCGATCGTCTCCAGGAACCGCGCCGGATCGGCGATCCGCCAGACGACCGCGGTGTCGACGACCAGGTTCTTCTTGTCCTGGGTCAGGAACTCGGCCGGCGCCGGATCGTAGAGGAGCACCCGGTTGTCAAAGCGAAGCCGCCGGTCGATCGGCCACTTGAGCTTGAGGCCCGGCTCCTCGATCGTGCGGACCGGCTTGCCGAAGCGGGTGACGATCGCGCTCTCGGTCTCCGGCACGACGAAGACGGACCGGACCAGCGCGACGATCGCAAGCGCGGCCAGACCGGCGCGCCACCACGACACGGCACGACGCGGCGAACCTTCGTTCCCGTCGCCGCCGTCGTGGCGGTGCGCCTCGTCGTGGTGGTGACCGTGGTGGTCGTGGTGCTGATGATGGTCGTGTTCGGTCATTGGTCTACCTCGTTCTGGGCCGGACCCGGTGGAGGAACGAAGACATCGAGAAGGCGGTCCGGCGCCTCGTCCACGAAGACGAAGCGCTTGCGACCGCCGGTCGCGTCGGTGATCAGTTTCGGTTTACCGGCAAGCGAGCCTTCGATCGTCTGAAGCTGGAGCCGGAACCGGTGCAGGTCGTTGGCGCGCCGGTACGCGCCAGCGCGCAGTTCGAAGCGTTCGCTCTCGCCGCGGCCGGCCTCTACGCGCCGCCTCTGGTAAGCCTCGGCTTCGAGGAGTTGCCGGCGCGCCTCGCCGCGGGCGAGCGGCAGCCGCTCGAGCGCGTAGCCCTCGGCCTCGTCGATCAGGGTCTCCCGCTCCTCGAGCGCGCTCGCCGCGTCGCGGAAGGCGTCGACCACGTCGAGCGGCGGGTGGGCGTCCTGCAAGGTCGCGCTGACGACCTCGACGCCGGCGCCGAGGCTGCCGAGCAGAGCCGCGAGATGCGCGTGCCAGGCCTTCTCGATGCCGTCGCGCTCGCCGGTCAGCACGTCGTCTAGCGAGTGGCCGGCGAGCACGGTGCGGAGCGACCGCTCGGCGCTCGCTTCGACCAGTCGCGCGGGATCGGCCGCGGCGAAGGCGAAGGCGGCGGCGTCGGCAACCCGGTAGTGGATCCGGGCCGCGACCTCGACCAGATTCTCGTCGCCGGTCAGCATCAGGCGTTCGAGCGGTGGTGTCTCGTCGAAGCCGGCGTGGCGCACGTTCCACTCGTAGCTCGCCGGGACGCCGGTCTCGTTGGAAACAGCTCCTCGCGGCGAGCCGACCGCCGCCATCCGCAGGCGGTCCGGTTCGACCCTGGTCACGCGATCGACCGGCCACGGCCAGCGCAGGTGCAGGCCCGGGCCGAGTTCGCCGCCGACGTGCTGGCCGAAGCGCTGGACGAGTCCGACTTCCTGGGGATCGATCATGCGCAGGCCGCTCGCGGCCCAGACAGCGGCGAGCGCGAACGGCGCCGCGCGCAGCAGCCGCGGGGCGGCGGAGCGGATCCGCGCGGGACTGTCTTCGAGCGCGTGTTCAAGGCGATGAACCGTCGCGCGTCGGCCGACGTTGAAGGTCTTCCAGCCGGCGACCAGCCCCTCGACGGGACCGGCGAGAATGCGAAAGCGGCCGAAGCCCCGGTCTTCGCGCGCGGCCACCGCCCGTCCCTCGTAGAGCAGGCGGACGCAGTTCAGGATGACGAGCAGAGACGCCGCCTGGTGGACGATCGCCGCCGCGGCCGGGGGCAGCCAGCCGAAGGCGGCGAAGCCGACGGCGACGAAGTTGATGCCGAAGGCGAAGATCAGGATGCTGCTGCGGATCCGGGCGACGACCCGGCGGGAGTAGCGGAGCAGGGGCGCGAGGTAGTCGAGGCGGTCGGGCAGCAGGACGACCTGGGCCGCCTCCGCCGAGAAGTCGGCGGCACCGTGGCCGATCGCGACGCCGACGGACGCGGCGGCGAGCGACGGTGCGTCGTTGATCCCGTCGCCGACCATGAGGACGTTGCGGTCGCCGCGGGAGAGCTCGCCGAGCCGGTGCACCTTGTCTTCGGGCAGCAGCTCGGCCTGGACCTGGTCGATGCCGGCCCGGTGGCCGATCGTGCGCGCCGTTCCCGCGGCGTCGCCGGTCAGCATGACGATCGGATCGACGCCGGTCTGGCGCAGGTCGGCGACCGCTTCGGTCGCTTCATCGCGGAGCGGGTCGGCGAGGGCGAGCGCGCCGGCCAGCGCGCCGTCGACGGCGACGGCCAGCCGCGTCTCGCCGCTTCCCGGAGTGGGCACGACGCTCTCGGCCACGGCGTCCATCCCGTCCTCGCCGACGATGTCCGCCAGCAGCGCCTGGTTGCCGACCGCGATCTCGTGACCGTCGACGGTGGCCGTCACGCCGCGGCCGGGGTGGAGCCTGAAGTTCTCGGGCTCGGAGAGGTCGAGTCGCCGCGCGCGGGCCTCGGTGACCAGGGCCCGGCCGAGCAGGTGCTCGGAAGTCAGCTCGGCGCTCGCGGCGAGTCGGAGCAGACGATCCTCGGCCATGTCGCCAACGGGCGCGATGGCGGTCAGCGCCGGACGTCCGCAGGTCAGCGTGCCCGTCTTGTCCAGCACGCAGGCGTCGATCCGCGACAGCGACTCGATCACGTCGCCGCCCTTGACCAGCGCGCCCTCGCGCGCGAGCCGCGCGATCGCCGAAGCCATGGCCGCCGGCGTCGCCAGCACCAGGGCGCACGGGCAGGCGACGATCAGCGCCGCCACCGTGCGCATCATCTCGCCGGTGAACAGATAGATGCCTCCCGCGGCGACCAGCACCGCGGGCAGGAAGAACCGGGCCAGCTTGTCGGCGGTGCGCACGACCCGGGCACGCCGGCTCTGGGCGTCCTCGATCAGGCTCGCGATCCGGGCCACCGTCGTGTCGCTGCCGGTGCGCTCGGAGCGGATGTCGAGGACGCCGTACTCGTTCAGGCTGCCGCTCCACACCGAGTCGCCGACGCCGAGCTGGGCCGGCAGCGGCTCGCCGGTGACGCTGCTCTGGTCGACCGACGACTCGCCACGCTCGATCATCCCGTCCACCGGCACGCGCTCGCCGGCGAGCACCCGCACGAGGTCCCCGATCTCGACCTCGTCGAGCGCCACGAGCTCCGCGGTTTCCTCGGTGCCGTCGCGCAGCACCCGCGCCTGCTCCGGCTGGCTGGCGACGAAGCCGGCGATCGCCCCCTTGGCGCGGTCGACCGTCCAGTGTTCGATCCCCTCGCCGATCAGCATGATGAACATGACCTCGGCGGCGGCGAAGTACTCGCCGATCCAGACCGCGGCGCCGGCCGCGATGGCGATCGTCAGGTGGGACGAGAAGTGCCCCTGGAGCAGGTCCAGGATCGCGTGGCGGATGAGCGGGTAGCCGGCGACCAGCGTGAGGATGAGCGCCAGGTCGATGCCGGCGACGGTGCGGACGACGCCGAGCAGGTAGAGCAGCAGCAGGACGCCGACCGCGACGCACAGCGCGATGTAGCCGATCCGCTGCAGCAGCCCGTGGCTGTGGGAGTGGCCGTGGCCGTCGTCGTGGAAGTGTGCGCCCATGGCTAGTGCCGGACGCCAGACGCCCTTAGGAGGCTGCGTCGAAGAACGCGGCGACTGTCGGTGCGCCGGCCTTCTGGCCGGCATCTGGCGAGCGAAACGCCAAGCTTAGATCGCGAACAGCAGCATCGCGAGGCCGGATCCGCCGATGGCTAGCCCGCTCAATGTGTGGACGTGCGCCCGCAGCCGGGGGAATCGGACGAAGTCGAGACCCCGGTAGGCGACCGCCACGACCGCAGCCATCGTCGCGATCGTCGTCACGCCGAACGCCACAGTCACCGGGACCACCGCCCACAGGCCGACCTGGAAGGCCGGCACCATGAGGATCGGAATCAGCGGCTCGCAGGGCCCGAGTACGAAGATGACGAACAGGCTCCAGGCGGTGAGACCGGCGATGCTGCCGGCCTCACCGGGCGCGTGGCGATGGCTGCCGGCCGCCGGATGCTCGTGGGAATGGACGAGCCCGCCCGCGTGCTCGTGGACGTGCCGCTGCTGGCGGCGCCTGCGCGCCATCGACCACGCCGCGTACAGCAGACCGAACAGGACGAGCGCCCACGCCGCCAGGTCGCCTCGCACCGCCTCGATGGATTCGAAGACGCCGACGCGGCCCTCCATCCAGTGGTGCCCTTCCTCGAGATCGAGACCGGTGGCGAAGATCGCCAGCCCGATGCCGGCGCCGCCAAGCAGGACCGACGAGGCAACGTGCCCGCCGCCGCACAGTCCGGTGACCCAGAGCGTCCGCCGCAGCGACCATCCGCGGGCCTTGCCGAGGACGACGAACGGCAGCGTGTGGTCGATGCCGATCAGCGTGTGGACGAAGCCGATGCCGACCGCGGCCGAAACCAGGACCCAGACTGCGTCCATCCGTTACTCGACCGTCACCCAGATCGGCGACGACCAGGCGATCTCCTTGTTCTTCTGGATCACCCGCACATAGTAGTAGTGCTCGCCGGGTTCGACGTCGCTGTCGACGAAGGTCAGGTCGACCTCCTGGTCCAGGTTCTGGCGGTTGTAGAGGAAGGTCTGGTCGCGGATGATGTCGATCTGCTCGATGCGGGCGGTGCCGATCACCTTGACGATCAGCTCGAACCTGCCCGACACCTCCGCGATGTCGCCCTGCAGGTACTCCCTGCCGTCCGCGCGCATCCGGTAGTCGAGGATGATGTTGTCCGTCGCGGCGTAGGAGTGCCGCTTCTTCATCGCGTCGAGGAGGCCCTGCGTGGTGAAGTCCTCGGCGATCGTGGCGGCGTAGGAGATGTGGGTCGAGATGTGATCCGACGCCGCCTGCACGCCGAGCTTGTAGCCCCTGGCCCAGGCGTTCCACACGAAGCCGGCGGGCTGCAAGCCTCCCTGCTGGCCGAGCGGTTTCTCGCGGGTGGCGGCGCGTGGGGCGCCCTCGTACTCGGCGGAGGTGCGGTCGCCCTGGTAGATCTCGACCAGCGGCTCGACTTCGGGGTCGTTGTCGCGCCAGTCGGTCCCCATGCCGGTGGCCGAAGTGTGGGGGATCGAGATCGCGTCGTGCTCCCGGAGGTACGCGAACAGCCGCGCCGCGCCCTCCTCGTGCCGCCGTTCGGCCTCGGTGATCTCCAGGGTCGGGATGCCGCGCCGCGGGGAGAGGATGTTGCGGTGGCCGTCGGGATAGCTGATGCTGCGCTCGTACGTGTACACCGGCACGAAGCTCCCCGGCAAGCGGAAGATGTCGGCGATCTGCGGGTGCAGCCAGTTGACGTACTCGATGTCCTGGCCTCCCCGGTTGTTGTGCTCGCTGACGCCGAGGAAGTCGAGTTCGGCGGCGTCCAGGGCGTAGCGGTAGGCCTCCATCAGCGAGCCGTCGTTCAGGCCGTCGTGCGAGAACTCGGTGTGGCGGTGGGTGTCGCCGCGGTAGATCCGGTAGGTGCGGCCCTCCGACTCGATCGTGTAGGCACGGATGCGGGCGACGTCCTCGGCTTCGTTGGGATGGACCGGGTAGGTGTGGTACTCGCGCACGTCCGGGTCGACGAGCCGGGGCGGCGTCGCCTCGTCGGTCAACCCCGGCAACCTGGCCGCGTTGATCGAGGAGTGCTCGAACAGGTACTCCTCCGAATTGCGGCTGTCCGTCGGCCAGGCCGCGAACAGGTTGCCGCGGCCGTCCGAGGCCAGCTCCCAGCGCACGTCCTGGCGGCCGCGGCTGAACGGCAGGTGGAGCGGCCGGGTCCATTCGCCGCCGACGTAGGCGGTGCCGAAGATCTGCCAGGCGGCCCGGTGAGCGGGCGTGAAGTCGGGTGTGTCGCGGGCACGAATCGTGCGGTGGCGGAAGAAGAGCCACATCCGGCCGTCGCTGTCGACCTGGAGCACCGGCAGGTCGTTGAAGCCCGGGATGTACTCAGGGAGTTCCCGTTCGAGCAGGTCGTTCACGTCGGCTTCGGGCACCTGCCAGCGGGCGTCGTCCCAGACCGCGACGGCGAGGGTGCGCCATTCGTAGAGGCGCGTGGCCTCCTTGTAGATCTCGAAGCCCGAGTCCTTGCCCCACTGGAAGCCGCTCTCGTTCCAAGCGGCCCAGAGCCGGTTCCGGGCGTCGCAGGCGATCGACACGTGGGCCTCGAACTTCGGCGTGTCGGCGACCGGGACCACGTCGCTCCAGCCGGTGCCGGCGAAGCTCCGCAGCTGGATGTCGTAGTTGCCCTGGTCGTAGGTGTCCCAGGCGACGAAGACCCGACCGTCGCCGCAGGCTGCGACGGCGGGCGTCCAGTCGTTGGCGGCGGAGGTGGAGACGGCTCCCTCGGCCGACCAGCGCGAGCCGTCGTGGCGACGGGCGAAGATGTCGGAGCGGCCGTCGCGGAAGCCCTGCCAGACCAGCCACAGGTTGCCGTCCGCATCGCTCGCCAGTTCGTGTTCGATGTCGGCCTGGGGCGCGTAGGTCAGGCGTTCGGTTGCCGACCAGGAGCGGTCGGCGTCGCTCTGCAGGTAACGGCCGTAGAGGTCGAAGTTGCCGTCCACCTGCTCGGACCAGACAACCCAGGGGCGTCCCCGGCGGTCGCGCCCCAGCTTCGGCATCAGGCGGTCGCCCGGTTCGTCGGTCACGGTGACGGCTGGCTGCCAGGCCGAGCCGTCGAAGCGCCTCGCCACGATGGAGACGCCGTTGTCCCGGTAGGCGGTCCAGGCCGCCCAGACTTCGCCGTCATCGCCGCTCGTCATCGTCGCGAAGTCGTTCTCGACGTCCGGCGACGACAGCGGTTCCGCCGGCGCCACCCGGTCGGCCAGCACAGCGCCGTCGAGGAACGCCAGCTCCTCGCCGACCCGGAGATCGGACGGCCGCAGGTCGAAGTCGCCGTGAGGAGTCGAGAAGGCGAGCCGCGTACCCGACCGGGCCGCCACGTCGACGACAACGCCGGGGTGGTGCAGGTAGGTCACCGTGCCTTGCGGGTCTTCCCACTGGTAGACCCGGCGCGGGTAGTTCCTGCCCTGGCGAGTCGCCATCGTCCATGTGCTGCCGTCCACCGACTCCGATGGATGCACGCTCCAATTGCGCACCGCGAGCACCTCGCCGCCCGAAACTTCCACCGAGCCGTTCCACGACCGCGGCTCCGCGTCCGTGATGCCGAACCGGACCCGGACGGAGACCACGTCGTCGCCACCGAGCGGCGGGATCGCCTGCGCGATGAGCGTCCCGGTCGCCACGAGCAGGCTCGGGAGACAACAAAGAGCGACGGGGCGCAGAACGAGTTGTCGAGCCATTGGCTCCTCCAGAACGAAACGAACAGGATGCGGGAATAGCGCTTCATCTTAGGAGAATGCTGCCGCCGCTACACTGGCTCGCTCACCGCTCAAAGGGAGACTCTCCGTGCATCGAACTGCCGCTCTGATCCTGGCCCTGGCCGCACTCGTGACGCTCGGCTGCGCCGCGGACGACCCATCCGACCCCGCCGCGACCCCGGCCGGCGACGCCGGCCAGGGCACCGGCAACCCCGCCGACCGCCAGGCCTTCTACGGCGACCTGCACGTCCACACGAAGTACTCCTACGACGCCTTCGTGTTCGCGACCCGCGCGGGTCCCGACGAGGCATACGAGTTCGCCAAGGGCAACCCGATCGAGCATCCTGCCGGGTTCGAACTGAAGCTCGACCGGCCGCTCGACTTCCAGGGCGTCTCCGACCACGCGAACTACCTCGGCATGCTGCCGGCGATGGTCGACCCCGATCAGGCGGCGTACAACCATCCCGCGGCCGAGACGGTGCGGAACGCGGAAACCGTCCCGGAGCGGCGGGGCATCTTCGCCGCCCTGCAGCCCTACGTGCGCTATATGGCCGACGCCGATCCGAGTATCCGCGAGCATCTCGACAAGAACGTCGTCCGCTCCGCCTGGAGCGAGATCGCCGCGTCGGCCAACCGCCACTACGAGCCTGGCGTCTTCACGACCTTCATCGCCTACGAGTACACCTCGGCGGGCGCCGGCGGCATCTACGAGAACCTGCACCGCAACGTCGTCTTCCGCGGCGCCGAGGCGCCGGACATCCCGTTCTCCCGGCTCGACTCCTACAACCCCGAGGACCTCTGGGCGCGGATGGACGAATGGCGCGACCAGGGCTACGAGGCGATCGCGATCCCTCACAACACGAACGGTTCCGGTGGGCGGATGTTCGAGTACGAGTACTTCGAGGGCGGCGCGATCGACCAGGCCTACTCGGACCTGCGCAGCCGCAACGAGCCGATCGTCGAGATCACCCAGACGAAAGGGACCTCGGAGACTCATCCGATGCTGTCGCCGAACGACGAGTGGGCGAACTTCGAGATCATGCCGTACCGCGTCTCCACCAGCATCCTGAGCGAGCCGCCGGGCAGCTACGTCCGCGACGCCTACCGGCGGGGCCTGACGATCGAGGCGGGCGGCGTGTCGAACCCCTACAAGCTGGGCGTCATCGGCTCGTCCGACACCCACGTCGCCGCCGGCTCCTTCGACGAGACGAACTACTGGGGCGCCTCCGGCCTCATGCAGCAGACCGCAGAGCAGCGCGGCTCGGTCCCCAGCGAGCCCGCGGCCGGGGCCGACCTGCAGAACCCGACCGCCGCCGCGCGGCCGATCGACGACGGGACCGGCCGCATCTATCCGTTCACGACGGCGATCACGAACGGCGCCTCGGGCCTCGCCGCCGTCTGGGCCGATGCCAACACGCGCGAGGCGATCTTCGACGCGATGCGCCGCAAGGAAACGTTCGCCACCAGCGGTACCCGCATGAAGGTCCGTTTCTTCGGCGGCTCCGGGCTCGCCGGCCTCGATCTCGACGACCCCGACCTGGTCGCCGCCGCCTACGAGACCGGCGTGCCAATGGGCGGCGATCTGGTCGGCGGCGACGGCGGCGAAGCCCCGAGCTTCCTCGTCTGGGCCATGCGGGACACGATGGCCGCGCCGCTCCAGCGCGTCCAGATCGTCAAGGGCTGGGAATCCGGCGGAGAGACCGCGGAGATGGTCTACGACGTCGCCTGCTCCGACGGCCTCGAAGTCGACCCGGCTACGCACCGGTGCCCCGACAACGGCGCCACCGTCGATCTCACTGACTGCTCGACCAGCACCGCCGTCGGCGCTGCGGAGCTCAAGACGATCTGGACCGACCCCGACTTCGACCCGGACCAGCGCGCCTTCTACTACGCCCGGGTGCTGGAGAACCCGGTGTGCCGTTGGTCGTCCTGGGATGCGCTGCGGGCCGGCACCACTCCGCGACAGGACTTCCCGGCGACGATCCAGGAACGCGCCTGGTCGTCGCCGATCTGGTACACGCCCTAAGCCCTCAGGGTTGCGGCACCTTCCGGGCCCGCCGGCGGGCCTGAAGGAGAAAGACGCCGAGTCCGAGGGCGCCGCCGAGCAGCGCGAGCGCCGGCGTATCCGCACCCTGGTCGCCGAGCATCGCGTTGAAGGCGGCGCCCGCGAGAAAGCCGATTAGCACGGCGAGCAGAGCCATTCCGAAGCGTCTCACGGTTGAAGTATGGCAGACGTGAACTTCGCTTCGGAGCCGTGATCCCTTGACGCGCTCCCAGTGAACCCGTACAGTCATCCTGTACGACTACAGGGAGTGCGCGGATGATCCATGAGACGACCTACACCAAGGCCCGCGAGCGTCTGGCGGCCCTGATGGATCAGGTGACGGACACGCGCGAGCCGGTCCTGATCCGGCGACGCGGGCATGAGCCCGTCGCCCTCGTTCCCGCGCATGAACTCGCCGGCTGGCTCGAAACCGCATACCTCCTGCGCTCGCCCAAGAACGCCCAGCGCCTCCTGGCAGCGAGTCAGCGCGCCGCGGACGGCGAAGGCGAGGCCTTTGTCGTCGACGAACTCCGCCAGCGGCTCGGTCTCGAAGCGGAGTGACAGCAACCGGACGGCGAGAAGCCGTCATGGACCCTCACTTCCTCGAAGACCTCGAGTACTGGACCCGCACGGATCGCCGGCGAGTTCTGCGTGCGCTGAAGCTGGTGGAGGCCACGATCCGCGACCCCTTTGAAGGTCCGGGCAAGCCCGAGCCCCTTCGCGGGAAGCTCGCCGGCAAGTGGTCCCGGAGAATCGACCAGGAGCATCGCCTGGTCTACGCGGTCGAAGGTGAACGAGTCTTCTTTCTGGCCGCTCGTCATCACTACTGACATTCATGACCGGAGACGCCCCATGAAGATCGACGATCTCTGCATCACCCTCTTTGCCTGGAAGGACATCCCGCCCCACTCCTACCTGGGCCGGGGTCCGTTCGACCCGGCGGGCAAACCGAACCGGGACGGTGAACTCGCCCTCGTGACGATCCGCACGGACGACGGCCTCGAAGGCCATTCCTTCCTCGGCATGGGAGCGAGCATCGCGGCGCAGCCGCTGCTGCGGATGCTCAAGCCGATCGTCATGGGGCGCGATCCACTGGCCAGGGAGCAGCTCTACCAGGAGATGCTGGAGCGGCGGCTGGTGGTTCAGCCATGGGTCGTCGGCGCCGTCGACGTGGCGCTCTGGGATCTTGCCGGCAAAGCGGTGGGGGAGCCGATCCACCGGCTGCTCGGCACCTACCGGGAGAAGCTGCCCGCGTACGCCAGCTCCGAGCAGCAGCCAAGCGTCGAGGCCTACGTCGAGCAGGCGCTCTCGTACCAGGGCAATGGCTGGCAGGGCTACAAGATCCACCCGTTCCGCGTCTGGCGCGACGACATGGAGATCTGCCGCGCCGTGCGGAAGGCCTTAGGTGACGGCTTCCCGCTAATGCTCGACTCGACCTGGGGCTACGACTATCCGTCGGCGCTGCGGGTCGGCAAGCTGGTCGAAGAACTCGACTTCGAGTGGTACGAGGACCCGCTCGGCGATCAGGACATCTACAACTACACGAAGCTACGGCGGCAGCTCCGCATCCCGATCCTGGCGACCGAGTTTCCCGGCGCCTGGTACGACTCGTTCGCGCCGTGGATCTACAACCAGGCGACGGACTATCTGCGCGGCGACGTCGCGCTCAAGGGCGGCATCACCGGCTGTCTCAAAACGGCCCACCTGGCGGAAGGCTTCGGGATGAACTTCGAGATCCACCACGGCGGCAACTCGCTGAACAACGTCGCGCACCTTCACATCAGTGCGGCGATCCGCAACTGCGAGTGGTTCGAGGTCCTGCTCCCCGCCGGAGCGCAGAAGTACGGCCTGGTCGAGGACATCGAAGTCGACGCCGAGGGCTACGTCCACGCCCCGATGGGGCCGGGCCTCGGCGTCGAGATCGACTTCGACCTGATCGAGCGCAACAAGATCGCCGAACTGCGCTAAACCACTGGGTGCGCCGGCCTTCTGGCCGGCATCAGACGCGAGCCGCGAAGCGGCGAGCCAGTGTTCCTACTCCCCCTTCAACTCCATCTTCAGCCAGGAAACCAGCGCCGGCTCGAGGTCCGCGTTCTTCGCGAACATCGGCAGGCCGTGCTCGGGGCCGTCGTAGATCTTCGCCGTCGAGTTGGGGTGCTTCGAGCCCTTGACGGCACCCTTGAGCTGCTTGTCGACGCCGGCCGTGATCGTGTCGCCGGTCGCCGCGGCGGCGAAGACCGCGAGGTCGGACCTGGCGGCCATGTTCGCCACGGCTGCCTCGCTCGGCGGCCCGGACAGTAGCATCAGCGCCTTGACCGGCCGCCGCGCGGCCAGGTCGGCCGTCAGCATCGCGCCGCAACTGGCGCCGCCGGCCGCCACGCGTGAGGCGTCCACACCGTCCTGCTTGACGAGATAGTCGAACGCCATGTCGACGTCCCCCGCCGCCGTCTGCAGGAACGGCATGAATCCGCCCGCCTCGCGAGGGCCGGCACCGCCGCTCTCGCCGAAGCCGCGCAGGTCCATCGTCAGCACGTGCACGCCCGCATCGACGAGCTGCGACGCGATGCCTGACCACGACTTTCGGTCCATGTTGCACTGGTGGATCAGAAGCATCGCCGGGCCAGGCTTGCCGGGCGACATGTAGGTCGCCTTGAGCATCGTGCCGTCGGAGGCCTTGAGATCGACGTCCATCGATCCGGCCGCGGCCGGCATGGCCGCGAGCGCCAGGAGCGCCGCCGCAAGAAGGGAAGTGGTGTACCGCATGAGTGTCTCCTCTCGGTCGGATGCGGCTGCGCGCCGCTGGTCCGGGCGTGCCGGTTCCTCGGGTTGTGTCGTGAATGCGACGCGGACTCTACTACCGCGGGACCAACGCCACGATCCGCACCGGCGCGCCGGTACCGCCCTCGATCTTCATCGGCAGTGCCATCAGCAGGAAGCCGGTCTCCGGTACTTCGGACAGGTCGCCGACGTTCTCCAGGTTGGGGATGCCGGCGGCGCCACCGATCTGGTGGACGATGAAGTCGGTCGACTGGCCGTAGTCGATGCTGGCCGTGTCGATGCCGAGCAGGCCGATGCCGCGGTCCTCGATCAGCAGGCGCGCTGCCTCCTCGCCGACGCCGGGGAAGTGGAGGTTGCTGGCGTCGCCGGGGGTGTCGTCGCCGAGGTAGGCGAGGGCGTCGGGCCAGCGGGCGGACCAGCCCGTGCGGATGAGGACCGCCACGCCGGCCGGCACCGCGCCGTGCCGGTCTTCCCAGGCCAGGACGTCGGCCGCGGTCACTAGGTAGTCGGGGTCGGCCGCGGCCGATTCGCTGACGTCGACGACGATGCCGGGCAGGATCAAGCGGTCAAGCGGGATCGACGCGACGTCGTCGCCGCCTTCGGCGAAGTGGACGGGTGCGTCGAGATGGGTGCCGCCGTGCTCGGCGGTCGCGAATTCTTTGGCGGCGTAGAAGTAGCCTGCCTCCGTCATGCCCTCGGCGAGCGTTTCGAGCGCGAAGCCCTTGGTGTCCGTGGGCCAGTAGAGGGTGTTGCCGCCGTAGGCGTGGCTCAGATCGATCATCCGCCAGTTGGTGACGTCTTCCACGCCGAGCGGACTTGCCGCCTCCTCGGGCGGCGGGGCTGCGCAGGCGGCGAGCAACACTCCGCCTGCGAGAAAGGAGAGCAGGGAAGCGATCTGAGTTCTTCTTCGGGTCATGGCCTTCTCCTCGGCGCTAGCCCTCGAGCAGCTCGATCATCTCGTTGATCTTCGCGAGCGTCTCGGTCAGTTGGATGCGGTGCTCCTCGGACTCGACCTCCTCGAGGGCTTCCATCCGCCGCTGGCGGCGGTCAAGGGCGATGTCGAGCGCGGTCTGGCCCTGCAGGGTCTTCGCGCCGGTGTCGACCCCGTGCTCCATCAGCAGGCGGGCGCCGTCGACCATGCCGTAGAGGCTTGCCCAGTGAAGCATGTTGTAGCCCTCGTCGTCCGTGGACTCGGGATCCAGGCCTCGCTCGAGGAACTCCCGCAACAGCTCGACGTCCTCCCGCAGGATGACCGGGCGGGCGAGTTGGAAGCGACCCCCCTGTTCCCCGGAAGGGTCGGCGCCAGCATCCAGGAGGGTGCGGAGGCAGCTTCTGTCTGCGAGCCGGTGGGAGCGCATCAGAGCCACCCAGAGCGGTGAGGCGCCGTCCGGGTCCGGCCGGCTGGCCGCCTCGGGGTCGTCGGCAAGGGCGGCCTTCAGTTCATCGCAGCGGCCGAGGCCGGCAAGGTCCGCCGTGGAGATCATCGGGTCGTTCGCCAGCGCGAGGTCGATCTGGGCGTTCTGCCGGACGCTGGGCGAGATCAGGATCAGCGACAGGGGCGTCTGGCCGTTCTCGAACGGTTCGACAAGCAGGTCCGGCCGCTCGGGGAGCGCCCTCTCCAGGTCCTCCACCGGCCGCGAGACGACGAAGTGGCGACGGAACGCATCGTCGTCGAGGAACGAGAGCGAAGCGTCGAACGCCGATTCGCCTGCGATCATCGCCTCGAGGTAGTCGACGTAGGTCTCCCGGCTCTGGACGCCGACGATCCGGTCCTGCTCTTCGCCGTCCCGGAAGAAGAGGACGTGCGGCACGCCGTTGACCCGCAGCCCCCGGTAGATGTCGGGCGACTCGTCGATGTCGAGCTTGCCGATCTTCGCCCGTCCCGCCATCTCCGGCGCCAGGCTCTCGACGATCGGGTCGACCACCTTGCACGGGACGCACCAGGTGGCGGTGAAGTCCACCAGAACGGGCACGTCGGCCAGGTAGACCTCCTGCTCGAAGTTGTCGCTGTTCAGCAGGACGACCTGGGCGCCGGGGTCGGCGGTTCCGGTCGGGTCGCCGCCGCCGCACGCCGCCAGGGCGCCTGAGAGCAGGCCGCCGAGGTAGAAACGAGCTTTCATTGCGGCACCTCCTGGTTACAAGGCCAGAGCCGTCGAGAAGTCCGGCACTCCCTCCCAGCGCCCCGGGTCGCCGGCCCGCATCACGGCGATCGTCTTGATCGCCTCCGGGTTCGCGATGCCGTGGGGCATCTCGCCCGTGAGCACCCGGATCACGTTCTCGGCCTGGCGGATCGGGCACTCGCCCAGGAACACCGGCGAGAAGCCGGCGATGTGCGGGGTCACGATGCAGTTGGGGAGTTTCAGCAGCGGATCGTCCGGGTCGATCGGTTCCTTCTCGGTGACGTCGAGCGCGGCGGCCTCGATCTGGCCGTCCGCGAGCGCTTCGGCCAGGGCCGCACCGTCGACGATCTTTCCACGCGCCGCGTTGACCAGAAGCGCCGTCGGCTTCATCAGCGCCAGCGTGTCGCTGTTGATCAGGTGGTGCGTCTCCTCCGTCATCGAGCAGTGGATCGTCACGTAGTCGGCCTCGGCGAGCAGCTCCTCGAGAGGCACGATCCGGACGCCGTAGAGGTCGGCCGCGACCTGGTCGACGTACGGGTCGGCGGCGATGATCCGGGCCGGACCGAAGCCGCGGACGCGGGTGGCGAAGGCGCGGCCGATGTTGCCGAAGCCGATGATGCCGACGGTGTGGCCGGCGATCCGCCGGGCGCTGGTGAGGAGCCCGATCATCGATTCCCGGTGGCCCCAGCGGCCCTCGCGGGTCGTGCCGGCGGCGTCGACCACGCACCGGGTCAGCGCGAGCATCAGCGCCATCGCGTGGTCCGCCACTTCGGTCGTGTTCGACCCGGGCACGTTCGTCGCCAGGATGCCGAGTTCGGTGGCGGCGTCGAGGTCGATCGAGTCGACGCCGACACCCAGCCGGCTGACCACCTTGAGCTTCGGACAGCGCTCGAGCACGGAGCGCGACGTCAGTGGCATGACGCCGATCAGGGCGCCGTCGGCGTCGGACAGCAGGTCGGCGAGGTCGTCCTCGCTCCGGCAGACACCCTCCACGACCTCGAAGCCCTGTTCCTCGATCAGGTCCCGGCGGTTGAAGGGGTTCCGCTGCATCGCTACTTTCACGTTCCGCTCCTTGTCCGGCTTGTGCTGGCAGGTTAGACCACGGGACAGAGCCCGCCGTCCAGGTTGATCGCCGTTCCGGTGATGTAGGCGCCGCGTTCCGAGACCAGGAACGCGATCAGGTCGGCGTACTCCTCGGCCTCGCCGACGCGGCCCAGGGGGACCCGCTTGCCCATCGCCTCGTAGACCGACTCGACGTCGACGCCCTGGCCTTCCGCCCGGCGCACCCACTGCTCACTCTTGATCAGGCCGATGCAGATCGTGTTGACGCGGATGTTGTCGGCGGCGAGTTCGTTGGCGAGCGACTTGGTCAGGTTGATGCCGGCGGCCCGGGTGACGCTGGTCGGCAGCGCCCGCGCCGGCGCCGCCTTGCCGCCGCCGATCGTCGCGTTGACGATCGCGCCCCCGCCGCGCCCGCGCATCGAGGGGACGACGCCGCGGCAGAACCGCACCGCACCCATCACCTTGAGTTCGATGTCGGCCATCCAGGCGTCGTCGCCCAGCGCCTCGAGGCCCTGGGCGGCCGAGGCGCCGGCGTTATTGACCAGAATGTCGACGCCGCCGAACTCGGCCGTCGCCGCGTCGATGAAGCGGTCGACGTCGCTGGCTGAGGTGACATCGGCGGGCTGGGCGAACACGTCGCCGCCGCCGACAGCGCGCAGCTCGTCCGCGGCCCGCTCCAGGTTCTCCACCCGCCGCGCGCAGATGGCAACGCGGGCCCCCTCGCTGACGAGTCGACGCGCGGTCGCCAACCCCATCCCATCGCTGCCGCCGGTGACGATCGCCACCTTGCCGTCAAGACCAAGTTCGAGCATCCGTTCCGTCCTTCGAGTTATCCGGGTGAAGCGCGAGTGTGCCTGCCCGGGGCCAACCCGTGCAAGCTCTGCCCACTGGGTGCGCGGGTCTGACATCCGACCGCCCGAGACGGGCGCTCGGACTGTGACGCGGCTGGCGCGGGGACGCGCCAGCCGGGTTCTGACCCGCTGCCGCCGCAGGCGGCCAGAAGGCGCCGCCGCGAAGCGGCGACCTCAGCCGGCAGCCCGTGCCGCGGCTCCCCGCAACGGGGCCACCACCTCCTCGAACCGCGAATCCGCCCGCAACGCCGCCAGGTCGGCATCGTTCTCGATCCAGCTCAGGTGCGGATAACCGTGCGTGATCGCCGATTCCAGGTACCGCAGGCCGCCTTCCGCATCACCGCATACGCACGCCACGCAGGCGAGGTTGTAGAGCGCCACGGCATCCTGCGGATCCAGGGCCTCCGCCCGCGCGGCCCACTCCAGGGCCTCGCCGGCCTGACCGTTACGGGCAAGGGAGACCGCGCCCATGTAGATCGCGCGCTGGTCGTCGGGGTAGCGCAGCAGGCGCCTTTGCACCCTGGCCATCGTGAGTTCCTGGAGTCGGGTCGCTTCGGTCTTCCGGCCCAGCGTCGAGAGAGCCGAGGCGCAGATGGAGCAGGGGGCGTAAGCCGTCGGATCAGCCTCGATCGCCCGGAAGAAGAACGTGACCGCTTCCTCCATCTGACCCTGGGAGAAGCGGTGACGGGCGAAGTTGTGGTTCGCCTCGAAGCTCAGCGGATCGAGTTCCAGGGCGCGCCGGAAGTGGACTTCGGCCTCCTCCAGCCGGCCGTTCGTGCTGAGGGTCATCGCCCTTGCCGAGTGCGCCTCCGCGACTTCCGGCGCCAGTTCCAGGGCCCGCGAACTCGACTCGTCGGCGAGCCGCAGGTTCTCCGCGCTCGGCTCGTGGAACAGGTAGAGATACGCGGAGCAGTGGGCGGACGCCGCGTGGGCCAGGGCGTACTCGGGATCGAGCTGGATCGCCTCCGCGAACAGCCGCCGCGCCTCGTAGTAGGTCTTCTTGCGCGCCTGGTGGTAGAGACTGCGGCCCCGCAGGTAGAGGTCGTAGGCCTGGCTCGACGCGGTGCGCCGCGCCTCGTGCCGCGGCGCATCCGGCGCCAGGCGCAGTTCCAGGGTCTCGGCGATGAGGGTCGCCGTCTGGTCCTGCAAGGCGAAGACCTGCTGCGAGTGCCGCTGCCACTGCTCCGACCAGACCTGAAGCCCGGTCCGCGCGTCGGTCACTTCGACGCCGATGCGCAGTTCGTCACCCTCCTTGCGGACCGTGCCCTCCAGCACCAGGTCGGCGCCGATCTGCCGCCCGACTTCGCGGGGGTCGGCCAGCGCGTCGTACTGGAAGGACACGCCGCGGGCGGCGACCCGGAGGCCGACGACGTGCGCGAGGCGGTGGAGGATCTCCTCGGCCATCCCCTCGCAGAGGTGAGCCTGATCGCGCTGCGGGCTGCGGTCGGCGAACGGCAGGACGGCGATCGAGATCCTCCGCTCTTCCTCCGGCGGCGAGTCCGGGACCGCGGAGGCGCCGTCCGGCGCGGCCAGGTCCTCGATCACCGGGCCGACGAAGCGGAATCCGCGCCCGTAGACGGTGGTGATCCAGTCGGCGCTGCCGCCGCCGGCTCGGAGGACCTTGCGCACCTCGCTGACCGCGCGGCTAATCGCCGCTTCCGACACGTAGGCGTCGTGCCAGATGTTCCGCAGCAGCTCTTCCTTGGACACGACCCGGTCCCGGTTGGCGACCAGGAAGGCCAGCAATTCGAACACTTTCGGCTGAAGCTGGCGCGGCTGTCCGGCCACCTCGAGGCCGTACTGCTCGGGCTTCAGCACGAAGGGACCGAAGTAGAAGATCACCGACGGATCCTAACGGACGGGCTCACGTTCCGGTTGCTTACCGCTTCAAGTCCGATCAACTTCGGCTGACGTTTGGATCAAGCTATCGGGCATGGCCTGCCCGTAGCCTGTCCTTGCCGTTTGAAGTGTGCCCGGTAAGCGGGGTCGGAAGACCTCCGGCGGGGCAGCTTCAGGATCGCGAAGGCCAGGAACCGGAAGGGAGCAAGCGACATGTTCAACCACACGAGAACTCGACACGCGCGGACGGTGGGCTGGGCCGTGATGCTGGCCGTCCTGCTGCTGGTAGCCATGCCGGCCGCGGGCCAGGGTCCCACCGGCCAGGTGCTCGGCCACGTGACGGACAGCGAGGGGGCCGCCGTCTCCGGAGCGACGGTCATCCTGCAATCGCAGGAGATCGAGGATCCGCTCGTCCTCACCACCGACGCCGACGGATTCTACAACGCGACGAACGTGCGCCCCGCGACCTACCAGGTTTCGGTGGAGGCCACCGGCTACGCCGCGCCGCCCGTATCGCTCGCGGTGCGCGTGGGCAGCCTTCAGCGCGTGAACTTCGAACTCGCGGCCACCGCGGAAGTGAGCGAGGAGATCACCGTCGTCTCCGAGCGGCCGCAGATCGAGTCGGTCGATTCCCGGGTGAACAAGTACATCACCTTCGAGGAAATCCAGAGCCTGCCGTTACCGAACCGGAGTTTCCTGGACGTGCTGAAGATCCTCCCCGGGGTCCACGGGGGGCTGTCTGTCGGCGCCCTGGAGAACAGTGCGCCGAACAACAGCTTCAGTGTTCACGGGGCGCGCATGAACCAGAACCAGTTCCTGATCGACGGTGTGGCGAACAACGACCTGAGCGACCTGAACTACGACGATCTGGCCACGTCCGAGACCCGGGCCGGGCCCCGGGCTTCCGCCGGCGCCGGCCAGATGGGATCGAGCTTCTCGACGGGAACGGCGCTGCAGACCTACAACCTGGACGCCATCCAGGAGGTCCAGGTGTCGACCTCCATGTTCTCGGCCGAGTACGGCAACGCGTCCGGGGGCGTGATCAACATCATCACCCGCTCCGGCGCCGACCAGTACAACGCTTCGGCGACGATTCAGCAAGCGCACGACGGGCTGGTGGAGCCGGGGTTCACCGGGGCGACCGCGGACGACGCGGAGCAGTTGGAGGGACAGGACTTCACGCGGAGACAGGCCTCGCTGACCCTTGGCGGCCCCGTCAACCGGGGCACGACCCACTTCTTCACCAGCTACGAATACGACGATCTGGAGATGGGTTACAACTACAACCAGAGCCATGTCTACATACGGGCCGTGCCGCCCGAGTTGGGGCTGACCGCCAACGTCACCAACCGCGACCGCCTGACCGGCAAACTGACCCACCAGTTCTCGGACTCGAACGACCTGACCGTGTCGGGGAACTGGGTCAGCGAGCGGGCCGACGTTTCGCACTCGCTGTTCCGCGCCCGCCTGGAAGACGTTGAGCAGCAGGATCATGCCAACGACTCCCTGGGCATTTCCGTGCGCCATGTAGCCACCGTGGGGTCGGACATGACGCTGGAATCCGTGGTGGGACAGATTGGGTCCGACCGGAGCATGGAGACATCCTCGAATCCGTTGCGGCAACTGCGTCTCTACTTCGACGAAGGCGATCTCGTCTTCAACATGCAAGGCGCCATTGGCCCCGCAGTCGACAACACGCTCGAGAGCTTCCAGTGGAAGGAACGCCTGTCCTGGCTTCGGGGCGATCACTCCCTGCGTGCCGGGGTCGGCGTGGAGCGCTTCGGTCAGCGTACCGAGCAGCCGGCGTGGCGCAACTGGAGCCACGGGTTCGCTCCCGACTTCTCTACCCCTCCGGCCAGTGGCGTCTACCAGTTCGCGACCGACATCGACGCCTCGGTCACGAACACCCATCTCTTCATCCAGGACGACTGGTTCGTGAACGAGCGCTGGACGTTCAATCTGGGCGGACGCTACGACCGGAACAACCTGGTCGACGATCAGACGCTCGAGGCGCGGCTCGGCGCTGCCGTCGATGTTCAGGGGAACGGCCGTTCCGTGTTCCGTTTCGGCGCCGGCATCTACCACGATCGAACGAACCTGATCGGCCACACGGGGGCTCTGCGGCCCGCGCTCCTCTTTGGCGTGCCGATCGATCCCGCGACTGGCGAAATGGACCCGACGGGCATAACCGCAACTTCCGAAAGGATCGTCGATCCGAACCTCTATCTGCCGGAGATCGTCAAGTGGACCGTGGGCTACGAGCGCCAGCTCGGTGAGCGCAACACGTTGAGCATTCACGTCATCGGCTCCGACAGCGATGGCCTCTTCTTTACGGACTTCCTGAACAGGCAGTCGTTCGAGCTCGACGGAGCGCGGCCCGATCCCACCAGGGGACCGATCCGCCTCTACACCAACACGGGTTACAGCGAGGTTCTCGATGTCGAGCTCGAGTTCAAGCGCCGGTTTGCCAACGGCTCCCTGGTGCACGTGAGCTACACCAACCAGGACGCGGTCGGCAGTTCGTTCTTCGACCTGATCTCGGGTAACTCCACCCTCAACCGGGCGGCGCGCTATGAGGGTCTGGACGACCCGCCCGCGCTGTTCAATGGTCCGCTCAACACCGAGGTGGAGCACAGCTACAAGCTCTCAGCCGTAGGGAACCTGCCCTGGGGCTTCCAACTGTCGGGGTTCCTGGACTACCGGTCCGGCACTCCCTACACCGTCCGGGACAGCGAGTTCATCCGCTCACCCGGGGGCTTTCCCGCCTATCCGACGATTCTCTTCGAGGGCTTCAACAGCAGAAACGCGCCGGACTACTTCTCGGCCGACGTGCGCCTCGCCAGGAACTTCACCGTCGGGGAACGACACGGCCTTCTCGTCTTCCTCGACGTCTTCAACGCCACCGACCGGACAAACGCGATCGAGATGGACGGTCTGCGCAGCTACAACAATCGTGGCCGTCTCGGTGAGCCCGGCACCGTGACGCGCGACGACTGGCCCCGGATCCGGACGCGCGGAGCGCAGCGCTCGGCGCAGTTCGGGGTCAGGTGGTCGATGTAGGAGGGCGTTGACGTGAACTCGGGGTCGTCCGCGGGCCGCCTCGGTCCGCTGCTGGATTACCTGGGGTCGCTCGACGGCCCTGCCGACCTGGAGGTCCTGAGCGGTCTGCTGGGCGACATCGCGGTGACCCGGTCCGACCTCGGCGCCGCCTGCCGCTTCGGTGCGAATGGCTACCGGCGGAACCGGATCGCCGAGTCGGACTGGTACGAACTCGTCTGCCTGTGCTGGTCCAGCGGACAGCGGACCCCGATCCACGACCATCGTGGCTCGAGCTGCGCCTTCCGCGTCGTCGAAGGCGTGGCGACCGAGACGGCGTTCGAGCCGACGCCGTCCGGTCTCATCTGCCCCTGCGGTCGCCGCGAGCACGGGGCGGGCCGCGTCTGCGCCTCGGAGGAGGACGACTGCCACCAGGTCGCGAACACGCAGCCGGCGGGCGAGGACCTGATCACGCTCCACATCTACTCGCCGCCGCTCAGGCAGTTCAACGTGTACTCGCTGGACACGCCGACGGCGTCGGATCAGCAACGGCCCGGCTGTTGCTAGGACTACGTCGGAGTTCTGGCTTGTATGGAACTGGCCGGCGATCGCGCTGGGTGCGCGGGTCTTCTGACCCGCATCCGGCGCGAAGTGCCGGCTTCGGGATTGCCACACCGTCTAGACTGTTGTTCGTTCAAAACGCGATGAGGATGTACCCATGAGACGAGAAAGACTGTTTGGCCTCCTGGCGACAACCGCGATGCTGCTCACGTTGGCGTGCAGCGCCGAGCCGGCGCCTCACCTCCGCGTCGTCTACGCCGGCGACGCCGGCACCCCCCACGCGGACGCCTACCACGCGATGCTCGCGGAGCACTTCGACGTGCGGAGCATCCCCCGCAACGATCTGGCGAAGGCCGACCTCAGCGACGCGGACGTCCTGATCGTCGACGGCCAGACGATCGACCGGTCGGAGGAGCGGATCAAGACGATCCCGGGAGCGGAGGGAGTCACGCTGGAGACCCTGTCCATGCCCACCGTCCTGATCGGCGGCCAGGGCGCGCGCATCTCGGACGACCTGAACCTGCTGCTCGGCTGGCGATACGGGTGACTATGCCTGTTCTCCAGGGCTGTCGTGCCACAGTCCACGTCCGATCCGAAGTTAGGCCATCCGATCTTCCAGGGACCTCTGCCGATCGAGCTGGCGCTTGAGGAGGTGCCGACCCCGCCCAAGTACAAGTACTACGAGTTGATGGAGGACGTCCCGGACACGATGACCACGGTCAAGGTCCTCAAGAAGGAATGGGACACCCTGAACCTGCCGGTCGGTGAGCGGCCGGACAAGAGCGAGGCCGGCGTGGTGACGACCGGCGACGGCTTCCTCGACTCACCCGACACGGAGTGGATCGCCGGCGGTATGCACCTGAAGGGTCCGGACTACTTCGCCATCGGCCGCCAGGGCCGGCTGCTGCAGTGGGGGTTCTACGGCACTCCGGACGAGATGACCGAGACTGGCCAGCGACTGCTGATCAACGCGGTCCACTACATCCACGGCTTCAGGGACCATCCGATCCTGACGACTCGTGAGGCCCGTCCCCGGGAGGGGCTGGCGACCAGCCTCGCGCTCCTCGACAACTACGAAACCGAGGACATGAAGGAGTACTACGACACGCCGGAGAAGGTGAAGGAGGCCCAGGAACGCGGCCTCGCGTTCAGCTTCGGCGACGCGGTTCCCGAAGCGGCGCGCGGCGACCGCGAAGAGCGACAGGCCTGGTACGCGGAGAACGAGCCGTACCTCTACTGGGACGGCGCCCGCATCGGCAGCGAGTACGGCGGCAAGGCCTACTTCCGGCTCGACGGACGCTTCCGGATCGACGAGGACGCCAGGGCGGTGGGAATCGCGAACAATGACCCGGCCCTGTTGGAACGCGCCGTCGCCGACCTGCGCGAGGGCGTCGAGCCCGAGCGCGCGCAGCGCTTGCTCAGCCGCTACACCGGCCTGAGCCACGACTCCGCCGACGACTGGCAGGGCTGGCTCGACGAGACCGGCGACTCGCTGTTCGCCTCCGACTGGGGCGGCTACCGCTTCCGGGCCGCCCAGGGCCCGGGAGGGTCGGACCTGCTCAGCTCCTCCCGGTTCGCGGTGGACGGAGGCGAGTTGGAGAACCTCTCCGTCACCGTGAGTCCCGCGGTCGAGGTGACCATGTCGACGACGACCGACGGCGAAACCACGTTGGCCGTCCTCGACTTCAGGCTCGAACCGGGCTTCTGGATCTACGCCCCCGGTTCCGACGCGGAGTTCGAGTTCGGCGTGAGGGCGCCGGCCGGCTTCGGCCTCCAGGTCGCCGGCGACCCCGTGCTGCCCAAGGTGGACGGCCAGGGCCGGATGCACGGCGACTTCCGCGTCGAAGTGCCGCTAGAGGGCCGAGGCGTTGTGGCGACGCTCCTGGTCGACTACCAGGCCTGCGACGAAACGCTCTGCCACTTCCCGGTGACCGACGCGCGGCTGATGAGCAAGGTCGAGACCTAGAGCTCCGGCCCGCCGTTAACAGGCTCGGTCCGCCCACGGATCGACGACTTCCACACCCGTGTTGCGGAACTCTCTCGTGTTCCTCGTCACGAGGGTCAAGCCGCGAGTTGCGGCCATCGCGGCCAGAAAGGCATCCGGTATGTGGTCGTCGAGCGGTTCGCCCCTTCGACGCTTCTCTTCCATGATCCGCGCGCACGCCCTGGCGTCGTCGACGGTCCAACTGAGTATCCGCTGGTCGAAGCACTCCTCGAGGACGCTCTGAAAGCGGGAGGCAAGGTTCTCGCGCCGCTTTCCGGAATCGAGTCGGCCGATGCCGTCGAGGATCTCCCAGATGGTGATGGGCGAGAGACCCATTCCCTCTGCGGCGATGCTGTCGAGGAACTCGGATACGCGCGGGTCAGGGTGCGGGCGCATCATCTCCGACACGACGTTCGTGTCGAGAAGCCACGCGATGGGAGGGCTCACCCCTCGCCGTCGTCCGCGAAGCTGACCGGCTTGTGTCGATATCGCCGGCGGGGTGGCAACTCGACCCCGCGCTCTGGACCGAAGTGCCTCCTGAACACCTCGGAAGGCTTGAGGCGCTGTTCCGTCTTCTCGCGTTTCTCGTGGATGAGCCGGCGAACGTACTCTTCCATCGAGAGACCGACATGGCGGGCCTCCTGCCTCAGCCAGGCCTTGTCTCCCGGGTCGATGTCGCGGACGGTGATGACGGAACCCATCGCGAGACGGATGCTAGCACGGAGTGCTGTCAGTGAGTCGATGCCGAAGCTCGGCCGAGCTTCCCGGACCTTGCCCGCACGGGCAGGACGGTGCTGCGCGTAGAGTCAGACCGCCTGCAATGATCACCAGACGCGGCTTCCTTTCCAGCGCGGGAATCGCGGCGGCCGGTATGAGCACCGGCCTGACCGCGGCGCGGCAGGCGGCCGCGGCGCTGGCTCAACACTCCGAGGCGTCGAACATGAAGATCACCGAACTCGAGACGATCCTGATCGACAACATCGACCCGCCGATCGGCCACCGGAAGTGGCTGTTCATTCAGCTCAGGACGGACGAGGGCCTGGTCGGCCTGGGCGAGCGGGTCTCCGGCGGCGCGACGAACCTGAAGCCGCAGATCGAACTGCTGAACGACCTGTTCGACCGCTTCGTGGTCGGCCAGAGCCCATTCGACATCGAGAAGATCTGGCAGCGGATGAAGACCACGCTGCACGACTACAGCCACCCGGGGCTGTACGGCGTGCCGGCGTTCTCGGCGATCGAGATGGCGTGCTGGGACCTGATCGGCAAGGCGACGAACCAGCCGGTCTACAACCTCCTCGGCGGCAGGTACCACGACAAGCTCCGGGCCTACGCCTACCTGAACAGCTCCGGCATCTGGGAGAACCCGTCCCTTGCCGGCGAACGGGCGCAGGAACTGGTCGACCGCGGCATCACCTGCTGCAAGCTCGACCCGTTCTCGCCGATCACCGGGCCGCCGCGGGACTACTCGCTGAAGACGATCCGCCACGTGGCGACGATCTTCGGCGCCATGCGGGACGCGGTCGGCGACGAGTTGGAGATCGGCATCGGCACTCACGGCCAGTTCTCGACCGCGGTGGCGCTGCGGGTCGCCGACATCCTGGAGGAGTTCGACCCGTTCTTCTTCGAGGAGCCGGTGCCGCCCGAGAACGTCGACGAGATGGCCCGCGTCGCGGCTCACACCAGCATCCCCATCGCGACCGGGGAGCGGCTGGTCAACATGTTCGAGTTCGCCGAGGTGCTTGAAAAGCAGGCGGCGCAGATCCTCCAGCTCGACGTCGGCCAGTGCGGCGGCCTCCTCGTGGCGAAGAAGATCGCCGGCATGGCCGAGACCCGCTACGCGATGATCGCGCCGCACATGTACTGCGGCCCGGTCGCTGCGTCGGCGGCGATACAGCTCGATACCTGCTCACCGAACTTCCTGATCCAGGAGTTCAACACGAACGACCTGCACAGCGACATCTTCGTGGAACCGATCAAGTTCGAGAACGGGTTCATCGAACCGCCGACGGGGCCCGGACTGGGCGTCGAGCTCGACATGGCGGTGGTCGAGAGGCATCGAGCCGCTTGAGCGGTGGTCTGACCCTGGCGATCCTCGCCGCCGGCCGCTCGGCGAGGTTTGGCCGTCCGAAGACGCTGGAACCGGTCGGTCCGAACGGCGAGGTGCTCTTCGAGTACGCGATCTGCGATGCCGTCCGCGCCGGTTGCGGCAAGGTCGTGTTCGTGACGTCGGCGGACTGGAACGACCAGCTCATGAGCCGGGCGGCCGAACGGGCCGGCGGGGCGGTTCCCGTCGACTCTGTGATCCAGAGCCTCGACGACCTGCCGAGCGGCGCGGCGCCGCCGGCCGGGAGAGCCAAACCATGGGGAACCGGCCACGCCGTCCTCGCGCTGCGGAAGAAGGTTGAGGAACCCTTCCTGGTCGTCAATGCGGACGACTTCTACGGCCCAAGGGCTATTGAGGCGTTCGGCCGGCGTGTCGCGGGCCTGCTGGACGGCGGCGAGAACTCGCACTTCCTCGCGGCGTACGAACTCCACCGCACCGGCGTCTCCCGCACGAGCGGCGTCAATCGCGGCATCCTCACGGCTGGCCATGATTCGACCCTGGAGGGGATCGACGAGGTCTATGGCGTGAGACTCACGGAAACGGGCCTCTTCGGCCGCGACGGCGATAGAGAAACAAGGGAGTTCGCGAGCGACACGCTGTGCTCAATGAACCTGTGGGCCTTCCAACCCTCGATCTTCGGGCTCCTCGAAGCCGCGTTTGCCGACTTCCATGCGTGCCTCGATGATCCGCTGCAAGACGAGTTCCTGCTGAGCGAGACGGTCGGACACCTGATCGACCAAGGGTCTGCACGCGTCGGGCTCCTGCCGATGACGCAGAGCACTGCCGGCCTGACCTACCCCGGCGACCTGCCGCCTGTCGCTTCGACCTTGCAACAGTGCATTGACGCGGGCGACTACCCGGCCAACCTGAGCGAGTGGTTCGGCGAACGAGCGTCCCGGAGACCCGCTTGACACCCCGCGCACCTGCCGGACTGCAGCAGGGCAGTCCAACCGAAGCGACGCCGGCCCGCGGTGACGCCATGTCATCTGCATGTAGAGAATTCCGCCACGCCGATGCGGTTCTCTGGGTGCGCGGACCTTCTGGTCCGCTGCCGCCGCAGGCGGCGGGAAACAACGTCGCCGGCCCTAGGGCCGGCGGCTGCATTCTCGGGCTCAGCCGCTTCGCGGCAGTCGCCCGGATGCGGACCAGAAGGTCCGCGCACCCAGAGATACGGCGTTGCCTTTGCGCGGTTCTCTACTGCATCCGGACTGAAGCTACTGAGGGCGGTGCGGTCACGCCGCATGTGCTCTCAAGGGCAAACCCAGGATGCGCCTGAACAGTCTCGACTGGACCGTCCTCGCCGCCTACGGCGCGCTCGTCCTTGCCGTCGGACTCGTTTTCGCCCGGCGCGCCGGCGCCGGCACCGGGCAGTTCTTCCTGGCCGGGCGGAACCTGCCGTGGTGGCTGCTCGGCACGTCGATGGTCGCGACGACGTTCTCGACCGATACGCCGAACCTGGTGACGGACCTGGTGCGGAACGGCGGCGTCGCCGGCAACTGGATGTGGTGGGCGTTCCTGATCACCGGCATGTGCACGACGTTCTTCTACGCGAAGCTGTGGCGGCGCTCCGGGGTCTTCACCGACATCGGCTTCTACGAGTTGCGCTACTCGGGGCGGGCGGCGGTCTTCCTGCGCGGCTTCCGTGCCGTGTACCTGGGCGTGTTCTTCAACGTGATGATCATGGCGGCGGTGCTGCTGGCCGGGATCAAGATCGGCGGCGTCCTGCTCGGGGCCGACAAGTACACGACGGTGCTCGTCGCAGCAGCGGTGACCGCGGTGTACTCCGCGACCTCCGGCCTGTGGGGCGTCGTCGTCACCGACCTCATGCTCTTCGTCATCGCGATGACGGGCTCGGTCGCCGCCGCCTGGTACGCGCTGGCGCACCCGGCCGTCGGCGGTATCTCCGGGCTCGTAACGAATCCCGACATCGCCGCGCGTCTCGCCCTGCTGCCCGACTTCGCGGACTGGGAGACGGCCGCAACCGTCTTCCTGATCCCGATCGCCGTCCAGTGGTGGTCGACCTGGTACCCGGGCGCCGAACCGGGCGGCGGCGGCTACGCGGCCCAGCGCATGCTCGCCGCGCGCAGCGAGCGGGACTCGATGGGCGCCACCCTGTGGTTCAACATCGCCCACTACGCTCTGCGGCCCTGGCCGTGGATCCTGGTCGCGCTTGCTTCGCTCGTCGTCTATCCGACACTGGACTCGATCGCCGAGGCGTTCCCCCATCTCGACCCGTCGATCATCCGGCACGATCTCGCCTACCCGGCGATGCTCGTCTTTTTGCCGCACGGCCTGCTCGGCCTCGTCGTCGCGTCGCTGGCGGCGGCGCTGATGTCGACGATCTCGACGCATCTCAACTGGGGCGCCTCCTACATCGTGGACGACGTGTACCGGCGCTTCGTCCGGCCGGGCCGAGGCGAGTCGCACTACGTCCTGGTCGCCCGGCTGTCGACGATCGCCCTGGTCGCGCTGGCGGCGGTGGTCGCGCTGTGGCTCGAGAACGCGATGCAGGCGTTCCAGATCCTGCTCCAGATCGGCGCCGGTACAGGACTCATCTTCCTGCTGCGCTGGTTCTGGTGGCGGATCAACGCCTGGTCGGAGATCTCGGCGATGGTCATCTCGTTCGCGGTGGCGGTGTGGTTCCAGTTCGTCCATGAGGCCGTTGGGCTGACGCTGCCGCCGCCAGCGGCACAGCTCCTGCTCGGCGTCGGGCTCACCACGGTGGTCTGGTTCGGCGTGACGATGGCCACCCGGCCGACGGAGACGGCGGTCCTGCAGTCGTTCTACGACCGCGTCCGCCCCTTCGCGCGGGGCTGGCGGCGGGTCGTCGAGACACAAGCGGGTGAGCCCGGCAGCGCCACGGCGGCGCTGCTCGCCTGGATGCTCGGCTGCGCCGCTGTCTACGCCGCGCTGTTCGGGACCGGCATGGCGCTCTACGGGCGTTTCGGCGCCGCGGCCGTCCTCGGCATCGGTGCGCTGGCGGCGGCGTACGGCTTGTTCCGCATCTTGCCGCGAACGGCCTAGATCTCCTCGAAGCTCGCCGAGAAGTGCGGCAGGGCTTCCGGCGCGTCGACGATTCGCAGCCCCCGAATCCGCTCGCGCTCGGCGTACAACTCCACCAGTGCTTCCACGACGTAGTCCATGTGGGATTGCGTGTAGACCCGCCGCGGCACGGCCAGACGAACCAGGTCGAGGGGCGGCTGTTGCCGCGCGCCGAACATGACGGTGCCCACCTCGCACGTGCGGATGCCGGCATGCCGGTAGAGAGCGACGACGAGCGCCTGGCCGGGAAGCTGCCCGCGGGACAGGTGCGGGCAGAACCGGCAGGCATCGATGTAGATCGCGTGGCCGCCCGGCGGCTCGACGATTTGGATGCCGGCCTCCAGCAGCTTTTCGCCGACGTACGTCGTGCTTCTGATCCGATAGCGCAGGTAGTCCTCGTCGAGCACTTCCTGGAAGCCCTGCGCCATCGCTTCGAGATCGCGTCCGGCGAGGCCCCCGTAGGTGACGTAGCCCTCGGTCAGGATCGTCAGTTCGCTGGCTCGACGGAACAGCTCGTCGTCGCGTAGCAGCAGCAGCCCCCCGATGTTGACGATTCCGTCCTTCTTGGCGCTGATCGTGGCGCCGTCGGCGAGGTCGAACATCTCGCGCGCGATGTCGCGCGCGGATCGGTCCTGCTGTCCCGCCTCCCGCTGCTTGATGAACCAGGCGTTCTCGGCGAACCGGCAGGCATCCAGGAACAACGGCACGCCGTGCCGGCGGCACAGTTCCCGGGTCGCTCGGAGGTTCTCCAGGCTCACGGGCTGGCCGCCGCTCGTGTTGCTCGTCACCGTGCACATGACGACGGGTACGCGCGCACTGTCGGCGGCAAGCAGCGACTCCAGCCGGTCCAGATCGAGATTGCCCTTGAACGGGTGACGGTTCGTGGGATCGGTCGCCTCGGGTATGCCGAGGTCGACCGCCCGGGCGCCGCTGTGTTCGATGTTCGCCCGGGTCGTGTCGAAGTGGGCGTTGTTCGGCACGATCCTGCCGTCGCCGCCGATCAGGTCGAAGAGGATCCGCTCGCTGGCTCTCCCCTGGTGGGTCGGCAGCATCCGCTCGAACCCCATGATCTCCTCGACCGTCTCGCGCAGGCGGAGGAAGCTGGTGGAGCCGGCGTAGCTCTCGTCCGCGCGCATGACGGCGGCCCACTGCTGCGCGCTCATGGCGCCGGTGCCGCTGTCCGTCAGGAGATCGATCAGCACGTGTTCCGCCGCGATCTTGAACAGGTTGAAGCCGGCGCCCTGGAGCACCTCTTCCCGTTGCTCGGGACTGGCGAGACGGATCGGCTCGACCGCCTTGATCCGGAAAGGTTCGATGATCGTCTTCATGGCGCCTTCCTATACTGACGGAATGCCTCTGCCGACCGATCTGCTGCGGCGGAACGCGGCGGAGGCCGTACGTCTCATCGCTCTCGATCTGGTTGCCCAGGCGCGCGAGGCCGCGCCGCGTTGCCTCGACTCGGAAGACGCCGAGGGTCTCCACGACTTCAGGGTCTCGATCCGGCGGCTGCGGAGCACCGCGAGTGCCTGGAAGGGACTGCTGCGTGGCGTGGTGAAGAAGCGGGACCGGCGGACGCTCGGTGGGTTCCAGAAGCGGACCGGCTCCAGTCGCGATGCCGAAGTGGCGCTCGAGTGGCTGGAGGAACAGGTCGATGAGTTGGAGCCGGAGCACCGGCCCGGCTATGAGTGGGTCGAGTCGCGCCTTCGTTCGGCGTTGCGAGCGCAATCGGGCGACGAGAACGGGGCAGTGTGCAGCGAGTTCGCCGCGTGGGCCGGCGGCTTCGAGTCGCGCGTGGCCGGCCGGGTACCGGCGGAAGACGCTGGCCCGCCGTACGCCCACGCGCTGGCCGAGCGGCTGGATTGGATCGGTGGCAAGCTGGAGGCTCGGGTCAGCGGCATTGGCGACGACCGGAAGCGGGGCCCGCACAGGGTACGCATCGCCGGCAAGCGGCTCCGCTACCTCGTCGAACCGGTGAGGACGGAGAGCGAAGTTGCGGTCGCCCTCGTTGATCGCTGCAAGCGTCTGCAGGATGTGCTTGGCACACTGAACGACGCGAACGTCCTCGGCGACCTGCTGGCCGTCTGGTGCGACGAGATTCGGAAGCCGATCGACCGCGAGTCGTCAGCGGAGGAGCCCGGGGTGGTGGAGCTGGCGCGGCTCAACGGACTCAGGGCGGATGCCAGCTACCGCATGTTCAGACTCGACTGGCTGGACGGCGGGGGCATGCGGACGCTCCTTGACGAAGCCGCCGCTCTGGCGGGTCAGCTCCGCGGTGGTGCTCAGGCGCCGCCGAGCACGATCGAGCCGACACGGCCGATCTCTCGATAGTGGGCGTCGAAGGTCAGCACGGTCGCGCCAAACCGGACCGCGGTGGCGGCAATCCAGATGTCGTTCGTAGGCAGCGGACGGCCCGCCGCGCGCAGTTCCGAGACGATCTCACCGTAGATGCGGGCGACTTGTTCGTCGACGGCCAGGACTTGCACGACGGGCTGACGTAGAAACTCCCCGAGATCACCGAGATTCTGATCGAACCGGGATCCCACGCGAAAGCCCGCGTGCAGTTCGCCAACGACGATGCTCGGAACGCCTATCCAGCGAGCTCGATCGATCTGCTCGACGACTTGCGTTTCGCCGCGGCGGAAGTTGCTGTAGGCCGACGTGTCGACACAGATCCCTGTCACCTCCAGAGTTCCTCGTCGATCTCCCGGAAGGGCCGAACGGCCTCTTCAAACTCGCGGAACTCGTCCTCCGTCCATGTGCCGGCCAGACGACGAAGTCCGTTGCCTCTTTCCGCCTCGTCTGAAACGCCGAGGGCCTCGCTCATCAGGGTGAGTACGGTCCGATTGAGAGAGAGACCCCGTCGGCTCTTCTCCTCCTCGAGGGCCGCCGCCAGGTCCGGTGACACGTTGCGAATGGTCATCGTCTTCATCGAGCTTCCTCACGGTGCAGTCAACAGAATGCAGTCTATGCAGTCGTAGTATTGACTGCAAGAGGCGCCGGCAGTGCTTGAGTCGGGGCGCCGAGGCTGCGGTTCGCGGCGCTACTCCGCTTCCAGCGCCCGCCGCGGATCGGCGCGGGCCGCCCGGCGAGCCGGCAGGAACGAGGCCATCACCGCGATCGCCAGGAGCACCAGCGCCGCGACGGCGAACGCCAGCGGGTCGCGGGGAGTCCGGCCATCGAAGAGCAGCGGCTCGACGAACTTGCCGGCCCAAAGCGCGGCGAGCGTACCGGCGGCGACACCGGCCGCCGCCAGGGCGAAGCCGCGCGCCAGCACCATGCGCAGGAGGTTGGACGCCCTGGCGCCCAGGGCGCGCCGGATGCCGAACTCGTGCTCACGCTGCCGTACGCCGAACGCGATGACGGCATAGAGCCCGATGGCGGCGAGCAAGACGGCGAGCATCGCGGAGGCGGCGAACAGGCGGGTTCCGGTTCGCCAGGTGCGAATGCGCGATGCGAACTGGGTGGAGAGGTTCCGGACGTGGTGTCCCGGCAGTTCCGGAAACAGCTCGGCCAGGGCGGCCAGCACCGGCGCCTCGACGCGCCCGGGGCTTGAGACGGTTCGGACGATCAGCGCACGCTGGATGCTCGTCCATCCGGACAGAGTCGGATCGGCTGACGCCTGGGAGATGGGCAGGTAGTAGACCGGGTCCGCTTCAGGCAGAGTCCAGTTCACTGCGGGTTCCACCACGCCGACCACCGTTGTGCAGTCGGCGGCACCGCTGACGAACAGGCAACGGCCGACAACGCTCTGACCTGGCCAGGCCTGCTGGGCGAACGACGTACTAACCACTGCGACCTTCTGCGTGCCTTCGCGGTCCCATTCCGTGTAGGCGCGGCCCTCCCGAACGTCCAGCCCCGCGACGTCGAAGAAGTTGGGTGTCGTGAAGTTCAAATGCGGGCTGGAGCGGAACGGCAGGCGGTCGAGCCCGTCGATGCGCAGGTCCGCGTACGCCGCGCCGCTTCCCGACATCGGTGAACTCGTACCCTGAGCGACGTCCAGCACCTCCGGCACATCCCGTACGCGGGCTTCCATGGCGCGGATCGCGCTCTCGTCGAGCCGCGCGCCGTCCAGGCCGTCCAGGCGGGTGTCACCGTGGAAGCTCCCCAGAGTCACCGTCAGCAAGTGCTCCTTCGCGTAGCCGACGTCCACCTGGCGCGCCGCTTCGAACGAACGGTAGAACACAGCCGTCCCGCTCAGCAGGACCACCGACAGCGCGGCCTGGACCACGATCAGGCCGGTGCGGACGGGCGTTCCGAGCGCGCTGGCGCCCCGCGAGCTGTCGAGCTTCTCGATTCCCCGGCTGCGCGCCGCGTACACGGCGGGGGCCAGGGCGGCCGCCAGGCCGATCCCGAGGACGGCGATTCCGGTGAAGCCGACGGCCGTGGCGCCCAGCGGATCCTCGGCCCACTGGTAACTCGGCAGGAGCGTGCGTCGAAGAGCGTCGCCTGTGACCGCGGCAACGGCCAACGCCGCAATGCCCGAGACGGCGGCGAGCACCAGGCTCTCCGTCACCAGGAGACGTCCGATTCCCCATCTGTCCAGGCCGAGCGCGTAGCGCACCGCCAACTCGCGTCGTCTGGCAGCGACCCGCAGCATCAGCAGGTTCGACATATTGACGGCCGCGATGAGGAGCACCACGAAGGTGATCCCGCCTGCGATCAGCGGCAGGCGCATGTGGCGCCGCAGCGTGACGGGGCCGCGGGTCCGAAGGATCGGGCCGAGAGCCACGGTCGCCTCCCGGTCCAGGGAGTCCGGGAATCTCGAACCGGCACGCGCCGCCCGGACGGCGGCTGTCACCGCGGCGCCGGCGGCCTCCTCCGTCGCGCCGGGCGCCAGCCGGACGAACGGCGTGAGGTAGAAGGTGGTTCCGTACCGTCTCCAACTGTTCCCCCGGCTCGCCGTTGCCGCGTGTTCGAGAGGCAGCCATACGTCGACGGCGTTCGTGCGGGGCCCGGAGAAGCCGGGCGGCAGCACGCCGACGACGACGTAGGTGACATCGTCGAAGCTGAGCGTCGTGCCGAGCGCTTCCTCCGCGCTGCCGAACCGCTGCCGCCGGTAGCCATCGCTGATCACGGCGACGGGTTGCGCCGCCAGGTCGTCGTCCTCGGCGGCGATCAACCTTCCGGCCGTTGGAGCCACGCCAAGGAACTCGAAGAAGCTCTCCGTGACCCAGGAGACCGTGAGGTTCTCGGCGCGTTGACCGCGTCCGTTCGTCCTGAACGAGACTCTGTGACCGGCGACGCCGTCGATGAGTGCGTTGTCGGCGGGCAGGGCGTTGAAGTCGAGCCACTGCATCCCGTCGACCACCCAGCTTCGTCCTTTGGAGCCGCCGCGATCGCCTGGATCGATGCGCTCGCTGACCCAGAGGCGATGAACGGCGTCCGAGTCTTCGATGTGGGGTGGCGGTTGGAGGAACAGGCGGGACAGCATCTCGTACATCGGCGCGTTCAGTCCGATGCCGAGGGCCAGGGTGAGGACGACGGCGCAGGTGTAGCCGCTGTTGTGCCGCATCATGCGGAATGCGGCGCGGATGTCCCGGAGGACTTGCTCCGCGGGCGCCCAGCTCCAGGCTTCGCGGGTCCGCTCGCGAATCAGCGTGACGTTGCCGAAGTTGCGCCGGGCCTCGGCATTTGCCCGTTCGGGAGGCAGGCCCGCCTCGACTCGCTCCTGCGCCTCTTCGGCGAGATGGAAGCGGATCTCCTCCTCGAGTTCAGCGTCCCGCCGCCGGCGGTTCCAGCTCGAACGCAGGCGAAACAGGAACTGCTTCAGCATCCGGTGTGGCGGTGCTACTCAGCCTCCAGCGCCTGACGTGGGTCGGCGCGAGAGGCCCGGCGGGCTGGCAGGAACGAGGCCATCACGGCGATTGCCAGGAGCACCAGCGCGGCGGCGACGAAGGCCAGCGGGTCGCGGGGAGTTCGGCCGTCGAAGAGCAGCGGTTCGACGAACCTGCCGGCCCACAGCGCGGCGAGCGTACCGGCTACGACGCCGGCGGCGGCCAGGGAGAAGCCACGGGTCAGCACCATGCGCAGGAGGCGGGACGCCCTGGCGCCAAGCGCCCGACGGATGCCGAACTCGAGTTCACGCTGCCGTACGCCGAAGGCGATGACCGCGTAGAGGCCGATGGCGGCGAGCAAGACCGCTAGCGCGGCGGAAGCACCGAACAGACGGGTTCCGATCCTCCACGTTTCGATCTGTGACGCGAAGATGGCGGGAAGGCTCTGTACAGTGTGGCGCGGAAGATCCGGGAACAGGTCCGCCAGGATGCTGAGCACCGGCGCCACGACCGTTCCGGGGCTGTTCCGGGTGCGGACGATCAGCACACGCTGGCTGGCGGCGAATCCAGATAGCGGCGCGATCGCTGTCGTCTGGGAGATAGGCAGGAAGTAGACCGGATGGCTGTCGGTGGCCAGTAGACCCCACTCGATCGCAGACTCCACGACGCCGACCACCGTCGTGCAGTCGGTCGCCTCGCTGCCGACGAAAAGGCACCGGCCGACCGGGTTCCGGCTCGGCCAGGCCTGCTGGGCGAAGGTCTCGTCGACGACCGCGACCTTCTGGGTGTCTGCGCGGTCCCACTCGTTGAAGCCGCGGCCCTCAAGGACCTCCAGGCCCGCCACGTCGAAGAAGTTGGTTGACGTGAGATTGACGTAAGGGCCGTAGCGGAACGGCGGGCGGTCGTGTCCTTCCACGCGGAGGCCACCGCCCGCCGCGGCGCTCCCCATGGGCGTGTTCGTACCTTGGGCCACCTCCGTCACTCCTGGCAAGTTCCGAACCCGGGCGTCCATGGCACTGATCGTGCTCTCGTCGAGCGGGCTACCGCCGAAGTCTCCCAGTTCAATCGTCAGCAGGTGTTCCTTTGCGTAGCCGATGTCCACCTGGCGTGCCGCTTCGAACGATCGGTAGAAGACGGCAGTCCCGCTGAGGAGGACCAGCGACAACGCGGCCTGGACGACGATGAGGCCGGTGCGGACCGGCGTTCCGAATGGGCTGGTGCCTCGCGAGCTGTCGAGTCTCTCGATCTGCCGGCTCCGCGCCGCGTACACGGCGGGCGCAATGGCCGCGCAGAGTCCGACCGCAAGCACGGCGAACCCCGTGAAGCCGACAGCCGTGACGTTCAGCGCGTCCACGGCTCTCTGATGTCCTGGCAGCAGCGTGAGGCGCAGGGCGCGGCCGACAACCGCGGCCACGATCAACGCGATGGCGCCGGAGACCGTGGCGAGCACCAGACTCTCGATCGCGAGGAGGCGCGCTACGCCCCGTCTTCCCGCGCCGATTGCGTAGCGTACGGCTAGTTCGCGACGACGGGCCGCCACCCTCACCGACAGAAGGTTGGACATGTTGACGGTCGCAATGAGGAGGACCAGCAGCGTGACGCCGCCTACAACAAGAGTCAGGCGCATCTGGCCGGGCAAGGAGGAGGGACCTCGGGTCCTCAGGATGGGGCCGAGCGCCACTGTCGCCTCGGGGTCCCGCGAGCGTCCGAGCGGTGAGTCGGCGCGTGCCGCCCGGACTGCGGCGGTCGCCGCGGCGCCGGCGGCTTCGACAGTCTGACCGGCCGGCAGCCGGACCAACACTGTCAGGTAGAAGCCGGTTCCGAATCGTCGCCAGTTGTCACCGCGGCGGCCCGTTACCGCCGGTTCCAGGGGCAGCCAGACGTCGGCCCCGTTCGGATCCGGTCCGGAGAAGCCTGGCGGCAGCACGCCGACGACGAGATACGTGACGTCGTCGAACTCGAGTATCGCGCCAAGTGCTTCCTGCGGACTGGCGAACCTCTCTCGCTGGTAGCCGTGGCTGACCACGGCGATGGGCGTCGCCGTCGCGTCGTCGTCCTCGGGGCGGATCAATCGCCCGATGGCGGGCTCTACCCCCAGGAGATCCAGGAACTCTCCCGTGACCCAGGAAACCCTGAGGTTCTCGGCGGTTTGACCGCGTCCGTTCGGCGTGAACCGGGGCGCCGTGTAGCCCGCGACCGCGCCGGTGGTCGCGTTATCGGCGCCCAGCGCGCTGAACTCGGGCCACTGCATCCGGTCGCGAGCAACGGTGGGACCTGTGAAGGCCCCGCGATTCTCCCAGTCGTCGCGCTCGCTCAGCCAGACGCGACGAACGGCGTCCGAGTCCTCGATGTGGGGTGGCACCTGGAGAAAGAGGCGCGAGAGCATCTCGTACATGGGCGCGTTCAGTCCGATGCCCAGAGCCATCGTGAGGACCACCGCACAGGTGTAGCCGGTATTGCGTCGCATCATCCGGAACGCGGAGCCGACGTCCTTGAAGAGGCGCTCCGCGGGCGCCCAGCCCCATGCCTCGCGGGTCAGTTCGCGAGTCAGCAGGACGTTGCCGAAGTCGCGCTGTGCCTCGGCGCGCGCCTGTTCAGGAGCCAGGCCGGCGTCGAGCCGTTCTTCCGCTTCCATGGCGAGATGGAAGTGGATCTCCTCGTCCAGCTCGGCGTCCTTGCGTCGCCGGGACCAGATCGAACGGAGACGGTTGAAGAGGAGGCGCAGCATCACCTGGTCTCCCGGCTCAGTCCGCCGGACGCAGCACCCTGGTCACGGCAACCGAGAGTTGCTGCCACCGCGACTGCTCGACGGCGAGCTGCCGGCGGCCGGTTCCGGTGAGGCGGTAGTACCTGGCGCGCTTGCCCTTGTCGGAGGTCTTCCACTGCGCCGCGATCCAGCCGCGCGCCTCCAGTCGGTGCAGCGCCGGATAGAGCGAGCCGGTCTCGATGCGGAGAGCGTCTTCCGACACGCGCTGAATGTGCCCGGCGATCGCGTGGCCGTGCGCCGGGCCGTAGACGAGCGTGCGCAGGATGAGCAGGTCCAGGGTTCCGTAGAGAAGCTGGTTGCGGGGACTTGCCGGCGTCATGGTGTAGACAAGCTACTCCATATGACGTAGATTGTCTACACCATGAATACGCTGATTCACCTGGAGAACGTCTCCAAGGTCTTCTACACCGACGAGATCGAAACCCACGCGCTCGATGGAGTCACGCTCGACATCGACTCGGGCGAGTACGTGGCGGTGTCCGGGCCGTCCGGCTGCGGCAAGTCGACCCTGCTGTCGATCCTCGGCCTGCTCGATACGCCGACCGCGGGCGGCTACACCCTGAACGGCTACCCCGTGGCCCAGTTGAAGCAATCCGAACGGGCGCGGATCCGCAACCGCGAGATCGGCTTCATCTTCCAGAACTTCAACCTGATCGGCGACCTGACCGTCTACGAGAACGTCGAGCTTCCGCTGACCTACCGGGGGATCCGGCCGAGGGAGCGGCGCGAGCTGGTGGGCGAGGCACTCGAGAAAGTCGAGATGGCGCCGCGCGCGAAGCACCTTCCCAGCCAGCTCTCCGGTGGGCAGCAGCAGCGGGTGGCCGTCGCCCGCGCCGTTGCCGGCCAGCCCTCGATCCTGCTCGCCGACGAGCCGACCGGCAACCTCGACTCGAAGAACGGCGGGGCGGTGATGGACCTGCTGCGGACGCTGCACGAGGAAGGCTCGACGATCTGCATGGTGACGCACGATCCCCGGTACGCCGACTACGCCGAGCGGGAGATTCCCCTGTTCGACGGGCGGGCCACGACCTGATGGACGTCGCGAGACCGGACCTGGCGCGGAAGAAGAAGGTCCGCCGGGTGACGTACTACTCCCTCGGAGGCTTCCTGCTCGTGCTGGTCACGCTCGGTCTGCAGCAGGTACAGCCGTCGGCGCCGCGCGTCGACCGGGAGGCGCTCTACATCGATACGGTGCGGCGCGGGCCGATGGTGAGGGAAGTGCGTGGCCGGGGAACGCTGGTGCCGGAGAACATCCGGTGGATTCCGGCGACGACGGAAGGCACCGTCGAGAGGATCGTGATCGATCCCGGCGCCGAGGTGACGCCGGACTCGGTGATCGTCGAACTGAGCAACCCGGAACTCGAGCACCAGGCGCGGGAGGCCGAGTTGAACCTCCGCGCCGCCGAGGCCCGGTACGAGAACCGGAAGGTGGAACTCGAGAGCGAACTGCTGATGCAGCGCGCGGGGCTGGCAAGCGTGGAGGCTGCGCTCGTCGTGGCCCGGCTCGAGGCGGACGCCGATGCCGAGCTGGCGAAGGACGGTCTGGCTTCGGCCATCGAACTCCAGCGCGCGCAGGCGTCGAAGCGGGAACAGGAGACGCGCTTCGCGCTGGAGGAGGAGCGTCTCGGCATCGCGGAAACGACGAAGGCGGCCAAGCTCGCGGTCGAGCGGGCGGAAGTGGATCGTCTACGCGCGATCTGGCAACTCCGGCTCGACCAGGTCGCGGCCCTGCAGGTCCGTGCCGGCATGCACGGCGTCCTCCAGCAGGTGCCGGTCGAGGAGGGGCAGCGCGTTTCCGCGGGGACGAGTCTGGCCCGCGTCGGCGACCCGACCGCGCTGAAAGCCGAGCTGCGGATCGCCGAGACGCAGGCGAAGGACGTTCAGATCGGGCAGATCGCCTCGGTCGACACGCGGAACGGGATCGTCCCCGGCAGGGTGGTCAGAATCGATCCGGCGGTCGAGGAAGGGACGGTGACGGTCGACGTCGCGCTGGAAGGCGATCTTCCGCGCGGGGCCCGGCCCGATCTGACGGTGGCCGGCACGATCGAACTCGAACGGCTCGAGGATGTTGTCTTCGTCGGTCGGCCCGTCGTCGGTCAGGAAGAGAGCGAGGTCGGTCTCTTCCGTCTGTACGGCGAAGGGAACGGCGCTACCCGAACACGCGTGCTCCTGGGCAGAAGCTCCGCGAACACGATCGAGGTGCTGGACGGGCTGGTTCCGGGCGAGCAGGTGGTCCTGTCGGACATGTCCGGCTGGGACGAGTTCGACCGCCTCCGCATCGACTGAGGAGGGCGGTCCTACCCCATGAAGAAGCCCTTGCGGTGTGAGACGCCGAGGACCTTCTTGCACAGCGCGCAGAAGTAGACGTAGCGCTTGCCCAGGATTCCCGAGATCTCCCGGAAGTAGATACTCACGGGATGCTCGCAGTGCGGGCACAGGGGTGTGATGTCGTTGCGTTCTTCAGCTCGAATCAAGGGTTTGTCTCCTCTCCTCTTGGTTTCGTTGGTCCTTGGTTCGGCGGCCGGTAGCCCCAGGCCTCCACCGCGAATCCCCACTTCCGGTCGACGACGTCGATCGTCTCCGGGTCGATCCGGTAGGCGTTCTTGCGATAGCCCGACAAGGTGCCCAGGTAGTCGCCGATCGGCTGGCGGGCCCGCGCCCACCCGGGCAGCGCCAGCTCGTCGTACAGCCGCTCGAGTTCCGCCATGGGTGCTCGTTCGAGATCCTCGAAACGAACTTCGGCAAGATTTCCCTTCGGGATCGACTCCCGGTCCTTCATGTACTGCCTCATCATCGCGGCGTAGGAGTCGAGCATGCTGGCGACCACATCTTCGGGATCCGCGTCCTCCAGTTGACAGATCGGCAGCACGTGCCGGTACAGGTTCGTCATCGACCGGTAGACGACGTAGGGATTTCGCACGATGTGGATGAACTTCGCGTCGGGAAACATGCGCAGGAGTTGGGTGGTGCGGCCGAGATTGGTAGGGCCCTTGAGCACGAGCCGGCGACCTCCCGAGGCCAGCGTGGCCTTGCGCAGCACGTCGAGATAGGCGCGTTCCCACCGCGCCATCTCGGAACCGGTCAGCCGCATCGTGGCGTACTTCTCCTGGTACTCCCTCGCCCGGTTGGGGAAGGAGAGGTGGTGCACGAACGACAGGTGCGACGTGTTGGCGAGCGCGATCTCTTCCTCCTGGGGCAGCTCGACGGACACGGCCATGTTGTCCATCGGGCGCGTCGCCGGCATCCCGTTGGCGACGAGGCGCTCCAGCCGGCCGCGCGCGACCAGGAACATCGGTGCCGCGATCGCCTGGAAGGTCGAGACGATGCCCAAACCCGGATCCTGGGCGAGCAGGTTGTGCAGGTGCGTCGTGCCCGAGCGGCCGAAGCCGTGGACGTACAGAGGCGCCTCGTCGATGGCGACCCGCGCCATCCTCGACGGGCCGTAGCGGAGGCGCTCGGCGACCCGGAGCGGAGTCATCAGGGTGCTGATCGCCAGCACCTTCGCCAGCTTGCCCCAGTACCGCGGCGGCACGCCGCCGTTGTTGGTGATCAGCCGCAGCCAGACCCCGAGCGGCGCCATCGAGAACACATGCTGCCCGGAGTTCCCGGCGGTTTCCACGGCTCTCATGCTAGTGCCCGATTGCACCGGCCGGTTCCATCCAACAACATGGGCCGCATGTGCCTCAAACGTGAGAACCAGCCATGAAGATCCTCCTCTACTGCCTGGCGGCCGTCGTCGTCATCGTGCTGGCGCTGTACTTCGCGTTCTTCTTCAACCCCCAGACGGAGGCGCAGGAGGAGATGAACGCGGCCTGGAGTCGGTTCGCCGAGGAGGTCGGGGAGATGGGCCGGGCCATCGAGAGCGCGCCCTTCAATCGCGACGAACAGACGGCCGCCGCGGGATACCGGCACCTCGCGCGCTTTCTCTCGACCTTCCTGGCCGACTTTACGGACCTGCGGAATCCGGACTACCCGCAGTTCGCGCGCTTCCCCAACAGCGTCGCCCGCATCGGCTGGGACAACCCGGACAATCCCTATCTCGCGTTTGCCGTACGTGGCGACCACGTGTACCGGTTGCGTGGAAACACGACCAACTTCGACCTCGTCACGATCAACGTCTACAGCGGCATGCTCGGCCATACGCCGATAAGGAAGATCCGTACGGTTTCGAGCATCGCCTCGGACGATCTCGATGTCGACGAGAACGGCGACTTCGTCCTGACGCTAAGTGCCGTACGGGCCGAAGGAGACTGGCTCAAGCTGGAACCGGACGCTTACATCGTCGTCATCCGACGCCTTGTCTCCGACTGGGAGAAGACGGACGAGGGTCTGTGGGAGGTCGTGAACTTGACGACGCTGGGCACCGGCGCCCCTCGCCCGACGCCCGAGTCGGTCGCCCGGTCGCTGGACGACGCCGCGACCCAGACGCGCTCCCTGCGGCAGTTGCTGACCCTCGTGCATCGGATCACGTTTCAGCTCGCGCTCCGGCCCAACACGGTTTCGGAACCCGCCGAGGCCGACCCGAACCTGCCGATGGCGGACGCCTTCCAGGCGGCTTCCCGGGGCTACTTCCGTCTGGAGGAGAACGAAGCCCTGCTGGTAGACGTTCCGGTCGCCGACTGCCGGTACACGAACATCCAGCTCGCCAATCCGTGGATGGAGTCGCTCGATTACGCCAGCCACCAGTCGAGCCTGAATCACCGTACCGCGCATGCGGACGCCGATGGCCGCGTGCGCTACGTCATCAGCAGCCGGGATCCGGGCGTCCAGAACTGGCTGGACACCGCCGGCTGGGCCGAGGGGTCGCTCTGCGCCCGGTGGACGTACTGCAGCGAGTACCCGACCGGGATCTCAGCGCAGGTGGTGAGGCTGGACGAACTGGATCGATACCTGCCCCCCGAAACGGTGAGAGTCGATCCCGCGGAACGCGCGCGGATCATCGCGGCGCGGCAGGCCGCGATCAGCCGTCGGTATGCGGGCGGCTCCTAAGCCAGGACTTCCTTGACCACTCGCGCCTTCTCGACCCCGGTCAGCCGGGCGTCCAGCCCCTGGTGCCGGTACGTGAAGCGCTCGTGGTCGATGCCGAACAGGTGCAGGACCGTTGCCTGGAAGTCGTGGATGTGGACCGGATCCTTGACGATGTTGTAGGAGAAATCGTCGGTCTCGCCGTGGACGACGCCGCCCTTCACCCCGCCGCCGGCCATCCAGATGCTGAAGCAGCGCGGGTGGTGGTCGCGGCCGTAGTTGTCCGCGGTCAGGGCCCCCTGCGAGTAGATCGTGCGTCCGAACTCGCCGCCCCAGATGACCAGGGTCTCGTCGAAGAGGCTGCGTTCTTTCAGGTCCTGGATCAGCGCCCAGGCGGCCCGGTCGACGTCACGGGCCTGGGCAGGCAGCACCGTCGGCAGGAGGGAGTGGACGTCCCAGCCGCGGTGGTAGATCTGCACGAAGCGCACGCCGCGCTCGACCAGACGCCGGGCCATCAAGGCCGCGTTCTGGAACTTGCCGGGCTCCCGGGCTTCCTCGCCCCAGCGTTCCCAGGTGCGCTCCGGCTCACTCGAGAGGTCCGCCATCTCGGGCACCGAGGACTGCATGCGGAAGGCCATCTCGTACTGCTCGATGCGGGCGAGGGTCTCCGGGTCGCCGACCTGAGCGTGGCGCAGCCGGTTCAGCTCGCTCATGCCGTCGAGCACCCGCCGCCGGACGTCCGGCGAGACGCCGTGCGGGTCCTTGAGGTAGAGCACCGGCTCGGCGCCGGTCTGGAGCCCCACGCCTGCGTACTCGGGGGAAAGGAAGCCGGCGCTCCAGAGCTTCGCCGAGATCGCCTGAAGGCCCGCCGCCGGGTGGCTGCGCTCCGCGTTCATCACGACGAAGGTGGGCAGATCCTCGTTCATGCTGCCGAGGCCGTACGCGAACCAGGAGCCGATGCACGGCCGGCCCGGGATCTGCTGGCCGGTCTGGATGAAGGTGATGCCCGGCTCGTGGTTGATCGCGTCGGTGTGCATCGAGCGGATGATCGCGATGTCGTCCGCCATGCTGGCCGTGTGCGGCAGGAGCTCGGAGAACCAGGTGCCGTTCTCGCCGTGCTGTGAGAACTCGAAGACGGATGGCGCGATCGGGAAGCGCGACTGACCGGAGGTCATCGTCGTCAGCCGCTGCCCCTGCCGGATCGAGTCGGGAAGATCCTGGTCGAAGTACTCCTTCATTCTCGGCTTGTAGTCGAGCAGGTCCATCTGCGGCGGTGCGCCCATCATGTGGAGGTAGATGCACTGCTTCGCCTTCGGCGCGAAGTGCGGCAGATCGGGCAGGCCGCCGAACCGGTCACGGGCAACAGGCAGCGCGAAGACGTCCTCGGCCATCAGGCTGGCCAGGGCCAGGCCGCCGATCCCGCGGGCCGCGGTGCCGAAGAACTGGCGCCTCGTCTCGGCTCGAACGGTTTCCTTGAGTGGGTCCATCCTTGGCCTCCGGCTACTTGTTCAGGGTCTCGTCCAGGTTCATCAACTGGCTCGCCAGCATCGTCCAGGCCGCGGACTCGTCGAGCGGCAGTCCGGCGTCGTGGGCCGACTCGCCGACATCGACGAGCTGTCTGGCCGCCGCCTCGTCGCCGCCGTAGAGGTCGATCAGGCCGTCGTAGGTCTGCCTGGCTACGGCTCGCTCGGCGTCTCCGAAGCCCCGCGCCAGCAGCCGCGTCGTGACGTAGTCGAGCCGGCGGTCGAAGTCGTCGCCGGCTTCGCGCATCGCTCGCTGGGCCAGAAAGCGCGACGCCTCGACGAACTGGGTGTCATTCATCGTGACCAGCGCCTGGAGCGGCGTGTTCGTCCGTTCGCGGCGAACCACCGAGTGCTCGCGGTTGCCGGCATCGAAGATCGTCATCGACGGCGGCGGCGCGGCGCGCTTCCAGAACGTGTAGAGGCTTCGCCGGTAGAGCTTGTCTCCCGAGTCCCGCTGGTAACGGTACGTGTTGCTCGAGTTCATCGCCACCCGCTGCCAGTGCCCTTCCGGCTGGTACGGCTTGACGCTCGGGCCGCCGATCGTGCGCACCAGCAGTCCGCTGGCCGCGAGCGCCGTGTCACGGACCATCTCCGCGTCCATGCGGAAACGCGGGCCACGCGAGAGCAGCCGGTTGTCCGGGTCCTGCTCCAGCTTTTGCGGCGTGACGGTGGCCGCCTGCCGGTAGGTCGACGACGTCACCAGCCGCCGGAAGAAGCCCTTGACGTCCCAGTCCGATTCCCGGAACTCGGTCGCCAGATAGTCGAGGAGCTCGGGGTGCGACGGCACGTCGCCCTGGGCGCCGAAGTCCTCGCTGGTGACGACGAGCCCGGTGCCGAAGACCTGCTGCCAGAAGCGGTTCACGGTGACCCGTGCCATCAGCGGGTTCGTCTCGTCCACCAGCCAGTGGGCGAGGCCCAGCCGGTTGCGGGGCAGGTCCTCCGGCATCGGCGGCAGCGCGGCCGGGGTTGTAGCGAGGACGCGCTCCCGCGGCTGGTCGTACATGCCGCGGTAGAGGACGTGGGCGGCCGGCTCGCTGCCCGGGAGTTCCTGCATGACATGGGTGACTGTGCCGCGGCGACGGAGTTCCCGCCACTCGGCGTCGATCTCGAGTCTGCGGGTGGCGAGGCGGCGGTACTCCTCGTCGTTCGTGTTGACGTAGCTCAGGAGCAGGGCCTGTCGCTCGCCGGCACTCAGCTCTGTCTCACGCTTTGCGGCGGCGGCCCGGATCGCGCTCCACTCCGAGACAACGCGTGCCTCTTCGACCGACAGGACGCGGTCGAAGACGCGTACATCGGCGACGCCCCCGCCGGCGAAGTACTGGGCGCTGCCCTCCGTTCGCCGATCGTGGCGGCCCAGGTAGAAGGGGCGGTCAGTGCGGATGCGGCCCTGGACCTTGGCGAAGAACTCGCTGCCCTGTTCGGGAACGCGGTCGCCGTCGCGGTAGATGTGCAGCCCGCCGCGCTCGCCGGAGCCGTCGTGTGTGAAGACGATGTGCGTCCACTCGCCTGGGGTGAGCCGCTGCGTGTTGTTGGGGTTGATCGACACGCTGGTCGCCCCCCGGCCCGGACCGGCGCGGTCTCCCCTGAGGCGGAAGTACAGCTCGCGCGCTCCGAGCGTGACCTGCCAGCCGCGGTCGGCGTCGTGGGGATCGCTCTGGCTGGCGACGGTGTAGCTGCCCTCGGCCTCGGGCATGTAGATCCACATGGCCAGCGAGAACGGCGTATCCGTGTCGATTTCGAGCGGCGGCAGTTCGGCCGAGGTCTTGTCACCGAAGAGCAGGGCCGGCAGGCCGTTCGGCCCGGGCTCGATCCGGACCTCGCCATGAAGCGAGATCGCTTTCCGGTCACCGTCGACGATGACGGCGGGTTCGGCGCCGCCGTCGAGATCGAGACGGAGAATCTCGGCGTCCGTGCCGAGCGGGGCGTCGAGTTCGCGGTGGGCGTCGCTCGCCAGCCAGTCGGCGAAGGCCGGCTCGGCCGCGCCGAGTCTCTCCGCCAGCGCGTCCTCGATCTCGCCGACCTCTTCGCGTAGCCGGTACCAGGTCTCGCGGTCCTCGTCCCGGGGCACGACCAGGGTCGGCGGCGGGTCGGCGATGTTGCCGTCCATCACGTACTGCGTCGTGTTCCGGAAGAACGCGGTCAGCGCGTAGAACTCCCGCTGGCTGATCGGGTCGAACTTGTGGTCGTGGCAGGTCGCGCAGCCGACGGTCAGGCCCATGAACACGCTGCCGATCGTCTCGGCGCGGTCCTTGGCGTAGATCGCCTCGTACTCCTCGATCACGACCCCGCCCTCGTTCGTCGTGATGTTGTTGCGCTGGAAGCCGGTGGCGATCAACTGGTCGAGGGTCGGTTCTGGCAGCAGGTCGCCGGCGATCTGATCGAGCGTGAACTGGTCGAACGGCTGGTTCCGGTTGAACGCCTTGATGACCCAGTCGCGGTAGGCGTACATCTCACGGTAGTTGTCGATGTGGATGCCGTGGGTGTCGCCGTAGCGGGCCGCGTCCAGCCAGTAGCGGGCCCGGTGCTCGCCCCAGTGCGGCGAGGCGAGCAGGCGGTCGACGAGCCGTTCGTAGGCGCCTTCTTCCGTGTCGTCGAGGAAGGTCGCGAGCGTGCCTGGATCGGGCGGCAGGCCGGTCAGGTCGAGGGCGGCGCGCCGCGCAAGAGTGCGGCGGTCCGCCTCCTCGGCGGGCCTGAGCTCTTCCGCTTCGAGACGCGCCAGGATGAAGCGGTCGAGTGGATCGCGTGCCCAGGCTTCGTCGTCGACCGCGGGTGGGGCCGGCCGCTCGATGGCCGCGAACGACCAGTGTTCGTCCCAGGGGGCGCCTTGCTCGATCCAGCGAGTGAGGGTCTCGATCTGCTGGCCGGACAGTGACTTCTGCGATACCTCAGGCGGCATCCGCCGGAGTGGGTCACTGTGGTTGATGCGGCCTACCAGCAGACTCGCGTTGATGTCGCCTGCAACGACCGCCGGGCCGCGAGGACGGTTGCTCCGGCCGGCGGGAGGCCGGGGATTGAACGCGCCGTCGCGGGTGTCGAGCCTGAGGTCGGCCTGGCGGGTCGCCTCGTCGGGACCGTGGCAGGCGAAGCAGTTGTCGGAGAGGATCGGCCGAACGTCGCGCTGGAAGTCGACGGCGGGCGACGGCTCGGCCGCGGCGGCCCACAGCGGGGCCGTGGAGCCGCAGACGACGATTGCCGCCGCTAGCACGAACAGGCGGAACGCTCTATGAGGCATGGATGTGCTAGAGGATAGACCACCTGCGCCCCGCTCCCGCCGAAGGGACGTGAACATGATCGACGAAATCCTGACCTTCTGGTTCGAAGAGAACGGCCCCGAGCAGTGGTGGAGCAGCGATCCGCAGTTCGACGCGGCAATCCGCTCGCGGTTCGGAGCTCTGCACGACCGGGCGGTCCAGGGGGAGCTGCACGGCTGGCGTGACACGCCGGAGGGGCGCCTCGCGGAGATCGTCGTACTCGACCAGTTCTCGCGCAACCTCTACCGCGACGACCCGCGCGCCTTCGCGGCCGACGGAATGGCCCTGGCGCTGGCGCAGGAGGCGGTGCGGGTCGGCGCCGATCAGGCGGTCCCGCCGGGCCAGCGGCAGTTCTTCTACATGCCCTTCGAGCACAGCGAGTCGCCGCGAATCCACGAGGCCGCCATCCCGCTGTTCGAGAGCCTCGACGACCCGGAGTTACTGGACTTTGAACTCCGGCACAAGGCGATCATCGATCGATTCGGGCGCTACCCGCATCGCAACCGCGTGCTCGGCCGCGCCTCGACGGAGGAGGAGATCGCGTTTCTGCGGGAGCCAGGTTCGTCGTTCTGATGGGCAAGCGATCTTTCGCGGCGGTTGGAGCCGCAGTTTCGATCCTCGCCCTCGTCTCGGCGTGTTCGACAGCCGTCGTCCCGGCGCCGCCGTCCGCTCCGGTCGAGACACCGCCACCTGCAGCGCCGGAGCCTGATCCGGCCGCGCCGCAGACATCCGTTCTCGACGGCATCTACACCGAGGCACAGGCGGAACGCGGGCGGGCCGCCTACGACGGGCACTGTGCCGAGTGCCACGGCGAAGAGCTGCGCGGTGGCGAAATGGCGCCGGGGCTGACCGGCGTGGCGTTCCGGTTCCGCTGGCGTGGGCTCAAGGTGGCCGACATCTTCGAGAGCATCGAGTCGACGATGCCGCCGGAAGAGCCGGAGACTCTCGGCGACCAGGCGTACATCGACGTCGTCGCCTTCCTGCTGGGCGCCAACGGGTACCCGGCCGGCGATCGGGAGCTGGCGGCGGACTCCAAGCTGTTGGAGGGAATTGCGGTCGAGCGGATGCCTCCGTAGGGTTCGCCGCTGTGTTGAGACGCGCCGGCCTGTTTCTCCTCTGTCTCGGACTGCCCGTCCAGGCGATTTCCCAGGACGCGGGCGCGATCACCGGGACGGTGGTTGCGAGCGAAGACGGGCGTCCGGTTGCGGAAGCCGTCGTGCAGGTGGAGGGCGAGGGCGTGTCCGCGGTGACGAACGCGGTCGGCCGCTTCGAGATCAGCGATGTCCCGGTCGGCGTCGCGACGCTGGGTGTCACCGCCCGCGGCTACCTGGGGCTGAAGATCTCGGACGTTCGAGTGTCCGCGGGAGAAGCGGCGACGGTGACCATCGAGCTGTCCGCCACCCCGAACTACCTGGAGCGCGTCCAGGTCACGGCGTCCAAGGCGCCCCTCAGCATCGGCGAGATCGCGGCGCAGGCTGACGTCGTCGAGCGCGCGGCGATCGACGAGCGTGGAGACCAGCGCCTGACGCAGGCGATTTCTCACGTCCCGGGAGTGATCGTGAGCACGCAGGCCGGCTCGTTCGAGTCCGTCCTGCTGCGCGGGCTGCCGCGCGGCGGCAACGAGTTCACGAGCACGCTGCTGCTCGTCGACGGCGTGCCGCAGACGGATTCGCGGAACAGCTCGCGGGTCATCAACCTGCCGATCCACGACGCCGACAGCATCGAAGTGGTGCGCGGTCCGAACTCGGCGCTCTACGGGCGGACCGCGATCGGCGGCGCGGTCAACGTCCGCACGGGCGAGCCGACGGCGGAGAGCCGCTACGGGCTCGACCTGACGGGTGGCGACTTCGACTACTTCAAGGGCGCGGCCCGCGCGTCGGGTCCGGTCGGCGACTGGGGCGGCTACTTCGTGTCGGGGTCCAGCGAGCAGAACGCGAGCTTCTACACGGGGACGGACGACTTCGAGGTCGACCTGACGTCGATCTTCGGCAAGCTGACCTTCGTGGCCGACGCCAGGTCCTTCGGCAAGGTCAGCGTGAACCGGGTGAGGTCGGCGCAGAGCCTGCCGACCAACGTGCCGATCATCGGCGGGCGCTTCCTGAGCGACATCGACCCGCGCTTCGACCGGTTGAGCGACCTGAACGTGCCCGGCACGAACTACCGGCAGAAGGAGGATCGCGTCACCGCGAACTACACGCGACAGTTCACAGACCAGGTCGGCTGGGTCAACGTGCTGGGGTTCCGCGAGATCCAGTACAAGTTCATCGACTCGGGCGACATCACCGGCGCGCCCTTCGATCTGGCGGCCAGCACGCTGACCCAGTATCCGTTCGAGCTGCAGACCGACGAGGACATCTTCTACGGAGAGTCGCGCGTCGAGAGCGACTTCTCGGCCGGTGAGGTCGAGATGTCCCTGCTGCTCGGCGGCTCGTACGAGCGGACCACCGGCTACGGCGCCGGCAACCTGATGTACACCGATGCCGACACCTTCGGCTGGCCGCTCGACTATCTGAATCCCGTCCACCCGCCGCGGTCGGAGTGGGAGTTCTTCCGCTTCGGCGGCAACGACTACAACCTGGGCGTGACCGGCTTCTTCGGTCAGTTGAACGTCGAACCGGCGAACCGCCTGACCCTGACCGCCGGCGGGCGCTACGACCGGCTGGACCTCGAGAACACGCTGACCTTCCGCGACGGCCGGCCGGTCGTGGAGGACAGCTTCGATGCCTTCAGTCCGAAGCTCGGCGCGATCGTCAAGTTGCTCCCGGAGGAGGCGGGCGCCAGCGTGAACCTCTACGCGCAGTACTCCGAGGCGTTCCTCCCGCCCCGCCGTCCGAGCGGCCTGCGCCCAGGCGACGACGAGATCGAGCTGAATCCGGAGGACATCGAGAACTTCGAGGTCGGGATCAAGAGCAGCACGCTGGACGGGCGGCTCTCGCTGGAAGCCGCCTGGTTCAACATGAACCGGAGCGGCATCGTCCATAGTGTCCGCCAGGGACCGTTCTTCGTGCCGACCAACGCCGGTGAGCACGAGTACACGGGCTTCGAGCTTGGGGCGCGCTACTCGCCGGCGTCACGTGTGACCCTCTACGCGAACGCGGCCCTCTACGACAACCGCTTCGGCGACTTCAGGATCGAGAGTTCCGGCGGCGTCGCCGACCTCACCGGCAACCGCCTGCCGATCGCCCCGGACCGGATCCTCAACGGCGGCATCGAGTTCGCGCCGGCCGACGCCTGGAAGGTCCGCGTCGACGTCAAGCACGTCGGCGACGTGATGGTCGACCGCGGCAACACCTTCGAACTCGATCCGTACACGCTGCTGGACGCCGCGGTGTCCTGGTGGGTCTCGGACGGGTTCCGCCTCACCCTGTCGGCGCACAACCTCCTCGACGAGGAGTACTACTGGAACGGCGACACCTCGCGCGCGGAGTCGGCCGACCCGGGCGCGCCGCGGCAGGTGCTGCTGGGCGCTTCGTTCTCGTTCCGCTAGGGATAGTCCAGCGCGAACACGAACAGGTTGTTCGCGAAGCCGGGCTTGAGCTCCGGAGTTAGCCGCAGGAAGCTCGAAGTGGTCGCCGAGATGCCGGTGCTGACCGCCAGGTACTGCGTGCCGTCGACGGCGTAGGTGATCGGGTAACCGGTGACCGGTGCGCCGAGGTTCACCTCCCACAGCACCTCACCGGTCTCCTGGCTGTAGGCCTTGAAGCGGCCGTTCACGTCGCCGCCGAAGAGCAATCCCCCGCCGGTGGCGACCAGGGAGGTCGTCGAGGCGCGCTGTTCGTGCAACCACACGGTCTTGCCGGTCTCGGCGGAGATCGCGTAGACGGTGCCGAGGTTCTCCGTGCCGGGCGCCAGTTCGTGGCGGACGCTCAGGGCGTAGTACGGGTGGGACGCGCTCGGATCGGTCGTCGTCAGCGTCGGCATGCACATGTTGCGCAGCGGGTAGTACAGCGTGTTGGTCTCCGGGCTGTAGGCGCCGGCCTCCCAGTCCTTGCCGCCGTGCATGTTCGGGCAGATCAGCCGCTCCTCCTCCAGCGCGTGGAAGATGACCTCCGGGTTCTCGGTCGCCTTGCCGGTCTCGCCGTCGATGCTCTGGATCACGTTCTGGTAGACGGTCGGCCGAGCCCAGAGGAACTCGCCCGTCTCCCGGTCGATGGAGTAGACGAGGGCCGTCTTGCCGGGGATCCCGGTGATCACCTTGCGCACCTCGCCGGGCTCGATGTTCGGGTTGATCCAGGCCACCTCGTCGGGATCCGGCGTCACCGCGGTGTCGACGATCAGGCGTTCGAACGGATGGTCGAGATCCCAGTGGTCGTTCATGTGCTGGTAGTGCCAGACGATCTCGCCGGTGTCGCCGTCGAGAGCGAGCGTCGAGTTGTGGTAGAGGTGCGTCCTGTCCGTTCCGCCCAGCATGAACTTGGGCGCCGGCGCCGTGACCGACGTGCCGGCGAAGACCAGGTTGAGCTCCGGGTCGTAGCTCGGCGGCATCCAGGAGCCGACGTGGGCTCGCTTCTCGAACGGCACGTCGCCCCAGGTCTCGTTACCAGGCTCGCCGGGGGCGGGAATCGTGAGGCGCCGCCACAGCTCCTCGCCGGTCAACGCGTCGTGGGCCGTGATCACGCAGGCCTCGGGCCCGGCGCGCGGCGAGCAACTGCGGCCCGAGAACGCCTTGCCGTTGCCGATGATCGGGCCGGCGCCCTGGAGCGCGGGATGGACCCTGTAGTCGAGGACCATCGTCTCCCAGACCATCTTGCCGGTCTCGGCGTCGAGCGCGAACAGGTGGTCGTCGACGCTGGTGTCGATGATCAGGTTCGCGTAGATCGCGATGTTCCGGTTGTTCTGGGACAGGAAGCCGCCGACGTAGTCCTTCGCGTCCTCGGGGATCTTGCGCCGGTGCTCCCAGATCAGGTCGCCGGTCGCGGCGTCGAGGGCCTGAATCACGTCGTTGGGATTCGGCATGTACATGACGCCGCGGTAGGCGAGGGGCGTGCCGGTCTGGCTGCCGTCGTTCAGGGAGCGGGTCCACACCATCCGCAGATCGCGCACATTCTCCGGCGTGATCTGGTCGAGCGGGCTGTAGCCCCAGCCGTTCGCGGTGCGCCGCCACATGAGCCAGTCGCCCGGCGCCGGGTTCTCGAGCATCTCGTCGGTGACCGGGACGAAGGCGTCGCCGGACTGGGCGTGGACGGCGGGGCCGCCGAGGGCCACGGCCGTAACCGCGACGGCGAGTAGGTAGTGGAACCGATGCGGCATCGAGAACACCTCTTCCTGTCTGAGTGGAGCCGTAGAGTATGGCCCAGCGGCGGCTAAGCTAGCCGGCAATGTCACACAACAAGGTCGCCTTCGCTTCGGCTGTCGTGGCGGCAGCCGCTCTGTTCTCCCTGTGTCCGCCCGCCCCGGCCCAGGAAGCCGGCGCCCTTACCGGTGACGATGTCGTCTCGCTCCTCGTTCGCCTCGGCCTGAACGACGCCGCGGCCCGCGACTGGGACGGTTCCGTCGAAGTCGCGGGCGGCGAACTGCTAGGTCTCCGCGACTGGCGGCCACGACCCGCCAGCGAGGTCGAAGGCAACACCTGGAAGCTCGCCAGCTATCAGGGCCCGAACTTCAGGCCCAGCGCCATCCACGATACGCAGACGGTCGGTCCGGTCGAGTACGTCCGCTCGCCCGGACTGGTCGTCGACGTGCGGGGCAACGGCGGCTCGCGGCTGATGTTCGCCACCGCCAACGGCGAGTTCGAGGTCCGGCTCGCGGATGTCGCGGTCGGCCGGCGGCTGCGGTTCCTGGGCGGTGACGTGACGGTCGAACGCGTGCCCGGGGTCGAGCGGCTGACCTCCGACGACTACCAGAACGACTTCGCGACGATCCTCGGCGGTGACGGCGACGAGGTCTGGGCCGCCTGGCTCGGCTACCGCGACAACGCGAACGAGGTGCTGGCGCGGCGGTTCGACGGACAGGCCTGGGGGGAGGTCCAGACCCTGACGGAGCAGCCCGGCGATCACTACCTCGTGAAGATGGGCCGCGACGGGGAAGGCCGCCCCTGGGTCGTCTATTCGGCTCAGGTCGACGGCAACTGGGATCTCTACGGGCGGGTCTTGGACGCTGATGCTTGGTCGGCCGCGGAACGACTCACGGAAGCGCCGCAACCGGACGTGTTCCACAACCTGGCGACCGACGCCGAAGGCAATCTCTGGCTGGTCTGGCAGGGCTTCCGCGACGGCGCCGCCGACATCTTCGCCCGCCGCTACGACGGCGAACGCTGGTCCGAGGCGGAGCAGGTTTCCTCGTCGCCGGCGAACGACTGGGAGCCCGTGATCGTCGCGGACTCCAAGGGCGGCGTCTACGTCGGCTGGGACAGCTACGGCGCCGGCAACTACGACGTGCTGGTCCGCCGCTGGGCCGGCGGCGAGTGGGGCGAGGAGATGCCGGTCGCCTCGACAGCCAAGTACGAGGCCCACCTGAGCCTCGCCGTCGACGGGCAGGATCGCGTCTGGGCGGCCTGGAACGAGAGCGGCGTCAACTGGGGGAAGGACACGGGCTGGGTGCTCAACCGGGAGGGCACGCGGCTCTACGAGTGGCGCACGATGAACGTCGCGGTCCACGACGGCTGGGAGTGGCGGTCGCCGGCCGCGGACATCAACGAGGCGTTGCCCGAAGAACTCCAGGGTTACAACGACTTCCCGGTCCTCTTCCCGGACGCCGACGGACGCATCTGGCTCCACTTCCGGCACCGGACCACCCGCCAGGCCGACATCCTGAGCGAGTCCCCGGCCCACCGGGCCTCCTGGGAGGTCTGGAGCACGACGCTCCAGGGAGACCGCTGGCTCCGGCCGCAGCACATCCCGATGACGCGCTTCCGGCAGGACGCCCGCTGGGGGCTGGCCGCGGACGGCGAGGGCAACGTCTGGGCAAGCTGGCCGACCGACAACCGGGACTACTCGGGGTTCCTGTTCGAGCACGCCGACGTCTACGCCGCCAAGCTGCCGCGCCTGATGACGAAGGTCGTGCCGCCGAAGCTGGTGGCCCTCGTCGTCGACGAGGTGCCGGCCTACGTCATTCACGAGAACGAGGCGGAGGACCTGGAGCGAATCCGCAACTACGAGATCGAGTCGGAGGGGAAGACGTACCGGATCTACCGCGGCGACACCCACCGTCACACCGAGATCTCGATGGACGGCAACAACGACGGCTCGCTGATCCAGACCTATCGCTACTCGATGGATGTCGCCTCGCTCGACTACCTTCTGACCAGCGAGCACAACTTCCTGGGCGGCCCGGACATCGAGTACATCAACTGGCTCCTGCAGCAGACGGTCGACGTCTTCTCGGTCTCAGGCAGCTTCCAGCCCTTCTACGGCTACGAACGGAGCATCTCCTTCCCCGATGGCCACCGGAACATCCTGTTCGCGGAGCGCGGCAAGCCGACCCTGCCGGTCACCGAGGCGGAGCGGACCCACGAGGAGGGCGCGGCGAGGCTCTACGAGTACCTGAAGGAGCACGACGGCATCGCGATCTCTCACACGTCGGCCTCGAGCATGGGGACCGACTGGCGCGACAACGACCCGGAGGTGGAACCCCTCGTCGAGATCTACCAGGGCGACCGGGTCTCGAACGAGTACGAGGGCGCCCCGCGCGCCGCCCGGACGGGCAACCTGCGCTCAGCCCCGGGGGGCTTCCGGCCGGAGGGCTACGTCTGGAACGCCTGGGCCAAGGGCTACAAGCTGGGCGTTCAGGCCGCGTCGGACCACCTCTCGACCCACATCTCCTACGCCGCCACGATCGCCGAAGACTTCACCCGGGAGGGGATGCTCGACGCGATGAAGAAGCGTCACAGCTACGGCGCGACGGACAACATCATCCTCGACTACCGGCTACGGACGGGCGGGAGGGAGTACCTCCAGGGCGACATCCTCACCGCGGACGGCGACTTCCGGCTGAGCGTGCGAGTCATCGGCACGACGCCCATTCGCCAGATCGACATCATCCGCGACCAGACCTTCCTCTACAACCGCCAGAACCTGGAGGCGGACGTCAGCCTCGAGTTCGTCGACGCCGACGTCGAACCCGGCGAGCACCTCTACTACGTGCGGGTGATCCAGGTCGACGGCAACATGGCCTGGTCGTCGCCGATCTGGGTGACGGTGGAGTAGCTCAGCCTGGAGACGCGACCTCCAGACCCGCTTCCTTGACGGCGGCGCCGAGCCGCCGGTCGTAGGTCACCAGAGCGTCGAGTTCTTCCAAGGAAAGTGCCGTGGCGAGGTGGATGGCGTCCAGGCTTCGCAGTAGCGGTGGGTCCAGGGATGCCGCGCTGGCAATGACCGGTCCGTCCACGGCGACCAGCACGATCCTCTCGAGTACCTGGTCGGCATAGCGCAGCACGGCTGGTCTGTCGTTCGTCCGGCGCAGCGCTCGAAAGACCTCGACCCGCGCGAGGCCGCTCGACACATGGCCCTCGTGCTCGGCCAGATAGGCGCGGAGTGCGTTCGACTCGGGCTCGGCAACGACGAGCTTGATGATGGCTGAGGAGTCGAGGTAGATCACCGACGCTCAGAGTCGGTCTTCACGATCGGCGATGACGGCGTCGCTTGCCGCCGTCGACGGCTCGCCGGCGGGCGGCGGAAGATCGAGCACGTTCCCGGCCGGCATGGTCGCCCGCCCTTGAGCTACGAGTCGCTCCACAGGAGACAGGTCTCCCCCGAGCGGTATGAGCAGGGCGACGGGCCTGCCACGATCGGTCACCTCGAACCGTTCGCCGCGATGGATGCGCCGAAGGTAGACGCTGAGGTTCTGACGTAGCGCCCGGATACCCACTTGCGATGTCCCGACATCGGTTCCCGCCATGATGACGCACACGGTAGCACATTGCCGCGACGAAGCGGCGCACCTTCCTAGTGGTCCCGCTCGTAGTGCTGGCGCAAGAGGTCCTTGCCGTAGTCGTTGCCGTTCGGCGTCCGCACGACGGCGTGGATGTGCTGCCGGATGGGCGAGCGGCTTTCGACGAGATGGCGGATGCCGACGGGCCGCTGGTGGTCGAACTCGATCAGGATGACCGGGCTATGGATGCGGTAGTAGAAGACGGCGTCCTCGTCCGTGGCGCCGATCCAGGCGAAGTGGGTCTCGTTCAGGTGGGCTTCAACCTCCGCCATCCGCACCTTCGCGTGGCCCTCCCGCATGTTGTGGACGTAGAGACGGATCAGATCGAGCAGTTGCACCCGGGCGTCCGGTGACAGCTCGGAGGCCGGGATGCCGGCGTAGTCGAGAACGATGTTGTCGCTGAACGCCTCTCCGAGGTTGTTGTTGCCGTCCTTCGAGGTCTCGATGATCGCTCTGGCCTGCTGCTCCGGCGAGAGGGAGCGAATCAGCGCCAGCCCCTGGTCCTGCTCCCGCTGCATGATCACCGTTCCCTTGTACTTCCCGGACTCGGCGATGACCGGTTCCGAGCCGACGAACAGGGGCGTCATGACGACCTGGTCGCCGAGTACGAAGTAGTTGATGATCAGGTGATGGCCGTCGACCTGCCAGCCCCAGGGCTGGTCAGGGGAGGGCTCCCCCATCACGGTGATCCAGTACAGCCACTCGTTGTACTCGTCGAAGTTGTTGTCGTTCAGTTCGCCCAGGGTGCGGTTGAGGTTCATGATGTCGCGGCTCAGCTTGAGTCCGTCCGCGCTGAGCGACGCGCGCATCAGGCCGAAGGCGGCTTGGCGTTGGGTTTCGGTCATCTCGTCGAAGCCGACGCCCTGCCGCACGTAGAAGTGCTGGTTCATCCATTTGCGCCACTCTTCGTCGTCGACCGGGAACGTCGTCTTCGCGCGCTGTTCGTCGGTCAGAACGGCCAGGAACTCTGCCGCGGCCTTGCGCACGGGCTCGGTGGACACGCCGGTCGACTCGATCCTGTACAGGCCGCGCTGGATGCCGGAGTTGCCGTGGATGCCGAGGTAGGGGTCGTCGGCGAGACGGGCGTCGATCTGCCGGCTGCGTTCCCGCATCCGGTCGCTGCGGTCCCCGGGGCGCTGGGCGAGGGCGGCTCCGGCCGTCAGAAGGGCGAGCGTGATTGTGAGGAGATAGCGAGTCATGGTGCTTCGCATCGTAGCGCCTGGCGGAGCCGGCGCTTCGCGCCGGATGCCGGCCAGAGGGCCGGCGCACCGACGCTTCGGTTTTCTCAGCCGAACAGGTAGCTGAACAGCCAGTCGAACTGGTCGGCCAGCACGACATAGCGGATGACCAGGAGCGCCATCGCGGCTTCGAACACGAACACGACCCAGATGCCGACGTAGGTCAGCCGGCGCGGCCGGATCCGTGGGTCCATTCGCGTCCGCTGGAGCCACAGGGTGGCGCCTGCCTGAATCGGCAGGAAGATCGCCGAGGTCAGGCCGCCGACCATGATCAGGATGACGAAGTCGGTGACGAAGTAGTAGATCCCGAAGGCGGCCAGGGGCAGGCAGACCAGGTAGCCGCGAATGATCTTCTTGCGCAGCGCCAGGTTGGAGCGCTCGATGAGGCCCATCTCCATCAGGTAGTCCGGGATCGAGCGGCCGCCGCCGCCGGCTCCTGAAAGCACGGTCGAGAAGAGGATGCAGAAGGCGCCGATCGCGAAGATCCACACCGCCCACAGGCCGAGAGTCTGGGTGAAGATGTTGGAGAGGGCCCCGATCGTCTCGTCGTTGCCCTCCGGCGTCAGCCCCATCTTGTTCAGCACTCCGGCGCCGAGGATGTAGTAGGGGATCGTGGCGCAGGTGACGATGAGCAGGGCGAGCCAGATGTCCGTGTGCAGCACCCGCATCCAGCCGCGCGCGTGGGACTCCCAGGCCGGGTCGCTGCGGTCGGCGCCGAGCAGGCTCGGGTAGCCCTTCTCGATGCACCAGTAGGTGTAGGAGGAGATGTCGCCCGAGGTCGTGCCGGTGTAGCCGTACGCAGAAAGGGCGAGGGCCGCGACGGCGACGAACAGCGTCATGTCCGGCTTCATGCCGCCGAGGATCTCGCCGGGCGACGTGCGGAACTCCGTGAACTGCATCGCGATCAGGCAGACCAGGGTGCAGAACGTGAAGGCGAGGACCAGGGGCAGCATCACCCGCTCCAGCCACTTGTAGGAGCCGGTGCCGAGGATGATCGAGCAGACGACGGCGATGAGGCCGGTGCAGAGAACGCCGTCGAGTTCGATGTTCCCGAGCGAAGCGAGGAAGGACATCGACTGGCCGGCGCCGCCGATGATGCCGCCCAGTCCCATCGTGCCGGGAACGTAGGCGATCAGCCCGAGCCAGATCGGCCAGGAAATCCTCCAGATGCGTCCCGGCAGCCTGTTCATCGCCCGCAGGTAGGTGTCGCCCGATTCGATCGTGTAGCGCGCCATCTCCGCCTGGATCAGCGACTTGCACCAGCAGGAGAGGAGCATCCACCAGAGCAGCGTGAAGCCGGCGACCGCGCCCAGGCTCGTCGTCAGCACCAGCTCGCCCGAGCCGATCACGGCGCCGGTGACGATCAGGCTCGGTCCGAGGTACTTCAGCCGCTCCCGGAAGGTCGCCGGCGGGGCCACGGCCTCGCCGTGGCGGACGGTGTACGGATCGAGTACTTGGTTAGCCAGAAGGGACTTCCGGAGCGTCTAGGGGCGCTTCGGAAGCGCCGGTCTGTGGGCGGAGCCGGAGGGAGGGTATCAGCCGTTCCCGCGCCGCTTCTCGGCCACCTCCTTCTCCAGCAGCCGCGCGCCGCGGAGCATGTTGCCCATCGAGTAGTTCCCCTCGTGGCAGGCGTACTCATAGAGACGTTTGCCGGTTCGGGGCCAGGGCAGGGAGCCGGTGTAGGGCGCCGTGTAGTCGGAGTCTTCCACGGTGAACTCGTAGAACAGCGTGTCCGCGTCGAGCCGTCTGAAACGCTCCACGACGCGCAACCCGTCGTGGGGAACGTGCGGCGCGCGCAGGAAGTTCGTCGTCTCGACGACCAGGGTGTCGTCCTCCCACCAGCCGATCGAATCGCCCCCGAACGAGCGGTAGCCGGGAGGCGCATGCTCGGAGTCGAGCCGGACGATTCGGGTCCAGTGCATCCACTCAACGTGGATCGCGACGTGGGTGTCGGTCTGCGTGATCGTCTTCAGGTTGTTGTAGGCGGACGGCCGGACCGGCACCGTGGGGCCGCCGGCGTAGAGGCAGCGGGTGCCAAGGGTCTGGACTTCCGGCTCGTCGTAGAGGTTCTCGCCGGTCTCGAGCCACCAGGCTCCGCCCGGGTTCCGGTTGTAGGCGCCGAGGCCACGCGGCGTGAGGGCCTGACCGCGGTCCGTCTTGGGCGGCAGCCGGCCGTCCGGCGGGTCCGTGATGATCGAGTTGCGGTATCTCCCGTCGACCTGGAAGGGGATCGTGCCGAAGTCGAACCAGAACGGGTTGTGACCGCCGATGTTGCTGCGGTGACCGTCGCCGCCGACAGGCGGCGCCTTGCGGTTCGGATCGCTGGGAACGTCGCCTTCGACCCTCGCAGCCTCGGTCGCGGCCGCGATCCCGTGCGCATCTTCGGCGCTCATGTACGGGTCGTCGCCGTACTTCGGATCGCGCACCATCGGCGTGCGGGTGGCGATGTCGTAGGTGCCCGAGAGGTCCGGCCGGCCGCTCGGGGTGCGGGGAATGTCGTCCTGGGCGGCGGCCGCGAGAGGAGCGATCAGGATTACTAGGGCCACGAGGAGTTGGATTCGCATCGGTGTTCCTCCCGTTTCTCTACGGAGCCTCGCTTTCCGGAAGGGCGAAGGCGATCAACTCCGCCGGCTCGGTCATGCCTCCGCCGGTGACGGCGATGTACTGCCGCCCGTCCTGCATGTAGCTGACCGGAGCGCCGTGCAGCGCGCGCTCGGTGAGCACTTCGGCCAGCAGCTCGCCGGTGAACTTGTCGTAGGCCTGGAGCGAGCTGCCGAGCACGGTCGAGCGATCGTTGTAGACCTCGAAGCGCGCGGCATGCGTGACGACCAGCGTCTTCGTGACCAGGATGCCGCCCTCCGTCACCGCGCTCGACGAGTGTCCGCCCAACGGCCCGAGGTTGAGGTGCCGGATCGCCGGGTGGTTGCGCGGTCCGTCGCCGAGCGGAACCTGCCAGGCAATGTCGCCGCGATTCAGGTCGATCGCGGTGATCCGCCGGTACGGCGGTTTGAGGAGCGGCAGGCCCCGCGGCCCGGCCGTCGACACGCGGTCGAGGACGTAGGGCCAGAAGCTCCGCGCTCCGTCCGGCTCGACCAGTGCCATCCCTGAAGGCCGGGTCGACGACTGCACGTAGAGCATCCCGGTCTCAGGGTCGGCCGCGGCGCCCGGATGGTTGGCGCCGCCGCCCGCGCCGGGCACCGCCAGGATTGCCTCCTTGCCGCCCTCGCCTCGGCGGATCAGCGGCATGAACATCGGCCCGAGGATGAACTTCTCGGCGATCTCGAGTGCCTCGGCCCGCAGTTCCGGTGTGAAGTCGATCAGGTCCTCTGCGCTCACTCCCTGGCGGTCGAACGCCGGCGGCTTCGTCGGAAACGGCTGCGTCTTCGACAGCTTCTCGCCCGGGACCGTGCTTTCCCAGGGGACTGCGCGCTCCTCGATCGGCCAGACTGGCTCGCCGGTCGCGCGGTCGAAGACGTACGTGAACGCGGTCTTCGAGACCTGGGCGACGGCCTTGATCAGCTTGCCTTCGACGACGATGTCGATCAGGTTCGGCGCCGAGGCGATGTCGTAGTCCCAGACGCCGTGGTGGACGGTCTGGAAGTGCCACACGCGCTCGCCCGTCGCGGCGTCGACGCAGATCAGGCTCTCGGAGTACACGTTGTCGCCGTGCCGGAGCCCGCCGTAGTAGTCGCTGGTCGGCGTGCTCGTCGCCAGGTAGACGTAGCCCAGCTCCTGGTCCGCGGTCATCGGCGCCCAGACGTTCGCGTTGCCCGTGATCTTCCAGGAGTCGTTCTCCCAAGTCTCGACGAACTTCTCGCCCTCCTGGGGGATCGTGTGGAAGCGCCACTTGAACTCGCCGGTGCGGACGTCGTAGCCGCGCACGTGGCCGGGCGGGTTGTTGTTCTGGAGCGGGAAGTCGAAGATGCGGGAGCCGACCACGATCGTGTCCCCGACGACGATGACCGGCTGGCCGTGGCTGATGTTCCGGAGCACGATGTTGTCTCGGCCGAGGTTCCGGGACAGCTCGACGACGCCGTCCTCGCCGAAGCCGCGGTCGGGCAGGCCGGTGGCCGGATCGACCGAGATGAGCTGCTTGCCGATCGTGGCGATGAACAGGCGCTCCTGCTCGCCGTCGGTCCAGTACTCGAGGCCGCGGGTGTAGTAGTTGTTTTGTGCCGGCTTGCCGCGCTCGTAGCTCTTCGGGTCGTAGACCCAGAGTTCCTCGCCCGTCGCTGCTTCGAGCGCCGCGACCTGGCTTAGCTCGGTCGGGATGTAGAGGCGTCCGTCGATGACGAGCGGCGAGGACCGGAACACCTGCCGCCGGTAGGGCGAGTTCGCCTCGATGCGCGAGTCGGCGGACGTCCACTTCCACGCCGGTTCGAGCCGGTCGAAGTTGGAGCTGTCGATCTGATCGAGCGCCGTGTAGCGGGTGAACCCGTCGTCGCCGCCGTGATCGCGCCATTCACCGTTCGCGGCGCCGTACTGTGCGTGGGCGGCGGTGGCGCACAGGAGAAGGGCCTGAGTTGACGCGAGGCCCCAACGAATCTGGCGGGACACGACGGCTAGCATAGAACCTGATGACATCCACAAGCTCCCGGGCGGGCCGATGAGCGCGGGGCCGTTCCTCTTGGTCCTGTCCTTCACCGCCTCGATCACCGCTCTGGCGTGCGCGGTCCCCGACACCGAACCTGTCTCCGACTCCGACCCACAGCCCGACACCGCCGCCGCTCCGGTTCGCGTCGAACGCCTCCTCGACGCCCCGATCATCGGGCCGGAGCTCGACCCGAGCATCGGCGAGAACATCCAGGGACCGTCGCTGATCCGCGTCCCGGACTGGGTTTCCGACCCGCTCGGCCGCTACTACCTCTACTTCGCTGACCACAAGGGCCACTACATCCGGCTCGCCTACGCGGACGACCTGCTCGGGTCGTGGTCGATCCACGTGCCCGGCAGCCTGCAGATCGAGCACTCTCACTTCCTGGTCGAGCCGCCGGAGGTGACGCCCGAGATGGTCGCCGAGTGGGAGGAGCGACGCGGCCTGAAGCTCTCCCACGACGTCCAGAAGGAGATCACGGCGACCCACATCGCGTCGCCCGACGTGCACGTCGACGATGAGAACCAGCGGATCGTCATGTACTTCCACGGCCTGGAAGACGTGGGCAGGCAGATCTCGCGGGTCGCCACCTCGACCGACGGCATCGACTTCGAGGCCCAGCCCCAGTCACTGGGCCGCACCTACATGCGGATCTTCCACTACGGCGGCATGACCTATTCCCTCGCCATGCCCGGCCTGTTCTACCGCTCGGCGGACGGCTTCACGAGTTTCGAGGAGGGACCGCTGCTGTTCAACCCGGACATGCGCCATTCGGCCGTGCTGCTCCGCGACGACACGTTGTGGGTGTTCTGGACCCAGGTCGGCGAGGCGCCCGAGCGGATCCTGCTGAGCAGCATCGACCTCTCCGGCGACTGGATGGACTGGACCGAGTCCGAACCGGTCGAGGTGCTCCGGCCCGAGCGCGAGTGGGAAGGCGCCGACGCGCCGCTCGAACCGTCGGTCCGCAGTACCGCCTACGGCAAGGTGAACCAGTTGCGCGATCCCGCGATCTACGAGGAGGACGGCCGCGTTTTCCTGCTCTATGCGGTGGCCGGTGAGAGCGGGATCGCAATTGCCGAGGTCTTCTTCGAATGAAGTCGTTCTTGTCGGTGCGCCGGCCGTCTGGCCGGCATCCGGTTCCGGTCCGACTTCTCGCATTCGCAGTTGCTCTCGTCGCCTGCGTCCCGGGTCCGCCCGCCATCGACGGAACCGGCACGATCACGATCGCCGGCGCCACCCTGATCGACGGCACCGGCGCGCCGCCGGTCGAGGACGCCGTCGTCATCGTCCGCGGCGACCGGATCGAGCATGCCGGCTCGCGCGCCGACGTGCCGGTGCCCGAGGGCGGAGAAGTCGTCGACGCCGCGGGCAAGTTCCTGATCCCAGGTCTCGTCGACCTCCACAACCACTACCGCGACGGCCTGGAGGAGTGGTCCTGGGCGCTGCAACTCCACGCCGGCGTGCTGACCGTCCGCAGCCTCGGTTCCGACCACGGCCAGACGCCGGCGATGATCGCCGAGGCGGGCGCCGGCAACGTGCCGGCGCCGCGCATCTTCACCGCCGGGGTCGGCTTCACGCACCCCGAGGGCTTTCCACCGGGCAAGCTGGGTCCGGCCACCGAAGAGGAAGCCCGTGCGATGGTGCGCGAACTCGCCGCTCAGGAAGTCGACCTGATCAAGATGTGGGTCGACACCTTCCTCGACACGCGGCCGAAGATCGGGCCCGAGATCCGCGCCGCCATCGCCGACGAGGCCGCGCGGCACGGCATCCCCGTCTCGGCCCACGTCTTCTTCGAGGAGGACGTCTGGCAACTGGTCGACGCTGGCGTCCGTTCCTTCGTCCACGGCGTGCGCGACCAGGAGGTCGACGACGACTTCGTGGCGATGGCGCAGGAGAACGGGCTCACCTTCGCGCCCGCTCTCGGCCAGGCCAAGACCTTCTGGTGGGTCGCCGAGCACCCGGAACTGCTCGACGAGGAGGAGTTCCGGGCCGGCCTTCAACCAGCCCTGCTCGAGCGGCTGCTCGATCCCGAGAACCGAGCAGCGATGCTGGAGAGCGAGTCGACCGCCAGACGCCGCGTCGCCTATGACTACGTGACGAAGTTCGTCCGCGGCATGAACGAAGCCGGAGTCCCGGTCACCGTCGGCTCGGACAGCGGCGCCGGCAACATCGCCTACGGCTGGGGCACCCACCACGAACTGGAAACCCTCGTCGAAGACGCCGGCCTGACGCCGCTCGAAGCCCTGGCCGCCGCCGGCGCGGCCGCGGCCGCTGAACTTACCGTCGACCCTGACTTCGGCTCGGTCGCCGAAGGCATGGCCGCGGACCTCGTACTTCTGTCCGCCGATCCCCTCGCCGATATCCGCAACACCCGGCGGATCGAGCGCGTGATGCAGGCGGGCGTCTGGCTCGAACGCGGGTTGCCGGAGTTCCCCCTGCGTGAGGAGTAGAGCGCGGCCGAGGCCGCCGATCGGGGCCAGGACTCCTCAAGGAGTCCGGCCGCGCCGGTGCCGGCCAGCCGGCGTCAGGCGGTAGCGCTGGTTCCTTGCGCTGGGAGTCTCGGGCCGCGTCATCTCGATCAGGCCGTCCTTCAGTGCAGGTCCCAGATACGCCTGTCGCAGCCACTTCCGGTCACGCAGGCCCAGCGCCTCCAGTACCTCGCGCCTCGACATCTCCCCGTCCAGCACCCGCAGAAGCCGCTCGACCTGGGGGGAAACATGGGGGGTTTCCTGGGGGGATCCCTCCCGCACGGCATCGAGGATGGCTTCCAGCATGAAGCGAATGAAGAACGTGCTCTCGCCCGCCCCGGAGCTCCGTTCGATCGCCGCGTAGTAGTCGCTCTGACGGGCCCGCACGACGCTCTCCACCGGGACATGGGAGAACAGCTGCTTCCAGCGAGTGAGGATCAGCGTCTGCCAGAGGCGGCCCAGGCGCCCGTTGCCGTCCTCGAAAGGATGAATGAACTCGAACTCGTAGTGGAACACTGAACTCGCGATCAGCGGATGTTCCCGCGTTTCCCTCAACCACGCGAGGAGTTCCGCCATCAGTTCCGGCACACGCTCGGCCGGCGGGCCGATGTGGTGAACGGCTTTCGGGCCGACGACGCCGACCTCACCCGCGCGGTAGCGGCCGGGCGTTTGCGCCAAGCCGCCCATGAGCACTTCGTGGGCCGCCAGCAGGTCGCTCTCGCTCGACGGCACCCAGTCTTCGGCTCGATCGTAGGCCGCGATCGCGTTGCGCACTTCCTGGACGTCTCGCGGCGGTCCCAGGACCCGCTTGCCGTCCAGGATCGCCGAGACCTGCTCCTCCGACAGCGCGTTGCCCTCGATGGCGACGGAACCGTGAACCGTGCGAACGCGAGCCTCCCGGCGCAGCCGGAAGTCCATCCCCGGAACGGCCGCTTCGGCTCGACCGATCGCTTCGCCGATCTGCTCCACCAGGGACAGGATCCCGGTCGTGATCGAAAAGGGCGGCGCCGCGGCTGCGGTCATTGCCGAGACTCTTGCACAGGGCGTCGCTCGCGGGGCGCGCCGTACGCGGGATCTCTGTCTAGCCGGTACGCGAACCGGTAGCGTCCTCACCTGCCCCGGATACCGCCAACCGCCAGCCCAGGAGCCCCATGTAGACGATGCCGCTGGCGGACATCAACCCGAACACCGGGGCGAGGGACAGCTCCAGCGTGTTCGAGTGCCACGCGGCGATGAACAGCACCAGCGAGCCCAGTGCCAGCGCCGCGACGATGCCGTTCAGCACCGGCGGCAGGCGAAGCGGCTCCGGTCGGGAGACGAGGCCGAAGGCGAGGACCGCCATCCCGGCGTAACCGGCGACGCTGCCCGTGAAGTGCAGGCCCCATACCGTGCGCTGCATGCCCAGCGCCGACTCCAGCCATTGCGCCGACTCCGCCGGGTCGGGCCCCAGCGCCGCCTCGCCCATGCCGATCAGCATGTAGTCGAAACCCCGCATCACCATCTGGAGGGCCGCGCCAACCGCCATCCCGAGCAGGCCGAGCCGAGGCAAGGGGGCGGTGTAGCGCCGCAACGTCACGATGCCGTTCAGCATGAGCAGGGCGCCCAGGACGAGGACGACCGCCACGGTGTAGGACAGGCTGGCGTTGCGCGCCATCGCCAGCGTCAGATCCCCGAGGCTGGTGCTGGGGACGGTGTCCACCATGCCGCGGCCGGGTGACAGGGCGTAGCCGACAGCCACCGCCACGGTCCCAAACAGCAGCGAATAGCCGCCAAGTCTCGCTTCCGTCCAGCGCGTCATGTGTGCCTCCTTGAGCGCCCTCAGCGGCACTCCGCCGACATCACCTCCGACTCGATGATCACGCCACAGATGTGGCTCGTGTACTCGAACGGGTCGCCGTCGAAGAGGGCGAGGTCGGCGTCCTTGCCGACCTCGATCGAGCCGACGCGGTCGTCGATGCCGAGGATGCGGGCCGGGCTCAGGGTGATTGCCTCCAGCGCCCGTTCCATGCCGAGACCGTTGGCGGCGGCGATGGCGGCTTCCCAGAGCAGGACGCGCGTCTTGGGCACGTACCCCTCGAAACCGGTCTGGATGGCGAACGGGATGCCGGCGTCGGCGAGGTGTACGGCGGTCTCGTAGGAGCCGTTGCGGACCCGGCTCATCGTCGGGTGGAGCAGGACCGGCACGCCGGCCTCCCGGATCTCGTCGAGCAGCAGGTAGGACTCGGCGGCGCTGTCGAGCACGAGGTCGAACCCGAACTCCTGCTGCAGGCGGAGAGCCGAGGCCATCTCGGCCACCGTGTTGGCGGTTACCAGCAGTGACAACTCGCCGTCGAGCACCTGGCCCAGTGCTTCGTTCGACAGATCGCGAGGCGGCGTCTGGGGCGCGGGCTTCGCGTCGCCGTCCTCCTCGGTATTGCCATCGCCGTCGCTCTCTCCGTTCTCGTCGCCGCCGGCCTCCTCCGCCTTGCGCACCTGGTCGAGGTAGGCCTGGGCGCCGTGGAAGGCGGACCTGAGCATCGCGATGCCCTTGGCCGACGTCCCGGGCGACTGGAAGTTCGAGGACACGGCGTTGCCCAGGGTCGCCGCCAGCATCCGCACCGGGGTCAGGGTGGCCTGCTCGACGTTGCGGCCCCTGGTCTTGGCGATCATCGTCTGGCCGCTGACGAGGGCCCCCGGCCCGTGGCCGGTGTGGAGCGTCGTGACGCCGTACGAGCGGACCCACTCGACCAGGGTCTCGTTCGCGTCGTAGGCGTCGATCGCCCGCAGGTCGGGCTGGAGCGGCGACGACCGTTCGAGCTGGTCCTGGTCGCGCACCGGGCCGACGTTGCTGTTCAGCGCACCGGAGAGCCCGACGACCGAGCGGGCGTCGACGAGTCCGGGCGTGACGACGGCGGCTTCGAGGACGTCCACGCCGTCCGGGATGCTCGCCTCTGCCGCGGGGCCGACCCACTCGATCCGGCCGTCGGCGCCGGCGATGACGACCGCGTTCTCGATCGGCGCGCCGGACACGGTGTGGAGGGTGCCGGCCCGGACCGCCACCTGGGCCGCGGCCGGGATGGCCGCGAGGGCGGCCAGAGCCACGCAGAAGGAAGTGGTGCCCAGGCGCTTCATCGTGTCTCTCCCTCGAGCAACTGCCGGATCATGTGGTCCTCGTGGGCGGTCGTGTTGTAGACCTTGTAGCCGCCCACGGCGTACTTGCGGTGGTCCGGATTGGCCCGGTCGTAGATCATCGTCCCCTCGACCCAGGTCTGCTCGACCTTCGTGTAGGTGCTCAGTGGATCGCCGGAGAGGATGACGAAGTCGGCGTCCTTGCCGGCTTCGAGCGAACCGATCCGGTCCTCGAGCCCGAGCATCCGCGCCGGCGCCAGGGTAAGCCCCTCGATCGCCTTCTCGCGGGACATGCCGTAGCGGACCGCGATCGCGGCCGCCCGGAACAGGAGGCGCGAGTCGGTGACGAAGTCGTCCGTGTTGAAGCCGACGTCGACGCCGGCGCGTTCCAGGATCGCGCCCATCTCCATGTTCCAGTCGATCGTCTCCTCCTTGCCGCCCGGCGCGTCGATCCAGGTGATCGACACCGGTACGCCGGCCGCGGCGAGTTCCTCGGCGACCTTCCAGGACTCCGTGCCGTGCTGGACGACGACCCTGAACCCGAACTCCTCCTTGAGCCGCAGGACGGTGGCGATGTCGTTGTGGCGGTGGGTGTGGTGCTGGACGATCCTCCTGCCGTCGAGCACCTCGACCAGGGCCTCCATCCGCAGGTCGCGCTTCGCCGGTTCGCCGCCGTCCTCGTCATCCTCTTCAGCCTCGGCAGCGGCCATCTTCTCGCGGTACTCCACGGCCTCGTGGTAGAGGTTGCGGACCAGGGCCGCCGACTTGGCCCGGGTGCCGGGGAATGGCGGTGAGCCGATCGAGTTCGTGCCGTTTGCCATCTTCATGCCGCCGCAGATGCCGGTCAGGGGATCGTCGCAGTAGAGCCAGTCCTCGATAGTTCGGGCGCCGTCCCGCAGCTTGACGTAGGCGGTCTGCCCGGACATCAGGTGGCCGGAGCCCGACATGATGTTCAGCGTCGTGATGCCGCCGGATCGGGCGCGCCAGATGCTGTCGGCGGCGACGTCGATCGAGTCCAGGTTCCGCACGTCCGGGTGCAGCGGCGACGAGCGGTCGCCGCCGGAGACCGAACCGACGTGCGAGTGGGTGTCGACGAGCCCGGGCATCAGCACCTTGCCGCTGACGTCGTGCTCGACGGCGCCGCGGGGCGTGCGCGTGTCGGGTCCGCCGACCTCGGTGATCCTGCCGCCCTGCACGACCAGGACGCCGTCGTCTATCGGCGAACCGGCGATGGGCAGCAGCCGCGCGCCGCGGAAGACGTGGGGGTCGTCCTGTGCCGCGGCGGTAAGGGCCGACAAGAGCAAGGCCAGCGACAGGACGACCGTGAATGGACCGGGACGTGTTCTCATGCAGGTTCCTCGGTTGGGTGAGTACCGGTTGCGGCGGCGTCAGCGCCGGAACGACGGATCGAGGTGGATACGGTACAGCGCTTCGCGCGGTCGGTCGCCGTTCCGGCTGCCGCCCCAGAGCACGTGGACGGCGATCTGGTCGCCGCGGGGGCTCCAGGCCAGGTCGCCGACGTAGGCGTGGCCGAGGCTGTGCTCGGAAGTCGGGTCGTTGAAGAACGTGAGCCGGCGCTTGTGCGAGCCGTCCGCGTCCATCAGCCACAACTCGCGGCGGGCGGAGGAAGGCACCATCTGATCGGGCTCGGTGGCGCGGATCCCGGCGTTCGAGGTGAAGGCGAGGTGCCGGCCGGTGGGCGACAGGCGGGCGTACTCGTCGGCGCCGCTCCGGGAGTGGGTGAGGCGTTCGGGCTCGCCGCCGTCGAAGCGCAGCCGGTAGAGGTCGAGCGTGTCGGGCGACTGTCCGGACTCCAGGTTCGCCGCGACGAGTGCGCCGCGGTCGTCGGGGGTAAAGCCCTGGGGGACGATCAGCGCGTCGGCGGGCGCGGGGTGCGACGTGATCTTCTTCAACTGCGCGGCGCCGACGCGGTTGACCTGAAACCGGGCGCTGCGGAGCTGCCAGGCGCCGTAACGCCCCTTGCGCGCCTTGATCCGTTCGCTCCACAGCAACCGCTCGCCGTCGAAGGAGAAGTGGGGGTCGAGCGCCGCCGCGCCGTTCGCCGCGAAACGGGTCAGCATCGTGAAGCTCTTGCCCTGGCGGTCGATGTCGTAGAACTCGCTGTGCAGCGCCCGGTCGGGGGTCAGCAGCTGCAGGGGGTCGGCGATGAACTTGAGTCTCTTTGGATGACTCTGAACCTGGACGATCAGCCGCTCTCCCGCGGGGTGCCAGACCGGGTTGAGGACGTTGTCCTTGCGCAGGGCGTACATGTCGCAGGTCAGGCAGCGCTCGGCGAGACGGTCGGTGGAGGTCACGTAGACGTCGTAGCGGCCGTCCTCACCGGCCTTGTCGTAGGCCAGCCACTCACCCTGGCGGGACCAGTCGACCCGGGCGCCGCCGTCGATCCACCGTTCGATGCGGATGACCGGGTTCGATTCCGGATCGGCGGTCGGCGCCGGTGCGGCCATGCCGGCCAGCAGGATGCAGATCAAGCGGAAGCCGAACATCGCGGTGAGGCTAACAGTCGGCGCCGCGCCCGCCGCGCAGACGCGCATGGAACTGACCGCCCACTGAAGCCCATGACGGACCTTCAGCCGCTACGAGGAGACCGAGCCGCCCGGTTTGCGCGCGTGGATCAGGAAGGACGGCGTGAAGATCCCCGCGACGCCGGCCTCGACGAGGGAGTCGGCCGCGACGTTGAGGATGCGGGCGGCCTCGCCGGTGCCGGCGGGTGCGATGCGGAGCAGCTCCAGCAGGCGGGTTGCCCTGGCCGTGAACCATCGGCCGGCGGGAATCCGCCCGAGTGACGCGAGGGAAAAGTCGCGGCCCTGGAGCGACCGATACCAGGGAGTGTCCGGGTCGCACTCGAGCGCCTGGTCACAGCTCGAGAGAATCTCGAAACCGACTGCCCGAACGACGTCGAGTTGGCTGGAGGTCGTGAGCAGATTGGGCGTTGCGTTTCCGAACTCCAGCCGGTCCCGGATGTCGCGATGGACCGGGTCCTGCTCGTCGAAGTCCTCGGTCAGGCACCAATCGATCAGGGCAAGCTCGCCTCCCGGCCTGAGCAGCCGATAGAGCTCCTCGAAGCAGAGGGTCTTGTCGGGCGCGTGGCAGGTCGATTCGAACGAATAGGCGGCATCGAAGTAGCCGTCGTCGAGCGGCACGTCCATGTAGCTGGCGAGCAGGAAACCGCACGTTTTGTGAAGGCCGGCGCGGCGCAGGGAGCGCTGGCCTCTCGCGATCTGGTACGCGTTGAGGTTGATCCCCGTGATGCTTGCGCCCGTGGCCTTCGCGATCGTGACCAGCGGCCCGGCGACACCGCATCCGATGTCGGCGACCTTCGATCCCGGGCCGAGGGCCAGGAGTTCGCCGACGCCTGTCTCATGCCGGCGTTGCGCCGCCAGGAGGCCCTCCCCGGAACGGCGGGGGGAGAAGTGGAACGACTGGCCCCAGCCGTACTCGTAGAACTTGGTGACGACATCGTAGAAGCGACTCACCATCTGCGGCTGGTCGTGAAGGGCGCGATCACCCTCCTGGGCCGCGACCATCTCCTTCAGTTCAAGGAAGTCGTCGAGCGCCTCTCTCAGGTCGCCGCCGCTGTTCGCCGAGACGGGACGACGATGAGGACCTCCTTCCGTGCCGTGGACGTCGATTCGCGCTGGCTCTGCCATCTGGGGCTCCATTCAGCCCCGGGGCGCCAGTCCGTGATTCAGGCGGGACGAGGTTCCGATGGCTAGCTGGAGAACTTGTACGTCAGTGTATCCGGGCGGCTGCTAGCGTCTCCCGGCCGATGCGCCGGTTTACGGTACCTGCCCTGATCGGTCTCTGGATCGTGGGCTCCGCGCCCTTCCTGGGCAAACTGACCGAGTGGGTTCGGGACGAACTCAATCGCTCGCTGCTGGTCATCGTGCCGACGATCCTTTTCTGGGTCGCCGTGACGGCGTTCGCGGTCTGGGTGGTGCGTTCGGCACAACGCCTGCGATGGAAGAACTGGATCGCGATGGCGCTCGGCCTGCTGTGGGCGACCCTCCAGGCCACGGCCCTGGCCCGCGGCCGTCCCGAAGAATCCGCCCTCGAGCGGATGCACCTGGTCCTCTACGGCATCATCGCGCTCCTCCTGTACCGGGCCTTCCTACGTGGCGGCCGGTCAGCGATCGCAGCGGCGTTCTCCGCGGCGATTCTGACCTCCCTCGTCGGTGTCGCGGACGAGTTCATCCAGTGGCTGGTGTGGACGCGCGTTGGCGACTTCTACGACTGCCTGCTGAACGCCTCGGCCGCCGGCTGCGGGGTCGTCTTCGGGCTGGGCCTGTTCGGCTTCGACTTCCGGGCGCCCACCTCCGGCGAGCGCAAGATGATCGCCGTCCTGTGGCTCTGGTTCGTCGCCGCTTCGTTCCTCCTCGTTGACCGCACGAACCTCGGCCGCCTCATCGTGGACCCGGAACTCGGCAGTTTCCGCAGCTACTACACCGCCGGCCTGCTCGAGCACCTGAACGAAGACCGCCGTACCCGCTGGCCTGCGAAGCAGCCGCCGATGCCGCCCTTCCAGCCCTGGCAGATCCAGGACCACTTCCTGAACGAGGCGACCTGGCACGTCCAGGCCCGCAACGAAGCCTTCGACGCGGAAGACTGGGCCACCGCCGCCGCCGAGCAGGCGATCCTCAACCGCTACTACCCGGTCGTGCTGGAGGAAGTTCGGAATCTTGACGGCAGCTTGCGGCACGCTTTCCCAATGGAGAGAGTCCAGCGCCTCCAACAGGAGGGCGCTGCTCCCCTCCCAACCTACGAGAGCCCCGCCGGCGGCAACCGGATCTGGGTCCTTCCTCCCTTCGTTGCACCAGGCCTCGTAGTCGCCCTGCTCGTCGTGCCTGTCGTTCTCATCGCCGGCCGCCCCAGAGCAGCACCCGCGTCACCCAACGACTGACCTGGTTCTCCACGCGCCCCAGTCCGACGCCGTCCAGCTACTCGCAGCCTTCGCGGGTCTCCTCGATGAGGCCGTCGACGACGGCGTGGAGGTTGCCCTCTTCGGCGCGGGCGATCTGGCGGTCGGCGCTGGTGCCTTCGGCGAGGATCGTGTGGACGTACTCGACTTCCTTGCGGATCTTCAGATCGTCAAGCACGTCATCGACGAAGTCGAGGAGCTCCAGCGTGAGGAAGCGGAGGGGTACCTCCTCGCCCTTGCCGAAGTCGATCAGCTTGCCGTCGATGCCGTAGCGGATCGCCCGCCACTTGTTCTCGTAGATGAGGTGCCGGGGGTAGCGCCGCCAGGCCTGGTTGTTGTGCCGCAGGCGGATCAGCTTGCCGACGATCGCCATCAGGAGCGCGGTGAGGCACAGCGCCTCCTCGATCTTCGTGCAGACGTCGCAGACCCGAAACTCGATGGTCGGGAACTTGGGGTGTGGCCGCACGTCCCACCAGATCTGTGTCGGCTCCTCGATGCACTTCGTCTGGACCAGGACGTTCACGAGACGCTCGTACTCGGCGTACGACCGAAGCGATGGCGGCAGGCCGGAACGGGGGAGGCTCTCGAAGACGACCGAGCGGTAGGACTTGAGCCCCGTGTTGCGCTCCTGCCAGAAGGGCGAGCTGGTCGACAGGGCGAGCAGGTGGGGCAGGAAGTAGAGCGACTGGTCCATGATGTCCATTCGCAGGTTGCGGTCGGGAATGCCGACGTGGACGTGCATGCCGAAGATCAGCAGTCGCCGGGCGACATCGCCGAAAGTCTCCTGCATCGTGACGTAGCGTTCCGCCTCCGTGACGTCCTGTTCCTGCCAGGAGGAGAACGGATGGGTGCTGGCGGCCGCGATACGGAGGCCGTTTCTCGACGCCAGATGGGCGATCGAACGTCGAAGGCGGATCAGCTCCTGGCGGGCCTCGTCGATCGACCGGCAGACCTCGCTGCCCACTTCGACCTGGCACTGCAACTGCTCCGCCTTGATCTGCTCCTGGAGCACGATCTGACCCTGTTCCAGGAACTTCTGGATGAAGGGTTTCAACTCCCGGGTTTCGGGGTCGATGATCTGGTACTCCTCCTCGATGCCGATCGTCAGCTCGGGGAGCTTGGTCTGCATGGTTCTTCTCCGTTGTAGGGAGGCCGTCTCCGGGCAGGGATGGGACAAGCGTATCCGGCTGCTTTGATACCGTGCGTCCCGCGATGAGCCGGCTCGCGACCATTGCCTCGCGTCCGCTCGGTCGCCGCCCGGTCGCCGGCGCTCTGGTCGCCGCGTTCCTGCTCGGCGTTTCCTGCGCGGGACCCGAGGCGGCACGAGAAGCTGGTTCGGGACCGTCGTGGGGTCTCGGCGGTACAGCGCCGGCGGCTGAAGGCGTAGACGGCATGGTCGTCAGCGGCCATGGCCTCGCCTCCGACGTCGGTGCCGCGATCCTCGAACAGGGCGGAAACGCGATCGACGCCGCGGTAGCCGTGGGCTTCGCGCTCGCCGCGGTCCTGCCCGCGGCCGGCAACATCGGCGGCGGCGGGTTCCTGGTGTATCGGTCGAACGACGGCGAAGTACGGGCGCTGGACTACCGCGAGAGGGCGCCGGGCGCGGCGACCCGCGACATGTTCCTGGACGATGAAGGCAAGGTCGCGGAAAGCGCGGTGATCGGCCACCTCGCGGCCGGCGTGCCGGGTTCGGTGGCCGGTCTCTGGGAGATGCACCGGGAGTACGGCACTCTGCCCTGGGCCGACCTGGTGGCGCCGGCGATCGAACTGGCGCATGGCCACGAGATCGATGAGCCGCGAGCGCGGAGTCTGGAGTCGGCCGCGCCACGCCTCGGCCGGTTCCCGGCCAGTGCGATGCAGTTCCTGGTCGACGGCGAGGCGCCGCCGCCGGGTGCGATGCTGGAACAGCCGGACCTTGCGGCCACGCTTCAGGCGATCGCCGAACAGGGCCCGGACGGCTTCTATCGCGGCCGCGTTGCCGACCTGATCGTCGCCGAGATGGAGCGAGGCGGGGGACTCATCTCGCATCAGGACCTCGAGGACTACGCGCCGGTCTGGCGCGCGCCGGTCGAAGTCGCCTACCGCGGACACACGATCCACTCGATGCCGCCGGTTTCTTCCGGCGGCCTGACGCTGGGCCTGATCCTCAACATGCTCGAGGGCTGGGATCCCCTGCCCCCTTTCGGCAGCGCCGAACTGATCCACCTGGAGGCCGAGGCCATGCGGCTCGCGTTCCGGGATCGGAACACTCTGCTCGGCGATCCGGACTTCGTCGACGTTCCGCGCGCGCAGTTCGAGTCGAAGACCTACGCCGACGGGTTGCGGGCGCGGATCGATCCCGAGAGGGCGCGGCCGCTGCCGCCGATCGAGGTCGCGCCGCCTAGGGAGAGCACCGAGACGACCCACTACTCCGTGGTCGACCGCTGGGGCAATGCCGCGTCGCTGACGACGACGATCAACAGCGGTTTCGGGAACGCCGTCACCGTTACCGGCGCAGGGTTCCTGCTTAACAACGAGATGGACGACTTCGCCGCGTCGCCGGGTCAACCGAACCAGTTCGGCCTCGTCGAGGGCGAGAACAACGCGATCGCCCCGGGCAAGCGGATGATGTCGTCCATGACCCCGAGCATCGTGCTCGATCCCGAGGGCGAACTGATGATGGTCGTTGGCACTCCCGGCGGCCCGACGATCATCACCACCGTCTACCACGTGATCTCGAACGTCATCGACCACGGGATGGGCCTGCGGCAGGCGGTCGAGAGCCCGCGCGTGCATCACCAGGCGTGGCCGGACCAGGTGTTCTACGAGGAAGGCGGTCTCGCCGGGGAGACGCTCGACGGTCTGGCGGCGAGGGGCCACGAGATGGTCGAGCGCGGCCTGAGCGGGGACGTGTCCGCGATCCTGATAGAGGGGTCGAGCCTGCTCGGCGTGGCAGATCCAAGGCGGGGCGGCGACGTCAGCGCGCCGAGAGGAGACGCGCCCGCGGGCGGGTAGCGGGACGCGGATGAACGGCCGGCGAATCTTCGCCGCGGTGACGGTAGGTCACCTCGGCATCGACATCTTCAACAGCATGGGGCCTGTGCTGCTGGCCTTCCTCCAGGCGCCGCTCGGTCTCAGCGCGGCCCAGATCGGGCTCGCGGTGGGCCTGTTTCAGGTGCTGGCCGGCACCACGCAGCCGGCCTTCGGCTGGCTGGTCGACCGGATCGGCAGTCGCTTCCTGGGCCCATTCAGCGTCGCCTTCAACTTCGCCTGCATGGGCCTGGCGGTCGCGGCCGCCGCCGCGACGGGGAGATTCGTCCTGTTTCTCATTCCGTTCGCGCTCGCCGCGGTTGCCTCGGGCGCCTTTCATCCGCTAGGTGTGATGCACTCCAGCACGGTGAACCTGGCCCGCTCCGCCACCTTCACCGCCATCTTCTTCTTCTGCGGTCAGCTCGGGCTGACGACCGGGCCGGTCCTGGCGGGACTGGCCCTCGATCGGGCGGGGCTCTCCGGGATCTACTGGCTCCTGCTCTTCGCGGCGCCCGTGCCGATGTTCATGGCCTTCGCGATGGGGCCGCGACGGGTCCACCCGGCGCCCGCGGCGTCGCAGCCGAACGAGAATCGGGCGGGTGCCGCCACGGTGGCCGCCAGCCACCGGCGGCCGGTGCGCGGCGGCGTGATCGCTCTCCTTGGCCTGGTGTTTGCCAGCCGCTCCTGGGCCATGTTCGGAACGATGGCGTTCCTGCCCCTCCTGCTGAGTCAGTGGGGATACAGCTCGGTGGCTCAGGGATCCGCGAGCGCGCTGTTCCTGCTGGGAGGCGCGCTGACCGCGGTCCTGGCGGGCGCCTGGGCCGATCGTTGGGGTCGACGGCCGGTCGTTTTCCTGACCACGCTGCTCGGCGCTTTGCTGCTGGGCGTGCTGCCCGGATCCGGTGGCTGGATCTTCGCCGTCGTGCTGCCCTGCGGAGCGCTGCTGGGAGCATCTCACTCCATCCTGATCGTCATGGCTCAGGAGTTGCTGCCGTGGCGTCGGGGTCTGGCTTCGGGGACGGCGCTCGGATTCCTGTTCGCTACGGGCGGGATCGCGACCTGGAGCATCGGAGGGCTTGCGGATCGCTTCGAACTCGCGGCCGTGTTGCAGGCCGGCGCGGCGGTCGGCCTGGTGTCGGCCTTCGCTTCATTGCTTCTGCCGAAGCAGGAGCCGACCCGCCTGGCGGCCGCGCCGGCTGTAACGGCGGTGCTGGTCGCGGCGGTCGTCGGTCTGACCGTGTTGTCTCCGAGCCCCGTCTCGGCGGGCCTGAACGGCGAGATCAACGGCCAGGTACGCGACGCGGCCACCGACGTCCCGTTGCCGGGAGCCGAGATCAGGATCACCGGCGATCAGTTGCACAGCACCCAGACCGTCCGCGCCGGTCGCGGCGGCAGTTTCCGGGCGCCGGGTCTGCCTCCGGGCGACTACTACGTCGAGGCGACCGTGGACGGCTATGCGACCTCCGTGGTCGAGAACCTGATCCTGGTGGCGGGCGGCGTGCTGCGAGTCGACTTCCACATGAGGGCCGGCAGCGCCTCGGCGCTCGACCTTGTCTCCTCGCCGTTGCTCGACGTGGTCACTGGCAGCGACGGGAACGTACTCGCGGGCGACGACCTGCGGCAGCTACCGGGCGCCGTCGCGGCGCTTAACCTGGACCTGGCGTCCGGCCTCGACGCCCTGGACCAGGACGTCGCGGTCAACGGCTGGCCGCCCGGCTTCGCCACCTACCGCGTCGACGGCCAGGAGAGCGCACTTCGAGAACCGGGGTCGACCGCCATCGATCCCCGCTGGGTGGATCAGGTGCGCGTCTGGACGATGGAACTGGCGGCGACGATGGCCGGGCCGCACATCGACCTGATCACGCGTTCGGGGGGGACCGACTGGCGGGTGAACGGCGGCTGGTCGGCCGTCGAGCCGCTCGACAACGGCGAGCGGCTTGCTCTGCGCCTGCTTGCCCCAGACGAATGGTCCGCCGGCGGCAGGGACAGGAGGCGCGTCGAGGGCGACGAAGCGACCATCTTTGCCGGCGGCCCGCTGCGGGACAAGCGGGCGCGTGCGTTCGGCGGCTACTCGAGAAGCCGCCTCAACGGCACGGAGAGTCTGTCCGGCGCGGGTGCGCCGATGACGTGGGACGAGACGATCGAACAGTCGGTCGGGAAGCTCGACTGGTGGGCCGGTTCGGCCAGCAACCTGACCCTGAAGCACCATGCCGGGTCCGGCGACCTCGACGGTCGGCGTCCGCCGCTGCAGGTTCTTCCGTCGCTGGACGGAACGGAGAGCGACCGGTCGCGAAGGCAGACGACCAGCCTCAACGTCGAGTGGGGAGTCACCGACCGCCTGTGGTTGCGGGTGTTCGGCGGACGATCCGATCTCGTCGAGGACGGCGAGCCATGGCAGGACGCGGGCCTGTACTTCGCGGCGCCCGCCTCCGGGCGGCTGGCGGGCTGGTACGAGGCCGCGCCGGCGGGACGGGTCCGCCGCGCTGCGGAACGCCGGAACTGGGCGGTGGAGCCGTCGTTCTTCCTGTTCGACCACACGCTGGAGATCGGCATTCAGGACTCCAGGAGCAGCCTCGAACTCCTCCGATCGGAGGGTTCCGGACGGTTGCTGCGGTTTGCGGGCGGAACGCCCGAGGCCTGGAGCGGAGGAGTGCTCGGCACCGCCGGCCTCCGGCAGGAGAAACGCGCGCTGTACGCGCAGGACGCCTGGCGCGTGGGCGGAGCCTTCAGGAGGCATCTGACCCTGCACGTTGGACTGCGCGCCGAGGAAGAAAAGGCGGGTCCCCTCGACCTCGCGTTCGAAGACCGCACGGAACCGCGGCTCGCGTTCGTCTGGGACGTCGCGGGCCGCGGCAGGTGGAAGGCTTACGGCGGCGCCGCCTGGTGGCACGTCGACGTCTTCCGGCCGCGGGCGGGGCGTTCCGATCTCGACGCGGTCGCGGCGCTGGAGGCCACCGGCGGCTACGGCGGCGCGCCCCTCGACTTCGCGAGGGCGGCGGTCGATCCGGACCTCCGTCCAGCCCGCGTGCGAGAGATCCAGTTGGGGACGGGCTACCAGTTCCTGCCCGATGTCGTGATCTCGGCGCGCGTCTCCCGACGCCAGCTTCGGAACGGCATTCGTCTCATGCCGCTGCTGCTGGACGCCGGCGAGGTCGTCCCGACGCTGCTGACCCCCGGCCGGGGCGCCGGCGGCGAGCTTCCCCGGTTGGAGCAGGACTGGTGGGGTGCCGAGCTCAACGCGAACGTCGGCTTCAGCCCCTCCTGGAGGATCCACTTCTCGTACGTCCTGAGCCGGTTGACCGGCAACCACGAGGCCGGCGGGCTCGGACTGGAGGCGGGCACCTTGCCCGGCGCTCATCCGGTCCTGGCCGCGCTCGATCTCTGCTCCTCGCCCGTGCCCTGCGACGTGTTCGACGTGACGAGCGACAGCCGCCGCCTGAGTCTCGACCGGGAGCATCAGCTCTCCGGCTGGCTGGTCCTGTCACCGGGCGAACGCTGGCTGATGGCTCTGGTCTACCGCTTCCGCACGGGCGCCGCTTACGTGCCACGGGCCCTGACGCTCCGGGTCGACGAAGCAAGCCGCATCCTCAGCACCGGCCTGACCCCACTGCCGCCTGGCCCAGACGGGCTGGTCAAGAGCGCCGATCTCAAGCGCGCCGACCTGTCTCTCACCTACCGCGTCCCGCTCCGCTCGGACGACCGGCGGTTGTCCCTCTTCGCCGAGGCCCTCAACGTCTTCGACCAGGACGCCGCGAACCAGCTCTGGCCGCTTGCCTACCTGGACCCGGTGTTCGTCGGCCCGGGCCGCACCGACCTGCTAGTCGCCGCGGCAGCACAGGGGGCAAGGCCGGACCTGCGCGAGTCGCTTCCTGTCGCCTTCCAGACCAGCCGCCGCGTGCGTGTGGGTCTTCGGCTGCAGTTCTGACGCGCTATACGAGTTCGCTCAGCCGCCGCAGCACCGCCAGCAGGTCCGGCTGCTCCGTCAGTACGCCGCGGAGCGGGTCGGTCTTCAGCTTCTTCAGCCGCTCCGGCACGGTACGGATGTTGTGGTCGCGCAGGTCGAGGCCGGGTTTGACTTCGGACCAGCGGAGGGGCGTCGACACCGGCGCCGCGGGTAGCGGCCGTACGCTGAAGGGGGCGACGAGCAGCCGGCCGCGGCCGTTCTGGACGAAGTCGATGTAGACCTTGCCACCGCGGCGTTCGGGATTGCGGGTGACGGTGGCGATCTCGGGCAGTTGCCGGCAGATGATCTGGGCGATCAGTTGTCCCAGGCTGCGCGATTGTTCCCAGGTGCAGGCGCCGCCTAGCGGCAGCAGCACGTGGAGGCCGCTCGAGCCGCTGGTCTTGACGAAACTGGGCAGCTCGATCTTCCGGCACAGACGGCGGATGGCGAGGGCGATTTCGATCACGTCCTCGAAGGGCGCGTCCTTCGGGTCGAGGTCGAGGATGCACCAGTCCGGCTGGCCGAGCTGGTGCAGCCGGCTCGACCAGACGTGGAGGACGATCGCGGCCAGGTTGGCCACGTAGACCAGGCTCTCCCTGTTCTGGCAGACGAAGTACTCGACATCCTTGCCGGTCCGCGGGCTCGTCAGCTTGATCGTGTGCAGCCAGGCCGGCGCGAAGTCGGGCGCGTTCTTCTGGAAGAAGGACTTGCCCTCGATCCCGTCCGGGTAGCGGGTCATCACCAGCGGTCGGTCAGTGAGGTAGGGCTGCATCGCCTCCGAGACGGCGGCGTAGAAGTCGATCAGATCGCCCTTGGCGTAACCCTCGTTCGGCCAGAACACCTTGGACTCGTTCGTGATCTCGACCCGCCGCTCCGGCGGTGCCGGGAGGGTGGCTTCGCGGCCGCGTGGTTCGTCGCGGCGGACGCAGTCCTCCAGCGGCTTGTCGTCCCGCAGGCGGAGGAAGACGGGATGCCGGAGCAGGCCGTGGGGAGTCCACTCCTTGAAGCGGACCTCGCAGACCAGCTCGTCGTCCGGGTCGACCCAGGTCTGGTCGGCCACGCGGCCGTCGAGGAGGTGGGCGTCGGTGAGCGCCGCCTCCACGGCGGGGCTCTCAGGCGCGGGCGCCCAGCACGGAGGATCCTCCCGCCGGCGCGCCGACAGACGCTCCGCCAGCTCCGCCAGGATCGCGTCGCTGAATCCCGTGCCGACACGCCCGGCGTAGACCAGCCCGCCGGCTTCGGCATCCCAGACCCCCAGGTGGAGCGATCCCAGGCCGACGCGGCTGCCCTTGGGCGACGACATGCCGACGATGGCGAAGTCCCCCGTCCGCTCGGCGCGCAGCTTGATCCAGGACGACGACCGGCGGCCGGTGTACCGCGACGCGCCGTCCTTCGCCATGGTCCCCTCGAGTCCCATCGCGACCGCCTGCTCGAAGAACTCCTCGCCTCGTTCCTCGATGTGGTCCGAGTAGCGGAGCGGCCCGGCGGGCGGCAGAACCCGGGCCAGCCAGCCCTTGCGCTCGAGCAGGGGCAGCGGCCGCAGGTCGTGGCCCTCGAACGAGACCAGGTCGAAGGCGAACAGCGTCGCCGGCTGGCGTATCGAGGCTTGTTCGATGTCGACGGGTCGGCTGAGCAGGGCCCGCGTCTGCAGCCTGGCGAAGCTGGGCCGGCCGCCGCCGTCGAGCACGGTGATCTCGCCGTCGAGCACGAGCGAGTCCACCGGCAGCCGCCGCAGGGCGCGGGCCAGCTCCGGGTAGAGCGCGGTGACGTCGCCGCCGCGCCGGTAGCGGAGGAAGACGCTGCCGCCTTCCTTGGCGGCGACCAGTCGGTAGCCGTCGTACTTCAGTTCGTAGATCCAGCCGGCACGGGAGAAGGGCCGGTCGGAGGCCGTTGCGAGCATCAGCGGCAGCGAGCGCGGGTTGACCCGCCGGCGCGGCGCGTCCGATGCTTCGATCCCGGTCCGCACCTCCTCGATCCGGTCGCAGCCGTCCCGGAGCTCCTCGACAGTCAGGCCCGAGAGCACGGACTCGGGCGGCAGCTCGTCCTCGCCGTCGTCTTCGTCACTCGGGCGCGCCGCCGCGTCCGGTTTCTTCATCAGCAGCCACTGGCTGCCGTCAGAGGAACGGCGCCGGCCGCCCGTGCGGAACAGGGTCCAGACGCCGCGCAGCTTGTACCCGCGGAGCTCGAACAGAAGCTTGCCGCTCTCCATCCCGGCAACCGGGTCCTCGAGCGGGACCCACCGCCCGCTGTCCCACACGATCATCGCGCCGGCGCCGTAGTTGCCGGCGGGGATGGACCCCTCGAAGTCGGCGTACTCCAGCGGGTGGTCCTCCGTCGCCACCGCGAGCCGCTTGACCTCGGGGTCGAGGCTGGGGCCGCGCGGCACCGCCCAGGACTTGAGCGTGCCCTCTAGCTCCAGGCGCAGGTCGAAGTGGACCCGCCGGGCGGCGTGCTTCTGGACCACGAAGCGCCCGCCGCCGGCCGTGGTTCGAGAACCCATCGGCTCGGGCGTCGCCTCGCTCGAACGCTTGCGGCGGTAGGCGTCCAGGTTGCCGTGCGGCATCAGGTGCATTCTCCCAGAAGCGGCCCCGCGGAACCGCTTCCGGTGCTAGAATCCGCCGTCTATGCCCGCTCGTTCCGTCGGCACCGGCACGGTTTCCTTCGGCCTGGTTTCCATCCCGGTCCGGCTCTACTCGACCTCGGAGACCTCCGGCGGGGTTCGCTTCAACATGCTCGATCCGAGCGACAACACCCGGGTCAAGCAGCAGTTGGTCAACCCCCGCACCGGCGAGGTCGTCGAGCGGAAGGAGACGATCAAGGGCTACGAGTTCGGCAAGGGCCAGTACGTGACGTTCAGCGACGAGGAGATCAAGGAACTCCAGGAGAAGGCGTCGCCGGCAATCGAGATCACCGAGTTCGTGCCGCTCACGGAGGTCGAGCCGATCTACTTCGAGAAGTCGTACTACCTCGGCCCGGAGAAGGGCGGCGAGCGGGCCTACCGGCTCCTCAGCGAGGCCATGCGCAAGACCGGCCGCTCGGCGCTGGCCAAGCACGCCGCGCGGGGCAAGCAGTACCTGGTCATGCTGCGCCCCTTCGCTTCGGGCCTGCTGATGCAGCAACTGAAGTACGAGGACGAGTTGAAGTCGTTCGACGAGGTTCCGCTCGGTGAGGAGACGGAACTCAAGCCGGGCGAACTGGAACTCGCGGTGCAGTTGATCGAACAGATCGCTTCCGACGACTTCAAACCGGACCAGTACACGGACGAGGTACGCAAGCGGCTCTGGGACGCGATTCAGAGCAAGATCGACGGCCGCGAGATCGCGGACGACGAGACGGAGGCGCCCCAGGCGCAGATCATCGACCTGATGGAGGCGCTGAAGGCGAGCCTGTCGAAGAACGGCGAGCCGGAGGCGGAAGGGGCGGCTGCCGACTCCAGGCCGCCCAAGAAGGCGGCGGCACAGCGCAAGGCGACGAAGAAGAAGCGGGTCCGACGGGCTGCGAGCACCCCGGCGAAGCGGGCTGTGGCCGGTTGACGTGAGTTGCCGTTCGTGAGGGCGGGTCGCGAGGGCCGCGTTGCGGTCGCGGCCGTGTCCGTTCAACAGACTGGATCTACGCACACTCGCGGGCGGGAAGCGGCTAAGGTAGCCGTCCGTTCCGGCCCGCGCCGGTAGTCGGCAGCACAGGAGGCCTCGAGATCGCACCCCCATCAAACGAGCCGCGCATCAACCACCGGATCCGGAAGAGTCCGGTACGGCTCATCGATCAGAACGGCACCCAGATCGGTGTCGTTCCCCTGGAAGACGCGAAGACGCGCGCCCAGGACGCCCGACTCGATCTCGTCGAGGTGGGTCCCAACGCGGACCCGCCCGTGGTCCGGGTCATGGACTGGGGCAAGGTCAAGTTCGAGCGCGACAAGAAGAAACGTGAGTCCCGGAAGAAGGCGGCGACGATCGATCTGAAGGAGGTCAAGTACCGGCCGACGATCGACCCGCACGACTACCAGATCAAGACCGACCGGGCGCTCCGCTTCCTCCGCGAGGGCAAGAAGGTCAAGGTGACGATCTTCTTCCGCTACCGGCAGCTCCGCAGGCCCGAACTCGGCATCGCCATCCTGGACAAGGTGAGCGACGCGATCGAGGGCGTGGGCGAGGTGGAGACCCGGTCCGGCCTCGAGGGCCGTCAGATGACGATGGTCCTGAACCCGATCGCGCAGGGAGACTGAGGCCGAACCCAGGGGCCGCCGCCTGAGCGGCGGGCTTGACCATGCGGATCCCGGTAGCCATCTTCGCGATCCTGGTCGCGCTCTGCGCCGTGGTGCTCGTTCTCTGGACGCTCGACGAGCGGCCGGACAGCCGCGGCGTCGATCACCCCGTCCACGAGACGATGCGGCAGGGCGGGAGCACCGAACGCCACGATGCCGTCCTGCCGTGGGGCTTCCTGTACGGCCTCCTGTCCATCGTCCTCTTCCTGGCGGTGATGGCGCTGGGGCTCCGGCGCCGCGGCAGGTTGCCGGCGGGCAGCGGCCGCGCCCTGTGGTCCGGTCTTGCGCTGTACGCCCTCGTCTTCATGTTGCTCGTCCTGAGCTACCGCGGCTACGTCGAGCCGGGCGCCGACCGCGCCCTGTTCGGCTCCTTCCCGCGGCCCTCCGCCTGGATGCTCTACGGCATCTGGCCTCTTCCGCTCCTGTTCACCCTGCTCTACATGTGGCACTTCGATCGCTGGGTGATCAGCGAGGACGAGGTGGCGGAGTTCGAGCGGCTGGCGGCGGAGTCGAAACGCGAGCGGGGGTGTGACGACGCAGGGGGCGACGGCTGATGGAGGGTGGCGGCAACACCATCATCCTGACCTGCATCGGCATCTACCTCGCCGTCTGCATCGGGGTCGGCCTGTGGGCTCTGCGGCGCACGAAGTCGACCCACGACTTCTTCATGGCGGGGCGGGATCTCGGGATCATCGTCACCGCCCTGGCCGTGTTCTCGAGCACGCTGTCGGGCTTCGGCTTCGTCGGCGGCCCCGGACTCGTCTACCGCATGGGCGTGAGTTCGCTCTGGATGGTCGTCTGCGCCTCGATCGGCTACGTCATCGCCTTCTACCTGCTGGGCAAACGGCTCCGGCTGTTCGCCGAACTGCGGGACTCGATCTCGCTGCCCGACGCGGTCGCGGCGCGCTACCGGAGCGACGCGGCCCGCCTGCTGACCGCCCTGGCCATCCTGCTCGGCGTCATGGGCTACCTGGGAACGCAGATCCTGGCGATGGCGACCGTCCTCCAGGACATCCTCCAGACCACCCTGGGACCGGTCAGCATCGAGGCCTGCGTCGCCTTCTCCTGCGCCGTGCTCGTCTTCTACTGCGTCACCGGCGGCATCATCGCCTCGGTCTACACGGACCTGATCCAGGGCTTCGTGATGATGTTCGCGGCGGTGCTCGTTCTGCTCGCGGCGATCGCGGCCATCGACGGCGGTTTCGCCGGCATGAGCGAGACGATCATGGCCGACGACGCGGAGTCGATGGGGCCCTGGGGCGCGGCGGGGATGATGACCTCGCTGTCCTGGTACTTCGTCTTCGCGCTGGGGCTCGCCGGCCAGCCTCACATCATCACGAAGATGATGATGTGCCGCCGGGTGCGGGACGCGCGCAGCATCCTGCCGATCTCGATCGTCGCCTACGCCGTCTCGGCGCTGCTCTGGATCAGCATCGGTCTGGTCATGCGGGCACTGGTGCTGCAGGGCGGCCACCCGGAACTCCCGGGCGCCGACGCCGCGGCGCCGCAGTTCCTGCAGGCGTTCACCCATCCGCTGCTCGCCGGCGTCGTCTTCGCGGGCCTGTTCGCGGCGATCATGTCGACTGCGGACGGCTTCCTGAACATCGGCGCCGCCGCGGTGATCCACGACATTCCGCGGGCCGTTCTCGGCCGATCGCTGAACAACGAGCTGCTGTTGGCCCGCATCGTCACCGTGATCATCGCGGTCGCCGCGTCCCTGTTCGCTCTCTACAGCGGCCAGGAGTTCGTCGCCCTGCTCGGCGCCTTCAGCTGGGGCACCTTCGCCGCCGCCCTCGTCCCCGCGGTCGCCATCGGCTTCAACTGGAAACGCGCCACCGCCACCGCGGCCTGCGTGGCCATCGGCTCCAGTCTCGTCATCAACTTCTCGATTCAGGCGTTCGGCCTGCCCGTCCCCTTCGGCATCGACGGCGGGGCACTTTCGCTGCTCGTCTCCCTCACCCTCTTCTTCGGCATCTCGCTGCTTTCCGAGCCGCCGAAGCTGGACCGCGACATCGCCGCGGTCATGGACATGTAGTCAGGGAGAGGGCCGCCGGTTAGTACAGCACCACCGAGCGAATGCTCTTGCCTTCGTGCATCAGGTCGAAGGCGTGGTTGATGTCGTCCAGCCCCATCGTGTGGGTGATCATGCTGTCGATCTCGATCTCGCCGGCCATGTACTGGTCGACCATCCCGGGGAGATCGCTGCGGCCGCGGACGCCGCCGAAGGCGGTGCCGCGCCAGACGCGGCCGGTGACTAGCTGGAAGGGCCGGGTGGCGATCTCGAGGCCCGAACCGGCGACGCCGATGATCACGGACTCGCCCCAGCCCTTGTGGCAGCACTCGAGGGCGGAGCGCATCACGTCGACGTTGCCGATGCACTCGAAGGAGTAGTCGACTCCGCCGTCGGTCAGGTCGACGATGACCTCCTGGATCGGGTCGTCGTGGTCGGTCGGATTGACGAAGTCGGTAGCGCCCAGCGCGCGCGCGAAGTCGAACTTCGCCGGATTGACGTCGATGGCGATGATCCGCTCGGCCCGGGCCATCACCGCGCCCTGGATCACCGACAGGCCGATACCGCCGAGGCCGAACACCGCGACCGTCGAGCCGGGCTCGACCCTGGCCGTGTTCAGGACGGCGCCGATACCGGTCGTGATGCCGCAGCCGAGCAGGCACACCTTGTCGAGCGGCGCCGCCGGGTTCACCCTGGCGGTCGAGATCTCGGCGATGACCGAGTACTCCGAGAAGGTCGAGGTGCCCATGTAGTGGTAGAGGGAACTGCCGCCGCTCGAGAAGCGGGAGCTGCCGTCGGGCATCACGCCCTGGCCCTGGGTGGCGCGGATCGCCTGACAGAGGTTCGTCTTGCCCGACTTGCAGAACTTGCATTCGCGGCATTCCGCCGTGTAGAGGGGAATCACGTGGTCGCCGGGCGCCACGGAGGTCACGCCGGGCCCGACCTCTTCCACGATCGCGCCGCCCTCATGACCGAGGATCGCCGGGAACAGTCCCTCCGGGTCGGCGCCCGACAGGGTGTAGGCGTCGGTGTGGCAGACGCCGGTGGCGACGACGCGAACCAGGACCTCGCCTTCCTTCGGGCCTTCGACGTCGACTTCTTCGATCTCGAGTGGCTTGCCCGCTTCGTGGGCTACGGCGGCTCTTGACTTCATCGGCGGCGCCTCCCCTTAGGAAAAATCAGGAAAGTTCAATGGTCCGGTGGCGATAACCGGACGCTACCATCGGTGCGGAAAGCGCCGCCGACTGGTCTCCGGCCGGGCGTAAACAAGGAGGAAGAGGCAGAAGTAGAACCAAGGGAGGAAAGGCACATGCGCAAGCTGCTCATGGAGTGCATCGGCACGCTGTTCCTGATGATGGCCGTGGCCCACAGCGGGAACAACCCCATTGCCGTCGGCCTGATGCTGGCGGTGATGGTCTACAGCGGCGGACACCTGTCCGGCGCCCACTTCAACCCGGCAGTGAGCCTGGCCGCGTGGATGCGCGGCAAGCTTGGTGTCGCCGACATGGTCCAGTACATGGTGGCCCAGCTCGTCGGTGCCTGCCTTGGTTGGCTCGTCCACAGCTACCTCGTGGGCGGCAGCACGGCGCCGATGCCGACCGAGCATCCGGTCATGCACGGCGTGGTGGCCGAAGCGCTGCTTGCGTTCGCGCTCGTCACCGTCGTACTGAACATGATGTCCTCCCGGTCGGCCGGCAATCCTGTCGGCGGTCTGGCCATCGGCTTTACACTCTCGGCTGCCCTGTACACGGGCGCGGGTGTTTCCGGTGGTGCGTTCAATCCGGCAGTTGGTATCGGTCCTCAGGTCATGGAGGCGATCACGGGCGGCGGCTTCGACGCCAACACCCTGGCGCTCTACGGCGTCGGCCCGCTGGTCGGCGGCGCGGTGGCGGCCCTCGTCTACAAGTACCTCAACGACTGAGACTGCTGACGCCGGCGCACGCCGGCGTCTGAAACCGCACGTGACCCGGGTCGCCCGACCGGGGCGCGTTGCGGTGCGTCTGGCGCTGCCGCTCCTTCTGGCCGCGGCTCCGGCCGCGCCCGCGTTGGCGCAACGGCCCGGAGCGGCGATCGACGTCCTCGACTACCGCTTCGAACTCGAAGTCTCGGATCGGAGCGACGAGATCGAGGGTCTCGCCACGATCGCCTTTCGCACCCTGCGGCCGGTCGCCGAGGTCGAGTTCGATCTCGATGACCCGGCGCCGAGCAGCGGCCTGGAAGCCGGCGGCAAGGCGGGCGACGGCCGGCCGGCGGGAGGCATGGTCGTCTCCTCGGCGACGCTTGCCGGCGCGGCGGCGGAAGCGGCGCAGTCCGGCCGCACTCTCCGGTTCCGGCAGCAGGACGACCGGCTGCTTGTGAGCCTGAACCGCGAGGCTGCGGTCGGTGAACGACTCCTCGTCGAGATCAGCTATCGCGGCGTACCGGCCGACGGCTTCACGATCGGCACCAACCGGCACGGCGAGCGCACGTTCTTTGCCGACAACTGGCCGAACCGGGCCCATCACTGGCTGCCGGTCGTCGACCACCCGTCGGACAAGGCGACCGTGGCGTTCGTCATCACGGCGCCGGCGCACTACCAGGTCGTCGCCACCGGCGCCTTCGTCGAAGCGGTCGATCTGGAAGGTGGCATGCGTCGCACCGAGTGGAGTAGCCGGGCCCCGATCGCGACCAAGGTGATGGCGGTCGGCGTCGCGCGCTTCGTCCGGCAGCGCCAGGCGGACGCCTCTGGCGTGCCGGTCGAGACCTGGGTCTACCCGCAGGATCGGGAAGTCGGCCTGCGGGCGTTCGCGCCGGGACCGCGGGTGCTGGGGGCCTTCGAGCGGCGGCTCGGGGACTATCCGTACGCGAAGCTCGCCAACGTGCAGACGACGACCCGCTGGGGCGGCCTCGAGAACGCCGGCAACGTCTTCTACGACGAGGACGCGGTCGACCGGGAAGGCGGCATCGAGACCCTGATCGCGCACGAGATCGCCCACCAGTGGTTCGGCGACGCGGTTACCGAGAGCGACTGGCCCCACGTCTGGCTCAGCGAGGGCTTCGCGACCTACCTGACCGCCTGTTACCTCGAGTGGACGTACGGCCGCGAACGCTTCCTGGAGCAGATGGACCGGGCCCGGACGAGGGTCCTGAGCTATGCGGAGGAAGCCCCGGACTCGGTCATCGTGCCGGAGACGGTTCCCGATCCGAGGCGTCTGCTCAGCCCGAACGTGTACCAGAAGGCTGCCTGGGTGCTGCACATGCTGCGCGGGGAGGTGGGTGACGGCACCTTCTGGAAGGGGATGCGGACGTACTACGAACGCTTCCGGGACGGCAATGCCTCGACCGCCGATTTCGTGGCGATCATGGAGGAGGTTTCGGGCCGGAAGCTCGACGGGTTCTTCGATCAGTGGCTGCGACGGCCCGGCGTGCCGCAGCTCGGTGTCGCCTGGCGGTTCGATGAGGCGAGGTCGGCGGTGGAGATGACGGTGCGGCAGACGGGATCGACGACCTACCGGCTGCCGCTCGACGTCGAGGCGGTGCTCGGCGACGGCCGCGTCGTTCGTGGCCGGGTGGACGTCGCGGGCGCACGAACGGCGGGGTCGCTGCCCGTGCCGGCGCGGGCTGAGGAGCTGCGGATCGACCCGGACCGCTGGCTGCTGATGCGGTACGCGGTGGAGGAGAGGTAGGCGTTCCGGGGGTGGGCGGTACCATCGATCCGCCATGCCCGCAACGGCACCCACCGCAGCCGCCGACTTCGAGCAGGCTCACGCCGGCAGCGCCTTCGGCACGATCCTGGTTGATCCCCCCTGGCAGTTCACGAACCGCACCGGCAAGGTGGCGCCCGAGCACCGTCGCCTGAGCCGCTACTCGACGCTGACGCAGGAGGAGATCGGAGCGATTCCGGTCGCCGCCGCCTGCGCTGAAGCCGCCCATCTCTACCTTTGGGTACCCAACGCCCTCCTTCAGGAGGGCCTCGACGTGATGAAGCGCTGGGGCTTCACCTACAAGACGAACCTGGTCTGGCACAAGGTGCGCAAGGACGGCGGTCCCGACGGCCGCGGAGTCGGCTTCTACTTCCGCAACACGACGGAACTCATCCTGTTCGGTGTCCGCGGCAAGCTGCGTACGCTCTCCCCCGGCCGCCGTCAGGTCAACATCATCCGCTCGCGCAAGCGGGAGCACTCCCGCAAGCCGGACGAGCTCTACGACATCATCGAGGCCTGCAGCCCGGGCCCCTACCTCGAACTGTTCGCCCGCGGCCACCACTCGGAACGCTGGACCGCCTGGGGCGATCAGAGCGCGGACTACGAGCCGGACTGGCCGACCTACTCGAACGCCGCCCGCTGAAGGAGACGGCCATGTGCAGGAACATCCGCGTCCTCTACAACTTCGAACCGCCTGCCAACGAGGGGGAAGTGCGCGCCGCGGCTCTGCAGTACGTGCGCAAGGTCAGCGGTTCGACGAAGCCGTCGCGCGCCAACGAAGCCGCCTTCGAACGGGCGGTCGACGCCGTCGCTGAGGTGACTACCCGGTTGCTCCAGGAACTCACGACGACCGCGCCGCCTCGCAACCGGGAGGCCGAAGCGGAGAAGGCGCGTGAGCGCTGGCGGCGGCGCCAGCAACGGATCGCCGCGGCTTCGGCGTAACTAGCTCGACGCCGCGCCCGCCGTCTCCGCCGCCACCACCTCGTCGTAGTAGTCGATGACGCGGCGCACGTAGGCCCGCTTCTCGATGTAGCTGCCCGGGTAGAAGCTGCGCTTGAAGCCGTAGATGATCACGTTGCGCAGGTCCTCGAGCGACAGATCGAAGGCCTCGCAGGCGGAGGCGATCTCTCTGGTCACGGTGGTGCGGGACATGAGCCGGTTGTCGGTGCACAGGGTGACCGAGAGCCGGTCCTTCATCATGCGGCCGAAGGGGTGGTCCGAGAACCGTTCGAGGCGCTGGATGCTCTGCAGGTTCGAGGTGATGCAGACCTCGAGGGTGATCCGCCGGTCGCTGATGTACTGGGCCAGGCTGCGGATGTAGCGCTCCGGGTCCCTGGCCGCGGCCGAGTCCGGATGGTCGCGTCGGAGGCGGTCGGCCGCGTAGAGGTGTGTGCCGTGGCCGATGCGGTCGGCCTGAAGCAGCGTGATCGCCTGGAAGATGCTCTCCGGCCCGTAGGCCTCGCCGGCGTGGATCGTCTTCTTCAGGAAGTGTTGCTGCGCGTACAGGAAGGCGTCGCGGTGCACTGCGGCGGGGTTGCCCGCTTCGGCGCCGGCCAGGTCGAAGGCGACGACGGGCAGCCCGAGCCGGTCGCGGGCCTCGACGACGGAACGGGCCAGCGACAGCGAGGCGGCGGCGTAGATTTCCGGTTTGGTCCAGCCGTGAAGCGCGGTGAACAGCCCCCGGTAGTAGGGGCTGTGGCCGGGACCGAACATGCGCAGCGCGCAGGCGATGATCCCGTAGCGGAAGGGCGGCTCGGCGCCGTTCCGCACGTCTTCGGTCGCTTCGTGCTCGCGCTGGACGCGGGCGAGCCCGCGGTCGACCGCGGCCAGCACGCCGGCGATGTCGAGATCGGGCCCGGTGTGGAGCTGCGGCGCCAGCCGCACCTCCACGTAGCAGACGTTCTCGGCCAGGTTGTCGGCGCCGAGCTCGTAGGCGGCCCGTTCCAGTGCTTCAGCGGTGCACAGCGCGGGCGACGTGTAGGAAAAGGCGCGCAGATAGTCCTCGAGGTCGTCGTAGCGCTCCTTGAAGACGAGGTCGAGGAGACCCTCCGGCGTCCGGGACGGGAGTTCCAGGCCGGCGTCGCGCGAAAGCTCGATCAGGGTGTCGAGCCGGAGCGAACCGTCGAGGTGAACGTGAAGGTCGGTCTTCGGCAGCTTGCCGATGAGATCGGCGCGAGAGAGCGGTGCGTTCAAGTCGGTAACATGCGCGGTCTGCATGGCGCAGTGTACAGCGGACTTCCGGCAGGGAGCGAGACGATGACGACGACCAGGCGTTCCTTTCTTCACGGCATGGGCGGTCTCGGAGCCGTCGCTACCGGGCTCGGCGCGACGGGCGCCGCGTTCGCGGGACCGGTGCGCGGCAGGGCCGTGCCCGCGAGCGATCACATCCGGGTCGGCGCGATCGGCGTGAGGGGCATGGGCTCGAGCAACATGCGTTCGATGCTCGACATCGACGGGGTGGAGTGCGCGGCTCTCTGCGACGTCGACCGGAACGTCCTCGATGAACGGATCGAGGACTTCGAGAAGCTGACGGACAGCAGGCCGGACGGGTACACCGACTACCGCAAGCTGCTCGAGGACGACGAGATCGACGCGGTGATCATCGCCACACCGGACCACTGGCACTGCAAGATCATGGTCGACGCCTGCGAGGCGGGGAAGGACGTCTACGTCGAGAAGCCGATGGCGAACTCGATCGAGGAGGTCCGCATCATGCAGCAGGCGGCCAGGGCCTACGGTCGGGTGGTTCAGGTCGGCCAGTGGCAGCGCTCGGGCAAGCACTGGCAGGACGCGATGGAGTACCTCTGGTCCGGTGAGCTGGGCCAGATTCGCACCGCCAGGGCCTGGGCCTACATGAGCTGGGACGCGCCGATGCCGGTGCCGGACTCGAAGCCGCCCAAGGGTGTCGACTACGACATGTGGCTGGGCCCCGCGCCGAAGCGTCCCTTCAACGAACGCCGGTTCCACTGGGACTTCCGCTGGTACTGGGACTACGCGGGCGGCCTGATGACGGACTGGGGCGTCCACCTGATCGACATGGTGCTGATGGGCATGAAGGCGACGGCGCCCAAGTCCGTCATGTCCCTCGGCGGGCCGTTCGGCTATCCGGACAGCGCGATGGAGACGCCGGACACGCAGCAGGCGATCTACGAGTACGACGACTTCACGATGGTCTGGGAGCATGGCGTGGGGATCGGCCTGGGCCCCCACCAGCGGGGACACGGCGTGTCCTTCGTCGGCAACAGGGGGACCCTGGTCATCGACCGCGGCGGCTGGGAGGTGCTCCCGGAAGTCGGCCGCGAGGACGGCAAGAGGTTCTACAAGACGCCCGCCATCCCGGAGCGGGAAGCTTCCCGGAGCCAGCGGGGGCTGGCCCAGCACACCGAGGACTTCATCGACTGCATGAAGACCCGGGAGCAGCCGCGCTGCAACGCGGACGTCGGCGCTCTGGTCGCCGTGAACGCGCACCTGGGCAACATCGCGTTCCGCACCGGCCGGCGGGTCTACTGGGATCACGAGGCGGAACGCTTCGCGGGTGACGAGGAGGCGAACGCGCTGCTCCGGGCCGAGTACCACAACGGCTGGCGGCTTCCCCAGGTGACGGGCGCCGAGGCGTCGGCCGGCTGAGGTGACCGAACTCGAAGACCGACGGCTCGGCGCCGCGACCATCCTGTTCGGCGCCGGTGGCGGAAAGTACCCGGACAACAACGCCCTGCTGATCGAGGGCGCCGAGTCGACGATGCTCGTCGACCCGTCGCTTGGCGTCCGGGTCCGGGGCCGGGGCGCTCTCCCGTCAGTCGACCTCGCCCTGCTCAGCCACTGCCACGAGGACCACACGGCCGCGCTGCCGCTGTTCCGGGACGCTCCGGTGTACGTCCACGAGGAGGATCTGGCGGGGCTGCTCGACTTCGACGGCTTTCTCGCCATCTTCGGCGTCGAGCCGGAGCGCCGCGAGGAGTACGGCAACGCCCTGAAGACGACGTTCTTCTACGAGCCGCGGCCGGACGCCGTGCCGTTCCGGGACGGCGACCTGTTCGACCTCGGCGGCGGCGTCTCGGTCCGCGTCATCCACACCCCCGGCCATACCCGCGGCCACTGCGTCCTCCTGGTCGAGCCCGACGGCGTCCTGTTCCTGGGCGACATCGACCTGACAGGGTTCGGCCCGTACTACGGCGACGCCTGGTCCGACCTGGAAGCGTTCGAACGTTCGCTCGAGCTCGTGCGCGGTGTGGACGCAGCGCACTACGTCACCGGCCACCACATCGGCCTGCTCGACGACCGCGCCGCCTTTCTCGACCGCCTCGACCGCTACGTGGCCCGCATAGCCGACCGCGAAGGGCGCCTGCTCGAGTACCTGGCGGAGCCGCGGACGATGGACGAGATCGTCGCGCACCGCTTCGTCTACCGTCCGCACGACCAGGGGGCCGGCATTCCGAAGGCCGAACGGCGTAGCGCGCAGCTTCATCTCGAACGACTCGATCGCGCCGGCCGCGTCGAACGGGAGGGGTCGAAGTACCGCGCGACGGCCCGCTAGACTCCATAGCTGGCTGGACGGCCGCAACACGGAGGGCACGCGTGAAGGCAACGATCGGCTCCCTCACCAACCTGATCGTCATCCTGGCGATCGTCGGTCCCCTGGCAGTGGCGGGGTCAGCGGCCGGGGCCGAAGCGGAACCGGTCGACCGGAAGCTCCTCGAGCCGGACGATGTCTACCCGGTCACTTCGGACCAGTTTCGCGCCGTGCTGGACCACCATCGCGGCAAGGTGGTCATGGTGAACATCTGGGCCACGTGGTGCAAGCCTTGCCTGGATGAACTGCCGGCTCTCGACGGACTGCAGCAGACCTTCGCGGACCGGCTGAAGGTGCTTGCGGTCTCAGCGGATGATCCGAAGGCGATGAAGAAGATCCGGCGCTACTTCACGAAGAACGCTCCCGGTCTGATCTCGTACGTCGCGGTCGGGCCACCGCTTGAGCAAGGCCGAAAGAAGAAAAGGGAGCGGTGGGAGGAGGGAAGGGAGTTCATCCGCGCGTTCTACGAGAACTGGCCGTCCAAGTTCCCGACGACCCTGATCTACGATGCGGAGGGCCGGCTCGTGGAGACCGTGGTCGGCACGCGCACCTACCTCCAGTTCGCGAGGCTGTTCGAAGGGGCGCTCGAAACCGAGCCCTAGACCCGGGCGAAGCAGAGTAGCGGCGGCGACGGGTCTATACTGCGGGCCGGATAGAGCCTGCTCCCACGGAGTCGGGCGCCGCCGGGAACAGGAGGTTCGCATTGTCCGTCAAGACACCAGTTGCGATTGTCGTCTCGGCGGCGGCGCTGCTGGCCGTGCTGCCTGCCGCAGCGCCGCCGGCGCTCGCCGAAGAGCCGGCGTCGGTGGAACATCTGCTCGAACCGGACACGATCCACCCGGCAACCGCCGAGCAGTTCAAGGCGGTTCTGGAGCACCATCGCGGCAAGGTGGTCGTCGTCAACTACTGGGCTACCTGGTGCATCCCCTGCCTCCAGGAGCTTCCGGAGCTCGATCTTCTGCAAGAGCGGTACGCCGACCGCGGCCTCGTGGTGCTGGCCGTATCGATGGACGACCCGGAGAAGCTCGAGGACCGAGTGCGTCCCTTCTTCGCCAAGCGGGCGCCTGGCCTCGTCTCGTACCTTGCGTCGGCCGGCGACAACTCGGTCGATTTCGTCATGGCATTCGATCCGGAGTGGCCCGGAGCGTTGCCGACCACGATGTTCTTCGACCGAGCGGGGGAGCTCGACAACATCCACCTGGGGCGGATGCTGTACTCGGAGTTCGAGGAAGCGGTGCTCGTGTTGCTCGGGGAGGACGCCTGATCGCGCAAGCCAGGCGCGCGGAAGGCTGGCCCTGCCGAGAGCACGGGGCGGGAATCGGGAAGTAGTCGCATCCGATCGGTGTTTGGCGGTAGCGGGAGGAACGCCGATGCCAGAACTTTCCTTTGACCACTTCGACTTCACGGATGACTTCGGTCCCGAGAAGGTCGTTACCGTCTACGAACCCCGCTGCGGCCTGGAGGGGATCGTCGTCATCGACAACAGCGCCGCCGGACCCACGATGGGCGGCATCCGCATGGCGCCGGACGTCAGCGTGGAGGAGGTGTGCCGGCTGGCGCGGGCGATGACCTGGAAGAACGCCATGGCGCGTCTGCGCCACGGCGGCGGCAAGGCGGGCATTCGGGCGAATCCGCGGACGGCGAACCGTGAGGCCCTGATCCGTCAGTTCGGCCGCGCGATCCGGCAGTTGACGGACTACATTCCCGCCCCCGACATGGGCACGAACGAGACCGCGATGGCCTGGATTCGCGACGAGGGGGGCCGCTCCGTCGGCCTGTCCAGGTCTCTCGGCGGGATTCCGCTCGACGAGAGCGGCTCGACCGGCTTCGGCCTCGCCATCGCCGCCGAGGTGGCCGAGGAGGCGGGCGTCGTCGCGCTCGAGGGCGCCACCGTCTCCATCCAGGGCTTCGGCAACGTCGGGAGGCCGGCGGCCCGGTTCCTGGCCGAGCGGGGCGCTCGCCTCGTGTCGGTCACCGATCTCGACGGCACGATCCACGACCGGGACGGCATAGACATCGACGAGCTCGTGGCGACGATGGATGCGACCGGCGGTGTCACGGGGTATCCGCGCGGCCACACGGTCGAAGGCGACGCCTTCCTGGACCTGGAAGTCGACTTCTTCGTGCCGGCCGCGCGCCCCGACGTGATCGACAGCGGCAACGCCGGCCGCGTCGGCTGCAAGGTGGTGCTTCAGGGCGCGAACATCCCGGTGACCGCAGCGGGCGAACGGATTCTCCACGACCGCGGCATCCTCTCGATTCCCGACTTCGTGGCCAACGCCGGCGGCATCATCTGCGGCGCGGTCGAGTACGCGGGCGGCTCCGAGCGGCAGGCGTTCGAGAGGATCGAGGACACGGTGCGCCAGAACACGCGGGAAGTGCTGGACCTGGCCCGGACCGAAGGCTGCCTGTTGCGCGAGGCGGCGATGAGCATTGCCCAGCGCCGGGTCTCGGAAGCGATGGCTTTCCGCCGAGCCGACTGATCCACGCTGTAGCCTCGGGCGCATGAGATCGCCCGATTCCCGGAGTTCCCACAATGCACTGGCCGAACCGGCGGTCGATCGGCGTTCGGAGCGGCGCGGCGACGCCGACTGGCTGGCCCGGAGACTGGCGGATCCGAGCAGCCAGTTGACCGCGGTCTGGCGCGAGCGCAGCCTGGTCTTCGACGCTCACACCGGAGATCGGGGGCCGGTTCCCGGCACGGTGGCGACCGTCGAGGCGGTCGGGCTGGTCGGCGGGGCGGAGGATGTCGTGTTCCTCGGCGAAGCGGAGGGCGTCGCCTACTTCTCGGTCGACCTCTCCGACCGGGAGGATCCGCTCGCCGGCCCGCTCAGGGGCGCCGGACGCTTCGTCGAGTTGCGCCAGGTGGGCGCTGCGATGAGCGGCCGTGGCGCCAACCTGCTCGCCTATGCGCGCGCCATGGCTACATGGCATCGCCGGCACCGCTTCTGCGGCCAGTGCGGTGCCGCGACCGAGAGCCGCAACGCCGGCCACCTGCGCGTCTGCACGGCCTGCGGCATCGAGCACTTCCCGCGCACGGATCCCGCCGTCATCATGCTGGTCCACACGGAGGCCGGCGACGGCGGCTCCTGCCTCCTGGGCCGGCAGGCGTCCTGGCCGCCGGGCATGTTCTCGGCGCTCGCCGGCTTCGTCGAGCCCGGCGAGAGCCTGGAGAGCGCGGTCGCGCGCGAGGTCCGGGAGGAGACCGGGATCGCGGTCGACGCGGTCCGCTACCACTCCTCCCAGCCGTGGCCGTTCCCGACCTCGATCATGCTCGGTTTCTACGCCACCTCGCCCGGCGGCGATGTGCAGGTCGATACCGAGGAACTGGAGCAGGCGGTGTGGGCGACCCGCTCCGAGCTGGAGTACGCGCTCCGCGCCCGCGAGGTCCGCCTGCCGCCGCCGTTCTCGATCGCCCGCCGTTTGATCGACGACTGGTTGCGCGCCGAGCGCTGAGCGCTCGCGTAGCATTGTCGGTCCATGACCCTCGACTCCACGAGTGGCGGCACGTCTACGGTCGCGGTCAGCGACCGCCTCGGCCGGCCGGTGCGCGACCTGCGCATCTCGGTCATCGACCGCTGCAACTTCCGCTGCACCTTCTGCATGCCCGCGGACCGGGAGTACAGGTTCCTGCCCCGGCAGCAGTTGATGACGTTCGAGGAGATCGAGCGCCTGGTCCGGCTGTTCGTGCAGCTCGGTGTTCGCAAGCTGCGGCTGACGGGCGGCGAACCGCTGCTGCGGCGGGACATTGAGGATCTGGTTGGGCTCCTGTCCGCGGTGCCGGGAGTCGAGGACCTCGCCCTGACGACGAACGGCGCCCTGCTGGCGAAGAAGTCCCGGGTGCTTGCCGAGGCCGGCCTCAACCGGGTGACCGTCAGCGTCGAGTCCCTGCACGATGACGTCTTTGGTCGCGTCACAGGATTGGGCCACGGCGTCGGCCAGGTGCTCGAAGGCATCGACGCCGCGGCGGACGCCGGCCTCGGCCCGGTCAAGATCAACACGGTCGTCATGAAGGGAACGAACGAGGACGAAGTCGCCGACATCGCGGGCTACTTCAAGGAGCGCGGCCACATCGTCCGCTTCATCGAGTTCATGGACGTCGGCACGGTGAACGACTGGAGCCTCGACCAGGTCGTCACTGCCTCGGAGATCGCTGACCGCATCGCCGAACGGTGGCCCTTCGAACCCGTCGACCGCGCCCAGCGCAGCGACGTCGCCGAACGCTTCCGCTACCTCGACGACGGCGTCGAGTTCGGCGTCATCCCCTCGATCAGTCGCCCTTTCTGCGGCGACTGCGCCCGGGCCCGCCTCTCCTCCGACGGCCGGCTCTACACCTGCCTCTTCGCCGACACCGGACCCTCGCTGAGGGACCGCCTCCGCGCCGGCGCCACGGACGACGAGCTACTCGCCTTCCTCGCCGCCCACTGGCGCCAGCGCGAAGACCGCTACTCCGAGGTCCGCGCCGAACGCCTCCGCGCCGGCCTGCAGCCGGCTCCCCAGCGCGTCGAGATGTTCCGCATCGGCGGCTGAGCCGCGCGTCGGCGAAGCGACCCCCTGGGCACCCCTCCCCCCGGTCCCGCCGCGGGCTGGGCGTCGTCGACGTTCGTCACACGGACTGCCGGTGCGCCGGCCTTCTGGCCGGCTTCTGGAGCCGCGGGAACATGCAGAGATCGAGTACCCTCGCCGCTTCACGGACGGGCCGTGGTCTGAACTGCGCCTGGCAGAGTAGGGGATCGCAAAGTGCAGAACCGGTACTTCGGCGACGTAGGCGACTTCGGAAAGTACGGCCTTCTCAGGAGGATCTGTGGCGTTAGCGCCGAGGACGCCGGTGAGGTGCTTTCCCTCGGAGTCGTCTGGTACCTCGTGGATGACGAGAACCACAACAAGGATGGTAAGCACACCACCTACCTCGATAAGCCTGAGGAGTACCGCGACTGCGATCCTGCGCTGTTCGACGGTCTGAAGAGTCTGCTCGAAGGGCCGGGTCCACGGGCCGTGAGCAAGATCGAGCGCTCAAGTCCGGAGCTTCTCCCGCATGGCACGAAGTACGTCAGCGAACCTCTGACGCGCGAGGGCCGATCGGAGTGGCTCAGTCGGGCGATCGAGGAAGTTCGCGATCGTGATGTCGTCTTCCTGGATCCCGACATCGGGTTTCAGCCACCGTCTGTGCGGGCGGACAGCAAGAGCGCCGTCCAGTACGTCCTGTGGAAGGAGGCTGAGCGATTTGCTGAATCTCATCAGCAGCAGACTTTGGTCTTCTACCATCACCTGAATCGCACGAAGGCCTGGCCGGATCAGATCGACGAGAAGATCCACGAGATTGGTTCGAGGGTCGCTGGGGGTGACGCCGCGGTACCCGTGCTGTTCAAGAGGGGTACAGGGCGAGTCTTCTTCGTGGTGCCGTCCGCCAAACACCGCGACTTGGTGACATCCCGAGTTCGTAGCATGGCTGAGAGTCCTAGTTGGAGGCGGCACTTGGGGATTGGCGCTGCGAAGAAGAGGGCCCGGACAGTTAAGGCGAACGGTCTCGTGCGGGTGGGCACCTGGAACGTGGAGTGGGCGAAACACGGCTCCCTGAAGGCCAGACGGATTGAGCCGATCCTCGCGGCACCTGATTGCGATGTCCTCTGTGTGACGGAAGGAGGAGACGCGGGCATCCTCCCCAAGAGCGGCCATGTGATCGACGCCGGTACGGATTGGGGCTATCCGATACCGAAGGCCAGTCCGGGGCGCAGGAAGGTGTTGCTTTGGAGCAAGCATCCGTGGACTCCTGTCTTCGAGCCCGGACAGCAAGACCTACCCGGAGGAAGGCTTGTGGCAGGTGTGACGGAGACCCCGATCGGGCGGCTCACGGTTGTGGGTATCTGCATTCCGTGGGGTGCGGCGCACGTAAGCAGCGGTCGTAGAACAGAAAGCGGTGGGAGGACCATCGCGCCTGGCTCACAAAGTTTGCAGATCTCGCCTACGCGAGAGCGCCGTCTCGGACGGTCGTGCTGGGTGACTTCAACCAGCGGATTCCGAGAAAGTCTGCGCCGGTGGGCGTGCACGGCGAGCTCTTGAAGGCCTTTGGGGGTCTGAGTACTGCGACCGAGGGGTTCTTCCAGTCGCCGTACCCGGCAGATGACTCCGGCGGTCCTTGGCAGGCTTCGTTGTCGGACGTGGCTTCCGCCGAGGAAATGCCCCAGTTCATCGACCACATCGCGCATTCGACGGATTTGGTCCTGGCCGAGCGAGCCGACCGGCGCGTTGGCGTCTTCCCGAAAAGGGTCAAGCCGGGCGACGGACTCCCGGATCACTTTGGGGCTTGGGTCGATCTCGCTGGGCGCTGACGGAGAAGGCGAGGGCTTTCTCGTCTAGATCCGTAGAGGGACGTGGCTGCGGCGGGTCCCGCCTCCAAGATCTTCACGCTGAACCGACTGTTAGGCTCCAACCCAAATGACGACCTTCGACACGCTTGCGGCGGCGCGGACTCTCGAAGGTGCCGGCATGGATCCGGCGCAGGCAGCAGCGGTGACCGAGACGATACGGTCCGCCGCAACGGAGGGGGTCGCGACTCGATCCGACTTGGCCGAGTTGCGCGGCGATCTGGCCGAACTACGCGGCGATCTGGGCGCGATGGAGGCTCGTCTCACGTGGCGCATGGTGCTCGTCGCCGGCGCAGTCACGGCCTTGGTTACCGCGCTGGATCGCCTGCTCGGTTGAGCACTTCGAGACCGCTCTCTTCGAGAACGCGGTCCATGATCCCCTGCTCACAGCAGCCCTCGATGAACAGGGCCAGAGCCTCCTGCAGCATGGTCATCGCTTCTTCGGCCGTGGAGCCTTGGCTGGCTACGTGAAGCTGTGGACACGAGGCGACCCATGCGTCCCGCTCGCGGTGCAGTTTCGCGGGAAGTTCGTAACTGAGGTCGGTGCAGATCACGCAGCACCTCCTGGGGGCGGGATGCAACCTAGCACGCGGCTGGTGTGGTGTCGGGACCACGTCCCAGTGGCCGCTTCGGGCGGGTCTCACGGAAGCCGCATCCGACCGTGAACGCTCCACTTACGCGAATTCCGGTACAGTGCCGCGCATGTGTAGCCGCAAGATCGGGGCGGTCGCTTGAGTACCCGTCCGCTGCTGGCGGCGGCGGAGGGTGAGCGGGACCGCAAGGCCGAGCACATCCGGCTGGCGCTGGATCGGCGCATGCAGGTCGAGCGCAGCTACTTCGACGACTACCGGTTCGAGCACAGGGCGCTGCCGGAGATCGACTTCGACGACGTCCGGATCGGCTGCGGCTTCCTGGGACGGGAGCTCGAGGCGCCGCTGCTCATCTCGTGCATGACGGGGGGGACCGGCGCCGCGGAGGAGATCAACCGCCGCCTGGCTGAGGCGGCCGAGGCGAGGCGGGTCGCTCTCGGCGTCGGCTCGCAGCGCAAGGCGATCGACGATCCGGAGACCGCGGCGACGTTCCGGGTGCGGGAGTTCGCTCCCAGCGTGCCGATCCTGGCCAATCTGGGCGCGGTGCAACTGAACTACGGCTACGGCATCGACGAGTGCCGCGTGGCGGTCGACATGATCGAGGCGGACGCGCTGGTGCTGCACCTGAACGCGCTGCAGGAGGCGCTGCAGCCGGAGGGGCAACTGAACTTCCGCGGACTGCTGCCGAAGATCGCTCGCGTGGTCGAAGCACTGGACGTGCCGGTGGTGGTCAAGGAGATCGGTTGCGGCATCTCGGCCACTGTCGGCCGGCAACTCGCCAACGTGGGCGTGCGGATCCTCGACACGGCCGGCGTCGGAGGCACGAGCTGGGCGCGGATCGAGGCGGCCCGGGCCGATGAGGTGGCTCTCGGCGAACGCTTCGCCGACTGGGGGGTGCCGACGCCGGAGTCGATCCGCCAGTTGGCGGCGGTGCCCGGCGTCCAGGTGATCGGCAGCGGCGGCATTCGCTCCGGCGTCGACGCGGCGAAGGCGCTGGCCCTCGGCGCCGACGTCGCCGGTATGGCATTCCCGTTCCTGGAGGCTGCCAACGCGTCGACCGAGGCGGTCGTCGACCGGATCTCCCGCACCGCCTTCGAGCTGCGTACGTGCATGTTCTGCACCGGCGCGGCCGACCTCACGGCGTTGCGCCGCGTGCCGCTCCTGAAGGAGACGGGCGATGGCTGATCGGCCGGTGTCCGGCTCTGAACTGGCTCCCGAACTCGAGGCTGCTGCGGCCGAGATCGCCGGCTCGGAGCGCGGCTTCCACAGGCCGCCGCCCGGTCTCGACGCGGCGGGGCAGGCCGCGGTGCGGCGCCGGGCTCTGGACCTGGCGACGGGCAGCGGTCCGCTCACGGCGATCGGCAGCTACGCCCTGGACGGCGAACGGGCGTCTACCCAGAACTGCGAGAACTTCATCGGCGCCGCTCAGGTGCCGATGGGCGTCGCCGGACCGGTTCACGTACGCGGGAGCGAGATCGCCGGCACGGTGTGCGTGCCGATGGCGACCACCGAGGGGGCGCTGCTTGCCAGCGTGAACCGCGGCTGTCGCGCGATCACGGCCGCAGGCGGTGCCACCGTCTTCGTCGAGGACGTGGGCATGACCCGGGCGCCGGTCTTCCGCACCACGGGGATCGAGGATACCCGGCGGCTGCTCGAGTGGCTGGAAGCCAACGAGGAGAGGATCCGCGCCAAGGCGCAGGAGACGAGCCGCTACCTGAAGCTCCTGGAGATTCGCCCGTCGGTGGTCGGAAGCACCGTGTTTCTGCGCTTCCGCTTCGCCACCGGCGACGCGATGGGCATGAACATGGTGACGATCGCCTGCGACCGGCTGGTGTCGGAGCTGATCGAGCCGGAGACCGGCGCCCAGTGCGTCGCGCTGTCGGGGAACTACTGTGTCGACAAGAAACCCTCCGCGGTCAACTACCAGCTCGGTCGGGGCAAGCGGATTCATGCCGAGGTCGTGCTGGACGAGACGACCGTGCGCAAGGTCCTCAAGTCGGAGGCGAAGGCACTCCAGGACGTGGCCTACCGCAAGAACCTGCTCGGTTCCGTGGCGGCCGGCGCGCTCGCCTTCAACGCGCAGTTCGCGAACGTGCTCGCGGCGGTCTTCGTCGCCTGCGGCCAGGATCTCGCGCACGTCGTCGAGGGCGCCATGGGCGTCGCCTCGTTCGAGGCGCGGGAAGACGGCTCGGTCTACGCGTCCGTCTACATGCCGGATTGCCCGCTGGCCGCGATCGGCGGCGGCACCGGTCTCGACACCCAGCGCGAGGCGCTCGAGGTGATGGGCGTGCGGCCGGACGCGGCGCGGCCGGGCGCCGCGGTGCGCCGGCTGGCCGAGATCGTCGGCGCGGTCGTCCTGGCCGGCGAACTCTCCCTGACCGCGGCGTTCACGTCGCGTGACCTGGCGCGCGCCCACGAGCGGCTGGGCCGCTCCAGCGCGGCACGCGCGGGTTGAACCGGAAGCACCGGCGTGGCTGCCGCCTGTCCACGGGCCGTTGGGGAGGGTCCCCAGCGGCCGCTCCCGCTCCCTGATTGGATGAGAGGTTGGCGCTCGCTCCGCTCCGCTCGCTTCGGTAGGGCTCGGTTTCGGGGGCGTTCGCGGAAGTCGCTCGCTCCGAGTCCGCTGGGAACCCTCCCCAACGGCCCGCCGACAGGCTGGATACCGTCGGGCTTTCGGGTCGCTCGATGACCGGGGATGTGGCGTCCGCGGTGCGGTTGAGCGTGCCGGGCAAGGTGATCCTGATGGGGGAGCACGCGGCCGTCTATGGAAGGCCGGCAGTGGTGGCGGCGGTCGGACGCCGGCTGGTTGTCGAAGGGGATCTCGGGCCGTCGGCCGTTGGTACGGACAAGGGCCGCGTGCGCCTCGACCTGCCCGACCTCGGTCTCGACGAGGAGCACTCATGGGGGGCGATCGACGAGTTCACCAGGCGGGCGCGCCGGCGGTGGCACGCTTTCCGTCGGGGTCAGGCGTCCTTTAGGCCGGCGGACGAACTGAGCGCTCTTGTCAGGATCGCGGTCGGGGAAGCGGTGGCTTCGCTGCCCGAAGTGGCCGTGAGCAGGCTGCGGGAGCAGACACTGGAACTGCGGGTGCAATCAGCGATTCCGGTCGGTGCCGGCCTGGGCAGCTCAGCGGCGTCGGCGATCGGGGTGGTGGCGGCGGTGCGGTTTCTAGCCGGCGGGACGCGGTCGGTTCCGAGTCATGCAGGCGGCCTGAGCGAAGATGAACTGGCTGCAATCGAGGCGACGGCGCTCGAGGTCGAGCGCCGGCAGCACGGTTTCCCGTCGGGGATCGATAGCGGTACGGTGCTCCGTGGTGGCGTTCTGCTCGTCCGCCGTATGGGTGACGAGTTGCGATTCGACGACTTGCCGCGGCCGAAGTGGCTTCGCCGCGCGGTCGAGATCCTCGACAGCGGGACTCCAAGCCAGACCACGGGTGCGGTGGTCACGGCGGTGCGACGGCGCTACGAGGAAGAGCCCGAGCGGACGACCGCCGTGTTCGACCGCATCGAAGCGGCGGTGGAGTCCTTTCGCGCGGCGCTCGGGGACGGCGGGCCGCGGGATGCGGCTGCCGCCATCGCCGACGGTCATCGCGCCCTGGTGGAACTCGGCGTGGTGCCGCCGGCGGTCGCTCGCCGGATCGCGTCGGTGGAAGCTGCCGGGGGCGCGGCCAAGATCTCCGGGGCCGGGACCCTTGAAGGGGAGTCGGCCGGTGCCCTGATCTGCATGCTCGCGGGCCGGTCGACCGGGACGATCGATGGAATCTCGGACCTCGAGTCTGTAAACGCGGCCATCGGCGCCGGCGGCCTGAGGTTCGAGAGTCCCGCCGCCGATCGACTGTAGGCTCCGGGAGAGATGAACTCCGCGTTGGAACCGGCCCATGAGCCTGGGCCCGTGACGGCCGAGGCGCCCTCGAACATCGCCTTCATCAAGTACTGGGGCGCCCGCGATCTCAAGGGTCCGGTTCCCTTCAATCGCTCGCTGTCGATGACCCTGGACGCCTGCCGGTCGATCTGCTCGGCGTCTCCCCTGGCCACTGGACAGGACGACGAGATCGTGTGGCTGGAAGAGCCGGCAGCTGGTCGAACCGAAGCCGCCGGCGAAGCGCCGCCGGCCTTCGTCGAGCGGACGCGGCGGCACCTGGACCGGCTGCGCGAGTGGTCGCGGCAGACGGCGGCGCCGTACAGGGGTGGGTTCCGGATCGCGACCGGCAACACGTTCCCGGCGGCGGCCGGGATCGCCTCTTCCGCTTCGGGCTTCACCGCCCTGACCCTCGCCGTGACGGCCGCCATGGGCTTCGACCTGCGGCCGCGGACCCTGTCCGCCCTGTCGCGGAGCAGCGGCTCGGGTTCGGCCGCCCGTTCGGCCTACGGTGGCTACGTGGAGTGGCCCGACGGGAACGACAACAGCGCGGTTCAGGTCCTGGACGAGGCCGCCTGGCCGCTCTGCGATGTGGTCGCCGTCGTCGAGACCGGCGCCAAGAAGGTGTCTTCACGCGACGGGCACCAGCTCGCGGTCAGCAGCCCGTACTTCGGGCCGCGTCTGGACGCGATCGAGGAGCGCCTGGAAAAGGTGCGCGTTGCGCTCAGGCAGCGCGACTTCGAGGCCCTGGGGCCGGCGATCGAGGAGGAGGGGATCGACCTCCACCTGATCGCGATGTCGTCCAGGCCACCGGTGTACTACTGGACACCGGGCACGATCGAGGTGCTGGCCGCGGTGCGCGATCTGCGCGCGGAAGGCCTGGCGGCCTACGCCACGATGGATGCGGGCGCGAACGTCCACGTGATCTGCCAGCCGGCCGACGAATCGCGGGTAGCGGAACGGCTCTTGGCACTCGGCAGCGTCGAGCGGGTGCTGCGCGACTGCACCGGCGGCCCGCCGGCGTGGCGCCGCGGAGCCGGGCTTTGAGTGCGGCCGCCGCCGAGCGCGCCTGGGACGAGCGGCTGGACGTCACCCTGGTCAAGCTCGGCGGCAGCCTGATCACGGACAAGACGAAGCCGCGCACGGTCGCGAACGAACACCTGCGGCGGCTGGCGGCCGAGATCGCTGCCGGTTGGTCGGGGAACGGCCTCGTGGTCGGTCACGGCAGCGGTTCCTTCGGACACCCGGAGGCGCGCGCGGCCGGCCTGGCCGGCGGTGGCGGTGCCCGTCCGGACTCGGCCCTGGACCGGATGGGCGTTGCGCGCACGCAGTCCGCGGCCTTCGAGCTTCACCGGCTGGTCGTCGGAAGCCTGGTCGAGGCGGGTGTGCCTGCCTACTCGCAACTGCCGTCCGGCTTTCTGACCGCCTGTGACGGGGAGCCTGACGGACCGCCGCCCGCACCGCTGGCCGCGGCGCTGAGGCAGGGCCTGGTGCCGGTCACGATGGGCGATGTCGTCGTCGACCGGACGCGCGGGGCTTCGATCGCGTCGACGGAGACGGTGTTCGAGTTCCTTGCCCGCGCCCTCGTTCCGCTCGGTATCGAGGTGCGACGGGCGTTGTGGCTCGGTGCCACGGCCGGTGTGCTGGACGGCGCGGGCCGGCTCGTTCCCCGCATCGACGCGGCGAACATCGGCGCGGCGTCGGAGGCTGCCGGCGGCTCACCGGCGGTCGATGTCACCGGTGGCATGGAGCACCGCCTGGCGACTGCCTGGGCGCTGGCCCGGCGCGGCGTCGAATCGCTCATCATCGACGGGCGCCGGCCCGGCCTCCTCGAGTCGGCGCTTCGGCGCCCGAACGGGGAGGCGGAGAGCGCCGGTACACTCGTGCGTCCGAGCGAGGTGGAAGATGCGCGCCAGTAGCACCGTCGAGGACTACCTGAAGTGCATCTTCCTGGCGGAGCATGAAGCCCGGATGGAGGGTGCGGAGCTCGTACCGATGGGACGGATCGCGGCGCGCCTCAAGGTGGCTCCCGCCTCGGTCACGGCGATGATGAAGACCCTCGCCGAGTCCGGACTGATCGCCTACGAACCGTACAGCGGCGTCCGACTCCTGCCGGCGGGTCGCAAGCTGGCGACTCACGTGCTCAGGCGGCATCGGCTGATCGAGCTCTTCCTGGTCAACGTGATGGGGTTCGACTGGAGCGAGGTCCACTCCGAGGCCGAGCTGCTCGAGCACTCCGTTTCCGGGCGGATGATCGAACGGATGGACGAGATGCTCGGCCATCCGTCGGTGGATCCCCACGGCGATCCGATTCCGAGCGCCGACGGTCACATCGAGCTCGTCGATCATCCGAGCCTGTTGAAGTGTGCCTTGAACCAGGTCGTCGAGGTGGTCCGGGTGACGGACCAGAACGCCGAGTTCCTGCGCTTCGCGGAGCGCGAAGGGTTGATGCCCGGCAGCCTGGTTGAGGTGGCGGCGCGGGACGAGACGGCCGGCAGCGTTGCCGTGGTTTCGGATGCGCGCGAGTTCAGCCTGGGCTTTCCCGCCGCGTCCAAGGTGCTCGTGCGCGAAGCGGCGAGCTAGGCGTCGGCGCCGGCGGCGACGACGAAGAGCGGCTGGCCGCCGTCGACCGTCTGGCCGACTTCGACGAGGAGTTGCTCGAGCCGCCCGTCGATCTCCGACTGGATCTCGTTCTCCATCTTCATCGCCTCGAGCACGACGACGCCCTGCCCCGAAGTCACCTCGTCGCCCTCGGCCACGAGCACGGCCGTGACGCGGCCGGGCATGTAGGCGGTCGCCTCGAACGTGTCGGCGTCTCCTTGCTGGGTCGCCTCACCGAGAGCCCGCGAGCGAGGGTCGATCACCCTCAGTTCGGCGCCGTCGACGTCGTAAACGCCGTTGCCGAGCGAGCGGACGCTTTGCGTCGCCTGACGCCCGTTGACGATCACGCTCAGGACGTCCGGCCGCCCCAGCGTGGCGGCGTCCACCCGGTATTCGCGGTCGTCAACGGCGACGGTCCAGTGGCCGTTCGCCTCGGCGCGGACCTCGACGCGGACCTCCTCGGCGGCGCGGGCGACGATCAGTTCCAAGTCGTGCCTCTCCGGGCGTCGTGACGCGCCGCGAGCCGCCAGTTCGACGGCGGGGCGCCGCCGCCGGCCGCGGTCGCGGTTCCGTTCGCGCCGGCGCGCTCCAGGTGGGCGAGGACGACGGCGAGGACAGGCAGGTCGGTCTCCAGGGCGTCGTCGTCCGGCGCCGGCGGCCGCAACTCGCCGTTCTCGAGCTTGCGATCCAGCATCGAGATGTCCATGTTGCCGGTCACGAAGTCCTCGTCCTCGAGCAGTCGCTCGAAGAGGGCGAGGTTGGTGCGGATACCCTCCACCCGGGTTTCGGCGAGCGCCCGCCTCAGCCGAGCCAGAGCGTCGCTGCGGTCGCGTCCCCAGACGATCAGCTTGGCCAGCATCGGGTCGTAGTGGATCGTCACCTCGGCGCCTTCGTAGACGCCGCAGTCGTTGCGGACGCCCGGGCCCTCGGGCAGTTGTAGCAGTTCGATCCGGCCGGGCGAGGGAGCGAAGTTGCGGAATGGATCCTCCGCGTACAGGCGGACCTCGACCGCGTGCCCGCGAGGCTCCATGCCGTTCTCCAGCGTCTCAGGCAGCGGTTCGCCGGCCGCGATGTCGAGCTGGGCGGCCACGATGTCGACGCCGGTGACCAGCTCGGTGACCGGATGCTCGACCTGGATCCTCGTGTTCATCTCCAGGAAGTAGAACTCTCCCCGGGGATCGAGCAGGAACTCCACCGTGCCCGCGCCGACGTAGTTCACGGCGGCCGCGGCGCGGACCGCGGCTTCGCCCATGCGGCGGCGGAGATCCGCGTCGACGACGGGCGACGGCGCCTCTTCGACCACCTTCTGGTGCCGCCGTTGCAGGGAGCACTCCCGTTCGCCGAGGGAGACGATCCGGCCGTGCCGGTCGCCGAGGACCTGGATCTCGACGTGGCGCGGCCGCTCGACGAAGCGCTCGATGTATACCGAGGCGTCATCGAAGCTGGCGCCGGCCTCCGAGGTCGCGCCCCGGAATGCCGCTTCGAGTTCGCTCTCCTCCCGTACCAGCCGCATTCCCTTGCCGCCCCCGCCGGCGGAGGCCTTGAGCATCACCGGATAGCCGATCTTGCTTGCCGCGTCGCGAGCCGCCTCGGCGGACGGGAGGGGATCCGTTCCTCCCGGCACGATGGGTACGCCGGCCGCGGTCATCAGGCGCCGGCTCTCGATCTTCGAACCCATCGCGGCGATCGCCGCGGAGGGCGGCCCGATGAAGGTGATCCCGCGTTCCTCGCAGAGGCGCGCGAAACCGGCGTTCTCGGACAGGAAGCCGTAGCCGGGGTGGATCGCGTCGGCGCCGATGGACGCGGCGAGGTCGACGATTCTCTCGGCCCTGAGGTAGCTCTCGATCGAGGGCGCGGGGCCGATGCAGTGGGCCTCGTCCGCCATCTGTGTGGCGAGACCGGCGCGGTCCGCCTCCGAGTAGACGGCGACCGAGACGATGCCGCGCTCGCGAAGCGCCCGGATCACCCGCACCGCGATTTCACCGCGGTTCGCGACGAGCACCTTCTTCAGGCCGTTCTTCATGGTAGAGGGGCGCATCCTAGCCAACGCACCTTCCCGGCAGGCGAATGGCGATAGTGTCTGACGAGGCCAACGGAACAGGAGGTATGTCCATGCAATGCAGTCCCGAACCGGGAGCTTCGGCCAGGGGCAACTGGGGTCCCCTGGTCACCAGGAAGTCCGTGATGCGGTCCGGGTTGGCCGCGCTGCTCGTCGCTCCCTTCACGGCGTCGTCGCTGGTTGCGGGGCGCGGCCAGGAATCCGGAGAGGCGGAGGCCGAGTCGTCGGACCGGGCGGAAAGTCGCGGCGCTACGGATGAAGAGATCGTCCTCGGTGTGTCGGCCGCGTTCTCGGGTCCTTCAAGGGGGCTCGGCACGGAGCTCTACCGTGGCGCCATGGCGTACTTCAACCACGTGAACGAAAACGGCGGCATCGAGGGCCGCGGGGTCAGCCTGAAGTTGTACGACGACGGCTATCAACCCGATCCCTGCGTTCAGAACACGATGAGGCTGATGCTGGAGGACAAGGTGTTCCTCCTGTTCGGCTACGTCGGGACGCCGACCGTGACCCGGGTACTGCCGATCCTGAAGAAGTTCCAGGACGAGAGTATCTTCCTCTTCTTCCCGTTCACCGGCGCCCAGCCGCAACGGGAGCCGCCCTACGGCGAGTTCGCGTTCAACCTGCGTGCCTCCTACAACCAGGAGACGGCGGGGTTGGTGGACAACCTGGTGCAGATCGGCAGGCGGCGAATCGCAGTCTTCTACCAGATCGACGCGTACGGCCGGAGCGGCTGGGCCGGCGTCAGGGCGGCGCTGGAGAAGCACGGCGAACGGCTCGCGGGCGAGGCGACCTACAGCCGGGGCGAGAAGTTCACGGGCAGCATGAGAAAGCAGGTCGAGATCCTGCAGGGCGTTTCGCCGGACGCCGTTATCTGTATCGGCGCCTACGCCGCCTGCGCCGCGTTCGCCCGCGACGCCGTCGACCTCGGGCTCGACGTGCCGATCGCGAACCTGTCCTTCGTCGGCAGCGAGAACCTGCTGAAGCTCCTGACCGAGGGGCAGGACGACGCCGAGAGATACACCCGGCAGTTGATCAACTCCCAGGTGGTTCCCAGCTACGAGGACACTTCGATACCGGCGGTCCGGGAGTACCGGGACCTGATGGCTCGCTACGACCCCCAGATTCCGGCCGACCTGGTGCAGGAGGAGTACGCGCCGTTCCCGCACAGCTTCGGAAGCCTCGAAGGGTTCCTGAATGCCAAGCTGATGGGGGAGATTCTGCGGCGGCTGGGGCCGAACCCGGACCGGGCGGGCCTGGAAGAGGCGGTCTTCTCCATCGAGGACTTCGATCTCGGGATCAGCGAACGCGTGTCCTTCGGTCCCGACCGACGCCAGGGACTCCAACGCGTGTACCACACCGTCGTCGAGGACGGCCGGTTCGTTCCCCTCGACGATTGGGGCGCCAGGTTCGGCTGAGATGAGAATCCGCAGGCTGTTCAAGTGGACGAGGTTCGGCATCTTCGCCGTCTTCGGCCTGATCGTCCTGTCGACCTCGATTCTCTGCATCTACACCGTCGACACCGAGCTGTCGGCGGAGTACGAGGTCAACACCCAGAACATCGCCAAGACGATCGCGGACTCGAGCGCCGGCATTCTCCTGAACCAGAATCTCGCGACGCTGCAGTCGCTGGTCGACCAGTTCCTCGAGGTTCAGGGCATCCGGTACATCTACATCACCAGCGAGACCGGCGAGTTCCTGGCGCACACCTTCGTTCCCGGCATCCCGGAAGAGATTCTCGAGAGCGATCACAGCAACACGGCGCCGGTTGAACGGAGCCTGCCCGGAATGGGCGACTTCATCGAGGTCGGCAGCCCGATCCTGGCCGGAGTCGCCGGGACCGTTCATGTCGGTATGGACCTCGATGTCGTCGCGCTCAAGATCCAGCGGGCGATCGGCCAGCAGGTCTACCTGATCAGCGTCATGCTGGTCCTCGGCGTGCTGGCGTCGATCTGGTTCGTCAACCTGGCCGCCAAGCCGCTGGGCGAACTCCTCGCCTACGCGGTGGAACTGGCCCGGGACGGAGAGAACGACGAGCTGGGCGAGCGCGACCTCCTGGCCCGCGACGACGAGGTGGGCCACCTGGCGCGGCTGTTCCTTCACGTGTCGCGGCAAGGCGCCGGCCGGGGCCTGCCGGCGAGCGTCTCCGGCACGGAGTAGCTTCGGCGTGCGGGTCCCCAGAACCGTCATCGCGCTGCTCTGCACGACGCTTCAGCTGTGCTTCGGCACGGTGTATGCCTGGAGCTTCTTCCAGACGATGCTGGTCCGGCAGGCGGGGTGGACCTTCTCGCAGACGGCCTGGGCCTTCAGCATCACGATCTTCACCCTGGGCGTGTCGGCGGCCTGGGCCGGGCAGGTGCTGCCGCGGCTGGGGCCCAGGAAGCTCGCCGTGATCGGCAGCATCCTGTTCTCGGGCGGCTACGTGATCGCGGCAGCCGCGCTCCGCCTGGACATGCTGCCGCTGTTCTACGTCGGCTATGGCGTGGTCGGCGGCGCCGGCATCGGTCTCGGCTACGTGACGCCGGTCGCGACGGTGGCCAAGTGGTTCCCGGACCACAAGGGGCTGGTCACCGGGATCGTGGTCATGGGTTTCGGCGTCGGCGCCTTCCTGCTCAGCAAGGGACTGGCACCGCTGCTGGTGCTGCGCACGGGCGAGGACCTGTCCCAGGTGTTCCTCTGGCTGGGTATCACCTTCGCCTGCCTCCTGATCCCCTGCAGCCTGTTGCTGAGCGATCCGCCCGTACCCTCGGATCTGGTGAAGTCCGTCGCCGGGCCCGCCGCCGAGACGGCGCCCGCGGAAGACGACACGGCCGTCAGGACCTACCTCGGTTCCCAGCAGTTCGTGTTCATGTGGATCGTCTTCTTCTTCAACATCGCGGCCGGCATCACGGTGATCAGCTTCCAGTCCGAGCTGCTCCAGGAGGTCTGGGGGCTCTCCGACCCCTCGCTCGAGCCGGCGACCCTGGCGGGGTACGGGGCCACGCTGATCGCGATCAGTTCGCTGTGCAACGGGGTGGGGAGGCTGTTCTGGGGCCTGCTGTCGGACCGTATCGGCCGGGTGAAGGTGTTCCGGATCCTGCTCGCGAGCCAGATGGTCGTGTTCGGCGTGCTGATGACCGAGACGAATCCCTGGATCTTCTCGATACTCGTCTGCTACGTGCTGCTCTGTTTCGGCGGCGGGTTCGCCACGATGCCGCCCTTCGTCCTGGACGTGTTCGGTTCGCGGAAAATGTCCTCGATCTACGGCGCCGTGCTCACCGCGTGGGCGGCCGCCGGGATCGTCGGTCCGGTCTACCTGGGCTACCTCAAGGACGTCTACCCCGACCGCGCGGTCATGTACTGCTTCCTGGTCGGGATCCTCATGCTGGGTGGCGGCTTCCTCTTCTCCTACCTGCTGACCGACGACCGGATGCGCCTGGGACGACCGACGCTGGAGGGAACCCTCCGCGAGTTCGGGATACCCGTCTCCGGCCGGGGCTGAAGCCCCGGTGCCGCTCTTCAGGTCGCTCCGGCCGGCGCAGTGGAGCAAGAACGTATTCGTCCTGGCGCCGGCGACGTTCGCCGGCAGCCTCCTGGATCGCGGCACGCTGGAGGCGTCGGCGATCGCCTTCGTCTCGTTCTGCGCCGCGGCCAGTGCCGTCTACCTGTTCAACGATCTCCGCGACCGCGAGCAGGACCGCCGCCATCCGCGCAAGCGCCTGCGGCCGGTGGCGTCCGGCGCCCTGGGAACTGCGCCCGCCGCCGCGATGGGCGTCGCCCTTGCCGCCGCCGCGCTCATCGCGGCCTGGACGCTCAACCGGGAGACGGCGCTCCTGGTCGGCCTCTACCTGTTGGCGAACCTCCTGTACAGCCTGTGGCTGAAGGAGATCGTGATCGTCGACGTGATGGTGCTGGCGAGCGGCTACGTCATCCGGGTGTTGGTTGGAGCGGCCGCGGTCGGGGTCACGGTTTCCGCCTGGCTGCTGCTCTGTACGGTCTTCCTGTCGCTGTTCCTGGGCTTCTCCAAGCGCCGCCACGAACTCGTGCTGCTTCCGGATGACGCCGGTGAGCAGCGGGCGGTACTCGATCACTACAGCCCGACGTTCCTGGACCAGATGATGAACGTCGTGACGGCTTCGACCTTGCTGTCCTACGCCCTCTACACGACCGCCGACGACACGGTCATGCGCTTCGGCGACTACGGCCTGGTGTGGACCGTTCCGTTCGTGCTGTTCGGCATCTTCCGTTACCTGTACCTGATCCACCAGGCCGACAATCCGAAACAGCGGAACCCGACCGAGCTACTCCTCTACGACGTTCCCTTCCTGGTGAACGTGGGGCTCTACGCCCTGGCTGTCTTCGCCATCGTTTACCTGCCGGGGCCGGCGCAGTAGCGACAGCACCCAGGGCATCGCCAGCAGGCCGACCGCGACCGCGAACCAGAGCGTGGCGGCGCGGACGATGACGGTCGAGGCCATCGCGGCGTCGAGAGCGACGCCCTGGCGTTCCAGCAACAGGACGAGCGATCCCTCCGCCGCGAGCAGGCCGCCGGGGATCATCGAGGCGGCGCCCGCTACGCTGGAGGCCGCGTAGTCGAACACCGAGGCCAGCACGGGCACCGAGGGCGCGTAGTGGCGGACGACGAGCGCGCAGCCGATCCCCTCCGCCGCCCATGCCGCGGTGGACAGGGCGAGCCCCGGAAGCAGCATCCTGGGCTCCACCAGTTTCGTGAATGCCTGGTGAATGTCGATCAGCACGGCGGCGCGGCCTTTGGCGAGTCGGGTCTTCGCCAGCAGGGGCAGCAGTCGTTTCGTCAGGGGGCCGTAGGCAACCGCGACCACGGCGCCGGCCGCGACGAGGACGATGGGAGCGACGAATGAGCGCTGGCCGGTGAAGACGAAGACCGACGACAGGAGCAGCAGCAGGACGGCGAGCACGTCGAGCAGCCGTTCGGTGACGACGACGGCGATGACCGGACGGGCCCGTCCGCCACCGAACTCGCGTGCCAGCCAGGCCTTGGCGAGCTCGCCGGCCTTGCCCGGGGTCACCGCGAGCAGGAAGCCGGTCAGGAAGATCGCGAGGCTGCGGCTCCAGCGCAGGCGGACGTCGAGTTGCCGCAGGTACATCTGCCAGCGAACGAAGCGCAGCCAGTAGTTGACCGCGGACAGCAGCAGCACGACGACCAGCGTCGAGACGCTGAAGTCCCGGATCAGATCGCGGATCTGCTCGAAGTCGCCGACAAAGCCGAGCGCGGCGAAGGTGACCGTGCCCAGCAGGAGCAGGATCAGCAGGCCCCTTCCGATGCCGCGGAACGGCTGGTGGTTGGAGAGCTGCACGAGCGGCGGCATGGACGGTAGCAGCTTCAGGACCGTACAGCTCAGGTGGGAGGCGCTAAGCTGATTCCGCAGATGTCGAGCGCGAAGTCGAAGGCGCGGCACCGCCTGGCTGCCCGGATCGTGCTCTATGGAGCGTTGCTCGCGGCCGTCGCGTTCGCCGTCGTGTTCTCCCGGCGGACGGCCCCGCCTCCGGTCTTCGACACGAGCTGGCAGGACGTCGACTTCGAGGCGGACGAGAACGTCCGGCGCCTTCAGGATCTGGTGCGGATCGATACGACGCCGGACACGGGTCGCGAGATCGATGCCGCGCGCTACCTCGCCGGCATCCTGGAGGAGGCGGACATTGCCGTGGAGATCGAGCGGCACGAGGGCGCCAGGGCGAACCTGTGGGCGATCCTCGAAGGCGAGAGCCGCGAGGCGCTGGTGCTCCACAACCACCTCGACGTCGATCCGGTGCGGCGCCCGGAGGAGTGGGCCGTGCCCCCCTTCGAGGGGAGGATCGAGCCGCCATGGATGATCGGCCGTGGCGTCTTCGACATGAAGAGCGTGACGGTGGCTCAGCTCGCGGCCACGCTGGCGGCCCGGGAACGGATGGCGGCGACCGGCCGCCGGCCGCGGCGGTCGCTGATCTTCCTCGCGACGAGCAGCGAAGAAACCGGCAGCGATCTGGGGACGCGTCACATCCTGAACAACCGCCCGGAACTCAGGGACCGGTTTTGGACCGTGCTGACCGAGGGCGGTGTGCTGGAGGCGACCTGGACGAACGACGTGAAGTACTGGGGCACCTCCTTCGCCCAGAAGCAGTTCCTGGAGGCGATGGCCACGGCGCCGTCGGCGGAGCGGCTGGAGCGGCTCCGCGCTGATCTGCTCGCCGCGCTCAGCACCGCGAAGCCGGTAGCGGTGGTCCCCGAGGTGGCGGCGTTCGTGGCGGCCTACGGGCCGTCGCGCCAGCATCCGGACTACCGGGCAGCGCTGGCCGAGCCGGAACGTCTGCTCGAGGAGCCGGAACTCTTCGACGGTCTGCCGGACCTGCTCAAGGCGTTGTTCCGCAACGAGGCTCACCCCTTCTTTGTCGAAGCCGCTTCCACTGGCGGCTACCGGCTGCGCATCGTCCTCCACGTGCTGCCCGGACTGGACGCCGACGTCGCCGCGGCCGAACTCCTGCCCGCCCGGCTGCTGCACGGCGTGGAGATTCGCATCCACGAGCGGCGGGGAGCGGCACACGGCAGCCCCCTCGATCACCCGGCGTACCTGCGGTTGACCGAATCGCTGCGCCGGCGCACCGGCGTCGAGCCGGAGCGGATCGGTCCCTACCTGCTGGCGCGCTACGCCAACGACGCCCGCTTCTTCCGGCTCCACGGCATTGCCGCGTACGGATTCACGCCCTTCCGGTTTCTGGCCGTCGACTCGATGACCGTGGCCGGCCCGAACGAGAAGATCGCCCTGCCCGCCTTCGTGGACGGCGTCGATCTCTACCGGCAGGTCGTACTGGACCTTGTCGACCTGGCGCCGGAGGCGGCCCGGTGAGGGCGCCGGGCGCGTGGCGAACCTGGCGTCGGTGCGCCGGCCTTCCGGCCGGCTTCCGGCGGGTGCTCGGCGCGTGGCGAAATGGGCTTCTTGCAGCCTCCGCCGCGGTTCTGCTGGCGGCGGGACCGGCGTTCGCCGGCGCGGGTCCGGTTGCCTGGCTCCAGACCTATCTCGCGTTCGACACCAGCAATCCCCCGGGCGGGGAGCTGGCCGCCGTCGAGTACCTGGCCTCGCTGATCGGGCGCCGCGACCCGGAGGGGGAGATCGACGTTCGGGTGCTGATCAGCCCCAACGGTCGGGCCAACCTCTACGCGCGGCTGCCGGCGAACGTCCGCGATGCCGGGAGCGGCGCACTGGTGCTGCTGCATCACGTCGACGTGGTCCCGGCGGGAGAGGGCTGGAGCCGGCCGCCCTTCGGCGGCACGATGCACGACGGGAAGATCTGGGGTCGTGGCGCCCTCGACGCGAAGAGTCTCGGCATTGCCCATCTGGGCGCGATGCTGCACCTGCTCGAGAGCGGCCAGCCGCGGCGCCGGGACCTGATCTTCGTCGCCAGCGCCGACGAGGAGGCGGGCGGCGCCGACGGTGTCGGCTGGCTGCTGGAGGAGCATTCGGGTCTGTTCGACGATGTCGAGGCGGTGCTGAACGAGGCGGGCGTCAACCGTGTGGCTGGGGACCGCCTGCTGTGGTGGGGTATCGAGACGGCGCAGAAGCAGGTGCTCTGGCTCCGCGTCACGGCCACCGGGCGCGGCGGGCACGGTTCGGGATTCAATCCCGCCAGCCCCACGCACCGGCTGGTGCGGGCGCTGAACCGGGTTCTCGAACTGGAGCATCCGTGGCGGATCACCGCCGCGGCGCACGAGGCCTACCGGGGGCTCGCGGCGTTCCACTCGGACGAGTTCGCCGAAGTCTTCGATCAGCCGATCGAGGCCGTGCAGGACGAACTGGACCGGCGCCTTCGGGTCGGCGGCCTGGACCGGGTGCTGCTGCCCGGCATGTCGGCGAGCTTCCGCGACACCGTTCAGATCACCCGGATCGACAATGGCGGCGGACCGGTCAACGTGGCGCCGGCCGAGGCGGCGGCGCTGATCGACGCCCGCCTGTTGCCGGACACCGATGCCGAGGCCTTCCGCCGGCGCGTCGACACTGTCCTGGGTACCGGCATTCACGTCGAGGAACTCCTGCGCTCGGGCGCCAGCCCGGCGTCGAGCACGGACAGCGACGTGTACCGGACGCTGGAACGCGTCCTCGGCGTGCGCGCGCCGGTGGCGCCGGCCATGATCGCCGGCGCGACGGACTCGCGCTTCTTCCGCCGGCGCGGTGTGGACGCCTACGGTTTCTCCCCCTTCGTCGTAGCCAGCGGGGACGCCGCCGGCATCCACGGGCTCGACGAGCGGATACCGGTGGACGGTTTCCTTCGCGGCTGCGAGATGATGAAACGGGTCGTCGCCGCGCTCGTTCGGGGGAACGGCGGGCAACCATGACCGCTGAAGCGGTGCCGGCGACGTTCGCCCTCGGAGCGGTGTACGCCGCGGTGGTCGGGTTGTGCGTCGGCAGCTTCCTCAACGTGGTCGCCTGGCGCCTGCCGCGTGGCGAGTCGATCGTTCGGCCGCGGTCGCGCTGTCCCCATTGCAGCGCCGGCATTGCCGCGCGGGACAACGTACCGCTGTTGAGTTTCGCGATGCTCCGCGGCCGCTGCCGGACCTGCGGCGAGGCGATCGCGTGGCGCTATCCGGCGGTCGAGGCAGGCAGCGGTCTCCTCTGGCTCACGTCCTGGCTCGTGTTCGGGCCGACGTTCGACGGTCTTCTGGCTGCCGTCTTCTGCAGCCTCATGCTGGTGCTGGCGCTCATCGACGCAAGCCACTTCCTGCTCCCTGACCCGCTGACCTGGGGCGGGATCGGTCTCGGTCTGGCCGGCTCCTTTGTAGTTACCTGGACAACGCCCCGGGGCGCGGTGTTCGGCGCGGCGATCGGGGCGGGAGCGCTGCTGCTGCTGATCGGGCTCTGGTACCTCCTTCGCCGGGTACGGGGCATGGGGCTCGGGGACGTGAAGATGCTCGCCGCGGTCGGCGCTTTTCTCGGCGTCGGCGGAACGCTCCTGACGCTGTTTCTCGCGTCACTGATCGGCGCCCTGGCCGGTCTCCTGTTCCTGGTCCGCGGCCGGCTGGGCTGGAGTTCCAGGCTCCCCTTCGGCGTCTTTCTCGCGGTGGGCGCCGTCGTGTCGCTGTTCTTCGGCGCGCGGCTGATCGCCGCCTACACCTCCCTGCTTTAGATCTGCCCACACTGGGTGCGCCGGCGTACCGGCCGGCTCCGTGTTCCGCCCACCAATTCCGTCCTGGTCAGTATGAACAGGACCCGCCTCGCTGCTTTCGCCGCGCCCCGGCACGCTGGCTTCAGCCTCGTCGAAGTGCTCGTCTCCCTCGCGCTGCTGGGCCTGACGGCGGCCACCGTGCTCGCGCTGCTAGTTCGATCCGGGCTGAACAACCTTGAGGCGCGCCGCGCGGAGGCTCTCGCGGCGATGGCGCGCGCGTCGCTTCCGGATCTCGACGGCGCCGAGGACCTGGAACAGGTCTGGTGCCCCTCCGCGGCGGCCTGGCAGGCTGCATGCGCGGCCGAGTCTCCCCGCTACCGGCGCGTCGTCCGTTCCGTTCCCGTGGCCGAACCCGGGCGCCCGGGTGAGTCCCTGGAGGTCGCCGAGGTCACGCTCCAGGTGACCGCCCTGCAGGCGGGGCGGGCCGCGGGCGAAAGGACCATCACCGTCGTCACCCTGCGCGTTCCATGAGGACCGCCGCGGGTGTCCCGAAGACGACCGAAGGGGGCGCCAGCCTGCTCGAGACCCTCGTCGCGTTCGGCCTTACGGTTGCCGTGTCGGCGTTCGCACTCTCCCTGTTCACGTTCCATCAGCGTCTGGCGCGGGCCCAACTGGACGACGCGTTCCTTCAGCAGGCGCAGCGGACGGCACACCGGGAGCTGCGGCGGAGTCTGCGCGGCGCCGGCCGCGGCGGCATCGTGCGGCGGATGCCGGGCCAGGAGCGGCGCCCGGAGCTCGCCGCTTTCGTCGAGAAGGACGTGGCGCCAGGCCATCCGGTCGGCGCGCTGACCGCGGCCGAGGGCACCGACGTCCTGGTCGTTCGGGGCGTGATGAACGGGCCTCTGTACTGGGTGGAGGATTCAGCCCTCGATCCGGCCAGCGGACGCGGTTGGGTCGAAGTGCGGGCGGAGACCGCGAACGGCGTTTCACAACCGCTCGCCATGCTGCAGGACGCGGGCGCGGCGGGTGACGACGCTCTGCTCCTGGTCGCGGCGGCCGGGGCGGCTCATGCGGTCGCTCCGATCACGGACATCGAGGCCAGCGGCCGCGGTCGCGGCCGCATGCTGAAGGTCCACTTCCACGGCGATCCCTCGCGGGGGCCGATCGCGACAGCCTACGTCGGCATGTCGAGTGGAGGCGTCTGGCCCGCCGGCCCAATGATGGTGGTCGACCGCGTCGGCGTGCTGGAGGAGTGGCGGTTCTACATCCGGCCGGGCGATTCGGGGGCCGGCCAGGGACCGCAGCTCGCGAAGGCGCGCTTCTACCCCGGGACGGAGATCGCCTGGCGGCGACGCAACTCGAGCCTGTTGCAGCCGATCGCCGACGACATCGTCGACCTCGACGTGACGATCGTGCGCACCGCGGATGGAGGGCCCTTCGCCGCGAAACTGACCAGTAGGGCCCGCGCCGGCGAACCGGCCGCTACGGCACTGCGCATGGAGCGGACGGCGTCGTCCGTCGTCCGGTTGAGGAACCTCCGGTGAAGAGGCCGGCGTCGGCTCAGGGCAGTTCCACCCTGCTGGTGACGCTCATCCTGCTTCTTCTGAGCGGCTCCTGCCTGGCGTTGCTGATGGCGACGCAGACGGAACTGCTGGTCGCTTTCCAGGACAAGGTCCAGGTGCGTCTGCTCGCCGCGGCGGACGGCGGCCTGGAGCTTGGAGTGGCGCGCGGCATCGCCGGCGCCGGGGAGCCGACGATGCGAACCCTCGGCGGCTCGCTGCCCGGCGCCGAGGTCCGGGTCGAGCTGTCCGGCTTCGTCCCCATGGCGCACGGCGCCTGCCACCTGTGCATGACGAACCTGGAGGGAACGCTGGGATCGCTGGGCGGCTTGAGGCGGGTGAGCCACGCCGTCTCGGCTACGGCGACCGCTCCGCGCCGTTCGGACGGTCTCCCGCCGCCCCTGCGCTCCGTGTCCGCCGTGGTCGACCTGATGCCCTGGCCGGCGGGAAGCCGGGACCGGTGGGACCTGGCTGCGACGATGGCGGCCGCGCGGCGGCGGATCCGGCAGATTGCCCTTGCCGGGGCCGGCGACTACGAGGAAGGAGCGCCGCTCGCGGTGACGAGGTTGGAAGACAGCGATGGCGATCCGCCGCGCACCGTGGCGGTCGGTAGCTCCGGCCGATCGCTTCATGCCGTCGAGATGGCACCAGGTGCGGGTCCGCTCTGGTCGTTCGCCGACGTGACCGACGAGGACGGCAACGGTGCGCCCGATCTCGGCAGCTCGCTGGCGCCGCCGGCGATCGTGAGGCTGCGTCTGGGGGAAGGTGGCCGTCCGGTGGTGCTCTTCGGCGGCGGTTACGATCCCGAGCTTCCGGACGACGTCGGCAACTGGCTCTACATCGTAGGAGTCGACTCCGGCACGCTGCTCTACAAGCGCCGGCTGGACGCTCCGGTCACGGCGTCGCTGGCCGCGGCCGACCTCGACGGCGATGGCATGGCCGACCGGATCTACGTCGGCACACTCGCCGGCAGCCTGTACCGCGTCGACGTGTCGACTCCCGCGCGACTCGCCGCCGGCCGGGTCGCGGCGGACGTCTGGGCGCCCCGGCGGGTGTTCGAGACCGGCGGGCGGCCGATCCGCCAGCCGCCCGCGGTGGTGCCGGCGCCGGAGGCCGGTGCGGAGGTGCTGGCCTTGGGCGCGGACGGGCGAGTCGACGTCCGGGCGTCGCCCGAGGAGGCGGCCGGCCGGTTCTTCGTCCTGGTCGACCGCGGATCGGAGCGCGTCGACCCAGCCTGGTCGCTCGCTCTTGAGCAGGGCGAGGAGATCGCCTCGCCGCCTTTGGCGGCCGCCGGCCTGCTGACCTTCCTGACCTTCAGGCCGACCGGGCTCGACGGCGGGGAGATCCATCGCTACTCGCTCCGGCTTCGTTCCGGCGATGCCGCCGCCGGTGGAGTGCGCGGCGTGCAGATCGCCAGCGGCGCCTCGCGGCCCTCGGTCGACTTCGGTGCGCCGACCCGGCTGGAGGTGGACCGTCCGGGGAGCGCCTTCGCGCCCCTGCTTTCACCTGGCGAAGAACGCGTCGTGGAGACGCTCCGGGCCGGTATGCCGTCAAGTTGTCGGTTCGCCGGCGCCCGCCTGCGCATTGTCGGCGCGGGCCTGGACGCCGAGCCGCTTCGTCTGGCGGTCCTGCCCGTATGCCGGATCGACATCGACTGGTTCGAGAACGGGAGGTTCTAGGCCAAGGCCCGTTCCACCGCGCCAGCCAGTGCCTCGTCATCCTCCCGAGCCACCGTGCGCAGATCGAGGAACAGGCGGCCCTCGCGCTGGTAGCCGACGATCGGCGGTTCGCCCTGTCGGAGCCGGGCGGCGACGCCGGCGGGAACCGTGAGGGCCACCACCCAGCCCTCGATCTCCTGCTCCGGCGCGGAACCGCCGCCGATGTAGGCGCTGCCCCGGACAGCCTTGCCGCCAAGCCGGGCTGCCAACGTCTCGACGCGGCGACGATGCTCTTCGTCGTCGCGCCACAGAGCCGCGATCGGCATGGGCAGCGCCGCCAGGTGCCTCCGGAGCACCGCGTCCAGAGCCGTCAGAACCAGCCTTCCCGGCCGGATTGCCCGGTAGAGCGGCGATTCCCGGAGCCGCGCGACGATCTGCTCCCGACCCGCGATCAGTCCTGCCTGCGGGCCGCCGAGGAGCTTGTCGCCGCTGCCGCAGACCAGGTCGCAGCCGGCTTCGATCAGGTCGTGGAAGCTCCGGTGGCGACGGAGTTGGGGCGCCGCCTCCGGTCGCAGCATGCCGCTGCCCTCGTCGACCAGGAGCGGGAGGCCGTGGCGGTGGGCGAAGTCGGCGAGAGCCGCCGGATCGACCTCTTCGACGAAGCCCTGGATCCGGTAGTTGCTCGGATACACCTTGAGCACCAGGGAGACGCCTGGACGGATGGCGCGCTCGTAGTCGGAGATGCGCGTGCGGTTCGTGGTGCCGACCTCGATCAGACGTGCGCCGCTCGCCTCGAGGATGTCCGGAATCCGGAACGAGCCGCCGATCTCGACCAGTTCGCCCCGGGAAAGCAGGACCTCGCGGCCGGGCGCCAGACTGGATAGAGCCAGGGCGAGCGCGGCGGCGTTGTTGTTGACGACCAGCGCCGCCTCGGCGCCGGTGAGGGCGCGGACCAGGTTCTCGACTCGTCGGCCGCGGTCGCCGCGGCGGCCGGTCTCGAGGCTCATCTCCAGATCGCAGTACGCGTCCAGGCGACCTGCCAGGTCGGCGATGACTTCGCGGGGCAGAGGCGCCCGGCCCAGGTTCGTGTGGAGGAAGACGCCCGTCGCGTTGAGCACCCTTCGGAGCGGCGGCGCTTCCGCTTCCAGGGCGGCGCGGATACGTCCCGGGATCCCGCGGATCCTCTCCGCCAGTTCGTCGTCGTCGATTCCGGCCAGAACCTCGGCCCTGACCGCGTCGAGAACGCGCGTCGCTTGGACCCTCAGCGCTTCCCTTCCGTATAATCCAGTGAGTTCGGCAAGCGGGCTCTCCTGCAGCAAGTGTCCGACTGCAGGTAGTCGTCGCAGTTGACTCACGTCCTGCAGATCCTAAACCGGCAACTCCGATCCCGCGCGCCGCGCGAAGAGAGCCACGACTGCCATGAAGACGATGTCCAGAGCGACGGTGCTGACGCTGGTCTGGCTGATCGTGGGGCCGGGTCTGCCGGTGGGCGGTGTCCCGGAGGCCGCGGCTCAGACGTTCGAGCCTGTGCCGGCGGGAGTCCGGAATCTCGACCGGGCGATCGCGGCGCAGCGCAAGCGGGTGGACGAGCAGACCAGGTCTGCGGATCGCGCGAGCGCGCTGAACGACCTGGCGAACCTGCTGGAACTTCGCGGGGATGTCGAGGGAGCGCTGGAGCACTACCTCGCCGCGATCGCCGAGCACAGAGCCTGGGCGCCAGCGCACTACAACCTGGCGCTGCTTGCGTACACGACCGGCGACCCTGAGCTGGCCTCGACCCACCTGGAAACGGCCATCGAACTGGATCCCGGGAACGCATGGGCACACTACCAACTCGGCCGGATCGCGGACGATGCCGGAGACGCTGTCGAGGCCGTGAAGCACTACGTGCACGCCCTGAGCCTGGACACCCGTCTCGCCTTCACCGATGTGAACCCTCACTTCGCCGTCAACCGGTACGCCACCGAGGTGCTCCTCAAGGCGGACCGAAGCCGGGTGGAGGCCCTGCCACCGCGGACCTACTCCGAGCCGGGGCGAATCAGCAGCCTGCTGCTGCCGAGGATAGAGGAGGAAGCGGTGGCCGTGGATCCGGCCGGCGTCGTGGAGGCAACCGAGACGCTCGAGCCGGACCGGGACTTACTCCGGAGAGCGATCCCGTTGCCCGGAAGCGAGGGCGCGAGCGCCGAGGGCTTCACGCAGGCGAACCAGTCGCCGGGTAGCCTCCCCACAGGTGGCCAGGCAGTAGCCCGGAAACTGGATCGTGCCGATGCCGTCGAAACGGAGTGGACGGCCGCCGACACCGGCCGCGCGACCGCAGGCCCTGCGACCGATTCCGACGAGGCGCACGCCGGGGAGCGGCCGCGGGTTTTCACACGGGAGCACCTGCGGACGCGTACCCTCGGAGGCGGCAGCGTGGCGGTCGGGGCACCAGCGGGCGGCGCGCCGTCACAGGTGAGCCCCGCCGGGGGTTCGGGTGGCGGTGTCCAGCCCGGAACCCCCGTCGGCCCCGGGGGCAGGCAGCCGACTCAGCCCGCGGCCGGGACCTTCCGCGGCGGCGGTGAACGGTTCCAGCCAAGCGCTCGCAGCAGCGCGCAACTCGAGACGACGATCCGCCGGCGCACCGTGCCTGCACCCTAGCCGATCGCTTCGACCTCCAGCCCGGTCAACAGCAGGGTCGGGGCGCCGACTGGCCCGGGCGCGGGCAGGAAGCGGAGGTCGTCGCCGATGGCGCGAATGCCCTGGAGCAGCTGCCGCAGGGAGCCGGTCAGCCTCACCCTGGGGGCTTCGCCCAGGATGGCGCCGCGGCGAATCACCAGACCGATCGCGTCGACCTCGAAACGACCCTCTTCCACACGTCCTGCACCGCCGTTCGTCGAGGGTTCGAACGTCGCATGGCACCGCCCGTCATGCGCTCTGTCCAGCAGGTAACAGCCATGCACGATGCCGCTCCGGATCGATTCGGCGGGTTCGGAGGCGCCGGCGATGTAGAGGTGGGAGTGGCAGAGTTCCGGTAGTGCTCGCCATCCCGACCTGCGCCGGCAGCCGGCGGCGGCGAAACCCGACCACCCGTCGTCCTCCCAACTCAACAGCGGCTCGCCGGGTTCGCCGTCGCGTACGAGGGCCACAGCCCGGGTCGGGACGCCCTCGTCGTCGAGGGCCGCGCTCATCCAACCGGCATCGAGGCCGCCGTCGTCCACGATCTGCAGTTGGGGCGGCCCGAGCGGCCGGCCGGCGCCGAGTTTCCGCAACCGCCGCCAGCCGTCGCGCCCTCGCAGCAGGGGCGCGAGGAGTGCCAGCAGGGTGCAGCCTAGCGCCGGGGACACCGCGACCTCGCCGGCCGGCAGGAAGGGCGGAGCGGAGGCCGTCGCCAGCGTCAGGCGTTCCGCGATCTCACTCGCGATCGAGTCGGCGCTGAGCAGTTCGAGGTTCGAGGCCGCGCGGTAGAGCCTGCAGTGTCCCCGGCGACCGTCCCGTGAAGCGGCGAAGTCCAGTTCAACGGTCACGAGCCGCCGCGCGCTCCGTCCGGTGACGCCGGTCGTGCTCGCGAGCACCGCGGCGCTGGCTCCGCTGTCGAGCCGGCCCCGGACAAGACGGGCCTCGGGCATTTGCTCACCGAGACGCCGCAGAAGGTCATGCAGGAAAGCCAGGCCTGCCGTTTCCTTGTCGCCCGCCGAGTGTTCGCCCGCATCGGCGGCCGGAGACGGCAACGTCCTGGAGCAGGGCGACGGCAGCCTGAGGGTTCCCGGCCGCAAGGAGTGGCGATTGAGCCGCCTCCAGCCGTTCGGCTCCAGGAGGGGGCCGGAGTCGGCTAGAAAGATGGCGCGGCTGGCGCTTCCCGCCCGCAGCGCCCATCCCCGCTCGTCAAGGACGGACACCTGTGCTTGCAGGCCGTCGGGGTCGGCCGTCACTGCCGCCATCCAGGGGTCGATCTCGATCCGGCGAGTGTTTCCGACCTTGACGTAGAGTTCGGCGCTGGTCGCGCCGGTGCGTTCACGCACAGCGCCTAGCGCCAGCTTGAGGCTCCGCATTCCGGGGAGCCGCGCGGAGTTCAATCGGCCACCTGCAGTCCTTCCAGGCGGATCGACGGGCAGCGGGCCCAGACCGGCATCAGGGCGCCGTCCTTCGCGCACCAACCGGCGCCGCCCGCGAGCGGACGGTCCGCGACCGCGGTGACCGCGGCGAGAAGATCGACGGCCCGCGACCGGATCTCGATCGGGCCCGTGTAATCGGCCGGGCCGCTTGCTCCGATTCGCCGGCCGCACGGCGCCCGCAGCACGCAACGGCCGTCGAGTGGATCCAGGTTGCCTCTGTCGAACTCTCCCAGGTAGAGGCCGCCGACGGCCTCGGCGAAGAGTTCCCTCTCAGGAACGGTGCCGGGAAGCAGTTCGAGATGGGTGGTGCGCGGTCCGGGCAGCCGATGTCGGCTCGCGCGGCGGGCGGCGCCCGGGATCATGCTGGGGCAGCGCTCGGCCCAGGCCAGGTCGGCGAGGGGTTGCCGGACCCTGCCGCGTCTGAGCAGCCAGCGGCTGATGACCGGGGTGCCCTCGTCGTCGTTCGAGCGCTTGCAGGCCAGCGGAGCGGAGCGCGGATCGTCGACCACATCGAGTTCCGGGCCGCCCAGCTTCAGCCCGACGACCTGGTCGGGAACGCCGGAGAGGCCGAGGGTGTCCGCCTCCAGCGCGTGGGCGACGACTTCGTGGAGGAGGACCGCGGCGGCGTTCGGCCCGAGGACGATGACGCCGGGAGCGCGTCGGTGGGGCGGCAGGCCTCGCGAACGCAGCCGGTCGACGAGGCGGAGGGCGACCGGGTCCAGGTCTTCATCCGCGAGCGACGGCAGGAGACCTCCCCAGACGCCCCACGGCGTCGTCACCTGCAGGCTGAAGTACTCCTCGAACTGCGGCGCCGCCGCGATCGGACTGCGGATGACCTGTACCTGGCGGCGATGGCGGCGCGCGGTGATCTCCATCGGGAATCCGACGCGCCGCCGGTTCACGGCGCGGTTGAGCCTGGACTCGGCCTGTTCGAGTTCGGCCAGGCGCAGCGCGGGCCAGCTACCCGTCCTGATACGCGGCGGCACCGTGCCGATCGAGCGGGCGGTTCCCGCAACCCGGTCGCAGCATGCGGCGAAAGCAGGCCCCGAGATCGTGTCGGCGGCCGCCAGACGGCTCCTGCCATTCTCGGTCTTCCTCACCCCGAGGCCCTGTTCTCTCCGCAGGCGGACACGGTTGGGAGCGCTCAGCGGCAGCAGCTCGACAGTCTCGAGGCGCTCGAAGAAGGCCTCGAGCTGTTGGTCTCCGGGCCCGACCAGGCGGCCTAGCGCGTCGGCCGGGGCGGCAACGTCGGAGGTCAGCAGCGGCCGCGGATCGGCTCCGTTGGCGTTCGACCTCATCGGTGGGATTCTAGGGCGACTTCGCCTGTGGTATGAAAGCCGATCGGATGACCGCGGCACCGAGACCAGACGACACCGCCGGCGACGTCCGGGGCCAGCAGGTCCAGGAGCTGGAACGGAGGCTCCAGCAGTCCCAACTGGGCGGTGGCGCCGAGCGGATAGACCGGCAGCACGCGAGCGGCAAGATGACCGCGCGCGAGCGGATCGACCTGCTGCTCGACCCCGGCTCCTGGGTCGAGATCGACGCCCTGGTGACGCACCGCTGCACCGATTTCGGCATGGACGAACAGCGCGTCGCGGGCGACGGGGTGGTCTGCGGCCATGGCCGCATAGGCGAGCGTCCGGTCTACGTCTTCGCCCAGGACTTCACGGTGTTCGGGGGTTCGCTGTCCGAGACGAACGCCCGCAAGATCTGCAAGGTGATGGACCTGGCGGTTGAGAACGGAGCGCCCGTGGTGGGCCTGAACGACTCGGGCGGCGCGCGCATTCAGGAAGGGGTGGCCTCACTCGGCGGCTACGCCGACATCTTTCTCCGCAATACGTTGTCGTCGGGAGTGATTCCGCAGATCAGCGCCATCATGGGCCCCTGCGCCGGCGGCGCCGTGTACTCGCCGGCGATCACGGACTTCGTGATGATGGTCGAGGGCACGAGCTACATGTTCGTCACCGGGCCGGACGTCATCAAGACGGTGACCCACGAGGATGTCTCGATGGAGGAGCTCGGCGGCGCGATGACGCACGCTCGAAAGAGCGGCGTGGCTCACTTCACTGCGTCGGACGATGCCGCCTGCCTGGCTCTGATCCGCGAGTTGCTCGGCTATCTGCCCGGCAACAACCTCGACGATCCGCCGCTCCGTCCGACCGACGATCCGGACGATCGGGAGGCGCCGGAACTCGACGACCTGGTTCCCGTCGACCCGAACAAGCCGTACGACATCCTCGACCTGATCCGGGCGGTCGTCGACGATGGACGGTTCCTCGAAGTCCACCGGAGCTTCGCGCAGAACATCGTCGTCGGCTTCGCTCACATGGGCGGCCGGAGCGTCGGCATCGTCGCCAACCAGCCGAACTACCTGGCTGGCGTCCTCGACATCGACGCGGCGGTCAAGGGCGGCCGCTTCGTCCGCTTCTGCGACGCCTTCAACATCCCGCTCGTCACCTTCGAGGATGTTCCCGGCTTCCTCCCCGGGGTGCGGCAGGAGCACGGTGGAATCATCAGGAACGGCGCCAAGCTGCTCTACGCGTTCGCTGAGGCGACCGTGCCGAAGATCACGGTGATCACGCGCAAGGCCTACGGCGGCGCGTACTGCGTCATGGCCAGCAAGCACCTGCGGACCGACGTCAACCTGGCGTTTCCGACCGCCGAGATCGCGGTCATGGGCCCCGGCGGCGCGGTCAACATCCTCTACCGCCAGCAGATCCGAAAGGCTGAGGACCCGGAGGCGTTGCGCGAACGGTTGACCGCCGAGTACCGGGAGAAGTTCTCGAATCCGTACGTCGCCGCCGAGCGCGGCTTCGTGGACGCCGTGATCGCTCCTCGCACGACTCGCGGCGAGATCGTACGGGCCTTGCGCCAGCTTGACGGCAAGCGCAGCGGCGTACCGGCGAAGAAGCACGGAAGCGTTCCCCTGTAGGTGAGCGGGGTCGCGGCCGACATCTCAACACCTCACCAGCGGCAAGGCGGAGATCAGGAGCGAATGAGCGACATCAGAGTGGGTATCGTCATGGGCAGCGACTCGGACTGGCCGACGATGAAGAAGGCGGCGAAGGTCTGCGCCGAGTTCGGCGTCGGCTGCGAGTCGCGGGTTCTCTCGGCCCACCGGACTCCGCGGGAGACGGCCGAGTGGGCCGAAGGCGCGGCCGAGCGCGGTATCGGCGTGCTGATTGCCGGCGCCGGCGTCGCCGCGGCGCTTCCGGGGGTCGTGGCGGCCGCGACCACCCTGCCGGTGGTCGGCGTCCCGGTGGCGAGCGGCCCGCTGAACGGTGTCGACGCCCTGCTGGCGATCGTTCAGATGCCGCCCGGGATCCCGGTCGCTACGGTGGGTGTGAACCGCGCCGACAACGCCGGGTTGCTGGCTCTCCAGATCCTGGCGCTCGGCGATCCGGATCTCGCCGCCGCCTTGAAGGCTTACCGCAGTCGGATGGGAGAGCGCGTGGCCGCGGCGGACGAGCGTGTCCGGCAGGATGCGGTTACGCTCCAGGAATGAGAGAAAAGGACCGCAAACTTCGTCGTCGCCGCCAGCGCCGGCTGAAGCGCCTCAAGCAGCGCCGCCGGCAGGAGGCCGCGACCCGGGTGGCGGCGCCGCGGCCGGTGAAGGTGCGGCGGACCAAGGCCAAAGCAAAGACGAAGACGTCGAGGAAGAAGGCGTCGAGTAAGAAGACCAAGGCGTCGCCCGCGCCGGCCGAGCCGGAACCGGAAACCGGGTCCGAGGAGTAGCGGGGCCGATGAAGTTCGCGGTCGGCGCGGATCACGCCGGAGTCGAGCTGAAGAACCAGCTCGGCGAAGTGCTGCGGGAGCGCGGCATCGAGTTCGTGGACTTCGGCGCCGACGGTTCCGCGCCGGTCGACTACCCCGACAAGGCGGTCCAGGTCGCGCGCGCCCTGGCCGCCGGGGAAGTGGACCGTGGCCTGCTCGTCTGCGGCACGGGAGTCGGCATGGCGATGTCGGCGAACCGGTTCGCGGGCGTCCGGGCCGTCAACCCCGCCGACAGCTACACGGCGCGCATGTCCCGCGCCCACAACGACGCGAACGTCCTGGCCCTCGGCGCCCGCGTCCTCGGCGCCGGCCAGGCCACGGAACTGCTCGAGGTCTTCCTCGACACTCCCTTCGACGGCGACCGTCACACCGCCCGCGTGGCGAAGATCGACGGCGCCGCGACGTAGCTGCTGCTGCCGTAGCCGGGTCAGGGGACGCCGAAGCTAACGGCGGAACCCTGTGACGAGTTCCCGCGCCGCGACTGGGACGCCATAGCGGTCGCGCAACGCGGATCGGACTTCTCCCACGAGATAGAGGGAGCCCGTCACGACCAGGGCATGGGCTGGACTCGAAGGTGCTGCGAGGCAGTGTTGGAGAGCGTCCCCGGCGTCACCGTTCACGACGGCTCGGCCGGCAGGAAGCAGCGGTGCCAATGTTCCAGGCGCGGCTGCCCGGGGATGGTCGAAGTCCGTCAGCACGATCCGGTCCGCTTTCTTGGCCAACCGGGGGAGGCACTGTTCAGGGTGCTTTTCGGCGAGAGACCCGTACAGGAGATCGAACCGGAGTCCTGTCTCCTCGAGGTACGAGTGGAGCGCGGCCGCGCCCGCCGGATTGTGGGCGGCATCGAAGAGGATCCGGCGGGACCCATCGCGGGCTTCGACGTCGACCCACTCCAGCCGACCCGGCCAGTGGACCGCCTCGAGGCCATGCCTGACGGCCTCCGGGTCGAGGTTTCGTCCGACGAGGGCGCAGAACTCCTCTGCAGCGCGTACCGCCAGGGCGAGGTTTGTGAGCTGGTGGCCGCCGGCCAGGGGCGCCCGGAAACGGTACTGGGCGTTCGGCGTGGTCAGCGAAAGATGCCCGACTGCGAGCCGGAGGTCGAACACGACCCCATCCCCGGCGTCGACGAGCTGCGCGCCGCAGACCGCCGCGCAGCGGCGAAGCTCCCGCTCCACCTCCGGCCGGCCGGGCCAGGTCAGGCAGGCGCGGCCGGGCCGCATCACGCCGGCCTTCTCGCCGGCGATGGAGGTCAGGGTCCAGCCCAGTTGCGGCGCGTGGTCGCGCGCCACCTGGGTGATGACTGAGAGCAGGGGGTCCGAGACGTTCGTCGCGTCGAGCCGACCGCCCAGGCCGACCTCGAACACCGCGGCGTCCACGCCGTGATGGGCGAAGTGCAGCCAGGCCGCCGCGGTCAGGCTCTCGAAGTAGGTCGGCGGCGCCTTGCGGGCGGCGTCCAGCACCCGCCGAAGCCAGTGCCCGAGTTGAGCTTCCGCTATCGCTACGCCGTCGATCCGCAGCCGCTCCTCGACGTGCTCGAGGTGAGGCGAAGTGTAGAGACCGCAGCGGAAGCCGGCGGCGCTCAGGATCGAGGCGAGGGCGGCGCTGGTCGAGCCTTTGCCGTTGGTTCCCGCGACCAGCACCGTCGGCACCCGGTGCTGCGGCCTGCCGAGTACGTCGAGCAGGCTGCGGGTGGCCTCGAGGCCCAGCTTCTGCCCCCAGACTTCGAGGCGGTCGAGGATCTCGCTCGCCGAAGGTTTGGTCGCGCCGGTCACGTGGCGGCGCAGCATAAGATAAACCCGCCATGTCGGGTCACAGCAAGTGGAGCACGATCAAGCACAAGAAGGCGGCGCAGGATGCCCGTCGCAGCAAGGTCTTCACGCGGATCCTGAAGGAGGTCTCGGTCGCCGCCCGGCTCGGCGGGGGCGATCCCACGGGCAACCCGAGGCTTCGTCATGCCTTGTCGGAGGCGAAGGCGCAGAACGTGCCGGGAGACAACATCGACCGGGCGATCAGGAAGGGCACCGGAGAGCTCGAAGGCGTGTCCTACGAGGAAGTCACCTATGAGGGGTACGGCCCCGGTGGCGTGGCGGTGCTGGTGGAAACCCTCACCGACAACCGGAACCGGACCGTGTCGGAGGTCAGGCACCTGTTCACCAAACACGGCGGCAACCTGGGCGAGAACGGCTGTGTCGCCTGGATGTTTCATCGCCGCGGCTTCTTCGCCTTCGATCGGGCTGTCCTCGAGGACTCCGGGGTAGACGAGGAAGCGCTGGTCGAACTCGCCCTCGAACTCGAGGCCGAGGACTTTGCGGTCGAGGACGAGAGCTACAACGTCTATACGTCGGTCGAGGCGTTCCATGCGACGAAGGACGCGATCGAGGAGCGCGGCCTGACCGCGACCGTCGCGCAACTGACCATGGAACCCCAGAACCTGGTCCAGGTCGACGAAGGGGGGGCGGGTCCGCTCATGCGCCTGATCGATGCGCTGGAGGATCAGGACGACGTGCAGAACGTCTGGGCCAACTTCGACCTCGACGACGAACTGCTCGAGCGGCTGGCGTCCTGACCGTCTCCGGGGCGCCGCCGTGATCGTCCTCGGGATCGATCCCGGGAGTCGCTACACGGGCTTCGGCGTGGTGGAGCAGGATGGGTCGAGGGTTCGGCAGCTTGATGCGGGCCGGATCGCCCTCACCTCCGAGCCGACGCCGGCGGCGCGCATGGCGCGGTTGGCCGAGGGCCTGGAGGAGACGCTCGAACGCTGGCAGCCGGCGGCGGCGGCCCTGGAGACTCTGTTTCACGGCCGCAACAGCCGCTCCCTGATCGCGCTGGCCCAGGCCCGGGGCGTCATCCTGTCCGTCCTCGGGCGCCATGGCCTGGAAGTCGAGGAGTACTCCCCGGCCCACGTCAAGCAGGCCGTCTGCGGTACAGGTCGAGCCGACAAGACCCAGGTCTCCCGGATGGTCGACGTGCTCCTGGGGCCAGCGCCGGTGCGGCGCAGCGCCGACGCATCCGACGCCCTGGCCGTCGCGCTCTGCTACGTCCACCGGCGGCCCCTGGAGCGGGTCATGGAGGCGGCCGGAGCGTCGCCGGAACGCGGTTGATCGGGCGGTTCCAATGCCGAACCCGTGTGCTATATTGCTCCACCGTTCCAAGGTGAGCCAGGCACCCCTCCCGGTGTAGGGGTCACCGCATGTCCAGAATCGCGTCCGCCTTCGGCGGGCGGTTCAACCAGGCCCGTCGGCGGGCGCAGTTCTGAGGAGGTAGCTAGGTGAACATTGGTGGCACGTTCTGGAAGTTGATGAACGAGGGCGGCCCCGTCATGTGGCCATTGCTCGCTTTCTCCGTCATCGCGGCAGCGGTGGTGGTAGAGCGACTGATTGCGCTGCGACGGGCTCGGATCAACGTTCACGAGTTCCTCCCCAAGGTGCGGAAGGCGCTGGTCGTGAACCGGTCGATTCGTGAAGCGGTCAAGGTATGCGAGGAGTACCGCGGTCCGGTCGCCTCGATCCTCAAGGCCGGTCTGATGAAGTACGGCCAGCCCAAGGAAGACGTCGAGAAGACCATCGAGAACGCGGCGCTGTTCGAGATGGGCCGCCTCGAGCGCGGCCTCGCGGTGCTGGCGACGACGGCCAACGTCGCCCCGCTGCTCGGGTTCTTCGGCACGGTTACGGGCATGATGGCCGGCTTCGACGCCCTGGCGGCACAGGGTCTGTCGAACCCCGGCGCGGTCGCCACCGGCATCAAGGAGGCGCTGACCACGACCGCAGGAGGTCTCGCGGTCGCCATTCCGACCCAGTTGGCCTACAACTACTTCATGAGCCGGATCAACAAGTTCGTCCGCGACATCGAGACCTCGGCGAACATGCTGCTCGAGACGTTCGGCGAGATGGAGCGCAGCGGCATCCCGCCGGAGTCCGGCGGCGACGCCGGCTAGCGGGCGTTCTTCCGGTTTCAGCCGAGTAGATCGACATGAAGCTCAAGGCAACCATCGAACACAAGCCGAACATCCCGACGGCGTCGATGGCGGACATCGCCTTCCTGCTGATCATCTTCTTCATGCTGACGATCACCTTCGAGGTCGACAAGACCCAGGTGCAGTTGCCGAAGACGACGCTCAGGTACGAGATTCCGAAGCAGTCCGCCTACGTCTCGATCGATCCGAACGGGCGCATCCGGGTCTCCGACGGCACCGAGCAGAGCGCCCTGGTCAGCGCGGCCGACGAGGTTCTCTCGATGGCCGCGGGCGTCATCGCGATGGATCCGACGAAGGTCTTCGTCGTCAAGTCCGACGGCAACGTGACGTGGGACAAGGTCGACGAGGTGATCGACGCCTTGAAGCGGGCCAAGGTCCGGGACGTGTACCTGCTGTCGGATCAGGTGACGGTCGACGACCTGTAGGTTTGACGAGGCGCTGTAAACTCGAAGAGGTGAGGGGATCAGAAACCCGATGCAGCGGATGGATGGAGGCGCAAGATGAGACTTGACCGTGATCGCCCGGACGATGAAATCCCGACCTCGTCGATGGCGGATATCGCCTTCCTGCTGATCGTCTTCTTCATGGTGACGACGACGTTCACCGCGACGCGTGGACTGGACTTCGCGCTTCCCGAGGACGACGACGATCCGCCGGTGGTCGAAAAGGAGGAATCGGTGCTGGTCGAGATCCTGCCGAGCGGCGAGTTGATCGTCGACCAGGATCCGATGCCGTTGCACGAGATCATCCCCTACCTGAAGCCGAAGCTCGAGCGGAACCCGAAGAAGCCGGTGATCATCCGCCCCGATACCGCGACGCCGTACCGCTACATGGTCGAGGTCTACGACGAGCTGCGCCAGTGGGAGGACTACGGGCTGGAACAGCCGATCAACATCTCGGTTCCCACCCAGCGCGAGATCCAGAGCTTCTGGTACTAGAAGTCGGAATAGGCCGAGACCGGCTGGACGTTGAACTCAGACATACGCGACAGAACACCTGACCGAGAACCTGACCGAAGAGGGGTAACCGGATGAGTGACGAGAACCTCGAACAGGCTGCATCCCCCGCGGAGGAGCCCACGAAGGACGAACCGACCGCGCTGACCTCCGCTGAACAGGGCCTGCTGACCTACGTGCAGGAGACCCGCGAGGACAACAAGACGTTCCGCTACTCGTTGGGGCTGGCGGTCATCCTGCACGGGATCCTGCTGATCGTGAAGCTGCCCGACCTGTACGGCGACACAGTGGCGCCGCCGCCGAAGCCCAAGGTCTTCGTCGTGCAGCAGGTGCGCTTCAAGCCGCCGCCGCCGAAGGAAGAGCAGCAGATTCCGAAGCCGAAGTCGAAGAAGGTTCCGATCCCCGATCCCACGCCCGACGAGCCGGAGCCGATCCGGATCGACGAGCCTGAGGAGATCGACATCCCCGAGGTCGACGATCTCGATCTCTTCGACCTCCCCGAGGCGCCGCCTCCGCCGGAACCGACCGGGCCGATCTACGTCACCGGCGACGTGACGAAGCCGGAGAAGATCAACGAGATCCAGCCCCAGTACACCGAGATCGCGCGCAAGGCGCGGATCCAGGGTGTCGTCATCCTCCAGGCGACGATCGACAAGAACGGCGACATCACCGACATCAAGGTTCTGAAGCCTCTGCCGATGGGTCTTGCCGAAGCCGCGGTGTCGGCGGTGCAGCAGTGGAAGTTCAAGCCGGCGACGCTGAACGGCAAGCCGGTCGCCGTGTACTACAACCTGACCGTCAACTTCCAGCTCCAGTAGAGCTGAGGAACTACGGCCCAATCATGACTACTCGCCGATCCGTACTCGCACTTACTACGGTCTGCGCGCTGCTGACCGCATCGGTGGCCTTCGCCGGCTGGGACGAAGGCGTCGCCGCGTTCAAGTCCGGCAACTACGCTCAGGCGATCGCCGAGTTCCAGCAGTTCGTCGAGGAGCGCCCCGACCAGCAGGCCGGTTACCAGATGCTGGGCCGTTCCCTGCTCCGGGGCGGCAAGGCCGGCGAAGCGGTTGCCGCGTTCCAGAAGGCAATCGAAATGAAGACCGACGACATTGGGAGCCAGGTGCTTCTGGGCCAGGCCTTCTACCAGAGCGGCAAGCCCAGGGAGTGCATCTCGACGCTGAGCAGGCTGAACATCGGCGCGTTGCCCGCGAACATCCAGGTCGGGGTGTATGAGACGCGCGGAGCCAGCTACGCGCGGCTGGGTAACACCGGCAGCGCGGCGGCTGATCTGGGCAGGGTCGCCGACCTGAAGCCCAGCGACGCCGCGGCCCGCTTCGAGTACGGCCAGATGCTCCATAGCGATGCGCAGCTTGATCCCGCGATTGCCGCCTACGAGCGGGCGATCTCGATGGACGGCAGCAAGTCGGAGTGGAAGAAGGTCCTCGTGAATGCCCTGAAGGTCAAGGGACGGAGTACCCAGGGTTCCGGAAAGGCCGGCATCTACCGCAAGGCTGAAGACGTGGCGCGGAGCCTGGTCGGGAGCAGCCCCTCGTACGACAACCTCCTCCTGCTCGGCGAGGTGCAGCTTGGCGGCAAGAACTACGACTCGGCGGCATCGACGTTCCAGCAGGCGATTTCGAAGAGGCGCAACGACTGGCACTCCTACTTCTACCTGGGGCAGGCCTACGGCTCGCTCGAGCGTTTCAACGACGCCGAAGCGCCGCTGAACGACGCGCTAGGCCTCGCGTCGGGCGATGCCGAGAGGCAGATCCTCGACTATCTGGGCTTCGTGCTCTCGAAGCAGAACAAGTACGACCCGGCGATCTCGGCGTACGAACGGGCCGGGAACGCTGCTGGTGCCGCGCGGGTGCGTGAGAACAAGCAGATCGCGCAGGACAACAGGGACGCGGACGAGCACAACGCCCAAGTCGCGGAGTTGGAGCGCAAACGCGAGGAACTCCGCCAGCAACTCGAAGAGGTTCCCGGAGCGACGAACGAGCCTCCGCGGCGGTAACACAGTCGGCGTTCGCAGAACGCCAACGGTTCACACTGGGTGCGACGGCGTCCACGCCTTCCAGCTCCCGTCGCTCCGCCGCGCCGCTAGCCGTCAGCCAGTTTGCGGCGCAGGATCTCCTGAGCGGCTCGGGGTTCAGCACTGCCGCGTGAGGCTTTCATGATCTGGCCGACCAGGTAGCCGAGGGCCTGCTTGCGGCCGCCCAGGTACTCGGTGACGGCCTTCTCGTTGGAGGCGATCGCTTCGTCGGCCCAGGCCTCGAGCTGGGCATCGTCGCGGACCTGCCGTAGGTCGAGCCGATCTGCGATCTGGTCCGGGGTTTCGGACGAGTCCCAGGCCGCGACGAGCACTTCCTTTGCGGCGGTGGTCGAAAGCTCGTCGGAGTCGACCAGGGCGACGACGGCGGCGAGGCGCTCTGGCGCGATCGCTTCTTCCACTTCGATGTTCCGCTCCTTCAGCTCACGCAAAAGCTCCGTCATCACCCAGTTGGCGATCGTTCTCTTGCCCTTCGGGTGGGCAGCGACGGCTCGCTCGTAGTAGGTCGCCAGGGCAACGCTGCCGGAGAGCAGCGCCGCCTCTTCCGAGCGCAGCCCGTAGGCGTCGCGGAAACGGGCGCTCTTTGTCCACGGCAGCTCCGGAAGCTGGTTCGCTTGCCGTTCGATGCGTTCGCGGGACAGCACGACGGTGGGCAGATCGGGCTCGGGAAAGTAGCGGTAGTCGTGCGCCTCCTCCTTCGACCGGAGCGACCGGGTCACGCCGGTTGAAGGCTCGAAGCTCCGGGTCTCCTGCTCGACCTGAGCCCCGGAGGTCAGGACGTGCAGCTGACGTTCCCGCTCGTACTCGAGTGCCTTCGCCACATGGCGGAACGAGTTCAGGTTCTTGACCTCCGTTTTCGTACCGAGCGGGGTCTCGCCGACAGGCCGGAGCGAGAGGTTCGCGTCGCACCGAAGACTGCCCTCCTCCATGTTGCCGTCGCTGGCGCCGGTATAGAGCAGGACCTGGCGGAGCACCTGGAGATAGGCCTGCGCGTCGGCAGGCGAACCGATCTCCGGTTCGGTGACGATCTCCACCAGGGGCACTCCGCAGCGGTTGAAATCGACCAGGCTCCGACCCGGGAGCGGTCCGCCTCCCGGCACCTCGTGGAGCAGCTTGCCGGCGTCCTCCTCCAAGTGGAGGCGGTGGATGCGTACGGTCTTTCCTGACGGAAGCGGTACGCCTCCCCCCTCGGCCAGCGGCTCGTCGTACTGGCTGATCTGGTAGCCCTTGGGCAGGTCGGGATAGAAGTAGTTCTTGCGTGCGAACACCGACCGCCGGCGGACCTCGCAGCCGAGGGCCAGCGCGAGCCGGATAGCCAGATCGACCGCGTGCTGGTTGGTCACCGGCAGCGTACCCGGATAGCCGAGGCAAACCGGGCACACGAGTTCGTTCGGCTCGGCGCCGAAGCGATTCTCGCAACGGCAGAACATCTTCGTTCGGGTGCGCAACTGGACGTGGACTTCCAGTCCAATGACCGTTTCCCATCCCGTGTCGGCGGGAACTCCGACGGCACCCGTCCCGGTCGTGCTCTGCGCTACGCTCATGGCCGTCCCCAATGGCCGCGGCATCCTACAGCAGGCGCAATGTCGCACTCGCGGCCTACCGCCGCCAGCCGGTGTGGGCCGCCTTTCTCGGCGTGGTGCCGCAAGAGGGAGAAGCCGGTCCGGAGGACGCGTTCAGAGTTCTGGCGGACCAGGTGCCCGCGGCGGCGGCGGTAGCACCTGCCTGGCTTCGCCAGCGGCACGGCACCGACGTGCTGAGAGCGACGACGCCCGGACCGACCGGCGATGGGGATGCTCTGATCGTCTCGGAGTCCCGAGTTGCGGCCACGGTCTTCGTCGCCGACTGTGTGCCCGTGCTGATCGCCGCCGGCGATTCGGTGGCCGCGGTTCACGCCGGCTGGCGTGGGCTCGCGAGCGGCGTTCTGGCCTCTGCCATCCACGAGTTGAGCCGTAGTTCGTGCCGCGATGGGTCGTCGCCCGAGGCCTGGATCGGTCCGGCGATCGGACCCTGCTGCTATGAGGTCGGCGAAGACGTCGCCGCCCAGGTGGAGTCCCGGAGCGGTCCGGAGGTGGTTACTCGAAGGCCCGGCCGGAAGCCGCGCCTCGATCTTCCGCTGGCCGCGTCGCGTCAACTTGCCGGCCTGGGCGTGGTCCGGGTCTCGACCGTGGAACGCTGCGTACGCTGCAGTCCGGACTGGTGGAGCTATCGTCGAGACGGCGCTCGCGCCGGCCGCAACTACGGGTTCATCTGGCGCGAGTAGTTGAGCGCTAGTCGGCCTGACGGGAAGTGCGGCTTCGCGCCTTGCGCGTGGGGTCGATCCCCACGGACCGGAGGAAGGCGAGGTCGCGGCCGTTGATCCTGAAGGGCGGGGCCGGTTGAGGCGGTTTCGTGTCGTCCTCCGTCTCGGCTTCGTCGGCACTCTCGAACGGCTTGCAGTCGAGGAACAGATTCAGCGTGTAGCCTTCGCGCCGAATCGACTCGAGCCGGTCGTGGACTTCAGGCGACTCTGCGATCGCCTCGCACAGGGAGCGGGTGAGATCTTCGAGCAGTTGCTTGAGCCGGGGTTCCATGGCACCGAGAGCATTATCCCAGACAGACACTCCGCGCGACAGTCCGGGTTCGTCACCGGCCGATCGGGAGCTCTGGAGGCCGGTCGTCGAAGAGCTTGGAGCCGCGGGTTTCCGGCCCGTTTCGTTCGAGCCGTTGGCGGGCGACGTCTCCGCGCGGCGCTACGCGCGGCTGCGCCTCGAGAGCGGCGAGAAGTTCGTCGTCTGCGCGTACCCGGACGACATGGCCGACGTGGCGTCACGGTTCCTGGCCGCGACGGAACTGCTGAACTCGGTCGGGGTGCCGCTGCCACGAGTTGAACGGCACTCGCTCGGCGAGCCCGTCTGGATCCTTCAGGAAGACGTGGGACCGCAGACGGTCTTCGACCGATGGGAGGGAGGCGGTCTGAGTCCGGCGGCACTTGACCGGTGCCTGGCGCAAGCGATGGAGCACGTTGACCGAATCCACCTCCTGTCGCCCGACAGCGTGCGCGCTCTGGGCTCGCCCCCGCTCGACCGGAACCTGCTGATGGCGGAACTCGACCTGACCTGGGAGCGCTTTCTCGAGCCGCGCGGACTGGTGCGAGACCGGACGCTGGCCGAGCAACTGCGCGCTATGTGCAACGTCGTGTGCGAGCGTCTCGGTTCGGCGGCGCCTGTGCCCTGTCATCGCGATTTCATGGTTCGTAACCTGATGCTGCGGGCCTCGGCCCGGGAGGAGTCTGAACCGGAGGTCGTCGTGATCGATCACCAGGACCTGCGTCTGGGGCCGCCGCACTACGACCTGGCTTCGCTGCTGAACGACAGTCTGACCCTCTCCGCCGGTCGGCGGTGTGGTCACCTGGCAGTCCTGGGAGAAGACACCGACGAGCTTGCCCTGTACAACGCCGCGGTTTCACAGCGGATGCTCAAGATCGCCGGCACGTTCGCCCACTTCGCCGCGCTCGGCAACGACCGTCACCTGCCGTTGATCCGGCCCGCCCTGCGGCGGTTCTTCGACGCTCTGGACGGTCTTCCCGAAGGCCGTGAACTCGCACCCCGCCTGCGGCGGGAGTGGACGGCGTCTAGCTGCTAGACTCGCTTGTTGAGCCCGACGTCAACAGGAGAACCCCATGCCTTCCATTGGCATCCAAGAGCTTCTCATCATCTTCGTCATCCTGATGGTCATCTTCGGCGGCAGCAAGCTGCCGCTGCTGGGGCGGGGGATGGGTGAGGGCATCCGCAACTTCAAGCGGGGGCTGCGGGGCGACGACTCCTCCGAGCTGGAGGAGGAAAACGCGTCTTCGTCGGGCGCCAAGAGCAGCTAGCCGCCCGCCAGCACCGCGAAGTCGAGCCCGTCAGGGTTGATGGCGGCCCAGGCCGCGCGGTGGTGCGCGATGTAGACGCGGAGCACGCTGTTGGCGAACCCTCGCGTCTCGCGGAAGGGAGGCAGGCCGCCGAAACGGTCGACCGCGCCGGGACCCGCGTTGTAACCCCCGAGAGCCAGGATCAGGTCGTCGTCGAAACGGCGCAACAGGTAGGCCAGGTAGCTCACGCCCGCGTGGAGGTTCTGGCTGGGGTCGTAGGCATCGGCGACTCCCAGCTGTTCGGCGGTCGTCGACATCATCTGCATCAGGCCGAGGGCGCCCCGGGGCGAGACCGCTTCCGAGTTGAACGAGGATTCGGCCTGGACGATGGCCGCCACGAGGAGCGGGTCGACGCCGTGCCGCTCGGCGGCGCCGAGGATCAGGCCACCATACGGAACACTCTGCATCCGGTCGCGGACCGCGTGCTCGTCGGCGGCGCCGATGAACAGCTCGAAGCTCTCCCGGCGCGACTGAATGCACTCGTACAGTGGACCCTCTCCAAGGTACGCCGTGGCGGCGTCGGCCGACGGTTCAAGCCAGGCCCGGATCTGCTCCAGAAGCACGACGTCTTCCAGAGGAGGCGACGTCGGCAACGCTGCCATGTGCCGACCGGGCGCGGTTTCGCGCGGCGTGGCGGTCAGAATGGCCGCCGTAGCCACGGTTATCGCAATCGTCCGGTACCGGAGACTGAGCTTCTGGAAGGTCATTGGGACGTGTGCTGGAAGGCGTTTCGTTTGCTCTTTGGCGGAGGTCGCCGCTTGAACCCTGATCTGCGCCGGGGAATCGCTGGCAGATGAGTACGTTGCTTGACGGCGTCAGGCGCTTCGCTGCCAGGGGGAGCGCCTGACCACGTTTCGAACTGCAAGCTGTATGCCGGTCTGATTCAGGTCGGATGAAGGTCCGAGCCGGCTAGCCTGCGATGCGTTTCGGGCGTTATCTCGACTGAATCCTCTTGCCGGAGCCTCGGTAGTCGGTGGCTTGTATCTGAAGCGTGGCGACCTTGTTCCGCAGCGTGTTGCGATGGAGCCCCAGGTGGTTTGCCGAGTTGGTGATGTTGCCGTGGTTGAGTCGTAGGGAAGCGAGAATGAACTGCCGTTCGAAGATCTCGCGGGCCTGCGCCAGGGTGACGCCCTGGGAAGCCAACTGACTCACCAGGCGATCAAGTTGGCCGTTGAGATCCTCGGTTGCGTCGTCCGGAAGGCGGTAGTCTGGGCTGAGTGGCTTCAACGCGAGTCACATGCCGAAACGTCTATTTTAGCACAAGGTTCCGGCATTCCGGACCTTCGCAAGGCCAGAATCTCCAGGCGAAATCGACGGTGCTGGCGGTCGTCCGGGTAGCGCGCTGGCGAGGGATCCGGCTCAGTTGTCGGCGTTCTCTTCGGCGGGGCGACCCTGTCGATTCCTGTCCGGGCGGATGGGCGTGGCCGGCAGCTTGCTTCGGAGTTTCCGGAGCTGCTCCTCCGAAGGCGCCTTCTTGAGCCACGGGCTGCCCGGAAACTCGTTCCGCAGCCGATCGCAGGCTTCGTTGAGGTACTCATAGCGGTCGAGTCCAAGCCTGCTCGGAATCTGCTGGAGCACCAGGCGATACGTGAGGCACATGTGGGCAAGGATCTTGTCGGGCTCCGGGTAGTCGGGGTACTGCTCGAGCATCTCCCTGAAGCGGTTGCCGGCGGCGGTGGGGGTACGGAAACGGTAGTAGAAGGCTCCGACGACGAACTCGTGTTCCGCGAGGTGGTTGCGGACCTCGACGATCCGCTGGGCCGCCTGCCCCGCGAACTGGCTGGTCGGGTACAGCCGGCGGACGTTTTCGAACTCGTTCAGCGCCAGTCGGGCTGTCTGCTGATCGCGGTCCGGCTTCTCCATTCGTTCGGCGAGCGAGGCCGCGAGACGGAACTGGGCGTAGGCCGCCTGGTCGGAGGTCGGGAACCGGTTCAGGAAGTCCCGGTAGCGCTGCTCGGCCTCGACGTACGACTGGTAACCGCCGCGCAGAAACAGGGCGTCCGCGGCCAGCAGCAGCCCTTCGCGACCGGTCTCGGAGTTCGGCTCGACCTCGAAGGCGTGGACGAGGTGTTCGCGCGCCTGCGTGAACTTCTCCTCCTCCAGCAGTTGCTTGCCGATCTCGAGGGCCTCCGCCGACGAGAGTCGAAGGATGGGGTCGTCCCTGACGCCCCCGCATCCGACGAACAGGGCCAGCGCGGCCGCCAGCAGGAGCGTGCGGCGACGGTTCATTCGCCCGCCTGCCGTCGGAGGGCGACCAGGGTTTCGACGGGCTGCTGCGCCGCGAAGACGCCGGAGCCGACGACGGCGACGTCGACACCGGCGGCGGCCACCTCGTCCAGGTTGCCGGGCTTGATTCCGCCGTCCATTTCGATGCTCACGGGCAGTTCCCGTTCCTCGACCAGGGCGCGGAGGCGCCGGGCCTTCTCGAGCACTTCGGGGTGGAAGGCCTGGCCGGCGAAACCGGGCACGACCGACATCAGCACGACGAAGTCCAGTTGATCCAGGTAGGGCAGGAGTTCGTCCAGCGGGGTCGCCGGGTTGATCGCCACGCCGGCGCCGGCGCAGCGCTCGCGGATGCGCGCCGCAAGCCGTCCCGGCTCGTCTGTCACCTCGTGGTGGATCGACACCCAGGCCGGCTCGCTGTCCAGATACCGGTCGAGCAGCGCTTCCGGGTTCGAGACCATCAGGTGGATGTCGAAGCCGACGCCCGTTCGCCTGGCCAGATCGGCGATCACCGGCGGGCCGAAGGTCAGGTTGGGTACGAAGTGACCGTCCATCACGTCGACGTGGATCAATTGCGCGCCGCCGTCCTCGCAGAGCTTGACTGCGGAGGCCAGGTCGGCGAGGTCCGCCGCCAGGATCGAAGGCGCGATCTTCATCGTTCAGGTTCTTGCGGGCGGCCGTGCTTGCGGGCGGACTGGCGGGTTCAGCGACGGTCTTGCGCGGCTACCACGAGGGCGATCGAATCGCTCTGCCGCAGGGGGTGTCCCGGAAGCGGGTATTGACGCAGGATGATCCCGGCTGGGACGCCTTCGTAGGGTTCGTACTTTACCCTTCCGAGCCGGAATCCGCGCGTCTCGAAGAAGTCGCGGACCGGCTCCTCGGGCAGGTCGATCAGGTCAGGCATGACGTACATCGCGCCGGGGTTGGCCAGGCTGACCATCAGGTCGACCTGGGACGAGGGGTCGATCGGGCTGCCGGCGGGGGGATCCTGCCGGACGACGGTGCCCGGTTCACCGGACTCGGCGAACACGCTCCTGCTCCTGCCCATTTGCAGCCCCGAGGCCGTGAGACTTACCTGGGCCGTCTGCAGAACCTGGCCGCTCAGGTCCGGCGTCTCGACGAGCTCCCGACCCCGCGAAAGGTAGACGACCACGCCGCTGCCCTCCTTGACCGAGCTGCCGGCGGGAGGGTCCTGTCGGAGCACGTGGCCCGCTGGAACCGCCTCGTCGTGACGGTCGTCCTCCACCCGCTGCAGTACCAGGCCCGCGGTGGCGAGGCCGGCTTCGGCCTGGCCTTGCTCGAGGCCGACCACGTCGGGTACGGCGATGACGCCGCTGCGGACGAAGTTCGAGAGCGCCAGGTAGGACGAGGCGCCCAGCAGCGCGACGAGCAGGCCCCCGTAGGCGGCGAAGAGGACGCCCCGTTTGAGCCAGGGGTGGCGAACTGCCTTGCCGATCCAGTCAAGGAGCTTGCCGGCCATCGTCGTCGAGCCGCCTTCAGCGCCCGAGGCCGGGCAGGTTCTTCACCAGGTCGAAGTAGATCGCGAACAACATGATGGCCACGACCACCACCAGGCCGAACTGGGTGACCAGGTTCTTGATCTGGATCGAGAGGTCGCGGCGCAGGACGCTCTCGAGCAGCAGGATGACGAGTTGGCCGCCGTCGAGCATCGGGATCGGCAGCAGGTTCAGGATGCAGAGGTTCAGGCTGATCAGGGCGATCAGGAACACCAGGTCGCTGAAGCTCCTGCGAGCCGCCTGACCGCTGATCCGGCCAATCTCGATCGGGCCGGCCAGCGCGCTCTGCGGTGAGACCCGGCGTTCCATCAGGCCGCCCAGGAAGCCGAAGATCTCGGTCGTCGTTTCCCAGTTGATCCGGGCGCTCTCCACGATCGCCGCGACCGGGCCGACGCGCTGATAGGAGAAGTGGCTGATCGCGATGCCGGCTCGGCCGACCCCGGCTTCGTTCGCCGGCACGAGTTGCACGACCAGACGGTCCTCGCCGCGGCCGATCTCGACTCTGACCTCCTCGCCCGCCCGCGGCTCGACGAGCCGGCGGAAGTCGTCGGCGTCGGCGACGGGATGACCGTCGACGGCGTACAGCGTGTCCCCGTACCGCAGCCCTGCCTGTTCCGCCGGAGTGTCCTCGAATACCTGGCGCACCCGCGGCAGAAGGCTGGCGTAGAGCCCCGCGTCGCCCAGCTCGTAGCGCGGCATCCGGTGAGGGACGAGCACGGTGCTCAGGGCTTCGCCGTCGCGCTCGAAGTCGATCTCGAGCCGGCGTTCCGGCGACATCAGGATGGTGTTCGAGAGCTCCCGCCAGTCAGACACGTCCTCGCCGTCCAGGCGCAGGATCACATCCCCCGCCGTGAGCCCGGCTTCGGCCGCGGCCGAATCGGGCGCCACGGCGCCGATCTCGGTGCTCAGGTCTCGCGGTCCGGCCAGCTCGGTCCCGGCCATCAGTACCGCCGCGATCAGCGCGATCGACAGTACGACGTTCGCCGCCGGGCCTGCCAGGAGCACGATCACTCGCTGCCAGCGCGGTTTGGCGGTGAAGTCGCCCGCGTCGCCGGTCGGGTTCGTGGCGTCGATTCCCGAGAAGGCGACATAGCCGCCCAGCGGGATCATGGCCAACCGGTACTCCGTGCCGCCGCGCTCGAAGCCCCAAAGCCGGGAACCGATGCCGATGGAGAAGACCCGGACCCGGATCCGGAACAGCCTCGCGGCCACGAAGTGCCCCAGTTCGTGGACGAAGATGATCACTCCGACCACGACCAGGAAGGCCAGTATGTTGCTCAGGAAGGTCACCGCTAGCGATGCTAACCGCGAAGCTGCGCGAGGACTTCCCGGGCGTGGCGTCGGCCCCAGGAATCCCACTCCAGGGCCTCGTCGATCGTCGCCGGCTCCGTGCCGCCGGTTTCCCGCCCGTGGCGGTCGAGCACTTCCGCCACGGCCGGCACGATGGCGGAGAAGGGCGCCGCGCCGCCGAGGAACGCAGCCACCGCCGTCTCGTTTGCCGCGTTGAGCGCCGCCGGCGCGCCGTTCCCCCGGATGAGCGCCTCGCGGGCGAGGGACGGCGCCGGGAAGACTTCCGGGTCGACTCGTCGGAACTGAAGCTCGGAGGCCGCCTCCAGCAGTTCACTCAGTCCGTTGGCGGCGCCGTCGTCGGGGCGCGGCCAACGTTCGGGATGGGACAGGGCGTACCGGATCGGATACTCCATGTCGTTGGCCGAGATCTGGGCGATCGAGTTGCCGTCCCGGAACTCGACGATCGAGTGAACCAGGGACTGTGGGTGGATCAGGATGTCGATCCGCGATCCGGGAACGTCGAACAGGTAGCTCGCCTCGATCAGTTCCAGACCCTTGTTCATCAGCGTCGCGGAGTCGACGCTGATCTTGGCCCCCATGTTCCAGGTCGGATGGTCCGTCGCCTCGGCCGGCGTGACAGTGTCCAGGGTTGCCGGGTCACGGTCGAGGAACGGACCGCCCGAGGCGGTCAACACGAGGCGCCTGACCTCGCGGCGCCGACCCGCTCGCAGCGCCTGGTGGATCGCGGCGTGTTCGCTGTCGACCGGCAGGATCTTCGCGTCCGACTCGGCCGCCAGCCGGCGCAGGTGAGGCCCGGCGGCAACCATCGCCTCCTTGTTCGCCAGCGCCAGGTCGGCGCCTGCGGCAAGGGCCGCCGCGGCGGGCTTGAGACCGGCCGCGCCGACGATCGCGGTCAGCACGAGGTCGTTGTGGCCGTCCCCGACCGCGTCGACCAGGGCGTCTTCGCCCCAACCGACGTCTGTGCCCGGGGGCAGGTCGGGACGCAGGCGTCCCGACGCCTGCTCCGTCTCGACGACCACTCGGCGAGGCCGGAACTCGCGCGCCAGCTCCGCGAGCCGCGCGGGCTTCGTGCCCCTTGCCGCCAGGACGCACACCTGGAGCTTCTCGGGGTGCCGGCGCGCGACGGCGAGGGCCGCCTCGCCGACCGAGCCGGTGGCGCCAAGCACGGCGAGCCTGCGTACGCTCACGGCAGGAGCGACGGCGTCGCACCGGCCTGGACGGCGACGTAGCACACAGGCGTCGCCAGCAGGACGCTGTCGAGCCGGTCCAGCAGCCCGCCATGCCCGGGCAGAAGGGCCCCCGTGTCCTTGACCGCCACCGCCCGCTTGAGCATCGATTCGACCAGGTCTCCGGCCTGTCCCGCGCCACCGCAGAGCAGCGCCAGGACGGGGACGTCCAGGCCGAGGGCATCGGGACCGCGCCACACCAGGACCACCGCGACGCCGGCGGCGCAACTGGCGGCCAGACCGCTCACCGCGCCGGCGATCGTCTTCTTCGGGCTGAGCACCGGCGCCAGAGGTCGGCGTCCGAGCAGGCGGCCGCCGTAGTAGGCGCCGATGTCACCGAGGGAGGCGACGACCAGTACCCAGAAGAGGAGCACCGGTTCGACGACATGGAGGTTGATCGCGGCGACCAGGAACAGGCCGAGCCAGAGGGCGCCGTAGGTGAACAGCGCCGAGGTCAGGAGTCGATCGCGGATGTCGGCATGGCTGGCGAGGCCGACCGCCGTCGCCAGGGCGAGCACGAGGGCCGCCGCGGCGAACCAGGTGCCGGCGCCGGTCAGGCCGGCCGGCAGTTGTACGTCGATCAGTTCGTTCGCGGTCGTGTCGGCCAGGGCGAGGACGCCGACCGCGAGCCAGAGCGCCCAGTTCACGGTCCGCGAAACGACGATCCGCTGCACCAGCGCGCTGTACTCGGCGGCTGCCACGAGAACCACGAGCGTGACCGCCACTCCGAACAGGACGGGGTCGAGGTATAGGACGAGGGCGGCTGCCAGCGCCGCGGTCACGACGCCCGTGACGACGCGTTTCATTTGGCGTGATCGTATTCCACGCGGTCCAGGCAAAGGCCCCGGGCCGGCGCGTTCGGGCCCGCCTCGGCGCGCGGCCGACCAGCGAGCAGCGCGGTCAGATCATCCAGCGATCGGCGGCCGAGGCCGACCTCCAGGGTCGTGCCCACCAGGGCGCGAACCATGCCGCGGAGGAACCCGTCGCCGGCGACGCGGAACCGGATCTCGTCTCCCTGTTCGGTCCATCGGGCTTCGCGAATCGTCCGCACCGTGCTGCCCTGGCTGCCGCCGGCCTTGGCGAAGGCCGAGAAGTCGTGTCGCCCGCGGATCAGGGAGGCGGCCCTCTTCATCGACTCGAGGTCGAATCTGCGCGGGGCCGGCACAACGAAGGGCGCCCGGAACGGATCGATCACCGGCGCGGTGCAGAGCCGGTAGCCGTAGACCTTGAACGACGCGCTCTTGCGGGCGTGAAACGAGTCGTCGACGGCGTCGGCGGCAAGCACCCGGATCGCTGCCGGGAGATGGTGGTTCACGCCGTGAACGAGCGCCCGGCGGGTCTCGCCGGACGGCAGGTTCCCGGCCGGGAGGTCGAGATGCGCCGTCTGACCGGAGGCGTGGACGCCGGCGTCGGTGCGGCCGGCCCCGTGGACGGTGACGTTCCGGCCTGCCACCGCCGCCACGGCTTCCTCCATGACCTGCTGCACAGCCAGGGCGTTGTCCTGGCGCTGCCAGCCGGCGTAGTCCGACCCGTCGTAGGCGATCAGGAGGCGGTACTTCACGGTGATGAGGGCTCAGGGTGCCGGCGCGCGAGCAGCAGCAGAATCAGCGGTGGCAGCCAGACGGCGCCGTAGACCCAGGGAAAGTACGGCATTCCGGTCACGACGGGAAGGTAGGCCAGAGGCAGGGTCGCGGAGAGCGCGAGGACGGCGCGGGCGCCGGTCAACGCGGCCCAGGGGAGGATCCAGATCAGGTACCACGGGTAGAACGTGGGGCTCATCAGGAGGACGACGGCGAAGGCCCCGAACGCCGCCCGGACCGGTTCCGGGCGGCGCCGCCAGAGGCGGAGCCAGAGAACGACGCCGGCGGCCAGGAGCACGATGCGGGCGAGGAACTGCGGATAGGCGTACGAGTAGAGCGTGCTCCAGGGCGTCGCCTCGACGTCGCCGCCGAAGATGACCCGCGCCAGATGGACGACCCCGGAGGCCGCGAGGTCGAGCCGCAGCGCTCCGATCAGGCGCCACAGCGGCTCGTAGACAGGGCCGTTGTACTCCCAGCGCAGCGCGTACTCGACCAGACCGGGCGGAACGCCGCGGGTCCACAGCAGCACGGCGACGGTCGCCGGCGGAAGCAGCGAGACGGCGCCGACCGCGAAGCGCCGGCTCTGCCGGCTACCGCCGTGCCGCCACCAGAGGGGTAGCGTCACCAGAGGCACGAGCTTGGCCAGCGCCGCAAGCGCAGCCACCACTCCAGCCGCCACAAACCGGGTGCGCCGGCGTCCCCACCGGCTGCCGCCTACCAGCAACCACACACAGCCGATGACCAGCGACGCGCCGAGCACGTCGACATGCCCCATGCCGGCGCCCTCGATGACGAGCAGCGGATTCCAGACGTAGGCGAGGGCCATCCACGCACTACCGCGACGCCGCGCCAGCAACAGCAGCAGCGCGCAGCCGGCCAGGTCGACGGCGGCAAGCGCCAGCTTGTACGCGAGCAGAGGCCACGGCAGGACCGCCGCGCCGGCGAACATCCCCAGCGCCAGCGGCGGATACACGGTGGCGAGGTCGCGATGCGCGGTCTTCCTCCACAGGTCGTCCCGCAACCCGGCGAGGCTTTCGTCGTCCGGCGTCAGGAGATACGGGTTCGCTCCCGAGGCGGCGACCCGTCCGTCCCACAGGTAGCGGTAGACATCGTCCGAGAGGCTTGACGTGAGCGGCAGCGCGAGCAGGCGGAGCACGACGGCCACCGCCAGGATGCCCGCGACCGGAACGTCACTGCGCGAGCCCGTGGCCGCGCCCAGGCGTCGCAGCCCCCACCACAGCGCGCCGAACGCCAGGAGCAGGACCAGCAGAAAGGAGACGCCAGGACCCCGGGCGCCCGGCGCCGGTCCGAAGCCCGCGCGGTCGAGCACGAGCAGCCCGGCAAAGCAGGCGAGCAGAGGCCACACGGCCGCCGCCAGCGCTCCGAGCCCTCGTCGCCTTGCCATATCGTCAGCGTACGTGCTTCTACCGGTCTACTACGCCGTTCTCGGTACGCTCGCTCTCTACGGACTGCATCGGCTCGTCCTTCTCCTGGTGCTTCGCGTGTCGCGATCGTCGGTCGCCGGCGAGGATGGCGTCCAAGATAGCGCGCAGGAGGAGTTCGTGTGGCCCCTGGTCACCGTCCAACTGCCGATCTACAACGAGCGCTACGTCGCCCCCCGGCTGATCGCAGCGGTTCTCGACTTCGACTACCCCGCGGATCGGCTCGAAGTCCAGATCCTCGACGATTCGACCGACGACACCGCCGACCGGGTCGAGGCCGAGCTCGCCCGGGCGTCCGGACGGAACCGGCCGCTACCGCTCATTCGGCACCTGCGTCGGGAGAACCGGCAGGGTTTCAAGGCGGGTGCTCTCGCCGCCGGTCTGGAGCAGGCGCGTGGAGAGCTGATCGCGATCTTCGATGCCGACTTCGTGCCGGAACCGGACTTCCTGCGGCGGACGGTGCCGGCGTTCCGCGATCCGGGGCTGGGCATGGTCCAGGCGTGCTGGGGCCACATGAACCGCGAGGACTCGCTCCTGACCCGTGCCCAGGCGGTGCTGCTGGACGGCCACTTCCTGGTCGAGCAGGCGGCCCGTCATCGGGCCGGTTGCTTCTTCAACTTCAACGGCACCGCCGGCGTGTGGCGGCGGCGTGCGATCGACGACGCGGGGGGCTGGCAGGTCGACACGCTCACCGAGGACCTCGATCTCTCCTACCGGGCCCAGCTCGCCGGATGGCGCTTCATGCTGATGACGGACCTCGCGGTGCCGGCGGAGCTGCCGGCCCGGGTCAACGACTTCAAGAGCCAGCAGCACCGCTGGGCCCGGGGATCGGCGCAGACGATGCGCAAGCTGCTCGGACGCATCCTGCGCAGCGCGGTGAGGCCGCGGGTCAAGCTGGCGGCGGCGGCGCACCTCACCTCGGGCATCTGCTACCCGCTGCTCGTGGCTCTTGGGCTCCTCCTGTTGCCGGCGATCCTGGCGCGGCAGGAGTCGCCGCACCTGCTGCTTTGGATCGACGCGCCCCTGTTTCTGCTCGGGACGGTGGCGGTAGCCGGTTGCTATGCCGCCGGCCAGCGCCGGGCCGGACGGCGAGGGTCCAGGTTCTGGTTCGAGGTGCCGCTCGCGATGTCCATCGGCATCGGCCTGTCGCTCCACAACTCGGCCGCGACGATCAGCGGGCTGTTGCGCCGCGGCGGCGTCTTCGCCCGCACGCCGAAGATCCCGGCGGCCGCCCGGAACCCGCCTGCCCTCTACCGGTCGGGCGCGGTGTGGAGTCTCTGGGGCGAAGCGACGCTAGCGCTCTACTTCTGGGTCTGCGTTGCCGCCGCGGGCCTCTACGGACGCTGGTGGTCGCTGCCCTTTCTCTACCTGTTCGCCCAGGGGTATAGCCTGATCGCCCTCGGCGGCGCTCTGCCCCGGCTGGGGCGCCGTGCCGAAACCACGTAGCTTCGCCGGCGATGACCAGCCCCCTGACCCGTCATCCACCGCCCCCTCCCGCGGTCCGCGTTGTCGTGCGGCCGGCGCAGCCGTCGGATGCGGCGTTCCTCCGTCGCTGGCGCGCCGAACCCGCCGTGCGTCGCTATCAGCCCCTCCACAACGTGTCCGTTGCCAGGCTGCGGGCGGATCTGGCGGCGCAGCGCCCCAGGGACCTCTACCGGGGTCGCGGCGACCGCTACACCTGGATGATCGAAGCCGACCGCGAACGCTCAGGCTGGATCACTCTGGCGATCGTCAACTGGGAGCACGGCCTGGGGGAGCTCGGCTATGCCCTGGCGACCCGGCATCACGGCCGCGGCACGATGACCGCCGCGCTCGGCCAGTTGCTGCCCGAGCTCCTGCTGCGAACGCCGCTGGAGCGTCTGGAGGCCCGCTGCGCGATCGACAACGACGCCTCCCGCAAGGTGCTGGAGAAGCTGGGATTCGTGCGCGAAGGCAAGCTCCGTTCCTACTTCGTGCTGCAGGGCAGTCGCACCGACCACTACCTGTACGCGTTGCTCCGGGATGACTACATTCCCATGTGACCGCGGGTCCTCTCACCCGCGGAAGACAACGCGCCGCGAAGCGGCGACGATCTGCGCTAGGGTTGCGCATTCCGAATGGTCGGTAGGGCGTCGAGGCGGAGGTAGTCGAACGTGAGTAGTGGGGCTGGGCAGGAGGCGCGGTCGGAGGCAGTGGACGCAGCGTTGAAGAAGCTGGAGGCCGGGATCGAGGCGTTCCACGCGGATCGGATCGCGGAAGCCCGCTCCGAGTTCGAAGCGGTGATCGCCGCGGGGGCGGAGAGCCGGCTCACGAGCCGCGCCGGGGACTACCTCGCGGCTTGCGACCGGGCCGAAGCATCGAAGGACGGGAAGGTCAACGACGCGTTTCTCGAGGCCGTCATGGCCCGAAACGACGGCGACCTGCAGGGCGCCCTGAAGATCTGCACGGCGGGATCGCGCACGAGGGACGGTCGCTTCGTCTACCTCGCCTCCTGTATCCGCGCGCTACTGGGCGAAACGGAGCCGGCGCTCAATTCGCTCGAGAAGGCGGTCGAGCTGGATCCGACGAACCGGGTGCGGGCCTTTCACGACGCGGACTTCGCTTCCCTCAACGAAGACGAGCGCTTCCTGAGCCTCGTCCATGACCACAGCGACGGAGGATGACGTCCAGCACCGCCGCGGCCGTCGTCCTCGCTGCCGGTCACAGCAAGCGGCTCCGCTCGGAACAGCCGAAGGTGCTTCACGAGGTGGGCGGCAGACCGCTCGTCTCCTGGGTCGTTCAGGCCGCCCGCGAGGTCGGCTGCGCGCCGATCTGCGTCGTCGTCGGGAGCGGGGCCGACCCGGTCCGCTCGGTGTTCGTAGACGAGGACGCCGGAGACATTGTCTGGGTGGAGCAGCCGGAGCAGCGGGGCACGGGGCACGCGCTGTCGATGGCTCGCGACTCTCTGCGCTCCGAGGGGCTGGCCCTGGTTCTCTCGGGCGACGCGCCCCTGGTCCGCCCGGGAACCCTGCAAGCCCTGCTCGATGCCGCCGGCGCCGGCTGGGGCAGCGTGGCGGTCGCCGACCTTCCCGAGCCGGGGAGTCTCGGCCGCGTCGCATGCGAGGGGGATCGCCTCGTCCGGATCGTCGAGGCGGCGGACGCCGACGACGACACGCTCGCGCTCCGTACGGTCAACGCCGGTCACTACGCGCTCCCGGTTCCGGCGATCTTCGACTGGCTCGAGAAGGTCGATGCCGGCAACGCTCAGGGCGAGTTCTATCTGACCGATGCCGTGTCGGCCGCCGTCCGCGAGCATCCGGTGGCGGCGGTCCGGGTAGAGGATGCTTCGGAGGCGCTGGGAGTCAACTCGCGCGCCGACCTGGCCGCGGTTCAACGCGTCTTCTATCGGCGCAGCGTCGATGCCCTCCTCGCGGCGGGCGTCACCGTCCTCGACCCGGACAGCGTCTGGATCGATGCCGCCGTGACCGTTGGCGCCGACTCGATGCTGCACCCGAACGTCACCCTGCTCGGCGCCTCCAGCGTGGGCAGTGGTTGCACCGTCCACACCGGCGCCTGGATCCGCGACAGCGTTCTCGACGACGGCGTCGAGGTGCTGCCCTACTCGGTGCTCGACGGCGCGCGCGTCGCCTCGGGTTGCACGATCGGTCCCTTCGCCCGCCTGCGGCCGGAGGCCGTGCTCGAGGACGGCGCCAAGGTCGGCAACTTCGTCGAGGTCAAGAAGGCGACGCTGGGCCCCGGAGTCAAGGCGTCCCACCTCGCCTACCTGGGGGACGCTTCGGTGGGCGCCGGCGCCAACATCGGCGCCGGGGTCATCACCTGCAACTACGACGGCAAGAAGAAGAGCCGCACCGTGATCGGCGAGGGGGCCTTCGTCGGCAGCGACTCCATCCTGGTGGCGCCGGTCGAAGTCGGCGCCGGCGCCTACACCGGTGCCGGATCGGTGATCACGAAAGACGTGCCTGAGGAGACGCTCGCGGTGGGGCGGGCGCGCCAGAAGAACATCAAGCGCCGGCGCCGGTGACGGCGTGGACTTCCGTTCCCGGCTGAACCCGGAACAGCTCGCGGCGGTCACCCACGATGGCGGTCCGTTGCTGGTCGTCGCGGGCGCCGGATCGGGCAAGACCCGGGTCATCACGTACCGGATCGCCTGGCTGATCGCCGAGCGGCAGGTCGAGCCGTGGCGGATCGCGGCCGTCACCTTCACCAACAAGGCCGCGGACGAGATGCGCGGCCGGGCGCTCGACCTGGTCGGGGGCAACGCGAGTGTCTTCGTCGGCACCTTCCACCGCTTCTGCGTCCGCCTGCTGCGGCGCTACGGCGACCGGGTGGGTCTGCGGCCGGACTTCGCGATCGTAGACGCACCGGACCAGTTGCGGCTGATCAAGGCGTCGCTCAAGGCCGAGAACCTCGACGAACAGGCGTTTCAGCCGCGCGTGGTCCAGGGACGGATCAGCGGGGCGAAGAACCGCCTGCTCACGCCGCCCGCCTTCGAGAAGGAGGCCGAGGACTTCTTCGACCGTCACGTCGCGGCCGTGTTCCGCCGCTATCAGGCCGAGCTGCTACGTACGGGTGGCGTCGACTTCGACGATCTGATCGCGCTTGCCGTGCGCCTGCTGCGCGACGACGAGGAGGTCGGCGCGCGGGTCAGGGGACGCTTCCGTCACCTGCTCGTCGACGAGTTCCAGGACACGAACGCGGCCCAACTGGAACTGGTCAGGAACCTGGTGCTCGACCCGGACGGTTCCGTCTCCGGCCTGACCGCGGTCGGGGACGAGGACCAGAGCATCTACGGCTGGCGCGGCGCCGAACTCGACAACCTGCTCCGGTTCGAGAAGCACTTCCCGGGCGGCAGCGTCCGCAAGCTGGAACGGAACTACCGCTCGACCCAGAACATCCTCGACGCCTCGGGCGCCGTCATCTCGCGCAACGAGCAACGGCGGGGCAAGACTCTGTGGACGGACAAGGGGGCTGGCGAGCCACTGCGGCTCTTCCTTGCCGGCGATCACGAGGACGAGGCGCGCTGGGTGGTGGGGCAGTTGGCGGGGCTCCGTACGGAGGGGCTCGAGTTCGGCGACATGGCGGTGCTGGTGCGGACGAACGCGCAGACCCGGGCGATCGAGGACCAGTTGCTGCGCGGCGAGATCCCCTACTGCCTGGTCGCCGGCATCCGCTTCTACGAGCGCGCCGAGGTCAAGGACCTGATCGCCTATATGCGGGTCATCGCCAACCCGCAGGACAACCTGTCCCTGCGCCGGATCCTGAACCAGCCGCGGCGGGGGATCGGCGGCAGGACAGAGCAGGTGCTGCTCGAGCGGGCCGCCGAAATGGGCAACTCGCTGTGGGATGCGATCCGGCTCGACCCCCTGCAGGAGCTGCCGGCCCGCAGCCTGCGCGCGGTCCGGAACTTTCGGGGCCTGATCGAGGCGCTGCGCCAGGAGGCGGAGCGCCAGCCACTCGCCGAGCTCGTGCGCGGCACGATCGTCGCCGCCGGCTTCGAGGCGCTCTACGGCAAGGGCGACGAGGAAGGCCGGGAACGGCTCGAGAACCTGAACGAGCTCGTGTCGTCGGCCCACGACTTCGAGACCCTGCACGGCCTGACCGGCGCTCCGGCGAGAATCGCGCCGCCGGCCGAGGGACCGGATGCCGCCGAAGCAACGCTCTTCGAGGAAGGGGCCGAGCCGGCCGTCAGTCCCCTCGTGAACTTCCTCGACTACGTTTCCCTGGTCAGCGACACGGACGGCCTGAACGCCGAGCTTGGCGTCGCCCTGATGACCCTCCATAGCGCCAAGGGCCTCGAGTATCCGGCCGTTTTCGTCACCGGTCTCGAGGACGGCCTGCTCCCGCACTTCCACGCCGGCCTCGCGGCACGGGACATCGAGGAAGAGAGACGCCTGTTCTACGTCGGGATGACCCGGGCCGAGCAGCGGCTGTTCCTCAGCCTCAGCCGTCGCAGGATGGTCGCCGGACAGTTCCAGGACCAGCAGCCTTCACCCTTCCTCGTCGACCTGCCCGAGGAACTGGTCGAGACCACGCGGAGCGCGGAACTCTACGGCGGCCCACGGACAGCCGGGGTCCGCGGCTTCTTCGGCGGCGACCGCGCCTCCGGCGGGCCGTCCTTCCGGGCCGCGTCTCCCGCCGCCGTCCGCCGCGGCCGGAAGCCGCCGACCGAACGGATCGCCGGCGTCCTGCGGCCCGGCGCCGTCGTGCGCCACGCCACCCTGGGCAAGGGGGTCGTCCTGCAACTCGACGGAGACGGCGAGAACGCGAAGCTGACCGTCTTCTTCGACAAGGCCGGCAAGCGGAAACTGATTCGCCGCTACGCCCCCCTCGACGTGCTCTGACCGGTGCGCGGGTCTTCTGACCCGCCGCCGCCGTAGGCGGCCAAGAACACGTGCCGGCCGCCAGGCCGGCTCCGTTCTGGTGTGGCGACGGTGCTATCATTCGCCGCCTTGCCTGTCGGGGCGTGGCGCAGTCTGGTAGCGCACCTGCCTTGGGCGCAGGGGGTCCTCAGTTCAAATCTGGGCGCCCCGATATCGCTCGCTAGCCTCGGCCTCGGCTAACCTGTCGCTGTCGCTTTCGCCTGCCTGTAGCTCAGCTGGATAGAGCGGCGGCCTTCTAAGCCGCGGGTCGGGGGTTCGAGTCCCTCCAGGCAGGCCAGATCGTTGAGAGATCGGTTCGAAGATGTCTGGTGGATGTAGCTCAACTGGCAGAGCGCTTGATTGTGGTTCAAGTGGTTGGGGGTTCAAGTCCCCTCATCCACCCCATCTCGATCCCGAAATCGTCCCGTTCGCGCGCCCGTAGCTCAGCTGGATAGAGCGACGGCCTCCGGAGCCGTAGGTCAGGGGTTCGAATCCCTTCGGGCGCACCACGGCGGAGCCTGGCCGTCGAGTCTGGCCAGGCAGGCTGACACCACCCGATCGGCATCAAGCCGCTCCAGGCACGCGAAGTCGCCGCGGCGGCAGGTGCGCCGCCAGCACGGCTGGCAGTCCAACCTCTGGTCGAGTTGCACCGCCGTCGACTGTGGCCCGTAGGGGCCGTTGCGGGCAGGATCGGTCGGGCCGAACACCGACACGCAGGGTACGCCCAGTGCCGCCGCCAGATGGGCGGGACCGGAATCGCAGCCCAGAAACAGGACTGCGCGCCGCAGGAGCGTCGCCAGTTCGCGGAGGTCGGTCGGCGGCGCGAGCAGGACGCGACAGCCGTCCCCCGCGGAGGCTTCGATCTCCGCCGCTGCCCGTCGTTCGTCTTCGCCGGCCCAGGCGACAACCACGGGTAGCCCCCGGTCGCTCCCGAGGCGCCGGACGGCCGCCGCGAAGTGGCGCGGGGGCCAGCGCTTCGTGCGCCAGATCGTTCCCGGCGATGCGACCGCGTATCGGCCCTCGCGCAGACCATGCCGTTCGAGGAAGGAGAGGGGCCCAGGCTCGGCGTAGTCGGGCAAACGCCACTCCGCGGCCGCGTGCTCGTCAGCAACCAGCCCCGAAGCGCTCACCAGGGCCAGATTGCGGTCGACGACGTGTCTCACCTCCGGGTCGACAGCAAAGCGCCGATTGAGAAACAGCGCGTTCAGTTCGCGGCTGCCCATGGCCGGACCGCCCCGAAAGCCGATCCGCTGCCCGGCGCCGCTCCACCAGGCGACCAGGCCGCTCTTGGTGAGGCCCTGAACGTCGAGCGCTGCGTCGTACCGGCAGCTCCTGAGTTCACGGCGAAAGCGGCTGAGCTCGTCAAGATGCGCGCCCAGGCTACGGGCCCGCCGCGGATACAAGTGGAAGCGGTCGACGCCGGCGTAGCCGCGCAGCAGCGTCGCGGCCGGTTCCTGGACCGCCCAGCCGATGAACGCGTCCGGATGGGCACGGCGGAGCGCCGACGCCACCGGGGCCGCGTGGAGGCAGTCGCCGATCGCGGAAAGGCGCACGAGCAGGACGCGGAGCGGTCGGTCTGGTTTCTGCTCGCGGGTCATTCCGTCAGAGCATAAGCCGAGCCGGCACCGCTCCCCACGCTTGACATACTCCGAAGGATGCCGGAAACCCCAGACGACGCTTCGCAGCTCATCCGGCCGCCGACGTTCGACCGAACGGCGTTCCGGCTGCTGGTGGCGGCCATCGTCGTGGGCGGACTCACTATCCTGATCGTCATGCTCTGGCGGGAGTTCAGTTGGCTGATGGCCCTGTCGAGCGGCGCTGGCGTCGCCGTCCTCATCTTCTTCAGCGGCCGGGCCGTCCGCGTCCTGCGCTTCGAGTACCTCCGTCCGCCCTTCGAGCGGGAGGACTAGGAGGTTGAGCCCCCGATGAAGGTCCGTCCCTGGCAGGTCGAGGCCTCGCGCACCGAGTTCGATCACCCGCTTCTGCAGCTCGAGGCCCAGGAGCTTCGCGCCGGCGCCGACCGGCGCCAGGCGGTGGTCCTGCGCTCCGCGGACTGGGTCAACGTGATTCCGCTGATCGAGGCCGGGCCGGGAGCGGACGGCAAGGGCGCGACGGTCGTGCTCATCCGCCAGTGGCGGTTCGGCCGTGGCGCCGAGTCACTCGAGATCCCCGGCGGCATCGTCGAGCCGGGCGAGGAGGCGGCAGCCGCCGCGGCGCGGGAGCTCCACGAGGAGACCGGTTACCGGGCGGGAAGGGTCGAACGGCTCGGCGAGGTCGAGCCGAACCCCGCGATCCTGGACAACGTCTGCTCCCTGTGGCTGGCCCGCGACCTGGTCCACACCGGCGACCCGATCGGGGACGGCAGTGAGGAACTCGAGGTGGTTCAAGTACCGCTCCTGGAGATTCCGGAACTCATCGCCAGCGGCGAGATCAGCCATTCCCTGGTCGTCACGGCCTTCTACTTCTACGCCCGCCGGTACGGATTCTCTTGAACGGGGCCGGGCGAGAGAGTCCGGTCGTCGCGCGTCGTGACGGCCTGCCGCTGCTCCGGGGCGTTTCGCTGGACGCGACCGGAACGCTGATCGCGTGCCCGCGGCGGGGCGAGATCTACGCCGAAGTCCTCGCCCGTCACGGTCTCGAACTCTCCGTGGCCGACATCGAGCGGGGCTTCCTTACCGCCTGGAAGGAGTTCGAGTGCCGCCTCGCCCGGGGTGAGGACCGGTACAACAGCCATCCGAACGGGGCCCGGGGCTTCTGGGGTGATCTCCTGGACCGCATGTGCCTCCTGCTCGAGCGCGAAGCGCCGGGACGCTTCGCCACGGCGGAGCTGTTCGCCCGCTTCGAGCGCGCCGACGCCTGGGAACTCCGGCCCGGCTGCCGGAAAGTGCTCTCGGAACTGCGTCACCGGGGCCTGCGCGTTGCCGTGACCAGCAACTGGGACCGGCGCCTGCCTCGGGTGCTGGCCAACCTCGGACTTGGGCGCTATCTCGATGCTGTGGTCTGCTCGGAGGAAGTGGGGTCGGCAAAGCCCGCCGAGCCGATCTTTCTGGCCGCGTGCGAGGAACTGGAGCTTCAGCCGGCTTCCGTGCTCCACGTCGGCGACGCGAAGATCGAGGACCGCGAAGGCGCGCTGGCTGCCGGCCTCAAGGCTTTGTGGCTTGACCCCGCGGACGGCGACATCGGCTCGCTGGACGAAGTTCTCGACCATCTACCGAAGTAGGAACCGACCGGGCGCTGCTACACTGGTCAATAGCGAGGCGTGCGCAATGAAGATCTCCACCAAGGGTGAGTACGGCATTCGCGCCATGCTGTACGTGGCGATGCACGCGAACGGTGGGCCGGTGCCCAGCCACGAGATCGCCGTGAACCAGGGCATTCCGGAGCCGTACCTGCGCCAGATCCTGGCGGCTCTCGCCCGGGACCACCTGATCCGCTCGAACCGCGGTCCCCAGGGCGGCCACCTGCTGGGCCGGCCGGCCGAGAAGATCTCGATGCACGACATCCTGGTCGCTCTGGAAGGGCACACGACCTCGATCGACCACATCCTCGCCCAACCCTGCACGATCGGCGTGGGGCCGAAGCACTGCGCCATCCGCGAGGTGTTTCTCAGCGTCAAGGACGCGGTCGAGACGATCCTGTGCAACTACAGCCTCGCCGACCTGGCCGCGCGCCAGCAGGAAGTCTGCGAGTGCAAGATCGAGATCCCGCACGACCTGCCGCCGGAACGCCTCGCCACGTCGTCTGGCCGGCCGCTGCACGTCATCGCCGACTGAGCGCCGGGAACTCGCCGTTGCAGATCGGCTTCCGCGCTTCGCGGTACGTGCCCGCTTGCGTCGCCCTTCTCGCGCTCGCGGCCGGCTGGGCCTGCGCGGTCCCTTCGGACCGGCCCGTCCTCGACGAGAACGACCTGGAAACCGTGGCGGTGGGGCAGCCGGCGGACTCCGTTCTCCGGCCTGACGAGGACGTGCAGGAGCCGCGGGCGCCGGAGGCGGCGCTGCGCGGCCGCATTCCGGGCGCCTTCCCGGACCGCTTCCCCGTACCGGACGCTTCCACCGTGGTCGACTTCGGCGACGTGGTGACGGAGGAAGGCGAGCCCGTTGTCGCGGAGTACGTCGGACTGCTTCTGCCGCTGGGCGCTCCTGCCGCCCGGGAGTGGCTGCTGCGCGAGGCGCAGGCAGCGGGCTGGCGGGCAACGCTCGGAGAGTCGATGACTTTCCGCCGCGGCGACGAGTGGGTCGTGGTGACGATCGAACCGGGTGCGACGCCGGGCAACTCGGCGGCGCGGTTCGAGTACGCGAAGCCCTGAATCTCGAACGCTGCTAGCATCCCGGCTTCGCCGACCGGATGGTCGGTCGGCGAGAGCCAGTTGGAAATCAAGGGATGACGGGTCCTCTGACCCTTAGGCGCGCCGAGAAGTACGGATTCTGCGCCGGTGTGCGAATCGCCGATCGCACGGTGCGGAAACTGGCCGCCGACGGAAGGCGCGGGCAGATCCTGGGTCAACTGGTCCACAACGAGCGGGTCGTCTCCGACCTCGTGCAGCTCGGCTTCGCCACGGCGGACGCGCTCGACGGCGTCGAGAACGGGACGATCGTCTTTTCCGCCCACGGCGTGCCTCCGTCGTTTCACCGGCGGGCGCTGGAGCGGGGCCTCCTCGTTGTCGATACGACGTGTCCCTTCGTCTACGACGTCCACGAGGAGGCCCGGCAGGCGCTCGAGACGGGCTACCACCTGGTGTTCATCGGCGACCGGCGGCACCGCGAAGTGATCGGCTACACCCGGGACCTCGATCCGGAGGCATACGACGTCGTGCTGACCGCGGCCGATGTCTCCCGGATCGACTTCGAGCACCACCAGAAGGTCAAGATCTTCTACCAGACCACGCTGAACAGCGAGGAGTACGAGCAGGTGGCACGGGCGATCGAGGCACGCGCGGCGGAGGCCGAGCGCGCGGACACCATCTGCTACGCGACGAAGGAGAACCAGGACGCTGCGCGTGCCCTGGCGGCCGATCCGGAGGTCGACTGCATCGTCGTCGTCGGCGGCCGGCACAGCGCGAACACCCGTCACCTGTGGGAGATCTGCCGGGAGATCGAGCCCAGGAGCCACCTCGTCCACGACTCGGCCGACCTGCGGCGAACCTGGTTCGAGAAATGCCGCACGGTCGGCGTCACCGCCGGAGCCTCCACTCCAGACGCGATGATCGAGGAAGTCGAGGCGGCGATCCTGGAGGTTTCGCCCTGAGAGTTCTGGTGATCGGTAACGGCGGCCGCGAACACGCCCTCTGCTGGCTCATCCGGGAACGTTCGGCGGACACCGAGCTCTACTGCGCGCCCGGCAGTCCCGGCACCGAGGAATGCGGCGAGAGCGTGGCGCTCGACGTCACGGACATCGACGGCCTGGCCCGGTTCGCCGCCGACCGCGGGATCGACCTCACAGTGGTCGGTCCCGAGGTGCCGCTCTCGCTGGGCGTGGTCGACGCGTTCAGGGAACGTGGTCTGGCCATCTTCGGTCCGACCCGGGCGGCCGCGCGTCTCGAGAGTTCCAAGGTCTTCGCCAAGGAGTTCATGCGGCGGCACGGCGTCCCGACCTGCGATTTCGAAGTCACCGGCAACCGCGAGACCGCACGGCGAGCGGCCGTGAGCTTCGGGCTGCCGGCGGTGCTCAAGGCGGACGGTCTGGCTGCGGGCAAGGGCGTCCTGATCGTCTCCACGCCCGCGGAACTCGAGGCCGCGCTGGACGAATTCTTCGTGGAGCGCCGGTTCGGCGATGCCGGCGCGCGCATCCTGATCGAGCCCTTCGTGCCGGGCGAGGAAGTCTCCTTCATCGGCTTCTGCGACGGTCGCCGGGTGCTTCCGCTCGCCACCTCCAAGGACTACAAGCGGATCGGCGACGGCGACTCCGGCCCCAACACCGGCGGCATGGGCGCCCACAGCCCGGCGGGGATCGTCTCGGAAGGCGAGGTCGACCGGATCATGCGCGAAGTGATGGAGCGCACGGTGGCCGGCATGGCGGCGGACGGAACACCGTTCTCGGGCGTCCTCTACGCCGGCCTGATGATGAGCCCGGACGGGCCGCAGGTGCTCGAGTTCAACGTCCGGCTCGGCGACCCCGAGGCCCAGGCCTTGCTGCTGCGCCTCGACGAGGACCCCGTCGACCTCTTCCTCGCCGGCGCCGGCGGCGACTTCGGACGCGCCGAACTCGCCTTCCGCGCCGGCGCTTCCGCCTGCCTCGTGCTGGCCAACCAGGGGTATCCGGGCAAGGCGGCGTCGGGAGACCCGATCGAGGGCATCGAGGACGCTCGCGCCTGCGAAGGCGTCGTCGTCTTCCACGCCGGCACCGGCCGCAACGGAGGCGCCGTGACCGCCACGGGTGGACGGGTCCTCAACGTCTGCGCGGTGGGCGACGACCTCGGGCAGGCGCTCGAACGGGCCTACGGCGCGGCCGCGAGCATCCGCTGGCCGTCGAAGGCGATGCGCTCGGACATCGGGCGGCGGGTTCTCGACGGGGGCGCCGGGATCGAGCCTCCGCGATGAGTTGCAGCGGCTGCAGCTTTGCCGGTCAGTCAACCGCCACGGAGGACACCTTCGTCGGTGTCCGCTTCGGTGAGGAGACGAACCTGACGCTCTGCAGCACGGGCGGCGAACTGCTCGCCCGCGGCGACGAAGTCATCGTGTCGATGAAGCCGGGCCCCGCTTACGGCTGCGTCGAGAAGTCTCCGATGCCGGTGTTCAAGCCGTGCCAGAAGTCGAGCGCGCGGTCCATTATCCGCCGAGCCGACGACGCCGACCGAGTGGCCCGCGAGAAGCAGCTGGCGAACGAGGTGCGCGGGAAGGCGTTCTGCCGGGAGCGGGCCCGCGCGCTTCGCCTTCAGATGAAGGTGTCGCGGGTCGACTTCAGCCTGGACGGCCGCAACGCGACCTTCTACTTCACGGCGGACCGGCGGGTCGACTTCCGGCAGTTGCTGCGCGACCTGAAATCCCGCTTCAAGACCCGGGTTCGTCTCGTCCACGTTGGGCCGCGCGACGAAGCGCGCCTTCTGGGCGGAGTCGGCATCTGCGGCCGAACGCTCTGTTGCTCGACCTGGCTGGACGGCTTCCGGCCCATCTCGATCCAGATGGCGAAGCGTCAGGGCCTGAGCCTGAATCCGTCGAAGATCTCCGGCCAGTGCGGCCGGCTGCTTTGCTGTCTCGCCTACGAGGACGACAACTACCGCAGCCGGCCCGCCGGCAAGGGCTCCCTGCCCGTCGTCACTTGACTAGGAAGCCCCGCGCCGGCTGAGGACCGCGGGAATCGTCTTCAGCAGGATGACGAAGTCGAGGCGCGGCGACCAGGTGTCGATGTACTCGAGGTCGAGTTCCATCCAGCGGTCGAAGTCGAGGTCGCTTCGGCCGCTGATCTGCCACAGGCAGGTGATGCCGGGCTTCATCGAGAGCCGCCGCCGCTGCCGGCGCGTGTAGGGCTCCTTTTCCTCGAGCGGCCTGGGACCCACCAGGCTCATGTCGCCCCGCACCACGTTCCAGAACTGCGGCAACTCGTCCAGGCTGAACTTGCGCAGGTAGTGCCCGAGCGGAGTGATCCTCGGGTCGCTGTGCATCTTGAAGGCGGGGCCGTCCATCGTGTTCAGGTGCGCCAGTTCGCGTTTCCTCTGATCGGCGTCCGCGACCATGGTCCGGAGCTTGTACATCGTGAAGCGGCGTCCGTTCAGGCCGCAACGGGTCTGCCGATAGAGCACGGAGCCTGAGGAGGTCGCCTTGATCAGGAGCGCCAGGATCAGCATCACGGGCAGGCTGACGACCAGGAGGGCGGCGCCGAGGCTGAAGTCGTAGGCGCGCTTGAACAGCAGCAGGAGGAAGTTCGAGGGCGCCGGCGACAACGTGACGACCGGCCGCCCGTCCAGGTACTCGAGGTCGACCTTGCTGTGAGCCGGCGGCAGCAGATCGAGCGCGATACGGGTCCGGATGCCCTGTTCCTGCAGCCCATCGATGATGTCCTTGAGTGCTGGTAGTTCGTGGGGCGTGACGGTGAAGAACACGTCGTCCACCACATGCTCCGAGACGATGCGCAGCACGTCGTCCATCCTGCCCAGCACGTTGCCGGAGACGCTCTCGGAGCGGCTGCCATTCGTGTGGATCAGCCCGATGATCTGAAGACCCCAGTGGGGGTGGTCCTCGATCGATTCGGCAAGCTGCGCCGCGGCCTCCGGCGCGCCGGCGATGAGCACCGTCCGCTGGTTCAGTCCGTGCCGCCGCATGTCGCGCGAGACCAGACGCAGTGCGATCTTCTCCGCCAGCAGCAGCAGGAAGGCGAAACCGGTGAACAGGAGCAGCCAGGTTCGGCTGAGGCTGTCCTGGATCAGGAGCTGGTCGAGCCGCAGGACGAAGACGGCGAACAGAGTGAGGAGCGTGGCGATCGCCGCGACCTTGAGGATCGCGGTCGCCTCGGTCTTCAGATCGGCGGTCCGGTGCGAGCGGTAGCGCCGCGTGAAGACGAGCGGCGCTGCCCAGGTCAGGAGGGCCAGTGGCAGCAACGGCAGGTGGTCGCTCAGCGGATAGAGCGGCTGCGGATAGAGCCCCGGCAGTACGAGCGGGAAGAGGCCGCTGCGGATCCCGTAGGCGAGGAAGAAGGCCGCTCCGACCAGCGAGAGGTCAAGGGCCAGGATCAGTGCTGTCTGTAGGCGGACGCGCTGTTTGAGCATGACTCCGGCTCGGAAAGAGAAGACAAACCGGGAGTCTAGCGGTTCGAGAGGCGCCGGAAGAGCTGTTCGTACTCGTTCGCCACCACGTCCCAGTCGTACGCCTCTGCCGCGCGGAGCGCTGCCCGCTTGCCGTGGTCTCGCGCCCGTCGGCGGTCGGCGCGCGCGAACTCGAACGCGGCGACGAGCGAGGCCTGGTCCTCGACCTTGAAGTAGACGCCGACGTCGCCCGCCGTCTCTCGGTTGGCCGGTTCGTCGTTGACCAGCACGCAGTTGCCGTAGCCCATCGCCTCGACCAGCGCCGGGTGCGTGCCGCCGACCTCGGTGGCGTGGACCGTGGCCAGCGCGGAGGACAGCAGGCCGCGGTAGCCCTCGCCGAAGACCGTCCCCGGAAACCGTACCCGCGGGTCGGCGCCGCGTTTCATCTCGGCGATGAAGTCGCTCGCGTAGGGCGCGTCGCCGACCATCACCAGGGGCAGGTCACCGCCGACCTGCCGGTAGGCCTCGACCACGCGGTGCGGGTTGTTCTCCGGCTCGAACCGGCTCACGTAGAGGAAGTAGCGCCGGGGTTCGAGGCCCAGTTCGTCGAGGATCGGATGGCCTGGTAGAGGTTCGGGTTCGACGCCGTAGCGGATCATCGTCGAGTCGCGCCGATAGCGGGTACGGTAGTGGGCGGCGATCACCTCCGCGTCGGTCACCGTTGCGCCGGGCAGCAGGCAGGCAAGCCGCTCGGAGAGGGCGTAGACCAGGCGGCCCGGCCAGCCCCACTTGGCCCGCCGCTTCTCGATGCCGTCGACGTGCAGGGCCGTGCGAATGCGCCGCGGCCACAGCAGTGGCAGGAGTAGTGCGTTGGCGCCGTTGACGACGAGGGCGGCCCGCGCGCCGCGTGCGAACAATGTCGCGTGGAGGCAGGAGAGCAGGGTGTGCACCGGCGTGTCGCCGTACTTCGTCCTGAGCGTGGGAAGGACGACGAGTTCCACGCCGCGGTGGGAACGAAGCCGCCGGTCGACGTAGTGGGAGCGGCAGTACACGGTCACCCGCCAGCCGCGCTCGGCGAGCCGGGGCGCCAGCGCCTCGATCATCGTCTCGTAGCCGCTGTAGCTGGCGGGAATGCCGCGGCTTCCGAGCATCAGGATCCTTGGCCGGTCGGGATCCGCCGGTAGCGAAGCGCGGCCGAACCAGCGTGCGGTCGCACGGGCGGGGACGAGACGGCGGGACCGGATCAGGCGGCGCCGCTCCCGCAGCCGGCGGCGGTGGCGCCAGAGCCATCCCCAGGCGGCCAGCGACGACCGTTCCCGAAGGAGGACGTAGGCGACGATGCCGAGTTCGCGGATCGCGGTTGCCAGGAAGGTGCGCGGCAGATCGGCAAGGCTGCGGTGGTAGTACTGCAGCAGGTAGCGGTTCTTGAGGGAATGGAAGTTGACCTCCGGCGACATTCTTCGGCGCCGACGCGCGAGGTTGATTCGGCGGTGGACCGCGTGCGCGCGCGGCTCGTAGAGCACCTGCCAGCCCCGCTCCTGCAGCCGGAAGCAGAGTTCGGCGTCTTCCCGGTAAGAGTGGAAGTCGTCGTCCAGGACGCGTCCGTCGATCGCCACGTCCTGGAGCGCCGCGCTCAGGAACAGCGTCGCGGCGCCGGTGCCGCCGAACACCCGCTCGGTAGTCGCGTACTGGCCGTGGTCGGCCTGATCGGAGCCGCGGTCGACGTGCCGCCAGCTTCGGGTGAGGGCCATGCCGCAGGCGTCGATGAGCCGGCTTGACATCCGACCGCCCGCGGACGGGCGCTCGGACTGTGACGCGGCTGGCGCGGAGACGCGCCACCCGGGTTCCGGCCTCAGCAACCTCCCCGTCACCGCGCCCACCGGCCGCTCTTCGCTCGCGAATCGTCGCGCGCTCTCCATCAACTGCTCCAGGTAGTCGGCCGCCGGCCATGCGTCCGCGTTCAGGCTCAGGACCCACGCGGGTTGCGGATCGCTCGCGAACGCGCTTTCGAGCGCCCGGTTCAGGCCGCCGGCGAAGCCGGTGTTCTCGTCGAGCGCGATCACCTCGACCGGGAAGCCGGCCGCGCTGGCGTGCCCGCGCAGCGACTCCACCGTGCCGTCGGTGCTCGCGTTGTCGACAACGATCAACCGGAACGCGGGCCCCTGCAGCTTCGCTAGAGCCTCGAAGAACTCCGGCAGGTTCGCCGCATCGTTCCAGGTGACCGTGCAAATCGCGAGAACACTGGGTGCGCGGGCCTTCCTCACCGCCCCCTCCAGCCTCCAGCCGCCGCGATCGCCAGCCGCCACAGCCCGGCAGAGGCCTCGACGCGACCGCGAGCTCGCCGCGGACAGCGAAGCGGCAACAAGGCGATGCGCAGCAACGCCGCGCCAACCAGCACGGCGCGCAACAGCAGGACGGCGCCGCGACCGTGGTGCTTGCGGGCGTACAGGTCCAGGTTCCGGTAGTACGCGGCAAGGAACGCGCCGTAGCCCAACTTCGGCACCGAGGCGCCGAGCCGGTGGCGGAAGACGGCCTCCGGCCAGTAGAGCACCCGGTCGCTCTGGTGGGCGAGCCGGCGCGCCAGATCGACGTCCTCGAACCAGGCGGGCCAGAAGCGTTCGTCCATGGCGCCCGCGCTCTCGAACGCGGAACGGCGTAGCAGCAGCGCGCAGGCCGCTGGCTGTTCGACGGGTGCGCCGGAGGCCGGCTCCGGCAGCGGCGCGGGCTCCACGAAGCAGCAGTAGCCAACCAGCGTGCCAAGGGTCGGTAGCCGCCGAAGCTGCCAGGAGGCCTGGGCGACATCGCTCGCGCCAAGCAGCCGGGGCGCAAGACCGGCGGCGTCGGGATGGCGTTTCATGCCCCGGACCAGCGCTTCAAGCGAATCCGGCCGGGGGTGAGCGTCCGTGTTCAGGATCAGGATCAGGTCGCCTCCGGCCTCCGCGGCACCGCGGTTCACGGCCGCTCCGAACCCCAGGTTGCGGCCGGGATCGAGCACGCGGACGTTCGACCGGTCGCCTGTCAGCTCGGCCAGGTCGCCGTCCGAACCGTTGTCGACGACGATCAGCTCGAAGCGCGCGTCCCTGGGCCAGTTCCGCACCAGGACGGAGAGGTGCTCCTCATCGTGCCAGTGCGGCGCGACCGCTGTCAGGATCGGCACGCCTACAGTCATCGCGGGGCCCCGGGGCCGAAGTGGACGAACCATGGCAGCAGCCTGGCCGCCCGGCTCCAGGCGCAGACCAGGTCGACGATGCCCGGCGGCTCGAGGTCGCCCGGCAGCGGTGCGGTCTTCGGCCGCCTCAGCGCGTCGACAGCGTCCCGCCCCAGGAGGATGGGCAGTCGGGACCAGAAGCCGCGGCCCAGGCGCCGCGCGACGACGAGCAGGCGGTTCGCGTAGACACGCCGCGTCCTGCGGCGGGCGGCCCGCGGGATCCGGCTCGACAAAGCCCCGGCGTGTTGCGCGCGCGCCGCCGGCACGAGCAGCGCGCGGTAGCCGGCGCCTTGCAGCCGGTCCGCGAGCTCGACGTCCTCGTAGTAGCTGTCGAGCCGCTCCTCGAACGGCCTGAGCACGTTGCCGGCGAGGTTCACGTCTGCGAGCGCGTCACGGCGGTAGATCGCCGCGGTCGCCGACACACCGTAGACCCCACGCACTGCCTCTACCGATTCCGCTACCTCCCCGCGCCCAAGCTGAACCGCCTGCCAGTGCCGGTTCCACGCCAGGCCGGCGCCGTCGACCCGTGCTTCCCCGCCGCCACGAGCCATCACGTTGGTCCCCTGCGCCGCCGCCACTCGGGAAGCGGCGGTCGCCTCCTCGAGCAGCCGCCGCGACCATCCAGCCTTCAGCACGACATCGTCGTTCACCAGAGCGAGCCATTTGCCGCTGCTGATCGCGATGCCGTCGTTGACCGCGCGAGCGAACCCGGCGGGGCGCGGGAGTTCGACGATTCGGAGCGGTCCGTCGATCGCCCCCGGTCGTGCTGCCGCGAGCCGCCGGCACAAATCGCGCAGGGCCGCTGGCCCCTTCGTGTCTTCTGCGACTGGCGCTTGCCAGACGATGACCAGCTCCGAGGGCGAATCGAGGCGTTCGCTGTCGCGATGGATCGACGCCAGGCACTTCGCCAGGTGCTCGGAGACGCCGATCGTCGGTACGACGTAGGAGAGCGACGGCCTTGCCGCTTCGCTGGACGATTCGGTCAAGCGTCGGGTTCGCCTAGTTGAAGGGCGAAGAACAGCGTCAGTTCGACCGGTTCCGGCAGTTCGGGGTCACGGACGACGACCAGGTCGCCCTTGCCGCAGAAGGGCGTCAGGTCGACTTCGGTTCGGTAGCGCGTGCCAAAGAAAGGCTGGTTCGTTCCGGCTGGGGCGACCCAGTGCAGCCAGGGCCTCTGGCCGGCGATGTCGCCGCTGCCGCGGGCGGACCATTCGCCCGTGTGATCGCCGTGCCGGAGAATGGCGGCCTCGGGGTCGGATCCCGCGCCGTCGCCGCCGATCCGGGCCACGGGCTGGCCTGCGGCGACCCCGCCGCTGTTCGCGAGCGCCGTGTCGAGGATCAGTGTTCCGCAGCCGCCGCCCGGGGCCGTCCAGCGGGGGCTGTCCGCCGTCAGGACCTGGCGGGGCGAGCTGAGCAGCGTCTGGCGCGGCTGGAAGGCGTCCCATGCGCCGAGCGCGGCCGTTGTCAGCAGGACGGCGGCCAGTGCGAGGACCAGAACCCGCGGCGCCGGCGTTCTGCGGACCAGCGCGGCCGACGCGTGGGCGAGCAGCAGGATGCCGGCCAGGGCGGACCAGTGCTCGAGCCCGCCGCCGAGTCCGAACGCCCGCAGCCGATCCTCGAGATGGGCCGGCTGCAGCCAGGGATAGGTCGCCGACAGCGTCGCGAACGCGAGCAGGCCTCCCTGCAGGCAGTAGCCGAACACGGCGGCGTCGCCGCGGAGCGCGAGGCTGTGCCAGGGCCCGACAGGCGGGGGGTCGTCGGCGGACAGGCTGTCCGACCGCTTCGCGTAGAGCACGGTCCACAGGGCGATGCCCGCCAGCAGCGCCTGCTGCGGCGGCAGGAACCGCAGCCCGGCCAGCGTCAGCAGGACGGCTGCGGCCACCGTCTGCAGGTTTCCGCGGCCGATCAGGCTCGGCGCCGCGATCAATACCAGGGGCAGCCCGGCGAACACGTCGGGCCAGGGCGCGCCTGCCCCGAGCGGTTGCCACACGGTCAGGGCGCCCGCCAGGACCAGGACGATGGCGAAGGCGAAACGGCGCCAGACGATCGCCGCGGCCATGGCGGCGATGAGTACGCCGAACGCGGGCTCGCGGACGAGCACGAGACTGACCGTGGCGGCGAGCACCAGGCCGGCTGCTACCGCCACCGCCGGCCAGCGCTGCTCGAGGGCGCGCGCGACGGCGTCGGCGCAGGCGGCCGCCGCCAGCACCAGGACGACGTTCGAGCGCACACCTCCCGCCGCGAGAAGGAGAGCCGCCGTCCCGGCCAGCGCCGGCGCACCCAGGCGTGCGAACAGCACCAGCACGATCACCGTCGCCGCGGCCGGGATGGCGACCAGGATGATCAGCAGCCTGAGTGTCGAATCTCCGAGCAGCTCTCCCTGCCGCATGAGCAGGTTGAGCCCGATGAGCGCCGCTGCCAGCAGGACGCCCAGCCGCAACAGGCGGGCCGGCTCGAGGGAGCCGGGGGGCTTGAGCAGCTCGGCGCGCCGGGCGATCAGGCTGTCCACCAGCAGCGCGGCCGGGCCGAGGCACAGGAGGGCCCCCATCGCCGCGCCGCGCGCGGGGCCGTCGGGCGGGATGGCGATGAACGCGACCACCGCGAGGACCGGCAGGGCAAGCGCCGGGGCGCCGAGGGGTCGTCGGGCCACGCCGGCCGCGGCCAGCAGCACCGTCGTCGCCGCGAGGGCCAGGTAGTTGCCTTCGGCCGCTGCCTGGGCGTCGCGCTCGACGCCGGCCAGAGCGAACATCGCGAAACCCGCGAGCAGGGCCGGCAGAGCGGCAGCCCATGGCGGCGCCTCCGGCACGGTGGAAGTCGAGGTCGGCCCGGGTTTTGTCATCTGTTGGTTTGGCTCATCGATTGGCGATCCTTGCCCTTGGGGACGAACGTTGGAAGACTGCCGACGCCATGTTGCCCCGAGAACTGCTCAGAAGCGAACCCGAGCGGGTTGCCGCGGCAGTCGAAGCGCGTGGCGCCGACCCCGCGCTGGTCGACCAGTGGACGACCAGCGACCGCCGCCGCCGCGAGGCGCTCACCGAACTCGAGGAACTCCGGCATCGCCGGCGGCTGGCAGGCCAGGAGATCGGCCGGCTGAAGGCTCAAGGCGAGGCGAAGAAGGAAGACACGGAGCATCTGATTCTAGAGATGACCGGGCTCAAGGTCCGCATCGACCACCTCGAGGAGGCCGTCGAGAAGGCCGAAGGGGAGTTGGCGGAGACCGAACTTCAGGTGCCCAACATCCCTCACGAGTCGGTTCCGGTGGGCGCCGACGAGGCGGCCAACCGGGTCGAGCGGGTCGTTGGCGAACCGCCTTGCTTCGACTTCGAGCCGAAGAACCACTGGGACATCGGCCCCGAGCTCGGGATTCTCGACTTCGAACGCGGCGCCAAGCTGGCCGGCGCCCGGTTCGTGACCTACATGGGGCTGGGCGCGCGCCTGGAGCGGGCGCTCGCCGCCTTCATGCTCGACCTTCACACCGAGGAGCACGGCTACACCGAGGTGCTGCCCCCGTTCCTGGCGAAGCGGGACTGCCTCCTGGGCAGCGGCCAGCTCCCGAAGTTCGAGGAAGACCTCTTCCACGTGCAGCCGGACGCGCGCTACCTCATCCCGACCGGCGAAGTGCCCCTGGTCAACCTGCACGCCGACGAAGTGCTCGAAGAGGACCAGTTGCCGCTCCGGTACGCCGCGCTCACGCCCTGCTTCCGGGCGGAGGCAGGGTCTTACGGCCGTGACGTCCGCGGGCTCATCCGCCTGCATCAGTTCCAGAAGGTGGAGCTCGTTCAGGTGACGACGCCCGAGGCCAGCCACGAGGCGCTGGAGCAACTGACGGCTCACGCCGAGAAGGTGCTCCAGCGGCTCGAACTGCCGTACCGGGTCGTCTGCCTGAGCACGGGCGACATGGGCTTCGCCATGGCGAAGACTTACGACCTGGAAGTCTGGCTGCCGGGCCAGGCGACGTACCGGGAGATCTCGTCGTGCAGCAACGCGGAGACGTTCCAGGCGCGACGGGTGCATACGCGCTACCGACCCGAGGGCGGAGGCGGCCTGCGCCACGTCCACACCCTGAACGGCTCCGGTCTGGCGGTCGGCCGCACGCTGGTCGCGCTGCTGGAGAACTACCAGACGGCGTCTGGCTCCGTCCGCATTCCTGAGGCGCTCCGGCCGTATGTCGGCGGGGTGGAGCAGATCGTGTCAGGCTAGGCGCTTGCGGTCTCGCCGGCCGTCCGGAGGGGTGGCTGAGTGGTCGAAAGCACCGGTCTTGAAAACCGGCGTGGATGAGAGTCCACCGTGGGTTCGAATCCCACCCCCTCCGCCATGCCTCGAGCGCCCCGATCCGGTGCCGAAGCTCGTGGGGATTCTCCTTCGGCATGGTCGCGGGAATCTGTTCTCTGTTACCGATTCATCACTCAAAGATCACGACACGGTCGCTTTCTTCTGGTAAGCGTGCGACCTGTATGTGGGGGTTGACACCGTGAGCCTTCTCTACCCCGAGCAGCAGCAGATCGTGCGACTCCTGCGGTGGATCGCGCTGTTCACGGGCATTCTGGCCATGTTCGTCGTTGTCTGCTCGGCACTCTTCGTGTGGACGTGCTCAGAGGGCATCAGCATCGTCGAGGTGCTGCGGGACGCGGAGGGTCCGTGATGTTCCGGGGGCCTGCCGCCCTGCACTCTTGGCGCGATACAGTCAACCGCGCCGTGCCACAGATGCCGACTGATACCTGGCAGGCGGAGATTCGCGCCGAGCTGGCCAATCTTGAGGAGATCGCCTTGGCGACCAAACCGGAGCCGGGCGACCTGCCGATCCTGCGCGGCGTGGAGGTGCACGGGATCTCGATACCGCTACTGCGTGCGATCGGCGGCGACCACCTGATCTACCTCGATTTCAAGCAGCGCTACGACCTGGAGCGCCGGCTTCGCGAGGCGGAAGGGGCGGGCCGCGCGGAGGTCGTTGCTGGCCTGCGAAAGTGCCAGCAGCGGGCCGGTGTGCTGGTGGCCGACGTCTCCGGGCACAAGGTGACCGACGCCCTGGTCGCGGCCATGCTCCACCAGGCCTTCCTGCTCGGGGCGTACTACGAGCTCGACCTCTTCGGCGAGATCACCACCCGGCTCTTCGAGCACATCAACCAGCGATTCTACAAGTCGACCACCTTGAACAAGTACCTCACGATGGTCTACGGAGAAGTGTCCGAGCAGGGGAAGTTCCGCTTCTTCTCGGCCGGCCACCCGGCGCCGCTGGTGTTCGCCGGCCGTCCGGGCCGCATCGAGCACCTGCCGGAGGACCAGCTCGTCCGCTTCCCGCCGGTCGGCATGTTCGCGTCGAACGCCTACATGGACGAGCGCGTCGATCCCGGTCCCCTCGGCTACAAGCGGCCCTACGAGGTCAGCGAGGTGGAGCTGCTCGAGGCCGGCGACCTGCTCCTGCTGTACACCGACGGCTTCGCCGAGCACGGCGGCGGCCGGTATCTCGACGAACGGGCAGAGGCGCTGCTCGAGGCCGTCCGGGCAGAGCCGGCGCCGGAGATCTGCGAGAGGCTCCGGAAGGACCTGCTCGCCTTCGCGGCGCCCGAGGACGACGTCACTTTCGTGGTGGTGAAGAAGACAGAGTAGGTAGCGAGAGGCTTCGGCCTCGGTCCCTATCCCGCGGTCGTCTCTTCCTCTTCCGCCTTCTCGACCGGCTCGAGCCTCATCAGCGCCCCGTCGGTCTCGTCCGTGATGACATAGATGAACTCGTCGGGGCCCTGCCGAACGTCGCGGATGCGCTTGCCGATGTCCTTGAGCAGCCACTCGCGTCCGAGTTCCTCGCCGGCCTCGCTGAAGATAAGCCGTTCGAGATGGCCGGTGTTCGGCATCCGGCCTGTCATCAGCGCGCCGGCGAACAGGTTGCCCTTCCACTCGGGGAAGGCGTCGCCGGTGTAGAACATGAGCCCGGACGGCGCGATGGAGGGCAGCCAGAAGATCGCCGGTTCCTGCATGCCTTCTGCCCAGAAGCGCTCGGAGATGCGCACGCCGTTGTAGTGGCGGCCGTAGGAGACGATCGGCCAGCCGTAGTTCTTGCCGGCTTCGATCGCGTTCAGCTCGTCGCCGCCCTGCGGGGCGTGCTCGGTGGTCCAGGGCTGGTTCGTCTCGGGGTGGAGCGCCAGGCCCATCTGGTTCCGATGCCCCATCGAGTAGACCTCGGGCTTGTGCCCCTCCATGCCGACGAAGGGGTTGTCGTCGGGCACGCTGCCGTCGAGTCGCAGGCGCAGCGTCTTGCCTGCGTGGCTGTTCGGGTCCTGGGCCAGCTTGGCGTGGCCGAAGAAGCTCTGGGTGCCATCGACCAGGTCGGCGCCGAAGGCCCCGCCCATCGTCATGTACATGATGTCCTCGCCGGGCACGAAGGCGAGCCGGGCGGCGGCGATCGAGCCGCCCCAGGGCTCGGCGACGAAGACGTCCTCGACGTCGACGAGAGAGGTGCCGTCGAACTTGCCGCGGACCAGGGCGACGGTGCCCTCGCGGCCGGAGACCTGCCTGGTGTAGGTGAGATAGACGTAGCCGTTGTCCGCGAAGTGCGGGTGGATGGCGACCTCCATCATGCCGGCCAGGCTGCGGGCGAGGATGTCGTCGGGGACGCCGGCGATCGGCTCGTCGACGAGCACGCCGTCCCGGACCAGGCGCAGGGCGCCCCCGCGCTCGGTGATCAGCATGTCGCCCTTGGGCAGGAAGGCGAGGGACCACGGGCGGTTGATGCCGCGCGCGACGACGGAGACTCTCACCTCGGGAATCACATGGGTGTTCATGATCCACGGCTCGTCGGGCAGTTCGACACGGGGGATGCCGCTGCGGCCGCGGCCGTATCCCGTCTGCGCGAAGGCTTCGGCCGTGACGGCGGCCGCGAGCAGGATCGTGACGATCGGAATGAGTCGCGCCTTGGTCGATCGGGTCATCGTGAGTCTCCTAGTTGTCTTCGGCCCCTTCACCCGACTCTGTCTCTGGCCACTCGGCCCCCTGCAGGATCCACAGCCGGATCGTCTCGATCTGCTCTTCGGTCAACTGCGTGCCCGCCTCGTACGGCGGCATCCGCATCTCGAGGAACTCCGAGCTCACCCGGATGTAGAGCTCGCTGTCGGCGGGATCGCCGGGGGCGATGTTGGGGAAGCCGCCGAGGTCCTTGAAGGCCAGTTCCTTGATGTCGAGGCGGAGATCCGCCTCGCGGCGCGATCTGTCCTCGCCGTGGCACTCGTAGCAGAACGCTTCGAGGATCGGCTTCACCTGCGTGAGGTAGTCGACGTTGTCGTCCTGACTGTTGGCCTGTGGGGTTCCGATCGAGCCGGCGACCAGCAGCGCTAGCGGAATGGTGAGCGGTCGGCGCGCTTGCATACCCTTCCTCTTCCCCTCCAAGCCATGAGACCCGCGGCGGGTCAGCGGTTCGACCGATCGCAGCGGGTCTCGGCTACAGTCTAGCCGTTTTCTGGGCAGCGGCTCAGCGGACCTCGGGAAGAAGCGAAGCATGGAAGCGGTGAAGCAGGAAGCGAAGATCGCGGCCACCGTGGTGGTTGCCGGAGCGCTTCTGCTTGCCTGCGGACCGATGTCGAACGAGGCGGGGGTTGGCGACTGGCCGATGTACCGCGGCGATGCGGCGGGAACCGGGTACTCGCCGCTGGCCGGGATCACGACGGGCAACGTTGCGGATCTGGCGCCGGTCTGGAGCTACTCGCTGGCCTCGCTTCGGCCGGCCCGTTCCCAGGCGACGCCGATCGTGGTGGGCGGGGTTCTCTATCTTCCGGCTGCCGACGCGGTGGTCGCGCTCGACGCGGCGACCGGCGCGGAGATCTGGCGCTACACGGTGGCGGACGGCGCCCCGTCGCGCCGCGGTGTCTCGTACTGGCCGGGCGGCGCGGAGGAGGCGTCGCCTCGCGTCGTGTTCTGTGCCGGTGCACGGCTCATTGCGCTCGACGCAGCCACCGGTGAGGCTGTAGCGGAGTTCGGCAACCGCGGCATCGTAGACATAGGCGTCCCCTACAACTCCGTGCCCCTGGTGTGGGAGGACATCGTCGTCGTCGGCGCGAACACGCCGCAGGGAACGGCGGGCGGTATCGGCAACCCCCGGGCCTTCAGCGCCGTCACCGGCGAGAGGCTCTGGGAGTTCAACTCCGTGGCGCAGCCGGGCGAGGTTGGCCACGAAACCTGGGAGGGGGAGAGCTGGCGGGACCGCCTGGGCGGGAACGCCTGGCCCTTCTACTTCACGGTCGACGAGGAACGGGCACTCGTGTTCCTGCCGCTCGCGTCGCCGATCCCCTTCGCCTACGGCGGTGACCGGCACGGCGCCAACCTCTTCGCCAACTCGGTCGTCGCGGTCGACATCCACACCGGCGAGTACCGCTGGCATTTCCAGACGATCCACCACGACATCTGGGACCACGATCCGCCGGCGCCGCCGGTGCTGTTCGAGGTCGAGCGGGGTGGGGAGATCATCGATGCCCTCGCCGTGACGACGAAGTCGGGCTACCTCTTCGTCCTGAACCGGGAGAACGGCGAGCCGGTCTTCGGCGTGGAGGAGCGGCCGATGCCGGTGAGCGTTGTGCCCGGCGAGCGGACCCACCCGACCCAGCCGATCCCGGGCGTGACGCCGGCGCTGGGGCGAGTCGGGTACGAGCCGGACGACCTGGTGGGCGCCGAGGACACGACGGCCGAGCACGCCGATGCGTGCTCGGAACTCGTCGAGGGCACCGGACCGCTTCACAACGCGGGTCCTTACACGCCCTGGCTTCATCGAAGCGCTGACGAGCGCGGCGCCACGCTGCTGTTTCCGGGCCTGGCCGGCGGCCCGAACTGGGGCGGCGTGGCCTTCGACCCGGCGACGCGCCGGCTGCTCGCCTTCAGCCAGGACGTCGGCACGATGGGCTGGGTCGAGGAGGATACGGAGGCCGATCCCCCGATGTACGTCCTGCGGGTGGCGCGGCCGTTCTCCTTCGCCGTCCGCATCGGCGACGCGTCCTGGCCGTGCCAGAAGCCGCCCTGGGGAACGCTGACCGCGGTCGATGCCGATACCGGTGAGGTGGCGTGGCGCCGGCCGCTCGGCGTGACGGAGGGGCTGCCGGCGGAGAAGCGGGAGACCGGCCGCCCGGGCCGCGCCTCGGCGATCGTCACCGCCGGCGGCCTCGCCTTCATCGCGGCAACCGACGACCGCCGATTCCGGGCGCTCGACGTCGAGACGGGCGACGAACTGTGGTCGGCGGAACTGCCGCTCCAGGGCAACGCGAACCCGATGACCTACCTGGCGGCGGACGGGAGGCAGTACGTGGCCGTGACGGCGACGGAAGAGCTGGTCGTTTTCCGGTTGCCGTAGAGTTCCCACGATCATGTCGACGCACGACGAGAGCACGGGCCCCGAGGGCTACGACCAACCCGCCGTCGAGGCCTGGATCACCGAACACGTCGACAGCCTGGCGCCGCCGCTCCGGTGGACGCGGCTCCAGGGCGGGCACTCCAACCTGACCTACCGGATCGACGACACGGAGGGCCGCACCGCGGTCATCCGTCGGCCGCCGCAGGGCAAGCTGCTGCCCAAGGCGCACGACATGAGCCGCGAGTGGGCGCTGATTTCGGCGCTCGGGCCGACTCCGGTGCCGGTGCCGCCGGCGATCGCGTTCTGCGAGAGCCCGGATATCACCGGCGCCTGGTTCTACGTGATGGGCCTGGTCAACGGCCGGCCGCTCTACAGCTCGGATCACACGGAGGAGTGGGTGCCGCGGGAGCGCCGCCCGAAGCTGGCGCACTCGTTCATCGACGTCCTGGCCGAACTCCACGCCGTCGACCCGGACGGGGTCGGGCTCGGTGACCTGGGAAAGCGCGACAGCTACGTCGGACGGCAGCTCCGCACCTGGTACCGGTCGTGGACGGCGTCCATCGAGCCGGCGCAGCTCGACGATCCGCGCGCGCACGAGCTGCAGCGCTACTTCCTCGAGCATCTGCCGGACCAGGGGCCGGCGCGGGTCGTCCACGGCGACTACGGGCTCCACAACTGCCTGGTCGGGCCGGACTCGACGATTGCCGCCGTCGTCGACTGGGAGATCTCGACCCTCGGCGATCCGCTGGCGGACCTGGCCTACGCGATGAACCAGTGGATGCCGGCGACGGACACCATGCCCACCGGCTCCGGGGGCGCCACCGCAGCGCCTGGCTTCCCGGCGCGTGAGGAGTTGCTTGAGCGCTACGCGGGGCGCACCGGCCGTGACCTGTCGAATCTCGACTACTACGTCGGCTTCAACCGCTGGAAGTCGGCGGCGATCGTGCACGGCGTGTATGCCCGCTACATGGAAGGCAAGAAGAGCACCGAGGGCGTCGACCTGCCCGAGATGCGCCAGCGCATCGTGCGGACGCTCGACCTGGCCGAAGAGGCGGTCAACCGCCTGTAGGGCGTCGCGCTAGGCTAGCCCTGTTCCCACAGGAGGACGGACATGAGCAAGCAGCGGCCCAGCCGCCGCGCCTTCCTCGGACTCGCCGGCGCCGCCGCGGCGAGTTCGCTCCATCCCGCGGCCCGCGCGCAGACGACTGGCGCCATCCGCGATCTCGGCGACACGCCCAGCGACTACGGGCGGCCCTCGCCGTTCGAGGACTCCAGGCGCTGGAGCCGCGCTCCCGACGCGACGGCATCGTCCTCGAACACGCCGCTCGCCGACCTGGAGGGCATCGTCACGCCGTCCGGGCTCCACTTCGAACGCCACCACACGGGCGTGCCGGCGATCGACCCGGACACTCACCGGCTCACGATCCACGGGCTCGTCGACCGCCCGTTCGTGTTCACGATGGACGACCTCGTGCGGATGTCCTCGGTGTCGCGCTTCCACTTCATCGAGTGCTCCGGCAACAGCGCGCGCGAGTGGTCGCCGGCCGGCGCGCCGAACGTGCAGTTGAGCCACGGCCTGGCGAGCTGCAGCGAGTGGACCGGCGTGCTGCTGGCCGACCTCCTGGACGAAGTCGGCGTCAGGCCCGAGGCGAGCTGGATCGTCGCGGAAGGCGCCGACGCCGGACTGATGAGCCGCAGCGTGCCGCTCGAACGCGCGCTCGACGACGTGATGATCGCCTACGGCCAGAACGGCGAGGCCGTCCGCCCTGAACAGGGCTACCCGCTGCGGCTCCTGGTGCCGGGCTGCGAGGGCAGCATCAGCGTCAAGTGGCTGCGCCGGATCGAGGTCGCCCACATGCCGTCGATGGCCCGGGACGAGACCTCGAAGTACACGGACCTTTTGCCCGACGGCAAGGCGCGCCAGTTCACGCTGGTCATGGACGCGAAGTCCGTCATCACGCGGCCTTCGGGCGAGCAGAAGCTGGATCGGCCCGGGTTCTGCGAGATCCGCGGTCTGGCCTGGTCGGGCCGCGGCACGATCTCCCGGGTCGAAGTGTCGACGGACGGCGGCGAGTCCTGGACCGACGCGGAGATCGAAGGCCCGCGCCATGCGAAGGCGTTCACCCGCTTCCGCTCGACCTGGCGCTGGGACGGCGGCCGCCACGTCCTGATGTCCCGGGCCACCGACGACACGGGTTACGTCCAGCCGACCCTGGCGGCGCTGCTCGAGGCGAGAGGCCGGTCGACGATCTACCACAACAACCGGATCAAGGCCTGGGAGGTCCAGGAGTCGGGGGAGGTGACGAATGCCGAAGCGTAGCTGGCTGTCCGCGTTCGCCCTCCTCATCGTTTCCGGCGCCGCCTTCGCCGCCGACTCCGAACGGACCGGCCTGGGCAGCGAGCCGACCGCTGAAGAGCTCGGCGCCGCCGGCTACACCGTGTTTCCCGACGGCAAGGGCCTGCCCGCGGGCAGTGGCACCGTCAGCGAGGGCAAGGCCGTGTACCAGCAGTCCTGCGCCGCCTGCCACGGCAGGAACGCTGAAGGCGACGAGGCCGCGGCGCTCGTCGGCGGCCGCGACAGCCTGACTTCGGAGCGGCCGCGGAAGACGGTCGAGAGCTACTGGCCCTATGCCACCACCCTCTGGGACTACATCCGTCGCTCCATGCCTTACGAATCTCCCGGCTTGCTAACCGACAGCGAGATCTACGCCGTCGTCGCGCACCTCCTGCACCTGGGCGGAGTTGTCGGCGAAGACGCGGTGCTCGACGAGGAGACGCTGTCCAAGGTCGAGATGCCGAACCGCGACGGCTTCGTCCCGGACGACCGGCCGGATACGGACTAGTCGGCTTCTCAGGGCAGCGGCATCTGCTCGCTCTCGGTCTTGCGGGCCTGGTCGAACGCGGCGACCGGCTCGGCGGTCCGCACCTGTTCGAGCCAGTACACGCCGTCGAAGTCGGCGCTGTTGCCGCGAGTGCCGGCGAAGTCGACGTCGCCGTCGCCGTCCAGGTCGCGGGCGACGAAGCTGTCGAACATGCCGCGCTTGCGGCGCGAGATGTCGTGCCGCGTCCACTCGCCATCGAGGTCGCCGGGATTCTCGAACCAGGCGAGCCGTCCGAGCGGCGTGTCGGGCTCGACCTCGCGGTCTTCCGCCCGTCCACTGCGGCTGTAGGCGCCCGACATGGCGTCGAGGTCGCCGTCGCCGTCGATGTCGGCGAAGGCGAAGCCGACCAGGTTGTCCGGCGTCAGGCGGCCGATCGGCCGCAATCGCCAGGCGCCCGCCGGATCGGCCGGTTGCTCCAGCCACACGAGGACGCCGCCGAACTCGACCGTCGCGAGGTCCAGCCAGTCGTCGCCCGAGAGGTCGACGAAGGCCATGTTGAAGCCGTTGAGCAGGGCGCCGGTCCGGGGGGCGTTCGGCGGCCGGGGCGTGTCCGCGGTCGTCGTCGTGCCCTCGATCCGGATCGGGCGTTCCACGAGTTCGACATCGCCGTCGCCCGCGCTGCGGTTCTCGAACCAGAAAATCCGGCCCTCGCCGGTCGATCCGCCGACGATGTCGACATCGCTGTCGCCGTCGAGATCGACGGTCTGGGAGTTGATCGGCCAGATCACGCGGACGATCTCGTGCTCGATCCAGTCGCCGGAGAGCGGGTCGGCCGTCGTGTCGAACCAGGAGATGGCGTGTTTTTCCGTGGTCCGCCGGTCCGGATTCTGCGCGCCCTTGTTCGGGGCGACGACCTCCGGCCGTCCGTCGCCGTCGAGGTCCGCGGTGAACACCCGGATGTATGAGCCGCGGTCCTTCGTCACTGCCGGGATCACCCGCGGCCAGTCGCCGCTGCGCAGGGCGGCGGCCGCTTCTTCGGTGCCGGTTCCGGGATTCTCGAAGTAGATGAGGTGGGCCAGCTCGCAGGCGGCGACGATGTCGAGATCGCCGTCACCGTCGAAGTCGGAGATGGCTACGTCCTCGGCGGCGGCGGCCTCGTCACCTTCGGCGAGGGTCGCCAGGTGCCAGGTAGCGGGATCGGGGCCGCCGAACGCGAGCCGGACGTGCCCCTGGCCGACGTTGCCGTACTCGGTGTCCGATTCGTGGACCGAGACGATGTCGAGGTGGCCGTCACCGTCGAGATCGCCCATCTGGAGTCCGTCGCCGCCGCGGATCGGGACGCCGCCGATGGCGACGTCGTCAACGATGTGCTCGCGCCAGGAGATCCACTGGCCGTCGGCGGACTGGGCGCGAGTCGGTGTGTCGGCGACGAGGATCGCTTCGAGGTTGATCCGCTCGACTTCGTCCCACGCCACGTACTCGGCGCTTTTGCCGGCGTCAACGTAGATCAGCATGCCGGCGTTGGCGGCGCCGAGGTCGCCGGCGCACTCGAGTTCCAGGGTTTCGGCGCTTTGTAGCGTCACCGCGGCATGCCGACCGTCGCTGCAGGCCTCCTGGCCCGGAAGCACGATGGACTCAACCAGGCCGAAGGGAATCGTGTAGTCCACGCCGCCGCGTGGCGCGTCGAGTGTCTCGGTCGTTTCGCTTTCGTCGAGGTCGAAGACCAGCCGGCCTGTGAGACGACTGCCTGAGCGGGTGGTGACGGTGCCTGAGAGCGGCTGCCCGGCCGGGAAATCGTCGTAGGCGGGGCCGCTGCCGGCGGCGTCACCGAGGTCGAACCGCTCGAAAGCCGCCCACGAGACGAGCACCCGACCGTAGCGGAGGTCGTCGACGTAGACGCCGCGATTGCCGCGTCCGACGGCACGGTTGCCGGAGAGGACGAGCTCGCCACCGTCGTACAGTGTCACCAGCGCGCTGTCATCCGAGTCGCGCGCGATGCTGCGGATGGCGTCGAAGCGCAGGCTGAACTCCCCGTCGGCGGTCCGGCCCTGAAGCTCGTCGGAGCCGACGCTGGACTGCCGGTCCCACTGGACGAAGCCGGTGAAGCTCGCCTGCGCCGTGTGCACCGTGCCGTGCAGCCGGTCCGGAACCTCCTCCAGTTCGGCGGTCGGAAGGAGGTCGATGGCGCGGATCTGGCGTTCTCCGAGGTCGACGACGCCGTGCTGGTCGTCCCAAACCCGCACGCCGTCCGCGAAGTCGTCGGCATCGAAGCGGTTGAGGACGAACCCGGTCCCGCTCTTGAGGGTCACGAGTAGCTCGCGGCCGCTCGGCTCGACGCGCTGGATGTCGCCGAAGCGCGCCATGAACGGCCGGCCCAGGTTGAGCTTCCGCTTGCGCCGGGTGATCTCGACGCCGAAAACGGTGACCGGCCGGCTCTCCGTCAGCTGCTCGGGCGGCACCTTCGCTGCCCAGGGGTTCTCCTCCTTGAAGCCGTTGAAGTAGTCGCCCCAGAACGCCTCCTCGTCGCCGCCGAAGCGCAGCCGTCCCTCGTAGGCAGCGCCGCTCCTGGTGGTGACGTGTCCGTAGAGGAAGCCACTCTCCGGGAGGTCCTTTCGGGCCTCCGCCGACGTCGCGGGTGAGCGGGGAATCGCCGGCGACACGTTGGCGTCCAGGTCTCGCAGCAGCCGGGCCGCGACGAGGCCGAGAGCCACGAGAAGGGCGAACAGCAAGAGCGCGGCAGTGCCGCCAGCGATCCTGGCTCTGGTCATTGCCGGAACATTCTCTCGGAACCAGGGGCGGAGCTGCCCCTGCAAGTCTGACGATGTCGACCGGCCAGCGGTTACTCCGCCATCGGCAGCATGCGCGCCAGGCGCGCCGTTTCCTTGCCGGCACACGCAGTCGCGGCCTCCCAATGGTCGGCGACGATTCCGTCGGGGCGCATGAGGACGATCTCCCCGTTGTCGTACGGCGATTCGGCCTCGACTTCCGGCAGCCGTGCGGTCCGGATGGGGAACCCGCTCTCGGCGAGCGCGCCGGCCGCGGCCCGCCACGGCCCGGGGTCCACGCGCGCCCCCAGCACGGCGGTGTAGCCCAGGCCGTTCCAGTCGAGAACGGAGCGGGTCCAGCTCCCGTCCAGCCAGAGGTTCGGCGCCCGTCGGCCCGACCGCACCACGGGCACGTAGTCGCAGACGGAATTCTCCACCTCGGGCGCGGGCTCTTCGTCGCGTACGCAGAGCTCCGACGTCAACTCGTAGCCGTAGATCAGCCCCTCGTACTCCCCGTACTGACGGCAGTTCCGGGCAGCCGCTTGCGTGTCGCCGCCCTCGTGGAACGCCCGGAAGATCCCTCCGGACAGTTGCGCGTTGCGCCGCCCGGCCGCGACGCGCTGCTCGGCGACCGGCTGATGCTCGAGGTCGTACGTCTCGAGCAGGGAAGCGGGCGAGGCGCCGCGGAGCACGAACGCGATCTTCCACGCCAGGTTGCGGATGCCGACGAAACCGGTGTTGTTGCCGAGGCCGCCGGTCGGAATGAACACGTGCGCGGCGTCGCCGGCCAGAAAGATGCGGCCTTCGCCGAGACGGCCGGCGCGGCCCGGCTGGAACTGCCACTCCGTCATCGTCAGCACGTCGATCGGGACCGGATCGTCCGCACCGAGGGCCGACCGGATCCAGTTCTCGGCGAACTCCGCGGTCATCTGCTGCGTGCGGTCGAATCCGCCGATCTGGCAGCGCCAGCGCCGTACGCCGTCGAGTGGCTGGAAGACGGCGGCCCCCATCGGGTGGGCGATGAAGAGCAGGCCGCCCTGACGGTCGCTGGTGTGTCTTGAGAAGTCCGCCTCGAAGATGACGTCCTGAAAGAAGACGTCCATGAAGTCGGCCTCCAGCGTCGTGCCGATGGCGGCGCGCGTCGAACTCCGGAGACCGTCGGCGCCGATCGCGAACCCGGCGAAAACGAGGGTCGCGTTACCGGTGCGGTTGTCGCGGATGGTGCAGGAGACGCCAGTGTCGTCCTGGGTCAGTCCGCTCGCGGTCGTGGAGAAGCGAAGGTCGACGTTCGGGTCCGACGCAGCCTTGTCGAAGAGGATCGCCTCGACGTAGTCCTGCGCCGTCATCACGGGCATGGAGGAACTTCGGGCGGTCCGGACCGAGTGGAACGACGGCGTGGGGACGCGGCAGATCTCCCTGCCCGCCAGGCAGTCGAACCAGCGGTTGTACTCGGTCCAGTCGGGACCGAGGCCGGTGTCGATCACCTGTTGCTCCACGCCGACCTCGCGCATCAACTCGACCGACGGCGCGTCCAGCAGCCGGGATCGCGGGTGCGTGCTGGTGCGTCCACGCAGGTCGACGACCAGCGATCTGACGCCAAGCCGGGACAGCAGCAGCGAGCCCATCAGGCCGATCGGACCGCCGCCGACGATCAGCACCTGCGTCTCGATGCGTTCAGATTCCAGGATCCACTCCCGTCATGTCCACCGACAGCTCCCACAGCCGCCTGCCGAGTTCCGGATCGCGGCTGGCCGGCGACGACCAGGCCCCGCCGGCCGGACCGCTTACTTCCCAGTTCCGTGGCCCGTAGTAGTCGCCTCCGGTGAGTCCGGGTGCGGTCGCCGCCATGAGAGTCGGCCAGGCGCCCATCGCCTGGGTGTTGAAGAAAACGCGAATCAGGGGCGCGGCCGCCTGGATGAGGGGAAAGTTGCGGCCGATCTCGGTCTGCGCCAGGCCGGGATGACAGGCGACGGCGATCGTCCGGGACCCGCGGGCCCTGAGTCGTCGGTGAAGCTCGTACATGTACATCAGATTGGCCAGCTTGCTCTGCCGATAGCGCGTCTGGCGCGAATAGAGCTTCGCGCCGTCGATGTCCTCCCAGTGGATCCGGCCGCCGCGGTGGGCGAGGCTGGCGGTGATCACGATCCGGCTGCCTTCGGTTCGTTCCAGCCTCGGCAGGAGTCGCCCGGTGAGCGCGAACGCGCCGAGGTGATTGACTCCGAACTGCGCCTCGAAGCCGTCGACGGTCAGGGTGCGCGGCACCCCCATGATGCCCGCGTTGTTGACGAGCACGTCGAGACGCGGCTCGGCGGCGGCCCGCTCGGCGGCCGCGCGGACGCTTGCCAGGTCCGCCTGGTCGAGGGCCAGGAATTCGAGGTCGGCCTCGGGGGATTCGGCGTGGATCCTGGCGATCGCAGCGGCGGCTCGCACCTCGGAGCGGCATCCCAGCAGTACGCGGGCGCCCCGCCTCGCCAGCACCCTGGCCGTCTCGAAGCCGATGCCGGTGTTCGCGCCGGTGACCAGAAACGTCCGCCCCGACTGGTCGGGTACGTCGCGGTCCGTGAATCCCTGTGCCATCTGATCTCGGCTACTCCGATATGCCGTCGAAGTCGAAAGTAAGACAGACGGAGACGCTCATTGGGAAACGAGTTCCGCTTCAGGATCCGGAGCGCCGAAGCACTCTGCCCGGCCGGTTGCCGGTCGTTTCGCCGCCGTCGAACACGAGTTCGCCGTTGGCCCAGACCTTCTTGATGCCTGCCGAAACGACGTGCGGGTCCTCGTAGGTCGAGCGGTCGATGACGGTCTCGGGGTCGAACAGCACGAGGTCGGCGTAGTGCCCCTCCTCGATCGCGCCGCGATCCGTGATCCTCAGGTGCTCGGCGGAGAGTGAGGTCATCTTGCGGATGCCTTCCTCGAGACTGACCACGTTGCGCTCGCGGACGTAGCGGCCGAGGAACCGCGTGAAGGCGCCGAACCCGCGCGGATGGGAGCCGTCGAGGCCGCCGTCGCTGCAGATCACGGTGTGCGGCCAGGCCATGATTGCCTCGATGTCGGGTTCGTCCATGGCGAAACCGATCATTGAGGATTCGCCGCCCATCTCGGTGTCGGCCTTGAGCAGATCCATCAGGGTCGTTTCCACGTCGGCGCCGCGGACTTCGGCGATCTCGGCGAGCGTCAGGCCGTTGTAGGCCGGTTCCGGCAGGAAGTCGGGGAGGAGGACGTCGTCGGGCGAGAGCAGGTCGCGGAGGATGTACTCGGCGCCGTCCCGCCGGTCGAGATCGCGGTCGGGGAACACGGTCGTGAGCCAGGTGAAGGAGGTGCTCCAGGCCCGGTAGGGGTAGATGTCCGCCGTGATCTCGACGCCGGAGGCCCGGGCCTCGTCCAGTCTGGTGAGGAGCCTTTCGGCCTGACCCCACCAGTTGTTCATGGCGAGCTTCATGTGGGTCACCTGGACGGGGAGGTCGGCCTCCCGGCCGATCCGGATGATCTCCTCGATCGCTTCCCAGAAGTACCGGTCCTCGCTGCGGATGTGGCTGATGTAGGTGCCGCCGTGGGAGGCCGCCACGCGGGCGAGTTCCACCACCTCTTCGGTGGTGGAGAAGGACCCCGGGTCGTACTCGAGCCCGGACGAGAGTCCGAGCGCGCCGGCTTCCAGTTCGGTCCGCAGCAGATCCGTCATCGCGGCTACCTCGTCCGGCGTTGCGTGGCGCTGGTAGTCCTCGCCCATGACCTCTTCGCGGAGCACTCCGAAACCGGCGTAGGAAGCGACGTTGACGGCGGCGGGCGATGCGTCGATCTGGGCGAAGAACTCGGCGAGCGGGTACTGGTGACCTCCGTCCTGCCCGGCCACGATCGTCGTGATGCCCTGGTTGACCGCCGCCAGAGCTTCGGGAAGCTCGAACAGCTTGCCGTCGTGGTGGCTGTGGACGTCGATGAAGCCGGGCGCCAGGACCAGGCCGTCCGCGGCGATGACGGTGTCGCCTGGTGAGGGTTCGAAGTCGCCGATGGCGACGATGCGGTCGCCTTCGATGCGGACGTTGACGTCCCGGGACGGTCCGCCGCTGCCGTCGATGACGCGGGCGTTCACGATGACCGTGCCGGCGGGCGTCGAGTCGCCGGGGGCGCAGGCCGTCAGGGCGAAGCCGGCGCCGAGCAACATCGCTGCACACTGGGTGCGCCGGACCGTCCTCATCGAACCTCCAGACCCGGCTGCTTCTCGAACACCAGCCCCCGCTCCGACCCCGAACTCAGGCTGAAGCCGGTGACCGCGCCGGATGCGTCGCGGTCGAACTCCAGCCGTGCCGGTGACGCCGCCCACCCCCGGCTCTCGAACTCGACCCGGAACTCGTTCTCGGCGACCGGCTGCACCTCGAGCGCGGGTTGCTGCTCGACGCGCACCACCAGTCCGTCGTCCCCGACAGCGAACCGGTAGGTGGCGTCCAGCTCGAAGGAGAAGAAGCTGCCGGCGAACTCGGCCAGCTCGGCGGGTGACAGTGATGGCACGGGAGGCGACTCCTCTTCCTCGTCGCCGGCGTCGTCCTCCTCGTCGTCGCTCTCTTCGGGTCCGAGCTGATTCGCCAGGTAGTGGTCGGCGACCCGCCGCGCCAGTTCTCCGGGAGCTCCGAACTCGGCGTTGCAGGAGACGGCGATCGAGAGGCGCGGCTCCACGTACCGCCTGAGCTCGGTCAGAAATCCCCAGGAATGGCCGCTGTGCCCCACCGTGCGCAGGCCCCGATACTCACCGGGCGTGATCCCGTGGGCGTAGCCGATCGGTTCACCGTCGTTGAGCGTTCCCTCGGTCAGCATGGAATCGTAGATCGCCGGCCTGTCGGCGCCGTGCAGGTAGTCGTCCCAGCGCAGCAGATCCTCGACCGTCGTGTAGAGCTGTCCGTCGCCGGCGATCTCGAAGTTGTAGTTGTGGACGATGCGCAGCTCACCTTCGTCGTCCCGGTGGTAGCCGGTGGCGCGCCGCGGGATGATCTCCTCGCGGTTCTCGTACATCAGGCTGCCGTCCATCCCGAGCGGTTCGAAGATCCGCTCGTGGGCGAGTGCGCCCAGCGACTTGCCGGCGGCGCGCTCGAGGCCGTGGGCCAGCAGCATGTAACCGGTGTTGCTGTACGCGTAACGCTCGCCCGGAGCGAACACCGGAGCGCGCTGCCGCGACATCATCGCCAGGAGCTGCTCGCGGGAGACCGAGTAGTAGTCGCCGGCGCCGGCGAGCGGGAACAGGTTCAGATAGTCGCGCAGACCGCCCGTGTGGTGGATCAGGTGCCGGAGCGTGATCGCCGACGCGTACTCGGGCAGTTCCGGAAGCCACTCGCGGACCCCGTCGTCGAGCGAGACCGTGCCGTCCAGTGCCAGCAGGTTGGCGACAGCGGCGACGAACTGCTTGGTCACGGAAGCTACGTCGAAGACCGTCTGCGGCGTGACCGGAATGTCGTAGTCCAGGTTGGCGTAGCCGTAGCCGCGCGTGTAGACGAACTCGCCGTCCCGTGCCACGGCGAGAGCGCATCCCGGTGAATCGGGCTCGTCCCAGGAAGCGAAGATCGCATCGACGGCTGCGTTGTCGGCCCCGGTTTCCGCACCTGCGGGCGGCTCCTCGGGACCGGCGCAACCGACGGCTAGCGCGAGGACAGCCAGCAAGACTTCGTCACGCATCGCCATCCGCCCATTCTGCCAACTGTTCCAACGTCGTCGTAGCGCCGCCGCAGACGATGACCAGGACGGAGTCGAAGTCGTCCAACTCCGGTGCGCCGTCGTACACGGCGGCGAGCGATGCGCCGCAGGCCGGCTCGACGACGACCCGGTGATCGGCGAGGAATCGCTGACATGCGGAGACGGCGGCCCGATCCGAGACCACGAGGTTCCGAAGCGGATGATCCCTGGTCCAGTCGAATGCCCTTTGGCAGATCTTCTTCGCGCCCAGCGTGATCGCGAGGCTGGTGATGGCGGGCAACTCGACCCGGTGGCCCGCTCGCACCGACTGAGCCAGGGAGTCGGCGCCTTCCGTTTCGACGGCGATCACCGGGACGTCGGACCAGCCGTTCCGCCTCAGCCCATCGACGAGACCGCACAGCAGTCCGCCTCCGCCGACGGACACGACCAGAGCGCCGGGCTTGATCCCCGATCCCGCGACTTCGTCGATCAGGGTGGAGTGCCCTTGCCAGACGAGCGGGTCGTCGAACGGATGAACCAGCACGTCGGACTCACCGACCGTCGACATGGCCAGTTCGTTCGCTTCCTGCCAGGAATCTCCGTGGACGATGACTTCGGCGCCTTCGCGCCGGATCAGGGCCTTGGCCAACTCGGACGTGGTCTCGGGCACCACGATGAGGACGGGCACTGAAAGGTGACGCCCGGCGTAGGCGACCGCGATTCCCGCGTTGCCGCCGGAAGAGGAGATCAGACGCTTGGCGCCTCGCTGGACGTACTCCTGGCAAGCGTGACCGATGCCCCGGATCTTGAACGAGCCAGGTGGCTGCAGCGCGTCGAGTTTCAGCCAGACGCTGCGGCCGGCCTGGATCGACAGCGGCCGCGACTCGAAGAGCGGCGTCTCGATGTGCAGAGGCTTCGTCAGAGGCTTGCTACGGACCCGCGGATGACGCCGTCCCGCCTCCGACCGGCTCGGCGAACAGCGGCATCTGTTGCGGCTGGTCGGTGTCCGCGCCGATCGTGACCGTTCCCTGGAGTTGACCCTTGTCGTTGAGCCGGCCCTCGATCACGGTCGTCGTGGCGCTCGCGTTGAGGGTGGGGAACTGGGTCGTGATCCGAAGCGCGTCGCCCTGCCACTCGAAGTCGTCGAGGACGATCGAGTAGATGCCGCCCATGTAGAGCCAGCCTTCGCCTTCCCGCGGGACGTGAAAGCCCATGAAGGCTCCGGACACGTAGGAGTCCTTCGTGGGATGCAGCGCCAGCAGGTCGAGGACCTGTTCTCTCTGGTTCTGCTGCTCGAAGAGAACGCCTTCCTTCCGGGTGACCTCGATGAAGCCGTTGAACATCTCGCTGAACGTGTCGCCGCGGTAGATGATCTCCTTCGTCGGATCCGGATTGGCCGGGTTGTCCTCGGAGTTGTCCCAGACGGCGGTGACGTCGAGGCGGCTGCCGGCCGGAATGTCGATCGGTGCGGTCGGGTAGTAGAGCCACTGCCAGTTGTAGTCGTACTTCGGCACGTCCAGCAGGGTCTCTGTTGAGCCGTCGGGATAGGTGACGACGTAGGTCATCGCCTTGCCGCGGACGTGCATGTGCGGGCTGAACGCGAGGATCTGGACGTCCCTGTCGAACAGGTAGTGGGCGTTCTCGGCGTGGTGCGCGGCGCCCGGCGGAATGCGCAGGCCCGTGTTGGTCACCGGAATCGTGATGACCTCCTTCTCCAGCTCACCTTCGCCGAAGTGGAGCCCGATCCGCGAGGCGTCACGGGTCGCTTCGCCGATCGGGTGGTAGTGCTGATCGACGACGATGCGGAGCTTCGAGCCGAAGCGGCGGCCGACGCCGTCCGGGAAGACGTAAGGCGGCATGCCGGCCGTCCAGATGCCGAGGACGCCCGAGGCGGCCGGATCACCCTCGTTCAGCTCGCTCACATAGGTCGTCAGGAAGTGATGGGTGACGCGGGAGTCTTCCGGCAGGAACTCGATCGCGCGGACCCAGCGCGGCTCGCCGAGGTCGACCTCGATTACCTGCTGCGGGAAGAGATCCTCGCCTTCGGCCGGCACCTCGATGCTGTCGAGCGTGACGACGAAGTCGGGCTCGCCGAGCTTCCAGCCCTTCGGGAAGGTCGGGGCTTCGGGCAGGTCGGCAAGATCGCCCTGCGGGGCGCCGGACTTTGCCCAGTTGACGATCGTCTCGATCTCGCTGTCGGTCAGCGAGAGGTCGTTCGACCAGACGTGGTTGTCGGACTCGCCGCTCCACGGCGGCATGTCGCGGTTCTCGACGGCGCGGGCGATCGAGCGGGCCCACGGCCGCGCCTCCCGGTAGGTCATCAGCGACATCGGCGCGACCTCGCCGGTCCGGTGGCACTGCACGCAGTTCTTGAAGAAGATGGGTGCTATGTCGCGCGTGTAGGTCGGCTCGTCGGCAGCGGTTGCCGGGACTGTCGCGACGAGGGCGGTGGCGAGGGCCGCGGCCGGGACGAGGGTCGCGCTCAGGATGCGGGGCGCTCTCTGATTCATGGGGAGCCTCTGTTTGCTTCTTCGGGGTGCTCGCGGTCGAACCCGATCATATCGTGAGTGCAGACTCAGTTTAGGTGACAGGGCGGACCTCGACCCGGTCGACACCCAGGCGCCCTTCTTCGATCACGAGGCCGACGGCGCCGCAATCGAGGGCGTCGTCGGTCGCCTCAAGGAGGGGCGCGCCGTCGACCTTGCCGACGAGACGGCTGCCGCGGACCTCGAGGGTCAGCTCGCAGGTCTCTCCCAGTCGCCACTCGAGGTCGGCTTCGGCCAGCACCTGTTCGGCGTGCACCACGCGCACGAGCTGCACGCGGTTCCCGGGAGCCAGGAGCAGGCCGTAGAAGCGGGTGAGCCCCTGGACTCGGGTGGCGACGCCGGCTCTCTTGACGAGGTGGGGCGTCACGTCGGCGGTCAAGGAGTAGTCGCGCCACTCCCGGGTTCCCTGCATCAGCAGACCCATGCCGGCGTTCTGGACCAGCCGGAACATCTCCGTTCCCTTGGTCAGCAGATCAACGCCGTTGACCCAGGCGCGACGCCACATCGTGCCACGGTGGGTCGAGCGCTCGAGCCGGAACTCGGGTGCGCCTGACCACTTCAGGGACTCCAGGAACAGGGCTCCAGCCGGGCCTTGAACGCGGACGCCCACGGAGAAGACGGGGCCGGGCAGGTCCGGGACGGTGAACGACACCCGGGCGCTCTCGCCGGACTCGAGTTCGACGGTGTCGTCGTCGAACGTGGCGGTCTCGTCATTCTCGCCGTAGTAGCCGAGGTAGACGTTGGCCCGCACGCCGTCCTCGCCTGCACTGAGCGTCGCCTCGACGGTCTGGCCCGGGAAGATCCGCGGCGAAGCCATCAACGGATAGACGCGGCCCTCGAACCACTTCGCCGTCTCCAGCGAGGGGATGAAGACGGGAGAGCCGATCCGGGCCTCTCCCGAAGCGTCGATGCGCAGGGCGCGGTCGCCGGAAGGCAGGGTGACGTTGACGATCTCGGCCTCACCATCCGCGACCTGGAATCCCTGGACCGAGCCGGGAAAGGCGAAGTGGAACTGCGCGCCATCCTTGGGCGCCAGCGTCTCCTCGCCGGCAAGCTGGCGCCCCATGTTGACGATCTGCAGCGCTTCATGGCCGCAGTCGCTGATCGCCCGGCCGCCGTCGGCGGTCGGCAGGTAGATGCGGTCGGCCACCGGACCGCGCCAGTCGAGCCCTTTCTCCAGGCCCCTCTCGATGCCGGCCAGACCCTCCTTGATCCCGAGGAGGCACCCGACGTTGCCCGAGTTGCAGTCGGTGTCCCAGCCGCAGGTGTTGACGATCTTCAGCGTCTCGGCGAAGTCGCCTTCGCCGTGGAGCAGCGCGAGGATGATCAGGCCGTGGTTGGGGACCATGTGGCAGTTGCCGCCGTACTTGTCGTAGCCGTAGCGCTCGGCGAGCCGGGCGCGGTTGGCACGCCAGTCGCTGTCGGCGGCGTGCCAGCGCCGCAGATCGCCGATCATCCGGGCGATCACGGAGTCCGGCGGGATGTAGCCGAGGGCGGCGTCGAGGAGCTTGCCGGTGTTCCGTTCGACGAACGCCATCGACTCCATCGCGGCAAGGACGCGAGCGCCGTACACGGCCTCGCCGTCGTGACTCACCCGCGCGGCCGCGGTCGCGAGGCGGACCGCCAGGTCCGGATCGCCGGGAGCGACCATCGCCCAGCCGTCGATGAAGATCTGGGCGCCGATCTGCTCCGCCACGACCTTGCCGTTCAACTCCATCGAGCCGCTCGCGGGCGCCTCGATCCCGCTCACAAGGCGAAGGTAAGCGGTGTGCTCGGTGGAGTTGCCGAGGCCGCCCCACCACAGCACCGTGCGCTCCCGGATCAGGTAGTTGAGCCAGGTCTCGCCGACTTCCCGCGAACTGAGACCGGCGCCGGAGCCATGGTCTTCGAGCGCCCGCAGAAAGGTGAAGGTCCCCGTGATGTCGTCGTCGGTGACGATCAGGGGAACGTCGAGCCGGTCGTGGACGTAGTACTCGATGTCGCCCAGCCGCTTCCGGATCCACTCGTAGGGCCAACCCTCGAAGGGTCGACCGAGGTAGACGCCGATGACCTTGCCAAGGACGCCGGCGTAGACGCGTTCCGCGTGGTCCTGGCGTAGAGGCATATTCATCAGGTTGGATCTTCGGTGCCGAGTTACGACGTCGAACCTTGAACGGTGTATCATGTTCAGCGCACCAACAGCTAGCTCGCCGGTGCGCCGGTGTCGGCGGGACAATCGGAGGGAGAACCGATATGGAGAGCAGACCCCGAGCCGTACCCAGGACCACCAAAGTCCTCGTCCTTCTTCTGGCCCTGTCGCTTCTGACCTTGCCCGCGTGGGCTCAGAGCGGCACTGTCTCGGGAACGGTCAGCGACACGAACGGGGACCCGGTCCCCGGCGCGATGGTCAGTCTGGAGGGCGCCGACGGCAGCGAGGCGGGGTCCGCCATGAGCGACGCCGACGGCGCGTTCTCGATCACGGGAGTCGCGGCCGGCGCGTACACGGCCACCGTCAGCCTCGACGGGTTCCAGTCCTCGAGCCAGGCGGTCGACGTGACGGCGAGCGGCGCCACGGCGTCCTTCGAGATTCGTCCCGCCTACCACGACACGGTCATGGTCACGGCGGAACGGGTCGAGGAGAACGTCATGGAAGTGCCGATGACGATCTCGGCGTTCGATTCGAGTCTGCTCGAGGAGCTCGTGATCCAGGAGAGGACGGATCTGCAGAACCTGGTTCCGGGCCTCCAGTTCGGCGACGAGATCGAACAGCAGGGCCAGGGAACGGTCATGCGGGGCATCGGCACCAGGAACGCCCAGTACGACCAGAGTGACTATGCCGTCGCCACGTACGTCGACGGCGCCTACACGCTGGGCGTTTACGGCGCGACGCCCGGCGGCGGATTCGATCTCGAACGGGTCGAGGTGGCACGCGGACCCCAGGGAACCCTGAACGGCCGCAACTCGATCGCGGGCGCGATCAACGTCGTCACCAAGGGCCCCACGGATCACTGGGATGCCGAGCTGATGGGGGAGGTCACAGACATCTCGCAGCAGCGCTTGAACGGGGCGCTCGGCGGCCCGCTCGGCGACGGTCCGTTCAGCTTCCGCCTGACCGCCGGCACACACACGGGCGACGGCAGGCAGGAGAACGTCGGGGCGGGCGGCGACCATGACGCACCCGATCAGACGTTCTACGCGCCGCAGCTTCGCGCCGAAACCGATCGGTTCTCCGCGAGGGTGCGCGTGTCCCGCGTGGAGGACCGCGGGACGCCGCGGGGCTTCGTGCAGCTTTCGAACGTGGACCGGACGATCGCCGGCTATTCGCGGGACCGCTACTACCTCTGGGAAACTCCGAATCCGGCCCTCGATCCGAGCTGTGGCTTCGATCTCCCGGCGTGGAACTGCCCCGGCGACATCCAGAACAGGGTGGCGTTCAACTACCCCGGCTCCAACGAAAGCGAAAGCGACTTCGGCGTGCTGCGGGCCGACTGGCAGGTCTCGAGGTCCCTCGGCATCAGCTTCAACGCGAGCAGCGGCGAAACGGTGCAGCGTGCGCTCCGGGACGCCGACTACACGAACCGGGTGCCGCTCGGCACGCCGCCGGGCGGTACGGGAATAGGCGGCGACCCGAACTCGCTGGACCACACGCTGACGTCCTGTACGCCTGGCCGCTGGGACGGCCTGTGTCCCGACGGAACGGTGCAGTTTTCGAACTCGTTCTACGACCTTCCGTTCGAGTACGAGGAAGACTCGCAGGAACTCCTGTTCAGGTCGAGTTACGCCGGCGACTTCAACTTCATTGGCGGCGTTTTCAGGTACAAGAACACGAGGTCCGGGACGATCCACCGCCATGACCTGCAGATCCCGTACCGCTTCGGGACGGCCGATGAACAGGCCCGGAGGGTTTCGCCGGTCTGGGGCTTCGTCGAGGTCAACAGTTGCCAGGATGTCCTGACCAAGATCGTCGAGGGATTCGGGATCGGCACGACCGACCCGGCGGGCGACGACGAAGGGCTCTACTGGTACTGCCCCGACGGCAACGATCTCAGCCACCTGCTCAGCTTCTTCAACTTTGGCAGGAACTGGACCGAGGCGGCGTTCTTCAGTGCCGACTACCGGTTCAACGACAGTTGGGCGCTCTCGGGCGGCGTTCGCTACACCGAAGACGAGAAGGCGCAGAGGCCCGTGGACCAGGGCGGGTTCTTCACGCTGGCACTGGGAGGCGCCCCGGTCACGATCGCGCTCGCGGGCGAGGGCAACCCGTACCCCCAGACCTGGGCGCGGCCGATCGGCCACCTCGCTCTGGAGCGCACGACGGACGCCGGCCACCTGATGTACGGCCGGATCTCCACGGGCTTCCGTTCCGGCGGATTCAACATCGGCTTGCCGGGCCGGGTGCCCCCCTACATCAAGGAAGAGACGCTGGTGAACTACGAGCTGGGGGCGAAGGGCTTCTTCCTCGACTCGCGCCTGCAGCTCTCGGCCGGCCTCTGGTACAACCAGTTCGACGACTACCAGCTCAGCGCGACGCAGGCGCCGCCGCCGGGCGTGGAGATCCCGGTGTCGATCTACTCCGACACGCCGCTCGTCGAGTACACGGCGAACATTCCCGACACGACGATTCAGGGTGTGGACCTGGAGTTCAGCTACCGGATCGGCTCCTTCGGGCTCCGGGGCTTCTTTGCCTGGCAGGACTCGGAGATCGGTCCGCACTCCTCGGTGATCGACGGCCACCCTGACGCCCAGACGGCGACCTGGAACTACATCAACTTCGACACCGGCGAGCCGGCCACCAGCGAGTACGATCTGCCGACGGATCAGACCGGCAACCGGTTGCCGAAGGCGCCGCAGAACAAGCTGGCGCTGACGGCGTCCTGGTTCAAGTCGCTCGTCTCCGCGGGCCACCTCTCGTTCCAGTCGACTTACGCCTATACCGAGTCGGCGTTCCCCAGCATCGGCAACGTCGACATCTGGGAGCTGCCGGCGTTCGATCGGCTGGACGTGGGCGGCACCTGGAGCGCTCCGAGCGACAGGTGGTCGATCTCGCTGTTCGTCAAGAACATCCTGGACGAGGTCGCGGTCCTCGAGTACCTGCCGATCTCCGGGAACGGGGGCGTCCCGGCCCTGGGCTTCGTGACGCCCCCCCGCGAGGCCGGCGTGCAGCTCCGCTTCCGGCCGTTCAACTAGCGTCACCGGCGCTGTAGTCATGGGCAGGGGGATCGGACGCTTTCCGATCCCCCTGTTGCTTTTCTTGATGGCGACCGGAGCCGGCGGGGCCGAGTACACGCTCGGCCCCGACTCCCTGCCCCAGGAAGGCGTCCCGACGGGCACGGTGGAGAAGCGCGCTTGGGACGCCAGCCGCATCTACCCGGGCACCACGCACGAGTACTGGGTCTATGTCCCCGCCCAGTACACCGACGCCGAGCCCGCGGCCGTCATGGTCTTCCAGGACGGTCAGTTCTACGTGGAACCCGAGGGTCCCGTCAGGGCGCCGACCGTCTTCGACAACCTGATCCAGCGGGGCGAGATGCCGGTGACGATCGGCGTCTTCATCAATCCCGGCATGAAGGAAGTCCCCTGGGACCAGCGCGACGCGCAGTACGTGCCCCTCGACGACACCTACGCGCGCTTCCTGCTGGAGGAGATCCTCCCGGAGGTCGGCAAGGACTACAACCTGACGGGCGAGGCGGCCGGCCGGGCGATCGCCGGCATGAGTGACGGCGGGCTGGTCTCCTTCACCGTCGCCTGGCAGCGTCCCGACGCCTTCAGCAAGGTCGTCAGCCACGTCGGCAGCTACACGAGGCTCGAGGGCGGTTCCCGCTACCCGTACCTGATTCGCAAGACCCGCGGGAACCCGAAGCCGATCCGCGTCTTCCTCCAGGACGGTGAGAACGACATCAACCTCGCGGAGGGGAACTGGGCGCTGGCGAACCTCCAGATGGACTCAGCCCTGATGTTCGCCCGCTACGACTACCTCTTCGAGATGGGCACGGGCGGCCACGATCTGAGGCACGGCGGCGCCATCTTTCCCGACACGCTCCGGTGGCTCTGGCGTGACTACCCCGGTGTCAAGGGCGTCGGGGAGCCGGCGGATCCCGCCGCGGTGGTCGGGGAATGGGACGTCCTGACGAAGGTCCTCGGCGAGTTTCGCCGTAGCGTACTGACCGTGTCCGGGCAGGACGGCGCTCTTGCCGCGGCCCTTCACGACGAGGTGGACGGCGAGATGGAGGTCACGGCGATCCGGTTCGAGGACGGCATCCTGAGCTACGAGTACCTCGCGTCCGGGTCCCAGGTGAACTGGGGCAAGGGATCGGTGGGCAAGCTGAGCGCCTGGCTGCAGGTGAGAGGAGACACGTTCCGCGGCGCCCTGAGCCTCGATGTGCCCCCAGAGGGCGACTACACGGTCGAGGGCCGCAGGAGCACCGCGGATCCCTAGCGCTGCGGCGTAAGCTCCCGGCGGTGTGGACGATCTGAAGCAGGCACGCGCCCTCCCCTTCTGGGGCGAGGGGGACACCCCTCCGGAGTCCCCGAGCAAGGCCCCGGAGGAGCAGGGCTTTGTCGCCGTCTTTCGGATCTTCGTCCGGACCTGGCCCTACCTGTGGCCCCAGATCGTCGGCCGCTGGCGGGAACTGCCGCGCAACAAGGCCGCCGGCGGCGACGCCGCCGCGGACGGCGCGTGGAGCTTCCGTCACGTTCCGCCCCTGGTCACCGTCCTGACCGCGCTCGGCCCGCTCCTGTGGCTGGCGCCCCCGGGAACCGACTGGCGCCACGATCTCCTGCTGGCCGGCACGGTCCTGATGACCGTTCTCGTGTGGGCGCTCCTCTTCGTCCGTGGCCGCGCATACCTCTGGGCGTCCTTCGCGCTCGTGCTCGCCGGCACGGCGGCGTTCCTGTTCGCACTGTTCGGCGTGGAAGGTCTCGCCGACAGTCTCTACGTCGGGCTCGTGGCGGCGGGCTGCGTCTGCATCTGGGTGCTCCAGTACCGGGTCGACGGCGGCAGGCTGCGCTTCCGCATCCGACTCGGCAGCCACCTCGTCTACTACTTCGTCCTGGTGTGGGCCTCGACCCTGCTGACGATGGTGATCGCGCTCTTCTCGGTGGACCTGATCAGCCAGTCCATCCTGCAGGCCGAGCCGCTGACGCCGTTCCTGGCCGACTTCATCGGCCGGTCGGAGCTCGCCGGAGAATCCGCGGCCGGTGCGGACGCCGCGGAACCCGACGCCGACGCCGCCGAACCGAACATCGATCTGGCGCCGCTGACCGCCGAGCAGCGGCACAGCCTGAAGTGGATCTACGCGGTCTTCATGGTCTTCGGCTGGTTCGCGCAGCTCCCGGTGATGATGCTGCTGCCCTACTACTACATCTTCATCATGCAGCGTGTGAACCAGGACCTGCGGATGGCGCTGGTGGAGCGCTGGCTCGGGCTGTCCCTGCGCTACCACAGCGACCACCGCGTGGGCGATTCGGTCTACCGCATCTACCAGGACAGCGCCCAGGTCACGGCCGTCATCGGCAACGTGACCCAGTCGATGCAGATGCTGAGCACCTACGCGATCGGCATCGTCTTTCTGGCCGCGCTCGACCCGATCCTCGGTGGCATGGCGCTCAGCATCGTCCTGCTCGCCGTTTTGTGGGGGCGCTGGTTCTCGCCGCGGATGCGCGAGCGATCCCTCGCTGCCCGGGAGGCCAACTCGGACTTCACGTCGCGCGTCCAGGAGACGTTCGCCGCGATCCGGGTGATCAAGGCCTACGGCGCCGCGGACAGGGAGCAGGAGCGGCTTGAGCGGGATTCCGTCAGGGCCTTCAACGCGTCCTTCCGGGTCCGGTCGCTGATGGCCGTCGTCGGCATCGTCACCTTCTCGATCGCCGCCGCGGCGCTTCTGAGCGCGCAGTTCCTGATGGCGGTCTGGGCCAACGGCGAACGGGAGACCTTCGCGACGGCGCTCGTGGCCCTCGTGGGTCTCAGTTTCGTGACCTGGAACCTCGCCGCCTACAACTGGGCCCAGGAGCAGATCGGCGCGTCGAGCGTCTCCGTGCGCAACGTCGTCACCCTCTGGTCGCAGGCGCAGGACATGGCGATGGGGCTCGACCGGTCCTTCGACATCCTCGACATCGAGCCGGACGTGAAGAACGCTCCCGACGCGGCGCCGATGCAGCCGTTTCGCCGCGAGATCCGGTTCGACAACGTCGACTTCGCTTACGAGCCGGACCGCCCGGTTCTGCGGAACGTCAGTCTCTCCGTCGAACCCGGCAGCATCACGGCGATCGTCGGGCCGACGGGATCGGGCAAGAGCACACTGGTCAGTCTCCTGCTTCGGTTGTTCGACCCCGACTCGGGAACGGTCTCGATCGACGGCGTCGACTTGCGCGCACTGGACGTGGACAGCCTGCGCGGCAACGTCTCGGTCGCCCTGCAGGAGAACGTCCTGTTCGGTATGTCCGTGCGCGACAACATCCGCTACGTCGTCCCCGACGCGGGCGACGAGCGGGTGCTGGAGGCGGCCCGCGTCGCCTGCGTGGACGAGTACGTCGCCGGGCTGCCCGAAGGCCTGGACACGGTCCTGAGCGACCGCGGCGGCAAGCTGTCGACGGGCCAGCGCCAGCGCCTCTCGATCGCCCGGGCGATCGTCAAGGACGCTCCGATCCTTATTCTCGACGAGCCGACGGCCGCGCTCGACGCCTACACCGAACACCGGGTGCTGGAACGACTCTCGGCGTGGGGCGAAGGCCGGGCCATCTTCCTGATCACGCACCGGATCTCGACGATCCAGCAGGCGGACCGGATCCTCTATCTCGACGGCGGCCGGATCGTCGAGAACGGGTCCCATGACGAGCTGAAGGCAGTGGACGGCGGACGCTACCGGTCATTCGTGGAAACCGAGGCGAGACTGTCGAGACGGGCCGGCGAGGCCGGTTGATGGCCGAGGCGGCTCGCGCTTCTCGGCCGTCGCTGCGGGAGCACGAGAAGCAGCTCGACCGCGCCGCCAGCGTTCTCGACCTGGGCGCGGACATTTCGTTCCGGGAGGTCCTGCGCATCTTCGCGCGGGTCGTCTCGACCTTCCGGCTGTTTGCCGGGCGGATCGCGGCGAAGCTCGGCTTCATCACGGTGGAGCTGGTCTTTCGACTGCTGGTCGCGCCCTGGCCGGGCAAGGTCGTCGTCGACCACGTCATCCTGGGCATGCCCATCGGCGACGCGTCGGGCTTTCCTGCCTACCTGGCGCCGGCCGTGCTGCTGCTGGACGGCATGGGGCCGGTGGAGATGATGCTCTGGGTGTTCCTGCTCGGCGTGTTCATGGTGACGGTCTTCGGCTTCACCACCAGCCGGGGCGCGGGCAGGTCGCCCAGCGGGGCGCCCACCGGGGCCTCGGCGGGCTCTTCCGGCGGCGCCACGGCGCTCTCGCCGCAGGGTCACGGCACCCTGGCCCAGGGTCACGACATCGCCACGCAGACGGAGAACCAGGCGAACCTCGGTTCCGGCCTGATGGCGGGCGTCCTGGGATTCATCGACTTCCGGGTGCATCTCCGCCTCATGCAGTCGATGAACCACTTCCTCCGAACCCGGGTAGCCGGGAAGCTCCGGTCGCTGCCGATGACGACCCTGGACGACCTGCGGATCGGCGACAGCGTCTACCGCGTGCTGTACGACACGACCAGCGTCAGCGCGCTTCTTCACGGCATTGCGCTGGGGCTCTACTCCGGGCTGCTCGGTGTCGTCATCACGCTCTACATCATGTTCACGTACTTCGGTGCCGCGCCCGAGGTCATCGTGCTGGGCATGCTGGCCCTTCCGATCGTGTTGCTCATCGAGCTTCCGTTTGCCCGGATGTCGCGGCGCCGGGGCCAGGCCAGCCGCGCTTCCGGGTCGAGCACGACGAGCAACATCGAAGAGGGGATGAGCAACGTGCTCGCCGTGCAGAGCCTCGGCGGGAACGAGCGGGAGAGCCGTCGATTCCGCCGAGCGAGCGCGGAGTCGTTCAAGCGTTTCCGCACGGAGTGGTTCCTCGTCCTGACGTATCGGCAGGCCTTCAGCCTGGCGCTGCTGCTGAGCCAGGTCCTGTTCTTCATCGTGATGGCGGGCCGCGTCATCGACGGCACGTTCACCGCCGGCGACTACTTCGTCCTCACGTACTACTTCTTCGTCCTCAGCGCGACGTTCGGCGCCTGGGGCTTCATGTACACCGAATGGCAGCGAGACATCGCGGGCATGCGCCGGGTGTTCTTCCTGATGGATTTGCCGGCGGAGAAGACGCGAGACGGCATCGAACTGGACAGGATCAAGCGCGGCGTCGAGATGAAGGGCGTCGGGCTGACCTATCCGGACGGTCGCCGCGCGCTCCGCGACGTCGACCTGGAAGCGAGGATCGGCGAGATCGTCGCGTTCGTCGGCCCAACCGGGGCCGGCAAGACGAGCCTCGCCTACCTGGTGCCGGCCTTCGTTCAGGCGACCGAGGGGACGGTGTCGGTCAACGGCGTCGACCTCAAGGACGTGGCGGTGGAGAGCCTCGGGAAGCAGGTGTCCTACGTCTTCCAGGAGACGCAGCTTTTCTCCGACTCGATCCTCGAGAACATCCGCTACGGCAACCCGGCCGCGACCGAGGTGGAGGTGGAGCGCGCCGCGCGCGTCGCCGGCGCCCACGACTTCATCGGCGCCCTGCCGGACGGTTACCGGACCAACCTCGGCACCGTGACCAGCAAGCTGTCGGTCGGGCAGAAGCAGCGCATCGCCATCGCCCGCGGTCTGCTGCGGGACGCGCGCATCCTGATCCTCGACGAGCCGACCTCGGCTCTCGACCCCGAGACCGAGGCCTACCTTGTCGATGCCCTGCGCGAAGCGGCGAAAGACCGGCTGGTCATCATCATCGCCCACCGCCTGTCGACGATCGCCAACGCCGACCGGATCTACTTCCTGGAGGACGGCGAGGTCCGGGAGTCTGGCTCGCACGAGGAACTGATGGCGATGCCGGAGGGGCGCTACCGCGAGTATGTATCGCTTCAGGCTGGTTCACAGGCTTGAGGGTCACACCGGGAGGGTCGAAGCCCTCGCGGTGACGCCAGACGGTCGGCGCGTCGTCTCCGCGTCGGCGGATGCGACGCTGCGTGTATGGGACCTCGAATCGGGGCGTGCCCTGCACACACTCGAGGGCCACAGCGCCGGCGTTTGGGCCGTGGCCGTGACGCCGGACGGCACGAGGGCCGTCTCCGCGTCCTTCGATGCGATGTTGCGGGTCTGGGACCTCGAATCCGGGCAGGCGTTGCAAACCCTCGAAGCCCACACCGACGCCGTCCACGCCGTGGCCGTCAGCCAGGACGGTGCACGAGCCGTCTCCGCGTCGAGCGACCGGACGCTGCGAGTATGGGACCTCGAATCGGGCCGCTCCCTGCGCACGCTTCGCGGACACACGGGGGATGTCTATTCCGCTGCGGTCACCCCGGACGGCGCCGCGGCCGTCTCAGGCTCCGCGGATGCCACTCTGCGCAAATGGGACCTTCGGACCGGACGCTCCCTGCACACACTGAAGGGCCACACCGAGCCGGTCTACGGCGTGACTGTCGCGCCGGACGGCCGGCGCGCCGTCTCCACTTCCCCGGACCGTACGCTGCGGCTATGGGACCTTCGATCGGGACGGCAGTTCTGCTGCTTCAAGTGTACTGACCGGACTCGTGCATGCGCCGTCTCGCTCGACGGCCAGAGCGTCGTCGCCGGCGACGCGGGTGGCGTGGTCTACGTCGTTAGCGCCGGCACAGTTCGTCGAGACGCTCGGTCAGCGTGCGGACGACTCTGAGTAGTTCCACGATCGCAGTCTCCGGAGACGTGACCTGAGGCCCCGTTCCGGCTCCGAGCCTGTCCTCTATCCGGGCGAGCTGTTCGACGAGCAGGCGTAGTTCAGGGTCGTGGAGCTTCATCACATGGTCCTTAGTGGGGATTCGAAGGTGTGATCTTCCAGGCTGTTAGGGAGTGCACGCGGGCGTCGCCGCCAGCGGAGAAGACCCTAACGCCGCCGCTGTTCTGACGAGAAGGATAGATGCGCCGGGAGATGGCCTGGCGGCTGTTTGCGAAGACCTCGACGACCGACTTGTCGACGAAGACTCTGAGCTTCAGTCGCTCGCCGGGCTTCAACTCGAACGGAGCTGCTTCGACGGCCTTCGGCGGGTCGTCAGGACCCGATCTGCGCGTGTCGACTTTCAGCAGCTTCTCTTCGGCGTCGTAGGAGATGGACGTTTCCTCTTGGCCGTCAGGCGACGCGCAGACCTTGACGCCGAACTGTGACGCCTCCGCGCTTTCCATCTCGACCTGCAGTTCGAGGCCGTCGCCGGTGACGCCGTCGATGGGCACCTCCTCGTCGGCCGGTACCACGAACGGCCCCTTCCGCACCTCGCCGTAGCGGAGCGCCTCGATCTCCTCCGGCACATCCATGTGGAGCAGCCCGTCGTCCCCGAGCGACAGCACCCGCGGCAGGCTCAAGGTGCCGGACCAGCCGTGCTTCGTTTGCGCGCCGAAGAGAGGCTCGTCGAGGATCCAGGCCCACATGATGCGTCGGCCCCGGTCGTCGACCAGGCTCTCCGGCGCGAAGAACGAGTTGTCGACCCAGCTCATTCGGGCGTGGGACTCGGGATGAAACTGTTCGTCCCGCCATTCCCCGACGTAGTAGCGGCAGCCGAGCCGGTGGCTGATGCAGAGGAGCACGTGCTTGCCGCCGAGTTCGAAGAGGTCGGGGCACGACACGTCCTCGTCCAGCGGCACGCCTTCGACACCGTGGGCGAACAGGTCGCCGGCGTACTTCCATTCGCCGTCGAGTGCAGCCGACTTCGCGACGGCCGGTCGCTGCCCGCCGAAGATCGCGTAGTAGGTCTCGCCTTCCAGCCACCCGTAGGGGTCCCACGAGCGGTACCTCCCGTGGTGTTGGTCTCCCTCGCGGGTCTCCGGCGTGATCGGGTTCGAGTCGAGCTTCTGCCACTCGTCCAGGTCGTCGTCGAGCGCCACCGCCATCGCGTTGCCCAGGCCGTGCTGGTGGTAGCAGATCGTCGGAACGCCCTCCCGGTTGAGGAAGCAGTTGCCGCTGTACATGCCGTCGAGCAGACCCGTTGGGTGGTGGCGCCAGTGGAACAGGTCCCTGCTCGACATGTGGCCCCAGTGGTCGGACCGCTTGCCCAGCCGCGTGTCCTGGAAGAGGTAGAACAGGTGATAGCGGCCCTTCCAGTAGATGGCCCCGTTCGGGTCGAACGGCATCGCCACGCCTTCGGGCATGACGAAGTGGTAGCCGGGCCGTGCCGGGTCGTTCAGGATGCGTTCGCGCAGCTCGCGCGCGTTCTCGGCCAGCCGATCCGCTTTCCTCGACCCGGCGACGGACACGCAGCGCCAGGCGCCGTCCGATTCCCTCGTCATCCTGAACTCGAAGAAGCCGCCCCCGGTCGGCGAACGGAGTGCGACCGGGTCGATGGTGGCTGTGTCCCCGTCGAGCGCCACTTCGGCGTCGTCGAGGACGAAGCGCTTCTCCCGATCGGTCGGTCGGTCGACCTGCTTCCGCAGATACTCGCGGAGATCAGCCTTGGTCGTGCCGGAGCTGCTTCGCCAGGAGTCGGCGAAGAAGGCGACTTGTCCCTCGATGTCACCGGCCCTCGTTGCCGCGTCGTAGGCGCGCAGCGCGGCCAGTACCGCGTCCTCGACCCTCGCACTCGACATATCGATCTCGCGTTCAGTCATCCCTGCGCTCCGGCCTGCAGCGCGGCGTACCTCCGGTATCGCCCGTCGGGCGTTTCCATCAGCTCCTCGTGCGTTCCCTGCTCCCGGATCGCTCCTTCCTCGAGGAAGTAGATCCGGTCCGCGTTGGCGATCGTCGACAGGCGGTGGGCGATGATGATGACCAGCCTGTCCTTCGCCGCTTCGTGCAGGGCGTCGACCAGGTAGGCCTCGGTCTCCGGGTCGAGCGCCGAGGTCGGTTCGTCGAGGATCAGGATGCGCGCGTCCCGCAGCAGACCGCGGGCGATGGCGATGCGCTGCTTCTGCCCGACCGAGAGCTTGCTGGTCACGGTGCCGAGGTTGGTCCGGTAGCCGTCGGGCAGGGCGGCGATGAAGTCGTGGGCGCCGGCGATGCGCGCGGCACGCTCGACCTGCGCCTCGGTCGCGTCCGTGTTCCCGTAGCGGATGTTCTCGAGGATCGAGTCGGAGAACAGTTGCGTCTCCTGGAAGACGTAGGAGACCTGTTCCCGGAGGCTGTCGACCGACACGTCCTTCAGGTCGACGCCGTCGATCGTCACCGTGCCTTCGGTTGGCTGAACGAAGGCCGGCACCAGGTAGGCGAGGCTCGTCTTGCCCGCGCCGGTCGGCCCGACGAACGCGACGATCTCGCCGATGCGCGCTTCCAGCTCCACATCGCGGAGCGCGCGGCGGCCGTCCGGGTAGGTCAGCCCGACGTTCCTCATCTCGACGCCGCCGGTGATCCGGGGCAGTTCGACGCCCTCGCTCGTCTTCTCCGACGGCAGGTCCATCAGGAAGAACACCCGGCGCAGTCCGGCGATGTTGTTCTGCAAGACGGGGTAGATGAAGCCGGCTCCGGCGAACGTCGCGCTCAGGACGAAGAAGTAGTAGTTGAGGACGAAGTAGTCACCGGCCGTGAACGTGCCGTCGATCACGCGTCCGGCGATGACGACGAAGAACAGGACCTGGCCCAGCAGGAACGCCAGGCTGCCGAACTGCTGGTAGGTCAGCCTGAGCAGCGACTCGATGCGGAAACGCCGGAAGGACTCCGCGCTGGCCTTCCTGAACCGCTCGCCTTCCCTCTGGTTTCCACCGAGGCTCTGTACGGCGAGCACGTTGCTCATGCCCTCTTCGATGTTGGCCGTCGTCGCGGCGCCCGAAGCGCGGCTGGCCTGGCTCCTGCGGCGGGCCATGCGCGCGAAGGGGCCAACGAAGACGAGCATGATCGGCAGCGACAGGGCGGCCAGCAGGATGACTTCGAGAGCGTCGCCGAAGTACGTGTACATCATCATCGCGCTGATCGTGATGCCGAGCGCGTGGGAGTAGAACTCGAGACCCACCTCGTAGAGAACGAGGCTGACGCTCGTCGTGTCGTAGAGGACGCGGTAGACGCTGTCGCCGATCCGCTGGTCGTCGAGGGTGGTCATCGGCAGGCGCTTGATCCGCCCGGCCAGTTTGGTTCGGAGCAGGTGGTTCAGCGACTGGGTCAGGCGCAGGTGCACCCGGAAGTCGAGGAGCCCGAGAATGCCGCCCATCAGACCGGAGCCCCGGTTGGCCTCGTTCTCGGTCCGGGTGGCGGTGTCGTGCCCCTGGGCCAGGGTGCCGTGCCCCTGCTGCAGCAGAAAGGTGGCGCCGCCCGACGAGGCCGCGGATGCTCCGGTGGGCATTCCACTGGCGGACCTGGCCGTGCCCCGGTTCGTCGTGAATCCGAACACGGTCACCATGAAGACGCCGAGGACGAGGATCCACGCCATGATCTCCAGCGGGCCCCTGCCGGCCAGGAGCAGCACGAAAGGGCTTAGGTAGGAGGGGAACCCGGCCGCGTCCACGATGGGCATGCCGAGGATGACGTGATCGACGACGATCTTGCCCGGCCACGGCGCGACGAGCAGCCGGAACGCCATCTCCGCCGTTAAGAAGCCGAACTTGGCGGCGATCCGCGCCTTGAACAGGCGCATGTAGGAGAGGGCGCGCCCGAAGATGCGCAGGACTTCCCGGAACGGGATGTCGGTCTGCGTGTCGAGCGCGCTCGCCGAACGGTCGAGCTCTCTTTCTCCCGCTCGGAGCCTTGCCCGCCAGGATTGGCGGCGGCCCGGGAGTCGCGGTGCGGCTGCCGGCGTCCCGTGAGTCAATAGAGTTGCACGATTCCGAGATGTCTGTCGTTCCGTTGCCGTCGCCGTTGAGCGCGAGCGTATCCGCGTTGCTGCTTCTGCTCGCAGCGCTACTCGCCTCGTTCGTTGCCTGCGCGCCCGAGAGCCGGGCCGACCGGCTGGAAGCGGCCGCCCTGGCGCCTCGTCCCCCCGCGGTCGGCGGACCGCGCTACGGCGGCCATCTGCGGGTGGGCCATTCCCTGGAGCCCACGTCGCTCGACGCAATCCTGGGACGGTCGGGTGCCGACGCCTACTTCTGGCGGCAGATCTTCGATCAACTGGTCGACGCGGATCCGCAACTCAATCCGCGGCCGGAGACCTCGCTTGCCACGTCCTGGGAGATCGCGACGGATCCCGACTCGATCACCTTCCACTTGCGGGAGGGCGTCGTCTTCCATGACGGCAGCCCCTTCGATGCCCAGGCGGTGAAGGTCAATATCGAGCGGATTCTGGATCCCGCGACGGTCGCCACGCCGCGCGCATCGCTGGCGGTGATCGAGGGCGTCGAGGTGATCGACGAGTACACGGTGCGCTTCGATCTGGCCGGGCCGTGGGGCGCGGGTTTCGGCATGCTGGCCGACCGCGGCGGCGTGATGAGCTCGCCGGCCGCGATCGAGGCGCTCGGCCCCGACTACGGCTGGAACCCCTCGGGAACCGGGCCCTTCCGGGTGAAGGAAGTGATCACCGGCACCCTCGTGCATTTCGTGAGGAACGAGGACTACTGGGGCCGCGACGAGCACGGCAACCAGCTTCCGTATCTCGACGAGGTGACGGTGCGGGTGATCCGCGACGAGACGGTCCGCGCCGCCGCCCTGCGCACCGGCGAGATCGACGTCACCTACCTTCCCTACAAGGACGTGTCGACGTTCGAGCGGGACGAGCGGGTCCGGATCGAGACGATGCCGGGCGGCGGCATCGCGCTGACGCTGGTGTTCAACGTCGACAAGCCGCCGCTCGACGACGTGAACGTCCGGCTGGCGATCGCGCACGCCGTCGACCCGACGGTGATCAACCGGGCGATCTTCTTCGACCGGGCGATCGAGGCGGACGCGGGCATGTGGCCGGTGGGTTCCTGGGTCCACGAGCCGGACGGCGAACGGCCGACCTACGACGTCGACAAGGCACGGCAGTATCTTGCGAAGGCCGGCCGGGAGAGTGGCCTGGAGTTCACCGCCGTCACCCATCACAACCCCCTGCTCGTTTCCAGCGCCGAGGTGGTGCGGGCGATGCTGAAGAAGATCGGCATCCAGATGGACATCGACGTGCTGTCCAGCGGACCGGCGACCGAGAGGTTCAACCACGGTCAGGAGTACCCGATGTTCATCACCTCCTGGAGCCGCTATCCCGAGCCGGACTGGATGGCGTCGCTGGCCTACAAGAGCGACGGCTACTACAACCCGGGCAACGTCCTGCGGCCGGACGTCGACGAACTGGTGGAGCTGGGTGCCTCGCTCTACGACAACGAGGCCCGCAAGCAGGTCTACGTCGAGCTCAACCGGACCGTGCTCGGCGAGGCCTGGTTCACGCCGCTGCTCTATGGCGTGACCTTCGCGGCGGCGCCCGGGCGGGTCCGCAACCTCGACCAGTTGATGGGCTGGGACGGCAAGATGAACTTCGCGACGATCTGGCTGGAGGAGTAGCACCAGCCACATGCGCAGCTACCTCGCGCGCCGCCTGTTGCAGGCGGTGCCCGTCCTCCTCCTGGTCACGTTCCTGGTGTTCGCGCTGATGCTCGCGATTCCGGGCGACCCGGCGCGGGCGTTCATCGGACCCGGCGAGGCGCTCGACGAGGAGCAGTTGCAGCTCATCCGCGAACGTCACCACCTGGACGAACCGGTGATCGTCCAGTACCTGATCTGGCTCGGCAACGTCCTGCAGGGCGACTTCGGCCGCTCGACCCAGAACATGCGGCCCGTCGCGGAGGAACTCGGCGGCCGGGCTCTGGTGACCCTGCAGTTCGGCCTGGCGGCCTGGATCCTCGCCGTGCTCGTCGGCGTGCCGGCGGGCATCGCCTCCGCGGTCTATCGCGGCAAGCCGATCGACTACGCGGCGACGGTCGTCTCGATCGGCGGGGTCGCGATCCCGAACTTCTGGCTCGGCATCATGGCGATCCTGCTGTTCGGCGTGGGCCTCGGCTGGCTGCCGAGCCAGGGCTACGTGAGCCTCTTCGACGATCCGCTGCAGAGCCTGCGCCACATGGTCCTGCCGGCGTTCGCCCTCGGCGTGACGAGCTGCGCGCTGATCATGCGGCAGAGCCGCTCGGCGATGCTCGAGGTGCTCGCCCAGGACTACCTGCGCACCTCGCGGGCCCGGGGTTCGAGGGAGCGCACGGTGATCTGGTCGCACGCCCTGCGCAACGCGTTGCTGCCCGTCATCACCATTCTCGGTTTGCAGACCGGCAGGATCTTCGCCGGGGCGATCGTCATCGAGACGCTCTTCGGCATCCCCGGCACCGGCCAGTACATCGTGCAGGCGATCTTCGCCCGCGACTTCCTGGTGGTGCAGGCGGCAGTGCTGCTGATGGCGGTCGCCGTGCTCGCCGCCAACCTGGTGACCGACGTCGCCTGCGCCTGGCTCGACCCGAGGATCAAGTTCGGTGACTAGGCTTGAGCGTCGCACCACTGGGTACGCCGGCGTCCCCGCCGGCATCCGGCGCGAAGCGCCGGTCTCTGGAAGCGCTGCTCCGCCCAGCCATCCAACGCTCGAGCTGGTGCGCAAGCTCGCCTCCGTCCCGCAGGCGCTGGCCGGCCTCGTCGTGCTGGCGCTGATCGCCGCGGCGGCGGTGCTGGCGCCCTGGATCGTCCCCGTCGACGCCGAGGAGATGGACTTCGACAACCTGCTCTCGGGCCCCAGCGCCGCGCACTGGCTCGGTTCCGACCAGATGGGCCGCGACACACTCGCCCGGCTGATCGTCGGCGCGCGGATCGCGCTCTCGGTCAGCCTCGGCGCCGTCGGCCTCGGCGTGTTGCTGGGGGTGCCTCTCGGCCTGCTGTCGGTCTACTTCCGCGGCCGGGTCGACGACGTGCTGATGCGGCTCATGGACGCGCTGGTCACCTTTCCCAGCCTCCTGATCGCCGTTGGCCTCGCCGCCGCGCTGGGCGGCTCGCTCCGCACCGTGATCATCGCCATCGGCATCGCCAACGTACCGTGGATGGCGAGGATCGTCCGCAGCCAGGGGCTCTCCATCCGCGAGCGCGACTTCGTCAAGGCCGCGGAGTCGCTCGGCCTCAGCCACCCGCGCATCATCCTGCGCCACATCCTGCCCAACTGCATCGCCCCGGTAATCGTCCAGAGCACCCTCAGCATGGGCTACGCGGTGCTAACCGAAGCCGCCCTCGGCTTCGTCGGCGTCGGCATCCAGCCACCCACCCCCACCTGGGGCAACATGCTCCAGCAGGCCTTCCCGATGCTCGAGCAGCAGCCCCTGCTGTCGATCGTCCCGGGCGTTGCGATCTTCCTGCTGGTGCTGTCGTTCAACTGCGTGGGGGACGCGCTGCGGGATCTGCTGGACCCGCGGCTGCGGGGGGTGATTCACTGATGCCACGGATCCGGTGGCGGCATGGTATCAATAGAGATACTGTGTCCCTGTGGCGAAGATCACCACGATCGTGGCGAAGCTCCGCCACAACCCGAGAGCCGCTCGCTTTGCAGAGCTGGTCAGAGTCTGTGACGCGTACTTCGGGGAGCCGCGTCAGAAGGGTACGAGCCATCGTGTCTACCGGACTCCGTGGTCGGGCGATCCCAGGGTGAACATCCAGGATGCCAAGGGCATGGCGAAGGCCTATCAGGTTCGGCAGGTACTGAAGGCGATCGACAAGCTGGAGGGGAACGAATGAGCGACCACTACACCTACCGGGTCACCTGGTCGGCAGAAGACGACGAACACCTTGGCCTCTGTGCCGAGTTCCCGTCACTCAGTTGGCTGGCGCCGACGCCCGCCGAAGCGCTGTCCGGCATCCGGGAACTGGTTGCTGGCTGCATCGAGGACATGCTGGCGAACGATGAGGAGCCGCCGCGTCCGTTCGCGGATCGGGACTACAGCGGCAAGTTCATGGTTCGGGTGCCGCCGGAGACTCACCGGGCTCTTGCGATCCGAGCCGCCGAAGAAGGGGTCAGCATGAATCGGCTGGTCGGTGCGCGGCTGGCCGGACGACGCTAGCTGTCGCGTCCTGAAGGCAGCACCCTGCCCTCCGGATAGTCGGCGCCGGTGACGCTCTTGTCGACGGACCGGTTCCAGGCATCCAGCTCCGCGCGCATGCGTGCGGCGATCTCGGGCTGCTCCTCGATCAGGTTGTTCCGTTCCTCGGGATCGTCGATCACGTTGTAGAGCTCGAAGGGATCGGTCGGGTCGGAGAAGTAGTTCCGCACGAGCTTGACGTCGTTGTCGAGCCAGGCGAGACCGCCGCTGGCTCGGAAGCCGATGGGCTGCTCCCGACGGGCGGGCTCGGAGTCGAACACGCCGGCGATGGAGATGCCGTCGTGCACGTCGTTGATCGACTCCGGGTCGAGCCCGGCAACCTCGATCAGGGTCGGGAAGATGTCCATCGTGCTGGCGGGGAAGCCGGAGATCCTCGCGGCGATCCTGCCTGGCCATTCGATGATCGTCGGCACGCGCAGGCCGCCCTCGTAGAAGTCCTTCTTGAAGCCGCGCAGGTGGCCGGTGGTGTCGGGGTGGACGCCGGGATGTTCGGGCCCGTAGGAGATGTCGGGCAGCCCCCCGTTGTCGCTGGTGAACCACACCAGGGTGTTGTCGGCGATGCCGAGCTCGCGCAGGCCCTCGCGGAGGGCGCCGATGGAGCGGTCCATCGCGACGATCTCGCCGTGGTGCGTCGCCGAGGAGTCGTCCAGTGCGGCGAAGGCCGCGGCGTCCCGCGGATGGGCGGCGAAGATCCGGTGCGGCGAGGAATACCAGATGACCGCGAACGCCGGCTTGCCGCGCTCCGCCTGCTCCGCGATGTAGCGAAGTGCCTCGGCCACCAGGATCTCCGACGAATCGCCCTGGAACTGCCTCGGCGTCCCCATCTCGCTGAATACGGGGTCGAGATTGAACTGGCTCGTGTGGCTCAGCCAGTAGTCGAAGCCGAGTTCGCCGGGGTTGTGCGGATCGTCGGCCGGGAGCGGATTCTCCCCGCTCGGGGCGACCTGGTTCAGGTGCCACTTGCCGAAGTGGCCGGTGGCGTAGCCGGCCTGCCGGAACGCCGAGGCGAGGGACTTCTCCTGCTTGTTGATCGAGTCGCCGACTCGGAAGGCGCCGGTGCGATCGTTCGTGCGGCCAGTCAACACCGTCGCCCGGGTCGGGGTGCAGCTCGGCGCGCCGGCGTAGAACCGGTCCATGCGCAGGCCCGCGCCGGCCATCGCGTCGAGATGGGGCGTCTTCAGCAGGGGATGGTCGTAGTAGCCGGTCTGCGCCCAGCCCATGTCGTCGGCCATGAGGAGGATGACGTTGGGCGGATCGTTTTCGGCTGCGGGTTGGCAGGCGAGAACCGCGATGAGCAGCGTGGCCAAGAAAGGAGCGAGGTGTTTCACCATTTCCGTCTATCCTACGGTCGCGAGCCGACACAACTCTCTCTAGCTGGAGGACAGAATGCACAAGTACCGAGCAATGATCCCGCTGGCCCTTGCGGCCGTCCTGCTAACGGCGCTTCCCGCCATGGCGCAGCGCGCTGACGATGCCGACCGGGCGAGCAAGAACGGCAAGGTCGAGGGGATGATCGACGGCGTCACGGTCACCCTCGAGTACGGACGCCCCAAGGTGAAGGGCCGGACGATCTGGGGCGGCCTCGTCCCCTACGGCCAGGTCTGGCGGACCGGCGCCGACGAGGCGACCACCATCACCTTCAGCGCCGACGTCGAGATCGGCGGGCAGAAGCTGGCCGCCGGCACCTATGCCCTCTTCACCGAGCCGGGCGAGAACGAGTGGACTGTCATCTTCAACAAGGTCGCGACGCAGTGGGGCTCCTTCCGGCATGATGCCGGTCAGGACGCGCTGCGGGTGACCGCCACCCCGAAGACCATCGGGGAGCACGTGGAGGAGATGGAGTTCGTGATCGTGGACTCGTGGGTCGCCCTGCAGTGGGAGAGACTCGCGGTGCCGTTCGAGGTGAAGAAGGCGGGCTGACCCCCTTGCTCGATCGGAACCGGGCGCTCAAGTCCCGGGGTGAGCGGGTGCTCCCCGGCGGTATGTACGGACACATGTCCACGTACCGCCTCCTGCCGCCCCGGTACCCGCAGTACTTCGAGCGCGCGGAGGGCTGCCGGCTGTGGGATGCCGACGGCAACGAGTACATCGACTTCATGTGCTCGTTCGGTCCGATGATTGCCGGCTACGGCAACCCGCGCATTCGGGCCGCCGCGGACGCGCAGCGTGACCGGCTCGACATCGCGAACGGCCCCCCGGCGCTCATCGTCGACCTGGCGGAGCGCTTCGTCAGGCAGGTCAGCCACGCCGAGTGGGCCATCTTCGCGAAGAACGGCAACGACGCGACGACCGTCTGCAACATGGTGGCTCGCGCGCGGAGCGAGAAGCGCAAGATCCTCGTGGCCGAGGGCGCCTACCACGGCGCGGCGCCCTGGGCGAACCGGATGTCGAGGGGCACGCCCGCGGAGGATCACGTCCACTTCCCGACGTACCGCTACAACGACACAGGCAGCCTGGACGAGGCGGCCCAGGCAGCGACCGGCGACCTCGCGGGCATCGTCGTGTCCGCTTTCAGGCACGACGCCGGCCACGACCAGGAGATGCCCGATCTCGCCTTCGCGCACCGCGTCCGCGAGATCTGTGACGCCGAGGGCGCGGCCCTCATCCTGGACGACGTACGGGCCGGGCTGCGCCTGTCGCTCGACTCCAGTTGGTCCGCGCTCGGCGTCCAGCCGGACCTGTCGGCCTGGGGAAAGGCGATCGGCAACGGCGAACCGGTGGCCGCGATCCTCGGCAACGAGGCGTACCGCGAGGCCGCGACGCGCGTCTTCGTCACCGGCTCGTTCTGGTACCAGGCCGCGCCCTTCGCCGCGGCGATCGAGACGCTCGACCTGCTGGCCGAGGTCGATGCACCGTCCGTCGTGGAGCGGCTGGGGCAGCAGTTCCGGGACGGCCTGGAGGAGCAGGCGCGCCGCTACGGTCACCCGATCCGCCAGACCGGACCGCCGCAGATGCCGGCGGTCCTGTTCGAGGACGACGACAGGAGGGAGAAGGGGTTCGCCTTCTGCAGCGCCGCCCTCGACCACGGCGTCTACCTGCACCCCTGGCACAACATGTTCCTGTCGGTCGCGCACACGGAGGGCGACATCGAGCAGGCGCTCGCCGGGACGGAGAAGGCGTTTCGGGCGCTCGGCTGAGCGAAGTCCCTGGCTCACGCCTTCCCGGTGGCGATGACGTAGAGCCGGCCCGAGATGTCGCGGACCATCTCTTCCATCTCCGGGTAGAACTCGCCGCGGGTGGTCATCAGACCCTGGTGCTGAGCCTGCTCCTTGCCGGGCATGGTGTTCGCCGTGTCGATCATCCCGCACATGTGCCAGCCGACGAAGTCGGGACGGGCGGTCGCGTTCTCCATGAACTCCCGCGTCCAGAGGGCGCGCTCCGCCATGTCGCGCGCGTGCTGCCCATGAGGATTGGGCATGGTCTCGGTGGGCGAGGTGTAGGCGGCGTCGCCGTTGAGGAACGGTTGCCCCACTGTGTCGGTCAACCGGTCCATCGTGTCGCGCTGACCCTCCCAGCGGGCGTAGTGCTGGGTGTTCACGAGGTCGGTGTACCGGCTGGTCACTGCGGCGATGGAGTGAAGCCCGTCCGTGTCACCGTTGATCTTGTCGCCGAGGAAGAGGTGGTTCGGGTCGGCGCGGCGGAGCGCGGCCCGGGCGACGGAGTAGTAGCGCTCGACGCAGAGCAGCAGGAAGGCCGCATTGTCGTGCCGCTCCTCCTGATTCGCGGGGGACTGATCGGGTCGCCAGTTTCTTGCTTCGAGCAGGTCCGGCCACGCGGCGAAACGGGTGCCGTAGGTGGCGTTGAAGCCTGAAACGTCGCCGTAGCGTTCGCGCATGCAGTCGACGTAGGCCTGCTTGCCTGGCGTCTCGGCGGCGAGGTTGCGTAGCCGGCGGGGCCAGGTCGTGCTGCCGTTCCATTCCGCCTCGTTGTCGGTCAGGGGCGGACAGTCGGCCATGCAGTAACCCAGCACCATGGGATCGTCGCGGTAGGGCGCGGCGACACGCCGGGCCGTGCGTTCGCACAGCGCCTCGAACTCCGGGGCGAAGATGTCCGCATAAGCACCGGGCAGGGGCTTGAGGTAGTGCGACAGCACCAATGGCTCGTACGGAGCGACGAAGGGAAACCGGGCCTGACCCGGCGGGTGGGTGAGCATCGTGGCGTTCGTGTGAATGCCCAGGGTGTTGAGGCCCAGCCTCTGCAGGTCGGCCAGGGCGGCCTCGCGGAACCCCCGGTTCCAGGCTTGGTCGTACACCTCGTCCGCGCGGAACCGCCGCAGCCAGTGATTCCGGTTGTAGTCCTGCGCCCACCAGTTCGCGTGGTAGTGGTTGACGCCCCAACTGATGAACGCGTGGCCTTCGGGAGTGACCAGCCACCAGCGCCGGCCATCGTGCTCGGTGCGAAAGAAGCCGGTGGCGTCGAACTTCAGCCCGGTCCAGCCGCCGAAGCGGTCGCGATCGCCGGTCGCTTGTGCGGCCCAGGACGGCAGTCCGAGGCAGGCGCCGAACCCGACGAGAGACGCCTTGAGCAAGTCGCGTCGAGCGATGGAGAGAGGCACGGCGTCTTCCTTTCGGCCCCACCGATCGTATCGCCGTGGACGAGGCGTCAGTGGAAGCCGACTCCGAATCCGTCCTAGTCGCTATGGAGCGAGGCTTCGTGCGGCCTTTCACCCACTCTGGCTGAGTCTCTGGTTGACGAAGGGTTGCGGTTGACGTATGGTTGCCGCCACGAAGGAGTAGAACATGCCCACGGAAACAGCAATCCAGGAACTGCGACCCGAAGAAGCGGCCAAACGGGTGTTCAGGGCTCGCCAAGAGGACGGCGCGTGGCTTGACCGCTTTGCCGAGTGCCTAGCCGGTTACCGAGAGGGCCCGGCTGGAGGAACGAGCCCCGCCGCTCGGCAGTCCAGTTCGGGCCTCGTGCGCACGATCGGAGTGTGGCAACTCAGTCAGGCGAAGGCCGCCGCGTTGTTCGGTGTGAGTCGCCAGGCATTCGCGAAATGGTTGCAACGCGGCGTACCGGCGGACCATGCGGTAGCCGTGGCAGATTTGAAGGCAGCCACCGATCTGTTGGAGCGCTATCTCAAGCGCGACCGGATACCGGCCGTGGTGCGCCGGCCGATACCGAAGCTCGACGGCGTCTCGCTGCTGGATCTGCTCGGCCGTGGCGATACGAACAGGCTGCTGTCCGCATGTAGAGACATGTTCGACTTCGAGCGGGCGCACAGGTGACAGAGGACCTGGTCGTCGAGAGACTCCCCGACGATCACTCCTGGTGGCGTATCGCCGATCCGAGCTGGGCCGACCCGCTCGATCCGGGCTACGCGCAACGGCGCGGGGCAAGGTGGAATCCGCCGGAGAGCTTCCCGACGCTCTATCTGAACGAGGACATGGTGACCGCGCGGCTCAATCTCCGCGCCTTCATCGCGGGCTGGCCGTACGAACCGGAGGAACTGCGGGAAGACACAGGCCCGGTGCTCGTCGAGTGCAGGTTGCCGCGCCGCCAGGACGTCTGCGACGTGCACACTCCGGAAGGGGTGCGCGCTGCCGGCCTGCCCGCGACCTACCCGCTCGACGGCGCCGGCGCGGTGATCGGACACGACCGGTGCCAGTTCATCGGAAAGCGCGCCAAGGAGCAGGGTCTGCGAGGCGTCCGCGCACGTTCGGCCCAGTCGCAGGATGGCGCGGGGCGGGAACTGGCGTGGCTCCCGGCGTCCGTTCGCAGCGTTGCCCGGCGAATCGGTACGTTGGCGTTTCCCGTCTGGTTCTGGGGGTAGACCTGCGCGATCGGCACTACCGGATCAGCACGTACATCACCACGAGCGCCACGGCCAGCAGCCCCGCAAGCAGCCGCGGGTCGCGGACACCCGTGATCTCGGACCGGGCCAGGAACGCGTAGGGCTTGTCCCAGGTCAGACCGTCGATCTGCTCGGGCTTCGGTGGCGGGGTCGCCAGGCTGACGGCCACGTAGATGACACTCAGGATGCAGAAGTACCACCAGGCCTGCAGCAGGAAGGGAATCCCGAGTCCGTTCACGGGATCGGAGACGTACTGGACGCCGCCGAGGAACCCGAAGCCCATGTCGAACAGGAAGATGATGAAGCCGGCGACGAAACCGAAGAGCAGGGTGAAGGTGCCGGCCCGAGGCGTTCCGCGGCGCCAGAAGACGCCCCAAAGCAGCACGGTCGCGATGGGAGGCGCGATGAACTGCGCCGGCAGCTTGTTGATCGCTTCGAAGATGGAGCCGAACCGCTCTCCCTGAGTGGACCAGGCGATGGCGACGCTCATGACGACGACCGAGCTGATCCGCCCGATGCGCACCTGCGACGTCTCGGACAGGCCGGGCCTGAAGTGCTTGGCGATGTCCACCGCAACGAGGGTTCCCGTGCTGTTGACGGCAGCCGCGATCGTGCTCATCAGCGCCGCGAGCAGCGCGGCCGCCATGATGCCGATGAGCCCGGTCGGCAGCAGTTCGGTGATCAGGGTCGGCAGGGCGTCGGTCGGCTCGGCGATGATGTCCTTGAACAGCACGTAGGCGAACACGCCCGGCAGGACCATGAAGAGCGGGGGCAGGAACTTGAGCAGCGACGCGAAGAGCGCGCCGTGCTGCGCGTCGCGCAGGGTCCCGGCGCCCAGCACCCGCTGAACGATCGTCTGGTCCGTGCACCAGTACCAGATGCCGAGGATGGGGAAGCCGAGCAGGAAGCCGTACCAGATCGAGCCAGGATCGAATCCCTCTTCCCCGGGGAGATGAATCATGCTGAGCTGGTTCGGCTTCGTGGCCTCGAGGAGATCGCCGTACGAGTCGATCCCCACGCCGGGCAGCCTGCTCATCGCGATGATCGTGATGAGGATGGCGCCGCCCAGCAGGATGACGGTCTGGATCGTCTCCGTGACGACGACCGCCCGCAGGCCGCCGACGACGGTGTAGATCACCGTGATGATCGAGATCATCGCGATCGACGCAAAGGACGGGATGCCGAAGAACCGCTCGAACACCGCGGCGCCCGCGTACAGACTGATGCCGATGTGGATCAGCATCGCCGACATGATGAACATGAAGGAGAGCGTCGTCCGGGCGGCCGGGCTGTAGCGCCGCTCCATGAACTCGGGCAGCGTCGTGATCCGGCTCCTGAAGTAGATCGGCACGAAGACGAGACTGAGCAGGATGATCGTGAACGAGGCCATCCACTCGTAGTTGCCGACGACCATGCCGACGCCGAATCCGCTCTCGGCGAGCCCGACCAGGTGAATCGTCGAGATGTTCGAGGCGAAGAGCGCGGCGCCCACCACGGGCCACTTCAGGTTGCGGCTCGCCAGGAAGTACGACTCGCTGGTGTGCCGCTTGATCCTGCGCACCGACCACAGGCCGACGAACAGGATGCCCAGCAGGTAGACGACGATGATGAAGAGATCGACGGGCGCGATGGTCATGGGAACAGTTTGGGGCACTCGCCGACACGCCGGCGCACCCAGTGTCAGACGATGATGTCGTCTACGACGATCCCCTCGACGTCGGTCAACCGAAAGTCGCGCCCCTGCGAGCGGTACGTCAACTGCTCGTGGTCGAGGCCCAGCAGGTGCAAGATCGTGGCGTGCAGGTCGTGGATGTGGACCTTGTCCTCGATCGCGTAGTAGCCGTAGTCGTCGGTGCGGCCGTGGCTGTGGCCTGGCTTCACGCCGCCGCCGGCCATGAACATCGTGTAGCCGTGGGGGTTGTGGTCGCGGCCGTTGCGGGCGCCGGCTTCGGCGCCGGGAGTGCGCCCGAACTCGCCGCCCCAGAGCACCAGGGTCTCGTCCAGCAGTCCGCGTGACTTGAGGTCCTTGATCAGGCCGGCGACCCCCTTGTCGACCTCGGCGCAGCTCTGGGGCAGGCCGGTGATCAGGCCCGAGTGGTGGTCCCACTTCGTATCCGGGCCGTGTGTCGCCTGCACGAAGCGCACGCCCGATTCCGAGAAGCGCCGGGCCAGAAGACAGCGGAGCCCGAAGTTGCGGGCCACCGGGTCGTTGAGTCCGTAGAGCCGCCGGGTCGCCTCGGACTCCCCCTCGATGCTCATCAGCTCGGGCGCCTCCGTCTGCATGCGGAAGGCGAGCTCGAAGGACTCGATCCGGCCTTCGAGCGCCTGGTCGGGGCCGGTCTGCTCGAGCTGGCGGCGTTGCCAGCGCTGCAGCAGGTCGAGTTCGCTCCGCTGGACCTCCGGCGAGACGGACTCGTTGTCGAGGAAGTCGATCGTCGCGTCCTCGGTCTTCATCCGGGTCGTGCCGATCGCCGTGCCGTTGTAGGCGGCGGGCAGGAAGGCGGACGAGTAGTTCTGGACGCCGCCGTGCTGGTACGAGGGGCAGATCGTGATGAAGCCGGGCAGGTTCTCGTTCTCGGTGCCCAGTCCGTAGGCGATCCACGAGCCCATCGACGGTCGCACGAAGCGGTCGCTGCCGGTGTTCATCGCCAGGATGGCCCCGCCGTGGGCCGCGTTAGTGCCCCACATCGAGCGGATGAAGCAGAGGTCGTCGACGACGGAGGCGATGTTGGGCAGCAGTTCGCTCACCCAGGCGCCGGACTGGCCGTGCCGCCTGAACTCCCAGGGGCTCTTGAACAGGTTGCCGGTTTCGTTGAACTGCACCCGCGGCTTGGCGAAGGGCAGCGGCTTGTTGTCGTCGCGGATGAGTAGCGGCTTGTACTCGAAAAGATCGTGCTGCGACGGGCCGCCGTGCATGTGCAGGAAGATGATCCGCTTGGCCTTCGGCGCGAAGTGCGGCACGCGGGGCGCCAGCGGATTGGTGGAGGTCGCGGCCAGAACGTCGCGCTGGAGCAGGGACGAGAGCGCCAGGCCGCCGAAGCCGCAGCCGCAGGTCTTCAGCATCTGGCGGCGGGTGAGGGGCGGCGGCTGGTAGTGGGGGTAGCGCATCGTCCGTGATCTGACTTTGGAACCTAGTTGATGTAGATGAACTCGCTCGCCGCGAGGATGACATGGGCGAGGCGGGTCCAGGCGTAGATCTCCGCTTCGTCCGGCGGCGCCAGGCTCCGCATCTCGTCGAGGAAGGCGAGGCTGTCGGCAATCTCGATCTCGCCGGCGGGGCGGCCGTAGGCGCGGACGAAGGCGGTGTCGATGCGATCCGCGGCGTCGGCGTCCTCGATCTCCAGAAGCCGCTGGGCGAAGCCGAGCGCCGCCTCCTCGACGAAGGGGCTGTTCATCATCAGCAACGCCTGCCGCGGCACGACCGTCTCGGATCGATCGCCGACCGAGTCGCTGGCGTCGCCGAAGTCGAAGCCGCCGAAGATCGGATAGACCGCGGTGCGCACCACGGGCATGTAGATCGAGCGCCGCGGCGCGTCGTAGATGTCGACCCGGTCGAGTGGGCCGTACTCGCCGAAGACGTATCCCCTGGCCTTGTACTCCTCCACCCGTCCACCGATCGTCAGATCGAGCCGGCCGGCGAGCTGCAGCAGGGCGTCGCGAATCGGCTCGACCTCGAGGCGTCTCCGGTTGTTGCGCCAGAGGAGGCGGTTCTCCTCGTCGACGGCGGCGTTGGCCGCGTCGTAGTCGCTCGACAACCGGTAGGTGCTCGACAGCATGATGTCGCGGTGCAGGTTCTTCAGCGACCAGCCGCCCTCGACGAAGCGGCGCGCGAGCCAGTCGAGAAGCTCGGGGTGGGTAGGCGCGCTGCCGATCGCGCCGAAGTTGCTCGGCGTGTCGACGATGCCGCGGCCGAAGTGCCAGTGCCAGACGCGGTTGACGATGACGCGGGCGGTGAGCGGGTGCTCGGGGTGGGTGATCCAGCGCGCCAGCTCCAGTCGGCCGCTCGTGCCGTCGGCAACTGGCGGCGGCGGCACCAGGTGGTCCGTGACCTTCAGGAAGCCGCGCGGCTCCGGTTCGTCGGCGAGGTTCACGTGGCTGCCGCGGATGTGCACGGGCAGGTCGACGGTCGCGGTTTCGTCCACCGCCATGGCGTAGGGCAGTGCGGGGGGTGACGCTTCCTCCCGGCGTTCGACCTCGGCACGCAACTCGGCGAGCTGCTCCAGGGCCTCCGGCGGATAGAGCTTCTCCTCCTCGTCCTGGTCGAGGCAGAGGATGCAGAAGTAGCCGTCGTAGACCAGCCAGCGCAACTCCTCCTGCTCGCGCGGCAGCCGGAAGTCCGAGGGCGCGAGGTCGTCCTCGTCCTTGAGCCCGAGTCGCATGAGGTGCTCTTCCCAGGCGATCTCGACCGTCGCGAACAGGCTCGCGTAGCGCCACGCGACCTCCTCCAGCGTCTTCGGCGCCGGGCCGCGGACGAGGCTCCGGGTGAGCGGCGCCGTCAGCACCTTCTCCGAGGCGATGATCGCCCGCAGGTCCTCGGTCACCTGCTCGTAGCGATCGGGTGAGGCGGCCGCGTACGCGTTCCAGATGACGAAGACGGTGCTCGGGCTCGGGGCGTCCCCCTCGACGGGCGGGCCCTCCCGGTACCGGTGGAAGGCCCTGACCCAGCGTTCGAGGACCGGCGGCTCCAGGCCTCGCCTCCCGGCGACTTTGGCGATCGTCTCGCGCGCTTCGTTCTGCTTCTCCTCGTCGTCGCTCCAGCTCGGGTAGGCCTCTTCCGCGGCGAGCAGGTACTCGGCGAGAGCCGCGCGGCGCGGGCCACGCAGGACGTCGTTCTGCTCGCGGACCACCTCGTCGACCTTCTCCTGCGCCTCGGCCACCAGCTTCTGCGCCGCCTCGTACCTCGCGATCTCGTCCTCCGGCGCCAGCGGCCGCTCCAGCCAGCGCATGCCGGCGGCGTTGCTCATCGTCTCGGTCGAGCGCAGGATGCCGGCCATCGCGTAGTAGTCGGCCGTGGGAATCGGGTCGAACTTGTGGTCGTGGCAGCGGGCGCAGCCGACCGGCAAGGCGAGAAAGGCGCGGCCCAGGGTGTTGACCTGCTCGTCGACGATGTCGATCAGCATCTTGTCGACGTCCTGCTCGGCGAGCACCTTGGGGCCCAGCATGAGAAAGCCGGTGGCGGTGATCTGCTCGAAGCGTTGCGCGTCGCTATCCGCCGGCATCAGGTCGCCGGCGAGCTGCTCGCGGACGAAGCGGTTGAAGGGCTTGTCGCGGTTCAGGGAATCGACGACGTAGTCGCGGTAGCGGAAGGCGTTGGGAAACGCGATGTTCTCGTCGAGGCCGTTCGAGTCGGCGTAGCGGGCGATGTCGAGCCAGTGGCGGCCCCAGCGTTCCCCGTAGTGGGGCGAGGCGAGGAGGCGGTCGACGACCTTCGCGAAGGCACCCGGACTCTCGTCGGCGAGGAAGTCGTCGATCTCCGCTTCCGACGGGGCCAGGCCGATCAGATCGAAGGTGGCGCGGCGCAGCAACGTGCGCCTGTCGGCCGGAGCCACCGGCGCGAGGCCCTGTTCCTCGAGGCGCGAGAGGATGAAGCGGTCGAGGTCATGGCTGACCCAGGCCTCGTCCTCGACTTCGGGCAGTGCGGGGTCTTCCATCCGCCGGAAGGCCCAGTGCTCGCGGCCCGGGCCGTAGTCGAACGTCTCGGCGGTTCTCGCGGCGACCACCGTCTGTTCCCCGCCGGTGCGCGGGTCGGGCGCGCCGCGCCGGATCCACTGCTCGAAGTCGGCGATCACGTGCGCCGGCAGCTTGCCGTCCGGCGGCATCTGGGTGAGGCCTTCGTAGTGGAGCGCCTCGATCATCAGGCTGTCCTCGGGCGATCCCGGGACGATCACCGCGCCGCTGTCGCCGCCGGCGCGCACGCCCTCCGCGTCGAGCAGGATCAGCCCGCCGCGGATCTTCGCGGGATCGCCGCCGTGGCACTGGTAACAGCGCTCGACCAGGACCGGCCGGATCTTCGACTCGAAGAACTCGAGGTCGGCGGGGTCGATCTCCGACGCGCCGGCGACCGTTCCGACCGCCGCCAGCCAGGCAAGGAGGAAGGGCGCAGCGCGGATCATTGAGGACTCTTGGTGAACGGCGGATTCTACCAAGCCGACTTGGCGCCTACTTCCTCGTCACGTACACGTAGTAGGCGCTCGCGATGACCTCCCGTCCTTCTTCGAACCAGGTGTGCAGGGCGATGGGGCCCTCAGGCAGGGACACCGTGAACGTGGCCTCAGTGTCGTCCGGGTCGACCCGCGTCGTCAGCCCCTCGAAGCCGTAGGGCCTCTTGTCGCCGATGTCGAGGTGATGGTGGTCGCTGATGAACAGGCGGGCCGAGGAAATCGGTAGCGCCGTGCTGTCCTCGGGCGCCGATGCGAGCGGCACGTCGATCTCCCTTGGCCAGCGCCGGAGCGCGAACTCGTACTCGCCCGCTTCGGCCACGTCGAGCAGCCAGTAGCCCGTCTTCCGCGCGCCGCGCCGGACCTGCGCCTGCTGATCGACGAAGACGTCGAGCCACTCGCAGCCGGTCAGCATCATGGGGTTCTCGATGTCGTCGCCGATGACGATCCGCTGGGGCTCGTTGGCGGTCGCGGCCACTTCGTCCCACCACTCGTACAGATGGTCCCGCATCCTGGCGACCACTTCAGGATGCCGGTCGATCACATTCCTGGTTTGCAACGGATCGGATGCCAGGTCGTAGAGCTCGCGGTCTTCGAGCAGGCGCCAGTGCTTCCACAGGACGCCCGCGTGACTCCGCGTGAGGATCGACTGGGTGTACGGCGAGGGGTAGTTGAACCCGGACGGCATCCGGCTGTAGTTGATGATCAGCATGCGGTCTTCGGGCACTCCGGCGTCTCCGCGCAGCACGGGCGCCAGACTCATGCCGTTGAAGTTCGCGGCCGCCGGCGTTTCGATTCCGGCGAGGTCAAGAAGCGTCGGCAGGACGTCCTGGACCTGGGTCAGGCCCGTCACGTCCCGCGGCTCCGCCAGGTCGCCGTTCGGCCAACTGATGAAGAAGGGCACCCGATGGCCGCCTTCCCACAACTCGGTCTTCATGCCGCGCATGCCGGCGTTGAAGTAGAGCGGTCCGTGGGTGCTGCCGTTGTCCGTCATGAAGATGACGATCGTGTTCTCCCGTAGCCCTTCGCCCTCGAGGAACTCGGCGAGCCTGCCCATGTTCGTGTCGATGTTGCGGACCATCCCCAGGTACCTGCTCAGTCTGGTCTTCAGACCGGAGCTCATGTCGGCGAACTCGGGCTGGGCCAGGGCGGCCGCCAGCGCGACTTCGTCCTCCTCCTTGGCGATCAGCGGGCCGTGTGGCGTGTTCGGAGCGATGTAGGTCAGGAAAGGCGTTCCGGAGGCCGCGGAGCGCTTCATGAAATCGATCGCTTCGTCGAAGAAGATGTCGGTGCAGTACCCCTTGAACGCCTGGCGCTTGCCTTTGCTGATGTAGGTGTCGTCGAAGTAGTCGTTGCCCCAGGAGTCGGGCACCGAACCGATGTGGGAGGACGGGAACCACACGGTTTCGTCGAATCCGCGGTCCTCCGGCCGGAATGGGTAGTTGTCGCCGAGGTGCCACTTCCCGAAGATTCCCGTCCGGTAGCCGGCCTCGGCGAATGTGTCGGCCATCGTCGGGATCTCGGGTCGCAGGAGCGCGCGGCCGCTGCTGACGTTGATCGCGCCGTTGCGGGCGGCGTCCATGCCGGTCAGCAGTTGCCCGCGCGTTGGCGTGCACATCGGCGCCACGTGAAAGTCATCCAGGCGGACGCTCTCGCTTCGCAGCCGGTCGAGATGCGGCGTCTCGAGCACCGGGTTGCCGTGGGCGGACAGCTCGCCGTAGCCCTGATCGTCCGTCATCACGATGACGACGTTGGGCGGCTGCGCCAGGGCGTTCCCGGCGAGCGCGAACAGCAGAACACCGGCAAGAGACGTTGCTAGCCTCACGATCGAGTCTCCATGGTGGGTGCTTCAAATGGTGAGCGTCGGCACCGCAGCGTAGCGGAGATTCTCGCGTGCCCGGTGCCGGCGTGACCTCGTTCCGCGACCGCTACGGGGGCTGGGCACTCGTCGCCGGCGCCTCGGAGGGGCTCGGCGCCTCGTTCGCGGAGTGCCTCGCCGAGCGCGGCTGCGATCTCGTGCTGATCGCCCGGCGCGAGTCGTTGCTCGATGGCCTCGCGGACAGGCTGCGCGAGCGGTACGGCGTCGAGGTGCGGCCGCTGACGATGGACCTTGCCAGCCCGGGCCTCGCCGACGCTCTCGCTGCTGCCACTGAGGACCTCGACCTGGGTGTGCTCGTCTACAACGCCGCCTTCGTGCCGGTTGGGCGCTTCGTCGAGGCCGACGTCGACGCGCTAGAGCGGGCGGTCGACGTCAACGTCCGCGCGCCGGTCGTCATGCTGCACACGCTGCTGCCGGGGCTGGAGCGTCGCGGCCGCGGCGCGGTGATCCTGATGTCCTCGCTGGCGGGCCTGCAGGGGACGGCGCGGGTGGCTGCCTACGCCGCCACCAAGGCCTTCAACACCATCCTCGGCGAGGGTCTGTGGCAGGAACTCCGCGAGCAGGGCATCGACGTGGTTGCCTGCTGCTCCGGCGCCGTTCCAACGCCGGGCTACAAGCGCTCGGGCAAGGGCCGGGTGCCGGGCATGCTCGAGCCTGACGCGGTGGCACGGCGAACGCTGGATGCTCTCGGCAAGGGTCCGCGGTTTGTGCCGGGACTCGTCAACCGGCTGGTCGCCGTGCTGCTGACGCGCCTGCTACCGCGCAAGGCGGCGATCCGGCTGATGGCGCGTAACACCGGCGACCTGTAAGCCGCCTGCGGCGGCGGGCGGGTCAGAAGACCCGCGCACCCAGAGCAACGACGTCGCCCGGTGCGTGTCGCTCTAGCGCCGGTCGAACCGCAACCGGCGCACGCGCGACGAATCGCTGATGAAGAGGGCGGTCACCCTGCCGGCGGCGTCCCGCTCGAAGCGGGCCGGCCAGGCGACGACGGTGCTGAACAGTGCGCGGGCCGGAAACCTCTCCAGCAGCGGATCGCTCAGTTCGAAAGCGTCCTGGAACAGGGGCTCGAGGGTGCGCGGCTTCTCGAGCGGACGGCGGAACTCCAGCTTGCCGTCCTGGAACTCGACCGAGTACGTCACGTCGAGCTCGTGGCTCGTGTAGGAGCCGACGTACTCCGCCAACTCCTCGGGCGTTGGCGTGACCGCGGGCATCGCCCGGTAGAGGCGCTCCGGATCGTCCCCCAGGGTAAGCGCCCTGGCGCCGTCTTCTTCCGTCTCGAACGCGACGACGAGGCCGGAAAGGCCGACCGCGAACCGGTCTTCTCCTAGCGGCCTTGTCCTCACGGCCCCGAACGAGAGCGCGCCGTCGCGGACCGTGATCCGGACGATCGAGTCGGTACGGGTGTGGAGATACGGGTCCGCCCATCGTTCGAGGTCTTCGAGCGCGACGTCGACGCTCGCCTTCGGACTCTCGGCATCCGCGGCCTCTTCGGCCGGCCCCAGAAAGACGTCGATCACCCGGTGGCCGATCACGACGGGACTGATGTCGCCGTGGTTGCACAGGAGAGCGAGCGACAGGTGGTCGCGGTCGGGATAGCGGGCGAGCCAGGCCCGGTAGCCGGCGGTGCCGCCACTGTGAGCGATCTCGCGCTCGCCGCGGTACTCGCCGATAGCGAGTCCGAGGGCGTAGTCGCTCTCCGTCCCGTCGTTGAACCGTCCGGGCATCTCCAGCATGTCGACCAGCTCCTGCCCGAGGACCTTGGGCTCGTCGAGTTCCTGGTTCCAGCGCTGCAGATCACCCACCGTCGTCAGCAGGCCGCCGTTGCCGAAGACTTCCGTGTTCGGCATGTTGGTGTGGAGTCCGCCGCTCCTGCCGGTTCCGTAGGCGGTGGCGCGCCCCTTGACGATCTGCGTGAAGTCGTCTCGCCAGAGCGAGCTCGTCATGCCCAGAGGCTCGAAGATTCGCTCGGTAGTGAACTCGTTGAAGGGCTTCCCGGAAACGCGCTCGGCCAGCACCACGCTCAGGATGTAGGGAGCGTTGCTGTAGAGGTACTCCTCGCCGGGCGGGAAGTTGAGATCCCGCTGCCGGGCCATGAGGGCCAGGACTTCGGCGTTGGTGTGCACGGCGAAGCCGTCGGGCCGTCCCCGGAGGGCGACCAGCGGCCGGAACGTCCGGAGCCCGCTGGTGTGGGTCAGAAGGTGGCGGATCGTGATCGGCGCGCCGAAGTCCGGCAATTCGGGAAGGTACTCGCGCACCGGGTCGTCGAGCGAGAGCTCGCCGTCGAGCGCGAGGAGCACGATCGCCGCGGCCGTGAACTGCTTGGAGACGGAGCCGGCCTCGAAGATCGTCTCGGGCGTGATGGGCGCCGGCTGCTCCAGGTGCGCCATACCGAAGCCGCGGGCGTAGACGGTCTCGCCGGCCCGCGTCACGGAGACGGCGCAGCCGGCCGTGGTTTCCCGGTCCCAGAGCTTGAAGACCGCGTCGACCTGCGCCGCTGCTTCCGGTGCCAGCCCGGCGTCCTGAGCCGGCGCGTTCACAGCCAGGGTCAGGCTCAGCAGCGCATGGCCGACTGCGGTGCGGTGGAGATGGGCTCTGGTCATTCCGGGTCTCCTCCTGTCGCCGGATCGGATCCTGGGCCGCGGACGACGCGGCCGGGCGTAGCTCCGGTGTGCTCGCCGTCGCGCAGGACCGGGACGCCGTTGACCAGGACATGGCGCACGCCGGTCGCGTACTGGTGCGGCTGCTGGAAGGTGGCGTGGTCGGTGATGGTCTCCGGATCGAACACGACGACATCGGCGAAGAATCCCTCCTCCAGGGATCCCCGCCGGTCGAGGCGGAGGTTCTCCGCCGGCATCGATGTCATCTTCCGTACCGCCTCCGCCAGCGACAGCGCCTTCTGCTCGCGCACGAGCATCCCGAGGACCCGCGCGAAGTTGCCGTAGGCCCGCGGGTGGGGCTGGGACTCCAGGAACACGCCCTCGGGCGCCATCGAGCCGCCGTCCGAACCGAAGGTCATCCAGGGCAGTGCCGCCTTCTTCGCCAGGTCGGCTTCGTTCATCGCGAAGTAGACCGCCTGCACCCGGCTCCCGTCGCGGATGACCAGATCCATGATCGCGTCGTACGGGTCGAGTCCGAGGTCCGCGGCGACCTCCGCCAGCGTCCAGCCGGTGTAGCGCTTGAGCTCATCGCTGCGAAAGCCCACCAGCAGGACGCCTTCGGGTCCGCCCGCCAGCGACAGGTTGTTGGTCCAGCCGACCGCGGGTCTGGCCACTTCTTCGTGCAGTCTCTGGCGGACGGCGGGGTCCTGCATCCGCTCGATCCAGGCCTCGAGGCCGCCCTCCTGCACCCAGGGCGGCAGGGTCGCGTTGAGGCCGGTTGAACTGGCGGCGTAGGTGTACATGTTGGCGGACACCTGGAGTCCTTCGGCGCGGGCCTGCTCGATCCGTTCGATCGCCAGGTCGAGCTTCGGTCGGTTCGCTTTCCCCTTGGCCTTGAAGTGGTAGACCTCGGCGCGGATGCCGGCCTGGCGGGCGACGTCGAGGAACTCGTCGAGAGCTTCCAGGAACTGGTTTCCCTCGTCGCGGATGTGCGAGATGTAGATGCCGTCGTACTCAGCCGCGACCCGGGCCAGTTCGACCAGCTCCTGGGTGGTCGCGTAGAACGCCGGGGCGTAGATCAGCGACGTGCCGAGGCCGAGCGCTCCCTCTTCCATCGCCTGGCGGACGAGCTCGCGCATGCGTTCCAGCTCGGCTTCCGTCGGCGCCCGGTCCTCGTAGCCGAGTTCATGGATGCGCACCGTGGTCGCGCCGACGAACGAGGCGACGTTCGGGGCGATGCCTCCGGCCACCAGGCGCTCTAGCCCTTCGTCGAGCGTTGTCCAGTCGACGGGGTAGGGGTGGTCTTCCAGCTGCTGTTCCTCGATCCGCGCCTTCATCGTCTCGTTGAGCGGCCCCAGGGACGTTCCTTCGCCGAAGACCTCGAGCGTTACGCCCTGTCGAATGTCGCTCTGGGAGCGTCCATCGATCCTCACCGTCTCGGCCGCCCAGCTCAGGACGTTGATGAAGCCCGGCGCCACCGCCAGCCCCCTGGCGTCGATCCTGTCGGTCGAACCGGCGCCTTCGAGGTCCCCGATCGCGGTGATCGTGTCGCCGCGGATTCCGACATCGGCGACGAACGGCTCGCCTCCCGAGCCGTCATGGATCGTGCCTCCTTCGATGACCATGTCGAAGGTCGGAACGCTCGGTTGGCACGCCCAGGCGAGCAGGGACAGGGCGGCGATGGTGCCGGCGACGGCGCGTTGCTCAGGCAGTGTCGACCTCCTTCAGCGAGATACGATGATCGGCCGAACCCTATCCCCGGACAACAGCGAGGAGTTTCGATGACACGCGTTTTGACGCTGGACGCCCGCGGCCCGCGCCGGCCTGTTCTCCGGGCCGCGACCCTTGCCCCTGCTCTTGTCCTTGCCGCGGCGCCGAGCCTTGCCGAGGACAAACGGCCGATGACGATCGTCGAGCTGATCGACGTGCCCGGCGTCGGCAGTCCGCGCATCTCGCCGGACGGAGCCCAGCTCCTCTACACGCGCAGCGACACGGACTGGAAGAAGAACGGCCGCACGACCCACATCCACCGGATCGGGATGGACGGCACGGGCGATGTCCGGTTGACCTACGGCGAGAAGGGGGAGTCGAGCCCGCGCTGGTCCCCGGACGGGAACTACGTGGCCTTTCTCGCGACCCGCGGCGAGGACGAGTTTTCCCAGATTTACTTGCTGCCGAACGGGGGCGGGGAAGCCTCGCCGCTGACGAGCCACGAGAGTTCGGTTCAGAGCTACGAGTTCTCCCCGGACGGCGAGCACATCTTCTTCGTTGCCGCCGATCCGGAGACCCCCGAAGAGAAGAAGAAGGACGAGCTCAAGGACGACGTCTTCGCCTTCGACGAGGACTACAAGCAGCGCCACCTCTTCCGGGTCGCCTGGACAGGGAACGACCGGGGGAGCGTCGAACGAATCACCGAAGGCGACTTCTCGGTCGTCGGCTTCCGGATCTCCGCCGACGGGGCGCGGATCGCGCACCACCGGGCGCCCTCGCCGCTCTTCGACAACCGGGACGAGGGCGAGGTCTGGATCATGGACGCTGCCGGCGGCAACGCGCTGCAGCTAACCGACAACACGGTGAGCGAGTCGGGCGCCGAGTTGTCCCCCAACGGGCGGCACGTCATGTTCCTGACCAACTCCAGCGCCGACCTGGAGACCTACTTCAACACGAACGTCTTCCTCGTCCCGGCCGGCGGCGGCCCGCACCGTCTGCTCTATGAGGACATGCCCCACGAGGTCAACGGCGCCCGGTGGGCCGAGGACGGCACGATCTACTTCACCGCGAACACCGGAGTGCGAAGCCAGCTCTTTCACGCCGCGCTCGACGACGCGACGCCGCGCGCCCTGACCGACGGGGACCACGCGTTGGGATCGTGGCACTACTCCCGGGACACAGGCCTGCACGCCTTCGGCATCAACCGCCGCGAGAACGCCGGCGACATCCACGTGATGCCGGCCGGGGGCGGGACTCCGGCAAAGGTGACGTCGGTCTACGACTACGTCGACGAGACCTTCCTGTTGCCCCGGCAGGAAGCGATCCGCTGGCCGGGCGAGGACGGCGTCGAGGTCGAGGGCCTCCTCTACTACCCGCTCGACTACGAGGAGGGCAATCGGTATCCCCTGGTCGTCCAGACGCACGGAGGGCCCGCGGCCTCGGACAAGTTCGGGTTCGGCCGCTGGTCGAACTACGTTCAGGTGCTGGCCGCGCGGGGCTACTTCGTCTTCAAGCCGAACTACCGGGGGAGCACTGGCTACGGGGATCCGTTCCTGCGCGACATGGTCGGCCACTACTTCCACCAGGCGCACCTCGACGTGATGACCGGGGTCGACCACCTGATCGAGCTTGGACTCGTTGACGGCGACCGCATGGCCAAGATGGGCTGGAGCGGCGGCGGTCACATGACGAACAAGATCATCACCCACACCGGCCGCTTCAAGGCGGCGTCCTCGGGTGCGGGCGCGGTGAACTGGATCTCGATGTACGGCCAGAGCGACGTGCGGACCTATCGCACTCCCTGGTTCGGCGGCACGCCGTGGCAGGAGGACGCCCCGATCGGGGTCTACTGGGAGAACTCGCCGCTCAAGGACATCTACAAGGTGACGACCCCGACGCTCGTCCTGGTCGGCGAGAACGACGTCCGCGTGCCGCCGCCCCAGTCGGTTGAGCTCTACCGGGCGCTGAAGACGAACGGAGTGGAGACCCACCTCTACATCGCGCCGCGGGAGCCCCACGGCTGGCGGGAGCTCCGCCACGAGCTGTTCAAGGTGAACGTGGAGATCGACTGGTTTGAACGCCACGTTCGGGGGATCGAGTACGAGTGGGAGACGGCTCCGGGATCGGAAGACGACGAAGACCCGGAAGCATGAAGGGGCCGAAGATTCCGGTCGCGGCCTTCGTCGTCATCGTCGTCGCTCTCCAGACAGCGGCTTGGAACGTGGCGAGCTTCCGGCTGCACGGCGGCGTCGATCCGACCTACTTCGTGCTCAGCCTGTTCCTGTCGATCAACCTGCTGATCTGCTACTGGGAGGCCTGCCTGTACGTGCGGCGCGACTACATCGCGCAGCGGGCGGAGTACTGGCGCGAACGGGGTGCGGCGACTGGCCGGCCGCCGGCCATCCTGTTCCTGTTCTCGGGGATTCCGTTAGGGAGCATCCTGTCGCCGACGGCATGGGCGGACGTCTGGGCGGCCTACTGCGTGTACGACGACGCCTACACGGACCGGCGAACCTTCGGCTTCAACTGCGATGTCGGCAACGGCTTCGCCACGCCGATCCCGTCGATGATCCTGCTTCTGTCGATGACCACGGGTTTCCTGCCGGCCGTCGTGGCCGGGATCCTCGGGGTTGCGTTGTTCTGGCAGTGGGTCTACGTCAGCTCCCTTTACATGGTGAGCTTCTACGTCTCCGGCGGGCACCGGGCCATTGGCCGGCTGGACCGACTGCTCTGGGTGTGGGCGCCGAACACGATCTGGGTCGTCGTCCCGATGTTCGGGCTGTACGTGGCGATCCGCCTGGTTCTGGACGGGACGTACGCCGTGCTGGGCCGCTAGCCGCCGGTTTCGGCGGCGGCCTTGGCTGCTTCCCGCTGCTTGCGCCGGAACTCCCGGATCTGCTCCATCTGCTGCCTCAACTGCTCGGGCACGATGAAGGTGGGCATGTTCGTCTGCTGCGCCTTGTCGCTGAACGTGTAGTGGATGAAGCCGACCATCATCTCGTCGGTCGTTGCTTCGCCCCAGGTCACGTTCGACGTCGGATCGGGGTTCGCCAGGTTGTCGGTGGAGTTGTCGAACTTCGCGTCGACGCGGATCGTCGTGCCGGCCGGGATCACCCTCGGCTCCGTCGGCGTGTAGGTGAGCTGCCAGTTGAAGTCGTAGTTGGGCACGTCGAGCAGGACTTCCTTGCGGCCGTCCGGGTACTCGGCCGAGAACGTCATCGACTTGCCCCGCAGGTGCATGTGGGGCGTGAAGTCGAAGAGGACCGCCTCGTGTTCGGTGGTGAACGACGACCAGGAGTGGTAGTCGCTCTCGCCCGCCGGGATGTTCAGGGTCGGATCGACCAGCCACAGCGTCTCCACCACGTTCTCGGGCTTCTCGTCGTGGAAGTAGAGGCCCATCGTCGTCTGGTCGGTGCCGCCGGTGCCCGGGCCCGGGGTCTTGTGGTAGTGCATCTGGAAGAACAGCGTGCTGTTCGGCGGCATGCGCATTCCGTGCCCTTCCGCGAACTGGAGCGGCGCGACGCCCGGCCCCCAGCCGCCGACGAAGGTGAGGTCCAGGGTGCCGGTGGCGCTCCGCACGCCCGCGATCGTGGCGTCGGGCGGCGCCAGATACGTCAACTGGTGATGTACCGCTTCGACGAACCCGGGGTGGATCTCGATCGCGCGGATCCAGCGCTCTTCGTCGACCGGGTTGTCCACCTGGAGCCACTCGTAGTGATCCTCGATGTCGTCTGACACGTGGAACTCCGGCGCCGTGTAGATGACGTCCGGCTCACCCAGCTTCCAGTCGGAGTCGAACGTGGGCGGCTCCGGAGCCCGCGAGAGGTCGCCGGCCGGCGCGCCCGCGGCGACCCAGTTGTTCAGCGTCTCGATCTCGGCGTCGGTGAGGCTCGGATCCTCCACGAACTCGCCGTGCTCCGGATTGGCGAACCAGGGCGGCATGGCGCGGTCGGTCACCACCCGGCGGATCGACCTGGCCCAGGGCCGTGTCTCTTCGTAGGTGAGGAGCGACATCGGGGCCGTCTGGCCGGGGCGGTGGCAGCTCGCACAGTTCTCGTGGAGGATCGGCGCGATGTGGTCCGCCCACGTCACCGTCGACGGGTCAGCCGGGTTGTTGGCCGGCGGTGCGGCGACGGCAGCGGCGGCGAGGAGCGCGAGACTGATGGTGAGGACGGTGAGACGCGGCGTCATGAGAATTCTCCTTGGGCGGTGGGAGTCCGCGGATGCGGCGATTGTAGCCCTCAACGGAACGCCGCGAGGATCTCTTCGTCGATCTGCTCCCAGGCCTCCGGCCGGTTGCCGATGCCGCAGAGGACGATCTCCTCGGCGCCGGCTTCGACGTACTGGTGCAGCAGGTCCCGAACGTAGGCGGCGGTGCCCCAGCAGTACCAGGGTTGTCCGGGTGACTTCGCGGCCTCCGCCTCGTTGGCGAAGAGCCGGAAGGGCAGGCCGACCGTTCGCTTGATCTCCGCCGGGTCGCGGCCGGCGTCCTCGCAGTGGCGGTCGAGGACCTTCTGCTTGTGCCTGAAGACATCGACTCCGGCCGGATGCCAGAAGTCCAGGTTGCTGATGTCGCCGTGGCGAGCGCAGGTGCGGAGCGTGCGCTTCTCGCCGTTGCCGCCGATCAGGATCGGGATGTGCGCCGTCCGGGTGGAACGCGGCCGGGTGGAACCCGGGACAAGGGGCGCTTCGTCCAGGCGGTAGTGGTTCCCTTCGAAGGTGACCTTCTCGCCCTCTTCCGCGGTGAACAGGAGGCGGATGAGCTGGGCCGCCTCCTCCAGCCGGTCGGAGCGCTCGCGCAGGGTGGGAAAGTCCCATCCGTACGCGCGGTGCTCGCGCTCGAACCAGGCGGCGCCGATCCCCAGCTCCATGCGCCCGCCGCTGATGTGGTCGACGCTGGCGCAGATCTTCGCCAGAAGGGCCGGGTTGCGATAGGTGACGCCGCAGGCGAGCGTGCCGAGCCGCACTCGCTCGGTCACGACCGCTGCGGCCGTGACCAGAGTCCACACCTCGAGGGCCGACAGGTGTTCGTCGTTCGGAGCGGCCGGCGGCAGGAAGTGGTCCGAGAACCACAGGCTGCTCCAGGAGCCGTTCTCGATCGCCTGAACCGTGGCTTCGGTCTCCGACCACGGCACGCGGTAGCTGCTGAGCTGGGCGCCAAACTCCATGGGACCGTAAGTTACTCCAAGTGGTACGCTGTTCCAAGTTTGTGACGCGCCGCGATGACAGACGACATCCAGCCCCAGACGGCCGCCAGCTCGCCCGGCCGCGGGCTCCCCGATCGTCGGCGAAAAGTGCCGCTGCGCACGAAGCTCGCGTTCTCCTCCGGGGCTTTTCAGGAGGGGATGGTGGTCGCCGGCCGAATCACCACCCTGATCTTCTACAACCAGGTGCTCGGCGTCTCGGCGGCGCTGTGCGGCGTCGCCTACCTGGTCGCGAGCATCGTCGACGCGGTCTCCGACCCGATGGTCGGAGCGATCTCCGATCGCTTCCGGAGCCGGTGGGGGCGTCGCCATCCGCTGATGCTGATTTCGGCCCTGCCGATCGCGATCTCGTTCTACTGTCTCTATCAGCCCCTCTCGGGTCTGAGCGAGGGCGCCCTCTTCGCGTGGCTGCTTTGCTTTCTGGTCCTGCTCCGTATCGCGACGTCCTTCCACAACATCCCGCGCGACGCGCTCGGCGCAGAGCTGACCGACGACTACCACGAAAGGACCTCGGTCTTCGGCTGGTACAACGTCGTGGCCACGGGCGCCGCGGTCGGGTTGAGCCTGCTGGTCCTGAACGCCGTCTTTCCGTCCACGCCGGAGTTCAGCAACGGGCTCCTCGACCCGAACCGGTACGTCATTCTGGCCGGGTTCGGCGCTGTCGTGATGCTGGCCGCCGTTCTCGTGTGTACCCTCGGCACGGCCGACCAGATCCCCCATCTGCACACGACCACGCGCCAGCGCTTCAACGTCCGCGACCACTACGGAGAGCTGCGGGAACTGCTCGCGAACCGCTCCTTTCTGTCGGTGACCGTCTCCTGGCTGACCATCGCCGCGGCCCAGGGCGTACTGGACATGGTCAGCCTCTACACCTGGATCTGGGTCTACGACCTGTCGACGGAACAGTTCTCGGTCCTGGCCTTCGCGAAGATCCCCGGGATCTTCGTGGCGCTGCCGCTCGCCAAGTACATGACTCGCCGCTTCGACAAGAAGCCTACGGTCATCTTCACCAGCGCGGTGTCGGCGGTCCTGGTGGCCTTTCCGCATGTCCTGCGCTTGGCGGGTCTGTTTCCGGGGAACGACTCGGCGCTGCTGCTGCCGCTGCTTTTCGGACCGTTGTTCGTCGGCTATGCCCTGGTGACGGTCATGGCCATCGTGGTCGATTCACAGTTGGTCGACATCGCGGACGACCACGAACTCAGGACCGGCAGCCGCGCCGAGGGCACGATCTTCTCGGTACGGGAGTTCGCGATGAAGGCGACGGAGGGTTTCGGCGGGCTGATCGGGGGCTTCGGGCTGGAACTGATCCAGTTTCCGCAGAACGCGGAGGCGGAAGGCGTGTCGGCGGGGACGCTCACCGGCCTGCTGGTGATGAGCGGACCGCTCTGCCTCGTGATCTACGGCGTCGGCATCCTGTTCATGATGATGTACCGCCTGAACGCCGGCCGGCATGAGGAGATCCTGACCGTGCTCGAGGCGAGGCGTGCGGCGCGCGCGACGGGAGTCGGCGGTAGATGAGCCTGGAGCAGCTCAAGCGGGACTTCGACCGGGACGGCTTCGTCGTCCTGCGCGGCTTTCTTTCGCCCGAGGAGCTCGAAGAGCTGCGCGCCCGTGCCGAAGGGTGCCTCAGCGAGGCCAGGAGAGGCGAGGAGTACCCGGGCGTCGTGAAGAACCTGAACAGCGTCGACCCCTGGTTCGAGGACCAACTCCAGCGCGGCAGGCAGAGGGAGTTGATCTCCGCGTTGCTGGAGGACGACCTCGAACCCGCGACGGCCGCCTGGTTCGCCCGGCTTCCCGGGGAGACGTCGGGGATCAGGCCGCATCTCGATGCCGTCGGGCACCGCCAGAAGGGCGCGACGATCTGGATTGCCCTCGATCGGGCGGACAGGGAGAACGGTTGCCTCTACTACGCGAAGGGCACGCACCGGCAGGAACTGCCGAGAGTCGTCGGCCTGGAGGGCTTCAGCGCGGAGTCCGAGGAGGCGGTCGCCGTCGAGGTCGAGCCGGGCGACGCCACGATTCACAGCTCGCTGACGGTGCACTGGTCGGAAGCGAACCGCAGCCGGCGGTCGCGCCAGGCGATCTCGTACTTCTATTGGGCGGCTTCGTCGGAGGGTGAGTGAAATGAAGAGGTCCTTTGGAAACGCCTTGCTGGCGCTGTTCGCAGCGACCATTACTTGGACGGCGCTTCCCGCTCAGGAGCTTCCCGTAGCGGCTCCGGAAGATGTGGGGATGTCGAGCGAGCGCCTGCTCGAGATCGACGCCATCATCAAGCGGCATATCGACGCGGGCGAGATTCAGGGCGCGGTCGCGGCCGTGGCCCGGCGCGGGACGGTCGTCCACTTCGAGGCGTACGGCCTGATGGACACAGATAGCGGTCGGCCGATGAAGAAGGACGCGATCTTCCGCATGGCCTCCTCGTCGAAGCCGGTGCTCGGCGTGGCGGCGATGATGATGATCGAGGAGGGCCTCTTCGACCCGGCCGACGACGTCGCGAAGTACCTGCCCGAGTTCAGCGACTTGCAGGTCGCCGTGCTCAAGGAGCCGGCTGACAAGGACGTCGTTCCCGCGTTCGTGGCGCCGGGCGACGCACCCGCGCACCGTCTGGTGCCGGCGGAGCGGCCGATCACGATCCACGACCTGTTGACCCATACGGCCGGGCTGGGCAGCTACGGACTCGGCACGGCGATCGCGAAGCTGGCGAACGTCGAACCGGACGACACCCTGGCGAGCCGCGTGCCGCTGTACGCCCGCATGCCGCTCGACTTCCAGCCGGGCTCGCGGTGGGGCTACAGTCCGCGCATCGGACACGATGTCGTCGCCCGGATCATCGAGATCGTGTCGGGCGAGTCCTACGACGAGTTCCTTCGCCGGCGAATCTTCGAGCCGCTCGGCATGGTCGACACTCACTTCTTCCTGCCGACGGAGAAGGAATCCAGACGGGTCGTGATCCAGGGTCTCGATGCCAAGTCGAAGGGCTGGGACAAGCCGAGCCGCTACGCCTCGGCCTCCGGTGGGCTCTCCAGCACCGCCGAGGACTTTCTTCGTTTCGAGCAGATGCTGGCCGGCGGTGGCGAGCTGTTCGGGAACCGTCTTCTGAGCCCGGAGTCGGTTGCCCGGATGTCCAGCAACCAGGTCGGCGACCTCTACGGACAGGGAGGCAAGGAGGCCGGCTCCGGATTCGGCTACGCCGTGTCCGTCGTGCTCGACCCGGTGGCCGCGAAGAGCGCCCGGGGCAAGGGCGCGTTCGGTTGGGGCGGTGCGTTCGGAACCGTGTCCTGGACCGACCCGGCGAACGAGATCACGGCCGTGCTGATGGTCCAGCAGGGCAGCAAGGGCCTGTCGGCCGGCATCGAGAACGCCATCAAGGCTGCGATCGTCGACTGAAGGGTCCGAGCGCGGGCCTCAGATCGAGCGCTCCCGGCCGGCCCAGTACGGCGCCCGTAGTTCCCGCTTGAGGATCTTCCCGGTGGGATTGCGCGGCAGCTCGGCCAGGAAGTCGATGCTGCGGGGCCACTTGTTCTTCGCCAGCCGTTCGCCGCAGTGGGCGATCAGCTCCTCGGCCTCGGCGGCCGCTCCCGGTACCAGCTCGACGATCGCCTTGATCTCCTCGCCGAGATCCTCGTGCGGAACGCCGAACACCGCGGCGTCGGTGACGGCCGGGTGGGTGCGCAGGACCTGCTCGATCTCCGCAGGGTAGACGTTGGCGCCGCCCACAAGGATCATGTCCTTGATCCGGTCGACGATGTAGAGGAAGCCCTCGTCGTCCTGGTAGGCGACGTCCCCGGCGGTGAAGTAGCCCTGGTGAGCGCTCTCCGCCGTCGCTTCCTCGTCGGCGTAGTAGCCGTTGACCTGCATCGGACTCCGGATGAAGAGCACGCCCCGTTCGCCCTGGGCCACGGGGCGGTGCTCTTCGTCCAGAAGCAGCACGTCGACGCCGTCGAGCGCCCGCCCGACCGACGCTGCCTTGCGCACCTGGTCGGCCGGTTCGAGCATCGTGGCGAAGCCGGTCTCGGTCGAGCCGTACATGTCGAACAGGACTTCGCCGAGGACCTCCTGGGCCGGCGCGCGCGTCTCGGCGGGGAAGGGGGCGCCGCCGAGGATCAGGGCTCGCAGCGAGGAGAGATTGGTCGTCTGGAGGCGCTCCTCCGGCAGGGCCAGGATCCGGCGCACCATCGTCGGCACCATGAACGTGCTCGTGACTCCGCGGCCCATTTCGTCGAGCGCCGCCTCGGCGTCGAACCGCTCGTGCAGCACGAGGTGACCGCCGGCCCGGCTCGCCTGCTGCGCGCAGAACGACGGCGCAGCGTGGTAGAGCGGAGCGACGACGAGGTGCTTCTCGTCGCGGCCGAGCCGGAGCCTCGCGTTGATCGTCGCGACGATCGCGCCGAGAGCCTGCAACTGCTGAGGCGTGTAGGAGCGGACGGCGCCTTTCGGACGCCCGGTCGTGCCGGACGTGTACGAGATGTTCTTGGCGCCGATCGGCGGACCGGCGACCCGAGGGACCGGTCGCCCGGTGTGGATCAGCTCCTCGAAGTTCAGGACACCGTCCGGCGCGTCACCGCCGACCAGAATGGTCGCGCGGAGGGCGTTGTCCCGGAACGAGCATGCCGCCCGCGCCATCTCCGGATCGTCCGTGACGAAGAGCTGCGCCCCGCTGTGGCCGACGATGTAGGCGACCTCGTCGGCGGTTAGCCGCGTGCCGGCGGGAACCGGCGCCGCGCCGACCTTCGCCAGCGCCGACCCGACCTCGAACCACTCCACCCGGTTACGCAGCCGGACGGCCGCACGGCTTCCCGCCGCGAGCCCGAGTTCCTGCTCCAGGGCGTCCGCCAGCCGGTTGGCGCGGTCGTTCCATGTGACCCAGTCGACGGAGCGTCTCCTGTCCGAGAGGGCGGTCGCAAGCGGCGTCTCCATCGCCCACGCTTCGAGCGAGCCCGGGGGCATCGGGGGTGGTCCCGGCGGGTGTGCTTCGGTCATCTCCGGCGAGCTTGTCATGCTCCGTCGCACCGGGACTTTTCAACGCCTCCGGATCCTTGTATACAGCGGTCAGCGAAAGACGCTGAACACAGAGGGGAGACAGCACCACAATGGACGACATGACGAGCACAGGCAAGTGCCCGGTCCTGGCCGGGACCGACAGACACTCGGCGATGGGAACCATCGCGAATCAGCGCTGGTGGCCGAACCAGTTGAACCTGAGGGCCCTTCACCAGAACTCGGCCCTCTCCGATCCGATGGGCGAGGACTTCGACTACGCCGAGGAGTTCGCGAAGGTCGACCTGGACGAGTTGAAGCAGGACATCGAACAGGTGATGACCACCTCGCAGGACTGGTGGCCGGCTGACTACGGCCACTACGGGCCTCTCTTCATCCGGATGGCGTGGCACTCGGCGGGCACGTACCGGATCGACGACGGCCGCGGCGGCGGCGCCTCCGGCACGCTCCGCTTCGCGCCGCTCAACAGTTGGCCCGACAACGTGAGCCTGGACAAGGCGCGGCGGCTGCTCTGGCCGGTCAAGCAGAAGTACGGCCGGAAGCTCTCCTGGGCGGATCTGATGATCTTCACCGGCAACTGCGCCCTGGAGTCGATGGGCTTCACGACCTACGGTTTCGCCGGCGGACGCGAGGACGTCTGGGCCCCCGAAGAGGACATCTACTGGGGCTCCGAGGGCACGTGGCTCGGCGACGAGCGCTACACCGGCGACCGCGAACTCGAGAATCCTCTCGGCGCGGTCCAGATGGGTCTCATCTACGTGAATCCGGAAGGACCGAACGGCACGCCGGACCCGGTCGCCGCGGCGCGCGACATTCGCGAGACGTTCCGCCGCATGGCGATGAACGACGAGGAGACGGTAGCGCTCATCGCCGGCGGACACACGTTCGGCAAGGCGCACGGCGCGGCCGACGCGGGGCAGTACGTCGGCGTCGAGCCCGAGGGCGCCGGTCTCGAGGAGCAGGGCCTGGGCTGGCGGAACACGTTCGGCAGCGGCAAGGGCGGCGACACGATCACCAGCGGCCTGGAAGGCGCCTGGACCACCGAGCCGGCGAAGTGGGACAACAACTTCTTCGACAACCTCTTCGGCTACGAGTGGGAACTCACGAAGGGCGCCGGCGGCGCGTACCAGTGGACGCCGAAGGACGATGCAGCCGCGGGCACGGTGCCCGATGCGCACGATCCGGCGAAGCGGCACGCGCCGATGATGCTGACCACGGACCTGTCGCTCAGGCTCGACCCGATCTACGAGCCGATCGCGCGACGCTTCCATGAGCACCCGGACGCGTTCGCGGACGCGTTCGCCAGGGCCTGGTACAAGCTGACCCACCGCGACATGGGGCCGCGCAGCCGCTGCGTCGGAGCGTGGGTGCCCGCCGAGCCGCAGCTCTGGCAGGACCCGGTGCCCGATGTGGACCACGAGCTGATCGACGATGACGATGTCGTGGAACTCAAGAGCCGGATCCTCGACTCCGGACTCTCCGTCTCCTCGCTGGTCTCTACCGCCTGGGCGTCGGCGTCGACGTTCCGGGGCACCGACAAGCGGGGCGGCGCCAACGGGGCGCGCATCCGGCTCGCGCCCCAGAGAGACTGGGCGGTCAACGACCCGGCGCGACTCGGTGACGTTCTGGAGGCGCTCGAGGCGATCCAGGCCGACTTCAACGGCTCACAGTCCAACGGCAAGCGGGTCTCGCTGGCCGATCTGATCGTCCTCGGCGGCTGCGCGGCGGTCGAGGAGGCGGCGAAGAGCGCCGGGAGCGAGATCGCCGTGCCCTTCTCACCGGGTCGCACGGACGCGGTGCAGGAGCAGACCGACGTGGAGTCCTTCGCCGTGCTCGAACCGACCGCGGACGGGTTCCGCAACTACCTCGGCAAGGGACATGCGAGACCCGCGGAGGCGCTGCTCGTGGACCGGGCGCAGATGCTGACACTCACCGCTCCCGAGATGACGGTGCTGGTCGGCGGCCTGCGCGTTCTGGGGGCGAACGCCGGCGGATCCGAGCTCGGCGTCTTCACAAGACGGGCAGGGACGTTGACGACGGACTTCTTCGTCAACCTGCTCGACATGGCGACCGACTGGCAGGCCAGCGCTGACCGCGAGGGCGTCTTCGAGGGACGGGACCGCGGCACCGGCGAGGTCCGGTGGACGGGCAGCGCGGCCGACCTGGTCTTCGGCTCGAACTCCCAACTCCGGGCGATCGCGGAGGTCTACGCCTGCGACGACTCCCAGGAACCGTTCGTGCGCGACTTCGTGGCGGCCTGGAACAAGGTGATGAACCTGGATCGGTTCGACCTCGCCTGACATCATTGACATCAGAATGGACTCCACGTATGGTGCGTTGATGCGCACCACGCTGACCATAGAGGATGACATTGCCGCGAGGATCGAGGAGATCCGGAAGCGAGACGGGCAGTCGCTCAAGCAGGTGGTCAATCTGTTGTTGCGCGACGGGCTCCACCGGGAGGGCCGGCCCCGGGCGAAGCCCTACCGCACGCGCCCCAGCGAACTCGGTCTGCGCCCGGGCTTCGACGCCGTGCGGTTGAACCAGCTCGCCGACGAGCTTGAGGTAGACGGCCGTCTGGAGAGCGAGGCGCGTCTACGACCAGGTCCGGGTCGCTGATCGTTCCGGACGTCAATCTCCTCGTGTACGCGGTGGACTCGGGGAGTCCGTTTCATGCGCGGGCGCGCGGCTGGTGGGACGGTGTGCTCTCGTCGGAGTCGGACGTAGGGCTTTGCTATCCGAGCGTCCTTGGGTTCGTGAGGATGACGACGAATCGTCGCGTGTTCGCGTCGCCCTTGGCGGTAGCGGACGCGTTGGATCGAGTGCAGAGCTGGTTGGATCAACCCAACGCGACACTGCTGGCGCCCACTGGCCGTCACTGGCCGATCCTGGCCGACCTGCTGAGGACGGCGAACGTCGGCGCAAACCTGACGACGGATGCGCACATTGCCGCGTACGCCATCGAACACGCCGGAACCGTGTACTCGAACGACGGCGATTTCGGGCGTTTCGATGGTCTGCGGTGGAGAAACCCTCTGGCCGCGACCGCGAGACGGCCCTCAGCCTGACGTCTTGAACGCCCGGTAGGGCACGACGACGAAGAGCGGCAGCACGATCAGGGCGATGAAGCCCCAGGCGAGGGTGCCGTAGCCCTTGGCGACGAGGTCGATGATGCCGATCGTGGAGAGGCCGGCGGCGGCCGCGAGGACGAGGACCGCGGTCAGCGCCTTCTGCCTCGGCGTGAGTGCACCGGAGGCGGGCCGCCAGCGGCGCGGCAGGTCGCCCAGGTTGCGTTCGACGCGGTGGAGGAGTGCGTGAATCGAGCCGACGGCGGTCTCGATCAGCGTCCAGCCGGCGACCAGTCCGAAGATCGCGATCCAGAGGGCCGCGCCGCCGGCGCGTCCGTCGGCGGCGGTACCGATCAGTCGCAGCCAGGGCACTTCCGCTTCCATCACAGAGGGGTGAGGGAACCGCAGGAGGCAGGCCAGGGTCAGGGCGAACGGAACCGTCATCGCGAGGCCGGAGAGGATCCCGGACGCGAAGGTCTCGCTGCGCCGGGTCTGGCGGTGCAGGCAGAAGAGGACGGCCGGCACGACGGCGACGTTGTAGGCGACGTACAGGATGGCCGTGATGACGACCTCTCCGGCGCCGGCCTCGGAGCCGGGCGGTGGCGGCGCGGCGGCAGTCTCGCCGACCGGCGCGGTCAGCACGAGGAGGGAGAACGCGCAGTACCCGAGGTACAGGGCCGCGCTGCCCCAGGTCTTCGCCCGCTCGATGAAGCCGGACCCGCGCCAGGTGAGGAAACCGACGCACGCCAGGGCCAGGATCAGGCTGAGCGGCTTCGGGAACGCCAGCGTCTGCTGGAGGACTTCGCCGATCGCCGCCGTCATCACCGCGATGACCAGCAGCATCATGCTCAGGAAGAGGAGGTCGACGAGCCACCAGAACGGCCCGACCAGGTTCCGGCTCCAGGCTTTGTAGTCGTAGGCGCTGGCCAGCCGCGCCAGTTCGAAGGCCAGCGCCATGACGAGCGAGAAGCAGACCGCGATGATCGCGACGGACAGCCAGCCCCAGTTGCCGAAGCGGCCGGCGTACTGGACGACCTCCCGCCCCGTGGCGTAGCCGCCGCCGATGATCATCGACTGCGCGATGATCGCCGGCAGAAGCAGGGTGTGGAAGCGGGTTGGCGCCCTGCCCGGCATCGCCGTCGCCGTCCGCGTCAGTCGCCGGCGCGCTGGAAGCGGATGGGCGAGACGGACGGCTCGAGCGGCACGGCCACGACGTTGATCTTCCCGTCGTTGCCGTAGTCGAAGCGGACCTTGGCGCCGCCGCGGCCTGACGCGGCCGCGCCTGCCGGCAGGTCGTAGGGGACGCTCCACACGTCGTAGTGGTAGTGCCGGAGCGGGAACTCGATGCCGGCGACCTCGAGGACCAGGCCGTCCCCGTCCGTCCGCACGGTTGCCTTGCCGTAGCCCTCGTGTTCGTACTCGCCGGCGTGGTCTCCGAGCGAGTGGGAGGGACTAGTGTCCGCCACCGCGGCCGCGAGGTCCTTCTTCTTGGCCTCCTCGGCCTTCTCCTCCGCTTCCGCGATCTGCTTGCGGGCCCGCTCTGCCCAGTCGATCGGCTCGAGGCCGAGCATGCGGTCGAACGCATTGCGCACGACGAGCGCGGGTACCGTTCCGGAGTGCGACGTGTTGGACAACGCGACGACGCCGATCTTCTCGTCGGGCAGCCACTCCATCGCCGAGATGAATCCGTCGATGCCGCCGCCGTGGCTGACGTGCTTGTGCCCCCGGTAGGTGCTCACCATGAGGCCGAGCCCGTACGTGGGATCGCCGATCTCCGGGCCGTTCTGCAGGCGCTGCTGGAGCGGGCCGGTCAGCACCATCTGGGGTAGCTGCATCAGCCTCGCCGACTCCTCCTTCAGGATCTGCTCGTCGCCGACCTTGCCGTAGGCGAGATGGAACCGGACGTAGGCGGCGAGGTCTCGGGCCGACATGTTGATCGACCCGGCCGGCCCGATCGCGTCGATGTTGCGGAACGGCACCCGCTCGATCTCCTCGTCCGCTCCGTAGCCGTACGAGAAGTCGTCGTCCTCCTGCATCCGGATCACCGAGAAGGTGGCCCGTTCGATGCCGAGCGGAGTGAGGATGCGCTTCTGGACGAGTTCCTCCCACGACTTGCCGCCGATCCGCTCGGAGACGATGCCGGCGGTCATGAACATGAGGTTCTGGTACTGGTACCTGCTCCTGAAGGAGGCGGAGGGCTCCAGGTGGTGAAGCCCCGCCAGCAGTTCGGAGCGGTTCCTGCCCGTGGCGTACCAGTACAGGTCGTGACGCGGCAGGCCCGAGCGGTGGCTCAGCAGGTCGACGGCGGTCATCTCGTCCGTCGCCGCCGGATCGTGGAGCCGGAACTCGGGAAGCACCGTCCGGATCGGGTCGTCCCAGGCGAGGGCGCCGTCGTCCACCTGCATGGCCAGCAGGGTGGCGGTGAACGACTTCGTGTTCGAGCCGATGGCGAAGAGCGTGTCGGGAGTCACGGGCAGCTCTTCTTCGACGTTGCGCCAGCCGTAGCCCTTGGCGAACACGGTCTTGCCGTCCTCGACGATCGCGACGCCGAGGCCCGGGACCTTCCACTCCTGCATGATCGATTCGACCCACGGGTCGAAGCCTTCGAGCCGCTCGTCGACGGTGTCGGACCACAGCGGGACGGCGACGAACGCGACGGCGAGAGCCGCCAGGACGATGTGTCTGACTCTCATCCCCAGATCTCCTCCAGAACCCGGCGGAAGTTGCCGCCGAGGATGCCCCGAATGTCGGGGTCGGTGTAGCCCCGCCGGATCAGGCCCTCGGTGAGGTCGAAGACCCGTTGGGGGTGGGCCACTTCCGGGATGTCGATCTGGTCCCGGAAACGGTACTTGCCCTGCTGGTAGGCGGCCTTGAGCCGCTCGTAGTCCGCCTTCGGCATGTCGTCGTAGCCGTAGAGGTCGATGTCGCTGCCGATGCCGACGTGCTCCGCGCCGATCCGCTTCGTCAGGTAGTCGAAGTGGTCGAGATAGTGCTCGACGGTCGTCGGCTCGTCGGCCTTGACGAACATCCGGATGTTCGTCACGCCGAAGACGCTGCCGGCCTTCTTGACCGCGTCGATGACCTCGTCCGGCTTGCAGCGGACGTGGCCGTCCGCGAGCGCCCGGACGTTCGAGTGGGTGACCAGGGCGGGCTTCTTCGAGGCCTCGAAGGCGTCGAGCGACGTGCGGTCGCCGCAGTGGGACACGTCCACGGCCATCCCGACGTCGTTCATCCGCTCGACGATCGCGACCCCCCAGTTCGACAGGCCGCCGTCGATCCGGTCGGTCGATCCGGTGCCGATCAGGTTGCGCGCGTTGTAGGTCAACTGCGACACGCGCTGGCCGAGCCCGTAGAAGTAGTCGACATCGTCCAGCGAGTGGAAGTGATCGGCGTTCTGCACGCCGAAGATCATGCCGACGCGGCCGCTTCGCGCCGCCTCGTCGAGGTCCGCGGCTCGAGAGACGCGGAGCATCCGGTGCCCGTTGTGCGCGACGACGCCGTTGACTCCCGCCACCCGCTCCAGGACGGACTCCCTGGCGCCGAAGGGGCCGGTTCCCACCGCGTCGAGAACGGCGTCGATCCCGGAGCGGTCGAGATCCTCCCAGAAGGACTCGGGGATGTTCTCCGGGTTGCCGTACCAGGCCCGCATGGTCGACGACGCCAGCGTGAGCGGACTCAGCATGTCGATGACCAGCGAGTCGCCGACCAGATCGACGGTCCTCGTCGAGTACCGCTCTTCGCTCTGGGCGAACAGCCGGTGCCGGCCGAAGGCGAGGTACGGCGCGCCGACCGCCGACGCGGCGAGGAGCGCGCCCGCCCCGGCGCCGTGCCCGAGCAACGTTCGGCGTGACATGCGGGTACGCGCGGGTGTTGCCTTTGGCATGGTCACCACTCCATGGTTGAGAAGGTCCGAATGTAACGGCTACGGTGCCGAGGGGTGTATACCATCGACGCTTCGTGGTTCTGGAACGGTCATCTGTAGCAAGAGCGGCCCCTTTTCTCGCGGCGCTTCTTCTCGCCTGTAACCCCGCCACCAACGGGAGCGGCGAGGGCGATACGCCGCAGGAGTTCGACGTCGTCTTCCAGGGCGCCCGCGTCATCGACCCCGAGAGGAGGCTCGACGAGGTCAGGAACGTGGGCATCCGCGGCGACGTCATCGCCGCCCTCACGGAGGAGCCGCTCGCGGACTCGCTCGCCGACGGCGGCGTCCTGATCGACGCCGCCGGCCTGGTCCTGGCCCCGGGATTCGTCGACCTCCACGCCCACGGCCAGGGTCCGCGGGCGCACGAGTACCAGGCGAGAGACGGCGTGACCACGGCGCTGGAGCTCGAATGGGGCGTGCCGGACGTCAGGTCGTTCCTGGACTCGCGGCGGGGCAGGTCGCTCGTGAACTACGGCGCCACGGTCAACCACGGCGCCCTGAGGGGCCTGGAGATCGTCCCGGAGGAGGAACGGGCTGACCTCGCGGCGGCCTTCGCGGCTGCCGGCGCCGAGGACGAACCGCTCGACTCCATGCGCGATTCCGCGCAAAGGACGTACTACACGGAACTGCCGCCCGAGCGCTTCCCCGCCTTGCTGGAGCGTCTGCAGCACGGGCTCGAAGAGGGCGGCCTGGGCATCGGAATGGCGACCCAGTATTACCCCGGCGCGACCCGCGGGGAGATCTTCGAAGTGTTCCGGTTCGCGGGCGAGAAGCGGGCCACCATCCACACGCACGTGCGCTCGATGAGCATCGACGCGATGCAGGAAGTCCTGGCCAACGCGGTCGCCACGGGGGCGCCCCTGCACATCGTGCACGTCAACAGCATGGCGCTGGGCCAGATCGAGACGGTGCTCGACATGATCGACGGCGCGGGCCGCCTGGGGCTGGACGTGACGACGGAGGCGTACCCCTACACCGCCGGCTCGACCAGCCTCGAGTCCTCCATCTTTGACGAGGGCTGGCAGGACCGCCTGCAGATCGACTACGGCGACCTGCAGTGGGAGGCAACGGGGGAGAGGCTGACGAAGGAGACCTTCGAGCGGTATCGCCGCGAGGGGGGAACCGTGATCCTCCACTTCATGAAGGAGGAGTGGATCGACACGGCCCTCGGCAACGACTGGGTGATCGTCGCCTCCGACGGCATGCCCTACGCTCCTGGCGCGCACCCGCGGACGGCCGGCACCTACTCCCGGATTCTCGGGCGCTACGTGCGCGAGCGGGGCACGCTCGACCTGATGACGGCCCTGTTGAAGATGAGCTTGCTGCCGGCGGACCGGGTGGCGTCGATGTCCGAGCAGATGAGACGCAAGGGGCGGATCCAGGTCGGCGCCGACGCGGACATCGTGGTGTTCGATGCGGAGACGGTGATCGACACCGCCACCTTCGAGGGCGGCCTCTCGTTCTCGGAGGGCATCGTCCACACGATGGTGAACGGCGTGTTCGTCGTACGCGACGGTGAGACCGTGGAAGGAGTCAGCCCCGGCCGCCCGATCGTCGGCCGCTTCGCGCGTTGACCGTCGACACCAGGACCGCGGGCGAGGCCGGGTCGGTGAAACCGGCCGCCGGCTACCCGTCGCTCGGCGCCGCCAACTACGGCGTCGTCCTCCTCTTCCTCGCCTACGTGCTGTCGTTTCTCGACCGCAACATCCTCTCGCTCCTGGTCGGCCCGATCCGGGAGCAGTTCGGGATCACCGACTTCCAGTACAGCCTGCTCGCTGGCGCCGCGTTCGCGCTCGTGTACAGCTTCGCCAGCTTTCCGATGGGCCGGCTCGCCGATCACTACTCGCGCCGGGTGATCGTCGCCGCCAGCGTCGCCTTCTGGAGCCTGGCGACGGCGGCGGGCGGTCTTGCAAACAGCGTCACGCAACTGTTCGCCTCGCGCATGGCGGTCGGTGCCGGCGAGGCCGGGCTGGCCCCGCCCGCCTACTCGATCATCACCGACAGCTTCCGCCCGGCCCACTTCGGCTACGCGATGTCCTTCTACAAGACGGGCGTGCGGGTCGGCGGCGGCTTCGCCCTGGTGATCGGCGGCCTGCTCATCGACTACTACACTCGCATCGGCCCGATCGACCTGCCGGTTATCGGGACGCTGCAGCCCTGGCAGGCGACCCTGGTGACGGTCGGCCTGCCCGGGGTTCTGCTTGCGCTCCTGCTGCTGACGATGGTCGAGCCGCAGCGCAAGGAGCTGGCGGTTTCGCGAAGCGGCAGGGAGCATCTGCCGGTTTCCGAGTTCGTCAGGTTCATCTGGGAGCGCAAGCGCGTCTACCTGCCGCTGTTCATCGGCTCGTCCATGCTGGCGATGGCCGGCTACGGCTCCTCCGCGTGGTACCCGGAGTTCCTCGTCCGCAACTACGGCCTGAGCCGCGGGGACGCCGGAACGAGCTACGGGACGATCTCGATCATCACCGGAGTCGTCGGCATCATGGTCGCGCCCTGGATCGCCAACCGCCTCGCGGCGCGCGGCTACAGGGACGCCTACGTGCGTACCCTGCTGGCGACGACCCTGATCGCCACGCCGCCCTCGGTCGCGGCCCCGCTCCTCGGCAGCGCCACGCTCACCCTGCTCGTGCTGATCCCGGGGATGATCTTCTCGGGGGCCTACCTCGGCGTGATGGCGGCCGCGTTCCAGCCGATCACGCCCAACCAGATGCGGGGTCAGGCCACGGCCTTCTACATCTTCCTGACCAGCTTCATCGGCATGGCCTTCGGCACCAGCACCCTGGCCGCCTTCACCGATTTCCTCTTCCAGGACGACGGCAAGGTCCACTACTCGCTCGCCACCATGCAGGCGATCTTCAAACCGGCGGGCGCGTTGCTGTTCTGGTACTGCCTGTCGGCGTACCGGAAGGCGATGGAGGAGGCGGGGAAGTGGGAGGTGGATTGAGGGAGTATTGAGCGCACGAAGTCCGGAGACGGATTCCCGTCTTGGTCAGTGAGGGGCAACTCTGACGGTGGTCAGGAGGATGCCCGTCGGCGGCCCCTCACGAAGCTCTGCCGGCTCGAACGGCAGGATCGTTGAACTGAGCCGGAAAGGAACCGGAAGAATGAAGAAGACTCTGGCGTGCTTGCTTGGATTACTCGCTCTGCTACCGCTGGCTGGTCCCGCTAGCGGCAACTCGACTCTCGCCGAAACGGGGACGGTACTCCCTGACTCGGACTTGGCCGCGCACGTAGGCGCGGGCAAGGTGGATTGCGCTTTGGCTCTGGTCGGCCTTGGACTCAGTATTCCCGGGATGGGCGCCGGCTTCATAGGAGCACTAGGATTCTCGTTTGCCCTGCACATGGCCGCGCTCCACTGCATCTGAAGATGAGGATGGAACTGGCAAGGACGCCGTAACCTGAACTCAGGCTGGGGACGTTCGCCGGGGGTGGGCGGATCGTTGGACCGATCCGCTCATCCTCATCGCCGGAAGGCGGTAGGACGACGACCTTCGGACGACGAAGGGGAGAAACGATGCGAGAACGAACGAAGATTCTGGTGCAGTTGATCTCAGGTGCATGCCTTGCGACGCTCAATGGCGGCTTCGTTGGGAGTTGGCTGTGTAGAGGGGAGTCCCGGCAGATGGTTCTAAGCGCGGCTATCGTCGCGCTCGCGGGCTTGGGGATCGTGATTCAGTCGGCGCTCAAGATGGAGGTCAGACATTCGGAAGGCGGCTCCGACGGTGGCGCCCAAGGAGGTTGAGCGCGTGCCGGACGGTGCAACGAGCAACCGGCGGGAGATGACGTGACGGAGCGCCGGAAGAGGTTTCTCCGGTTCGCGTACCCGGGAATCAGTGCCGGTTGGTTGCTCCTCGGCTTCTGGAATGTAGCGATGAATGAGCCCACGGTGGGGTGGGGCTTCGTCGGGGCTGGTGTCGCATACCTTTTCGCCGCGGTCCACTTCGAGTGGAGATTCAGAAGGGAGCGCCGAGTCGAAGAGGCCGGGATAGAGGAGCCGGAGGTTGGGCGCGTCGATGGAACGGACGCGACGGGAAGCTCGACTTCGGAGCGGCCGATCGGTGAGCAGACGGTCGGTCTGTCCGCCGGCGCCTGGTCTCGCAACAAGAGGGCGTGGCTGGCGGTGACGATCCTCGCGGTGGTCCGCTTTCGTGCGATAGCTGCGTGGCGGAAGGCGCTGAACGAGAAGGGAAAGCTGGTCTTCGCCGGGGGGTTGGCGGTGCTCCTGCTCGTCAACTTCTTCTTCGCCTTCACGGGTCCGGAACAGGGACAGCGCCAGAGTCTGCCGGTGGATCTGCTCTTCGCGATCGTCACGTTCTTCGTCGTCATGACGCTGTTCCAGTTGGCGCCGCTGGCGCCCTGGTTCGACCGGCGCGCAGGCGTGAGATTCGGTCTGTCTGCAGGCCAGCGAGCGACGTTGACGATCGGCACGAACGCCGTGGGCTTGACGCTGCTGCTGGTCCTGCTCAATGAGGTTCTGGCTTTCGGGCTGTGGGGCGCCGGGTGGCCGCGCGGGTCGGAGTGGGTCTTCGAAGGCATGGACGTAGTCGCCGCCTTGGGCGCGATGGTCGTCGCGGGCCCGGTGGGTGCTGTGATTCTCGGGGCACGAAGCAGGCGGCGATGGTTCGGCGCCGGTCTCGGGCTGCTGCTCTTGATTGTCCTGGCGGCGAGCGCCGTCGAGCCGTTGTGGGCCGGCGAAGCGGTATGGGCTCAGGGCACCGTCAGCGGTGGTCGGCTGCTCGCGCTGGTGGCTTTGATCGCCGCGAGTTTCGCTCTGGAGCAGCGGAGTCCGGATGATCGCGGCGGCGGAAGGAAGTGGAACCTCGGCTGGCGGGCACCGGGCAACGAGAGGAAGAGGCGGCCGGCCGGCGGCGATTGGGCATCGGCGGGAGTCTGGTCGCGGCCGACCCTCGTCTTTGCTCTTGCGGAAGCGCGGATGATGCTCCGCTTCCGCCAGGTACGGTTGAACCTGGTGCTCAGTTGGATCATGCCGGTGTTCATGGCGATCGTACTCAGCGGCGAGGAACTCGCGGCCGGGGAGGAAACCGGGCACTTCGCTCTCTGGGGGGCGTCCGCGCTCGGGGCCTTTCTCTGTGCGTTCTGGATTGCTTTCTTTTCCAATTTGCTCGGGTTCACGGCGGATGGTGCACGGCGACTGTCGATGTCGGCCGAGCGAGCGCTCGGCGCCTGCTTGCCCGGGAAGGTGCTGGGTCTCGTGGCGGTCGTTGGTGGCTTGGTGTTACTGCAGATGGCGACCGTCACCTGGCTTCTCGCCGAGCGGATTCCGCTCGCCGACCGGCCGATTCCGTTCCTTGTCGCGGCCTGCTCCCTGGTGTGCTTGGCGGCCGCGGGTGCGGCGGTCTCGATCTGGTTGCCGAGAAGGCCGAGGCTGCACGAGCAGCGCGACCTCTACTCCAGCGTGATGGCGTTGGCGCTGCTCGGTTGCTGCTGGTTGGTTCTCGTCGTGATCTTCGGCGGCGTGGCGGTGGCTGCACGGCTGCTTGCCGGTTCTGGAACCGCGGTGATTACGCTGGCGGTCCTGCTGCTCGTCTCGGCCGGAGGCTGTTCGGCGATGGTGGGTTTCCTGAGCAGAGGCGACTGGCTGCGACGACGGTTGCGGGAATGGGCGGTGGCGGCATGACGACGATGCTCTGCTTCGACTCGGTCGACAAGTCCTACGGCGATCTGGAAGTTCTACGCTCCGTGAACCTGGAGATCGGGTCCGGGGTGCAGTGCCTGGTTGGGAGGAACGGCGCCGGAAAGACGACCCTGATGCGCCTCGGACTTGGTTTGACCGAGCCAAACGGCGGCACGGTGCGGATGTCCGGGTCCGATCCGCGCATCCATCCAGAGGTCATGGCCCGAGTCGGAGTCCTCCTCGAGGAGGACGAGCTGTTCGACTTCCTGCGGCCGCTTGAGTTCCTCGACTACTGCGCCGCGTTGTACGGCCTGGATGCCGGAAAGGCGCGCGCTCGTGCAGTCGATCTCCTGGAGGCTCTGGAGGTACCCGCTTCGGGCCGCCTCTGCCATCAACTCTCGACCGGCAACCGGCGCCAACTGGCCCTGGCCGCGGCGCTGCTGCACGAACCGGAACTGCTGATCCTCGACGAGCCGTTCAACGGTCTCGACCCGGTCGCGGTAGCGCGCCTATGCCGGATGCTCCGGGACTTCACCGCCAACGGCCGGGGAGTGCTGCTGTCGTCCCACCGCCTCGAACTGGTCGAGGAGATCGCGGACCAGGTCTACTTCGTGGCCGACTGTGCAGTGACGCCCTGGTCGCCGGACCGCGTCAAGACCTGGTACGACGAGCTGAGGGTCGCTGGTGCCGGAGAGGGGCCGCCGGGCGAGTTGACCGGCTGAGCTACTCCTCCACGCGGTAGCGCTCGGCCTCGGCGTCGTAGTCCTCGAATCCGACAATGCGGCGCAGACGTTCGAAGTCCACGGCGTGGTCAGGCTGCTCGCCGCTTCTCAGGGCTCGAAGAGTGTCGAGCATCGCCGCGGTGGCGGCGGAGAGAAGCGTCAGCGGGTAGGCCGCGATCCTGTAGCCGATCTCTTCCAGCCGCTTGGGCGGCAGCAGCGGCGTGTCGCCTCCCTCGACCAGGTTCGCCATCTTCGGGCCGGGGACCGCCTCGCAGAATGCGACCATCTCGCTCTCGGACCGCGGACCCTCGAGGAAGAGGATGTCCGCGCCGAGGTCGGCGAAGGCCCAGCAACGGGCGATTGCCTCGTCCAGTCCGTCGGTGGCGCGAGCGTCGGTGCGCGCCATGACCAGGATGTCCGCGCCCTCGTCGCGCGCGTCGACTGCGGCGCGGATCCGCGACAGGGCCTCGGCGCGGGAGACGACGCGCTTTCCGCGTGTGTGGCCGCAGCGCTTGGGCGCCTCCTGGTCCTCGATCATCACGCCCGCGAAGCCGGCGGCCGCGTAGCTCGTGACCGTGCGCTTGACGTTCAGGGCGTTGCCGTAGCCCGTGTCGCCGTCGCCGATCACCGGCAGCCGGGTGGCCGCGCAGATGTTGCGGCCCTGGTCGAGCATCTCGCCGAAGGAGATGAGACCCGTGTCCGGCATGCCCAGGCGGCTGGCGGAGACGGCGAACCCGCTCATGAAGGTCAGCTCGAATCCCGCCTGCTCGATGAGCCGGGCGGAGAGAGCGTCGAAGCAGCAGGGCATCACCCGGAGCCCGGGAGCGTCGATCAGGGCGCGCAGCCGCGCCGCGGGGGAGGAGTTCATGCGGCCAACGAACGTAACATCTGCTCGCTACGACGCGACGAAGGGTCCCGGCAGCCTCAGATGGTCACTACGACCTTTCCTTTCAGGTGACTGCGTGCCCAGTACTGCATCGCTTCAGGGACTTCATGCAGCCGGAAGGCCCTGTCTATCGGCGGGGAGAGCTTGCCGGCCGCCATCATCTCCGCCAGCAGCGACAGGTCCTCGCAGACGACCCTTGCGGTGAAGCCGCGCAGCCGTTGTCTCACAAACGGCTTCGAGAGCGCCGGCTTCAGAGTCGGTGTCAGCGGTCCAAACCAACGACCGTCCCGCTGCCCGCCGACCAGGACGTACGTTCCTCCCGACCTGAGCAGGCGGCGGCATGCGGACAGGGGCCAGGTCGCACGCATGTCGACCATCAGGTCGTATCTTCGTCCGATCGAGCCGGGGTCGTCCCGTGTGCTGTCGATCACGTGGTCGGCGCCCATCGACTGGACCATGTCCATGCAGCCGCGGCTGCAAGCTGCAGTCACCCGTGCTCCGAGTGCCTTCGCGATCTGCACCGCGAAGGAGCCGACACCGCCGGACGCGCCGACGATGAGAACGTGCTGGCCGCGTTGCAGCCGTCCCTGATCGCGCAGCGCCTGAAGAGCTGTCAGACCGGCAACCGGCACGGCGGCCGCCTTCTCGAAGCTGACATTCGCGGGCATCGTTGCCAGGTTCTCTTCTTTGGCGCACGCGTACTCCGCGAACGCGCCATTGCAGGCGCCGAAGACGAGATCACCCGGCTGGAATCGCTCGACGTTCCTGCCTACGGCATCGACTTCTCCCGCCACATCCTGGCCGCGTACTGTGTCTCTGGGCCTGGTCAACCCGACGACCAGTCTCAGGAGGTATGGCAGGCCGGTCGTCTTGTGCCAATCCATGGCGTTCCAGGACGCTACGTGGACGCGGAGACGCACCTGGCCTTCTCCCGCAGCCGGCTTGTCGACGTCGCGCAGCTTCAGAGAATCTGCCGAACCGTAGCGGTCCTGAACCATCGCCTTCACTCCGATCCCCTGCTGACCATACGAACCTCGGGCTGAGTTGTTAGCAGCGTCGCGCGGAGCCGTGACGCGAGGGAGGCAGTGGCGGCGGCTCAGGCACGTAACATCCGTTGCCGAGGGAAGCGAGGAGATCCATGACTCAGTTCAGGAGGCCCACCCCCGGCCCGATCCGGGGCATTCACCACATCACGGGGCTGGTCGGCTCCGCCGCCAACGACCTCCGGTTCTACCGCGACGTGCTGGGGCTCCGCCTGGTGAAGAAGACCTGCAACCAGGAGAACCCGACCTCCGGCTGGCACTTCTTCTTCGGCGACCGGCTGGGCCATCCCGGGACGATCATGACGAACATCGTCCTCGAGGGCATCCCGATGTCGCCGGCCGTCGACGGTCGCGGCTCGATCACCGACGTGAGCTACTCGGTTTCGCCCGGGAGCATGGACTTCTGGCGCGAGCGACTGACCGCGGCCGGCTGCACCTGCACCGATCGCCCGGCTCGTTTCGGCGATCCCGTCCTCCACTTTCGGGACTTCGACGGCATCTCCTCGGAACTCGTCGGCTGCGAGGACGCCCGGGTGCCGGAGCTTGCCGATCTTCCCCGGGAGCACCAGATTCGTGGCTTCCACCACGCCACGGTCGCGCCGCGCATTCCCGAGCTGACCCTGCAGTTCCTCGTCGGCGTCCTGGGTTTCGAGGTGGTCGCCACCGAAGGGAGCCGCACGCGGCTCGCGGTAGGCGGCAACGAGCCCGGCAAGCTGATCGACGTCGTCGAGCGACACGACGGCCCTTGGGGACGGCACGGTCTCGGCGGCCTGCACCACATCGCGCTGACGGTCGACAGCGTCGCGGACATGGAGCGGTGGACCCGGATCCTCGCCGGTGCCGGCCTGATCGTGACCGGGGCCCGGGACCGCGGCTGGTTCCACTCGACGTACTTCACCGCGCCGGGAGGCATCAACCTGGAGCTGTCGAACCTCGACCCGGGCTGGACGGTGGACGAGGACATCGACGCGCTAGGGACGATCCTCTCCCTGCCGAAGCACCTGGAACCCCAGCGGGAAGCGATCGAGGCCGCGCTTCCCCGCGTCGAGTTCTGACCGGCCGAGCCGCCATGATCGAGCCCTACGATCGCGTTCCCTTTCCCGTCTTCTTCAGCGAGGAAGCCGACTTCGGCGACGTCTACGGCGGGCCGGGCGGCTTCGTCTTCTTCGACGGTCACCTGCTGCGGCCGCGCGAGCGCGCCTCGAAGACGGTCGTCATCTTCAACCACCCGATCGGCGGCGGCGCCTGGCTGCCGCTGGTGCGGGGACTGGCGGCGGCCGGCCACCACGTCATCTACTGCAACGGGCGCTATCGCGGCAACGACACGGCCCTCATCATGGAGAAGTGCGTGGTCGACCTCGGCCGCACGATCCAGTACGCCAGGGAGCAACTCGGCTACGAGCGCGTCCTGCTCGGAGGGTGGAGCGGCGGCGGCTCGCTGTCGCTCTACTACCAGCAGCAGGCGGAGCGGCCGTCTGTCACCCACACGCCGGCCGGGGACCCCTACGATCTGACTGCGGCGGGTCTGATTCCGGCCGACGGCGTGATGCTGCTTGCGGCCCACATCAGCCGCGCCGGCACGCTCACCGAGTGGATGGACGCCTCGATCCTCGACGAGAGCGAACCGCACCGGAAGAACCCGGAGCTCGATCTCTACGACCCGGACAACCCCAACCGCCCCCCCTACACGAGGGAGTTTCTGCAGCGCTACCGGCGGGCGCAGGTCGCGCGCAACGCGCGGATCACCTCCTGGGCGGTGGAGAAGCTCGATCGCCTCAGGTGGGGGGACGGCACCCAAAAGGAGCACTGCTTCGTCGTCCAGGGAACGATGGCGGATCCGCGCTGGCTCGACCCGGCGGTCGACCCGAACGACCGGCCCCCGGGTCGTTGCTACCTCGGCGACCCGGAGACGGTGAACACGGGGCCGACGGGCCTGGCGCGGTTCACGACGCTGCGCAGTTGGCTGTCGCAGTGGAGCCTCGAGAAGTCGAACGCCGACGGGCTCGCGTGCGCCGCCGGCATCAGCGTTCCCGTGCTGGTGGTCAACAACGGCGCGGACGACGCGTGCACGCCCAGCCACGCGCGGCGGCTCTACGCCGCCGTGTCCCACAGGGACAAGGAGTTCCACGAGATCGCCGGGGCCACCCACTACTACCTCGGGCAGGGCGACAAGCTCGCCGAGGCGGTGGCCATCTGCGGCGAGTGGATCGACCGCTGACCCGGAGAGCGTTCACGAGTCGGCAGGCTGATCGCTGCACAAGACGGGCGAAAGGCCGATGTAGGCTGCTGCCGTGAAGGGTGTCGAAGAGCGGTACCGGGAGGCAATAGGCGGCTGGTCTGGGTGCCGGCGAGTCGAGAGATCGCAAGACCTGTTTGCCGAGGTGCGGGAAATGCTCACGCGCAAGATCGTGGCCCGTGAACCGGAACTGGCGCCGTCCGAAGTGAGGAGGCGGGTTGCGGAGCGTCTCTATCAGTCGGACCGCGAGACGCTCCGCCTGCTGTCGCGGCTCGATTCATGACGGTCGGCGCGCTGCGCCTCGTTCTGGAGGCGGTAGTCACGGTTCTCCGCGACCGGGGGATTCCGTACCATGTCACCGGCGGTTTGGTTTCTTCCTACTACGGCGAACCACGGCTGACCCAGGATGTCGATTTTGTCGTGCGGCTCGCACTTTCGGACGCGAGAGTCCTTGTGGAAGATCTGAGCCATGAGTTCCTTGTAGACCGTGAACGGGTGACCCGAGCGGTAGAAACCAGTGGCATGTTTCAGGCTCTTCACCGAGATCAAGTGATTAAGGCGGACTTCCACGTCGGCGAAAGCATCCCGGGAGAGCTTGGTCGTAGCCGGACGGTCGAGCTTTTCGAAGGCCTCGACGTGAGGATCGTGTCGAAGGAAGACGCCATCCTGTCGAAGCTGCTTTGGGCGAAGCGCGGGAGCGCCAAGAGCCGGGGCGATGTGCTCGGAATGTTGCTTGATCCGACGCCGACGGATGAGGAGTTGCTCGAAGACCTCGCTGACAGACTGGAGTGCGCCGACTTGCTTAGGCAGATCCGGTCCGAGGCCGGCTAGTTAGTCGTCCAGCCCCGGAAGCGGGGCCGGTAGGTAGAGCTTCGGTTCCCTGCCGTCGTAGCAGACCCAACACTGGCCGGTTTCGCTGCCCGCGGCGGCCAGGACGACGGCATCCGCGACCTGAGAAGGCGGCATGAGCCGAAGGCGGGCCTCCCTCACGAAGTCCTCGGCCTCGGGGCCGAAGATCTTCGTCGCGACCGCGGCCGGGCAGATCGCGTTGAGCGTGATTCCGCGCTCGGCGAGAGACGGTGCGAGCGCGCGCACCAGGCCGACCACGGCGTGCTTGGTCAGCGTGTAGACGGGGTCCACTTCCCAGGTGATGAGCCCGGCCACCGAGGCCGTGACGACGATCGCTCCGCCGCCCCGGTTCTCCAGCGCTTCTACCGTCGCACTCACGCCGAAGACGACTCCGTCGACGTTGGCCCCCATGGCCCGGCGGTAGGCGTCCGCCGGCATGGCGGCGATGTCGAAGGCGGGGAAGTCACCCCCGGCCGCCGGATAGGTCGTCACGCCGGCGTTGAGATGGACCAGATCGAGCCCGCCGTGGGTCGCGACGACCCCGGAGACGACGCGGATCCACGCGTCCCGGTCGCTGACGTCCAGGTGCGTGAACTCGCCTCCGACCGCGTCCGCAACGCCTCGCCCCGCGGCTTCGTCGACGTCCGTGACGACGACGTGCGCGCCCCGGGCGGCAAGGGCTTCGCAGGTGGCGCTGCCGATGCCGGATGCGCCGCCGGTGACGAGGCAGGTCCTCCCATCGAAGTCAGGCATTGCGCAGTTCCCCTTCGCCGCCGGCGCCCGACCAGATGAGGCTCGGATCGTTGTCGCCCAGGGCCTTGACCCTACGCCGCCAGCCGAGATCCGGTCCAACCAGGGCGATGACCACGACGCCCGCGACCGCCCAGCCGACCGGTCCGATCATTCCGCCGTAGGAGCGGCCCACGAGCTGCTCCGCGCCGAACATGTTGCCGACGTGGTTGAGGACGCCGTGGATGAGGATCGCCGGGATGACGCTGCCGCCCGCGGCGTTGACGAAGTAGAACGCGACGATCGTCATGCCGATCGTCGACAGGAAGAAGATCAGGTGCCACTGCACCAGGGCGGCGAGGGTCTGCTGGCCGGACAGGATCCCCGGGATCTCGCGCGGGAAGTGCCACAGCGCCCAGAGGATGCCGAGCACGACGCAGGCAAGGAGCGGGTTGCTCCACTTGCGGACGAGCAGCGGCAGGGCGTAGCCGCGCCAGCCGAGTTCTTCAAGCAGCGCGCCCTGGTTGAGAAAGCCCGCGACCAGGAGGGTCACGACGAAGGTCCGCCAGTCAAGCAGTCCGATGTGGGCGACCGCGTTCTCCACCCTGGCAGGGTCGCCGAAGAGCTGCTCGACGATCAGCAGACTGCTGACGAAGGTCACCAGAAAGCCGATCAGGATCGCATAAAGCTGGGCGCCCTGCCGCAGGCTCACGTTGCCCCGGATCGGGCGGTAGAGACCGACCAGCGCCCGTAGCCCAAGCCGCTTCCAGCCGATCCCCACGATCAGGAGCGCGGCCAGCGTCGGCGCGAACGGGAAGGAGAACATCGGCAGGAGGATCGGCATCCTGCTGACCGAAGCCTGGAGGTACAGCAGGACACTGTCTCCGTGGTGGTGGAGGATCGGGTGCGCCGCCCGGGCCGCGTCCCGGTAGCCCACGAACTCGCCGTAGGCGCTGTAGTCGGGTCCGCGTTCCCCCTGCAGCACGAGCTCGACCGTCATCAGGTAGATCCAGGCCAGCAGGCCGATCAGCACGGCCACGGCGTAGAAAGTCCAGAAGGGATGACGTCGGATGAAGTCTCGCATCGGTCCCCCTAGCGGAAGTGGTCCGCGACCCGCGCGATCAACGGGTGATGCCAGCCGGCGGGCGCGCTGGCCTGATTGATCGTGCCCGCGAAGTAGATGCCTGCAGCCTGGTCGCAGTCCATCTTCGCCCCCCAGGCACCGGAGTGGCCCCACAGCTCGCCGCCCGGGTAGCGCGTGCGGAACAGGCCGAGCCCGACGCCGGTCCGCGGCTCGGCCAGGCCGGTGGGCCGGGTCCAGGCGGTCATGTCGCTCAGGATGCGGCTTGAGCCTGGTAGTCGGTTCTCCGCCAGGGCGCGCTGAAACCGCACGAGATCCCGGGCGGTCGTGACCAGGCCGCCGCCGCCCCAGTCGAAGGAGAGGTCCTTGCCGGAACTCAGCATCGGTATGCCGAAGGCATGGACATCGGACTCGGGCTGGCGGCGGGGCCCGAGCGGCGGATCGTCCCGGTAGGCGAGGTAGCTGTCCCGCAGATCGCAGGGCGTGAAGATCCGGTCTCTCAGGTTGGCGTGGTAGCTCTCGCCGGTCACCCGCTCGACGAGCAGCGCCAGAAGGACGAAGGCGGTGTCGCTGTAATGAAACGCCCTGCCTGGCTCGGACAGTGCCTCCGTGATGCCCGGCTGCGACAGGTAGAAGTTGATGACACCTCGTTCCTCGGTCGTGTCGCCGTCCGGCAGCCAGGGTGACCACGCCACCGTGAAGTTGCGGGACGCATCGCTACCGATGATCGAGCCTGGCGCCGGCCGTCCGAGCTCTCTCGAGGTTTGGGAGCCGTCGTCGACGAATGCGTCCCGGAACCCGGACGTGTGCGACAGCATGTGCCGGAGCGTGACGTTGGCGAAGACGGACTCACCGTCACGGGTGAGGAGGCGCTCCTGGATCTCGTCAGGGAAGACCTCGAAGTCGACGTAGCGGGCGTCCACACCTTCGGGGCTGAGCGCGCCTTCGTCGGCGAGTTGCACCACGAGCAGCGCGGTCATCGACTTGCTGACGCTGGCGGTGTGAAAGCGATGATCCGTCGTCATCGCTTCGCCGGTGTCCGCGCGTGCGATGCCGACCGCATGCTCGTAGACGAGGGCTTCCCCGGGCGCCTCGATCCGGGCCACGGCGCTCTCGGCACCGGACGACAACTGACCTTCGAGCAGCGAGTCGAGCTCGTCCTCGATCTCGCGTATCAAGGGCACCGAGTCGCGCTCCTAGTCGCGGTTGAACACGAAGTAGTCGTGCGAGGCCCGCGCGATCTCCGCGATCACCGGTTCGATCGCCTCGTTGGACGGAAGCTCGGACTCCTTGACGAAAACGACCGAGATCACGTGGCCCGCGTCGCCCGGAAGGGTGATGACGCCCACGTCGTTGGTGCTCTCGCCGATCGTGCCGGTCTTGTGGGCGACCGGGGTCCCCGGCGGCAGCGCTCCCGGAATCCGGTTCTCGCCGGTCTCGCAGCGGGCCATGATGTCGATGAGCAGGGCCGAGCTCTGCTCGCTGAGGATCTCCCGCTTCCAGATCTTTCGCAGGAGGGCGGCCATGGACCGGGGCGTTGCGGTGTCGCGTGGGTCGGAGTTGAACGCCTCGTTCAGTTCGGCCAGTCGGCGTTCATCCAGTTGGCTCGAGTTCCCTTCCAGAATCAGACGGTTGTACTCGGCCGGCGGCATCGGCATGGCGACGGTGGCGTCGTCCCGACCCAGGAAGTTCGCGATTAGCGCCCGGGTCGTCCGGTCGACGCGGATTCCCTCGGCGCCGAACGCCTTCATCCGTCCGGTGATGGCGTCGGCGCCGCCGGCCTCGCGAAACAGAAGGTCGGTGGCGATGTTGTCGCTGATCCGCAGCATCAGGCCGAGGACGTTCTGGATGGTCAGGCGGGAGCCCGGCGTGTCGAAGAAGTCGCTGAGGGCCCCATAGGTGACGACGTGATCGCTGGTCTGCATCGTGATCAGGTCGTCGAGCGACCGCTTGCCCTCGTCGACCTGCGCGAGGATCTCGACCGCGATCGGCACCTTGTAGGTGCTCGCCATCGGGAACTGGTCGTCGCCGTTGAGCAGCACGCCGCGACCGGACTCGAGGTGGATCGCGGCGACTCCTACCGTGCCGAGGCTGGCTTCGGCGAGGCGTTCGATCTCGGCGCCCAGGTGCTTCAGATTGGGATCGTCGCCCAGGAGTTCCACACGCTCGGAGGCCGAAACCGGTGCCGTTGCGAGGGCGACAATGGCGCCGACGAGCAGGAGCACAGGCAGGCGGGGACGGGAGAGGTGCAATCGAAACATCGGATCTCCTGATCAGGCGCCGTTCGCGAGGTCGCGGCGCCGGGGGTCGGCGAAACTGGTATACGACTGTAACCAAACGGGAACGGGCCGGAGAGCGAAGCGCGAGCCGGCCGTGGATGAGTTCCGGGGACCTTGGGAGGAATGAGGAGTATGGAGATACGAGGCGCCATCCTGCCGGCGGCGATCGTCGTCGGGCTCGCGGGGCCGGCCGTTGCCTCGGCGCAGGACGAGGTGCCCGCCTCGGCCTACGACCGCGCGGCGCAGATGCTCGGCGTCGCGTCGCTGATCTTCAACGAGACGGTGACGCCGCACTGGATCGGCGAAGGCGAGGCGTTCTGGTACCGCAGCGACGACCGCGACGGCCACCGGTTCTGGCGGGTCGAGCCATTGGCGAGCGACGAGCGGCGGCGTCCGGCCTTCGATCATGCCGGGCTGGCGGCGTCGCTGAGCGAGCTTCGCGACGTGCCGGCGGAGCCCCTGGCCCTGCCGTTCGAGAGCATCGACCTGTCGACCGACGGCGAGGTGTCCTTCCAGATCCCGGGCGAGAAGGGACCCGAGTCCTTCCGGTGCACCGTGGACGGTGCCGAGTGCTCGCGCGTCGAAACGCCGGCCGCCGCGGCGGAAGAGAAGGACGAGAAGCAGACCCCGCCGCTGCCATCTCCCGACGGGGCCTACAGCCTCCTCGTACGCGATCACGACCTCTACCTCGTCACCAGCGCGAGCGGCGAGGAGCGGCGGCTGACCGACGACGGCGTGCCGTTCCACGACTACGCCTCGCGTCCCGAGGCGCGGCTCTCGATGATCACGGAGAAGCGGGCCGGCATCGTGCTGCCGCCCTCGGCGCTGTGGTCGCCCGATGGCGGGACGCTGCTCACCGTTCGCCTCGACCAGCGCGAGGTGGGCGAGATGCACGTCCTCCAGACCACGGATCTCGGCGACGGCGCCCGGCCCGTCCTGCACACCTTCCGCATGCCGATCCCCGGAGACGAGGGCGTGCCGTGGAGCGAGCTCCTGCTCGTCGACGCCGCGAGCGGCACGGTGAGGCCGGTCGACACCGAGCGGGTCCACACGCCCTTCATGGCGCTGGCCGACCTGGGTCAGCTCTGGTGGAACGACGACGGCTCGAAGGCCTACGTGCTGCGCCGGCCGCGCGGCGCCCGCTCGATGCAGCTCGAGGAGATCGACGCCGCGACCGGCGCCGCTCGCACGCTGGTGGCCGAGACCTCCAGGCACCACGTCGAGCCGACTCTCCTGATCGGCACAGGCACGCCCAACATCCGGGTGCTCGCGAGCGGCGAGGTGCTCTGGTACTCGCAGCGTGACGGCTGGGCGCACCTCTACCTGTACGGCAGTGACGGCAGTCTGATCCGCCAGGTCACCCGGGGCGCCTGGGTTGTGCGCGACCTCGTGCACGTCGACGAGGCGTCGCGCACGGTCTACTTCACGGCCGCGGGCCTGGACCCCGCCGTCGATCCCTACCTGCGCACCTTCGCCCGCGCTTCGCTCGATCGCACGACCTCCCGCCCTGAGATCCTCACGCCCGAGCCCGGCGACCACACGGTAACGGCCTCGCCCGGCGGCAAGTCGTTCGTCGACCAGTGGTCGCGCATCGACCAGCCGCCGCGGTCGCGGGTCCTGCTGCCGGATGGCCGCGTCGCGGTGGAACTCGAAGTCGCCGACTTCGAGTCGCTGGTCGAGCTCACCGATCTGGCCGTGCCCTTCACCGTCAAGGCGCGGGACGGCAAGACGGACCTCTACGGCAACGTCTTCTTCCCACCCGGCTTCGACCCGGAGGACGTGGGCGCCAGCTACCCGGTGATCGACGGCATCTATCCCGGTCCGCAGGTGAATCGGGTGACCAAGAACTGGCACGACCCGACGCTGTTCCTGAGCTACGACCTGGCGCTGGCGCAGCTCGGCTTCGTCGTGGTCACGGTCGACGGCTTCGGCACGCCGCTACGCTCCAAGGCCTTCCATGCGCGCTCGGAGGGGAACCTGCAGGAGGCCGGCGGTCTTCCCGACCACCTGGCTGCCATCCGCCAGCTCGCCGTCCGGTATCCGCAGATGGACCTCGACCGGGTCGGCGTCTACGGCCACTCCGGGGGCGGTTTCGCGTCGGCGCGCGCCATCTTCGCCTACCCGGAGTTCTACAAGGTGGCGGTGTCGTCGGCGGGCAACCACGACCAGCGGGGCTACATTCAGCTCTGGGGCGAGTCCTACCACGGCGACCCGGCCACCGTGAGCTACGAGGAGCAGGCCAACGCCTCGATCGCCCACCAGCTCGAAGGCAAGCTGCTGCTCGCCTACGGCGCCCTGGACGACAACGTGCCGCCGGCGCTGACGCTGCAGGTCATTGAGGCCTTGACGAAGGCGAACCGGGATTACGACCTGATCGTGCTGCCGTCCGGCAACCACGGCTTCATGTCCGACCCGTACTTCCTGCGCCGCAGTTGGGACTACTTCGTGCGCCACCTCGCGGGCAAGGAGCCGCCCACGGACTATTCGCTGGAACCTCCCGGCTCGTGACGCTCGTCCCGGGCCAGAACGCGACGTTGACTGCGAATCGGCTGGTGCTCGTCGCCGGCGCACTGCTCGTCCTCTTCGGAGGGATGGGCTGCCGGTCTGGCGAGAACACCGTCGGCGTGGTTCTGGAGACCGACCTCGGCGAGATCGCGGTCCGGGTCTACCCGGATCGCGCCCCGATCTCGGCCAGCAACTTCCTGGCCTGGGTCGAGGGCGGGCACTACGAGGGTGCGACCTTCTACCGGGTGACGCGCCCCGACAACACGACCGGACCGCACCCGATCCAGGTAGTCCAGGGCGGACTCCTCGGTGAGACCCTGCGGAGGGGAGAGTCGTCACCTCCCGGGGGCGGGCCGATCCCGCCGATCGCCCATGAGACGACCGACACGACGGGCATCCTCAACGAGCGCGGCACGATCGCCTACGCGCGGCTCGAGCCGGGAACGGCCGACTCGGAGTTCTTCTTCAACGTCGCCGACAACCCGGCGCTCGATACCGGCAACACTGCGCGCCAGCCCGACGGGCAGGGCTACGCGACCTTCGGGCGGGTGGTGCGCGGGATGAAGATCCTGAAGGAGATTCAGGGTCTCCCGACGATCGCGGAAGCCGGGTCGGAAGTGACGCGCGGCCAGATGCTGGAGCAGCCGGTCGTGATCCGGGACGTGCGGGTCCTGGACGACTAGGCCTCTTCCGAACGGTGCGGCTGCCCCTGGGTTTCTGCGGCAAGATCGGCGTACTCAAGGAGGACCTGAATGACTGTAAACCTCGCTTTCGTCCGAGCCACGTCCGTTGGCGCCGTCCTGCTGGGACTGACCGCCTCCGCACCGGCGGTTTCCCAGGACGACGGCGACGCCACCGTGATCCACTGCGGCAAGCTCCTCGACGTCGAAGCGCGGGAGGTGCGCGCCGATCAACGCATTCTCGTGGAGGACGATCGCATCGCCGCGATTGGAGCCCGCGTCGACGCGCCCGCCGATGCCACCCGCGTCGACCTCTCGGGCCACACGTGCATGCCCGGCTTGATGGACATGCACGCTCACCTGTTCATCGACCTCACCGGCCGGACTCTCGACGAGTCGGCGCCCACCCAGTCGAGCGCGTACAACGCCCTGATGGGGCTGCGCAACGCGCAGAAGCTGCTCAGCATCGGCTTCACGACGATCCGCGTTCCCGGCGACATGGACTACCACTACGCCAACGTCGAACTGCGCAACGCGATCGAGCGCGGCTGGTACCAGGGGCCGCGGATGAAGGTGGCGCCGCACACGATCTCTCCTCTCGGCGGTCACGGCGACTTCAACTCCTACGCTCCCGACCTTCCGCACGAGGTCACCGGACCGTTCATCGCCGACGGCGTCGACGAAGTCAGGCGCGCGGTGCGGCGGGAGATCAAGTACGGCGCCGACTGGATCAAGGTCATGGCGAGCGGTGGCGTCATGTCGCAGCACGACGACCCCGAGGTCGCCGCCTACACGGCCGAGGAGTTCCGGGCCTTCGCGGAAGAAACGCACCGCCACGGCAAGAAGATCACCGCCCACGCGCACGGTGACGCGGGCATCCGCGCCGCGGTGGAAGCGGGTTTCGACTCGATCGAGCACGGCACGATGATGGAGGCGGAGACCGCCCGGCTGATGGCGGAGAAGGGCACCTACTACGTGCCCACGCTCTACGTCCTCGACTGGATCCTCGAGCGCGGCGCCACCGGCGGGGTCTCGGCAGGCAACCTCGCCAAGGCGGAGCTGGTGGCATCGAAGCACAGCGACTCGGTGAAGATGGCGGCCGAGCGCGGCGTGAACCTGATCATCGGTTCCGATCCCATCTTCCCGATGGAAGAGTCGATCCGCGAGTTCACCTCGCTCGCCCGGCGGGTGCCGGACAACTGGCTGGTGCTGCGCGCCGGCACGATCAATCCGGCCCGCATGCTCGGTCTGGAGGACGAGATCGGCACGCTGGCCGTCGGCAAGCAGGCCGACATCGTGGCGTCGCCGGGAAACCCGATCGACCGGATGCAGAACATCGAGAACGTCACCTTCGTGATGAAGGACGGCGTGATCGTTCGCAACGACTGACCGGCGTTACTGCCCCCAGACCTCCTCGAAGACGCGGAGGTAGTTCTCGCCGAGGAACTTGCGGATCGTCTCGTCGCTGTGGCCGCGGCGGACCAGTTCCTCGGTGATGGCGGGGACCTTGCCGATGTGCTCCAGGCCCTCCGGCGCGAGATCGAGGCCGTAGTGGTCGCTGCCCATGCCGATGTGGTCCGGGCCCATGACGTCGAGGGCGGTCTCGACGTCGTCGACGACCTCGGACAGGTTGCGGTGGGTGATGTGGATCAGGCCCAGCACGCCGCCGTTCTCCGCGAGCGCCTCCAGCATCTTCCGGTCGCGCGGCAGTTCCAGGCGTGTTCGCGGAAGGGTGCCTCCGCCGAGGCGGGACTCCGGATCGCTGTTGGGGAACATGGTGGGCGTCGTGTGGGAGAGGATGACCGGACGGTCGACCCGGTCGAGGATCTCCCAGTAGCCGCGCTCGCCGATGTGGACCAGGTCGACGACGATGTCGAGTTCGACCATCCGGTCGACGAGGGCCTTGCCGGCGGCCGTCAGTCCGCCCTGGTCGTCGGCGGCCCAGCAGCCGTCGGCGTAGATGTTGCGGCGGGTGTGGGTCAGGCTGGCCACCCGCAGGCCGAGCTTGTAGTAGAGATCGAGGAAGCGCGGGTCCGCCCCCAGCGCCTCGCAGCCCTCGAAGGAGAAGACGAGCGCGACGCGTCCGTCCTGCTTGGCCTGGCGAATCTCGGCTACCGAGGTGGCAAGCACCAGGTCGTCGAGCCGCTCGACTTCGTGGTGCAGGTTCCAGGTCATTTCGAGCCCGCGGTGCAGCGGGCTGTTGAGCTGATCGTCGTCGAGGTAGACCGCGCAGAGTTGCGAGGTGATGCCGCCTTCCCGCCATCGCCGCAGGTCGTACTGGCCCATGCACCCGAACCAGATGGTGTGGGCCGACATCCCGAACTGGGCGAAGGGGCCGATGTCGAAGCCGAGCGGCGGCTGCCAGCTCGAGGGGTCGGGGAGCTCGACGCGCTGGTCGAGCTTCACCTTGCCGTCGCTGACGGGAATCAGGATGTCGCAGTGACCGTCGATGACGATCGACTCTCGGTGAAGGGTGGCCGCCCGCTCAGAGATGTCCAAGTGACGTCTCCCGCTCAGTGCGACAGCGCCAGGCCGCTGAGCAGGGTGGTCGCCGCGGCCTGCCGCTTGCCGTCCTCACCGATCGTCGCCCCAACGACGTAGCCGCGCGGCGCCCGCGACTCGATCCCGGCCGGCACCACCTTGATCTGGAGCCCGAGCCCGCGCGCCGCCTCGATCAACTCGGGCGAGAAGTCGCCTTCGATGACCTGTGTACTGGGCGAGCCCATTGGCCCGAAGGCCGGCAGGTGCGGCGACGGAGCGTCGATCGCCTCCTTGATGTCCATCTCCCAGTCGAGCAGGTTCAGGAGAACGCTGATCGTCTTCTGGTGCAGGCCGGAGCCGATGGAGGCGAGGGCGGCCACCGGCTTGCCGTCCCACAGGATGATCATCGGCTCGGTCGGGTCGGGCAGCCGCTTGCCGGGGCCGGTCTCGGCGATCAGCGCCTGCTGAAAGGCCGCCGAGTCGGGGATCGAGATGCCGTCGACGAAGATCGCCGTGTCGCCCCAGGCGGACGTGTTGATCGTGTGGACGACGGCGGCGACGTTGCCCCAGGCGTCGATGGCGACGATGGCGTCCGAGTGCTTCGGATCGACCGGCGCGGGAACCTTGGTCAGAGGAGGAATGCCCGACTGCATCCTCGCCCAGAGACCCGCGGCGTTCTCCTTGCTGGTCCGGCCCGCCAGGGTGGAGTCGAGGTCGCCGTACAGCGTGCGGCGCATCGGCTCGGGCAGGAAGACGAGGCTCATCAGGTTGGTCATCTGGTTGACCCAGAAGAAGGCCTCCGGCGACTTCGCGTAGTGACCCATCTCGCGCAGCCCGGCCGCCTCGGCGAGGTTGAGCACCTCGGCAACGTGGACGCCGCCCTGCGCCGGAAGGCCGTGGCCATAGACGTCGAAGCCGTTATAGGTGGAGTGCACGGGCTCGGCGACGAGAGCCTCGTAGCTCCGCATGTCCTCCATCGAGAGCTTGCCGCCGTCGCGCTGGACCGCCTCGACCAGCCGTTCGGCCCACGGGCCGCGGTAGACGTAGTCGATCCCATGGTCGGCGATGGCGCGGAGAGTCGCAGCGAGTTCCGGTTGCCGGAGCAGGTCCCCCTCGCCGAGAAAGGCGCCGTCATCGTCGGTGAAGATGCTGCGGGTGGAAGGCAGGCGGGAGAGCGCCTCCTTGCGCCGCTCGATCATGCTCGTGTGGATGGCGCCGAGCAGGACGCCGTTCTCCGCGTAGTGGATCGCCGGTTCGAAGAGGCTGGCCCACGGCAGCTTCCCGAAACGGTCGTGCGTGGCGCCGAGGCCGCCGAAGAAGCCTGGCACCAGGGCGGTGCGGCCGCTCGGCTGATGCGCTGCACCCGTCGTCGTCGACGTCGGGATCGTCAGCGGTTCGGTCTCGCCGCGGACCGTGTCGTAGGCGCCGTTGACGTTGAACACTTCGCCGCTCTCCGCCTCGTAGTAGACGAGGTTGAAGATCCCGGCGTAGCTCACCCAGGCGCCGCCGGCCAGGGAGATCTGGGTGAGTGCGGTGGCGATCACCGCGTCGGCGGCGGTGCCGCCCTGGCGGAGGGCTTCGAGGCCGGCCCTGACCGCCGCCGGTCCGGTGGTGCCGCTGATCACGCCGTTCTCGCCTTCGGCCAGCGGCTTGTCCGTCTCGAAGAAGGCGTTCAGCTCCTCGAGCGCTTCGAGGTCGCTCCAGTTGGCGGGACTGAGGTCGACCGTCGCCTCGTCGGCCGCGCCGGCGATCGCGGCAGGCGCGGCGAGGACGAACCAGGCGGCGAGGCAGAGTGCGCGGAGACGTCTCTTTTTCATCGCCTCGGGAGCTTACGCCGACCGCGACCTCGGAGCGTGCATCCAGCGCACGAGCAGTGGCGTCAGTGCGCCGAGCACGGCCGCGACGAGCAGAGCCAGGAGCCCGATCCGGGTGTAGACGCTGCCGTACGTGGAGAGTGCCGCCTCGAAATCGGCCACCTCTCCGCCGACCGTCGTGGCGCTCGTTAGCCGGGCGATCAGTCCCGAGATGTAGCTAGAGTCCGCGTAGGCGAGCAGGAAGGACCCCATCATCGTCGAGACGATCTTCTTCGGTGAGAGCCGGGTCACCATCGACATGCCGACCGGCGCCAGGCAGAGCTCGCCGGTCACCATCAGCAGGAAGGTGAGGGCGAACCAGATCAAGGCCACCTTGCCGTCGTCCGGCCGCAGGGCGCTGCCGAGAACCAGCACCAGGAAAGCCAGGCTGATCTGGACGATCGCGAGAACGAACTTGACGGGTGTGGACGGTTCACGGCCGCGCCGGCCGAGCGCGATCCACAGCCAACTAAACAGCGGCGCCAGCGCGATGACATAGATCGCCGGCAGGGACTGCAGCGTGGAGGCCGGAATCTCGATCCCGAAGAACCCGCGATCGACCATGCGGTCGGCAAAGAGGTTGAGCGAGCTGCCCATCTGCTCGTAGAAGGCCCAGAAGCCGATGGTGAAGGCCACCAGGACGGCGCAGGCCAGAAGCTGGTCGCGCTCCGTCCGATCACACCGTCGCAGCGCGTAGTAGAGGACGAAGAGGCCCAGCGCCGCGCCGGTGGCCGACAGCAGGCCGCCGACGACCGGCGGATGCTGGAGCACCCACCAGACGCCGCCGACCAGGCCCAGGCTCGCAAGGTAGATGGCGGCTTCGCGGGGGAGTCCCGGGAGCACGTGCTCCTTCAGCGCCTGCGGCCGGGGCGGATCCGCGTGGCCCCGGAGGTACTTCTGGCCCCTGAGGTAGAGCAGCAGTCCGGCCAGCATGCCGACGCCGGCGAGACCGAAGCCGTAGCGCCAGCCCCAGGTCTGGCCCAGCCAGCCGCAGAGCAGGGGCGCGACGGCCGCACCCAGGTTGATCCCCATGTAGAAGACGGTGAAGCCGGAATCCCGGCGTGGATCGCCTTCCTCGTAGAGAGCGCCGACGACCGTGGACGCGTTCGTCTTCAAGAATCCGACGCCGGTCGCGATCAGCGCCAGCGCCAGGTAGAAGAGACTGAGATGGAACTCGCTCCGCTCGACGACGAGGTCTCCGGCGGAGGAGATCTCCGTCGCTGCCGGTCCCTCGATCGTCATCAGGAAGTGACCGGCGACCAGCAGCAGGGCGCCGAAGGTGACCCCCTTGCGCGGACCGAGCCAGCGGTCCGCCACCGCGCCGCCGAGCACCGGCAGCAGGTAGACCATCGACGCGTAGGCGCCGTAGAGCACGAAGGCCCGGCTGTCGCTGAAGAGGAAGTGCTGCGTCAGGTAGAAGATGAGCAGCGCCCGCATCCCGTAGTACGAGAAGCGCTCCCACATCTCGACCAGGAAGCAGACGCCCAGGCCGGGCGGGTGGTCGCGGAAGACCGGGACCCTTCGCCACAGGCTCATGATCGGAGCATCCTCACGCGCGCGTGTTAGCCTTTCGAACTTGAGTCCTCGTGCGGTCCGGCCTGACCAGCGAATCGTCTGCGTCGCGTCGCCGAGAGGCAATGTGGCGCCCGCCCGCAAGGAAGCTGTCAATGAAGACGACGATCGTGGACGACCAACTGTATGGCGCTCTGGAAGCTGCCGCCCGCCGCAGCGGCAGGCAGGTTCCGGAAGTGGTGAACGAGGCCCTCGCGTCCTGGCTTGCCGATGCGGCGATGGATGACGCCGAACACGACCTGATCGAGCAGGCCCGAGTCGAAGCGACCGAGCAGGGTGGAGTCGAGTTCGAGGCGTTCTTCGACGATCTCGATCGGAATCGGAACTGATTGCCGGCTTCGTATCGCGTTGAGCTGTCTCCGGCCGCCCAGCGTCAGGCGCGAAGGCTCTCGCCGGAGAATGCCCTGCGGGTCCGGCGCGCGCTCCGGAGGCTGGCGGCGGACCCTCGTCCGCCGGGCAGGGTGAAGCTGTCCGGATTCGACTCGGTGTGGCGCGTCAGGGCCGGCGCATTCAGGATCATCTTCGACATCCATCATGCCGAGCAACGCCTGATGGTGCTCAGAATCGCGAGGCGGGACGAGCGCACGTACAGCGGCCTGTGAAGGCGCCGGCCTCGACGATCCGGCTGCCGCCGTCGAGATGAACCAGGTCGACGAAGTAGGCTGCGTTCGGGGAACGGGGAGCACTAGCTTGGCAGACAAGGTCGCAATCGTGACCGGCGGCGGCAGCGGGATCGGCCGCGCCGTTACGCATGGATTGGTCGAGGACGGCTACGACGTGCTCATTGCGGGCCGTCGCGAGGATCGCCTGGTCGAGACGAAGAGCGGCGCGCGCGATCCCGGGAAGGTCGCGGTAGTAGCCGCGGACATCAGCACCGTGGAGGGCGTTCAGGCCGTGTTCGACCGCCTGGCGAGCGCGTTCGGCCGGCTGGACCTGCTGTTCAACAACGCCGGCACCGGCGCGCCGCCCGTGCCGATCGAAGACCTGACTCTCGAACAGTGGAACCGGGTAGTCGGAGTCAACCTGACCGGCGCCTTTCTCTGCACGCAACGGGCGGTCAGGCTGATGAAGGAACAGGACCCTCAGGGCGGACGCATCATCAACAACGGTTCCATCTCCGCGCACGTGCCGCGCCCCAACTCCGCCCCGTACACCTCCACGAAGCACGCGATCACCGGGTTGACGAGATCGACGTCGCTGGACGGCCGCAGGTTCAACATCGCCTGCGGACAGATCGACATCGGCAACGCCTACACGAGAATGACCGCGCGGATGTCCGAGGGCGTGGCCCAACCCGACGGTTCCACCAAGCCGGAACCCACGATCGACGTGCGCGCGGTCGTCGACGCGGTGCGCTACATGGCCGCGCTTCCGCTCGACGCGAACGTGCCCTTCCTGACGGTGATGGCGAACCAGATGCCGTTCATGGGCCGCGGTTGACCCGATGAACAGGCGCGTCTTCCTGAAAGCCGGCGCGGCCGCCGCGGCGATGCCGTTCGTCTCGCGGGCGCGGGGCTTCGGACTGGTCGCGGCCCCACAGGAGGTCGCGATCGACCCGGCCATCCTCCAGCAGCTCCTCGACGAGTCCGCCCGCGGCCTCGGCATCGTCGGCGCCCAGCTCGCGGTCTTCGACGGCGAGGCGGTCCACGAGTTCGCAACCGGCCTCGCGGTCCGTGAACGCAACCTGGCGGTCACGCCCGACACCCTGTTCCAGGTCGGATCGACGACGAAGGTGTTCAACGCCGCCGTGGTGCTGGCGCTGGTCGACGAAGGAGCGCTCGACCTCGACGAACCCGTTGGCAGCTACCTGGACGGTGCGCCGCTGACGAGCGACCAGCCGCCGGTCGACGTGACGCTCCGTCAACTGCTCTCGATGTCGTCGGGGCTCGACAACGGTCCGTACACGGATCACGGTCGAGGCGACGACGCCCTCGGCCAGTACGTCGCCTCGCTTGCCGGGATTCCCGGGATCTTCGAGCCTGGGACGGCGTACGGCTACTCGAACGCGGGCACCTGCGTCGCCGGGCTCGCGGCGCAGCGGGTGATGGGGAAGAACTGGGAGACGCTGCTCGCCGAGCGGATCCTCGGGCCGCTCGGACTCGAGCACTCGGCGAACTTCCCGGAGGACCTGCTCTACCACCCGATTGCCCTCGGCTACTCGCAGACGCCGGCCAGTCCCGAAGGCGAGCTGGTGCCGTTCTGGGGTCTGCCGCGCAGCATGGCGCCGGCGGGTGCGACCCTGTGCTGCAGCGCCGGCGACCTGGTCCGGTTCGCGACCCTGTTCCTGCGCGACGGACAGTCGGCCGAGGGCCGGCAGGTGTTGTCGGAGAAGGCGGTCGAGGCGATGCAGACGCCCGAGATCGACATGCCCGCCCGGGTCATCGCCCAGAAGTGGTGCCCCGGGCCCTACTGGAAGCGCTGGGGCGGCGAGGTGATCTACGGCCACAGCGGCACGAACACGGGCGGCTCGTCCCTGCTGCTCTGGTGCCCGAGCAAGGGCGTCGCGGCCGCGACGATCTCGAACGTCCCGAGCCAGGGCTATCCGCTCGCCGACCGGGTCTTCGACACCCTCTTCCCGGAGGTCTTCGGCATCGACAAGCCGGAGACTCCCACGCCGGACTCCGTGACGCCGGTGGAGGTCGACGTCGAGCGCTACGTCGGGCGGTTCGAGGCAGTGGGCAGTCGCTTCTCGTTCTTCGCCGAAGGCGATCGGCTGATGGCACGGTCGCTGGGCGGCGGCGGCGTGCTCGAGTCGGAGCTGATTCCGCTGGGAAGCGACCGGTTCCTGCCGCGCGACCCGGCGATGGGGGGCAACCGCGGCTGGGACGTGGCCTTCTGGGGAGACGACGGCAACGGCCGCGCGACGCATTACCTGAACGGTGTCTTCGCGATGCGCCGCAGCGGCTGAATGTCCGCCGTCGCCGCCTCGCTCCGCCTCGAGGACCTGGCGGTCGATCCCTATCCGCACTTGGCGGAGCTGCGGTCGGAGGGGGCCGCGGTGTGGGCGCCGAACCTGGACATGTGGGTGGTCACGGGCTACGACGACGCGGTGTCCGTGCTGCGCGACCCGGAACGGTTCACGAACGACTCGCCGAAGTCCCTCATCCAGGCGACTTTCGGCCGCCAGATGCTGTCGGTCGAGGGCGAGGAACAGAGGCGTTACAAGCAGGCGTGCCTCGCTCCGTTCACCGGCAAGGCGTCGCGGGAGGTCTGGCAGCCGCGGGTCGACCGGCTCTGCGTGGAACTCCTCGAGGCCGCCGAGCGGGCGGCCGCCTGTGGGGCGGTCGAGGTCGATCTGATGGCGGACTATGCCGCGCCGATCGCCCTGGAGACGATGGGAATCGTCGTCGGCCTGCCGTTCGGGGACCTGCCGCGGGTGCGCGCCTGGTGCGAGGTGTTCGCCCGGTCGCTGGCGAACTTCGAGGGAGACGCCGAGCTCCATCGCACCGGCCAGGAGGCCGCGGCCGCGATGCGCGAGTACCTGGCGGAGAAGCTGGACGAGCAGCGGTCGGCCGGCGGAGCGGAAGGCGGAACGCTGATCGAAGTCCTCTCCGACACCGGCGGAACGCTCGCCCGCTCCGAGGCGCTGGCGAACCTGCTGATCGTCCTCTTCGGCGGGATCGAGACGACGGAGTCGATGATCGGCAACGCTCTCCACTACCTGCTGAGCGAGCCCGGCCTCCTGGCTGCCACGCTCGATTCCCGGAACGAAGGGGAAACCGCCTTCCTGGCCGCGGTCGAAGACGTGATGGAGGAATCGCTTCGCTACGACCCGGCGGTGCAGACGCTCACCCGGCACGCGACGGCGCCGGTCCGCATCGGCGGCGCGGAGATCGCCGCCGGCGAGACCGTGCAGTGCATGGTCGGCGGCGCCAACCGGGACCCGGCTGTCTTCGAAGACCCCGAGCGCTTCAAGCCCGGCCGGGCCAATGTCCGCAAGCACTTGGCCTTCGGACTGGGCAACCACTTCTGCCTGGGAGCCCAGCTCGCCCGTGCCGAGACCCGCTCCGCGCTGCGAATGCTGCTCGAGCGTTGGCCGCGCGTCGAGTTCGATCGTCTAGCATCGCTGCCGCCCTACGGACACGAGTTCCGAAAGCCCGGGCGCCTCGTAGCGCGCTCAGGGCCACAACGAAAGAAGGAGTTGGCCGTCGGATGAAGAGGAGCATCACTCTCTGGGGTGCCGGAACTGCCCGAACCCTGCGGCCGATCTGGGTTGCGGAAGAGCTCGGCCTGCAGTACGACCTCAAGCCCATCGGACCCCGTACCGGAGAGACGTCAACACCCGAGTTCGCGGCCCTGAACCGCAGGCAGAAGATCCCGGTCCTGGTCGATGGCGACTTCTCCCTGTCAGAGAGCCTCGCTATCTGCCGCTACCTGATCCACAGGTATCCAGGCGAGAGCGTCTATCGACCGACCTCGGTCGAGGAATGCGCCCGGGAGGACGAGTGGTGCAGCCATATCTACGGGGAACTGGACGAGACGAGCCTCTATGTCATGCGGCGCCACGGCGATTTGGGGCACATCTATGGCAGCGCGCCGAACGTCGTCGAGGCGTCGAAGGAGTACGCGACGCGGCATCTGCGGGCGATCGAAGACATGCTGGGCGATCGGTCGAGCGTGCTCGACGGCGGCTTCGGCCTGGCCGACGTGATGCTGCAGACCTGTCTGGAGTGGGCGGTGACCTACGGGGTGGAGCTACCTTCCGGGCTTGACCGTTACCGGCACCGAATCGCGGCGCGAAAGGCCTTCCAGCGAGCCGTGACTCTCAACTTTGGAGGAGGCTGACGCGATGGGTCCACTTGCGGGAATCCGGGTGCTCGATCTGACCGCCATGGTGTCGGGACCCGTCGCCGCCATGATGCTGGCGGATCAGGGAGCGGAGGTGATCAAGGTCGAGCCTCCCCGGGGGGAGCAGATGCGCTACCTCGGGACTCCCCACAACGGTCTTCCGGCCATCTTCTACTCCTGCAACCGAGGCAAGAAGTCCATTGCTCTTGACCTCAAGAGCGACCAGGGAAGGGCCGTACTGCGCGATCTGGTGCGCGGGACGGACGTTTTCTTCCAGAACTTCAGGCCCGGCGCCATCGACCGCCTGGGATTTGGTGAGGACGACGCCAGGAAGCTCAACGAGCGGCTCATCTACGTTTCGATCTCAGGCTTTGGCGAGCAGGGCCCCTACGCCCACAAGCGAGTCTACGACCCTGTGATCCAGGCTCTTTCGGGCGCTACCGACATCCAGGCGAACCGGGAGACGCGCGAGCCGCGGATGTTCCGGATCATCATCGCCGACAAGGTCACGTCGTTGACGGCTGCCCAGGCCGTTTCGTCGGCGCTGTTCTTTCGCGAGCGGTCGGGAAAGGGCCAGCACATCCGGATCAGCATGCTCGAAACCATGCTGGCGTTCTTCTGGCCGGAAGGCATGGGCGGTCTCACGTTCGCCGAAAACGAATACGACGTGACCCTGTTTCAGGGTGCCATGGACCTGGTGTTCGAGGCGAAGGACGGCTACATCACCGCCGGTGCCATTTCCGACAGCGAGTGGGAGGGCATGTGCAAGGCGATCGGCCGGGAGGAACTGATCAGCGACGAGCGCTTCTCGACCCCGTTGGAGCGGGGCCGCAACGCCGATGTGAGAAAGCGGATCACCGCCGACGAGATCTCGAAGTGGCCACGAGACGCGCTGCTTGAGCGGCTTGACCGGCACGACGTGCCGAGCGCCCCCTTGCTCACGCGAATGGAGTTGATGGACTCACCGCAGATCCAGGCGAACGCGTCCATCGACCGCACCTCGCACTCCGGCTTCGGTGAGGTTCGTCAGGCGGTCCCGGCGGCTCGTTTCAGCGTTTCGCCGACCCGGATCACTCGCCCCGCGCCGCAGTTGAGCGAGCACAGCCGGGAGATCCTGGGCGAGCTTGGCTACACCGACGACAGAGCCGAGTCGCTGTTTCAATCGGGCGCAGTTGTGCGACCACATCTGGAGGAAGGACGATGAAACCAGTTTGCTTTGTCATGGGCGCCGGCGCCGGAATCGGCGGTACCGCGGGCAGGAGGCTCGCTCGCGAGGGGTACCACGCGGTTCTCTGTCGCCGGAGCGACCAAGACGGGCTGAACGCCCTGGTCGACGCCATTCGCGAGGAGGGAGGGGAGGCGTCCGGCTTTCTCCTGAACGCCGTCAAGGACCGCGCCATCGAGGATCAGATCGTCCAGGTGGAGGAGGAGATCGGCCCGATCGACGTGATGATCTACAACCTCGGCGCCCAGATCGGAGGTCGGGAGCTCGCCGACACCAGCTACAAGGCCTTCGAACTCGGCTGGCGCATGGCTACGTTCGGGCTCTTCCGGACGGCATCCGTACTCTTCCCTCGCATGGTCGAGCGTGGTCACGGAACGCTGATCGTCACCTCCGCCACGGCCGCCGCGCGCGGCAACGCCGGGCAGCACTCCCACGCGGCCGCAATGGGCGGGCGCCGCCTGCTCTGCCAGACGCTGAACGCCGAGTTCGCGTCAAAGGGCATTCACGTGGCTCACGTGCTGGTGGATGGATCAGTCGATGCGCCGGACACGCTGGGCAAGATGCTTGGGCCGGAGCGCTTCGAGGCTCTCAGGGACACCCGCGGAGCCGCCGACGGCCTCATCCTGCCCGAGCAGGTGGCGGAGACCTACGTGCATCTCGTTGGACAGCATCGGTCCACCTGGACCTTCGAGCTGGACCTGCGTTCGTACACCGACAAGCCCTGGTGGAACTGAGCTGCGACGCGCCTGCCCATCCTCGTTCTCCGTGACTCTGATCCTGTCGGGGATCCTCCTGGCGGGCTGTACGCAGGCGCCACCTCCGTTGGACCTGGGCGAAGGGGAGGTGGTCGTGCTCACCGGCGGCACCGACATGGTCCATCTGCAGCGGGCGGGCTACCTGGAGACCATTCTGACGGACGCCTTCGCCGACGTTCGTCCCGCCTTCCGTGACCTCTCCTGGGAAGCGGACACCGTCTTCCGGCAGGGCTCCGCGCTGGAACGCTGGCGCGAAGATGGCTTCGGCGACTGGGACGCTCAGCTCGAACGCGTGGGCACGTCGGTGGTCATCGCGCAGTACGGCAAGGCTGAATCGATGACGGGAAGCGACGGGCTCGAGTCGTTCGAGTCGGCATACAACGCGCTGATCGACGGATTCATGAAGCACGCCGACCAGGTCGTGCTCGTGTCTCCGACGCCCTTCGAAGAGCCGGCCGGCGAGTTCCTACCGGACCTGTCGCGTCACAACCGGTCTCTTGCGAGGTACGTCCGGGCAACGGAGAAGATCGCCGCGGAGCGAGGTCTCCTCTTCGTTGACCTCTTCTCGGATGCAGAGCCAGGCTTGACGGCAAACGGCATGCATCTCAGGGAGGAGTCGTTACGCCACGTCTCGGAGACGATAGCGACGAAGCTCGGCTTCGAGATCCCTTCCTGGGACCGTTTGGCCACGCTTCACGCGGCGGTCGCCGAGAAGCAGCGCCTGTGGTTCGACTACTGGCGTCCCGCCAACTGGAAGCTGCTCCATGGCGACGACTCGACGCGGCGTTTCACCAGGTCGAGTCACGGCTACCTCTCGTTTCGCGAGGAGTGGCAGCAGCTCGTCGGCCTGATCGAGAAGGCGGAAGAGCGGGTCTGGACCGTGGCCAACGGCGGCCCGGATCCGGGGCATCGGCGCCCCGAGCCGGAAGAGCTCTTCGGTCATCCGGCAGCGGACATCGAGGCGGAGCTCGCTTCGTTCACGGTGCCGGACGGCATGCAGGTCAATCTCTTCGCGTCCGAGGCCGACGGCCTCACCAACCCGCTGGCGATTCGCTGGGACACGGCGGGCCGCGCGTACGTGACCGTCACGACGACGTATCCGCATGTCTTCCCCGGGGATGTTCCGAACGACAAGATCATCGTGCTGGAAGACGCCGACGGCGACGGCGTCGCGGAGAACTCGACCGTCTTCGCGGAAGGGCTGAACATTCCGACGGCAATGGAACTGGGCGACGGCGGCGTCTACGTTGGGCAGAGCAGTGAGGTTCTTTTTCTAAAGGACACCGACAGCGATGGAAGGGCGGACACGCGGCGCGTCCTGCTCAGCGGATTCGGAACGGGCGATACCCACCAGGCGGTCAACTCCTTCACCTGGAGTCCCGGCGGTGAGCTGTACATGGGGCAGGGCGACGGCATCGAGTCGCGGGTCGAGACCCCCTGGGGCTCCGCCGATCTCTACCAGTCCGGCTTCTTCCGCCTGCGACCGCGCCTGCTGCAGATGCATCCTCTTCTGTACGACTTCATGGGCCCCGGCAATCCCTGGGGCGTTGCGTTCGGTGAGTGGGGACAGATCTTCAGCGTCGACGGCGCGGGCGGCGTAACACATCTTTCGCTCGGCCAGATCCCGACGACCCACCGGCGCCGCCTCGGCACGATCGGCGAACCCGGCGGCTACGCCGGTATCGGCTATCTCGACGGTCGTCACCTGCCGGCGGAGTACCAGGGCCAGTTCGCCATTGGCGACTACCAGGCGAACCGGGTGAAGCGGTTTTCTGTTACGGCCAGAGGTTCTGGGGCAGCTCTGACGTGGGAAGAGCCGCTCATCCATTCGAGTCACCGGAACTTCCGTCCGATCGACGTGAAGGTCGGGCCCGACGGCGCCGTCTACGTCGTCGACTGGTACAACCCCATCATCTGCCACCAGGACGACGAGTATCGGGATCCAACGCGCGACAAGGCGCACGGTCGGATCTGGCGGATCGCCTCTTCCTCGGCGCGGCTCGTGAAGGCTCCGAACCTCCTGGATGCGCCGCTGGACGAGGTCGTCGCCGCCCTCGAGGCGCCAGAGAGCTGGACGCGCTATCAGGCGAAGCGCGAGTTAACCCGTCGCGACACGGAGAAGGTCGCGGCTGCCCTCGGAGAGTGGGTCGCGATCCTGGATCCGGAAGGCGCGGGCTACGAGCGCCACCTCTACGAAGCGGTCGGCGCCTACGCCACGATCGAGGTTCCCGCGCCGGCGGTCCTGGCGAAGTTGCTGGAGGCGAAGGAGCCGGGTGGACGTGCCTTCGCTTCGCGCATCGTGGGCCGTTGGCACGATCGCCTGGAGGATCCGCTGGCGCTCCTCGCCGGTCGTGTGGAAGACGAGGACGCGCAGGTGCGGATGGAGGCCGTTGCCGCGGCCGCTGCGATTCCCCAGCCGGAGTCCATAACCGTCGTCGCGCGCGCAGTCGATCGCCCGATGGACGACGCGATGGAGTACGTCTTCTCGCAGGCGATCCAGCACCTCAAGCCGCACTGGGAGGCGGCGCACGAACGCGGAGACCTCCAGTTCGTCGAGTCGGCCCATCTCGTCGAGGTGCTCAACCGCGCGGGGGGGAGGGAGCGCATCGCGGATCTGCGCAGCGTCGCCCTGTCGTACCACCTGGACGAAGACACGCGTCTGGGCGCGATCGAGAGTCTCCTGGCAGTCGGAGGAAAGGAAGAGATCGAGGAATTCGTCCTCATGCCGGATCGCTATGTGAGCGGCGGCAAGTACGACGCCGACGCACATGCACGGATCCTGGCCGCCGCCGCCAGCGCGACGCGAACCGGAACTCTCGAGCCGCACGATCAGCCCTGGGGTCTGGCGAAGATGCTGGAGCACCCGAATCTCCAGCTCCGCGCCAACGCGGCCATCCTGGCCGGGGCCTGGCGGGCCATGGACACGCAGGAGAGTCTCTTCGCGATGGCCAGGGACGACTCGCTTCCCGAGTTCGTTCGGGCCGCCGCGTTCGGGGCGTTGGCAAGTCTTGAGGCCGAGGGCGGGAAAGCGCTGCTCGCCGCCTATGCCGATGCGCCGCACGTTTCCACATTGCGCGTCTCGGCGATCGAAGCGCTCGTCGTCCTCGACTCGAGAGCGGCGGCGAAGTCGGCGGTCGGGCTGTTCGGGGAACCTGGCTTGGACAATGCCACGGCCACTCGGGCCCTCGTCGCATTCCTCAATCGGGAGGGAGGCGTGCCGGCCCTGACCTCGGCGATCGAGTCGGGCGGCCTCGGGCACGACGCCGCGAAGTCGCTGCTCCGTTCCTTCTACGCGAGTGGTCGTTCAGACAGCGTCCTTCTCGCCGCGCTCAGTACGGCGAGCGGAGCGGACTCGCTGGAGTTGGACTACGACGCGGACTTCGTGGAGCGTCTCGCCGAGGTCGCGGCGGAACAGGGCGATGCCGCGAAGGGCGCCGCGCTCTTCGTCGACTTCGGCTGCGACGCCTGTCACCAGGTCGGCGAGCAGGGAGGCGTTGTCGGGCCGAGTCTGACGGCGGTTGGCACGACGCTCTCCGCCGAGCGGATCATCGAAGAGACGCTGTGGCCGAATCGTGAGATCAAGGAAGGATTCACCGCACTGGAGATCACGACCCGGGACTCCACGATCTACCAGGGGTACAAGCGCTGGACGCAGGAGAGCGCGGAGGCTGGTGACCTCGTGATCCAGGACCTCGCCACGGGGGAACTGGTCACGATCAAGGCGGAGGACATCGAGGAAGTGCGTGAGACGGGAAGCCCGATGCCCACGGGCTTGACGTCGTTGCTGTCGCGGGCCCAGCTTCTGGACCTCTTCAAGTACGTCACGACCCTGGGGACGAGGAGTTAGCGTGGTAGAAGGTCCGGAGGCCGGCGCTTTCACGCCGGCGCACGCAGTTTGAAGAAGATGTGGAAGTCCGTCATTGCCGTACTCGTCCTCGTTCCCGTCACGGCGTGGACCGCGACGGCGCAGGAGCAGGAGGACGCCGGATTCGTCTCCATGTTCGACGGCAGGACGCTGGACGGCTGGCACGCGGTGCCGGCCGACTCCATTTCGGACTGGTCCGTCGATGACGGCACGATCGTCGGACAGGGCAGCGTGGACCGCCTCGTCTACCTCGTCTACGACGACGTCGAACTGACGGATTTCGAACTGGAGGCAAGCTACCGCTTCCCCGGCAACGGCAACAGCGGAATCCAGATCCATGCGGTGAAGGACCCGAGCGGCAAGCGGCCGTTCGTGGGCTACCACGCGGATCTCGGCCATCTGGGCATCGGGCCGCACATTCTCGGCGCGTGGGACTTCCACTTCGTCGCGCGCGAAGAGTACGCCTGCTTTCGCGGAACGAGTCTGGTGATCGATCCCGACGGAACGACGCACACGACCGAGATCGAGGATGTCGTCAGGGAGAGCGACATCACGCGTGGTGGCTGGAACCGGGTCCGCGTCGTCGCCAGGGGCCGGCACTACCAGTTCTTCATCAACGGAAAGCTCGCCTCCGAGTTCACTGACAACGCGGAAGAAGAACGGCTGGACGCGGGCGCCATCGGCCTGCAGATCCACGACGCCGGAATGCGCGTCGAGTTCAAGGACCTTCGGCTGAAGAAGACGGCTTCCGGGAGGTAGCCCGGCAGCCGTCGTCGAGGCGCTGCGAACCGCTAGGCGACCGGACGGTCACCCACGATCGAGACCCGCTCGCCGAAGCGCGACTGCGGGTAGTAGTCCCACACGGCGTGATGCTGGGTGCAGCGGTTGTCCCAGAGGGTCAGCGTGTTGGGCTCCCAGCGCACGCGACAGGTCAGGGAGACCGTCGTGGCGATGTGCCTGAACAGCATGTCGAGCAGCCCCCGGCTCTCCCATCGACGCATGTGGCGGATGTGCGAGGTGAAGCCGCTGTTGACGAAAAGGGCCTTGCGGCCTGTCTCGGGATGGCGAATGACCACCGGGTGCTCGGTCCTTGGGTACGTCTTTCCCTCGGGAGGTGCGTAGGCGTACTTTCCGATGTAGGGCAGTGCGCCGTCGTGGACCGCGACAAGGCCCTCGAGAAAACGCTGCATCCGCTCCGAGAGCGTTTCGTAGGCGCGGTACATGTCGGCGAAGAGCGTGTCGCCTCCCGAGCCGCACTCGGGAATCTCCTTGATGTAGAGCATCGACGCCATCGGCGGTTTCTCGTCGCACGACACGTCGGTGTGCCAGCCGTCGCCCGACGTGTACTTCGACTTCTGGGTCGTCTTGATGACGAGGATCTCCGGGTCGTGCCCGCCCTTGTACTCGGCGCTCGTGTGGAGCGGGTGGACGTGCAGCGGACCGAAGGACCGGCCGAACTCCTTGTGCTGCTCGCGGGTGAGTTCCTGGTCGCGGAAGACCAGCACCTGCCAGTCCAGCCAGGCTTGCCTGATCTCGTCGTGCTGCGCCGGTGAGAGCGGCCGGGACAGGTCGACTCCCTCGATCTCCGCGCCGATGTGAGGGGTCAGAGGCCGGATCCCGATGGGGGCTGCGGCTGGCGCCACGTCGGGGCGCGTCTCGAAGGCTGCTTGTACGGTCATGATGCCGGTCATTCTGGCATACGACCCGCCGTCCACGCATGGCGGAACTGCGCCTTGTCTACTCACGCGCGGAGTAGATGACCCAGATCTTCGTGTAGCCGTCCGTTTCGAAGACTCCGGTCCACTCTTTCGGCACCGTCACCGCCTCTCCGGCGTTGATCACGAGCTCCGTTCCGTCGGAGGACGTCAGAGTGACGCCGCCCTCGAGGAAGTACATGAACTCGTCGACGCCGTACGCCTGGGTGATCTCGATCCGTGTCTTCCCGGACTTGTACATGCCGGACGAGAAGCTCCTGTCGCTCGAGACCAGCGACGTGGCCGTCTGCGTCACGTGCCCGTCGGCGTGGGTCTGCTCGACCACGTCCGGGCGCTCGAAGATCTTGCCACCGAGCTCCGGCTTGCTGATCTTCGCCGGCCGAACGGTCTCATCGCTTGCGGCCACCATGGAACTCCCGAGGACCGTTGCACAGAGGATGATCAGGACTCTTCTCTTCATGGGTGGACTCCAAACGCCACGAACTCCGCCGGGGACTCGTTGCCGCCGATCGCGACGACGATGAACTGGCGACCTTCGTGGAGGTAGGTTATCGGCGCACCGGTGGTGCCGGATGGCAGCTCCGTCTCCCACACGACGTCGCCCGTGGCCTTGTCGTAGGCGCGGAACTTCCTGCCCCAGTAGCGGCCTTCTTCCCCCTCGATGCCGGGGATGGCATCGCTGCCTTCGCCGATGAACAGCAGCGTCTTCGTCACCAGCGGCGCCGGCCGTCCGGCTACCCCCAGCGGCGGTACGTCGAGGCCCTCGAGCAGGGGATGGTCTCGAGGCCCGTCGCCGTTGGCCGCCATCCATACGTGCTCGCCGCGATGCATATCGATGGCGGTGATCCGGCCATAGGGAGGCTTCACGATCGGGAGTCCGTCGATGGTCGGCACATCGGGAGCGTCGTAGCCCATCACGTAGCCGAGCGTCGCGTCGCTGGCTTCCGGCTGTTTCAGGGAGTACACGCTCGGCCAGGTGTGGGACACGGCGTAGTAGACGCCGGTCTCGGGATCGAAGGCGCCGGTGTGCCAGTTCCCGGTTCCCCAGAAACCCGGATTCGTCAAGGTGCCGATCTTCCCCTGCTCGTCGTCCATCAGGCCGGGTGGCGTGAAGATCGGCCCGAGACGGAAGGGCTTGACGAGTTCCAGGGCCCGCGCCCGGAGCTCCGGTGTGAAGTCGATCAGGTCGTCCTCCACGAATCCCTGCCGGTCGAAGGGCGGCGGTTTCGTCGGAAACGGCTGGGTCGGCGACAGTTGCTCCCCGGGGACCCGTGAGCCGGGCACGGCCCTCTCTTCAATTGGCCACACCGGCTCCCCGGTACGCCGATCGAAGACGTAGAGGAAGCCGGTCTTCGACGGCTGCATGACGGCGTCGATACGCCTCCCGTCGACCGTGATCTCACCGAGGGTCGCCGGACCGACCGTGTCCCACTCCCAGACGTCGTGGCGCACCATCTGAAAGTGCCAGATCCGCTCGCCCGTCCTGGCGTTCAGCGCCACGAGCGCGTTGGAGTACAGGTTGTCGCCGGGCCGGTGGCCGCCGTAGTACGCCGCGGTCGGCGCCGAGAGCTGGACGTAGACGTAGCCGAGCTCTTCGTCGGCCGTCAGGCAGCACCACGACCCGAGGTCACCCGAGTACTCCCACGAGCGGTCGCCCCAGGTCTCGTTTCCCGGCTCGCCCGGCCGCGGCACGACGTGGAACGTCCACAGCCGGCGGCCCGTGCGGACGTCGTAGCCGCGCACGTCCTCCGGCGTCGCTTCCCGCATGTTGCCGCCGTCGCCGGCGCCTCCCGTGAATCCGGCCGTCACGACGACGTCGCCCACGACGATCGGCCCGGCAGTCCAGGTGAAGTCGCCGGCAAGCGGTCCCGGGAGGCGGAGGCTGACGCGTCCCTGGTCGCCGAAGTCGCCGTCGAGCTCGCCGCTTAAGGCGTCGACCGAGTACAGGTAGTTGCCGCGTACGAGGAACAGTCGTTGCTGCTCGCCGCCGGTCCAGGGGTCGACGCCCCGTGGGCTCAGGCCGCGCGCCTCTTCGATCGTCGGCTCGAACGGCGCCTGAGACCACAGGGTCTCGCCGCTCGCCGGGTCGACGGCGCGCAGCAGGCCGACGAGGTTGGTCAGGAAGAGGCGACCGTGGACCATGATGGGTGTCGATCGCAGGTTGTTGCCCGGACGCAGCTCGGGGAACTCCTCCCTGAGCTCCGGCTCCAGACCCGGCCGTCGCCACACGATGCGCAGGTCGCCGACGTTCGAGGCGTCGATCCGGTCGAGCGGCGAGTAGCGCTTGAAGGTGCGGTCACCGCCGAAGTACGGCCACTCGCCGTCTTGCGCCGCCAGGGCCGACCCCAGCACCAGCACGCCGGCGCACGCGACCAGGGTCAGACTCCTGGCGCGAGGCCGAACATCGAAGGCACCGACTTTCGAACTGAACCAGATCATCCGATCCAGAGTACCGGGTCAGTCGACGATCGCCTGCATCACGGCATTCTGGAAGTCGGCCCGGAGCACACCGCCCGGCGTCTGCACCATGAGAACCGCGGTCAGGTCCTCCTGCGGATCGACCCAGTAGCTGGTGCCGAACGCGCCACCCCAGCCGAAGCTGCCGGTGGACCGGTGGTCACCGCGGGCCGCGACGCCGTCGAGCACGACGTCCACGGCCAGTCCGAACCCCATCCCGGGGCTCCTCGCCTTCTCGTACAGGTCGCCGACGTGGTTCGACCCCATCAGTTCGACGGTCCGGGAGCCCAGCAGCCGCGTGCCGTTCAACTCCCCGCCGTTGACCAGCATCTGGGCGAACTGCAGGTAGTCTCCGGCCGTCGACCAGAGACCGCCGGCACCCCCGTGCAACGTCGTCGTGGCCAGCCATTCCGGCAGCGCCGGGCGGAGTTCGAGGCCGTCGGGGGTGCGAGTGTAGAGCGTCACCACGCGCTGCTTCTTGTCCTCCGGCACGTCGAAGGCGGTGTCCTTCATTCCCAGGGGCTCGAAGACCCGCAGCCGCAGGAACTCGTCGAACGTCAGACCCGAGGCGACCTCAACGATGCGCCCCAGCGTGTCGATCCCCGCCAGCGCGCTGTACTTCCAGCGGGCGCCCGGATGGAAGTCGAGGGGGGCCGCTCCGAGCGCGGCCGCCCAGTCCGCGACCGTGCCGGTCGAATCGCGAGGGGCGATGCGCGCCGTCGCCTCGCGTGCCGCGCCGCGGCTGCCCAGACCCGACGTGTGGGTGATCAGATCGTGCACCGTGACCTCGCGCTTCGCCGGCACCGTGTAGATGTCGCCTTCCTCGCCTGCGGCGTCCGATCGCGGCATCGCGACCTTCGTGTCCTTGAACTCCGGAATGAAGCGGGACACCGGATCCGACAGACGGACCTTCCCCTCTTCGACGAGGATCAGGATGGCGACGGCGGTCACCGGCTTCGTCATCGAGGCGATCGGGAAGATGGTGTCCTTGCGCATCGGGGCGTTCGTCTCGATGTCCATGAGGCCTCGCGCCTCGAAGTGGGCGACGCGGCCGCGCCGCGCGACGACGGTGACGGCGCCTGAGATCTGCTTCGCGTCGATGGCGCGCTGGATCATCTCGCCGATTCGCTCGAGACGTTCCGCGGACAACCCCACGTCGTCCGGCGCCCCGGCGGGCACCTGGGCTCCGGCCGTCGCGACCGCGAGCAGGAAGACGAGGACGAACGTCGCCAGCCACCGCAGGCAGGCGCCGTCACGGGCACTATTGGCGCGCATCGGCAACTCCTTCACTTAGAGGATCGATCAACTCCGCAGCTTAGCGCCGACCGAGATCCCGTTGTGGCTGGCATCGCGCCATGCGGCGGCCTGACGTTTCGCGTTCAACGGGATTCGTTCGCACACGTCCGCGCCGCAGGCGCGGCCGTGCCGCCGATATCCCGCTGGGGCCGCCTTCGCGCCGAACGGCGCGATGGTGTCCCCAACGGGATTCGAACCCGTGTTGCCAGCTTGAAAGGCTGGAGTCCTGACCTGGCTAGACGATGGGGACGCGGAATCGGGCCTTGGCTGCGGTGCCGACCGCTGTCGAGCCGCGGAGTATAGCCGCTGCGGCAGGTGCCGTCTTGCGGGATCGCGCCCCGGCATCGGTCTGAGCCGTTCCCGCCAGGCTACGCGTTCTGTTGACGATCGGCACACAATTGGCGACAATGGGCGCCGATTGGTATGGCCCGTTGTCTCTGGGATCCAGCGAAGAACAGACGCCTGATCGCCGAGCGCGGGGTCAGCTTCGAGGAGGTTGCGACACTGGTCGAATCGGGTGCGCTGGTTGACATCTTCGATCATCCGGATCCAGAGCGGTCCCACCAGCGGATTGCGGTCATCGAGATCGGAGAGTACGCCTACCTGGTTCCCTACGTCGAGACGGAAGCGGGCGACTTCTTCCTCAAGACGATCATCCCTAGCCGGAAAGCGACGAAGAGGTACCTGAGGGAGGGTTGACGAGCAATGGCCGAAAGCACGACGAAGCTCGATTCAGCAGCGCTCGATCCTGAAGAGCGCGAGATCCTGAGAGCTTACGAGGAGGGACGCCTCCGAACAGCCTCGGGCTCGTCCAGGCAAGCCGACAGGCTGTTGTCCGCGGCCCGCGAGACGCTCCGCAAGGACAAGCGAATCAACATCCGGTTGCCGAGCCACGACCTCGTCGAGATCAAGAGACTGGCCGCTCGTGAAGGAGTGCCGTACCAGACTCTGATCTCCAGCATTCTTCACAGGTACGCCACCGGCGAGCTTGGTTGAACCAAGCTCGCCTCGAGGCTCTATCCGGGGCCCGGCTCAGAACCAGAACCGCGCCGACAGCGTGACGTCCCTGCCGGGCAGTGGCGCGAACGTCTTCAGGAAGGACGTGTGCACCCGGGCTTCCTCGTCCGTCAGGTTCCGCCCCCGCAGGAGCACGTCGAGGATCTGGTTGCCGAGGATGAAGCGCCGCCCGACATGGGCGTTCACCATCGTGTAGCCCTCGGTTGGAGTCTCCAGTTCCGCGACGTCGTTCTGGTCGTCGATCCAGCGACCCTCTACCGCGGCGCGCCAGTGGTGGCCGTGGTAGTGGAGGCCGGCGCCGAAGCTCATCGGCGGAATCCGCGGCAGGTTGCCGCCCGCGTCGAGCTCGGCCGAGACGCTGTCGGCCATCGCCTGGACGTGCAGGTGATGGTCGTTCCGGTTGAGAAGCTCCAGCCGGAGCCGGAGTTCGGCACCCTCGGTCGAGGCGTCGGCCTGGTTGTAGCGGAGAACGACGATCCCGTCCTCCTCTTCGCCCGTGAAGGCCTGGTAGATGAAGTCACTGAAGTCCTGACGGAAGAGCGTCAGCTCGCCGGTCAGGCGTCCTTCCGTCTTCCGCAGCGACACGTCGAGGCCGCTGCCGGTCTCCGTGCCCAGGTTCGGATCGCCGACCTCGTAACTCAGGGTGGCGACGTGGAAACCGTCGGAGTAGAGCTCCTCCGCGGCGGGCAGCCGGACCGACCGGGCGACCGACACGCCGAGCGTCCAGTCGGAGCCGGAGTCCCAGACCAGGCCGGCGGAGGCGGACACGCCGTCGTGGGACGTGCCCCGAGCACTCACCGGATTGTGGTCCAGTTGCTCGAAGCGGGCGCCGAACTGCCAGCGGACATCACCGGCCTCGATCTCCTGGGAGGTGAAGAGCGCCCAGCCCTGGGATTGCGTCGGTGGAACGAAGGCCTCCGCGCCAAAGGCGGCGAGATCGCGGTCCGTGTACTGAAGACCGACCGAACCACGGTTGCGGCCACGTTCGCGCTGGAACATCTCGACCCGGGTCTCGAAGAATTCGTTGAAGAACGTCGTGCCGGGGTCCGGCCCTTCGAGTTCGACGTGTTCGTAGTCGGTTGCCCCCATCCGGACCTCGATGCGCTGGAAGGCGCCGGCCGCCGGCAGGGCCTCGGCGCGCAGGTCGACGCGGCGCTGTTTCATGTCGACGCGGATCGGGAGTTCCTCTTCCCCGTGCCCGTCCTCGTCCTCGTCGCCGTGGTGGTCTTCGTCTTCTTCGTCTTCGTCTTCGTGGTCCTCGTCCTCGTCCTCGTCCTCACCTTCGTGGTCCTCGTCCTCGTCTTCGTCCCCGTGGTCCTCCTCCTCGTGCTCTTCGTGGGCGTGAGCTCCGGGCGGAATGCCGTAGTCCGTGTCGAAGCCGCTGACCGAGACGCCGATGAAGCCGCGGTCGCCGAAGAAGCGGGTGAAGCCGAAGCGGCCACTCTCGGTCTGCAGATCCGTGTTCGGCACCATCCCGAAGGGGTTCTCCTCCTCTTCTTCGTGGTCTTCGTCTTCGTCTTCACCTTCGTGGTCCTCGCCCTCGTCGTCGTCCTCGCCTTCGTGGTCCTCGTCCTCGTCGTCGTCCTCACCCTCGTGATCCTCGCCCTCTTCTTCGTCGTGGTCCTCCTCGACGCGGGCGTAGCCGGGGATCTCGTAGGGATCGGTCTCCCGGCTGACGGCGCCCAGGTGCCATGCCCATTCGCCGCCGCCGCCGTTGAGTTGGATGGCACCCATCCGCTCGTCGGCCACGGATCCACCGCGAAGGTCGATCGTGCCGCTCACTGCCTCGACCGGCTTCTCGGTAGGGATCCGCCCGTCGATCACGTTGACGGCGCCGCCGATGGCCTCGGAGCCGTAGCGCAACGTGGCGGGACCGCGCAGCACCTCGATCTGCTCGGCGTGTGCCGGTTCGAAGGTCACGGCATGGTCGGCACTGACCGCCGAGGCATCGCCGCTGTCGAGACCGCCTTCCAGCACCCGCACCCGAGCGCCGGTCAGGCCGCGGATGATCGGCCGACCGGAACCGGGACCGAACGCGGTGGACGCTACGCCGGGTTCGCCCTCGAGCGTTTCGCCCAGCGTGGCTCCCAGGCGCAGTTGCAGGTCCGTGCCGGAGAGCACGGACACCGGATTCGCCAGTTCGGAGGCGAGGCGCAGGTCGCCGGTCGCGCTGACCACGACCTCGTCGAAGTGCGTTCCGTGCTGCATCTCCAACTCGACGTCGGCCTCGTCGCCGGCGACGACGGTAACCGTCTCGCTGGCCGTTCCGAAGGCCGGAATCTCGATGACGACAAGATAGGTGCCCGCGGGCACCTCATCGAAGCGGAACGCGCCATCCGAAGAAACCGCGGTGCTGATGCCCAGTTCAGGGACGCGCGCCACGGCGAGGGCGATTCTCTCGCCGTGAGTTTCGACGGTGCCGGCGATGGCACCGGTCTCCTGGGCCGCCGCTGGTGGGATGACAACGAGGGCGAGGGCGGCGAGCATCGCGCCGACAACGGACCGCGACCGGCGCCGTGGGTGCGGAGGCTGGGACTTGGAATCGGTGAATCGTGTTCCGTACATGGGGGCTTTCCTGGGTTGTTGAATGCGAGTCGGTCGATGCGGTCGTTGCAGCGAAGCTGTTTGCGATCCGGCCGGGTCGCCTTGGGCGGCACGGCCGGTTGACACTCGGGGCGGCTCAGCTGGTGCTGACCCCTGGCGCCCCGGTCGCGCTTGGCGACGGGGCCGCCGCGGCACCCGGTTCTCTGTCGAAAAGCCCCCGGGAAATCCCGTGAGCCGAGTTCAGTTCAGCTTCCGGGCGGACCGCGGGCGGTGTGCTGCCAGGCCTCGCCGTTCCTGGGGCTTTCACCGCGACCGAAACCCAGTTTTGAGGAAACGCGATCCAGCGTCCCGGTGGCTGACTTCTTCTGCTCAGCCGGTCCCTGCGAGCGTCCCAGCTTGCAGGCGACGCAGGAGTGGTCGTGCAGCGACGTGGCCTCGCCGACCGTCGCGCGGCGGCTCGGCGCGCCGCCTTCGGCTTCGTGATCGACGGCGCAGTAGGCGGCGCTTGCCGCGGCCAGATCGTGTCCGTGACCGCTCGAGTTCCAGGCTCCTGCGAGCAGGGTGGCGATCGTCAGCGCGAGAGCATTGACGATCGTGGCCGGCGAGCCTGGTCGGCGGAACATCGAGATGGAGGGTAGCAGAGGTGCGACGGAGCCGCTTACCGGTCGGCGCCTATTGCCGCATGAGCACGACCTGGTGTGCGCCGCGGCGGTCCTCGCCTTCGCCCGAGGAAGCGGCGAGCGCGAAGTCGCCACCGGGAGCCGCGACGTCCTCGAAGACTGCTGCGCCCTGACCGGACGCCAGCTCTCGCCGGATCGTCCGATCGCCGACTTCGAGCAGCACCGGACCGCCGGAGCCGGCGACCAGCCGCACCTCGATGTCGAACGTCGCGTCCTCCCGGGCGCTCAGCAGCCAGCGGCCGCGCGAGGTCGGCCGCCAGCCCTGGTCGTCGGTGATCCGCCGCCAGTCCTGGCGGGTGAGGACGGTGACCGGCTCCTGATCCGTGCCGACGACGATCCGCGGCGGCGCGTAGTTGTTCGGCCGGGTGGTGCTTACGTCCTCGAACCACGCCAGGTAGGCGTCCCGCATGTCGGCCGCCACCTCGGGCCGCTCGTCAATCAGGTTACGGCTTTCGCCGGGATCGTCCTCGAGGTCGTAGAGCTCCAGGGCAAGTTCGCCGTTCCAGTCTCCTTCGCCGCGCGGCGAGGGGTGGACCAGCTTGTAGCGCTGGCCGACCGCGGCGAAGGAGTGGAGGGGGATCGGTTCGTTGCCGCGGTGGAACTGCAGGTAGAGCGTCCGGTCGGACCAGGTCGCGGCGTCGATGTCGCCCGGCCAGCAGGCCGAGCAGGCTGCGGCCATCCAGGTGCAGGCCGGCGGGCGGCTCGACGCCGGCGGCGTCGAGCAGGGTCGGGGCGATGTCGATGTGGGCAGCGATCCGGTCGGCCGGCTCGCCTCCGGTGGGCAACCGGCCGGGCCAGCGCGCAAGCAGGGGCGACCGGATGCCGCCCTCGAACACGGTTCCCTTGCGGCCCCGAAGCCCCGCGTTGTAGCGGTCACGATCCGGTCCGTTGTCGACCATGAAGACCAGGAGCGTGTTGTCCGCTAGACCCAGCGTCTCGAGCCTTGCCGTCAGCCGTCCGATGTTGTCGTCGATGTTGCTGATCATCGCGTAGCTGCGCGCCAGCCGGTCGAGGACCTGCTCGCTGGCCTGGCCGGGATCGGCGAGCGCCGCGGTCAGATCCGTCTGCGTGTAGTGCGCCAGCCAGTCCTCCGGCACGTCGTGGAACGGACCGTGGGGGGCGTTCGTCGGCACGTAGGCGAAGAAGGGACGGCCTTCGCTGGCCGCTCGCCGCATGAACTCGAACGCGGCGTCGAAGTAGACGTCGGTGCAGTAGCCGGTCGTCTCCTCCCGCGTCCCGTTGCGGAACAGCACCGCGTCCGTGTACTTGCCCTGGCCGCCGGGCGGATCGGAGGGCTGGCCGATACCGCCTCCCCGGTGAACGAGGCTCTCCTCGAAACCCTGGTCCATCGCCCGCATTGGGTAGTTGTCGCCCAGGTGCCACTTGCCGAAGATGCCGGTGGCGTAGCCGGCTTCTCGGAGCATCTCGGCGATCGTCACTTCCTCCGGTTCCATCATCGCTCGGCCGATGTAGGTGTCGATCGCGCGAGTGCGGTAGTTGTAGCGGCCCGTCATCAGCGAGGCGCGGGTCGGGGTGCAGACCGGGCTGACGTAGAAGCGTTCGACCTGCGCGCTCTGTGCAGCCAGGGCGTCGAGATGCGGCGTCTGGAGGACCGGGTTGCCCGCGAAGCCGAAGTCGCCGTAGCCCTGGTCGTCGGTCATGACCAGGACGATGTTGGGACGCTCCGCGGCGCCGGCCGCGGCGCCTTCGGGCGTGTGGTCGCCGGCACAGCCGAGTCCCAGGGCGCACAGCAGAATCACGCTGATCGGTGCGCTACGCTTCATCGGCTTCCCTCCACACGGGCTCCCTTCAGAAAGGCCGAGGACAGGATATGGCAGCAGAAGAGGTTCGCTACGAACGGCGCGGCCCCGTCGCGGTGCTGACGCTGGACCGCGCTCGGTACCACAACGCGCAGAGCTGGAAGCTGCTCGACGACCTGGACCGGCAGCTCGACCGCGCGATGGCCGACGAAGACGTTCGGGTCGTCGTGCTCAAGGGCGACGGCAGGCACTTCTCGTCCGGTCACGACCTGGGCACGCCGGAGCAGCAGGCGGACATCGAGGCCCGGGGGCTGACCCAGTGGGTCGGCATGGACTGGTACGAGGCGTTCCGCTGGTACAACCTGGACAACACGGTCAAGTGGCGCAATCTGCCCAAGCCGACGATCGCCATGGTGCATGGCTACTGCATCTTCGGCGGCTGGATGATCGCGGCGGCGATGGATCTCATTTTCGCGGCGCCCAGCGCCCGTTTCCTGGCAAGCCTGTTCGAGACCTTCACCGTGCCCTGGGACATTCATCCCCGCAAGGCGAAAGAACTGCTCTTCGAGAGCCGTTTCATCGACGCGGAGGAGGCGCGGGAACTGGGCCTGGTCAACCGGGTCTACGCGGAGGACGAACTGGAACGCGAGACGATGGCCTACGCCGAACGGATCGCCGAGAACGACCCGGCGGTGCTACGACTCGGCAAGCTGGCCGTGAACAAGGCCCAGGACGCGATGGGCTACAGCGCCAACGTGGAAGCGGCGTTCGCGGATTACCTGGTGGTACGGGAGATCCGGGGCAGTTCCAGCCGGGTCGAGGGCGACCGCCGCCTGGTCGGCGTCGACCTGGCGCTGCGGGGCCAGCGCGGAGGGCGCGCCGGACAAACGGCGGTGGACACGGCCGACGCTTCGGAAGCGCGGGAGGACGCATGAGGACGATTCGCATCGGCTGGACCCTGTCGCTGTGCGTGGGCGTGGCCGCGGCGGCGGCGGCGCAGGACGGCGACGGCGCGCGGATGTACAACACCGCCAAGCAGAAGCTGATGGGCGGCGAGGGGATCGTCGGCGTCAGCATCTCCTCGCCCGACCCCGATAGCTATTGCGCCGCGGCCAACGCCGGCTTCGACTTCACCTGGATCGAGATGCAGCACAGCCCGCTGACCTACCAGGACGTGGCGCGGATGCTCTGGGCCTGCCGGGACGCCTCCGCCATTCCCTTCATTCGCGTGCCCGACGCGACGGAGGGCGACATCCAGAAGGCGGTGGACCTGGGCGCGCTCGGCATCGTCGTGCCGATGGTGCGCACGGCCGAGAAGATGGAGCGGGCGGTGCGCTTCGCCAAGTTCCCGCCCGAGGGCCGGCGAAGCCTCGGCGGCGGCCAGTACGGCGCGCTCTGGGGCCGCGACTACCGGGCCACGGCGAACGAGAACATCCTGATCGTGGCGATGATCGAGTCGCCGGCCGGGGTCGAGGCGGTCGAGGAGATCGCGGCGGTGCCCGGCGTCGACGTCGTCTTCGCCGCCTCGACCGACCTCTACAGCTTCTCCGGCAAGCGCCAGGGCGAACCGGAGTACGAGGCGATGGTCGACCGCATCCGTGACGCCGTGCTCGGCGCCGGCCTCAAGCTGGGAGGACCGCTGGCCTGGCGGGACCGTGAGGGCTTCAGCTTCTTCCAGGCGCCGGGGGTCGGCAGCCTGATCCGCCGCGGCGCGCAGGCGCTGCTCGAGGAGACGGCGTCAGGAGTCGCCGAGATCGAGGGCTCGGAGAACCAGTAGCCTGGTCAGATGTGCCGGCCCTGGCCGCCGTCGACGTCGATCACGGCACCGTTGACGTAGGACGCGGCCTCCGAGCACAGGAAGACGATCATGCTGGCGACCTCTTCCGAGGTGCCGTAGCGGCCGACCGGAACGTTCTTGCCGTTGTTCCGGATGATGTCCTCCCAGTCGCCGCCGCGGGCCTTCGCGATCTCCTTCGCGGCCCGCTCCCACATCGCGGTGTGGATCAGGCCGGGCAGGACCGAGTTGAACAAGACGTTGTCCCGGCCGTACTTGCCGGACAGGGCCTTGCCGGTGGCGACCATCGCCGCCTTCGAGGCGCCGTAGTCGATCAGGGCGGCGCCCGGGTACTTCGCGGCGCCGCTCGCGATCATCACGACCCGTCCCCACTTCTGCTTGCGCATCCCCGGCAGGCAGAGTCGTGTGCTGCGCACGGCCGACAGCAGGTTGAGCCGGAAGAGCTCTTCCCAGTCGTCGTCGCTCATGTAGAGGAAGTTGCGCGACGGCGAGGCGCCGACGTTGTTGACGAGGATGTCGACCGTGCCGTCCGCCAGAACGGTCTCGAAGAAGGCGTCGATCGACGAGCGGTCGGCCATGTCGGCAATGTGGCCGTGGGAGCCGCCCTCGCCCGACGGCGGCTGGTAACCGTCCAGCGCGCTGACGGCGTCTTCGCTGCGGGCGCAGAACGCGACGTCCGCGCCGTGGTCGGCGAGCAGGCGGACGGTGGCGGCGCCGATGCCGAGGCTTGCGCCGGTGACGACGGCGCGGCGGCCGGTCAGGTTCAGGTCGATCATCGAAGGGATCCCCCCAGGTGCCGAAAAGACAGGTGCTGAAGACGAGCGCCGAGTGTATTGCGCGCCTGCCCGCGCGGCGACGGCGGTTGGTATGCTCCCCGTCCGTTCCGAACTGAGACGAAATGACGAAACGACGCCAATCGAGACCATGGCGGCGGGCGCTGTCGCTCGCCGGCCTCATGCCGGCCCTGGTGCTGCCGGTCCAGGCGCAGGACGCCGGCGACTCAGTCCCGCGTCACTACGACGGCAATCCCGATATCAACGGCGTCTGGCAGGCGATCAACACGGCGCACTGGAACCTGGAGGACCACAACGCGGCCGCCGGGCCGGCGGAGTACGGCACGCTCACCACGATGCCGCCCGGCCAGGGCGTAGTCGTCGGCGGCGAGATCCCCTACCAGGACTGGGCTCGCGAACAGCAGCGGAAGAACTTCGAGAACCGCTGGCGCGAAGACCCCGAGGCAAAGTGCTACCTGCCCGGCGTGCCGCGGGCGACCTACATGCCGTTCCCGTTCCGGATCCTCCAGGGCAACAGCCACATCATGATCGTCTACGGCTTCGCCGAGGCGAACCGGACGATCCACATGGACAAGGAGAATCCGGAGCCGGCGCCGATCGATAGTTGGATGGGCCGTTCGCACGGACGCTGGGAAGGCGACACGCTGGTCGTCGAGGCCGCCGGCTTCACCGGCCAGGCCTGGTTCGACCGCGCCGGCAACTTCGCCAGCGACACGTTGCGCGTCACCGAGCGCTACACCCCGACCGGCCCGAACACGATGACCTACGAGGCGACGCTCGAGGACCCCAACGTCTTCACCCGTCCCTGGACGATCCGCATGCCGCTCTACCGGCGTCTGGAGGAGAACGTCCGGGTGCTGGAGTACAAGTGTGTCGAGTTTTCCGAGGAGCTGCTCTATGGCCACCTACGCCGACGCGAAGACACCCCGACCGGCGACGATCCCTAGCGCTTCGGCCGTTGCCGCTGCGCTCGTGCTGGGACTGACCGCGGTCCCGGCGACCGCCGGCGACGTGACGGTGCAACTGACCACCTCCGCCCGCAGCGAGGCGGTCAAGTGGTACGCGCGTCACCTGGACTGCGAGCCGATCGAGGCCCGCGCCGAGGCGATCGACTGCGGCAACGCGGTGATCGAGTTCAACCAGGGCCCCATCATGGGCGCCAGCCAGGGCACCGGCATCGACCACATCGGCTTTTCGTTCGCGGATGTCGAGGAGAAGATGGCCGAACTGGAGGCGGTCGGCGTGCGTGGCTCCGGAGTTCGCCTCCAGCGCTACGACGACGGCTCGACTCTCCGCGAAGAACCCGGTCTGTTCAAGGTCGGACGTATCTTCGATCCATGGGGTACGCGGATCGAGGTCGTCGAAGACCCGGACACGCTGGGCTTCCACCACGTCCACCTGAGCGCGAGCGATCCGGCGCGAACCCTCGGCTGGTACCGGGAGACCTTCGGCGGCCTGCCCGAGAGCCTGCGCGGGGTGCAGGGCGGCCTTCGCTTCGGCGAGGTCTGGCTGTTCGCGTCGGAGCACCCCGAGGGCCAGCCGGCGTCGAGCGCCGGCCGGGCGATCGACCACCTGGCGTTCGAGGTCGCAGATCTCGATACCGCGGCGGTCGGCCTGCGCGACCGCGGTGTCCGCTTCACATCGGATCCCGAGCGGCCGGCGGGAGGCCGTTCCGAGGCCAAGCGCGGCTTCGTTTCCGCTCCCGACAACGTGCGGGTTGCAGTGATCGAGCCGGGCTGGCAGGGCGTCGACGCCGACTTCGGGTCGGATGCCGACGAGGTCGCGTCGGCCGAGCCGTACGTTGTGCCGCGAACGCCCTGGGGCACGCCCGATCTGCAGGGGATGTGGTCCGGCAACAAGGCGCACGGCATTCCGCTCGAGCGGCCGGAGGAGCTGGCCGACGTCGAGGAACTGACCGCCGAGGAGGCGGCCGCTCGCCGTGAGCGAGGGACGCTGGGAAGCATCTGGGGTTACGAACGGGAGTGGCGGGACACCACGCTCGGCTACGTCAAGTCGGCGCCGTCGCGGCAGGTGGCGATGATCATCGATCCGCCGGACGGGCGCATTCCGCCGCTCACGGAGGAGGCGATGGAGCGACAGCGCGACGCCCGCCAGTCGTTCGGCGACTACGTGAGGCGGCGGCCCGCGGGCCCCGAGGACCTGACCGCCTACGTTCGCTGCATCACGCGTGGGCTGCCGGGAATGATGATGCCCTCGATCTACAACAACGGCCTCCAGATCAGCCAGAGCCCGGGTTACGTCGCCATCCAGAAGGAGATGATCCACGAGACCCGGGTCGTGCCGACGACCGAGCGGGAGCCGCTCGGTCCCGGGATCAGGCCGTGGCTCGGCGATCCCCAGGGCCGCTGGGACGGCGACACCCTGGTCGTGGAGACGACGGGCTTCAACGGCCGCGCGGGCTACCGCGGCTCGAGCGAGAACATGAAGCTCACCGAGCGCTACACGCGGCTCGGGCCGAACCGGCTCGAGTACCAGTTCACCGTCGAGGATCCGACCGTGTGGACCCGCCCCTGGACCGGCCGCTTCGAGTTCGAGCTGGACAACGAGCAGTACGAACTCGTCGAGTACGCCTGCCACGAAGGCAACTACGGGATGACGAACATCCTCTCCGGCGCCAGGGCCCGGGACCGTGAAGAGGCCGCGGCCGCGGCGGAGTCAGGGTCGGGGGCACAGTAGAGACCGTAGCCCGGCTTTCTCACGATGTCCCACCGTCGGTGCGCCGGCCTTCTGGCCGGCATCCGCTGGGTACGCGGGTCTTCTGACCCGCTGCCGCCGTAGGCGGCCAGAGAGACGCGCCGGCCGTCAGGCCGGCTCCGCTCTGGCCGCTGGTTCCAAGTCCATCGTCGACCGTAGGAGCCAGTTCAGGCAGCGCTTCACACTGTCTTGCGGCATCGAGACATCGAACGGCAAGCACAGAAGCGTGAGATCGTCGTAGAAGACGAACCGTAGCGGTTCGTCGAAGTCGTCCGTTCGGGGATAGACGAGGGCCACCGTCCGGCAGCCGTAGCGCCTGCCGTAGGCATACAACTGGTACATGTCGGCCTGTGACACGCCGCGCTTCTTCGGGTCCTCGGCCCTTGACCTGAGTCGCTTCCACTTCGTGTCGAGAATGAACGCGGCCTTGCCGCTCTTCTGGAGCGTCATGTCCGGCTTCATCGTGAACGCTTCGGGGTCGCGCGTGAGCCTCCACTGAGGTCCCTGCGCCCGAACGACGTACTCGGCCTGGTATCGCCTGAAGCACCAGGTCACGAAGTCCTCGTAGATCTCCTCCATGGGAAACAGGAGGGACTGGTTCTCGTGCTTTCCGTGAAACGTGGCGAGGCCCTCGCCGAACAGGAACAGCCGTACCCAGGCCATGACCGGGCGGTAGTGCTGCATCGTCCGGTCGACCGAGTGCCGCCGCCAGTCGCCCTCCGGATCCCTTGTGGGCGGCACGTCGGCGAACGCATCCGTCAGCTCGCGAAGCAGTCGCCGGTTCTCCTCGTTGCGGACGATTCGCTTGAGGCGGTCCAGGCTGCTGCGGACCAGTCGATTCGCCGGCCGGTTCGAGTTGAACTCGTCGTGCGCTACGTAGAACCGCGCCCGGTTGGTCAGGTTCTCCCGCACATGCTGCTGGAACAGGAGACGGCCGCGGAGGTAGGGGAGGTTGTCTTCGACGCGGACGTACCGTCGAGCGAGACCCTGGCGCGCGAGGTGGGAGAGGTTCTGGAGGAACAGGTGCGCGAACACCTCCAGCATTGGGAAACGCTGGAGCGACCGGATGGCGCTCGGCGGCAGTTCGGCGTGGCGTAGCCCTCGCCAAGTGCGAAGCATCTGGAGGAAGACCTCGCGCGTTCTTTCGTCGTCCGGCCGCCCGGGGCGCGGTGGGTCGGCGGCGCCGGGCATGGGGCTAGGCTTGCGTGCGGCCGAGCCAGCGTCGGGTCCGGTACCGGCGTCGTCATTCGCGTCCGCTGTTTCGCCGGATGGTGCCAAGTCGATCTTCGGCAGGATCTCGATGTGGCTGCAGCTGCTTGTCGAGAGCACGCCGACGAAGTTCGTCGCCTTGAGCGTGCGTCGTCCGCTCCCGAAGGCCAGGACCGGACGGTAGTTGCCGCGTCTGTCCCGCTGGTTCTTCCGGGCGAACACCTCCAGGTCTGCCCACCCCTGCTCGTCGAGCCCGCACCGTTGACGGTCGACCTCTTCGTACTCGCGGAGGGTGATGGTCTCGTGCGCGACCGCCATCGGCCAGGGTTGCTACCGCTATTGGCCGCCTGCGGCCTCTGGGTGGTCGACGATGGCCGTCCCTTCCGAGACCGCGGCGTCTCGCAGCCGACGATCCAGGGTAGCCAGGGGCAACCCGCGGCGGCGGGCGACTTCCAGATAGGAGGCGTCGTACGCCGTCAGACGATGCTCGCGAGCCAGGTCGAGCACCTTCGCTTCCTCGTGGTCGGCGTCGAGTTCGATGCGCATCTGCGCGAGGTCGAGAAAGACGGCGCGCGTGTCAGCGGCCTCCAGGCGTCCCCGCCGTTCGTTGACCAGAAGCGCGTTCCAGAGTTCGTAGCGCCAGAGCCGCGGTGCGACGGCGCCCTGCTCGATGGTCAACAGCAACGCACGGTGTGCCAGCGGATCGACCTCGTCCGCCAGACACCAGCAAAGCACGATCGAGTTGTCGAGGACGACGGCGCTCAAAACCGGTGGCCTTCGTGGATGGAGTCGATCAACTCGACCAAGGTCGCCTGCCCCAGGCGCTGGCGGCGTTCCTCGATGCGGCGAGCCGCCTGGGCAGCGCGTTCACGATCGTCGGTCTCCACGGGGACGAGCCGGGCGACCGGCTGGCCATGGCGGGTGATCGTCAGAGTCTCCCCCCGAGCGACGCGTTCGAGCAGTCGCGGAAGATGCGTCTTGGCTTCGTAGGCGCCGATCGTCTGCATACGTGCCTCCAGTTCAGTCTAGTCGATCAGACTAGTCGTAGCTTCAGGAGGAGTCAACGTCGCCCGCGGTCTACCTCCGCCGCTCTCGCCCCGGATCTGCCTCTTCAATCGGCGGCCACCGACGCGTAGATCTTCCGATACTGGCCGGCGTCCTTCCAGGCCGGATCGTCCTCGGGCAGGCGCTCGTAGATGACCACCTCCTCGTCCATGAAGTCGGACTCGTCGGCGAGGTTCTTCGTATACCCCTCACCGATCTTCCTCTCTTCGACGAACGCGTTGCCGCCGAGGACCGCGCGGATCTTCTTCCAGTCGTCGTAGAAGTACTCCTGCAGGAGCGGGAAGATGCGGTTCCGGAACCGGCCGGAGAGGTCGTCGAGGTCCCTCACGTTGAACAGGTACGTGTGACCGATCTGGTGCTCCCGGTCCATGAGCAAGGCGATGCGTTCGTTCATCGCTCTCAGCATCTCGCGACAGTTCACTCCGCCCACGTCCACCTTGATGCGCTCGTGCTCCGGATCGGGCATCATCTCGACGAACGTGAACCGCCGTCGGAGCGCCGTATCGAGTTGCTGAATCGAGCGGTCGGCGGTGTTCATCGTGCCGATGATGTAGAGGTTGTTCGGAACGCCGAAGTCGTCGCCTGAATAGGGGAGCGTGACGGTGGTCGCGTCGTTCTCTCCGAGCCGCCGGCTATCTTCGATCAGCGTCATCAGTTCGCCGAAGATCTTCGGGATGTTGCCGCGGTTGATCTCGTCAATGATGAGCACAAAGCACTCTGGCCACCGACCGTCTCTGGCCGCGGCCTCGCGCTCGGCGTCGGCTGCAGCGCAGATCTTCCTGAAGGCGCCGGGCTTGAGTTCGTAGGCGAGTTCCGATGAAGGTGACGCTTCCACCGCCTCCGCGTCACCATCCCGGTCACCCGGTTCGGTGAGCCTCGGGCTGATCCCCTCCACGAAGTCCTCGTAGGCGTAGTTCTGGTGGAAGGTCACCATGGCGATCCGGCCTTCCGTTCCGTCGAGACCTTCCTCGGGATCCGTCGCGAGGCTCTCCCGCGTCTGCTCCTCTTCGGGCTCGCTCACGTCTGTAGCGAGCCTCCAGCCGATTCTGGCTGTAGATCGCCAGAACCTTGGGATCTTCCCGGTCCTGATAGAGGAACGTGACCTTCCACTTGACGAGAGGCTGGAGGTCGACCCCGTCAATCGTCGCGAACTCCCCGTTTCGAGCCGCGTCGATGACCTGGGTCAGCAGCGACCGCACGGTGAAGAACGCCTCTTCAGCCGTTTCGCCGTACTTGCTCATCCAGGCGTACTCGTCACCGTAGCTCCTCCCCCCGCTGGCTTCCTTTGCGTCTGTCGAGGCTTGGCGGTAGATGCCGAACTTGAAGGCCGATTGACCCCAGATGCTCCCGAGATCACCGGTTCTTGCTTCAAGCCAGTAGACGAAGGCGTCGTCCCGGTTGAGATTCGTGTACTCCTCCAAAGACATGCTGCGGACTTTCTCCGGTGGCCATGCCTCCAGGAACTCGTCCCACACTGCGAGAGTGGCGTCTTCCCTGAGAGACTTGGTGGTCGTCGACATCGAGGGGCCCTTCCGACTCAAGCCACGGCATCAAAGCCGTTCGTCGCCATCAGCGTCAGGAGCCTCATCGACGCGCACGCCGGTCCGGTGACAACGTCACCTTGACCGAAGTGAGACACAGCTCGTCGAACCGGCGCATCGTCTGCTTGGACCAGAGGCCGACCTCGACCAGGCCCAGCGCAGCCTCGTGCGCGGCCGCCAGTGCCTCACTCTTGTACTGCTTGCTCATCGCATTACACCTCGGTGATCGCTCTAACCGCCTGTGCCACCGCGGGGCCCGCCGGGTCCAGCCCCAAGCAACTCTCGATGCGTGGCGAGAGTGCCTTCGCGGGGGTCTCAGGGGAGGTGAACCAGACGGTCGGCTCTCCTTCGGTCGGCTTGTGTTCGCCACGGGCGATCGCCAGCGTGCGCGCCTTCATCTCGTCGTAGTCAGCGATGCCGATCTTGAGCGTGTTCATGGTCTTCATGGGGCAGTTAGCAAGCCGCGGCCAACGATACACTCGCCAACCATGGCTGAACCCCTCCGCGGAACTCCGCAGCGGCCGCGCGAGCCGCGACGCCCCCTCGACCCGCGGGACTTTCCGGGCTGCCGCGCCGTGCATCTGCCGATCAAGGAACTGGACGACTACGAGGGCCGTATCGAGTATTGGGACGCGCGGACTGGGACGGCGATGATCCTGGCCGAGCCAGCGACGCTCTACCACGAGGTGCCGTCGGCCGGTGTGGTGGCCCTGGTCGAGATGATCGCGCAGGCGCGCGGCTCGAAGATTCTGGCGCTCGGTTCGGCGAGTCTGGTGCAGTTCGGGGTAGAGGGGGAACGTGAGGTCCTGATGCAGCCGGACGCGATGTTCTTCCTGGATCGTCCTTGGCCGCGGGGGCGGACGCTCGACGTCCACGCTGGTCCGCTGCCGGACGTGGTGCTGGAAGTGGACCACACGACCGATGTCCGGCGGCGGAAGCTGGAGGTCTACGCTTCCTGGGGTTTTCCGGAAGTCTGGGTGGAGGTGCCGGCGCCGGAGTGGATGGCTCCCCGGAGTTCGCGCCGGCCGGGACTGACGATCTATCTGCTGGAGGGCGGCGGCTACGTCGAATCAGCTGTCAGCCGGGCGTTTCGGGGCTGGCGGGCGGCCGAGATCCACCGGGCGCTGAACGAGGCAACGAAGTCCGAAGAGACCGTGGCGGCGCTGCGCCGGGTGGGCCGCGGGTTGGGCAGGGCGGCGGGCACCAGCCCGGACGATGATCCGTTCCTCGGTGCCGAACGGACCGAAAGTCGCTCGGAGATGCTTCGGGAGAATCTCCGACAGACTCTCGCCGCGCGGAACATCCGAGTGACTGAAGCCGTCGAGGCCTGGCTCTCAGGCGTCAGCTCGGTGGAACGGTCGGCCCAGTTCCTGGAGGCTGCCATCGACAGTCGCGACGCGGCCGACTTCCTGCGCAGGGTCCGGCCGGCTGGCGACGCTCCATCAGACGACGAGTAGCGCCCCGCGCCGGTGGTAGGGTTGCCGTTCCGCCGAGAAACAGCAGCAAGCAGGACGATGCCCATGCACACGACGCGATCTCTCGCCCGCGCGGCCCTTCCCACCCTCGGTTTCGCTCTGGCCGCGGCCCTGGTTCTCATGGCTTCGCCCGAGCCAGTCGCCGCGCACCATGCCTTCGCTGCCGAGTTCGACGCGACGAAGCCGGTTCGGCTGCGCGGCAAGGTGACGAAGGTCGAGTGGGTGAACCCGCACGCCTGGATCCACATCGACGTCACCGACGACGACGGCACCGTGACGGCCTGGATGGTCGAGTGCGGCCCGCCGGGCGCCCTGGTGCGGCGGGGCTGGAAGAAGAACTCGGTCGCTCCGGGTACCGAGGTCCTCGTCGAGGGCTACCAGGCGATCGACGGGGCGCCGCGGGCGAACGGGCGTGACGTGACGCTGCCGGACGGTCGTCGCCTGTTTGCCGGTTCCTCAGGCACCGGCGCGCCGTACGACGATCGAGAGTCATCCGGCCAGCCGTAGGGCAGCGCGGCGTGGCGGCGGGCCCCTGGGTCGACCTGGCAAAGATCGCGGCGGTGGCGGTCATCCTTACCGCGATCCTGTACGGCCTGGGCACTCTTGTGTACTCCCAACTGCCGCCGGACATCCTGGACATCTTCGGCGATCGGGAGCCTTCGGCCGTGGGCGAGGCGTCGCGCGAGGATCGGGCCCGTGAAGTGCAGCCCATTCATATTGGGGAGGTCGAGGGAGACTTCATACGTCCGGTGAGGACCTACACGGTTCAGCCGACGTACACGGAGTACGCCAGGAAAGCCCGCATCGAGGGTAAGGTGATCCTGCGACTGACAGTCGATGAGCAGGGTGAGGTCCGGGAGGATGTCGAGGTCTTGAGAGGACTCGACATGGGCCTGACGGAAGCAGCCGTCGTGGCCCTCAGGCAGTGGAGGTTCGAGCCGGCCCTGTTGGATGGGCAGCCGGTCGCGGTCCACTGGACCGTCACTGTCAACTTTCAGCTCGAGTAGGGCCCTGGCGGGGCCCTGGTGGTACCGTTGACGTTCAACCTGCTTACAAGGAGGTGCCGGATGAAGCTTGAGCGTGTTCTTCTCCTGAGCCTGGCGGTTCTCCTGGCCGCGCCGATGGCCGTTGCGGCGCAGGACGACGTTCCGCGACGGCCCGACGGCAAGCCGGACCTGTCCGGCGCCTACGACGTGGCGACCCTGACGCCGCTCACTCGGCCGCGGGAGTTCGGTGACCGGCTGACCCTGACAGACGAGGAGGCGGCGGCGATCGCCCGCCGCAAGGCCGAGATCTACGAAGCGGACTTCAGGCCCAGCGATCCGAATCGCGAAGCGCCGCCGGTCGGCGGGGCGCCGATCTTCGATCCGGGGCTCGAGGTCGCTTCGGGTGGCAGCGGCGGCTACAACGCCTTCTACATGGATCCCGGCGACAACGTGATCAGGATCGACGGCAGGTGGCGGACCTCGATCATCACCGATCCGCCGAACGGCCAGTACCCGGAGATGACGCCCGCCGGCATGGCGCGGGCGGCGGCGCAGTTCGCGGCGTTCGGCCACAAGAACACGGGAACCGCCTGGTGGCTGGAAGAGAACGAGGATCGTTCGGGCCCCTACGACAACATGGAGCAGCGGCCCCTCCCGGAGCGTTGCCTGCTCGGGTTCAGTTCGACGGGCGGGCCGCCGATGCTGCCGGCCCTCTACAACAACCACAAGCGGATCGTGCAGACAGGGAACCACGTGATGATCCTGATCGAGATGGTTCACGATGCCCGCGTCGTGCGGATCGGCGGCGAGCACGCGCCCGCTGAGGAGCGCCGGTGGATGGGTGACTCGATCGGCTGGTGGGAAGGCGACACCCTGGTCGTCGACACGACGAACTTCGGCGAAGAACCGGCCCTCGGATCGGCGACGAAGGACCTGCACGTCGTCGAACGCTTCCAGCGCTTGGCCGACGGCAACCTGCTCTACGGCTTCACGGTCGAGGACCCGAACGTCTGGGAAACGGCCTGGAGCGGTGAGTACGTGTGGCGGTCGACTCCCAACAAGGTGTTCGAGTACGCCTGCCATGAGGGCAACTACGCGCTCGGCAACGTGATGCGCGGCGCCCGGCTGCTGGAGGCCGACGCGATCGCCGCGGCGGCCGGAGGAGAGTAGTCGATCGGCTGGAGTGCTTCTTCCGGGCGGCGCCGGTGGCCGCTTTGGCTGAGTCTGCTGCTTCTGGCTTCGGCGCCGGCCGTCCGCGCCGCTGAGCAGCCTCCGAACATCCTCGTCTTCGTCGCCGACGATGCCGGCTGGTCGGACTTCGGGGCCTACGGCAACCGCGTCGTGCGGACGCCGAACCTCGACGCGCTGGCGGCGTCCGGCGTGGTGTTCGAGAACGCGTTCCTGACCACCGCGTCGTGCAGCCCGTCGCGGATCAGCATCCTGTCCGGCCGCTATCCCCACGCCACCGGCGCCGAGGACTTGCACAGCCCGCTGCCCGAAGGCGTCGAGCTCCTGCCGAGCCTGCTGGGCCGCGAGGGCTACTTCACCGGGCACATGCGGAAGACGCACTACGGTCCGGCCGGTGAACGCCAGTTCGACTGGTTCTCGGACAAGACCTGGGAGGGTCTGCCCGAGTTTCTCGACCAGGCGGGCGAGAGGCCGTTCTTCCTCTGGGTCGGCTTCCGGGACCCGCACCGGCCGTACGCGGCCGGCGCCATCGATTCGCCGCACGATCCGGCGGAAGTCTCCGTGCCGCCGTACCTCGTCGACGACGCCGCGACTCGGGCCGATCTGGCCCTGTACTACGACGAGATCGCCCGCATGGACTTACGAGTCGGCCGAATGCTGGCCGAGCTGGATCGTCGCGAGCTACGTGAGAACACGCTCGTCGTGTTCCTGAGCGACAACGGCGCGCCCTTTCCTCGGGCGAAGGCCACGGCGTACGACGACGGCATCCGCACGCCGCTGATCGTCTCGTGGCCCGGCGTGACGCCCGCCGGCGTCCGCTACGCGGGGCTCACCAGCATGATCGATCTCGCGCCGACGCTGCTCGAAGCGGCCGGCGCGGAGACGCCTGCGAGCTTCCACGGTTCGAGCTTCGCCGCCGCCCTGGCCGACCAGGCCGTCCCCGGGCGGGAGTACGTGTTCGCGGAGCGCAACTGGCACAACTGCGACGAGCACATCCGAACGGTGCGGGGCGTGCGTTACAAGCTGATTCGCAACGCCTACACGGAACTGCCGCTATGCACGCCGGCCGACGCCTCGCGCAGTGCCTCCTGGTACAGCCTGACGGCGCGCCGCGAGGCAGGGACTTTGACGCCGGGTCAGGCGCGCCTGTTCGAGGCGCCGCGGCCGGTGATCGAGGTCTACGACCTGGAGGCGGATCCGCACGAACTGGTCAACCTCGCCGGCCGGCCGGAGGTGGAGCGGATCGCCCGGCGGTTGAGCCGGGTGCTCGATGCCTGGATCGAGGAGACGGAGGACTTTCCGCCGAGCCGGAGGCGGAGGGCGGACAACACGGACCGGATCAGCGGCGTGAAGTTCTCGCAACGGGTGCCGCCGCTTCAGCCGTAGTCAGGCTTGACTCAGGGCTCGAGCACCGACAGCACGATCCGCGAGGGATGCTCCGGCGAGTGGTGGACGGCGTTCCGGGCCACCCGCCACTCGCTCTCGTCGTAGTTGTTGCCGCCGGTGTTCAGGTTGCGGTCGTAGCGGGGGAAGTTGCTGCTCGAGACCTCGATCCGCAGGCGGTGTCCGGCGCCGAAGACGTTGGCGGTCGCGAGCGGCCCCAGCCTCACCTCGTAGACCTCGCCGGCTTCCATCCGGACGTCGCGGTCGTAGCCCTCGCGGTAGCGCATGCGCAGGATCGTGTCGTCGAGGTTGAAGGCACGGCCGTCGGGATGGACGTCGACCAGCTTGACCGTGAAGTCCGTGTCGGGCGCGTCGGACGAGACGTGCAGGATGACGTCGATGGAACCGACGACGGCCAGCGGCTCGGCGAACGGTTCGGTCGTGTAGACGAGCACGTCGGCGCGCGCCTCGATTCCGCGCTGATCGAAGGAGCCGGGCTCGTGTTCTCCCATGCAGCAGAAGGCGCCGCCGTGGGTGGGCACCGGAGCGCCCGGGTCGTAGACGAAGCGGTCGGCGCCGTCTCCGTCGCCGCCGACGTCCGCCGTCAGCCTGCCGTCGCCGGCGGCGCTGTTCGCGTTGCCGTCGCTGTCGATGTAGAGGGTCATCGGTTCGACGCCGGCCGGCGGCCAGTCCTCAGCGTCCCGCCACCCGTCTTCGCCCATCAGGAAGTAGCGGACCCTGGCGTAGCGGTCTTCAAAGCCGTTCGCCTCCGGCTTCGTGAAGCGGTCGAGGAAGCCCCAGAGCATCTCGTCGAAGCCGAAGTCCGTGTCGCCGAAGTTCCGCTCGCCGACGACGAGCGGGTTCGTCAGCCGGTACATGTTGCAGTGCAGGCTGGGCGCGATGACCATGTACTGGTGGTCTCGAACTTCGGCGTCGGCGTTCTCGCGGGCATGTTCGTAGAGCGCCAGGTTCGGCGAAACGGACAGGTCGTACCAGGAGTTGGCCCACAGCGCCGGGACGCCGAACGGTTCGTCGTCGTGGTAGAGGCCGCCCTCGTACCAGCCGGGGTCGTCCGGAGTGCGTGCCGCGAACTCTCCGAAGATCCCCTTCGGCCCGCCGACGGACTCCATGATCGTTCGGATGGGGAGGTGCCAGAGCGCCCGCTTCCAGTCGACCTGGGGCATCTTCGCGGCCAGATCGAAGTAGGTCGCGAGCCGCTCCAGGTCCTCGCGGCTGGTTTCCGGCGGGAAGGTCGGGCGCTGGGTGTTCTGCTCGCCTAAGAGCCACACCGCCATCGGAAGCTGCAGCGCGCCGCCGCGGTAGAAGTTCCCCTGCTCGTAGAAGGGCCCCATGCGGCCGATGCCGGCGCCCTGACCCATCGGCACGGCGGCGGCGTGGCCCGGATGGCGCATCGCGGCGAGCCCCATCTGCCATTCGGCGGTCGATGAACAGCCGAGCGTTGCGACCTTGCCGTTGGACCACGGCTGGTCGGTGATCCAGGTCAGCGCGTCGTAACCGTCCGTGCGGGGCCGGCCGAGGATCTCCCAGTCGCCCTCTGAGAAGAACTTGCCGCGCTCGTTCTGAACCACGAAGGCGTAGCCGCGCTCGATCGCGTCGAGGCCGAACTTGAGCAGCGCGCTCGGCCGTTCCAGGTTGGGCGGCGGCAGCGGGCTGAAGTTGTACGGCGTGCGCCAGAAGATCGCCGGTACGGGACCCTGGGCGTCGCGCGGCCGGTAGATCTCGGTGGCGAGGCGGATGCCGTCGCGCATCGGTACCATCACCATCCGATCGACTTCGGCGAGACGGTGGAGGTCGGCCCGGCGCACCGGGTCCGGCGTCCGGTGGATCTGGCCGAGGACCGGGGAAGCGACCAGGGCGAGGGAGACGACAGCCGGCAGCAGCCTGATGACCGTTCGAATGTGGGGCATATGACGTTCTCCTGGAGGGCTACTCTGGTTCTTGCGCTGGGCATTCTGCCAGTTGCGGCCGCTTCGGAGCCGGCGGTCGGCGAGCCCAGGCGGGTCGCCGTGCTGGTAGCCGATGCGGATGACGAGCGGGTCGCCATGGTGGGCGAGGCGGTCTCGTTCTGGAACGGGGCGGTCTCGGACCTGGGACTGGCCGGGCCATTCTCGGAGCCGGGACACGAGGCTCCGCCGGAAGGACTGCGGCCGTTCGAGAACTACGCCCACCAGCTCTCGCAGCTTGCCGGCCGCCTGCACTCGTCCGACCCGGGTCCCAAGCCGCCGGAAGCGCTCTTCCGGGTCGACGCGGAGGTCGTCTTGCTGCTCTCCGCCCAGAATCTGATGCCCTTCGCCTGGCCCTACGGCGACGATGGCCGCTACTTCGTCGCCATTCCTTCCGGCGACGAGCGCGACAACGTCGTGCGCAACGTCATCGCACACGAGCTCGGGCACGTCCTTGGCCTGAAGCACACCCGGGAGCCGGGCGTGCTGATGTGCCAGCCCTGCGACACGTCGGCGCGCACCGGAGACCAACCTCGATTCCTGCCGCTGACCGACCTCGACCGGGAGCGGCTACGCTCCTTCCTGGGAGGATCCCGACCATGACGTCCGCCTGGACCAGGAGACGCTTCATCGCCACGGCGGCCGCCGCGGCCGCCGGAACCGGGCTCAGCCGTCCGCCGGCTCTCTCCGACGACGGCTGGCGCGCCGGGCCGATCCAGCACCTGATCCCGGCGGCCAGCCACGACCGGCTGGCGCTCAAGTGCTCGTTCGCCGAGTCCCTCGACTTCGTGCCGGAGCTGCGCATCGGCGGCCGCCTGGTCGCGGGCAGGAGCACGGACACGGACAGGCGTTTCTTCTCCTTCGACGCGCCTCGCCTGGAACCGGACACCGAGTACGCCCTGCAACTGCTCGGTGGCGGCGAGACACTGTGCGACGCGTGGCCGCTTCGCACGTTCCCGCCGCCCTCGGCCCGGCCCGAGTCGGTGCGGTTCCTCGCCTACACCTGCGCCGGGGGCCACCCCGAATCGGGCTTCTTCCTGCCGCTGGCGGTACGCCGCCGGCTCCTGAGGCGGGCGCTCTCCTTTCGCCCGCGGGCGTTGATCGCGATCGGCGACCACATCTACTGGGACCAGCGCACGGTGCTCTACAACCGCGGCGAGGAGCGAGGCCGGCGTTCCCGCGAGTTCTACGAACGGATCGGCTGGCTGGACGTGAGCCTCCCCGCGCTCGGAACGAGCAACGAGACCTCGCTCAAGGCCGCGGTCGGGCCGCAGATCGCCGAGCTGTACGGAGTCATGCTTCGGTCGACGCCTTCCTACTTCGTGAGCGACGACCACGACTACTACGAGAACGACGATGCCGACCCCCAGATGGTCACGCTGCCACCGGACCGCTACCAGGTGGACTTTGCCCGATTCACCCGCAACGCCTACCTGCCGGAGTTTCTGCCGGATGTGGAACGTCCGCTGGCGATGTCCGGCACCGGCGCAGGTGACCGGGAGCCCGGCATCTCCGAGGCGTTCGGCACCCTCCGCTACGGCCGGCTGGCCGAGGTTCTGATCTACGACTGCGCCCGTTATCTCTCGCTCAAGGGCCTCCATGCCGGCCTGGTGCCGGCGGAGACGGAACGCTGGTTGCATCAGCGCACACGGGACCAGGCTGTGGCGCAGTTGTTCCACGTTCCGTCGCACCCCTTCGGCTGGTCGGCGGGGAAGTGGCGCGAGTGGTATCCGGACGTCGCCGACCTCGACGACGGCGGCGCCACCGTGTCGAGGATCGGCGACTTCGCGGGCAGCAACTTCAGGCTGACGACGGAGCGGGAGAAGTACTTCTGGCAGGAGGGCTGGTGGCGGCAGCATCAGCGGCTGCTGGAGTCGCTGGCGTCCCAGCCACAGCGGGCCGGCATCGTTCTCTCGGGCGACCTGCACGCGATCGGCCACTCCGTGCTCGAACGAAGCGGCAGCATGGATCTTTCAGTCAACCCGGTCCATGCGGTTCTGACCGGTCCGCTGGGCACACTGACCGGCTGGCCGTCGGCGGCGCGGGGGACGCCGCCCCTGGCGGCCACCGCGGTGGTGCAGGATGTGCGGGGCGAAACCTTCGAGAAGAACGGCTTCGCGCTCTTCGACGTGACGCCGTCGGAGGTCACCGTGCGGCTGTTCGCGTGGAAGACGGGGGAGCCGGAATCCGCGATCGACGATCTGGAGCCCTACCACACGGCCGTGATCCGGCGGGGCTGAGCCCGGCTTGATCCGCTACTGTTCCGCGGATGGCTGAGGCTCCGAGACGACGGAACAGGCGGGCGCGGAAGGGGCCGGGCCTCTTCACCCGCTTCCTGAACGTAGTCGAGTTCCTCGGCAACCTGTTGCCGCACCCGGTGACGCTGTTCGCGGTGCTGGCGCTCCTCATCCTGCTGGTGTCGGGGATGGCGGAGTTGCTCGACTGGCAGGTCGACGATCCACGCCCCGCCGGCGTCTCGGGCCGCTCCGAGGACGGGATGATCCGCGCGGTGAGCCTGATGAACCCGGAGGGGATGCGGCGGATCGCCATGAACCTGGTGACGAACTTCACGGGATTCGCGCCGCTGGGCACGGTCCTTGTCGCGCTGCTCGGTGTCGGTGTCGCCGAACGGTCGGGTCTTCTCGGGGCCCTGCTCCGGGCCCTGGTCCTGGGCGCGCCCCGGAACCTGCTGACCGCCGTCGTCGTCTTCGCGTCGGTTGTCTCCAACACCGCGTCGGAGATGGGCTACGTCGTGCTGATCCCGCTGGCGGCGGTCGTGTTCCGCGCGGTCGGCCGCCACCCGCTGGCCGGTCTGGCCGCGGCGTTCGCGGGCGTCTCGGGCGGCTACTCCGCGAACGTTCTGATCGGGACCGTCGACCCGCTGCTTGCCGGGATCACGACCGAAGCGGCCCGCATCATCGATCCGTCCTACGCGCCGGGCGCCGTGAACGAGATCCCGGCGACCGCGAACTACCTCTTCATGTTCGTCAGCACCTTCATGATCACGGTGATCGGCACCCTGGTGACGACCCGGATCGTCGAGCCCAAGCTGGGCGTGTTCGACCCCGGCCGGGCGGCGGACGACCTGGAAGACCCGGAGGAGGGTCTGAAGACGCTGTCGAAGGAGGAGAAGCGGGGGCTCAAGCTGGCGGGGGTGACCGTGCTCGTCATGCTCGGCGGGCTGGCCCTGCTGGCCCTGCCGGAGAACGGCTGGTTCCGCGATCCGGCGGCGAACGCGCTCCTGATCGACGACCTGCGGCCGATGCTGCGCAGCGTTGTCTCCCTGATCTTCGTCTTCTTCATCGTGCCGTCGATCGTCTACGGCCGCACCACCGGTTCGCTCAGGAACGATCGCGATGTGATCGACGGCATGGGGCGCTCCATGAGCTCCCTCGGCCCCTACCTGGTGCTCGTCTTCTTCGCCGCCCAGTTCGTCTCGTTCTTCAACTGGACCAACCTGGGGACGATCACGGCGGTGGTGGGCGCCGATCTGCTGACCCGGTTCGACCTGACCGGTCCGATCGTGTTCATCCCGTTTATCCTGATGTGCTGCTTCGTCAACCTGATGCTCGGCAGCGCGTCCGCGCAGTGGGCGGTGACGGCGCCGATCTTCGTGCCGATGCTGATGACGGTCGGCTACAGCCCGGAGGTCATCCAGGCCGCCTACCGGATCGGCGACTCGACGACGAACATCATCACGCCGATGATGAGCTACTTCGGCCTCATCCTGGCGGTGGCGATGCGGTACGACCGGAAGCTGGGAATCGGCACCCTGATCGCCACGATGATCCCGTACTCGATCTCCTATCTGATCGGCTGGGTGACGCTGTTCTACGTCTGGGTGTTCGCGCTCGGCCTCCCGGTCGGTCCGGGATCACCGACCTACTACACGCCCTGAGCCGGCAGCCGCTCCGCTGGCGGCCGCTCAACGGCACGCTGTCAAGGTCCTGTTACCATGACCCGTTCCGCCCCGGCGCGAGTCGGCGCGGAGGAGGGGAGATCGCCTATGGCCAGACCTGGTCCGACCACTTTCGCGAAACGTCAACGAGAGATGCGCAAGCGCCAGAGGCGCCAGGAGAAGCTGGAACGGCGCGCGCAGCGAAAGATCGAGAAGGAGCAGGCGGCCCTGGAGGCGCCCGAGAACACGACCGGCGAGGACCCGGACATCGCGGGGATCGTCCCGGGTCCGCAGCCGCTCCCCGACTGGGACGACTGACCCCGGCCGCCTACTGGCCGCCGCCGGACGCCGTGGCTTCGGCTTCCTCGGCGCGGGCGCCGGAGAGGATGTTGTACAGGCCGTAGTTGCCTTCGTGGCAGGCGTACTCGTACAGCGGAACGTCGCCCTTCTTCATCAGCAGGCGGGCGGTGAAGGGCCGCGTGTACGTCGCCGGGTCGTTCACGGTGTACTCGTAGAGCAGGGTGTCCTCGGCGACGCGCCGGAACTTCTCGGTGACGTGCATCTCGTAGGCGTCGCCGACGGAACTGAACGCGCTGCCGCTGAAGCTCGACACCAGGTCGCTGAAGTTCCTCGTTTCGACGACCAGGGTGTCGCCTTCCCAGTAGCCGCGGGAGACGCCCATCCACTGCCGCACCGAATCGGGAAGGTGAGGCCGCCCGTCGAGCGGCACGATCCGGGTGTCATGGACCATCTCGTTCAGGATCGCCACGTGGTTCGCTGACTGGAAGATCTGGATGTTCTGGTTGTAGCCGCCCGGCGTGATCGGCGGCCCCACGTTGAAGCCGAGGATGCAGCGCTCGGCCAATCCCCGATCCTCGTAGCTGTCGAGACCGATGCCGCCGACCCGGAGCCGCACCGGGCGGTCGATCGGCTTGTCGTCGCCGAGCGTCTTTCGCTCGATGCCTGGGTGCGTCTCCGGCAGCCGGCCGTTCGGCGGATCGACGATCAGCGACGTGCGGAGGTCCTCGACGACGGTGGCCCCCCGGTCGAACCAGAAGTTGTTGTAGCCGCCGACTTCGCCGCCGGCCTCGAGCCTTCTCTCTTCAGGGTCGCTGGGCAGATCGGCGACGCGCGCGCGTTCCACGGCCGCCGCCTCGATCTCGGCCGCCCTTGCCTCGTCGATCACGGCTTCCTGGTCCGTGGGCCGCTGCAGCGGCGTCAGGGTGCGGAAGTCCCAGACGCCGGAGATGTCGGGCTTGCCGTCGGCAGCCAGCGGCGGAGTCCAGCCGGCCGCTTCCTGGGCCGTCAGCGCCGCTGGCAGCGCGGTGATCGTCAACACCGCGGCGAGAGCCGGAAACCACGGGAAACGGTGGCGAGCGGTTCGGTGGCGACGCATGTCGTCCCTCCTCGTTTGTCGAATTCTGCCGTGAAGTCTAGCTATCCCCCGGCGGCTTCCGCCGTCTTCGCCGGCGCACTGAACAACCGTTCGACATGCTCTTCGGGCAGTGGCTGCGTCAGCTTGGACACGACGTAGGTCCCCGCGATCGAAACGACCTCGCCGACCACCGCGCAGGAGTACGGATTGATCTGGTAGTGCGCGAGCCACTGCGCGATGCCCGACAGGGGGCCGAGCGAGCCGGGATCGACGATCATCCAGGGCAGGCCGCTGCGCAGCAGAACGAAGGTGAGCATGCCGCTGACGAGCCCGGTGTACGCGCCGGCCAGGGTGACACCGCGCCACAGGCCGCCGACCACCAGAGGACCGGCGAAGGCCGCCATCATGCCGCCGGTGCCCACCCAGACGAGCAGCGCGATGTTCATGTCCTGCATGGCCCAGGCCATCCAGGTGCAGAGGATCAGCACGATCACCGTGCTCCAGCGGCTGATCACGAGCACCTTGCGGTCAACTTCCTTGTCGCTCAGGTGCGGTGAGTACTTGGGAACAATCGAGCGCCGGTAGATGTCGTTGGCGACGATCTGGGATGACGACACGACGAGCCCGTCCGCGGTCGACATGATCGCGGCCAGGATGCCGACCCCGATCAGGGCGGCGAGCCAGGTCGGGAACAGTTCGATGAAGAGCGCGGGGAGCGCCTCGTTCGCATTGCGGCCGGCCTCGAGCAGCTCGGTACCCAGGACGCCGCGGGCCAGGATGCCGCCCAGCCCCAGCATGCCCATCGTCAACCCGACGGCGAAGGCGAGCTTGACGAAGCGTATCCGGTCGCCGTCGTTCCTGAGCGCCCACACCTTGTTGCCGATGTGGGGCAGCATGCCGAGCGGGATGTGGGCGAACAGGACGCAGGCGATCGCCCACCAGGAGTCGTAGAGCGAGTTCGACTTGTTGAGCGGCCCAACGAGGTTTGGGTCCTGCACGCGCAGGTTGGCGACCAATGCGCCGAGTCCGCCGTCCATCCCGGATGCGAACAGGAACATGATGATGACGACGACCGCGACGCCGAGCATCATCATTCCCTGGATGCCGTCGGTCAGGATGTCGGCGTGGGCGCCGCCGAGAACGACGTACACCAGCAGAACGCCGGAGGTGATGATCAGGGCCGTCAACGGTTCGAGACCGAGCATGATCTCGAACATGACCAGCCCCGACACGAGCTGGCCGGCGATGTAGAAGAACAGAACCAGCGAGAAAATCGAGACCAGCAGGCGGACGCCGTCGCTTTGGTAGCGGTCGCCCAGGTACTCCGGGATCGACCGGTTGCCGAACTTGTGGCCCGAATTGGCGACCAGCTTGATCGTGATGAGGACCCCGAAGTAGACCCCCATCGGATAGAGGAACTTGCCCCAGACGCTGGCCATACCGAAGTCGTAGCCGAGGCCGGGACTGCCGAGGAAAGTGGCGCCGCTGGCGGTGGTGGCGGCGAACGCCAGGGCCAGGAAGTAGGGGCCGTAGCTGCTCCGCGCGGTGGCGAAGTCGTCGGCGTTGCTGATTCGCCGGCTGGCGATCCAGCCGAACGTCAGCATGCCGACGATGTAGAGGACGAGGAACATCCACGACCAGGCGAACAGACTCATCGACTACCTCCTGCTGGACGGTTCAGGCTGGGTGCGACCGGCTTACTCGCCGGCGCCGGGTCTCAGTCGACAATCGCTTCGTAGGCGAGGCGCTTGCTGCCGATCCGCGCGGCCGAGGAGGCCTGAAAGTCGCGGCTCTGGATCATGCCGACGACGACCAGGTCCTGCACCGGGTTGATGCCGAACCAGGTGCCGCCGATCCCGTACCACCAGTACTCGCCCTTCGCGCGCTCATGGTCGGTCGCCGGGTTCGGATCGGTGACGATCGAGAAGTCCAGACCGAAGCGGTTGCCACGGTAGAGCGGGCCCATGTCGGTGACGCCTTCGGGCAGGTGGTTGGTGTGCATCAGCTTCACCGTCTCCGGCTTCAGGATGCGGACACCGTCGAGTTCGCCGCCGTTCGCCAGCATCTGGGCGAAGCGCATGTAGTCCGTCGCGGTGCCGACGAGGCCGCCGCCGCCCGAGAGGAACTTCGGCTTCTCGAGGTACTGCCCGAACTCGACCTTGGCCAGCTTGCCTCCGGTTGACTGGTACATGTGCGAGAAGCGGTCGACCTTGCCGGGCTCCACCCAGAAAGCGGTGTCCTTCATGCCCAGGGGCCCGAAGAGGCGCTCGTCCAGGACCTCGTCGAGCGGCTTGCCGGCCAGCACTTCGAGGATGTAGCCCTGGACGTCGACGGCGACGCTGTAGTGCCACATCGAGCCGGGCTGCTGGCGGAGCGGGATCTTCGCCAGCTTGTCGATCATCTCCTCGAGGTTCTGGTTGAAGTCGATGATGCCCGCCTGCGTGTACAGCGTGTCGACCTGGGACCGCGAGAACAGCCCGTAGGTCAGTCCGGCGGTGTGGCTCATCAGCTCCCGCATCGTCATCGGATGGTCGGCCTCTTCCGTGATCGGGTTCCCGTCCGGTCCGTCCTCCTTCGCCACCTTGAGACCGGCGAACTCGGGAATGAACTTCGACACGGGGTCGTCGAGCGTGAACCGGCCCTCGTCGTAGTAGGTCATCAGCGCGACCCCGACGATCGGCTTGGTCATCGAGTAGATACGGAAGATCGTGTCCTTCTCGACCGGGAGTCCGTTCTCGATGTCCCGCTTGCCGTAGGCGTCGAAGTGGACGACCTTGCCCTTGCGGGAGACCATCGTGACGACGCCGGCGAGCTGGCCGCCGTCGACCATGCCGTGCATGGCCTCGTTGAGCTTCTTGAGGCCGGCCGGATCCATGCCGACATCGGCTGGCTTGGCGTGCTGGAGCTCGGGCTCGGCGGCGAACGCCGGCGCGAGGACGAAGGCCGTCAGCAGCAAAGCAGCGGCGGCCGTGGCGAGCGGGGCGTACTGCCCCCGAGGACGCAATCGGATCACGCGTGGTTCCTCCTTACGGGGTTGAGCGGAGCGTCGGCGAGCGTACTACGGTTTGCCGAGGCGCAGCCCCGGAATGAGGCAGGGGGTGGAGGCCTGGTACTCCGGGTACGACGGGTACCTGCCGGCCGCGATGGACTCTCCGAGCGGTATCGAGCCGAGGACGAGGCCGATCAGCCCCAGGCAGCCGAGACCGGTCCAGTGGATCCACTCACCCGACGCCGCGACCGCGAACAGGTAGAAGGCGCACCACATGCCCATCTCGCACAGGTAGTTCGGGTGACGGCAAATGCGGAAGAGCCCGCGGTTCATGAAGGGTTGAGCGACGTCTTCGCCAGCCGCGACCCGGCGCTTCTTGTCCTGCTGGAAGGCCCACATCTGCTCGTCGGCGACGGTCTCGCCGATCAGGAGGAGAAGGAACAGCCCTGCGGCCACGAAGTCGAGTCCGCCCAGCGGCGTGTCCCCCGCCTCCCAGGCCGCGTGGATCGGCGAAGTGAACCACCAGATCAGCAGCATCTGGCCGGGCGAGATGAAGGTCGCGTTCATGACCTGGATGGCGACGGGACCGAAGCGCTCCCTCACGGTGGCCCAGCGGTAGTCCTCGCCGCCCTTCCAGTAGCCCCCCTTGCGGGCGAAGTTGAAGGTGAGCCGTGCTCCCCAGAGCAGCACGAGGAGGGTCATCACGTTGACTCGCGCAAGCTCGAAGTCGGTGGAGAAGGCCACGATCAGGCAGTACACGGGCGGGCAGATCGACCAGAGGCGGTCGACCCAGGAGTACTCGCGCGTGATGACCGAGGAGAGCCAGCACAGGATCGCCAGGATCACGCAGAGGTCGAGCGCGGCGCCCATCGGCGTGCCGACCAGGGGGTGGGGGATGAAGTTGATGTCCGGCATCGGCTCGATCTCCCTGTGTCAGTCGCCCGAACCGGAGCCCGTCGAGCCGCCTGACGTGCCCTGTTCGACCGCCTCCCGCTCCAGCAGCCGCGCGCCGCGCATGATGTTGCCGAAGGCGTAGTTCCCCTCGTGGCAGGCGTACTCGTAGAGCTTGTGCGAGGTCGCGGGCCACGGGTACTCCCCGCTCCAGGCGGTCTCGTAAGCGGGATCCTCTACCGTGAACTCGTAGCGCAGGTTGTCGGCGTCGATGCGGCTGAACCGCTCCACGACGCGCATGTCGCGCGAACCCCGGGTTACCGAGCCGGGGATCTCCCGGAAGTTCGTCGTCTCGACGACCAGGGTGTCCCCTTCCCACCAGCCGATCGAGTCGCCGCTCCAGTTACGGATCGTGTCGGGCAGATGCTCGGAGTCGAGCCGGATGATCCGCACGTCGTGCATCCACTCGATCAGGATCATCACGTGGGTGTCCGTCTGCACGATCGTCTTCAGGTTGTTGTACATCCCGGGCATCGACGGAGGACCGGAGGCACCGCGAGTGAGGATGCAGCGTTCGGCCAGGGGCCGTAGCTCGTGATCGTCGTAGGGACCGACGGGAAGATCGAGCCACCAGGCGGTGCCGGTGTTCTCGTGCCGGAATGGAGCGCGCCGCTCGCTCCGCTCCTGTCCGAGTTCGCTGAGCGGCGGATAGCGGCCGTCCGGCGGATCCGTGACGATCGACGTGCGGTACTTGCCGTCGAGCTGGAAGGCGCCCGTGCCGATGTCGACGAAGAAGGCGTTGTAGCCGCCGACCTTGCCCGCCGCGCCCGTGAACTCGGGAGCGTAGATGCCGGTGCCGCCCTTCGGCGGCGCCTCGCGGTTCGGGTCGCTCGGCGCGTGATCCTTGTCGAAGTTCGTCGACCAGTGCTCGGCGAGCGCGGCGGCTTCCTCCGGCGTCAGTTCGAGCCGGTCGCCGAACCGGTCCGGCCGCTGGGCCGGCGTCAGGGTCGCGATGTCGTAGGTGCCCGATAAGTCGGGACGACCGTCGTGCCGTCTCGGGATCTCCTCGGCCTCCGCTGCGGAGGCCGCGAACATCATGAGCGCGGCGGCCGCGGCGATCACCACCAGGGCTCCTACCGAGACCAGGGCACTGCCCCAGACCCTCCAGAACGAAGACCTCCGTCGCCTGATCTGCATCTCGACCTCCCGTCCGTTGGCTGGGCGTGTCGGTCAGTCTAGCGTCCGCCGTGGCGCAAGCTGCGAAACCGCACGATCTGTGACATCCTCCCCTCGCCATGGCGGAACCGAACTCTCGACTGACGTGGGCGCGCTGGATCGTTCTTGGCCTGATCGGCGCGGGGCTGCCCATAGCCGCCTGCCGGCGCTCCCTGTCCGGCCCGGTCGACGTGCCGGTGCTCGCCGACGTCGTGACGATCGCCTTCTACGTCCTCGCCATGGTCTGCCTGGCCGTCGCCTTGGCGGCGTCGCTGCCCCGGTCGGGGTAGCTGGTCGGCGTCAGCCGGCCGGGGCCGAGGCCGCCGTCCGGTCTACTACGAACCGCGCCATCTCCCTCGCCTCGGAGGCGTCCGCCTCTGTGTAGAAGCCTGACGGCACGATGTCCGGCGCGCCGTAGAAGGCGAGTTCCCGGTCACGGCGCAAGGTCCTGGAAGCGGCTGCGAGACTCTCCAGGTCGTTGGCCACTTCCGGCGGCAGGCGGTCGCGTTCGGCCCCCAGCACGTCCGCCACGTCGTGCACCCGAGGTGGGTCTACGCCAACGGCGTGCAGCAGCCCCTTGAGGGCGAGTTCCACGACTTCCTGCGACTCGCGGACGACGTCGGCCCAGCTCTCCGCGTCGTACAGCACGTCGAGAGCGCGAAGTCTGGCCTGGGCGCGGCGAAGGTGATCCGCCGCCAGGGCCGGGTTACGCATCAGGTGGCCTGGGTCCAGTAGGGCTGGCCAAGGGATACCCGTCGCAGGATCCGACCTTCCGCTATCGCCCGTCGCACGCGGCGGAGGTGATTGGAGACCGAACCGTCGCGGTCGAAGAGCACCTGGCCGTCGATGGCTGCTTCTGCCCAGAGGCCGCTAAAGGTCTCTTCCTTGGGTACGTGGACGAAGTGCGCGTCGACCGGGCGCCCCTGCCACGCGATTGGTTCGGCGTCCCAGAGGCGGTACAGCGCGCGGTCGAGGTCGACGCTTCGGTCGACGACGATGAGCGCGTCGACGTCGGACGCTTCGGTGGCCTCGCCGCGGACCCACGAGCCGAGGAGGAGCACCGCCCTCAAGCTGTCGCCGGCGACGGATGAGGCGCGGGAAAGAAGCGTGGCGGCGTCGCCGTCGGCGGTCCCTGCCGACGCGAGACGGCGAACGCAGTACTCGTTTAGAGACATGCCGGCCGCCCGTGCCGCCCCGTCGAGGGCCGCGTGCAGCGAGGGCGGCATTCGGACCAGGAATCGGCCGGATTTCGTCGCTGTGGGGGTAGATGTCATCACTCGATGACGGATAGTATCACCAAGAACGAGGCGGCGATACCATGCCCAGGTCCCCGCGTTTCTGACATTCTTGCTGTGCCCCATGGCAGACGAGCGAAGTAACGCCTCACCGTTGGTGCTCTGGGGCTGCAGCACGCGCTGACCCTCGCGGAGAGCGCGGCGATCGTGAACTACCTGGCCGAGACCTACGGCGAGGCGCCGACCGCGATTCAGACCGCGAGCGAGGGCTTCGCCAAGCAGTCGGCGGTGGCGGAACTCGAGTTCGCCGACGGGCGGGAGTTCCTGCTTGGCGACCGGTTCACGGGCGTCGACATTCTGCTTGGCAGTTGCCTGGATTGGGCGGTTGCCTACGGCGAGCCGCTCGGTGCACGGCTGGCCGTCTACCGGGAGCGCTTGAACGCCCGGCCGGCCTACGTCCGTGCCGCGCAGGCCAACTTCTTCACGCGGCCGGAGTTGTTGCCGCCGTCTCTTCGGGAGTCCCCACGTCCATTCGACCGTAGCGCATGAAGAGGGCCGGCACGACGATCATGTTGAGAACGGTCGAGGTCGTCAGGCCGCCGAGAACGACGACGGCAAGCGGCGCCTGAATCTCCTTCCCGGGTTCGCCGATTCCCATCGCGAGCGGAATCAGGGCCAGGCCCGCGGTGAGGGCGGTCATCAGAATCGGACTGAGACGCTCTACCGAGCCTTGCCGAATGCTGTCGGGAAGCGACACTCCGCCCGCGCACAGATCCTGGTAGCGGCTTACGAGGAGCATTCCGTTCCGTACCGCGATGCCGAACAGCGTGATGAAGCCGACCAGCGTGGCGACGTTGACGGTGCCGCCGATCAGGAGGACAGCGGCCACGCCGCCCGTCAGGGCCAGCGGCAGGTTCACCATCAGGAACATGGCGGTTCGGAAGCTGCCGAAGGCTCGGAACATGATCAGGAAGATCGCGCCGACCGAGAACAGCGACAGGATGGTGATCCGGCGGCTGGCGGCCTCGCCGCTCTCGAACTGGCCGCCGTACTGGAGGTAGTACTCGGTCGGAAGGTCGAGACCGGCCGCGACACGCTCCTGCAGTTCGGTCACGGCCCCGATGACGTCGCGCTCCGCTACGTTGGCGCTGACGACGATCTTCCTCTGGACGTTCTCCCGGGTGATCATGTTCGGCCCCATGGCCTGCACGATGGAGCCGAGCTGCGACAGGGGGACGATCGGCCCGGCGGGCGTCGCCATCAGCGCGTCGCCGATCGCTTCGGGATCCGTGCGGTACTCGTCGGCGTAGCGCACCAGGAGATCGAACGTCCGCTCCCCTTCCCGGACGATGGAAACGGCTTCGCCCTGAATGGCGACGTTGACGGCCTCCGCGAGATGTCCCGGAGTGACGCCGTAGCGGGCCATCGCCCGCCGGTTCGCGCGGACCTGCAACTGCGGAACCTCCGCCTGCTGCTCCGCGGAGACGTCGACCAGCCCGGGGACCTCATGGGCGATGGCTTCGATCTGGCCGGCGATCTGGCGCAACTCCCGCAGGTCGGGTCCGAAGATGCTGATCGCGATCGCCGCGCGGGTGCCGGAGAGCATGTGGTCGATGCGGTGGCCGATGGGCTGTCCCACCGTGATGCTCGTTCCCGGTATGCCCGCTAGACGCTCGCGGACTTCGGCCAGGACTTCGGCGAGTTCTCGACCGCTCAGATCCAGTTGGGCTTCGACATGGGAGACGTTGGAGCCCTGTCCTTCTTCGTCCAGTTCGGCCCGGCCGGTACGCCGCGCCGTCGAGACCACGCCCGGCACCTGCAGCAGGCGCTGTTCCACCCGGGTGCCGGTTGCGTCCGATTCCTGGAGCGACGTGCCCGGTACGGCGATGATCGCGATCGTCAGCGAGCCCTCCTGAAACTCCGGCAGGAACTCCCGGCCCAGCGTGGGGACGAGCGCCAGGGTGCCGGCAAGCAGAGCCGCCGCAGCGAGCAGCATCTTCCCGGAATGGCGCAGGGCCCGGTCGAGCACCTTCTCGTAGAGGAACTCGAGTCCCCTGACCAGCCACGGCTCGCGGAGCCGCGTGATGGAGCGGTCGTTCGGGAGCAGCAGGTAGCAGAGCGCGGGGGTTACGGTCACGGCGATGAACAGCGACGACAGGATGCTGATGATGTAGGCCTCGCCCAGGGGCGCGAGCATCCGCCCTTCCACGCCGGTGAGAAAGAAGAGCGGCACAAAGACGATCGTGATGATCAGCGTCGCGTTGAGGATCGGATCCCGGATCTCTCTCGCGGCGTCGCGGATGATCTCCAGAGGGGCGGCGCGCTCGCCGTGCGGGCGTCTGCGGTTGTCGCGGAGCCGGCGATGCACGTTCTCGGCGAAGATGATCGCGTCGTCGACCAGGGCGCCGATCGCGATCGCCATCCCGCCCAGCGTCATCGTGTTCACGGTGCCGCCCATCGCGCGCATCACGATGATCGCCAGGGCCAGCGACAGCGGAATGGCGACCACGGAGATCAGGGTGGTGCGCACGTTCCAGAGGAACAGCAGCAGGATGGCGATGACGAAGAAGGCGCCGTCGCGCAGCGCGAGGATCACGTTCTCCACCGCGAGCGAGATGAAGTCGGCCTGCCGGAAGATGTCCCGTTCCAGGGTGATTCCCTCCGGCAACGCCGCCTCGATCTGATCGAGTTCGGCTTCCACCCTGCTGGTGAGTTCCAGCGTGTTGGCGCCCGCCTGTTTCTGGATCGAGAGGATGACCGCGGGTTCCCCGTTCACGGCCCCAGTTCCGTAGGTGATCTTGGGACCGATCCGCACTTCGGCGAGATCCTCGATCAGAACCGGCGTTCCGTCCCTCGTCGCCACCACCGTTCTGGCGATGTCCTCGACGTCGCCGGGACGCACGATCCCGCGAATCAGAACTTCGCGCCCGCTCGACCAGTACAGCCCCCCCGACACGTTCTCGCTGGACCCCGCCGTAGCCGTGAGCACGTCTTCGAGCCCCACGCGGTACGCGAGCAAGCGCTGTGGATCGACCAGGACCTGGTACTCGCGAACGTCGCCGCCCTGCGAGATCACCTGGGAGACGCCCGGAACGGCCAGTAGCCTGCGGCGCACGACCCAGTCGGCCAGGGTGCGCACCTCCATGAGCCGCGCCTCGGAAGCACTCAGGCCGACCAGCATGATCTCGCCCATGATCGAACTGATGGGTGCGAGCACTGGCGGGTTCACGCCCGCCGGCAGGTCCAGCGCCTGCGCCTGAAGCCTGGAGCTCACGATCTGCCGCGCGAGGAAGATGTCGGTCCCCCACTCGAAGTCGACCCAGACGACGCTGATCCCGTGGGCGGATGTCGATCGGACCCGGCGCACGTCCAGGGCGCCGTTCAATGCCGTTTCGATCGGGAAGGTGATCGCTACCTCGACGTCTTCCGGCGCCAGTCCCTGAGCGTCGGTCACGACGGTCACGGTCGGCGCGGTCAGGTCGGGGAAGACGTCGACCGGGAACGTGGCGGCGATCCAGCTCCCGGCCACGAACAGGCCCATGGCGAGAATCAGCGCCAGGAACGGATTCTTGAGCGAGGCGCCGACGAAGAGGTCGAGGAAGCCGCGCTGCCCGGAACCGGCCACGACGGGTTCGTCAGTGGGCGTGGCCATGAGAGGGTTCGATGGTGCCCAGGGCGGCGAGATTCACCTGGTAGGCGCCTTCGGTGACCACGTGCTCTCCAGGCTCGATTCCCGAGGCGACGAGCGTCCACGAGCCGTCCGACGGGCCCACCTCGACCACCCGGCGCTCGAACGTGTCCCCGGACACCTTGACGTAGATGACCGGGAGACCGTCTTCGTCCTGGATCGCCGCCACCGGAACCGCCGCGCCCCGCACCGGGTCGCCAATGAGAATCTGTCCTTCCGCCAGCATCCCCACCTTCAGGGAGCGGTCCGAGTTCGGGACGGCGAACCGGACCGGGAGCGTGCGGCTCGCCGGTTCGATCATGCTGCCGACCGACAGGACCCGGCTCACCGTGTAGGGGCTTGCGCCTCCCTCGACCGTGAACCAGGCGCCCCGGATCCGGCCGGTGTCCGCGGCGTAGCGGGCCGGAACCCGGGCGACGAACCAGAGTGTGCCGGTGTTCACGATGGTGAAGGCGTGCTCCCCGACCTCGACCTGCTGGCCGAGCGCCACGTCGCGTGCCGCGACCATGCCGTCGATGGGGCTGAGCAGACGGTAGAGCTCGGAGTCGGCTTCTTCGCCGGCCTTGCCCGGCGTACCGCCTCTGATGGCCTCGAAGGCGGCCACGGCGACCTCGAGGTCGAGGCGCGCGTCCTGCAGGCGGCGCGCGGGGATCGCGCCGGCCTCGAGAAGGCGCTCGGCCCTCTCGACTTCGCGTTCCGCCGCCACGACCTCGGCGCGGGTGCGCTCGTACGAGTTGTCCAGACGGATGGGAGCGATCAGAGCCAGCAGTTGCCCGGTGCGGACGAAGTCACCCGGTCCCAGTGACGGACCGTCCACCTGGACGAGCCCCGCTACGGGCGCGGATACATGGACGAGACCGCCCGGGGGCGCTACCAGCTCGCCCACTGCAGAAAACGAATCCCGAATCTCTTGTTCCTCGGCCACGGCAACAGCGAAGGGGAACGTCCACTGTTCCTCCACGGACAGTGTGATCAGCCCCGAGTCCGCTTCCTCGTGGTCGTGCCCCGTGTGGTCTTCGTGGTCATGTCCCTCGTGGTCCTCGTGGTCGTGCCCGGCATGGTCCTCGTGGTCATGTCCCTCGTGGTCCTCGTGGTCGTGCCCTTCGTGATCCTCGTGGTCGTGTCCGTCGTGATCCCCGTGGTCATGCCCGGCATGCGAGTCCACGCCGCTCTCGCTTTCGAAGACCTCGAGCGGTCCGGCCTGGATCTCGTAGTCGTCGTCGTCGACCGACAGCGCGAACGCGGTCTGCCAGGTTCCAGCCTCCGGCAGCGTGGGCGTCGCCATGTACACGCCCGGGACGTCCGACTGGACGGCTGTTTCGGTGCGAGCGCGGCCCGGTCCGGTCATGGTCAGCATCACGCTGGCGTCCTCGACCGGCTTCCAGTCTTCGACCCGGGTCAGGTGAATCTCCCAGGGCTCCTCGCTCTCCGCACCCGCTATCTGATGCGGATACGTGGCGAACAACTCGATCTCGCCGGCCCGCTCCGTGAACTGCCCGCCGCCGACGTGGGGGTCGTGGGCCGGCGCCGTAACTTCACCGTCGCTGCCGGCTCCGGCGCAACCGGTCAGCCCGAGCGCGACGAACGAAGCGAGCACCCACCCAGGAGTGGTGTTTCGTTTCATGGTTCCTCCAGTGGGCCCCGTCCCGTCACGCGCAGCAGGTCGAAGTAGGCAATCCACGCCTCCGACTGCAGGGACAGGGCGGTGAGTCGGGCGCCCTGAAACGCGCCGGCCGCGTCGAGAAGCTCCACCAGCGTCATTTCCTGTTCGGCATAAGCCGCGGTCGCTGACGACAGGAGGGATTCACCGTCCGCGATGAGGCTCTCGACCGCAACCTCGACACGGGTCCGGCCGGCCGCGTATCGATCCAGGGCGTCCAGCAGTTCGTACTCGGCCAGCCGTCGTCTCAGGTCGAGGCGATGAGCGGCCGCGGAACTCTGGGCAGCCGCTTCGGCCTGGGTTCCGCGTCCCTTGTCGAAGAGCGGCAACGGCACACTGACGCCCACGGCGGCGCCGGCGAATCCGTCCCGATGATGCCTGTATCCGAGCCCTACCGTCGGAGAGGGCTTGCGGACGAAACTCGCGATCTCCACTCCGGCCTGCGCGGCGTCGAGCTCGCGCGCCGCCGCTTCCAGATCCGGTCGCAGGTCGAGGTCGCGAAGCGCGACTTCGCGACCTATGGGCGGTGGAATCTCCCGGAGGCCCTCCGATGGACCGACTTCCTGCGTGCCGGCGCCGGGTGAGATGAGCGACGCCAGGCGACGGCGAGCGGCTCGCGCCCGGAGTCCCGCGTCCGCCAACTCCTGCTCGGCCTGCAACCGCTCGAGTCTCAACCGTCGGGCTTCGTAGGCGGAGATGTCTCCCGCCTCCAGGCGAACCTCGGCGTCGTCCGTCACCCTCCTGATCACCTCCGCGGACTGGCCGACCGCGCGTTCCGCTTCCTCGGCAAACCATGCGAGGGCGTAGGCCTCGCGAACCTCGGAGGCGAGCTGAACCGCGTCGTCCCGGAGACCGGCCGCGCTGGCGTCGATGGTGTGGGAGGCCGCCCGGCGCCGGGCGGAGGTTCGGCCTGGCCACTCGACCTCCTGCACGAACTTGAGGGTCTGTTCCCAGAACCTCTCGGTTCCGTGAACGGGGTCGTCGTGCTCGAGGTTGTCGTGGTCGAGTTCGAACGACGGGTTGGAGTAAACCTGAGACTGGCGTGCCGCCCCCGCGACCTGGGCGGCCTCCGACCGGGCCACCCTCAATGCGGGGCTGTTCTCGACGAACTCCTCCAGGGCCTGGCGCAGCGTCACGCGACGAACGCCCTCCTGGCCGATCGCCGCGTTCGTCAGGGCGAGGAAGCCGCCGGCAAACCCCAGTAGCAGCACGAGCGTTCGCGGAGCCGATGTTCGCATTCTCCCCCCTCTAGCCGAAAGCGGGATTTCCTAGGCAGGCACGCGTCTACCTGCGCGCAGTGGCCACCAGGTGGTCGACGTGGTGAGCCTCCAGACAGCGGCTGGCCGAGGTTTCGAGCTGAATCGTGATGTGGTGGATGTCGAACTCGTCGTAGGCGATCGTCCTGATGCGGTCCAGGAGGGAATCATGGCCTTCATCCGACTGGTAGCCGGGTTCCACGAGAATATGCGCCGTCATCGCATCGTAGCCGGGCGCCAGGGTCCAGCAGTGCACGTCGTGAATCAGAGTGACGCCCTCCAGCTCCTCGATCTGGTAGCAGAGGGCGTAGACGTCGATGTGTTCCGGCGTGCCCTCGAGGAGCACCTTGACCACGTTGGAAAGCAGACGCCAGGTGCTGGACAGGATCATGATGCCGATCAGCCCTGCCAGGACCGGATCGGCCACGTGCCAGTCGAAAGCCCACACCAGCACTCCCGCGACGACGACCACGACGGACCCCAGCAGGTCGACGATCAGGTGCTGGAAAACGCCCTGGACGGCGGGGTCCCTCTGGGCCGACTCGTGGAGGAGCCAGATGGCCGAGACGTTGACGACGAGACCAACGGATCCCACGACGAGAATGAGCCCGCCCTGAACTTCGGGGGTGTCGGAGTAACGGCGGTAGGCCTCGAAGAACACCAGGATAGCGATGACCCAGAGCGCGAGCGCGTTCACCAGGGAGGCGAGGACTTCTGTGCGGTGAAAACCGTACGTCCGTTCGGCGGTGGCGGACTGCCCCGAGTAGCGCGTCGCGGCCAGTCCGATTCCGATGGACACGGCGTCCGCGACCATGTGTCCCGCGTGAGCGAGCAGGATCAGGCTGCCTGCCAGGAAACCGCTCGTGGCTTCCGCGATGACGTACCCGACGATCAGTACCAGCGCGGCGATCAAGCTTCGCCTGCCCGTGCTCGTCGAGTTGCCGGCTTCGGCCGGATCCCCGTGGTGATGACCGACAGGGGGGCTGCCAGGCTCGGTCATGTCGTTGTCAACCCTGTCACGGCCCCCGTTGTACCGCCGGGGGCGGCCAATACGGTGGACACGCCGTGAAGATTACTGGGAGACGTAGTGTCTAGCCGTCTTCGTGGTGGTGCTCGTGACCGGCACCCTCATGTTCATGAGCATGCACCTGGTGCTCGTGATCATGGTCGTGGTGGTCGGCGTGCGTGTGCCCTGGGTGGTGCTCCTCATCGTGCCCGGGATGGTCAGGGTCGTGCCCGCCCGGTCCGTCGTGTTCATGAGCGTGCACCTGGTGCTCGTGATCATGGTCGTGGTGGTCGGCGTGCGCGTGCCCTTCGTGCTCCTCGTCGTGTCCGTCGTGGTCGGGGTCGTGCGCGGCATGCCCGTCACCGTGGTCGTGCCCGTGACCATGCTCGTCCGCGTGGTGTGCGTGTTCATCCCCGTCATGGTCATGATCGTGCCCGTCATGCCCATGATCGTGGGCGTGGTGTTCGTGATCGAGCGCTTCGCTCAACTCCACGTGAGTCTGCTGGTGACTCCAGAAGATGGCCGCGATCAGCACCACCCCCACCAACAGCAGCTGCCAGAGTTCGACTCCCTGCTTGAGCATTCCCTACCTCCCTTGTTGAGACTGCCGACCTGCGTAGGAGAAGCCTACCAGACGGAAGTGTCCGGCCGAACGCAGTACGTGGCGTGGAACGAGGGCCTTGACGTTTCCCTTGCAAAGGATCTCTGACATCCTTTCAGGCCCGATGACAAAGGAGCGGACGAGTGGCGGCGCTGGAGCGGCCGAAGACGCTCGATAGCGGCTGACAGAGAGGGAGATCGAAGTCACCATGGACTCCCTTGCCGTCAAGATCATCGCCGGTCTGGCGATCCTGGCGATCGCCATCGTCGGCGGCGCGATTCCGATCCTCGTCGCCAAACGGCAGGCGAGCTTCCGGTACCTGTCCCTGGGCAACGCGCTTGCCGGGGGCATCTTCCTGGGCGTCGGGTTCGTTCACCTGTTGCCCGAAGCCGATGAGGCGCTCCGCCAAGTCTTCGACTATCCCCTGGCGCCGCTGCTCGCCGCGCTGGGGGTCGCCCTCCTGCTCCTGGTCGACCGCGTCGTTCTGGAGAGTCGCCATTCGATGCTCGGCCAGGACGAAGGGCCGACGAGGCAGCCCTTCTACGCCTTCGTCCTGCTCATCGTGCTGTCGGTGCACTCGGCCATCGCCGGCATGGCGCTTGGCCTGCAGCCGGAAGCCGCGGCGGCGCTGCTCGTGATGCTCGGAATCCTGTTCCACAAGGGGTCCGCCGCGTTCGCCCTGATCGTGACGGCTCATGCCGCGGGAAACCGCGCCTTGTGGCAGACCCTGGCCCTCTTCTCGGTCATGACGCCGATCGGGATCGTGCTCGGCACCCTTGCGGGACAGGTGTTCGAGGGCCGGACGGCCCTCGTGTTCGAGGGCAGTTTCAACGCGCTGGCGGCGGGCACGTTCATCTACGTGGCGGTAATGGACGTTCTCGACGCGGAGCTGTCGAGAGAGCGGGACCGGATCGCCCACTACGTTCGGAGCGCCCTGATGGGCGAAGACGACGTGCCGATGCCCGAACAGGACCGGGACCGGGGGCTCAAGTTCGCGCTGGTGATGATCGGCATCGCGACGATGGCGGTGATGGGCCTCTGGCATCAGCATTCCCATATTGGGCATTCGCACGGTGATGACGCTCATGTTCACCCTCACGAGGAGCATGAGCAGCACGACGATCATGCGCATGACGACGATGTCGGGCACGACGATCATGATCCCTGAGGATCATGGGTGGTCGCTGCTCTAGGGTGCTACTGCCGGAAGCAGGTGCGCTGGCCGTCCAGCGTGTCGACGTCGGAGCCGAACTCGCCCGTGGCCTCGGCGCCGTTCTCGCTCAGCAGGAAGGCCACCAGGTCGGCTGATGCCGCCGGGCCGATCGTCCCCTCTCGACCCTGGGGCATCGTCTCGCGGATCGTCCGGTATAGCCCGCTGGCGGCGCGGTTCTGCCAGTAGCTCGTGAAGCTGCGGCCCGCGAGCGCCGCGCCCTGGGCGCCGCCGCGCAGCGTCGGCCCGTGGCACTCGGCGCACTGTTCCTGGTAGAGGGCAGCGCCGCGTTCGGCCTGCTGGGCGGAGAAGGTGGCGCAGGGCACCGACCCATCGAGCAGCGGTGCGTCGATCATGATCATCGGCGGCAGCTCGTCGGCCGGCGCCGCGGCGGTGACGGTCGCCTGCTCGATCGGACCGCGCCCCGCGGTGTCGGAGAGCTTGAAGGCGTAGAGCATGTTCGCGCCGGAGCGCGCGGGCAGGTTCCCGAAGCGGTTGAAGAGTCCGCTCAATAGATCGCCGCCTCCGGCGGTCACCGCGACGTACTGCTCGCCGTCCACCGCGAAGCTCACCGGGAAGCCCGTGACCGGTCCGCCCAGCACCGTCTCCCAGAGGATGTCGCCGGTGGCGGCGTCCCAAGCGCGGAAACGCCGGTTCGTGTTGCCGGCGAAGACGAGCCCGCCGCCCGTCGTCATCACGGACATCATCCCGGCAGGCTCCTCGAACCGCCACAGGGACTCGCCGGTGCGGGCGGAGACCGCGTCCAGGCGCCCGACGGTCGTCTTGTTCGGCGCCAGTTGCATCCGGAAGTTGATGCCGTAGCCTTGCGGCGGTCCCTCGCCGGTCCCGGTGATGATCGGGGACATGCAGACGTCCTGGAGCGGCGCGTAGACCGCCTCGGTCAGCGGGCTGTAGGCCGCGGTCGGCCAGTCCTTGCCGCCGCTCGCCGCCGGGCAGACGACGCCGTACTCCTCGTCCCGGGCCTTCGGGATGACCTCCTCGTTGACCGTGACCGTGCCGGTGTGCGCGTCGATGTGGGTGATCACGTTCTGGAAGACCGTCTCTCGCGCCCACAGGAACTCGCCGGTCTCCCGGTCGAGGGTCCAGAGGATGGCGGTCTTGCCGGGAAAGCCGGTCATCACCCGCCGCCGTTCGCCGCGTTCGAGGGTCGGGTTGATGGACCAGGCGGCCTCCTCATCGGGCTCCATCTCCAGGTCGACGAGGATGCGCTCGAAGGGGTGGTCGAGGTCCCAGTTGTCACGGGGCAGATGCTGGAAGTACCACGCGAGTTCGCCTGTGTCGGCGCGGAGCGCGAGGGTGCTGTTCGAGTAGAGAAGCGAGCCGGCGCCGCTGCCGCGCAGGACCTCCGGCGACGGCGCGGGCACCGAAGTGCCCCAGTAGACGAGCCCGAGGTCCGGGTCGTAGGAGCCGACGTGCCAGGCGCCGACGTGGAACCGGCGCTCGAGCGGCAGGCCGCCCCAGGTCTCGTCGCCAGGCTCGCCGGGCCGCGGGATCGTGTAGAAGCGCCAGAGTTCCCGGCCGTCCTCGGCGTCGTGCGCCGTGAGGTAGCAACCGCCGGCGACGGACATGTTGCAGGAGCGCCCGCTGATCACCTTGCCGTCGGCGATGATGGGCCCCGACGAATGGGCCATGCGGCTGTCGCCGACCCGGGTCTCCCAGACGAGTTCGCCGGTGTTCGCGTCCAGGCGGATGATGAACGCGTCCATCGTGGCGACGAACAGGCCGTCCTGCCAGATCGCGATGTTGCGCGTGATTCGGCCCAGGCCCTGGCCGAAGCGCCGTTCGGGGTCCGCCCCCTCGGGGTCGAGGTAGTCGTGCTCTCGGCGGTACTCCCAGATCAGGTCGCCGGTGCGCGCGTCGAGAGCGTGGATCACATCCTCGGGCTGCGGCAGGTAGACGATGCCTCCTCGCACCAGGGGCGTCGCCTCGTTGGGGCCGTCCTCCATCGCCGCCGCCCAGGCGAAGTCGAGCTGTCCGACGGTGTCGGTGTTCACGGCGTCAAGCGTGCTGTACGCCCATGCCGACAGGTTGCCGCGGAAGCTCAGCCAGTCACCGTTGGGCGTGGCGGCGAGCTCGGCGTCGGTAACCGGCTCGATCAGGGGGCCGGACTGGCCGTGCGCGGAGCCCAGGACCAGCAGCGCCTGAAGTACGGCGGTCGCTACCACGCTGGCCAGCCGCACGTCGCCCGGTACATGGTTCGAACTCATGTCACGCTCCCTGCTCGTCGGCAGACGGGTACCTGCCTTGTCCGTAGTCGGGGCGGAGCATAGCGGGATGCCGCTGGTACGATCGTTGGCGCCAATCCAGCCCAAACAGTCGGAGGACGATCGATGAACCACACGATCTCGGCAGTGCCGACCCGCTCCTTGCTCACGTTGGCCCTCGCGGTCCTGATCGCGCTTCCGGCGGTCGCCTCGGAAGACGACATTCCCCGCAGGGCGGACGGCAAGCCTGACCTCTCGGGCTTCTACGACATCGCCACCCTGACCCCGCTCCAACGGCCGGAGACGTACGGTGACAACCTGTTCCTGACGGCCGAGGAGGCGAAAGCGATCGAGGAGGAAGAGCAGGCGCTGCTGGCCAAGGCCAACGCGAAGAGCGACCCGAACCGCGCCGCTCCCTCCGACACGGGCGCCGCTCCCGTCGGCTTCGACGACTCCCGGCGCGAGAACCTGGGGGCGGGCAACGTGGGTGGCTACAACGCGTTCTGGATCGACCGCGGCTCGAGCGCGGTGTCCATCGACGGCGCCTACCGGACCTCGATCATCTCCGAACCCGCGAACGGGCGGATGCCGCCGATCACCGATGCCGCCAGGGAGCGCCGCGCCGCCCGGCGGGCGCTGACGCCGTTCCGGCCCAACAAGGGTGTCGCCTGGTGGATCCAGGAAGGAGGCGCCGACGCCCCGGGCCCGTACGACGACATCGAGCAGCGGCCCCACGCCGAGCGCTGCATCATGGGCTTCGGTTCGACCCAGGGACCGCCCATGCTGCCGGCGCTCTACAACAACCACAAGCGGATCGTCCAGACCGACACCCACGTGATGATCCTGGTCGAGATGAACCACGACGCGCGGGTCATCCGCCTGAACTCGGAACACGACGACTCGAGCGTGCGCAAGTGGCTGGGCGACTCGATCGGCTGGTGGGAAGGCGACACTCTTGTCGTCAGCACGAAGCACTTCGGTGATCGGCCGGGCCTGAGTTCCGCCTCGCGCGACCTGCACGTCACCGAGCGTTTCACTCGCCTCGACGCGGACACCCTTCACTACGAGTTCACGGTAGAGGACCCGTCGACCTGGGTCCGGCCCTGGAAGGGCGACTACACCTGGCCGGCGACCACGAACAAGGTCTACGAGTACGCCTGCCACGAAGGCAACTACGCGATGGGCAACATCATGCGCGGCGCGCGGCTGCTCGAAGCGGACGCGCTGGCGGCCGCCGCCGGAACGAGCGGCGGTGAGTAGTCGGACTCAGTCCTCGGTTTCTCTTGTCTCCGGCGAAGCCACCTGGAATGGCACCGACGCCATCTGGCGGTCCCAGATCAGGGCCAGGCGGCCGCCTTCCGGCGTCACGTCGAGGAACTGCCAGGACAACTGCTCGAAGGACATGGGCAGTGGCTGGAGCGTCATGTCGGTGCGCAGCACGTCCTTGTCCGGGGTGTAGCCGTAGGCGCCGAAGAGCGCCGTGCGGTCGTGGTAGTCGTACCGTTCCTGCGCCGGCCACTCGGAGACGATCAGGATCCACCGCTCCGGTCCGAGCTGGATGAACATCGTGTACTCGCCCGGCTCGAGGCGGGTCTCGTCGATGACGAGCGGCAGCTCCGTGATCAACCGGGTCGTCAGGTTCGCGCCCGCCCGCCACACCGGGGCGCCGTCGTTGAGGAACGCGATGAAGTCGGGCGGACCGAAGATGTCCCGGCCGCGGCGCAACGGCCGCCCGTACCTGACTTCGATCCAGCCGCCGTTGACGTAGCCGGAGCGGGGGTCGAAGTACCCGCCGATCTGGGTCGCGGCGGCGCCCGCCGGGCTGGCAGGTCGATCCTGGGCGGTGGCGATGCCTGTCCCCGTAAGCAGCTCGGCGCCCGCGACGATGAGCGCCGCGGACGCCGCGATGCCGAACCGGCTCAGGGCCACCGGGCCGGGCTACTTGACGGCGTCGAGCGTGATCTCGAACGACTGGCCGGTGGGCGTCTCGATCGAGATGACGAACTTGTCGTCGGCGGGCCGGCTGTAGCCCAGCTTGGCCAGAACTGTTGCTCCTTCGCCCGTGTCCTCGAACTTGATCATCCTGTCCTTCGACTCGACGAGCTTCATCACCAGGAAGCCGTCGTAGCGAGGCTCCATGCCGGGGTTCCACTGCTTGAGGCGCAGCACCAGGGAGTCGTTCTCTTCCTCGATCGAGATCAACTCGATCATGTTCGTCGTACCGTCGGGCGAGAAGCCGCGGACCCGGGCCACCATCGAGCCGTTCTTGGGAATGGCCCAGTTCTCTTCCAACTGCGGGCTGCTCCAGGTTCCGGTCATCCAGGCCAGGTCTTCGATCCTTGGGCCGTGATTGTCGGCGGCGGCGGCAGTCACGGAGAGGAGACTAGCGATTAGCAGAACGAACAGTGCGCGGCGCATTGGGTTGTCCTCCAGGGAGATTGAGCCGCCGACCATAGCAGCGGGCAGTGGTGTCTACTCGGAGCCGCCGCCGCCGGTGGAGGCGGCCTCGCCTGCGAGGGCTTCCTCCTCGAGGAGCCGGGCGCCGCGGAGGATGCCGCCGAGGGCGTAGTTGCCTTCGTGGCAGGCGTACTCGAAGACCTTGTTCGTGCTGGCCGGCCACGGGTACTCCCCGCCCCAGGGTTCGGTCCAGGTGTTCGGGTCGTTGACGGTGAAGCCGTAGAGCAGGGTGTCCTCGTCGATGCGGCTGAAGCGCTCGGTGATCACCATCTCCTTCGAGCCCTGCGTGAAGCTGTAGTCGTCGCCGAAGTTCTTCGTCTTCACGACCAGCGTGTCGCCTTCCCAGCGGCCGACCGACTCACCGAGCCAGCTCTCGACGTTGTCGTCGTGGGCGGAGTCGATGGGGATGATTCGCGCGTCATGGTTCATCTCGACCAGGATCATCAGGTGCGTGTCGGTCTGCACGATCCGCTTCATGTTGTTGTACATGACGGGCAGCGCCGGCGGCCCGGCGGTGGAGCCGAAGCCCAGCAGGCAGCGCTCGGCGTGCGGGCGGAGCTCCGGGTCGTCGTAGGGGCCGAAGTCGCGATCGATCCACCAGGCGGTGCCGGTGTTCTCGTGTCGGAAGAGTGCCGACTCGGCGACCCGCTTCTTCGCGGCGTCGGTGAGCGCCGGCATCCGGCCGTTCGCGGGCTCCGTGATGATCGACGTTCGGTACTCGCCATCGAGCTGGAAGTTTCCGTCGCCGATGTCGACGTAGAAGGCGTTGTAGCCGCCGACCTTGCCCGCGGCGCCCGTGAACTCGGGCGCGTAGATGCCGGTGCCCCCCTCCGGCGGCGCCTCGCGGTTCGGGTCGCTCGGCGCGTAGTCCTTCTCGAAGTTCCGCCGCCAGTGGTCGGCGATCGCCTGCGCCTGTTCCGGCGTCAGGGTCAGGTTGTCGCCGTACTGCTGGGGCCGCTGCAGCGGTGTCAGCGTGGCGATGTCGTAGGTGCCGGAGAGATCGGGCTTGCCGTCGTGCCGGCGGGGGATGTCGTCGGACGCGACGATGGCGGCGGCGGCCGCGAAGGCGAGCAGGATGGTGAGAATGAGAGTGCGTCGGGCCATGTGCGGCGTCCTCCGGGTTCTGGTTGCGGACTGTGTTCCGGATTGTAGCCGCAAACTGGCCCGACAGTCAGGAACTGTCGGGTTCGACGATCCGGTCTGTCCTCGTGTCGCGCCGGACCTCGAACCAGCGGCGGCAGCCCTGGGCGTGGAACCAGCGTTCGGTGACGACGCCTTCCTCGTTGTCGTGGTGGAAGGCGAAGTCCAGATCGCGCTCGTCCGGGTCGGTCAGGTGGTCCGGCACGCGCCGGATCTCGCCGTGGACGAACTCGTGGACCGAACGGTCGCCGCAGGTCGGGCAGGGGATGCGCAGGCTCATGGCTAGTGCGTCCCCGCCGAGCCGCGGTCCGCCATCGTACGGTCGCGGGCGAAGCGATCGAGCCCGAACGGCGCGATCAGTTCCGGTACTTCCCCGGTCGCGATGAGCTCCGCCATCTGCTCGCCGCCGGCCGGGATCGCCTTGAAGCCCCAGGTGCCCCAGCCGGTCGTGAGGAAGAAGCCGGGCACGCCGGTCCGCCCCATGATCGGCGAGTAGTCGGGACTCATGTCGCAGACGCCCGTCCATTGCCGCAGCACCCGGAGGTTCGACATGAAGGGCAGCAGGCAGAGCGCGCGCCGGCAGACGTCCTGGACGAAGTCGTGGCTCGAGCGGTACGAGAAGCTGGGCTGCGGGTCGATCTCGGCGCCCAGGAGCATCTCGCCGCGGGCGGTCTGCGAGGCGTAGAAGAAGAGTTCCGAAGAGGCGACGATGGGCCCGAACTGCTGCCGGTAGTGGTTCGTGACGAACGCCTGCAGGCGGTGCGTGCGGATGGGCAGCCGGAGGCCCGCCATGGCCGCGATGCGGCTGACGTGGCCGCCGACCGCCGAGACGACCGCGCCGGCGGCGACGTCGCCGGCCGCGGTCCTGACGCCGGCGACCCGCTCGCCGTCGAGGATCAGACCTTCCACCGGCGTGTTCTGGTGGATGTGGGCGCCGCGTTCCATCGCTCCTTCGGCGAGCGCCCAGACCACCCGGTCGTGGCGGGCGGTGGCCCCCTGCGGGTGGTAGGAGGCGCCCAGCACCGGCCAGCGGCCGCCGCCCGACATGTCAAGCTCCGGGCAGAGTTCCTGGACCTGTCGCGGCCCGACGAACTCGGTTTCGGCGCCGAACTCGGTGTTCAGTTTCGCCCGCATCCGTTCGGCCCGCACTGCCGCCTCCGAGTGCGCCATCCACAACAGACCCTTGGCCTGGTGCATGAGCCAGCGACCGGTTTCCTCTTCCAGACCCCGGTAGAGGTCGACGCTGCGCTGGTAGAAGCGGACCGCGGCCGGGATGCCGTAGTTGGCGCGGATGATCGTCGTGTTCCGTCCCGAGTTGCCGCCGCCGATGTAGCCGCGCTCGAAGACGGCGACGTTCGACATCCCGTGGCGCGTCGCCAGGTAGTAGGCGGTGGCAAGTCCGTGGCCCCCGGCTCCGACGATCACCACGTCGTAGCTCTTCTTCGGCGGCCGCCAGGTCAGCTTCATCTGGCGCTCGACGAACTCGTTCATCGTGCGGCCTCGTCGGTTTCGGTGAGCGAGCCGGTCAGTCGGCGCTGGAAGGCGGCCGCGAACGGGGCCGGCGTGAGGACGAGGATCCTCCCGGCCTCGAGCCAGAGCTTGGCCGGGATGCCGGCGACTTCGCCCTGGGCGAGGGCCGGCCTTGCGTCGGGCCGACGCCATTCGCACTCGCGGTCGAGGAACCGCTCGGCCGTGGCCTCGTCGAGCCATACGTAGCTGAACGCGGTTTCCCGTTCGACGATGGCGTGCGGGTCGGCTGCGACTTCGAAGTCCGGCGTCGCCGTCACCAGGAGTTCGTCGGGAGCGGTGCGGAAGGCGAGCGCGCCGGCGGGCCAGGGCGGCTCCGCGACCAGCGCGTCGAGAGCCGCGGGCGTGGCCGACACGCGCGTCGCTTCGAGCCGGCGCATCCGCGGCGGCTCGAACGGGGATTCGGCGGCGAGGTCGGTTGCCTCGGGACGGGCCACCGGGAACTCACGGACGTTCGCCGGCGATTCGCTCGCTGTGTCGACCGCCACCCGCGCCCGTTCGCCCTCCCGGTCGTAGGTGGCGCCGTCGACTCGCCGGGCCCGTCGTCCGTCGACCGTGACCTCGCGGGGCAAATTGCCCTCCGCGTCCAGGTAGAGCCAGCCGAGCATCGGTGTGCCGCCGCCTGCCGACGTGCCGGCGTCGGACGTCACGTAGCCGGCGTAGCGGTCGCCGTCATGGATCGCCGCGCCCTCGGCGGAGGGAGCCTCGACAGTTCCCGGCGGCGGCGGATCCTCGACCCGGAGTGCGACCAGCCGCTTGTCGAGCGATTCTTTGTTGGTCCGCAGGATGGCCTGGCGGCCGACGAAGTCGCCCTTGTCCAGGTTGACCGCCCACTCGTGGGCGAGCCGGCGGGGGGTCGAGTCGTAGTCCGTGTCCTGGCCGACGACGATGTGGCCCTTCTCGAGCCGCAGGCGGAGCAGGGTCTCGAGCCCGTGCGGCTGGACCCTGAACCCGGCGCCCGCGGCCAGCAGCCTCCGCCACAGCTTGCGGGCGTCGGCGGCCGGATGGTGGAGCTCGTACGAGAGTTCGCCGGTGAAGCTGAGGCGAACGACCCGGCAGTCGACACCGGCGATACGCATCTGCCGGTGGCGGCCGAACGCGGGCAGCTCCCGGGCGCCGGCACGCGCCAGCAGCCGCGCCGCCCGGGGGCCTGTGACGTTGATCGCCGCCAGCGACGCCGTCTGGTTGAGGATGCGGACATCGCAGCTGAAGGCCTCGGCCCAGTCGCGCAGCCAGAGTTCGAAGAAGCCGGACCCGCCCGAGGTCGAGGTCAGGAAGAAGCGATCGCCGGCGCCCTGGTCCGCCTCTCGGCAAAGCATGCCGTCGTCCAGCAAGTAGCCGCGTTCGTCCAGCATCAGGACGTAGCGGCAGCGGCCGGGACGGATCGTCGCGACCCTGGTGGGGACGATCCGCTCGAGGAACGCTTCGGCGTCCGGGCCGGAGATCGCCATCTTGCCCAGCGAACTCACGTCGCCGAGCGAGACGCGCTCGCGCACGGAGTGGTACTCGTCGTCCTTCCGGCCGTAGGTCCAGGGCCGCCACCAGCCGCCGGCGCGGTCCATCCGCGCGCCGAGGCTCAGGTGCTCGTCGTGGAGGGGCGAGCGCGCGGTCACGGCGGTGTGCGCGCCCGCGGCCAGTTCGCGCACGGTCAGTTGCCGGTTCAGCGGCCGGGCCGTGAACGCGGGCTGAAGCCGGCCGCCCCGCTCCAGCAGGAAGCTGCGCAGGTAGGGTAGGCAGACGCCGCCCTGGCAGGTGCCGGTGCCGGCGAGCGTCGCCCGTTTGAGCAGCTCCATCTCGTGGAAGCCGCGCTCCCACACGCCGTCGAGGTCGGCGACGGTGACGCCGCTGCACGGGCACACGGTTCCCTCCCCGGGGCAGGGCGGCAGTTCGGGTTCCATCGCGGCGCTGCCGACGACTCGCACCGGCAGGTCCGAGGCCATCCGTGCCAGCGCGTTGCGTGGGTTGCGGCCGAGGCCGAGGATCGCCGTATCGCATTCGATCCGCTCGTCGGTGGCATCGGCATCGCCGTGCCGGCGGACGATCACCGCCTCGACCCGGCCGTCTCCCTCGAAGCGGACGAGCTCCCAGCCGCCTTTGCCGACCGGGAAGTGGGCGACCAGCGAGTCGGCCGGCAGGCCCGCCGGTCGCTCACCGACGGCGACGGCAGGGCCCAGGTCGATACCCGCGGCCACGAGCTCCGTTGCCCCACGCGCCGTGACCAGTCCCTCAAGATCGCTGCCGGGAACGACCGGCTGGATCTCCGCGGCGCCGGTGGCGACGACGATCTCCCGCCGCGGATGGACGTGGAGCACGCGCCCCGCCTGGTCCGAGGCGACGACCAGAGGCCCCGGATAGACCCCGGTCACGTGCTGCCCGTCACGCGCGTCCAGAGTCACGACGTTCAGGCTCGCGTCCCTGGCCTCCCGCGCGGCCTCGCGCCCCGAGTCGCCCTGCCCGATGACGACCGTGTCGCAGTGGACATGAACCACCGGCGCCGCGTTTCCGCCCGACGTCGGTTCGTCCGACAGCAGGGCCGGTTCCTCGCCTCCCAGATGATCCCGCCGTACGACCATCCCGTCTCGCGCCCGCACCTGACAACTCCGCGTGTAGGCGACGCCGTCAACCGTTACGAGACAGTTCGGGCAATCCCCTCCCAGGCACAGGCACCCGCCACCGGTCGGGTGTAGCCCGGTCCGGAACATCGTGACGAGCAAACTGTCGCCCGTCTGAGCCTCGACGCGCTGCCCGTCCACCAGAGGAATCGCCATCCGGTTGGGGATGGTACGACGGTTCCGGATGCAAACAGCAACGCCGTCCAGCCCGTGCGGCTCGGGAGGGGGTCAGCCGCCAGGTGCGTCTGAACGAGCGACTGCCGCCGACGCCCCCATAACCGGCGACCGACCGGAGCGAGTGAAGCCGAGTGCGCGCACCCCCCTTCCATCTCCTCTCAAGCGCGCACGTCATCCTGGCGGCTGACCCCTTCCTGAGCCGCACGGGCGGCCGCGGTCCGACGGCGCTACGATTGCGGCCGGCACATGACCGCTTCCCTCTCCGCCACTCTCGAAGGCCAGGTGGTCCTCGTCACCGGTTCGACCCGCGGCATCGGCCGGGCGACCGCCGAGGCCGCGGCCGCGCTCGGCGCGACCGTCGCCGTGCACGGGCGGGAACTCGCCCAGGTCGAGGCGGTCTGCGGCGAGATCGGTTCGGAGAGCGTCCTGCCGCTCGCTGCCGACTTCGACGATCCGGCCAACGCCGCGGCCCTGGTCGACCAGGTGGTCGAGCGCTGCGGCCGGATCGACGGCCTGGTCAACAACGCCGGCGGCGGCCGGCCGGTCGCCTTCCGCGGTCTCGACCTGGATTCCTGGCGCGTGACCCAGCGCGTGAACCTGGAGTCGACGTTCGCCGCTTCCCGCGCCGCCTACAAGGTCATGCGCAAGGCGAGGGGCGGCAGCATTGTCAACATGGCCTCGCTCGCGGCTCACGGCCCGGGAGCGTGGATGGGCGCCGACTACGCCGCGTCGAAAGCCGGGATGGTCAGCCTCACCCGCAGCCTCGCCCTGGAGGCGGCCCGCTTCGGGGTCCGCTGCAACGCGGTGTCGCCCGGCTTCATCGAGACGGACATGACGACCGAGCTGTCGGACGACCAGCGTCAGCGGCTGCGCGTGCCGCTCGGTCGTCTGGGGACGCCGGCGGAGGTCGCCGCCTGCGCGCTCTTCCTGCTGTCGTCGGAGTCGTCGTACGTCACCGGCCAGGTGATTCACGTCAACGGCGGGTTGTCGATGTATGGCTGAAACCCGCCGCGTCGCGGTTACCGGCCTCGGCGTCGCCTGCGCCATCGGCACGGACATCGAGTCGTTCCGGACCAGCCTGTTCGCCGGCCGGGGCGGCATCGCCAGGCTCCAGTCGCTGGACACGTCGGAGATGAAGGTCGGTATCGGCGGCGAGGTCGATCCGGAGTTCGTCCCGGCCGGGCTCAAGCGACTGCGCCGTCGACCGACGGACCGGGCCGTTGACCTGGGCCTGGTGACCGCGGCCGAGGCCCTCGAGGACGCGGGCCTGATCGACGGCGCTCCGCCCTACGAGGCCCAGCCGGTGGCGGTGATCCTGGGTACCGCGGTCGGCGCGGCCGAGAGCAACACGACGTTGCAGCAGCGCTTCGCGGAACGCGGCGTCCGCGGCCTGCGGCCGACCAGCGTGCCGCGCGTCATGGACAACGCGATCTCGGGCGGCATCTCGATCCACTTCCGGCTCACAGGCGCCAACTTCGTCGTCATTTCGGCGTGCACGTCGGCGACCAACGCGATGGGCACGGCTTACCGGATGGTGCGGCACGGCTACGCCGACACCGTGCTGACCGGCGGCGCCGACGGCTTCTTCGACCCGTTCTACTACGGCGTCTGGAACAACCTGGGCGTGATGTCGAAGAACCCGGATCCGGCGCGGGCCTGCCGGCCCTTCGACGCCGGCCGCGACGGCTGCGTCCTCGGCGAGGGCGCCGGCATGCTGGTGCTCGAGTCGCGGGACCGGGCCCGAAGCCGGGGCGCCCGGATCCGGGGCGAGATCGTGGGTTACGGCGAGTCGTCCGACGCCACTCACATCACGAGCCCGAGCGCCGAGGGCCAGGCCGTGGCGATGCGGGCGGCTCTGGCGTCCGCCGGGGTCGAACCGGCTGATCTCGGTGCGGTGAACGCCCACGGCACCGCCACGCTGGCCAACGACGTCTGCGAGAGCGAGTCGATCTGCGCGGTGCTGGGCGACGCCGCCGAGGAAGCTCCGGTCTCCGCCAACAAGTCCTACTTCGGCCACACCCTGGGGGCGTCCGGCGCGATCGAGGCGATCGCGGCCCTGCTCGGCATCGAGCAGGGCCGGCTGCCGCCGAACCTGAACCTCGAGCATCCCGATCCGGACTGCCGCGTCCGGCTGGTGCGCGGCGATCCGGAGCCGCTCGAACGGCCCTTCGTGATGAAGAACAGTTTCGGCTTCGGCGGTAGCAACGGCGTGCTGGTGCTGGGACCGGGATAGATCCGGCATCGGCCTGGTAGAGGCCACCGCCCGACGCTCGTCACGGTGAAATCACGTTTCTGTCGCTTAATAGCGACAGACGATCGCGTTTCTATTCCATTAGCTCTGTAGAGTCCCGGTCCATCGTGATCGGTCCTCGCGAGCGCAGGGTAAGGAGCTTGGTCCGAGACGCGCCCTTCGCGCTCCGGGAGAGACGCGGATCAGAGGTACGAGTTACACGTCTCGCGCCGCGCCACGAGACGAGATCGCGAGGTCGTCCGTGAAGTCGAACCCCCGAAGCCGGAACCTGACCTTCGCCGCCTGTGCGGTGCTCTTCGGCGCCGCCCTCGGGGCGGGCTCGCTGAGCGCTCAGATGCTGTCGGTGAACGACGCCTCGGCCAACGAGGGCAGCAACGTGACGTTCACGGTCACCCTGTCCGCCAGCCCGAGCGACGAGGTGACGGTGGACTACGCGACGAGCGTGGAGACCGGCGACACGGCCGCGACATCCGACTTCACGAGCGCCAGCGGCACCGTGACGTTTGCGTCGGGCGCGTCGGACCTTACGCAGACGTTCACCGTGGCGGCGACCGACGACGTCTTTGCGGAGGGTGCGGAGACATTCACGGTCACCTTGACGGAACCGGCGAGTAACTTCCCGGCGGGCGTCAGCATCAGCGACTCGACGGGCGTCGGGACGATCAACGCGAGCGACGCGGCGACTGTGTCGGTGAACAGCGCATCGGCGA
>WTGQ01000002.1:732710-733266 GCA_011525365.1 Acidobacteriota bacterium
TCAACTCCACCGCCACGACGGGCACGGGGACGATCAACGCGAGCGACGCGGCGACTGTGTCGGTGAACAGCGCATCGGCGAACGAGGGGAGCAACGTGACGTTCACGGTGACCCTGTCGGGGCGTCCGGACGCGCAGGTGGTCGTGGACTTCGCGACCAGCGTTGGGGGTAGCGACACGGCGGTGCAGGCTGACTTCACGAACACGACAGGCAGCGTGACGTTCGCGGCGCAGGCGACGGACCTTACGGAGACGTTCACGGTGGCCACTACGAACGACGTCTTTGCGGAGGGTGCGGAGACGTTCACGGTGACGTTGTCGGCGCCTTCAGGCGGCTTCCCCGGGGGCATCAGCCTCAACTCCACCGCCACGACGGGCACGGGGACGATCAACGCGAGCGACGCGGCGACGCTGTCGGTGAACGACGCCTCGGCGAACGAGGGGAGCAACGTGTCGTTCACGGTGACGTTGTCGGGGAGTCCGGCCTCGGCGGTGACGGTGAACTTCGCGACCAGCGTTGCGTCCGGCAACACGGCGGCGCAGTCGGACTTCACGAA
>WTGQ01000002.1:733366-1947861 GCA_011525365.1 Acidobacteriota bacterium
TCACGGTGACCCTGTCGGGCAGTCCTGGCGCTGCGGTGACGGTGGACTTCGCGACCAGCGTTGCGTCCGGCAACACGGCGGCGCAGTCGGACTTCACGAACACGACGGGCAGCGTGACCTTCGCTTCCGGCGCGACGGGCGCGGGCCTGACGAAGACGTTCACGGTGGCCACGACGCAGGACGCCCTGGCGGAGGGCGCGGAGACGTTCACGGTGACCATCTCGGGCACGTTGCCGGGGGGCATCACGATCAGCGACGCGACGGGCGTCGGGACGATCAACGCGAGCGACGCGGCGACATTGTCAGTCAACGACTCCTCGGCGAACGAGGGAAGCAATGTGTCGTTCACGGTGACCCTGTCGGGCAGTCCTGGCGCTGCGGTGACGGTGGACTTCGCGACTAGCGTTGCGTCCGGCAACACGGCGGTTCAGGCTGACTTCACGAGCACGACGGGCACCGTGACGTTCGCTTCGGGAGCGACCGGCGCGGGCCTGACGAAGACGTTCACAGTGGCCGCTACCGACGACGCTCTGGCGGAGGGCGCGGAGACGTTCACGGTGACCATCTCGGAACCGTCGGGCAACTTCCCGCCCGGCATCAGCATCAACGATGCGACGGGCGTCGGGACGATCAACGCGAGCGATGCGGCGACGCTGTCGGTCAACGACTCCTCGGCGAACGAGGGGAGCAACGCGACGTTCACGGTGACCCTGTCGGGTAGTCCGGGCGCTCAGGTGACGGTGGACTTCGCGACCAGCATCGCGTCCGGCAACACGGCGGCGTCGTCGGACTTCACGAGCACGACGGGCACCGTGACCTTCGCGGCAGAGGCCACGGGTGGCGGCCTTACGCAGACGTTTACTGTGGCCACGACCGACGACGCCCGGGCGGAGGGCGCTGAGACCTTTACAGTGACCATCTCGGAGCCGTCGAGCAACTTCCCGCCGAGTATCAGCATCAGCGACTCAACGGGCACGGGGACGATCAACGCGAGCGATCCGGCGACGCTGTCGGTGATCGACGCGACGGGTGGCGAGGGCGCCAACGTGACATTCACCGTCAACCTGTCCGGGAGTCCGGATGCCGCGGTGACGGTGGACTACGCGACGAGTATCGAGACCGGCGACACGGCGGCGGCGTCGGACTTCACGAGCACGAGCGGCACGCTGACCTTTGCGGCAGGTGCGACTGGCACGGGACTGGCGAAGACGTTCACCGTAGCTCTGACGGACGATGAGCTGGTCGAGGGCAGGGAGACGTTCACGGTCACGCTCACGGCGCCGTCGGGTGGCTTCCCGCCGAACATCAGCATCAACGACGGCACCGCCGAGGGAGCGATCGATGCGAAGGGCTCCGCGTCGCTTTCCGTAACCGACACGAGCGCCTCCGAAGGCGGCAACCTGACGTTCACCGTCACGCTGTCGGCCAGGCCCGGCAATGAAGTGACGGTGAACTACGCGACCAGCATCGCGTCCGGCAACACGGCGTTGCAGTCGGACTTCACCAGCACCTCGGGCACCGTGACGATCGAGGCGGGCGCGAGGGGCGCCGGCCTGTCGCAGACGTTCACGGTGGCTGCGACCGACGACAATCTGGCGGAGGGGCCGGAGACGTTCACGGTCACCCTGACGGAGCCGTCGAGCAACTTCCCGCCGGGTATCAGCCTGAGCAAGAGCACCGGCACGGGGACGATCAACGCCAGCGATCCGGCGACGCTGTCGGTGACCGACGCCTCGGGTGGCGAGGGCGGCGACTTGACGTTCGCCGTTACCCTGTCGGGCAGTCCCGGCGCCGACGTCATCGTGGACTATGCGACGAGCACGGAGTTCGGCGACACGGCGGGGAGTTCCGACTACACGTCCACCAGCGGCAGCCTGACCTTTGCGACGGGGGCCACAGGCGAGGCGCTGACGCAGGCGATCACGGTGCCCGTGTCCGACGACGAGCTGGTGGAGGGCGACGAAGAGTTCACGATGACGATGTCCGCGCCCGCGGGCGGCCTTCCGCCCAACATCAGCATCAGTGAGGGGACCTCCAAGGGGACGATCACGGCGTCGGGTCTGGCGGCGCTGTCGGTGAGCGACGCCTCGACCGGCGAGGGCGGCCGCCTGACGTTCACGGTCGCCCTGTCGGCAAGCCCCGCCGATCAGGTCACGGTGAACTACGCGACGAGCATCTCGTCGGACGACACGGCGTCGGCGTCCGACTTCGAGAGCGCCAGCGGCACCCTGACCTTCGCGGCGGAAGCTTCGGGCACGGGCCTGTTCAAGAGGTTCACCGTGGACACGCTCCACGACGGACTCGTCGAAGGCCCCGAGACGTTCACCGTAACGCTGTCGCCGCCCCTGGGTGGATTCCCTGCCGGCGTCGGCATCAGCGTCAGGGCCGGGACCTCCACGGGCACGATCAGGTCCTCGGGCTCGGCGACGCTGTCGGTGAACGACGCCGAGGGCCCCGAGGGCAGTGACCTGACGTTCACGGTCACACTGTCCGCCAGTTCGGCGTCGGCGGTAACGGTGGACTACGCGGCCGGCATTGGACCGGACGACACGGCGTCGGAGTCGGACTTCGAGAGCGCCAGCGGCAGCCTGACGTTCGAGGCGGAAGCGACCGGCGAGGCACTGTCCCAGACCTTCACCGTGGCCGCGATTGCCGACGGTCTGGCCGAGGGGCCTGAGACGTTCACGGTCACTCTGTCGGCGCCCGCGGACGGCTTCCCGCCCGGCATCAGCATCGGCGACGCAACCGGTGGCGGGAGGATCGCCGGGACCGGTGGGCCCGGTGGGCCCGGTGGACCCGGCGGGGCAACGCTGTCGGTAAGCGACGCCGAGGGCAACGAGGGTGGTGACCTGACGTTCACCGTCACGCTGTCCGGCAGCCCGGGATCGGCGGTCACCGTGGACTACGCGACCAGCATCGAGTCGGGCGATACGGCGTCGGAGTCGGACTTCGAGAGCACCAGCGGCAGCCTGACCTTCGAGGCGGAAGCGACCGGTGAGGCGCTGTCCCAGACATTCACGGTGGCCGCAGTCGACGACGGTCTGGCGGAGGGCGAGGAGACGTTCACCGTCACGTTGTCGGCGCCCGCGGACGGCTTCCCACCGGGCGTCAGCATCGGTGACGGGACCGGCACCGGGACGATCACGGGGTCCGGTGGGCGCGGGGAGGCAACGCTGTCGGTCAGCGATGCAGAGGGACTCGAGGGCAGCGACCTGACCTTCACGGTCACTCTTTCCGACAGCCCGACTGCGGCGGTGACGGTGGACTACGCGACCGGCATTGGGCCGGACGACACCGCGTCGGCGTCCGACTTCGAGAGCGCCAGCGGCAGCGTGACGTTCGCGGCGGACGCGACGGGCGCGGCGCTGTCCCAGACGTTCACCGTGACGACAGTCGCGGACGATCTGGCGGAGGGCGACGAGACGTTCACGGTGACCCTGTCGGCGCCGTCGGACGGATTCCCGGTGGGCATCAGCATCGGCGACGCGACCGGTACGGGGACGATCACCGGGGGCGGCTCGGCGGAGTTGTCGGTGAGCGACGCTTCGGGCGATGAGGGCGGCGACCTGACGTTCACCGTCACGCTGTCGGGCAGCCCGGCTTCGGCGGTGACGGTGGACTACGCGACCGGCATTGGACCGGACGACACGGCGTCGGAGTCGGACTTCGAGAGTGCCAGCGGCAGCCTGGCCTTCGCCGCGAACGCGACGGGCGAGGCGCTGTCCCAGACGTTCACGGTTACCACGGTCGCTGACAGTCTGGCGGAGGGCGACGAGACGTTCACGGTGACCCTGTCGGCGCCGTCGGACGGATTCCCGGTGGGCATCAGCATCGGCGACGCGACCGGTACGGGGACGATCACCGGTGGCGGTTTGGCGGAGTTGTCGGTGAGCGACGCTTCGGGCGACGAGGGCGGTGACCTGACGTTCACGGTCACGCTTTCCGATAGCCCGGCTTCGGCGGTGACGGTGGACTACGCGACGAGCGTCGAGCCGGGCGACACCGCGTCGGCTCGGACTTCGAGAGTGCCAGCGGAAGCCTGACCTTCGCCGCGAACGCGACGGGCGCGGCGCTGTCCCGGACGTTCACCGTGACGACGGTCGCGGACGAGCTGGTGGAGGGCGACGAGACGTTCACGGTGACCCTGTCGGCGCCGTCGGGCGGTTTCCCGCCTGGCGTCGGCATCAAGGACGCGACCGGCACCGGGACGATCACCGGGGGCGGTTTGGCGGAGCTGTCGGTGAGCGACGCTTCGGGCGACGAGGGCGGCGACCTGACGTTCACGGTCACTCTTTCCGAGAGCCCGGCTTCGGCGGTGACGGTGGACTACGCGACCGCCATTGGACCGGACGACACGACGTCGGAATCGGACTTCGAGAGCGCCAGCGGCAGCCTGACCTTCGCCGCGAACGCGACGGGCGCGGCGCTGTCCCAGACGTTCGCCGTGGCGGCGGTCGCGGACGATCTGGTGGAGGGCGACGAGACGTTCACGGTGACTCTGTCGGCGCCTGCGGGCGGTCTTCCGCCAGGCGTCGGCATCAAGGACGCGACCGGCACCGGGACGATTGCGGACACGACGCCTGCGGTTTCGACGGAGTTGTCGGTAAGCGACGCGGAGGGGGTCGAGGGCGGCGATCTGACGTTCACGGTCACCCTGTCCGGCAGCCCGGCTTCCGAGGTTACGGTGGACTACGCGACGAGCATCGAGTCGGGCGACACGGCGTCGGCGTCTGACTTCGAGAGCGCCAGCGGCAGCCTGACCTTCGCCGCGGGCGCGGCGGGTGAGGCGCTGTCCCAGGCGTTCACCGTGGCGGCGGTCGCGGACGATCTGGTGGAGGGCGACGAGACGTTCACGGTGACGCTGTCGGCGCCGGCGGGCGGTTTGCCGTCTGGAGTAGAGATCAAGGACGCGACGGGCACGGGGACGATCACCGGAGGCGGCTCGGCGGAGTTGTCGGTGAGCGACGCGGAGGGGGACGAGGGCGGCGACCTGACGTTCACGGTCACCCTGTCCGGTAGCCCGGCTTCCGAGGTGACCGTGGCCTACGCGACCAGCGTCGAGTCGGGCGACACGGCGTCGGCGTCTGACTTCGAGAGCGCCAGCGGCAGCCTGACCTTCGCCGCGGGCGCGGCGGGTGAGGCGCTGTCCCAGGCGTTCACCGTGGCGGCGGTCGCGGACGATCTGGTGGAGGGCGACGAGACGTTCACGGTGACTCTCTCGGCACCGGCGGGCGGTTTCCCGCCTGGTATCGGCATCAAGGACGCGACGGGCAAGGGGACGATCGCCGCCGCCGGCTCGGCAGAGCTGTCGGTGAGCGACGCGTCGGGCGACGAGGGCGGCGACCTGACGTTCACGGTCACGCTGTCGGGCAGCCCGGCTTCGGCGGTAGCGGTGGAGTGGGCGACGAGCATCGGGTCGGGCGACACGGCGTCGCAGTCGGACTTCGAAAGCGCCGGCGCCAGTGTGGTCTTCGCAGCCGGCGCCACTGGGGCGGCCCTGTCCCGGACGTTCACCGTGGCGGCGGTCGCGGACGATCTCGTGGAGGGCGATGAGACGTTCACCGTGACGCTGTCGGTGCCGTCGACGGGTTTCCCGCCCGGCATCAGCATCGGTGACGCGACAGGTACCGGCACGATCATCGGCGCCGGTTCTGCGGAACTGTCGGTGAGCGACGCCGCGGGCGACGAGGGCGGCGATCTGACGTTCACGGTCACCTTGTCCGCCAGTCCGGGCGCTCCGGTGACGGTGGCCTATGCAACCGGGATCGGGTCGGCGGACACCGCGGCGCCGAGCGACTTCACGAGCGCTTCCGGCAGCCTGACGTTCGCTGCCGGTTCCGCGGGTGCGGCGTTGTCACAGACCTTCAGCGTCGCCGTCACGGACGACGAGTTGGCTGAGGGCGCCGAGACGTTTACCGTTTCCTTGAGCCAGCCCTCTGGCGCCCGCTTCCCGTTCGGCGTGAGCATCGCCGACGGAACCGGTACCGGCACGATCTCCGCCAGCGACGCGGCAACAGTGTCGATCAGCGACGCTGCCGGACCGGAAGGCAGCGAACTGACGTTCGCCGTCTCGCTCTCCGGCAGTCCCGGCGCGGACGTGGAGGTGGCCTACGCGACCGCAATCCAGGCGGGCGACACGGCGGGTGTGGACGACTTCGCGCCCGTGAACGGCACGCTGCGGTTCGCGGCCGGGGCGACCGGCTCCGAGTTGACCAGGACCTTCGCCGTGAGAACGGCGGCCGATTCGCGTGCGGAGGAGGACGAGACGTTCAGCGTGCTACTCAGCGAGACCGCCGAGGGCTTCCCCGCCGGCATCGATCTGGGCGATGGCGCGGGAGTCGGCACGATTGGCGAGGACACCTCCGCGTCCGGTGAGGCGCGCGTGGGCCGCGTCAACGAGGAGGTGGCGCCGCGTCTGGCCCAGGCGGTCGCGGCGAGCACGCTGTCCGCGATATCGGGCCGCATCGACGCAGCGGCGACGGCGGGATCGATTGCCGCGACGGCATCGACTCTTACCGACGAGACCGGCCTCGGCGGGCCGTTCGATCCGTTCAACACGCCGGGCAGCGATTGGCGGTACTCCGACCGGGCGCTGGGCGGCCTCTCGTTCGCGATGCCGCTCGAGTCCTCGGAGAGTGAGGGCGCACAGAGGCGCCGCGCCGCGATCTGGGGCAGCGGAGACTACTACCGGTTGTCCGACACGGACGACAGCATGGTCGAATGGGACGGCGACGTCCTGAGCTTCCACGTCGGCGCCGACATGCGGATCCGGCCCGATCTTCTGGGCGGCGTGTCGGTTTCCCGGACGTCCGGTTCGATCGAGTACATGGATCGGACCGACGACGTCGCGGCCGGAGGCCGGTACGACACGCAGATCACCAGTGTGAATCCGTACCTGAGCTGGTCCCTGCCCAAGTCGGGGCTCGCGGCTTGGGCAACGCTCGGTTACGGCCGTGGCGATGTGGAACTCGACGACGATCTGGCTGGCAGGGAATCGAGCGACATGTCGATGAAGACCGCGGCGGTCGGCGCCAGCGGGCGGCTGTTCTCGAGCGAGGAGATGATCGCGGGCGGTACGACCTCGCTCAGGCTCAAGGGCGAAGGATCGGTGGCACTGCTCGATATCAAGGGCCGAGGCCTGATCTCGCCGCTGACCTCCGACGTGCAGCGCCTGCGACTGGCGCTCGAGGGCAGCTACGCCCGGACCCTCGACTCCGGTGGCATGCTGACGCCGTCGCTGGAGCTGGGCGTGCGCCACGATGGCGGCGACGCAGTGACCGGCCTTGGCCTCGAACTGGGCGGTTCTCTCCGCTACGTGGAAACGACGATCGGTCTGACCGTGGCTGGCCGGGGCCGCGTCCTCGTAGCCCACCGGGACGACGACTACGAAGAGTGGAGCGTCGGTGGCCTGGTGCGCCTCGATCCGGGCGTCGACCGCCACGGGCTGGCGCTGACGCTGGCGCCCGCTTGGGGTGACGGCGCAGGGGGGATCGGCTCCTTCGGGCGCCTCTACGAGCAGGACGAGATGAGCAGCTACGGGCGCTCCCAGCGGGTACGGCAGACGGGTCGGGTCGATGCCGAGATCGGCTACGGTCTGTCCGGGATCCTGGCCAGGGGAGTCATGACGCCCTTCGCCGGGCTGGTCCTGACCAACGACAGTTCCCGGCGCTACCGGCTCGGAAGCTACTTCGAGTTCGCCGATTGGCTTCGGTTCAGCGCGGAGGCCGGCCGCGAGGAGCGCGGAAGCCGTTTGCCCAACCACGGCGTGCTGCTGCGGGCCCACTTGCGCTGGTAGGGGAGATCGCCGGTTCGGCTCGCGGTCGACCCGGTTGCTCATCCGTTAGCATGTCGAGTTCGCAAGTGGACAGGCGTCGAGAGGTGTACGATTCGTGGATGGCAACGAACCCGAGGTTTGTGACCACCGAGCGGGTCGAAGGTGGCGCACGAGACTCGATGAGAGTGCCGTCGGCTTACTCGGAGTCGTACCAGCGGGCTCGGCCCTCCGATCCGGAGGGGGTGGACAACTACATCCACCACACGACGATCGGCGACCCCGAGCTCGACGCGGTCCTCGAGGAGCTCTCCGATCTGCCGCCGGCGGATCTGCATCGCTACATTCGCGCCATCATCGAGTGGGAAGGCGACACTCTGTGCAGCGCGCCCCGGGTGCTCCGCGATTTCTTCGACACCCTCGAAGAACCGACCTGGCTGGACTGGGACGGCCTGGAGCCGGGAATTCGCACGTTCTACAAGAACGCGGATCTCATGCTGGGCGCGTTCGTCGCCGGAGTGCTGGTCGAGGGCTTCTCGACCTTGATCTCCAAGTCCTTCTACATCACCGGAAGGGTGAAGTACACGACCCGCCGCCTCAAGCAGAACAACCGCCAGTTGCTCGACATCTTCTTCCCGAACGGCCTGTACAGGAACGGCGAGGGTTGGAAGCTGTCAGTCCGCGTCCGTTTCGTGCACGGGCGGATAAGAAGTCTGCTCGCGAAGTCCCCGGACTGGGACCACGAGGCCTGGGGCACTCCGTTGAGCGCCGCGCACCTGGGCTATGCCATTTCCGTGTTCTCGAAGCGCCTGCTCGACTATTCGACGCTCCTTGGCGCCAGATTCTCGGAGGAAGAACGCAAGGGCGTCATGGACGTCTGGCGCTACTCCGGCTACCTCATGGGCATTCCGGAGACCATCCTGTACGCCTCCGAGGAAGAGGCCCAGCGAATGCACGAACTGGCTTTCCTTTGTGAGCCGACGCCCGGCGTCGAATCGAGAGAACTGGCGAACGCGCTGATCCAGTCGATTCCCTCCGTTGCCAAGATCGACGACGAGGCCGAAAAGAAGAAGATCGTGAAACTGGCGTACCGCCTTTCGCGAGCGCTCATCGGCAACGATCTCGCCAACGCCTTCGGCTATCCGAAGCAGCGACCCTGGCACGTCGGAACGCTCGCGCTGTTCCGGGCCAGACAACGCCTGCTGCGGCGCTGGTCCGGCGCCGAGACAGTCCGGGCCAACAACCTGACCCAGCTTCTCCAGATCTCCGTGTACGACGAGGGGGGCCTAAGCTACAGAATGCCCGACCACGTCAAGGCCGAGAAACAGAACCCCTGGTGAAGGGGCTTGCATCGATGGGCAGATGCCATCGATGCAATCCCCCTCAGGTAGCGGCGCTCCCGTCGCGGTCAGGCGACTTCCGGCTGACTCTCGGCTGCGCCGGCGCCCATCGAGAGGCGTAGCCGGGCCTGAACCCTTACATGGAGCATCGCCAGCGCCGGAACGACCAGCATGAGCAGCGGCGTGGCGATCAGGATGCCGAAGCCGAGCGCCGCCGCCAGCGGAACCAGATGCACGGTCGCGGGGTCTGTCTCGAAGACGAGCGGAGCGACGCCGACGAACGTGGTCACCGAGGTCAGGAGAATCGACCTGACGCGGGCCTTGGCGCCGGCGATGATCGCCTCCTGCGCCGCCAGGCCGGCGCTTCTCTTCTCGTTGATGAAGGTGACCATCACCAGCGAGTCGTTGACGACGACTCCGGTGCAGCCGACCAGGCCCTGCACCGACATGAAGCCGAAACTGAGGCCCAGCAACAGATGGCCCGCGACGGCGCCGACCAGACCCAGGGGAATGGCGGCCATGATGATGAGCGGCTGGGACCAGGATCCGAAGGGAATGGCGATCAGGGCGAAGATGATGATGAACACGAACAGCATCGCGCCCGACAGGGCGCCGATGATCTCTCTCTGCTGCCTCTGCTCGCCGCCGACTCCGTAGCCGAAGCCCGGGTGCTCGGCCGCGAGCGGGGCCAGGATGTCCCGCTCCAGAGCGGGCGTGATCAACTGGCCGGTAACGACATCCGGATCCACGTTCGCCGTGACCGTCACGACGCGCCGACCGTCGACCTTGTGAATCGCGGTGGAGGATCGGACGAACTCCGCGGAAGCGACGTGCTTCAGCGGCACTTCCGCTCCGCCGGGCGTGCGCACGACGAACCGCTCGAGGTCCGCGATCGAGCTTCGCTCCTGCTCCGGCAGCCGGAGATACACCCGCATGTCCTCGCGGCCGCGCAGCACCCTGAGAGCCTCGGAGCCGAAGAAGGCGGATCGCGTCTGGTGCGCCAAATCCTCCAGGGTCAAACCCAACGTGCGGGCCGGCGGCTTGAGTTCCAGTTGAATCTCCCTGAATCCGTCGTCCTGATTCGTGCGGATATCGAACACGCCGTCGACCTGCTGCAGTTCCTCGACGAACTCCTGAGCGATGGCCTCCAGCTCGACGGGGTCGGGATGCGAGAGCTCCAGGTAGACGGGCGGCGGGAGTTCGAGCGCCCCCGACGAGAAGACGAGGTGCCTGAGCCCCTGCACCGTGCCGGTCTCCTCCCGCCACAGGCGCTCGAACTCGCTGGCCGGAACCGCGGCGTCCTCCGGAAGCGCGAACTGGACCGCGCCGACGTGGCTGCGCGGAACCGACGCCCGGTCGCCGCGAAGCGGATTGAAGAGCTCCGCGGGCTCGCCGACGGTGATGGCGCTGTTCCAGTCGTCCGCGGCGGCGCTGCCCGGATGCTCACTGGCCAGCCGCTCCGCGACGCGGCGCCCCGTCTCCTCCACCAGTTCCCCGACCGCCGCGGTCCGATCCGCCGGCGATCCGGTGGGCAGCTCGAAGTTCGCCGCGATCACGTCGCCTTCCACCTGCGGCAGGAACTCCACCCTGACCAACCCGGAACCGATGAGGACGGTCACGAGCAGGACCGCACCCGCGGCCGTCGCCAGCACGATGGGCGGATGGTCCGTGGCGAGACGAAGGCCCCGGTCCAGCGGCCCGTCGACCAGCCATTGCAGCCCCCGGTCCACGGCTCGCTGAATCCGCAACAGCCGGCGGCCGGCCCATGACGACGCGGTTCGACCGGGCGGCGGGAGATGCGAAAGATGACGGGGAAGAATCAGCAGCGACTCCACCAGCGAGATCATCAGGATGATGATGACGACCAGCGGCACGCTTCTCATGATCTTGCCGGTGGAACCCGGGACGGTCAGCAGGGCGCAGAAGGCCGTCACGGTAGTCAGCACGGAGAAGATGACGGGAGCGCTCATCCGCTGCGCGCCCCGAATCGCCGTCGTCAGCCCGTCGCGGTCCCGGCTTCGTCCCGCGAAGATGTTCTCGCCCACCACGATCGCGTCGTCAACGACGATTCCCAGCGCGAGCACCAGGGCCATCATCGAGAACATGTTGATGGAGACGCCCAGCATCTGCATGCCCCACAGCGTTCCCACCAGCGCGACGGCCAGCCCCGCAGCCACCCATAGCGCGAGGCGGATTTCCAGGAAGAACGTCAGGGCGAGAAAGACGAGAAGGAGTCCCAGGACGCCGTTCTCGATCAGGACCGACAGACTGCCGGCGACCAGCGTCGAGTCGTCCCTCCATATCTCGACGCCGACGCCGGCCGGCAGCGCGGGGACCACCTCCGTCGCCAGATACGCCTTGACCGCTTCCGAGATCTCGAAGACCTGCTCGTCCGCGGTGCGGGTGACGTCGACGCGAATGGCCCGGTTGCCGTTGAAGCGGGTGATCAGGTCGGTGTCCGCGAAGCCGTCGCGCAGGTCGGCGATGTCGCCCAGGCGAAGCGACGTGCCGTCGGGCCGGGACAGGACGATGATGTCCTCGAAGTCGTACTGCTCGTAGTTCTGGCCGATCGTCCGGACCCGGATCTCCTCCCCGCCCGTCGAGAGGCTGCCCGCGGAGAGGTCCATCGAGCCCCGCCGCACGGCAACGGCGACGTCACTCAGGGTCAGCCCCAGGGCCCGGAGCCGGTGCGACGGAACCTCGATCGAGATCTCGTACTCCCTGAAGCCGCTGGTGTCCACGTAGGACACTTCGGGAAGCGCCGCGATGCCGTCCTCGATGTCGTAGGCCAGCTCCTTGAGCGTCCGTTCCGGCACGTCGCCGTGAACCAGGAGGCGAATGACGCTCTGCCGGCTCGTCACCTCGCGCACTTCGGGCCGTTCCGCTCCCGCGGGGAAGCTGGGAATGCGATCCACCCGCGCCTTGGCCTCGTTGAGAGCGCGATCGATGTCGGTACCGCTCTTGAACTCGGCGGTCACCGAGCCGAGCCCCTCGGAAGCGGAGGCTTCGATCCGCTTGACGCCGTCCAGGGAACCGAGCTCCTCCTCGATCTTGCGGACGATCGCCTCGTCGACCTCCTGCGGGGCGGCGCCCGGGTACGGAACCATGACCTGAACGCGATCCAGCGACGCGTCCGGGAGCATCTCCTGGACGAGCTCGCCCGCCGCCAGCAAACCGGCGAACAGCAGGAAGACCATGAGGAGGTTGGCGGCAATGGGGTTGCTCGCCATGAAGGCGATCGGACCGCCTCGGACTGTCGGGTCGCCGGCCTCGCTCATCGGTCGCTCAGCCGGGAACCTCCGCCGCCTGCGCCTTCTGGAAGGCCGGCCTGGCCATGCAGCGGTCGCCGTAGGCCTCGAGCACCGGCGACTCGGGGAGCATCCCAAACATGCGCAGGAAGACGGCGCTGCTGCCGAGCATCACGTCCGCGGCGCTGAACTCCTCGCCCAGGATCCAGGGGCCCTCGCCAAGGCCCTCCTCCCAAACCTCGATCGTCTTCGCGAAACTGCCCCAGCCCAGACGGCCGGGATTGAACGCTTCCGCCTGGTGTTCCTGGGGCACGACGGTCCGGAGGCCCGACTCGAACATCGCCGGCTCGATCATCGCCGGCGAGTAGATCAGCCAGTGCACGAAGCGGGCGCGTAGCGGATCGTCCAGCGCCGGCGCCAGCCGTCCGGAGGCATAACGGTCGGCGACGTAGAGGCAGATGGCCGCGGAGTCCCACATTTTCACGTCGCCGTCCTCGAGCGCCGGCACCTTGCCCATCGGGCTCGCGGCCAGGTGCTCCGGCGTCCGCTCCGGCTTCGTGACGTCGACGTGGACGAGCTCGTAGTCGGCGCCCGCCTCCTCGAGCATCCAGACGGCGCGGCTGGACCGCGTCTGCGGGCACCAGTAGAGCTTCATTCGTAGGCCTCCGAGTCCAGGTGTTCGGTTCCGGCCGGCGCCCGGCCGATCTCCCTCATGTTCGTGAAGAAACCGCGCACGTCGAGTTCGATCGTGACCGGCGAGTCGCCTTCGTTGAGCCAGAACCAGCCGTGGTTGCCGGAGTAGCCGGCGGTCAGGCCGCCGCGGCCGCCCGTGACGTCGAACTCCTCGGCGTAGCGGACCGGTTCGTCGTCGAGGTCGTTGAACGGGTCGGCGTGGAAGTCCGAGTAGAGAGTTCCGCCGTCGGTCTGCCAGGAGTAGACGATCGTCATCCCCTCGATCATCTGCAGCTTGTACTCCATCTGTTCGTTGGCGCCGATCTCGATCGTGACCGTCTCAGCCCGTAGCTCACGATTGCCGGTCATCGGGACCGAGAGCCCTTCCTCGGCCTCCGCCATCGGCTCGGTGCCGGCCGCCTCGTAGAGTCGGTCGAGGCCGAGCAGGCCGCCGATGCGGGTCGGGTCGATGCCGTACTCCGCCGGCAGGATGACGACCACGAACACGACCGCCGCGGCGGCGAGCGTGATCGCCACGGTCTTCAGCAGCTTGCGAAGCGGCGGCGTGCCGAGATCGCCTTCCGGAGGTGGATTGGAGTCCTGGAGCGCCAACGGCTGCGAGTCTAGACGAAAGCCGCTCGTGCCGGGTGTTGGTCTTCTGGGCGATGCTGGTCTAGCCTCGTCCTCTCGCACGCACACCTGACGTCCAGTAACCAGCCCAACGATGAAAGAGAACGCCAACGAGCTACGCCAGCGAGTCGAGATGCTCGAAGACCGCGTTTCCGGACTTGCGGCGGCCGTGCTTCGCATCAGCGCCAGCCTGGATCTGGACACCGTTCTGCAGGAGGTCGTGGACAGCGCGCGCACACTGATCGGCGCCCGCTACGGCGCTATCACGACCCAAACTGAAGCCGGCCGGATTCGGGACTTCGTCACTTCCGGCTTTACGCCGGAAGAGCACGCCGCGATGGCCGGGTGGCCTGACGGGCCGCGACTACTCGCTCACTTCCGCGACGTGCAAGCGCCCTTGAGACTGGCGGACCTGCCCGCCTACGTCCGCGAACTCGGCTTCTCGGCGGCTCTGATGCGCTCGAAGACGCTGCTGGGCACGCCCCTGCACCACCGAAACGTCTACGTGGGCAGTTTCTTCCTCGCCGAGAAGGAGGGCGCGCCGGAGTTCACGACGGGCGACGAGGAGGTCCTGATCCTGTTCGCTTCGCAGGCTGCGACGGCCATCGCCAACGCCCAGACGCACCGAGACGAGCGAAGGGCCCGCGCCGACCTGGAAGCACTCGTCGAAACGTCGCCTGTGGGCGTCGTTGTCTTTGAAGGTGGAACGGGCAAACCGGTGTCGTTCAATCGGGAGGCACGGCGGATCGTCGACGGTCTGAGCTTGCCCGGAACCTCGCCGGAGGAGCTGTTGAACGCTATCTCCTGCCGGCGCGCCGACGGGAGGGAAGTCATCCTGGCGGAGTTCCCCATATCGGAGCAGCTGACCAGCCCCGAGACCGTGAGGGCCGAGGAAATGACGCTCTCGGTCCCCGACGGTCGCAGCGTCACGACGCTGGTCAATACCACACCTGTCCGTTCCGGGGCCGGCGCCGTCGAGTCGCTGGTCGTCACGCTTCAGGACCTGGCGCCAGTTGAAGAACTGGAGCGGCTGAGGACTGAGTTCCTGAGCATGGTCAGCCACGAGCTGCGAACCCCCCTGATCTCGATCAAGGGCTCGACGGCCACGGTGCTCGGAGCCTCGCCACGACCGGACCCGGTCGAAATGCTGCAGTTCTTTCGTGTCATCGACCAGCAGGCAGATCAGATGCGCGGCCTGATCGCCGACCTGCTGGACCAGGGGCGCATCGAAACGGGCACGTTGTCGGTTTCCGCCCAACCAGCCGAGGTAGCCGGTCTGGTCGATCAAGCCCTGAACACCTTCCAGAGTGCCGGCAAGAGCCGCACCGTGAGCACGGATCTGCCGGAGGATCTGCCGCCCGTGATGGCTGACCGCGAGCGCATCGTTCAGGTCCTCAACAACCTGTTCTCGAACGCGGCGCGACACTCTCCCGAGTCGTCTCCGATTCTCGTCGCCGCTGCCCGGGACGGCGTCCACGTAGCGATCTCGGTGTCCGACCAGGGTCGGGGCGTACCTCCGGAGCAACTGCCCCACCTGTTCCGAAAGCATGCGGGTGCGCTTGGCGCGAACCGGGAGCGTCGCGTCGACTACGGTCTCGGCCTCGCCATCTGCAAGGGACTGGTGGAGGCGCACGGCGGCCGGATCTGGGCGGAAAGCGAGGGCGTTGGACAAGGCACCCGCTTTACGTTCACTATCCCCGTAGCTCCGGAATCGAGCGACAAAGCGCATCGAAGCACAGCGCCCTTCCGTCGGCCACTTCGGGAGCGGAAGCACCAACAGCGCGTTCTGGTTGTCGACGACGATCCCCAAACGCTGCGCTACGTTCGCGACGCGCTCACGAACGGCGGCTTCGTCCCGTTTCTGACGGGGGATCCCGACGAGCTTTCCACCCTCATCAGGACGCACAACCCGGACCTGGTCCTGCTTGACCTGGTGTTCCCAGGTACCGACGGTATCGAGTTGATGCAGGCAACCCCTGAGCTGGAGGACCTGCCCGTCATCTTCATCTCGGTCTACGGCCGCGACGAGACGATCGTCAGGGCGCTGGATGCGGGAGCCGCGGACTACGTCGTCAAGCCGTTCTCGCCGTCGGAACTGACCGCGCGAGTACGGGCGACTCTACGCCGACGGGCCGTATCGGAGCCGTTCCGACTCAAGCAACTGGCCGTCTACTACGACGAACGTCGCGTCACGGTGAATGGCCGTCCCGTCGCGCTCACGGCTACCGAGTTCGAAGTGGTCCGCGTTCTCTCGAAGAACGCCGGGCGTGTGGTGGACTTTGATTCGCTGCACCGTCAGGCCTGGGGCGGGCGCGACCGGGGGTCAGGCGATCCGAAAGTCGTACGAGCCATGATCAAGAGTCTTCGTCGCAAGCTGGACGATGACGCTTCCAGCCCAATCTATGTCCTCAATGAGCGCGGAGTCGGCTACCGGATGCCCCGCCCGGAAGACCTGCAAGAAGACTCTACCGTCGCGGCGAACCAGCCAGATCGCGACGCCGTGGACCGTTGACGTCGAAGCGCTAGGAACGCAAGTACCCCGTCAACTGGTAGGCGACCAGCAGAAAGCCGACCGTCATCAGCACCGCGTTCGCGGCATAGCCGTGAGACTGGAAGCGGCCGCTGGCTCGCCAGAGGTTGAAGCTCAGCAGGATGATGGCGAGGGCGGCGAACTGCCCAAGCTCGACGCCCACGTTGAACGACACGATGTTGCCCACCAGGCCGCTGCCCGAGATCTCCACCGGCTGCAGCTTGGTCGCCAGGCCGAAGCCGTGGAAGAGGCCGAACACGAGCACCGCCGCCCGGGTGTCGATGCTGACTCCCAGAGCCCGGAACCCTCCCAGGTTCTCGAACGCCTTGTAGGCCACCGACAGGCCGACGACCGCGTCGATGAGAAACGGATTCGCGTGGATGCCGCCGAGCACGCCTACCAGCAGGGTGACGCTGTGACCGACCGCGAACAGGGTCACGTAGAGCGCGACGTCGCGGAACCGGTAGAGGAAGAAGATGACCCCCGCCAGGAACGCCAGGTGGTCGTACCCGGTAACCATGTGCTTGGCCCCCAGGTACATGTAGGGCCCGACCGCCAGACCCTCGTTGTTCGTCAGGAACAGCTCGTCCTGATCGGCGACGCCGTGGGCCCACAAGCCCGACGAGAGGAACAGCGCGGCCAGCGTGAGCAGAGCCGCCCTGGTCATGGTCCGGCGACGGCTCATGCGACTACTCCGGCGAACGGCTACTGCCGCGCCGCTTGGCAGGCGACGAACTCCTCTCCGAGGTCCGGCAGCTCCTCTTCCACGAGCGGCAGGGACGCGATGTCCGGTCCGTTCGCGTATCTAGCGTCGCCGAGTTGTGGACCGAAGTTCGTGAAGGTCTCCATCATCGCATTCATGGCGCCCCGGTTGGCGAGCATCCGTCCGAGACCGCCAGGAACTTGCGGGTCGCTGACCGTGTCCTGGACGACCTTGACTGTCCCTTCTTCGTCGCCCGGGGTCAGGATCCACCTCACGTACATGCAGAGCACGCGCCTGCCCTCGAACTCGGGCGTCAGATCATCCGCCCCGACGATGTCGTTGATCACGCGGCCGTCGCTCGTACGCAGCCAGCCTGAACGGACGATCGTGACCCGCCTCGAGAGTCCCGAGCCGGAGATGCGGTTGCGCAGGGACTGAAACGGCTGCTCCAGAGACGTGGCGCGTTCTTCTTCGCAGATCCCCTGCCACTCGGGACAGGCTTCGGCATCCTCGAGCATCGCGATCGCCGAGGGGATCGACCCCTGTACGACGACGTCGGCCCGGAACAGGCGGAACTCGGTGCCGTCGATCTCGCAGGATTCGATCGTTACCGGGCCTTCGGCTCTCTCGGGGCGGCAGTCCTCCGCCGTGCCGGGTTGCGCGCCCAACGCCCCGAAAGCAAAGGCAAGGGCCAGCACTCTGCCCGCCACTGAACGACCGTCCTTCTCGCGCACCGCGGGGACCCTATCAGCAGAGTCCGGGCTGCCGGCGCCGGGATCAGGGTCGAAACCGCAGCGATGCACGGAACGCGCGCGGCTCGGCCGGGCTGAGGAAGCGCGGGTCCTCGTAGCCGTCGCCGAGCACCTCGTCGGGTTCTCCAAGGGCGCCGAAGGTCGCGTACTCACGGTCCGTCACGTTGGACACCTCGAGATCGAGGTCGAGCGACGATGTCAGCTCGATCCTGGTCCAGACGTCGCCGCGCCACGCCGAGCCCACAGGCTCCAGCAGGTTCGCCTCGTCGCCTCGCAGGTAACGCGTCGAGTCGCCGAGTAGCCGCGCACCCAGCAGCACCCGGTCGCCGATTCTCACGTCGGCGCCGGCCCGAAACTGCCGGCGCGGCACGCCGGGCAGGAAGTCGCCGGGATCGACCTCGATCTCCCCGTCCTCGGCCAGAGGATGCGGCGGACTCGACAGGGTCAGGCGGTCCTGGAAGGTCGCATCGAGCAGCGTGCAGGAAGCATCCCAGTTCAGCCGGCCGTGGCTGCCGCGCAGCCACAGCTCGAGCCCCTGCCGGCGCGTCGTGTCGACGTTCGTGAAGTAGCCGGCGCTGGTGCCGGCGCCGCTCGAGACGAAGATGATGTCGTCCCGACTGTCACTGTGGAACAGGGCCGCGCTCCAGCGCAGCGAACGGCCGCCTCCGCGGAAGCCGAGTTCGGCGCTGGTCGTCACCACCTGGTCGAGCGGCGGATCGGCGACGAAAGCGTTCGGCAGCCGGCACGGGTCGTCCGGATCGGCGCAGGTGAGCTCGACCGGCGTCGGTACCCGGGACGACTGCGACACGTTGCCGAACAGGAGCGTCGACGAGTTTCCGGTTCCTCGCAGCTCCCGGACGAAGCCCGCCGAGGGTACGAGCCGCGAGAAGCCATGATCGCCGTCCAGCGCCGTGCCCAGTCGATCGTTGAGCTCGATCCGGCTGTCGTTGTAGCGGGCCTGGAGGGTCCAGGTCAGCCGGTCGCCGGCAGTCGTCCAGTGCCGCAGCGCCCACAGGCCGGCGTGGCCGGTGTCGGCTCTCAGTCCGACTTCGGAACCGGGAAGAAGCATGCCGCTACCGATCGTCGTCCGCGAGTCGGTGAGCGATGCGAGTTCCGTCTCGAAGGCGAAGTCGGCGCGCCCACCGTCCCATGAGGCGCCGGCGAGCCAACGGCCCGAACCGGTCAGACCGGAGATCTGGATCGAGGCGCCCAGGCCTTCCTGCTCGGTACGGCTCTGGTTGTTCACCGCGTCGAAATCGTCGAGATCGTCGTCTCCGTGGTGGTCGTCATCGTCGTCGTCGCCCTCGAAGGCGTCCGCGTTGTAGGTGGCGACGTCGTTCGCGCGAAGGTAGATCTGCGCTTCGAGTTCAAGTCCCGGTCCGATCGTCCGGCCGATCCGCAGCCGCGGGAAGAACAACTCGTTCCAGGTCTGATCCGGATGCGTGAAGACCTCGGCGCGGTCGACTTCCAGCAGTTCCACCGGCGTCACGCCGTTTCCGATCAGATCGTTGTCCGCGACGCCCACCGCAAAGTCGATCCGCTCGCGCTCGCCGCGATGCGAGAGCTTCGCCAGCGCCTGCCGCATCGAGCTGGGCGAGAAGTCGCGCCAGCCGTCCTCCTCGAAGGAGCGACCGCCGACGAACCAGCCGTACTCGTCATTCGGGCCGAATGCTCCGCCGGCGCCGACCTCGCCCGCCCGGCGGCCGAAGGAACCGGCCTCGAGCGTCAGGTCGAACCGCTCCGAATCGAAGCCGCTGCGCGTGTTCAGGGCGAGCGCCCCGCCGAGCGTGTTCAGGCCGAACATCGGGTTCGCACCTGGCAGGAGCTCCACGTGCTCCGCCGCGAACGTCGGCACGAGGTCCCAGGCCACGACATCGCCGAAGACCTCGTTGACCCGCACACCGTCTTCGTAGACCGAAAGCCCCTGGTTGGCTCCAAGAAGCGGCGACGCCCCGAAGCCCCGGTAGAGCACGTCGGACTGCAGGGCGCTCCCCTGCGCCGTCGACAGATGCACGCCGGGCAACTCGGCTTCCAGCAAAGCGCCAACGCCGGAGACCGCCGAGAGGTCGAGAGCTTCCTGCGCGACACGATGGACGGTCCACGGCACGTGGTCCGGCGATTCGCCCAGGTGGTCGAGAGGGGCGAGACCGATGACGTCGATCTCTTCGCCGAAGGTACCGTGTGAAGCCGCGCCGTGGGGCGGCTCCCTGTCAGCTTCGGCGCCGTCCTGCTCCGTGGGAAGGGCAGGCGTCGCCGCAAGCCACAGAGCGACAAGCAGGCTGAGCCGGCTGCCTCCGTACCGCCGCGCCATAGATCATCGAGGCTAGCCGACCGGTCCCGGCAGCCAATCGACCCGCGGCTAGACTGCCGGCCATGCTCCATCTCCCTGCCCGAGCTTCGATTCCCTCACTCGTCATGGTTGGCGCCTGTCTGGCAGCCCTGTCGCCGGCCGGCGCCCAGCCTCCTCGCATCAACACCGACGAACTGCCCCGGCTCGAAGCGTTCTCGCACGCGACCCGGGTCGGCGACCTGATCTTCGTCGCCGGCACGCTCGGCACGGTCGGACAGAGCTTCGACCTGGCGCCCGGCGGCGTCGGGCCGCAGACGACGCAGGCGCTCCGGAACATCGAGACGATCCTCGAAGCGGCCGGCTCGGATCTCGCCCATCTAGCGAAGTGCACCGTCTACCTGACCGACATGGCCGACTTCGAGCAGATGAACGTGGCCTGGATCGCCGTGTTGGGTGACAGCCCTCCGGCCCGGGCGACGATCGAGTCGCCGACCCTCGCGTTGGGCGCCGCGGTGGAGATCGAGTGCATCGCCCAGTGGCGGCGTCCGGAGCCGAACTAGCGCCAGCGGCGGTGGCCCCAGAGGTACTGGTCCGGGTCGCGGCGGATCGCAGCCTCGAGAAGTGAGTTCAGGGTCCGGAGAATCGCCTCGACGTCGGCGTTCCGGTCGCCGCTCCTCCGCTGCTCGATCAGCGGCGACAGGCTCAGCTCGAAGGTCATCGGCGCCGTCCGGCGGCAGACGGCGAAGGTAAGCGGCGTCCGCGCGACCAGGTGCAGCATCGCGGCGGTCGTGTGGGTCTTCGCGCGATGGCCGAAGAACGGCACGTCGATCCCCTGGCGAGCGTGCTGATCGACGAGCAGGGCCAGGATCTCGCCGTCGCCGAGCAGCTTGAGGAAACGCCCCGGATCCGGGTCGTACTTCGGGATCATCCGGAATGCGCGCCGCTGCCGCCGCTGGAGCGCCAGCTTCTGTACCCGTGGGTTGTTCATCGGCCGGGAGATGCCCGCGACCGGCTTGTACCGGGACAACCACTGGCCAGCGATCTCCCAGTTGCCGAAGTGACCGGAGACGACGATCAGACCTCGGTCCGGATCCTCCAGCACCGACGCCACATCGCCTGGAACTTCGACTCGCATTCGTTCCGGGTCGTCGAGCACGAGGGCCGACTTCATCGACTCGACCAGCACCATGCCCATGTGGCGGGAAGCGCCGCGGCCGATCGCCCGTGCCTGCCCCGCGTCGCCGGCGACGCCCGCGCGCAGGACGTTCGACATCGCTACGCGACGCCGCGGCCGGTCGGCCGTCCACCACAGCGAGCCCAGCGCCGCGGCCCAGCGGGAGGCGGCGGCCGGCGGCAGCAGATCGATGCCGAACAGCGCCAGCCGGGCCGCCCAGTATTCGAGAAGGTGAAGCACCCGGGCCAGGAGGCTGCGCTCAGGCTCCGTTCTGCTGCAGTAGCGCGATGATCTCGCCGATCGTGCGGGTCTTCACGACCTGCTTCGGATCGAGCGCGATCCCGAACTCCTCCTCCACGTCGTAGAGCACATCGAGGATGGTCAGTGAATCGAAGCCGAGCGACTCGATCGGCGTCTCCGAAACCACCGCGTCCCAGTCATGCTCCTCGACCGCGCTCTCGCGCAGCACGTCCCGCAACCGGGAGAGAACCTCGGAGGTGCCGTCAGCGTCCATGGGCGGAGGTTATCGCCAATCCGAAGGCGGCACTGGCCCGCCCGGTCTCACGATCCTCCCACCGCCGTCTGCACGGCCATGCCCTCGGTGGCGAGCCGGACGCCGCCGGTGATGACCGGTTGATCGGCTTCGAGCGCGCCGGTGACGTACACGACGTTGTCGGAACGCTGCAGGACCTGCACCGGCACGATGGTCACCTTGCCGTCCCTTACCGCCCAGACCTCGTCCCCGGTTCGGAGTGCCGAGTCCGGCAGCTTGAAGTACCGCTCTGGGGCGAGACCCTGGAGCTCCACGTCCACGAACTTGCCGACCAGCAGGGGGGGAGCCGCGCCCGAATCGAGGCCGCCGTCGACCGGCGAGCCACTCGAGAAGGGCTCAGGAACACGAACGATCACGTCGATCGTCCGTGTCTGCTCGTCCAGGGTGACGGCGCCGCGATCCAGGTAGCCGTCCCAGGCGTAGTTCCCGTCGCCGTACTCGGCGATGACTCGCGCCGCGATCCGGGTGTCCGCCTCCCCGGCCCGGAGATCCCAGAGGCCGGGCAACAGGGCGGCGGCGTCGTCGGACAACGGGACCACGACCTCGACCGAGCTGGACGCGTAGAGCCGCCCCACGCTCTGGCCGGCGGCGACGTACTGCCCGACGTCCACCGACTCGGAGCGCACGATGCCGTCGAACGGGGCGCGGACCTCGGTGCGGGCCAGGTTCAGCGCCGCTTCCCTGAGGACGGCGCCGTCCCGCTCCAGGGCCCTCCGGGCGGCCTGAAGCTGGGGCTCCCACAGGGCCAGGGGACTCGGAGCGTCGGAGTTCGCTTCGCTGCCCTGGCGCTCCCGGAACCGCTCGTACTGGGAGCGCGCCACGGTCGCCTCCTCCTCCACTTTCAACACCTCGACCCGCTGCAACGCGACGTTGGCTCGCGCCTGCTGCACCCTGTTGCGATAGTCCGTATCCTCGATGCGGAACAGCGGTTGTCCCTCGCGGACGCGTCCGCTGCTCTGGAAGGCCGGGTCGACCCAAACGACCTTGCCGCTGACCTCCGCGGTGACGTCGACTTCGGCGCGCGGTTGGACCGTGCCGGCGGCGTAGACCGGGATGGCGCCTTCGCCCGCCTCCACCGGTGCGGTCAGCGCGAAGGGGACCAGGGAAGGCGGTGGCCGGGAGGCCGGCTCGGGCCTCAGCACGACCATGGAGGCGGCGACGGCGAGGGCTCCGATCAGGATCACGCCTCCGATGGCCCAGCCGGTTCTTTGACTCATCTGCGGGGATCCTGCCTTACTCCGCAGCCGCCTTGCACTACGTGACCGCAGATGAGACGGATGTTATCCACTTGGAGGCGTGCGATGCTCGTCGGTTCGAGCGCGAACAGGCTCCGGACCCGGCCGAGGTCGACCGAGCGTCCACCGGGCCCGGCGGGGCTCCGGACGATGTCGGCGATCTGGACGGTGACGGTCGTCCACTCCTCGGCCGTGAGGGTTGCGAGCGGCAGGTCGACGGCACCGGCATCGAGGAAGTCGCTGTCGAGCTTGACCTTCAGGCCGCTCGCCCCATCCGTGCCGTCGCCGAACACGTAGAGGTCGAACTGCAGTTCCCCGGCGAAGTCCCCGGAATCGGAGGCGCCGCCCATGCCGAAGAGCGTCAGCCGTTCGTCGTCGGCCGGGCGGATCGAGAAGCTCCCGCCGCCGGATGTGGCGACATCGATCACGTTCCCGCGGTCGACGCGTGCGACTTCCGCGACGGCAAGCGCTCCATCCGCGTCGTCGACGGCGAGGTCGAGCGTCACGGCGTCCTCCCCGCCCGGGAAGCGGAGCGGTCGCACGGCGTCGACGTAGAGGTCGTGGACGGCCCGGTAGACGTCCGCCGGCGCCGGCGGCGTGACCGCGGCCGACGTTCGATCCGTCAGACCGGCGCATCCGACGCCGGTCGAGACGTCGATGCCGCATTGGTAGACGCGGACGTAGTCGACCTTGAGTTCGTCCGGCAGCGCGCCGGCCACAGGGTCACCGGGGAGGTTGCCGCCGACCGCGAGGTTCAGCAACAGGTGGAACGGGCGGTCGAACGGCGCCGAAACGCCGCCGGAGACGTGGGCGTTCGTCTCGGCGTCCCTGTAGTAGTTCCAGTACCTGTCTCGCCGGACCGTGTAGAAGTGCGCGCCGTCCACGAACCAGCGGATCTCCTCCTCGTCCCACTCGACGGCGTAGACGTGGAAGCCGTCCGCGGGATCGACACCCGGGTAGCTCGCGTAGTCGACCGTGTTGAGCGGCCAGGCCATCCCGTAGTGGATCGCGGCCTGGGCGAAGGGGGCCGGATCGCGGGAGAACACCTCCAGGATGTCGATCTCGCCGCCGGCGGCCCAGCCGCCATACGCGGAGTCGGTGGGGAGCATCCAGAAGGCGGACCAGAGGCCCTGGCCGCCGGGAGCCTGGATGCTCGCCTCGATACGGCCATAGGTTGTGTCCAGCTTGCCGGCGGTGTTGATGCGTCCGGAGGTGTACGCATGACCGGTTCCTTTGTCCTCCTCGCGGGCCGTGATGACCAGGACGCCGTCCGACACGGAGATATTGGCGGCCTGGTAGCTCTGCAGCTCGTTGTTGCCCCAGCCGGGTATGCCTTCGGCCGTGCCGTCGCCCGTCTGGATGTTCCACCTGGAGGCATCGAGGGCGTCGCCTTCGAACTCATCGGACCAGACGAGTGTCCAGCCCTCGCGATCCTCGCCGGATTGGACGCCGCCGCAGGCGACGAGGGTTAGCGCGACCGGCAGCACGCACTCGATCGCCAGGTACCGCATGGCCCAGCGCCTGGTCGTCACTCCGGCTGCGCGCTTGCCGTCCGGACCTCCATCCCGTCCGTCCCGACCTGGATCCCGCCGACGATGGCGGCATCGCCCGGCTGGAGAGGGCCGGTGACGTACACCTCGTCGTCGGCCCGCTGCAGGACCGTGACCGGCACGATCGTCACTCTGTCGTCGCGCGCCACCCAGACTTCGTTGCCGGGTCTGAGCGCCGGCCGCCTGATCCTGAACCAGGCGTCCGGCACGATGCCCTCGAGTTCTACGTCGACGAACTTGCCGACCAGCAGCGGTGGTCCGCCGGCTTCCGGCGCGTCGCTGCCGTAGGGCTCCGGAACCCGCACGATCACGTCGAGGGTGCGGGTCTGCTCGTCCAGCGCGCCTTCGACGCGGTCCACGTATCCTTGCCAGTCGTAGCGCTGGCCGCCGTAGTCCGCCACCACGTGAACCTCCACCTCCCGGTTGCCGTCGCCGGCCCGCAGATCCCACAGGCCGGGAATGAGCGCCGCCTCCCGGTCGGAGAGCGGGACGACGACTTCGAAGGCGTCGGACGCATAGAGCCGCGCCACTCCCCGGCCCGCGGCCACGAACTGGCCCACGTCGACCGACTCGGTCCGCACGACGCCGGAGAAGGGCGCCTTGACCGCTGTTCGCGCGAGGTTCAGGGCGGTCTCGGCAAGCGTGGCGTGTTCCCTGGCCAGGGCGGCTTCGGCGGCCTCGAGTTGAGGCTGCCAGAGCGCGAGCGGACTCGCTTCGGAAGCCGCTCCGCTTTCCGCCTGGCGTTCCTTGAACTGCTCGTACTGCTTGCGCGCGACCTGCGCTTCTTCCTTGACCTTGAGAACCTCGACCCTCTGGAGCGCGACGTTCGCTCGCGCCTTCTCCACGTAGCGCCGGTAGTCAGCGTCGTCGATGCGGAAGAGCACCTGTCCCTCGCGCACCCGTCCGCCACTCTGGAACGCCGGGTCGACCCAGACCACCTTGCCGCTTACCTCGGCGGCGATGTCGATCTCTGCCCGTGGCCGCACCGTCCCGGCACCGAACACGGGGATCGCGCCCTCGCCGGCCTGCGCCGGGGCGGTGATCGCGAAGGGGACCTGCGAGGGCGGCGGTACGCGTTCCGGTTCGGGCCGCTGGGAAACCATGAACACGGCAAGACCCGTGGCCCCGACCAGTATCGCGCCGCCAGCGAGAAAGCCGGTTAGTCGACTCATCTGCCGGTCCTACTCAGTTTGTGGTGCCGGTTGTAGCGGCGCCTGGACCGCCGGCGGTACGTCCACCGAATCCTCGGGCGTCCAGGCGCCTCCCAGGGCGCGGTGGACGGTCAGCCGGGAGAGCGCGAGATCGCGCTCGGCGCCGGCCAGGGCGGACTCGACGTTCAGGCGGGTCAGCAGCGCGTCGAGGAAGCCGGCGTAGCCCCCGATGCCCGCCTCGTATCTCTGCGAGCGCAGTTTCTCCGTCGCCCGAGCCTCCTCGAGCCGCGAGGCGAGCAGGGCATGGCGCCGGCCCTCGTTTCCGTGGACGGCCAGAGCCGTTTCGACCTCGTTGACGGCGGTCACGACGGTGCGGCCGTAGGTCGCGGCGAGCTCCCCGAACCGGGCCTCCGCCAGCGCCACGTTGCTACGCAACCGCCCGCCCTGAAAGACCGGCGCGAGCAGGTTGGATGCCAGGTTGGTGAACCACTGGTCCACCTTGAACAGGCTGTCGACCTTGGAACTCTGGAGCCCGATCGAGCCGGAGAACGAGAGCGTCGGAAGAAGCTCGGCGCGCCGGGCGTCGACCTGGAAGCGGGCGGCTTCGAGCCGGTGTCTCGCCGCCCTCACGTCGGGCCTCTGCATGAGCAGGTCGGCCGGAATCCCCGGCGGAACGGGATCGGCGGCGGTCTCGGGCGCCAACGCTTCGGGTAGCAGTTCGGCCAGCTCGTCCCGGTAGCCGCCCAGGAGGACGGCGAGACGCCCCTCAGCGTTCGCCAGCCCGTTCTCGAGCTGGGGCAGTATGGCCTGGGTGTTCCGCAACTCCTGGCGGATGCCGTAGAGGACCGAGGAATCGGCGAGACCTCGGTCGTAGCGGGTGGAGGCGACGTCTTCGCGCTCCTGGAGAACATCGACCATCTTTCGGCTGATCGCGATTCGCCGCCGAAGGTCGACGATCTCGAAGTAGGCGCCGATCGTCTCGGCGAGGACTCCGATTCTCGCGGTCTGGTAGTCGGACTCCGAGGCGAGGTACTCGGCGCCGGCGGCGAGGGCGGAGCTGCTGGCGCGTCCCCAGAAGTCCATCTCGTAGGAGAAGTCGGCGCTCAGGGACCAGGTCGTGATCGCGAGCCGTTCCGGCAGGGTGAAGCCGGGGGCGAGCCGTTCCAGCCCGAGTTCCTGAATCTGGGCACCGAAGCCCGTGTTGGTGGGGTTCGTCAGGTCGTTGATCCCCGCGCCGGCCGCAACGACCGGCCGGATCGCGGCCCTGGCGATCCGCGCTCGTTCCCTGGCCTGCTCCACGCGGGCGACCGCGGCGGCCATGTCCAGATTCGAATCGAGCACGGAGTCGACGATTCGGTCGAGCGCCGGATCGGCAAACGCCTTCCACCACTGCAGCGGCTCATGGGCGTCCGGGGCGACGGCTGCGGGAGTTTCCTCGAAGCTTGCCGGTACCTCCGGCGCCGGATCGGGCACTTCCGGCGGCGGCGCCAGGGAGCAGCCGAGGTACAGGAATACAGCGGGTACTAGCGAGAGCGGGGCAATCGCAGTGGAGTTCATGAGGCGCTCGGGCGTGGCTCCGCTGGCAGGAACAGGCGGCACGATACCACGCACCAACGGCAGGGCACCTCGCTCCCAGCATCGGTAGACTCGTGCGCTCGCTGATGGCAGACCTCGAAGATCTTCTGGTCAAGACCAGCAGAACGTTCGCGCTTTCGATTCCCCAACTCGAGGGAGCGACGCGGGACCAGGTGACCCTGGGCTACCTGTTGTTGCGGATCGCCGACACGCTAGAGGACGCGGCGGTCTGGAGCCGGGAGCAGCGGGTCGAGGCGCTGTTCCGGTTCGCGGACCTCCTGGACGACACGGACGACAGGGCAGGCGCCGCGACGGGAGATCTGGTCGCGTCCTGGCTCGCCGAGCCACCCTCGCCTCACGAGGGCTACCTGGAGTTGCTCGAGGCGACGGATGAGGTGCTTTCGGCGTATCGGGCTCTCGATCCGCCGGCCCGGTCGGTGGTCGGTCATCACGTTCGCCGCACCTGTGTCGGCATGGCGCACATCGTGAGGCGCGCCGACCGGGGCGGCGAACTCCGCCTCAAGGGCATCCCCGAGCTTCGGGACTACTGCTACGTCGTTGCCGGCATCGTCGGCGAGATGCTGACCGAGCTGTTCCTGCTTGGCGCGCCGCTGGAAGAGGTGGCGGAAGCGCTTCGGCGTCGCGCGGCGGCGTTCGGCGAGGCGCTGCAACTCGTGAACATCCTCAAGGATGCGGCGGCGGACGAGGATGAGGGCAGGTCGTTCATTCGAGATGGCCGCGACCGGACGCTCGCTTTCGAGCTGGCCCGCGCGGACCTCGAGGTGGCCGGAGAGTACGTGGCTCACCTGCAGCGGGCCGGTGCGCCCCGCGGCTACCTGGGGTTCACCGCGCTTCCGGTTCGCTTGGCCTGGGCCACGTTGGCCCGAGTCGAGGAGCAGGGCCCGGGGTCGAAGCTGACCCGTCCCGAAGTGGCCGAACTCGTCGGTGCCCTGCACGCCGACCTGGACGCCGGCCGACCGGCCGCCGGCGCCGCTTCGCGCTGAGCTACCAGTCGCGCGAATCCTCGTCGTGGAGGGTGGTCGGCAGCGCGTACGAGTGCTCGATCTCGCCGAGATCCGAGGCGTCCAGCAGCGCGTCGAACCGCTTTCTCGACCGGTTCGCGAGCAGGCGGGGGAACAACTTCAGGGCCGCCTTCTCCGCTTTGTTCCTCACGAACAGCAGGGGTACCTGCTTGACGAGCCTCGACTTCGGGAATCGGAAGGAGTCCGCCAGGTCGTTGCCGATCAGCTCCCGCGAGACCTGGTAGATGAACGCCGCCCACTCCCGGCGTTCTTTCGTCTCCGTGAAGCCGAGCAGGATGGGCGCACTGTTGATGATGCTGTTCGCCATGATGATCGCGTCGTCGTCGGGGGGCGGTTCGCAGGTCGCCGCGGTCTCGAAGACGCGGCAGGCCGAGGGGTGGTCGTGGAACATGATTTCCTGGGGTATGCCCATGACGAGTCCCGTGTATCTCCACACGTGGACGTAGGCATCCTGCTCCTCGGGTGTGAAGTCCCCTCCCAGGCGCGCGACGTGGTGCATCAGACGGCCTGAGAAGGCGGCCGCGCCCAGCAGCATGTGCGCCGCGCTGAGCGGCATGCCGTGCTCCGGCCGGTCCCATTCTTCCGACTGCTTGAGCAGCATCCTCGCCTGGGCATGCACCAGGCGGATGCGCAGACTCAGCTTCCAGGCGTCCCCGCCGGGTTCCAGACCGCCCGGCATGAACTGCTCGGTCAACTGCAGGGTGTTTTGTTTGAGCCGGCGGACCCCGTTCAGGATGATCCGGCTGCGGATGCGGAACGACTTGCTGATCAGGGTGGAGAAACCCTCGACGATCGCGCCGCCCACGAGCCCTCCAAGGACCATGTCCGAGTTGCGGAGGAAGGCCCTCGTGGCCTTCATGGCGATCTCGGGGTCGAACCAGTCTGGAACGACTGCCGATGACTCGATGAGTTCCCGGAGCGCCTCGGGAGTGTCCTTCGGCGGATCGTGGTAGTAGTCGACCGTCTGGGCGATCGTGCGGTGGACGTGGTGGGGCGGGACGACCCTCGACAATTGCTCGACCGCCCGGTCGGCGAGCGGATCACCCAGGGTCGTGTAGCGGATGTAGCGATCCGCGAGGTCGGGATCCAGCGCCCGGGCTGCCTTGTAGCCGTCGACGTAGCAGGCGGGGAGGTCGAAGACCTGTGGCTCGAAAGGCTCGCGCATCTCTCACTTGGGAGAATAGTCTGCCCGGCGAACGAGCAGAAGGGTTCCGTCTTCTGTCGCCTCCCTATACTCCCACCGATGGATCCGAAGCGCGACCCGGCGGAGATGGATCGCCTCGATCCGCTGGCGCGCTTCCGCGACCTGTTCGATCTCCCAGAAGGTCTGATCTACCTCGGCGGACACTCCCTTGGACCCCCGCCACGGACGATGCGGGACCGCACCGAGGCGCTGATCGCCCGGGAGTGGGGAACGGATTTGGTCGCGGCCTGGAACCGGAGCGACTGGCTGGAGTTACCCGAACGGATCGGGGCGCGCATCGCACCACTGGTCGGCGCCGGCGCGGATGAGGTGATCGCGGCCGACTCCGTGTCGCTCAATCTGTTCAAGCTGCTCGGGGCGCTGATGCTGAAGTCGCGGGACCGCCGCGTCGTGCTGGCCGACGAAGGCAACTTCCCGACCGATCTCTACATGGCGCAGGGCCTCGCACATCTTCTCGAAGAGTCCGGGGCGTCGCTCCGGCTGACAACGCCCGAGAACTTCGAGTCGGCTCTGGGCTCCGACGTGGCCGTGGCGACCGTTTCGCACGTGGACTTCCGCACCGGACGGAGGCGCGACCTGCGGGCGCTGACCGCCGCGGCGCGCGCGAGCGGGGTGCCGCTGGTCTGGGACCTCAGCCACAGCGCGGGCGCCGTCGCCCTGCGACTCAACGCGGATGGCGTCGAGTACGCGGTCGGCTGCGGCTACAAGTACCTGAACGGCGGTCCGGGTGCTCCGGGATTCCTCTACGTGGCGCGCGAGTTTCAGGATGCTCTCGAGTCCCCCCTCGCCGGCTGGATGGGGCATGCCAGTCCGTTCGATTTCGACGCGCGGTACCGGCCCGCGCCGGGAATGCGCCGATTCCTGACCGGAACCCCTCCCATCCTGTCGCTGGCGGCCCTCGAGGACGGCTTGCGGACCTTCGAGGGCGTGGAGATGGCCGATCTGCGACGCAAGAGCGAGGCGCTGGGCGGTCTCTTCCTCCGGCTCGCCGCCGAGCGTCTCGCGGAGTTCGGCGTCACCCCGGCGAGTCCCGACAACGCGGGTCAGCGAGGCGCCCAGGTGTCGCTGCGCCACCCGGAGGGCTACGCGCTGGTTCAGGTATTGAACGCCCGGGGCGTGGTGGGCGACTTCCGCGGACCGGACCTCATGCGGTTCGGCCTGGCGCCGCTGTACGTGCGCTACGTGGATGTGTGGAACGCGGTCGAAGCGCTCCGCCTCATCTTGGTGAACGGCGAGCACCGTGAAGCCCGTTTCCGTAGGCCGAAGCGGGTGCCTTGATTCGCGGGAGCCGATCCCGAACAGATCGTGGTTGGTGACCCAACATGTGGTACTGTCTTGCAGCTAGCGCTCGACAGAACCCACCGGAGGAGGCCCGATCCATGAAGCAGGCGTTCGCTTTGCTCTCCATCCTCGCCCTCGCCGCCCCGCTCGCGGCGGCGAACAACAACGACGCTCCGACAGCTACGCCGACGTACTACGGCGAAGTGCAGTCGATCCTGGAGCAGGAGTGCCAGGTCTGTCACCGCCCGAACGGCGCGAACCTGGGCGGCATGGTGGCGCCGATGGCGTTCACGAGCTATCAGGAGACGCGGCCCTGGGCGCGCTCGATCGCCCGCCAGGTGGAAGCCGGCCTGATGCCCCCGTGGCATGCCGCGCCGCGGCATCACGGCGTGTTCGAGAACGAGCGCTCGCTCTCGGACGAGCAGAAGGCCACGCTGATCGCCTGGGCCAAGGGCGGAGCGCCCATGGGCAACGCGGCCGATGCGCCGCCTGCCAAGGTTTGGGAACGCAGCGATGGCTGGACGATCGGCGAGCCCGACCTGGTCATGGACATGGGCCAGGACTTCTTCGTCGAGGATGACGTCCGCGACCAGTACGTCAACTTCGAGACCGTGATCACCGAGGAGATGCTGCCCGAGCCGCGGTGGATCAAGGCGGTCGAGTTCCGTCCGGGCGGTCCGGTCGTGCATCACATCATCGCGCGTCCCTTCGGCGGCATCGCCCCGGGCAACGACCCGACCGTGCACGACGACGGCTTCGGCACCCTGGTCAAGCCGGGCACCACGATCCGCTGGAACATGCACTACCACAAGGAGCCGGGGCCGGGCACCGGCACCTGGGATCGTTCGTCGGTGGCGCTTCGGTTCTACCCCAAGGACTACAAGCCTGACCACGTGATGCAGAACGAGGCGATGGGCAAGTTCGACTTCGAGATACCGCCCGGCGACTCGAACTACGTGGCCAAGACGACGACGAAGTTCGAGCGCGACGCGCTGCTGCTCGGCTACACACCGCACATGCATCTGCGCGGCAAGTCGGCCCACTACCTTGCGAAGTACCCGGACGGCACGGAAGAGGTTCTTCTCGACGTGCCCCGGTACGACTTCAACTGGCAGACCCACTACAAGTACCACGCGGGCGGCAAGCGGATCCCGGCCGGCACCGAGATCGAGTTGACGATGACGTGGGACAACTCGGCCGACAACCCGGCGAACCCGGACCCCACCGAGACCGTCGTCTACGGTGGCCCGACGACCTCCGAGATGATGTTCGGCTTCATCTCCTACGCCGATGCGGAGCCCGGGTACAACCCGTCGAACACCGGATTCCTGAGTCAGCAGCGGTTCGACCGCGATGGCTTCAGGAAGTTCATCAAGGAGAACGCCGGCGCAGACTGGGACTCGCTGAGCGAGGAGGAGCAGGGCCGGCTGTTCCGCCGGTTCCGCCAGCAGCAGCGCCAGAGCTCCGATAGCGCCGCCGGCGAAGGCACCGTCAGCGGCGGCGAGTAGGCCCTGCCGACAGTCGCTTCGTTGAAATCGACAACCCCGCCCCGGCTTCGGCCGCGGCGGGGTTTCGTCGTTAGCGGAGCCGGTCGCACTGGGTGCGCCGGCGTCCCCGCCGGCATCCGCCGCAGGCGGCTTCTGCCCGACCGGCGCCGCTGGCTAGCGGAGCCGGTCGAGGAGGCCGGTCGAGCGCGATGTCGTCCGCATGACGGCCGCGCGGACAGCGTCCTCGTTCGCCATGACGGTGACCCGCTTCCGCGCTCTGGTCACCGCCGTGTAGAAGAGTTCCCTCGTGTTGACGCGAGACGCGGCGTCGCCCGGAATGAACACGAGATCGTCGTACTCCGAGCCCTGGGCCCGATGCACGGTTAGAGCGAAGAAGCTCTCGTGCTGGGGCAGGCGCGCGGGTGAGACGAGGTAGCGCTCGCCGCCGCGGTCGAGGTCCGGGAACCAGACCTGGGGACGCCCGGAGCCGGCGGGCACGACGACGCCGGTGTCGCCGTTCGAGAGGTTCGTCTGCCGGTCGTTGCGGCTGACGATGATCGGACGCCCGACGTAGAACTCCTCGCGATGCGACCGGCGCCCCATTCGAGCGAGACGGCGCTCGACCAGACGGTTGAAACGCTGTGTCCCGAACGGTCCCCGCCGGTGGCTGCAGAGCACCCGCTCCGAGGGGAACGGGTCGGCAGCTTCAGGGTCTGCTTCCAGCCTTGCCATGTGCTCGGCCCAGGTCTCTGCGCACTTCTCCGCGAAGCGGTCGAACGCGTCCTCGTCCGCGAGCGGTCCCAACCGAGTCTCCGCATCGGACCCTCTCCGGAGGACGGCGGCCGCGCCGGCGGCATCGCCGGCGACGATGGATCGCGCCAGACGGCCGATAGCCGAGTGCTCGGCGAAGCGGTAGTTCTTCCGCAGGGTCGTCACGGAACGGACCAGCGGCCCCGCTTCCCCCGCCCTGCACAGGTCGCTGAAGACCGAGCCCGGCTCCACTGAAGCCAACTGGTTCGCATCGCCCAGGAGGATCAGCCGGCACCGTGGCGGCAGGGCGGTCGCGAGGCGGTCCATCAGCTTGAGGTCGGCCATCGAGCACTCGTCGACGACCAGGGCGTCGAGACGGCTGAGGCGGCTGGTCCGGCTCGCCAGCAGGCGGTGGATCGTCCAGGCCTCGGCCGGGAACTCCCGGATGCCCGGAACGTCGGCGAGCGGCGGCTGGGCGAGTTTCCCGCGCACGGACTCCTGGATGCGCGAGGCCGCCTTGCCCGTCGGCGCCGCCAGGCCAATGCGCCGCGGGTCGGCGAGGCCCTCGGCGACGAGGACGGCGATCAGCTTGGCCGCGAGCGTCGTCTTGCCGGTGCCGGGGCCGCCGGTGACGATGCATAGCCGATGTTCGAGCGCGGTGCGGAGCGCGGCGACCGCCTCGGGCGTTCGGTCCTCCCGTTCGTCGAACATCCGGGCGATCGCCCGTTCGACGCCGGGGATCGGCTCGCTGTCCGTGGCCAGCGCGACCAGCCGCTCGGCGAGGCGGCATTCGGCGTCGAACAGGCGGTGCAGGTAGAGGCGGTCGCGGTCGAGGACGAGAGGCCGCTCCGCGTCGGGGCTTTCCCCGGCGGCGACGACCGGGCTCCCCAGCAGCGTTTCGAGCAGGGTGTCCTGCCGGGGCAACGCGATCTCCAGTACCTCAGGGTCCGGAGCCTCGACCGAACGATCCGTATCGGGTTGCTCCACCAGCTCGGCGATCGGGCGGCTCGCGCTGCGCAGGTCCAGGCAGGTGTGCCCGCCTCTGTGGACCGCGCTGGTGACGGCGGCGGCCAATGCCGCGTCCTCGCTTGATCCCAGGTGCATCAGGAGCAGGGCGAAGCAGCGGTCGATCTCGGCCAGGATGCCGGCATCGGTCAGCGCGGTGATTCGCGCGTGGGCCCTCATGGCGCGCTCGCTTCGCCGCTCAGGCAGGCATCGAGTTCCTCGATGCAGGCACGCGACGGCCGGTCCCGGAACACGCCGCTGCCGGGGGCGCTCGGCCTCATGCCGCGCAGGAAGAGATAGAACGCGCCGCCGATGTGCCGGTCGTAGTCGTAGTCCGGCAAGCGCAGCCGCAGCAGGCGGTGCAGCGCGGTCAGGTAGAGGAGGTACTGGAGGTGGTAGCCGTGTTCCCGCATCGCCTCGGCGAGCGCTTCCTCCGAAAACGCCGAGAGATCGGCGCCCAGGCGGTTCGACTTGTAGTCGATGACGTACCAGCGACCGTCGTGCCGTGCCGTGAGGTCGATGTAGCCATGGAGGAAACCCCTGATCCGGTCATCGTCTTCGGCCAGCCGGTGGTCGTAGCCGTGCTTTTCGAGGCAGCGACCGAGCTCCGGCCGTTTGAGTGCTCCAACCGGCAAGTGGAACTCCATCTCGGCGATCGCGCCCTCGAGGTCGGAGAGTCGGAAGACGCCCCCCGCCTCGCCGGGCTGCATGAGCGGCGTGTCGAAGGCGTTGGCCACCAGCGAACGCGCGACCGGCAGCCACTGCTGCCCGAAGCGGTAGCGGGACAGGGCGTCCCTGCAGGCTTCGTCGGGCTCCGGCGGTTCGGGGCTGCCGAGCAGCCGCTCGAGGATCTCGTGCAGGCACCTGCCGGTGCGGCCACCGGCGGGGAGCGAGAAGATCGACGGGCCCGCTTCCTCCGCCGAATCGTCCCTCTCCGGCTCCTCGACGGCCGCCGCCTCGCCCGTCTGGACGAGGTCGACCTCATCGCGGTCGCGCACGGGCATGCCGGGGGCTGCGGTCGGCGTCGGCGCGGCGGGCGCGCGCGGCGTCGCGTCGGTCGACAGCGCCGAGTAGCTCGTTCGCTGCCGGATGAGCTTCAGCTCGCGGCCGAGATGGCGGGCCTCCAGTTCTTCGGCCTCGGTTTCGGCCGGCTCTGCCGGCTCGGCGGACGCCGCCGCCGTTAGTGCCTCCGCCTCGACCTCGCGAACGGACATCGCGCTTGGGTCCCGGGCGACGAAGCTCCGGACTTCCTGTCGCCACTCGTTCGGGCCGAGGTTCTTCACGTACATCGCGTGGTCGACCAGCGCGTCCGCCGGTTCGCCCGGCAGCGCGTGGTCGCGGCCATGAAGGAGCCAGGCCATGGGCGCGTGCTCGGCCCCTCCGTCGGGCGCCCAGGTCACGACGGTGCGGTACTCGGCGCGGGTCAGCGCAACGTAGAGCAGCCGCAGCTCGTCGGCGTGATCTTCGACCCGCTCGCGGGCGTAGGCCTCGTCGCTCGGGCTCAAGTCGAGTACGGGCGTCCCCGGCTTGGCGTTGTCGTCGTAGTAGTTCGCCGTGGGCCTTCTGTGCCCTCCGGACCTCGGCGCCTGGCCGGACCAGGCGAACGGGTAGAAGACGATCGGAAACTCGAGCCCCTTGGCGCGATGCACGGTAACGATCTTCACCAGGTTCTCGTCGCTCTCCAGCCGAAGCTGGGCCGTCTCGTCGTTCGCGCGGGAGTCGGACCTCGCCTGACGGAACCAGTCGACCAGGCCGTGGCGCGACGGGCGGCGCCCGATCTCCGCCTCGTGCAGCAGGTCGCTCAGGTGGAGGTAGTTGGTTAACCGGCGCGGGCCGTCCGGGTAGCGCAGGAGGTTGGCGGAACAGTCTGGTTCACCGCTGAAAAGGATGCGCCGCATGAGCGTGGCGATGCCCTGCTGTTGCCAGACGCCGGCCCACTCGCTCGCTCGCTCGCGCCACTCGTCCCAGGTGTCGTCGTCGTCCCGGAGCCCGGCGAGCTCCTGCATGTCCAGGTCGAACAGGTCGGCGGCGAGTGCTCCTCGCAGCAGAGGCGTGGCGTTGTACTCGGATCCGTCGAGGCACAGGGCGCGCAGAAGGCGGTGGAGCGCGTCGGCCTCCGCCGAATCGAAGATGTTGTCCGTGCCGAGTTCGACGCTGTCGATCTCGAGATCGCGGAGTGCTTCCGCGACCGCGGCGCCCTGCAGGCCGGTGCGGACCAGCACGGCGATGTCGCCGCCCGTGAGGTGCTTCTCCCTGTTCCCGTTGGCGGAGACCAGCGCCGCGTCGCCCTCCGCGCCCAGGGCGATCAGCCGCGCGATCTCGCTCGCCGCATGCCGGGCCGCCATGCCGGTGAGGGCGTCCTTGTTGCGTTTCTTGCCGGGGCCCTCCGGGATCAGGACGAACTGGAAAGGCGGGGAACCCCTTTCCCCTTCGACTTCGAGCTCGGCGCGCTTGCGATGGGCCGGCTGCGAGGGTTCGAACGTGAACCGGGGCAGCAGGAACGGATTCCGCCGTGCGAAGAGTTCGCCGACGGCGCGGATCAGCCCGGGCGCCGAGCGGTAGTTGTGTTCCAGCCGAAGAGGTTCCCGCACAGCGCGAAGCCGGTCCTGGGCTTCCAGGTAGGCGAAGACGTCTGCGCCGCGGAAGCGGTAGATCGACTGCTTGGGGTCGCCTACGACGAACAGCCGCCCGTTCGCGGCGCCGGCATCGCCCGGGTAGATCGTCCTGAAGATCTCGGCCTGCAGACGGTCCGTGTCCTGGAACTCGTCGATCAGTCCGATCGGGTAGCGGTCGCGAATCCGTCGCGCGAGTTCCGGCCCTCGCTCTCCTTCGAGCGCGTCGTGAAGCTCCACCAGCAGGGCGTCGAAGCTCAGGCGACGGTCGATCCAGGCCTCGTGATGCAGGGTCTTCCCGACATCCTCCAGAAGCTGGCGGCGCTGGACAGCCAGCCAGAGTTCGCCGAGTTCCTGCCCCAGTTCGCCGATTCGCTCGAAGTGGTGGAACAGGGGAGCGGACGGAGGCGGGTCGATTCTCTGGGCGCCTGTCTTGTAGAGACCTTTCCGGAGTGCCCGGATCCCGAAGGCGCCGACCAGGTTCGGCGCCAACTCCTCCGGAACGCCGGCGTCGAACGCGTCGATGATCGCGTGGCCGCGCGCGCCCATACCTTTACGGTGCGCTGCCGTCCAGCGTTCCGGGTTGGCCACTTGGAGGAACGCCGTCCTCTGGGCGGGGTCGGCCCAGGCGCGCTCGGCTGCCCGGAGCGCTTCGAGCCATTCCTCGCGCTTCGAGGGCGGATCGTCCTCCAGATTCTCCGGAACGCCCCGGATCTCCTGCGGCCTGGCGTGTTGGCGCGCGACCCAATCCGTCGTCTTCTCCGCCCGGGGCGCCGTCGGCTCGCCGGGAACGAAACCCTTCGACCTGGCGTACTCGAGCAGGGCGATCGGTTCGCCGACCATTCGGCGCCTCCAGAAGTCGCGCACCCCGTCGCCCACGGCCAGGGCGCCGTCGCCGGCGACCTCGAAGGAGAACGGGATGCCCGCGGGGAGCGCGAACTCGGTGAGCGCCTGCTGGCAGAAGCCGTGAATCGTCGTGATCGTCGCCCGGTCGATGTCGCGAAGCGCCTGCACGAGCCGCTCGCGCGCCTGCTCGTCCGTGACGTTGGCTCGCCGCCATGACTCCCGCAGCCGCGGCGCCTGGTCGTCGCCCCCGCTCCGCGCACCGGGCCCGGCAGTGGCGCGGGCGGCGTGCAGCGCGCTTCGGACCCGCGCCCGCAGCTCGCCGGCGGCGGCCACGGTGAAGGTGACGACGAGGAGTTCGTCGATGCGGCGATTCTCCTCGACGATCAGTCGCGCGACCAGGGTGGTCAGGGCGTAGGTCTTGCCGGTGCCGGCACTGGCTTCGATCAGCAGGTCGGCATCGAGAGGTGCCTGGAACGCGTCGCCGCGCGCGTCGCCGGCGATCACGAGCTGGCCTCCTTGAGTGGACCCAGCAGGCGGCGGGCGAGGTCCTCGAACTCGACGCCCTCCGCCTTGCCGTTGAAGATGAGCTGGTGAGAGGGCCTGTTGCCCTCGCTGTAGCTCTGCCCCGACCACGCACGCTCGACGTTGGCGTTCCAGGCCTGCTTTTCGAGCCACTCCCACGATGTCCTTGCGAAGAATGGCAGGGGCCGCCGCCGGCTGTCCCGCCAGACTTCCGTCCAGTCGGCCAGTAGAGACCGGGCGGCCGCAGGGTCCGGGCCCAGGATCTCAACTTTCTGGAGTTCCCTGCCGCAGCCCAGCAGGCGAGCGTTGGCCGCTTCGTTCCGGCTGCCGATGACCGCGAGCAGCCGGAGCCAGGTCGCGATCCGGTCCTTCGGCCGCACGCTCCCGATGCGCCAGAAGAGAAGTTCGTTGCTCGCCGGGTCGAACTGCTCGACCGCACCGATCAGCCGGACGCCTTCCAGATCGACCTCGAGGCCCTGGACCTCCGCCTCAAGCTGGGCGTCGAAGTGCTTGAGTTCCCGGTTGAGCTCCGCCACCTGTGCCGCCGACTGCCGGTGCTCGATGCGCCCCAGGTTCGCCGCCGGCAGCAGGCCGCGGGCCGCGGCGAGCTCGAGCGTCGCTTCGTCGTCGAGCTCGTCCTTGCCGCTCAGTTCGCTCTTCAACTGCCAGACCTCGAGCGCGTTCAGGTCGAGCGGCTCGTCGTTCTCCACGTCGTCCTCGCGTGTACTGAGAGCCATGCCGAGCCGGTCCCGCAGGAAGGCCCCCGACGGGCTCTCGGAGAAACGGATCAGGTCTTCCAGTTCGAGTTCCAGCGGTGCATCATCGTCCGGCCTGTTCGGCTCGGCGGCCAGCTGGCCGTCGAAGCGGCGGGGCGCCTCGCCGCCCGAACGCAGCGCCTTCGCGGCCTGGAGCATCGGATGCGAGAAGCTGAACAGCTTCCGCTCCGCCGGCAAGCCCGCCGCCTCCTCGCCGCGCTCGCCCGCGATGTCGGTTGTGAAGTACCGGCGGCTGAAGGGTTGAAGCGGATGCTCCGTTCGCCAGCGGTCGCGCGGTTCGGGTTCCGAGGCGGGGAAACGCTCCGCCAGGTAGTCCAGGAGTTCGCTGACCAGGACCGACGGCGGAATCGGCTTGTCCTCCTGCAGGTCCCTGCCGGTGCACGTGACGACGAAGCAGTTCCGGGCGGCGAGCAGGGCCTCGAGGAAGGCGAAGCGGTCGCCGTCGCGGCGGTCCGGGTCGCCTGGCTTCGGCTGTTCCCGGTCGAACAGTTCGGCCTCGAAGTCGAAGACGTCCGGAGGGGAGCCGCGAGGGAAGGCGCGGTCGTTCATGCCGACGGTGCAGATCACCTTCGCCGGGAAGATCTGCCCCGAGGCCAGCGACGCGACCGCGATTCCGTCCGCGAGCCGCGGCGGGGACCGAACGGACTGCGCGGCGAGGTCGTTCAGCACCTCGCGCAGTACCGCGAACGGGATGGGGCCGGTGTTGCCGGCCTGCCGGCACTGGTCGTCGAACTCCTCGATCAGCCGGGACACCGTGCGCACCTCCCGAGCGGCCTCCGAGCCGGTGCGGATGCCGGCGTCGAAGAAGCCGTCCAGGACGTCGCTTCGCAGGCGGTTCGTCCAGCCGGCAGCCTCCTGTTCGGCGGTCATCCAGTTGCCTAGCCCGACCGCGAGCTCGCAGTAGAGGTGAAAGCGGCCGAGGAGCTCGTAGTCGGCGGCGCCGTCGTGGAAGCCACGCCCGTCGAGCGCGCAGGGGTTGATACCGCCGGCCAGGACGTCCCCTTCGTCGAGTGCGTAGCCGAGGAGGAGCCGGTCGAGACCCCGCCGCCAGTTGTGGTTCGCCGACGCGGGAACGTCGAGTTCGGTCCGGTGCTCGCCGTTCTTTCCCCAGCGTACGCGTGAGCGGGCGACCGCGCCGCGGAGCGTCGCGAGATCCGTGTCCGAGATGCCGAAACAGCGGCGCACGGACTCGGCGAGCAACGGCGCCAGCAGGTCGGTCGCCGTGTACCGGGAGCCGGGTAGCGCCAGCAGGTTGAGGAAGGCGGTCAGGGCGGCGCCTTCCTTCAGCCTCCGCGCGCCGATGCTGAAGCCGATGCGGTCGGCGGCGCCGAACACGGCCTCGATCAGCGGAGCGTAGGTGTCGATGTCCGGCGTGAGCACCAGCACGTCGGCGGGCTGGATGTCGTCGTGGGCATCGAAGATGCCGAGCAGGCGGTCGTGCAGGATCTCGACTTCGCGGGTGGGCGAATGGCAGACGTGGACCTGGATCGAGTCGTTCGGGTCGGTGGGTTCGGCGGGGCTGTCGGGGGCATCCGGCGCGGCGCCGAAAATGTCGCGCTGCACGGCGGCGAGGCAGGTGGCGGCGAGCGGCACGTCGCCTTCCCGCTGGCCGCTTGTGACGACGACGGTGTTCGGCTCGGCCAGGAGCTGGTCGCGCAGGTCCCGCGCCGACCGGCCCCAGGCGTCGAGCAGTTCGTTCGCTTCTCCGGCCTCGCCGGCGCATCCGGGCGGTCCGCTCCAGAAGTGTTGGCTTGGGCTCAGGAGGTAGAAGTGGACATCCATCACCGACGCGGCGAGCCGCAGCGCCTCGACGTAAGTCGGCGACATCTCCGCGACCTGGAAGAAGCTCACGCGTTTCTTCGTCGCCGGCGCGCGTCCCGCGAGCGCTTCACGGTAGCTGTCGATCGCGTCGACCCAGTGCCGCGGCTCGGAGTCGGCCGCGGCGAGTTCCGCCCACAGGCGTGCGTACCAGTCCTCGGCCGGCCCCCGCTGCCAGGCACGGATGTTCTCCGGCCGGTACACGCGGCAGCGGTCGTAGGCGACGGCGAGCCGGTCGGCTAGCTCGAAGCGCTTGCGGGGGTCGCCGTCCTCGAGGTAGCTGCCGATCTCGTCGTCTCCCGCCCAGCTCCCGAGCAGGTCGAAGATCCGCCAGCGCAGGTAGGGCGGGCCGTACACGGACTCGCCGGTCAGCGCCTTCACTTCCTCGCGCATGGTGGCCCAGGCGAACTCCGCCGGTTGCTCGACCCGCAGGTGGGCGGCGATGCCGATGTGCGTGGCCAGTTCGAGTCGAAGCCATTGGCCGAGCAGCGCGTCCGGCACGACGATGCGCTCTTGCTCGAGCGGTTCGGCGGGACGCCGGCTCAGCTCCCCGGCAAGCTGCTTTGCCAGCGTCTCCAGGCGGTGCGAGGCGTGGATGCGAAACGTGGCGTCAGGCTCGTCCATGAGCAGGGAGAGCTGTTCACCCGTCGCGTTCCGCATCGCGTGATTGTAGGTCGTATCGCGTGCCTGCTAGGGTGCCCCTTCGCAGCCCGATTCTTCAACGTGACGAGGATCACCGCAGCAAGAGTCTGAGCACACATCAAGCGCAGGCAGTTCAAGGGAAGGGAGTGAGACTCTCCCACCGCCCCGCGACTGTGATCCGGACGAAAGCCGGCGTTAACCACTGTCCCGCTCGCGGGATGGGAAGGGCCGGCCAGTAGGACGAAGGTAAGCCAGGAGACCTGGCTGTCTGCCGAGGCACACAACGCTCCGCCGGCCTCTGGGAAGGGCGGCGTCGAGCGGTAATCCCGAAGGGGGAGGAAGGCCCGAATGGAAGACAAGAGAAGTCTCGACGCAGGACGTCCCTGGGGCGGTGCACGCCGCCGCCTGCACCTGCTGTGGCTGCACGCAGCGGCGGCCATCGTGTTGGCGGCGCCGGCCGCGGTAGCCGGCCATGAGGATGACGAAGCGGAAGCGGGGCCGCCGGCGGTCGCGGACGAGATCGTCGTCAGCGCCAACCGCTACGAGGTACCCGCATCGGAGGTCGGCAGCGCGGTCACGGTGATCGAGGCCGACGAGATCGAACGGCGCAATCCGGTGGCCGTCCTCGACCTGCTCCGCATGGTTCCCGGCACGGAGGTGACCCACGCCGGAGGTCCGGGCAAGATCGCCACCGTCCGCGTGCGCGGCGGCTCCGGGGCGCAGGCCCTGGTGCTCGTCGACGGCGTGCGGGTGAACTCGGTCGTTGGCGGCACGGTCGACTTGGCGAACCTGCTGGCGGCCAACATCGAGCGCATCGAGGTGCTGCGGGGTCCGCAGGCGACCTACGGTTCGGAGGCGATGACCGGGGTCGTCAGCATCACCACGGGCCGCGGTCAGGCAGGTCTGCGACTGAGCGGGACCGGGGAAGCGGGTACTCACAGCCACCGTCGATACGAACTGGGCCTCCTGGGCGCAACCGACCGTTGGGACGTCAGCGTTTCGGCGACCGACCTGAGCACGGACGGCGTGTCCCACCGGGCGATCGAGGGCGGCGCGGTCGAGGACGATCCGTACGAGAATCGGACCTGGAGCACCCGCCTCGGCGCCGCCTTCGCGGGCGACGGCCGGATCGACCTGCGGGCTCGCTCCTACCGCGGCGATACGGCGGTGGACGGCTTCGGCCTTGAGGACCTCAACGCGATGGCCGCCCAGGACGAGGACACGGTCTCTCTGACCGTGGAGAAGGACCTGGGTTCGTTCTGGCGACAGACCCTGCGCGTCGGCCGGACCGAGGCGACCCTGCGCGGGACCGACCCCGACACGATCTGGAACAACTACGAGATCGGTTCGGGGATCCGGCAGATCGACCTGCAGTCCGACATCAGGCTGGGCACGAACAACGTGCTGAACCTGGGGCTAGGGACGGAGAGCCGGCGGGGGACGAGCGTAGGCACCTTCGACGAGGAGGCCGACCTGGATTCCTGGTTCCTGCAGGACCAGTGGTCGGTCACGGACGACGTTCACGTCACCGCCGCCCTGCGTGGCGACGAGCACTCGACGTTCGGGTCCGAGACGAGTCATCGGGTGACGGTGTCGGGCGGCTGGGGCGACGGCCGCGGCCGCGTCCACGGCAGCTACGGCACGGCGTTCCGGGCGCCCAACTTCAACGAGCTCTACTTCCCGTTCTCGGGCGACCGGAACCTCTTGCCGGAGACCACGGAGGGCTTCGACATCGGAGTGCAGCAGCGGCTCGGCGATTCGGGCGTGACGCTCGATCTGACCTGGTTCGACATCGACCTCGATCAGTTGATCGAGTTCGATCTGACGAGCTTCACCTTCGGCAACGTGGCCCAGGCGAGTTCGAGCGGTGCGGAGTTCACCCTGCGCTACCGCCCAGGTGTTTCGACCAGCCTCGAGTTCTCGCACACCTGGAACCGGACGGAAGACAAGGCCACGGGCAATCCGCTGGCCCGGCGGCCGAAGAACCGCACGACGGCGGTCGCGCAGTTACAGCCGACGGATCGCTTCACGGCGGCCGTCATGGCGGCCTTCGTTTCCGACCGGATCGACTCAGACGGGGCGGCCATGGACGACTACACCAAGGTCGACCTCCACCTGAGTTACAGCCTGTCATCGCTCAGACCCTTCGTACGGATCGAGAACCTCCTCGACGAGGACTACTTCGAGGTCCCCGGCTTCGTCACGCCGGGCCGCACGATCGTCGTCGGCTTGCGACTCCAGCGCTAGGCGGCGGCAGGTACTCCCACGCCTCCAGTGCGAACCGGCACTCCCGCTGGACGCGCTCGATCGTGCATGCGTCGATTGCGTACCGGTTCTTCTGATAGCCGGCGATTCCGCCCAGGTAGCTCTCGATCCCGACCCGGGCCTCCTCCCAGCCCGGCAGGTCCAGCGCGGCGTAGACGGCCTCGAGCTCCGACAACGGGTTCCGTTCCAGATCTTCGAAACGCAGCTCGGCGAGCTGTCCCTCCGGGATGGATGTGCGGTCCTTCAGGTACTGCTGCAGCGTCTCCCGCAGGAGGAAGAGGGCAAGATCGTCCAGGGCTTCCCCAGTGATCGGATGAAGCTGATGCATGGGAACGACCGAACGGAACATGTGGACCAGGGATTCGTAAACGACGTACGGATTGCGAACGATGTGGATGAACCGCGCGTCCGGGAAGAGCCGCAACAGGTGAGGTATCCGGCCCGTGTTGGCCGGACTCTTGAGGACCAGCCGCCGCCCGCCGGCCTCCAGCGTCGCCTTGCGCAGCACCTCCATGTAGGCGCGTTCCCACCGCTTCACGTCCCTGGCGGAAAGCCCTCGCATGAAGCAGTACCTGTTGAAGTACGTCTCGCCGCGGTCGGGAAACGAGAGCGCGTGGAGTGAAGAGAAGGGGCTCGTGTTGGCGACCGCCAGGTCCTCCTCCACCGGCATGTCCATGGACACCTTCATGTTGTCCATCGGGCGCGTTGCCGGAGCGAGTCCGGCCATGAGGCGCTTCAGCCGGCCCCGGCCGGTGAGAAAGAACGTCGGCACGGCGGCGTGAAAGGTCGAGATCCAGGCGTACTGGGGATCCTGGGCCATCAGATTCAGCAGATGCGTCGTGCCGCTGCGGGCAACGCCGAGGACGAAGACGGGCGGCTTGTCGATTTCCACGCGAGCGACGGCGCCGCCCCAGCGCAGCCGTTCCACGAGCCGGAGGGGGACAGCCAGCGTCGTCGGGACGAGGATGCGCGCCAGCTTGCCCCAGTACGCCGGCGAGGCGCCGCCGTTCTCCCAGAGGAGGCGCAGCCAGGTGCCCAGGGGCGCCATCGTGCTCGAGTGCGGGAGGACCTTGTCTTTGCCGGGCACTGGATTCTCCTCGTCAGGCGGCGGGAGCGGTGTCTCCGGCTCTCCTGCGCCGCGCGATGAATCTGAAGGAATCAGCCGGCCTGGGCGACAGACCGTAGGAGACCTTCAGCCTGTAGCCCGGGGGCCTCATCTCCAGGTCGACCTCATGGAAGATCGTCGCCAGAGTCAGCGCGATCTGCGTCTGGGCGAAGCCCCTCCCCAGGCAACTGTGCGCACCCGCGCTGAACGGGACGTAGACGCCGGCTGCCCGATGCTCCGCCCGCTTCGGCGTGTACCGGTCGATGTCGAATCGTTGCGGATCCGGGAAGTGCTCCGGCAGATGGTGCGCAGCCCCGTACGCGATCACGACGTCCGCGCCTGCCGGAATCGTGTGCCCCGCGAATACGAACGAGTTCGTTACCCTGCGCATCACGGCCGGCGTGATCGAGTACACACGCATGGTTTCCATCGCGAATCGGTTCGTGACGTCGAGTCGAGACAGTGGGGGCGCGGCCGGCATTCCGCCGTCGAACAGTGCGTCCGCCTCGGTTCTCATCATGTTCAGAAGCCGCGGCCGTTTCAGGGCCTCGTACAGCGCGAAAGCCAATGTGAACGCCCCGGTGTGAAGTGCCGCGATCACGATGGAGCCGACGACGCCGGGAAGATCCTCTTCCGGGAGCAACCGAGGGTCTCTTCGATGAAGATCGAGCAGATCGTCCACCACGGTCGATGCCCCGGCGCCCTTGCGCCGCTCGTGCACCGCCATGATCTCCTTGAACAGCGCCCGATAGGACTCGCGGGCGCGAGACACGCGGGGGAGCTTCAGCCACCACTTCGGACGTCGTTTCGCCACCTCGACGTCCAGGACCGTATTGAGAAAGCGGTCCAGCTCGTCGGAGCCATCGACCGTGTCGAGGTTGGCCAGCAGCGCGCCGGACTGGCGAGTGACTAGGCGCTGAAGGGCGGAGCGGCCCACGACGGGACCGCCCTGGAGCCAACCGTCGATCTCCGATCGGGTGATCCGCATGAACTCCGGCATGCGCTCATGGAGGCACTGGGGCGAAAGGCCCGGAGCCATCGTCTTCCGCATGCGGACATGGGCGGGACCCTCCTGGGCGATGATCACCTTCGAGGCTCCCATCTGCCAACTGAAACCCATCCACTCGTTGCCGGTTCGCAAATGGCCTTTGCCCTGGCGCTGGAGAAACTGAACGGCTTCCGGACCGGCCAGAACGAGGAGGCGACGGTTCAGGGCGCGCACGCGAAAGACGGGGCCCAGTTCCTGGTACTGCCTGGCGAAGAAGACGCTCAGATCTCCGGTCATGCTGAGGGCGCTGCCGAGAAGGGGCAAGCCCTTGACTTCGGGGATTTCGCTTGGCGGCCGGGCGGCCGGAGGCGCCTCGGCGGCGAGTTGCTTCTGGCGAATCGCCGGGAGCAGGAACCGCCCGATCAGGTCGAGCTTCCGGATCTGCTCGATCCGTTCCCGCAGGCGGCTCCTTTCCTGCGGTGTGAGCAGGCGACCCAGGACGCCGCTGGCGTCGCTCAGGCAGATGAGCACGACATCGCGCGGATCCGGTATCTCGTCGCTGAACAGCACCCTCATGATGCGCAGGCGCGCTTCCTCGATCTGGCTCCCGTCGCGGGTCGGATAGCGCCTGGAACGCGTGACGGCGGACGAAAAGAAGATGCCGCCGGCATCGGTTTCGAGAACTCCGTTCTCGACCAGGCGGGCGAGCGCACGCTCACGAATCTCCCTGCCTCGCTCGGCCGTGCGGACAAGCCAGTAGTCCGCGTTGCGATCGCCCGGGCCGCTGGCAATGTCGGCCAGGGTCGGATCGAGAAGCTCGTCCTCGAGAGGCGTCGGGTCCACCAGGACGAGTTGCTCGAGGTCCGTGTCGATCCGTCTCTCCTGCGCCAGGTCCATCAACACGGCGCCGGCAGCGACGATGTCCAGAAGATGCTCCGAGTAGGACTGCGGCAGGTCGCCGTGCTCCTCGTCGAGAATGAGCAGGAGAATCTCCTCGGCGAACCGGATGGTCATCCCCAGTTCCCCGGTTGAAGACTGCGGTACTCGGCGAGCGCCGCGAGTGGAAAGTACTGTGGGTAGCCGTGGTAACGGAGATAGAAGACGCCCGGAAAACCGACGCCCGTCCACCTGTGGTCGTACCAGGAACCGTCGTCCCGCTGGCGGTCCTGCAGGAAGTCGGCGCCACGGGCCAGTGCCGCGAGAGTCGCGCCGGCTTCGCGCGGATCCGTCCGTGCTCCGACGGCTGCGCTCAGGCCCAGCATCGCCCAGGCCGTCTGGGATGCGGTGCTTTCTCCACACCCCCTGGCGGTCGGATCCTCGTAGGAACGTAGCGACTCGCCCCAGCCGCCGTCGCCGTTCTGGACCCGGAGGAGCCAGCTCCGCCCACGCCTCAACGCCCGCGCCAGGGGGGCCGGTTGGTCACGCGGCGCCGCTGACGGGAGCTCACCCAGGGCCCGGAGCGCAAGCCCGGTCCCGTAGATGTGGTTGGCTCCCCAGCGTCCTGGCCAGCTTCCGTCCTCCTCCTGCTCCCGCAGCAGGTACTCGGCGGCCCGCCTGACCGACGCCTCCCCGGGACCGAGCCCCGCGGCAAGCAGGGCGCGGATTCCCCGGGAGGTGATGTCCGGTGTGCTCGGATCGATCATCGCGTTGTGGTCGGCGAAGGGAATGAAGGTGAGAATCTCCTTGTCGCATCGCCGGTCGAAGGCGCCCCAGCCGCCGTCCGGGTTCTGCATGCCCAGAAGCCAGGACAATCCGCGGGCCAGTGCCTCTTTCCGTCGCGTTTCCAGCGCGCCGTACGCCCGGATCCGGGTCAGTGCCAGCAGTGCTACCGCCGTGTCGTCGCAGTCTGGGTAGTGGTCGTTCCGGTACTCGAAGCACCAACCGCCGGGCGCCTTCCGGAGGCTCCCCTGACGCCAATCGCCCGCAACCGAAACCTCCCGGGCCAGCAGCCACTCCAGAGCTTCCTGAATCGGGGCTTCTTCGCCGTCCACGCCGGCATCGAGCAACGCGTTCACCGTCAGCGTCGTGTCCCAGACCGGCGACAGGCACGGCTGGAGGCGGATCTCCCCGGCCTCCTCGATCTCGAACCGCTCGAGTTCCCGTAGTTGAGCCTGAACCAGGCGGTGGCTCACGTCGTATCCCAGGCACCGCAACGCAATGACGGCGTTGACCATCGCCCCGAAGATCGCGGCCAGACCGTCCGCCCTTTCGATGCGCTCGACAATCCACCTCTCGGCCTTCGCCAGGGCGCGGCGCCGCCACCAGGGAAGGGGACCGACCCACTCGACCAGCTTGATCAACGAGCTGAGTGCGCTGAACGCCCGTGCCCAGAAGCGCTCGATCAATGGCGGCCGGGTACGAGTCGGGGCGGACTCCGTTTCGAGTTCCTCCAACGTGACGCCGAGTGGCACGCTCGGTTTGTGGGCCCAGATGACCGACAGAGGAACAACCATCGCCCGCGTCCAGGAAGACATGTCGTAGATGTCGAACCAGAACCACCGCGGCAGGAGGATCATCTCCGGGGGCACCGCCGGCGCCTGCCGCCAGCGCCACAGGCCGAAGATCGACAGGTACAACTTCGTGTACGAGTTACAGGCACACAGTCCTCCCGCGCCGAGGATCGCGCGGCGTGCCGCGGCCATGTGCGGCGAACGCGGGTCGTCGCCGATCAGCTTCAGGCACAGGTAGGCCTTGACGGACACGCTTGGATCGACCCGTCCGCCGGGGTAGGTCGTCCAGCCGCCTGTCGGCATCTGCTGGCTGCGCAGACGCCGGCAGCAGGCGGTGACTCTCGGATCGTCGTCGCGGCCGAGGAAGTAGAGGAGCAGGACGTACTCCGACTCGAGGATCGTGTCGCCCTCGAGCTCGAAGCGCCAGTGGCCATCCTCCTTGCGACTGCTCAGGAGGTTGTGCACGGCGGCCTCGATCGCCTGGCTGAGGTTCCGGGCCGGCGCTGTTGTCTTCGAACGCTCCCTGAGAACACCTGCGGGGCCGATCACGAGACGCCTCGGCGAGGAGTCTCACTGCGCTTCATGCGGCATGCCCCTGGCTGAGCGTCCAGGCACGTCCGCGAGGTGACGAGCGTCTCGCTGCTGTTGCGGCACTGCGATGAGCGGGGCGACTCAATGGGGACCCTGTCCGTTGAAATCTGGCAGACAGAGCGAGGAGGCTATCGGAGTTGTGCGATCGTTTGGCGTCTAGTGGCCCAACTGAGCGATTGTTTCGCGATGCTATCTCGGCGGATCGCGACGGCTAGATCATCGTCCACTTGCGCCTCCAACGACGTCCGTGGCGCTGCCGTGCCGGCGTTGCTGTGCGTCTGACCCTGAGCCGGCGCCAGCCACAAGGCGCTACCATGTGGACGTGCGACAGAAGACCCAAGACCGCGGCCTCGGCCGGACAACCGTGTCGCAGCCGAGCGTCTCCCTGGATCCCGGCGTCCTCGCCGAGATCGTCGGGCGGATCGTGGACGCGATCCAGCCTGAGAAGATCATCCTGTTCGGGTCGGCCGCGCGGGGGGAGATGACCCGCCACAGCGACGTGGATCTTCTCGTGGTCAAGGATGGGGTGGATCCGCTCGACGCGATGGGAGGAATCTACGGGAACCTCCAGGGCGTCGGCGCCGCAGTGGATGCGATCGTAGTGTCCCCAGACTCTCTGGAGCGTTACAAGGACTCCCACTGCCTGGTCTACAAGCCTGCGCTGGCGGAAGGCCGGGTCGTTTATGAAGCGGCCTGAGCGCTACCCGCCCGACGACCCGCGTGAATGGCTGAACCGGGCGAAGAGCAATCTGCGGCGCGCACGCGAACGCATCCCGGACGACGTACGCCAGGTTGGCCAACTGACGAAGTACGCCATCGTCGGCAGATATCCCCATGAGCACCGGCCGGTTTCGGAGGATGACTACATGGAAGCGCTGGCGCTGGCTGAAATCGTCGTCAGGTGGGCGGAGGACGCACTCTGAGTTGCTTCTGGAAGGCTCAACTCCCTTCCGCTCGCCACCCGGCACCGCTCGCCACCCGGCACTATGTGAAATGTGGGCTCAGGCTCCCGTCGCGAGCCTGAAGTCGGTCCAGACGCCGATGTGATCCGACAGGTACGCGTCGGGCGTTCGCTTCGGGAAGATCCCGATCGGTTCCAGCGGCTCCACCACCGCCAGGTCTCGCGAGTGCGCGATGTGGTCAATGAGCTGGTCGCGTGACTTCGGACCGTCCCCGAGTGGAGCGGACCACGAGTCCGCTCGTGGCAAGCCTGCCGCCCGATCGTCCTGGTTCTCCCATGGGAAGAACCCTGTGGTCGCGATCCGCAGGTCCTTGAAGGCTCGAAGCAGCGCCGCGTGAACGCGATAGGGCGCCCAAGAGTGAGGGATCCTCTGGTTGAAGTCGCCGAGCACGATGGTTCGTGCGCCTGTAGCGCACGAGAGGGTCTCGAAGCCCTCGAGCCATTCGAGATGCACGTCCCACCGTCTGCGGTTCCGCTGGCCGGTTCGGACATGCGCGTCAAACCACGGGATGCAGACGCCCGCGATCGTCAGGTCGCCGATAGGGGTCTCTGTCACGCCGGCCACGAATCTCCCCGACATGCTCCTGGGGCCGTGTTCGACTCTCCTCCAGGGCCGTTCGCTCCAGAGCAGCACCTCACGGCGACCGGGGACGATCGGATATCCCCAGTCTTCTCCCCCGTCAATGATGTGGCCGCCATTCGGCAACAGCTCCTCATAGCCCTCGGTGACGCACAAGACGTGGCACTTTGGGGCGTCCAGAATGGGCCGAATGCGGTTCGCCTTGGCGGAGTTGGGGGCGGCCCACTCAGTGTTCCAAGTGCCGACCCGGACAGCGTGAGGTCGTTCGGTCACTGATCCGTTCAGCTTGCGTGTTGAGCGCCGAGCCCGCCCCCGGCGCGGTTCACCGGCGTGCGCCCGACCCTATCCTCTTGCTCCGGACGGGCTATCGTCTGCGTTCGATGGTGCAGATTCTGAGTACGATCTACCGCCGCTTCCACGCGGGCCTGTTCGCTGCGTTGCGCAAGCTGGGTTGGAACGTGGCGCGCACGGCCGACTTCTACTCGCCGCTGCCGGTGCTAACGGAGGTGGCGGAGACGCGGGCGCTTTGGGATCGGCCGAGCGAGCTGGTGGGAGTCGACTACGACCTGGAGGCGATGAAGTCCCTGCTCGCGGCCCTGGTCGAGATCCATGGCGGGGAGTTCGAAGAGCTGCCGCCGCACAGTGAGATCAAGGCACTGGGCTATGGCCCGGGATTCCCGGTCATCGACGCTCTGACGACGTACCTCATGGTGCGGGATCTGCGGCCGGCGCGATACGTCGAAATCGGGTCTGGCCTCTCGACCTACTACGCCTGGCTAGCCGCGGCGGCGAACGGCCGCGACGGTAGTACGTGCGAGATGACTTGCGTCGATCCGTTCCCGACCGGCCGGCTGAACGACCTGGATGGGCCGGCCGTGAACGCCGTTGTGTCCAAGGTCGAGGCGACGGATCTCGAACTCTTCGACACCCTGGACGCCGGCGACGTCCTGTTCATCGACTCGACCCACGTGCTGAAGCTCGGCGGGGACGTGGCGTTCCTCTTCCTCGAGGTGCTTCCGCGGCTGCGGCCCGGCGTCGTGGTCCACGTCCACGACATCCACTTCCCGTACAACACGCCCTACCCGGCCGAGCAGTACGTCTTCCGGGCCAAGTGGCCGCTCTACCGCACGGAAGCGATGGTCCTGCAGGCATTCCTGAGCTTCAACCCGGAGTTCGAGCTGCTGCTCTCGGCGCCGATGATCCGTCACTTCGACGAGCCGTTCCTGGAACGGACGATTCCCGGCTACCGCCCGGTCGAGTTGGAGGACTACGACACCCACTTCGGCTCGATCTGGTTGCGCCGGCGGTTGCCTGCCGGCTGAGCTGCACTACCCGGTCGGCAGCGGCTCGATGACGAGGCCGGCGAGCGCCGGGCGAAGGCGTTCCAGGCGCTCGTTGTCGATGTAGACGATGAGCCGGTACGGCGCGCAGGGCGGCCGCTGGTTGACGAACCAGGCGGAGTAGTCGCGGGCGAAACGGCCGTCCGTGCCGCGGTCGATCTTCTCCGGAGTCACCACCGAGCCTTCATGGAGCACGAGGGCCGCGGGGCGGACCTGATGGAGGTGGTCGTAGTCCGTCTTGCCCCAGTTCAGGTGGTACTCGCCGTGGCGGGCGTGATGGGTGGAAGTCAGGCCGAGGGGATCGTGGATCATCGTCTCGTCGAGGATCCAGCCGAAGAGCCCGACCGCTTCGGCGGCGGCGATGTCGCCGGGCGCCAGATGGGGCTTCAGGCGCGTCGCCATGAACTGGTAGCAGCTCGTGATCGGGTGGAACGTGAAGCGCGGGCCGGGCGTGGGCTGCCAGGGACTGCGACTCAGCATGAAGACGGCGCTCACGGTCAGCACGGCGAGCACCCAGGCCGAGCGCCGCCTGGCGGAGCCTGGCGTGTCCCAGTCCTCGAACGCACTCGACAGGCAGAGCGCGAGGGGTGCGGCGAGCACCGGTACGAAGACCATGAGGAGCCTGTAGTGGGGCATCCAGTCGCCGCCGTTCACGAACACGGCCGGCAACTCGGACACGACCACGAGCAGGCAGAACCACAGGGCCCGGTTCGCGGGTCTCAGGACCAGTGCGATTGCGGCGCCGATGATCAGGGGCGCGTGCGCGATCTCGAAGCGGACGGTGTAGGAGAGCCCCGACACCAGGTTCGCCAGCAGCGTCTCCGTTCCGGCCGAGACCGCGGACTTGGCGGCCACCGAGTTGGGCAGGAGGGCGCCGTAGTAGCCGAGCCGCCAGATCGTGACGGCGCCGACGACCGCGAGAGCGGCCGCCGGGACCGTGAGGACCCGGGTACGCGTTCCCGTTCTGTCGGCGGATCCGGACATTCCCAGTAACTGACAGCCGGCAACGATCGGCAGGAGGACCAGGCTCTCGGGCCGGGTCATGAAGAGCAGCCCCAGAAGGACGCCGATCAGCCTCGCATCGGCTTCTTCGACGGTCTTGCGTGTCAGGAGGACGACGAGGAACGCGAACAGGCCGCCCTCCAGGCCGTTGGCGGCGACGAGCCAGAAACGGCCATGGACCGCCACCAGGGCGACCGCGGCCAGACAGGCTGCCGGTGAGGCGCCGAGGCCGCGGCCGAGGAGATACGACTCACGCAATGCCAGCAGCGCGAAGGCCACGCCGAGCACGAACGCCGCCGGCTCGACCGGCAGACGCAGCGTTTCGACGAACGCCAGCAGCAGGGTCCACGACAGGCTGGTCACCCCCTCCACGCGTTCACCGAGGTTGAACACCAGGCCGTTGCCGTCGGCAAGGTGGCGGGCGTAGCGGAACGTGATGAATGCGTCGTCGATCGTGCGGATGGGGACGAACAGGAGGGTGAGCAGCGGCAGGGCCGCGACCGACCCGCCGAGGAGTCGGAGCGTCCGGCGATCCGTCACGAGGTCGTTCCGATCTCCGCGTCGCCCGCGTCCGGTGCCGCCGCCGCCCGGCGGAAGAACCGCCGGTAGTCGGGCAGGAAGCGAAGCAGGAGCGCGCCGCCGCCGAGCCCGGCCGCTGCCGCGCTGGCAACGAACCTCGACCAGCTGTCCGCCGGCAGCAGAGCCGCCACGGCGAGGAAGAAGGGCAGCGGCAGCAGATAGACCTGGGCCAGGCTCAAGACCAGCTTTCGCCTTTGCCCGGTAAAGATGTCGAAGATCTTGATCAGCATGAGCAGGCTGCCGACCCGGGCGAAGTTCGCCCAGGCCATCCCGATCGGTCCCCACTGGTAGGTGAAGAAGATGCCGAGGGCGATCAGGGCCGTCATGTTCAGGACCACGGTCGTGAGCCACAGCCGGTCCCGACTCTGTACCTTGAGCGCCTCGCCGCCGGTGGTCGTGAAGACGTCGACGAGCGGTACCAGGCACAGGATGCGCAGCAGCGGACCGACCTCGGTCCAGGTCTCGCCGAACAGCAGGAGAACGACCTTCTCGATGTTGAAGAACAGGAAGTAGGCGGCGAGGACGATCCCGGACAGGAAGACGAGCGTTCCGAGACGTAGCGTTTCGGCGAACTCGGCCTTGTCATGCCGAAACTCGACGAGGGCGGGCAGCAGCGGACGGACGGTCAGCGTGAGCGGAACCAGGAAGGCGAGCCAGTAGGCCTGGGCGTAGTAGCCGACGACCTCGCTCGACGAGAAGTACCTGACGATGTAGTAGTCGACGTAGTTGAAGACCTGGAACGCGACCCAGACCACGAACAGGTAGCGGCTCGCCCGCAGCAGGGCGGGGATTCGCCGCAGGTCCAGGGTCAGGGGAATCCGCCCGCGGGCCCGCCACAGCAGGAACAGGGCAAAGGCTGCCGAGGACGCCAGTTCGCCGCCGACGAACGACCAGACTCCTGCGCCGTTGAGCGCCAGCAAAGCTGCCAGGACGCCGAACAAGAGTGCGCGAAGGACCTCGAAACCGGCGATGTGGCGGATCAGAAGCCGGCGTTCGAAGTACGTCCGGTAGACCATGATGACCGCGTCGATCACGATCCAGACCGACATGGCCCGCAGCACCTGGGGCAGGTCAGGTTCGTAGGAGAAGAGGCCGGCGCCGGCGACGAGGATCAGCGACAGCAGGGTGCCGACGCCGGCGCTCCAGGCCAGCACCGTGCCGTAGGACTCGCGTGGGTCCCGCATCAACTGGTGAGTAAGCCCGAGATCGCGGGCGGCCGAGAGGAGCACTACCACGCGTAGCGCTTGCTCGTAGATCCCGAGTTCCGCGGGCAGGATCAGACGGGCAAGTACGTACCGGGTGCCGAAGGCGATGATCAGCCGGACGAACAGCGTGGCGTACGCGCTGACGGTCGAGTGCAGCAGCCGCTGCTTCGCCTCCGGCTCGGCGGTGCCTGTCACGACCCGGCGCCGCCGTCCTGTGGCGCCTTGGTCACGTCCCCTCGATTTCGTGGCGTGCGGCGCTTGCCAGGAACGCCGACCGGGTCATGCGGCGCTCCCTGGCTTCGTCGTCAATGGCCTCGAGCAGACCGCGGTCAAGAGAAATGTTGACCCGCCGCGAAGATCCGCGGTCCAGTAAGAGCGGAATCAGTACGAAGTCCGCCCCCTTACGCCAGTCGGCGAGGTCCGCGTCGGCCTTGATCGCGTCGATCGACCTTGGCGACGGAATCCGGGCGCCGTCCGTCAAGAGGCCCTCGACATGAAAGGCGAGGGCTTCGCAACCGCGCCGCACAGCCTCGTCGACCGTGTCGCCGACGGAGACGCAGCCCGGAAAGTCGGGAAAGCTCACGCCGTAACCCGCGCCGTCCCGGTGGATGAAGGACACGTAGCGCATCTGTTTCCTCCTGCTCAAGCTCTCCAGCCAGCCTGCCTGTAGATGGACGCGGCCGTTCCGCGCGGCAGGTCCTTCTTCGGGTGCGGCACGGTCACTCGTCCGGGCTTGCTCGGGTGGCTGAACTGCCGGTGACTGCCCTTGGTGGCCACATGCACCCAGCCATCCTGCTGGAGCATACGTATGAGCCGCCCGCTGTTTCGTTCCACGACCGACACCAAGTTGTGTATCACTATACACAACGAGGCTGGTCCGCGGTTCAGGTTGCGGCCGGTCGCTGTCAGGGCGCTAGAGCGCAAACGTGCGGTAGCGCAGGCAGCCCCGGAGCCGGCCCAGCCGCCAGCCGGCGAGCCAGATCCACCTGGCCCGGGCCGATCTGGACAGGAGTTGCGGACTCCGAAGCAGCAGCGACCCGAGTCGCAGCAGGCCCGGCAACGCTGGGAGCCGCGGCATGCCGCGCGACCGGTACCGCGTGTAGATGTACACGTTGTATTGCCCGTAGCGCGACGCCTGGCGGAAGGCGTCCGCGAGGGTTGCCGGAAAGCGCACGTGGATGACCGCCTCGGGGGCGAAGGCGAGGCGGTGACCGGCGAGCTGCAGGCGCCAGCATAGATCGGTGTCCTCCAGCGCTAGGTACTCTTCGTCGAAGCCGCCGAGTTCTTCGAAGACGCTACGCCGTACGCCCAGTCCGCAACCGCCGGCGTGGTCGAGGAAGGGCGGGTTGGTGTAGGGCGACAACCCGTACTGCTGCGCCGGGTCGCCGTGCAGCCGCCGCGCCTGTTCGCCGTTCAGACGCTCGATCTCGTGGCGGCTCGCGGCCGCCTCATGGCGCTCCAACTCGGGTGCGAGACCGTCGATCCAACCCTCGGCGACTTCGTCGTCCGCGTCGCAGAAGAGGAGGACATCGCCGGTGGCCGCCGCCGCGGCGACGTTCCTGGCGTGGCCCGGTCCCTTGCGGTCGGCGGCGTGCAGCACCCGCAGGCCGGGCAGCCGGTCGCGCCAGGACTCGGCAAGTTCGACCGAACCGTCGGTCGACCCGTTGTCCGCGACCAGCACCTCGAGGTCGCCCTGCCAGGTCTGCCGGCTGAGCGCTTCGAGTTGCGCGCCGAGGGTGGCGGCGGCGTTCAGGCAGGGGATGATGACGCTGATCCGCTCGATCGTGAGCGGGGGCGGCCCTGCCTCGTCCTCGGTCACTCCAGGTAGCCCATCGCCTGGAGCGCCTTGCGCGCGGCCTCGGTGTGCGGCGTGACGTTCTGCGGCGAATCCCGGATCCACCTGCTGAGCTGACGTCCCAGGCGGTCCTTGACCTCCGGAAACTCGGACGCCACGTCTCTGAGTTGCAGCGGGTCGGAGGGCAGGTGGTAGAGCTCGATGGTCGGTTTCTCGCGGTCCCGGTTCGGCGGACGCAGGACGAGTTGCCACTCGCCGTCCTGAATGCTCCGCAGGTGACGCTGGTAGGCCCCGGCGTCGGCGAAGGCGATCGGATCCGCAGCCGCGCCGGTTTCGGCTTCGTCGGCCTGTGACTGTTCCCGCAGCAGAGGCACCCAGCTCCGGCCCTCGAAGCCCTCGGGCATCGGTTCTCCCAGCAACTCGACCAGGGTGGGGAAGAGGCCGATCAACTCGACCGGCTGCTCGACGCGCCGGCTGGCGTCCACCCAGGGCTCGCCGACGACGACCAGCGGCACGTGGACGCTGCTGTTGTAGGGCACCGGACCGTGTTCGAAAGGCACTCCGTGCTCGTTCAGCTCCTCGCCGTGGTCGGCGGTCAGCACGAACAGGCTCCCGTCCTCCATGCCGAGTTCCCCGATCTCGTCCAGAATGGCGCCGATCGCGCGATCCGTGACCCACACATTCGCGTCGTACTGTGCAACGTAATAGCGGAGTTCCCGCCGGTCGCCGAGCGCGCGTCCCTCGGCACCCGTCAAGTCGACGATTTCGTCGCCGACGTAGTGCTCGTCGTCCAGAAACGGATTCCCGGTTCCGGGCTGGAGCAGGTAGGGGACGTGCGGGTCGGTGTAGTGCAGCCAGACGAACAGCCGCTCCTCGGAGGCCAGCGAGGCGAGCAGGGGCCGGGCGAGTTCGTTCACGCGATCGGCCCACACGTGGCGCCGGAACGCCATCGGCCGCTGCTCGACCGGTAGTTCGTCGACGGCGTCGAGGGTCGCCTGGTTGACCCAGGTCTGCTCGTAGCGGTCGAAGCCGCGGCCCCAGCCGAGCTCCCGGCTCAGCACCGGGTTGGAGATCACGGCCGCCGTCGTGAACCCGCGTTCCTGGAACCAGGCCGGCAGCGCGAGGTAGTCGTCTGGGATCGTCTGCGCGGCCGTGTTGATCAAACCCGTCGTGTGCGGGTAGAGGCTCGTGAACATCGAGGCGAAGGACGGTCCGGTCTTCGGCCACTGGACGATCGCCCGCTGGAAGACGACACCGCGCTCGACCCATTCGTCCAGCCGCGGACTCGTGTCCCGGGGATAGCCATGCCAGCCCAGGTGATCGGCGCGCAGCGTGTCGACCGTGATCAGGAAGACGCGCCGGGGCGGGTCGGCCGCGGGCTCGGGCGCCGGCTCAGGGTCGGCTCCGCAGGCCAGGGCGAGCGCTGCAAGTGAAAGGAGGGCCAGCGCTTGCAGGCGGCAACATCGCATGGCAACCCTTTGGAGACTAGCACCGGCTCGGCCGCTAGAGTCCTCCGCGCGACCATGACTCCGACCGTCGTGCCAGGCTCTGTAGCGGAACCCTCGTTGCCGCGCCGCGCGAGCGTGATCGTGATCGGCGGCGGCGTGATCGGCTGCTCGGTCGCTTACCACCTCGCGCGCTCGGGGGAGTCCGACGTGCTCCTGCTCGAGCGCCGCCAGATCACCTCCGGCACGACCTGGCATGCCGCCGGCCTGCTCGGCCAGTTGCGCCAGTCGGTGACGATGACGAACCTCGCCCGCTACACGAGCGAACTCTACGCCCGCCTCGAGCAGGAGACGGGACAGTCGACGGGCTATCGCCGCTGCGGCTCCTTCTCGGTCACCGCCGACCTGGAGCGGTTCGAGGAACTCAGGCGCGCGGCTTCGCTGGCGAAGGTGCTTGGGCTGCAGGTCGACGTGGTGACGCCGAAGACGATCGGGGAGCGGGTGCCGCTGCTCGAGACATCCGACCTGCTCGGTGGGCTGCACATTCCCGGCGACGGCTACGCGAACCCGACCGACGTCACGCTGGCACTGGCCGCGGGCGCCCGCGCCGCCGGCGCCCGGATCGTCGAGCAGGTGCCGGTGACCGCCGTTCGCACGGCCGGGGGGCGCGCTGTCGGCGTCGCCACGGAGCAGGGTGACGTCGATGCCGACTGCGTCGTCCTCTGCGCCGGCATGTGGACCCGGGAACTGGCCGCCTCCATCGGCGTCAACGTCCCGCTCCATGCGTGCGAGCACTACTACGTCCGCTTCGACGGCGTCGAGGGGCTCGACGCGAACCTGCCCGTCGTGCGGGATTACGACGCCATCTCGTACTTCCGGTACGACGCGGGCAAGCTGATCGTCGGCGTCTTCGAGCCGAACGCGCGGCCCTGGGGCATGGACGGCATTCCCGAGGACTTCTGCTTCGATGAGATCGCCGCCAACCGCGAGCACTTCGAGCCGTTGCTGCGGGGCGCCAGGGAGCGCATGCCTGCTCTTCAGTCGGCCGAGGTCGTACAGCTCTTCTGCGGCCCGGAGAGCTTCACGCCGGACGTCCGCTACCACGTCGGCCCGGTTCCCGAGTGCGAGAACTGCTTCGTCGCTGCCGGCCTGAACTCGATCGGAATCCAGTCCGCGGGCGGGATCGGCAAGGTCGTTGCCGAGTGGATTCTCGAAGGGCCTCCGCCGGCCGACCTCTGGGAAGTCGACGTGCGCCGCAACATGCCCTTCCAGGGCAACCGCAGGTACCTGCGCGAACGGGTCTCGGAGAGCCTGGGCCTCCTCTACGCCATGCACTACCCGTATCGCCAGTTCGAGACGGCGAGGGGCGTGCGCCGGTCACCGCTCCATGACCGCCTGGAGGCGGCCGGCGCCTGCCACGGGGAACTCGCCGGCTGGGAGCGGCCGAACTGGTACGCGCCAAAGGGAGTGCCTGCCCGCTACGAGTACAGCTACGGGCGCCAGAACTGGTTCGAGTACTCGGCCGCCGAACATCGGGCCGTGCGGGAGAGCGTGGGACTGTTCGACCAGTCGTCGTTCGCGAAGTTTCGCCTGGAAGGCCGGGATGCGGCCAGGGTGCTCAACCGGGTCTGCGCCAACGACGTCGATGTGCCGCCCGGCCGCGTCGTCTACACGCAGTGGCTCAACGAGCGCGGCGGCATCGAGGCGGATCTCACGGTGACGCGCCTGGCGGAGGACAGTTTCCTGATCGTCACCGCCGTCACCTCCGAGGTGCGGGACCTCCACTGGCTCAAGGGCCACATTCCGGGCGACGCGCACTGCGTCCTTGTGAACGTGACCTCGGCGATGGGCGTGATCTCCCTGATGGGACCGGCTTCCCGCGCTCTTCTCCAGTCCCTGACGCCGGCGAACCTGGCCAACGAGGCGTTCCCGTTCGCGACCAGCCGCGAGATCGAACTGGCCTACGGCCTGGTGCGGGCATCGCGCATCACCTACGTCGGCGAACTCGGCTGGGAGCTCTACGTTCCCACGGAGTTCGTGGCGGGCCTGTACGACGAGATCGTGGCTGCCGGCGAGGCGTTCGGTCTGGTGCATGCCGGCTATCACGCCCTGGACTCGCTGCGCATCGAGAAGGCCTACCGCCACTGGGGCCACGACATCACCGATCAGGACACCCCGCTCGAAGCGGGCCTGGGGTTCGCCGTGAAGTTCGACAAGGCCGGTGGCTTCGTCGGGCGCGAGGCGCTGCTCAGGCAGAAGGAGAGTGGCATCGCGAAGCGCCTGATCCAGTTCAGACTCCGGGATCCGGAGCCGTTGCTCTACCACTACGAACCGATCTGGCTGGGGGACGAGATCGCGGGCTACGTCACCTCCGGGAACTATGGACACAGCCTCGGAGCGGCCGTCGGCCTCGGCTACGTCCCCATGTCGCTGTTGCCGGACTTCCCCGAACTGCCCGGCGGCTTCGAGATCGAGGTCGCGGGCGTCCACGTTCCGGCCGAGGTCTCCATCCGACCCATGTACGACCCTGGCGGCAGGCGCGTTCGCAACTGAAACGGAGTAGGCTGGCCTCACGGCGAGCCAAGCGCCGACGATCGAGCCAACGATGCACTCCCGACCTACCCAGGCCGTGATCCTGGCCGGCGGCCGGGGCACCCGCCTGGCGCCCCTGACGGACACTCTGCCCAAGGCGTTGATTCCGTTCCACGGCAAGCCGTTCCTGGGCCATGTCATCGACATGCTGCGCGAGCAGGGCTTCGAGCGCGTCCTGCTGCTGCTCGGCTACCGCGCGGAGGCGATGATCGACCACTTCGGCGACGGCTCGGCGTACGGCGTCGAGATCAGCCACCGGGTGACGGCCCCGGATGACCTGACGGCGCACCGGGTCAAGGACGCGGCGGCCGAACTGGACGACCTGTTCCTGCTCCTCTACTGCGACAACTACTGGCCGATGCAGTTCGACCGGATATGGCGCGCCTACGTCGACTCCGGGGCGTTGGCCCAGATCACGGTGTACGCGAATCGCGACGGCTACACCCGGGACAGCGTGATCGTGGGCGACGACGGCTTCGTCTCCGTCTTCGACCGCGGCCGGACGACGCCGGGGCTCAGCGGCGTCGAGATCAGCTACGCGATCCTCGAGAAGTCGGCGGTGCTACCCCTCCTGCCGGATCACCAGGAGCTGTTCGAGGAGGCGGTCTATCCGGCACTGACCGCCCGGGGCGAACTCCACGCCTACTGGAGCGAGCACCGCTACTACAGCGTCGGCGGCCACGAACGGCTGCCGCTGACCGAGGCCTTCTTCGCCCGTTCGCCGACGATCATCCTCGACCGCGACGGCGTCCTGAACGTGCGCCCGCCGCGTGCGGAGTACGTGTGCCGGCCGGAGGACCTCCGCTGGCTGCCGGGGGCCCGCGAGGCGCTCGCCGCCTTCAACCGGGCCGGCTGGCGGGTGCTGGTCGTGTCGAACCAGCCCGGAGTCGCCCGCGGGCGGATGACGCTGGACGACCTGGCGGCCGTGCATCGACGTCTGTGCGGCGAGGCGGAGGCCGCGGGCGGACGGATCGACCGCATCTACTTCTGTCCCCATGGCTGGGACGAGGGCTGCGACTGCCGCAAGCCGGCGCCGGGAATGCTCTTCCAGGCCCAGCGCGATCATCATCTCGATCTGACCCGGACGACGTTCCTTGGGGACGACGAGCGCGACGGGCAGGCGGCGGACGCGGCGGGCTGCCCGTTCGGCCTGGTCACCGAGAGCGAGCCGCTGCTCGCCCACGCCGAGCGGCTGCTGGCCCTGCAAACGGCGGCGGTGGGATGAGCACCGCCTTCGTTCGCCGGCCGGTCCTGGTGACTGGGCATCGCGGCTATCTCGGCTCGGTCATGGCGCCGTATCTGATCGAGCGCGGCTACGACGTCGTCGGGCTCGATTCGGGCTACTTCGACGAGTGCACGATCACGGCGGACCGCGTGCCGATCCCGTCGATCCGCAAGGACATCCGGGCTCTCGAACCGGCCGACCTGCGCGCGTTCTATGCGGTGATCCACCTCGCCGCGCTCTCGAACGACCCGATCGGCAACCTGGACGAGACCTGGACCGAGGAGATCAACCACCGCTCTTCCGTGCGCCTCGCCGAGTTGGCCCGCGCGGCCGATGTGCGTCGCTTCCTGTTCTCGTCGTCCTGCATCATGTACGGCCAGTCCAGCACGGAGACGGTGGACGAAACCTCGCCGCTCGACCCGCGGACCCTGTACGCGCGTTCCAAGGTTCGGAGCGAGGAGGCGATCCGGGAGCTGGCGCGCGACGGTTTCTCGCCGACCTTCCTGCGCAACGGCACCGTGTACGGCCTGTCGCCGCGAATGCGCTTCGACACGGTGCTGAACGATCTGACCGGAGCGGCCTTCGCCAACCGGCGAGTCGTCGTCTACGGGGACGGCAAGCCGTGGCGGCCGGTCGTCCACGTCGAGGACGTGGCGTCAGCGTTCCACCGCATGCTCGAAGCGCCGCTGTCGCTGGTTCACAACGAGGCCTTCAATGTCGGCGCCGACCACCTGAACCACCGCGTGATCGAACTCGCGGAGATCGCGGCCGATCTCGTGCCCGGCTGCGAGATCGAGGTGCGCGGCGAGCCCGGCGCCGACCAGCGCACGTACCGCGCCTCGTTCGGGAAGTTCGCCGCCGCTTTCCCGGGCTTCGAGTTCCGGGACGCGGCGGCCGGCGCGAAACGGCTGATCGAGGACTATCGCCGCGTCGGCCTCGATGCGGCGCTCTACGGCGACGCGCGCTTCGTTCGGCTGCGCTGGCTCAACCGGCTGCTCGACTCGGGACGGCTGGACGGCTCCCTGCGCTGGAAGGCCTGCGCCAGCGGCGAAGAGACAGAACGGGAGGAGAAGGGATGATCCACGGCGTCAAGGTAGTGCCGCTTCGTCAGATCGTCGACGAACGGGGCAAGATCATGCACATGCTGAAGGCCACGGACGAGCACTTCCTCGGCTTCGGCGAGATCTACTTCTCGACCGCCTGGCCGGGGACGATCAAGGCCTGGCATGTCCACCGGTCGATGACCGTCAACAACGCGGTGATCAGCGGCCGGGCGAAGCTCGTCATGTACGACCTGCGTGAAGACTCGCCGACCTACGGCGAGCTCCAGGAGGTCTTCTTCGGCGAGGACAACTACGTCCTGGTCCAGATCCCGCCGGGGATCGCCAACGGCTACAAGGCCTACGGGGACAGGCAGGTCATCATGGCGAACGCCGCCACCGAGCCGCACGATCCGGAGGAGATGGAGCGGCTCGATCCGTTCACCGACCGGATTCCCTACGACTGGGCCCTCCAGCACGGTTGAGGCGGCGGGAACCGACGCAACGTGGATGCTTCGCGGCTGATCGTGACCCGCACGCCGTTGCGGGTGTCCCTGGTGGGCGGCGGCACCGACCTGCCGGCGTTCTACCGGCGGGAGGGAGGCGCGGTGCTCTCGACGACGATCGACCGCTACGTCTACGTCACGGTGAAACGGCACAGCGAGCTGTTCTTCGAGCCGGTCCGCGTCAACTACTCCCGGAGCGAGCAGGTCGAACGGATCGACGAATTGGACAACAACATCGCGCGCGAGTGCCTGCGTTTCGTGGGCGTCGACCCGCCGGTCTACATCTCGACCGTCGGCGACGTGCCGGCGTCCACCGGTCTCGGCGGCTCGAGCGCCTTCGCCGTCGGCCTGCTGAACGCGTTGCACTCCTACAAGGGCGAGCGCGCCTCGGCGGGTCAGTTGGCGGAGGAGGCCTGTCACATCGAGATCGACGTCCTGGGTGCGCGGATCGGCAAGCAGGACCAGTACGCGGCGGCCTACGGCGGACTCAACCTGCTGTCGTTCAAGCGGGACGGCGGCGTCACCGTCGAGCACCTGCGGATCCCCGGCGACCGGCTGCGCGAGCTGTTCCGTTCCGTGCTCATGTTCTGGACCGGTCACCAGCGGGACGCGAGCGCGGTGCTTTCGGAGCAGGACGACCGTACTGAGCTGAACCTGGAGTCGCTGCGCAGGATGCGGGACCAGGCGAGCGACCTGCACCGGGATCTCGGCGCCGGCGATGTCGACGTCGAGGGCATCGGCCGGCTCCTCGACGAGGGCTGGCGGATGAAGCGGGAGCTGGCGGGATCGATCACGACGCCGCTGATCGACGGCTGGTACGGCGCGGCCATCGCGGCCGGCGCTCTGGGAGGCAAGCTCTGCGGCGCCGGCGGCGGCGGATTCCTGCTGTTCGTCGTGCCGCCCGAACGGCAGGCCGCGGTCCGCGCGGCACTCGCCGACCTGTACGAGTTGCCCGTCGGCCACGAGTCGCACGGCTCGCAGCTCGTTGCCCCGTTCCACCATGGGTAGTTGCCTGGTCTGCTCTGAACCCGGCGTCGAGACCTTCCTCGACCTCGGCAGCACCGCGCTCGCCAACAAGTTCCCGAGCGCCGGGGACCTGAGCCGCCCCGAACCGCGCTTCCCGCTGCGCGTCGGCTTCTGCCATGGCTGCGGACACGTGCAACTCGTCGAACGCGTGCCGCCCGCCGCGATGTTCACGGACTACCTCTACGTGTCGTCCGCCTCGGACACGCTGCGTGCCCACTTCGACGACCTGGCGGCCACGCTCACGTCCCGGCACGGCCTCGCCGACGGCGGCCTCGTCATCGACATCGGCTGCAACGACGCTTCGCTTCTCTGCTGCTTCCGCGACCGCGGCGCCAGGACCCTCGGCGTCGACCCGGCCGAGAACCTGGCCGAGTACAGCCGCGACACGGGGATCGAGCGCTACCGGGGCTTCTTCGGCGCAGACACCGCCGGCGAGATCGCGGAACGTTGGGGCCGGGCGGCGCTCGTGACCGCGACGAACACGTTCCCGCATGTACCCGACCTCTCGGGCTTCGTGTCCGGCCTCGACGAGGTCCTCGCGCTTGGCGGCGCTTTCGTCCTCGAGGCGCACTACCTGGTCGACCTGCTCGACCAGCTCGCGTTCGACACCGTGTACCACGAGCACGTCTCCTACTGGGCGCTGGGCCCGATGGTGCGGCTCTTCGAAGACCACGGCCTGGAGGTGGTGCGGGCGGAACGGCTGCCGATCCATCACGGCCAGCTCCGCGCCACCGTGATGCGCCGCGGTGAGGGCGAGGTGGACCGCAGCGTCGTCGAGGTCCTGGCCGCCGAAACTCAGCTCGGCATCGACCGGTTCGACACCTGGCTCGCGTTCGCCGGACGGGTCGGCCGGTTGAAGAGGGAGGTCATGGACTGCCTCAACGGCCTCAAGGCGGACGGCAACCGGCTCGCCGGCTACGGCGCGCCCGCCAAGGGCAGCACGCTGCTCGAGTTCTTCGGCGTGGGCCCGGAACTGCTCGACTTCATCGCCGACCGCAGCCCGCTCAAGCAGGGTCGCTACACCCCGGGCTCCCACATCCCGATCGTCGCGCCGGAGCGACTCCTGCAGGAGCCGTCGGCCGACCACGTGCTGCTCCTGGCCTGGAACTTCGAAGACGAGATCCTCGCGCAGCAGGCCGAGTTCCGCCGGCGCGGCGGCAGGTTCATCCTGCCGGTGCCGGAAGTCCGGATCGTCTGAGCCGGCGGCCGTGTTCCGTTCGCGACCGGGAACCGATCTCGCGGTCCTCCTGCTCGTCTGCTTCGCCTGCGCCGGACCGGCACCGCCGCCCGAGCAACCGCCCTATCGCGGCACCGCCTTCATCGATCCCGACTTGATCGTCGGGTCCGATCCGTCGACCCTGCGGAGTCTCGACTACACGGGGCTGGACACCCGCAGGATGTTCGACCGGCGCGCGGACGCCTTCGTGTTGACCGATGCCTACCTGTTCGACGCCACCTTCGAGGGCGCGATGGTCGTGGAGGTCCAGGTCAACACCGAGTTCGACGATGCCGCCACCGCCGAACGCCATGCGCGGTTCTACGCCCGGGCGATCGGCCAGCTGCCGGCGGGCCTGCGGACGCGGGTCGAGACGGTGTGGATCCACCGGGGCGACCAGCCCTTCGGAGGCGGCAACGACAACATCCTGATCCACACGGGCAAGGCCGCGGAGTACCTGCACGACGGTGTGCTGGAGGAGATCCTGATGCACGAGGCGGCGCACACCTCCCTGGACCCGGTTCATGCGGCCGCCGACGGCTGGCTCGCCGCGCAGGCCGCGGACGGCGGCTTCATCTCCGACTACGCTCGCGACCATCCCGGCCGGGAAGACGTCGCCGAGAGCTTTGGACCGTTCTTCGCGGTTCGGCACCGCCCGGAGAGGATCTCCCGCAGCATGGCGAAGACGATTCAGGCGACGATGCCGAATCGCATCGAGTTCTTCGACCGCCTGGAACTCGATATGCATCCCGTCCGCTAGAGCCGCCAAACCCGTCGCAGACTCCGTGTTTGGCCCCAGCCCCCACCTCACTAGCATCCTGCGTCGCAGAGCTCGCTTCGCTGCGTTCTACGGCGCAGGCTCCTAGCGTCGCGTCCGAATCGGCGCAAACTAGGTTCTCCTTGTGACAAGGAGAAATATGTGGCATATTCTCCCTCTTGTAGGGAGAAAACTGTGGAATCAGTGCCAGCTCAGCTCCGACAGGTCCTCTCGGAGCTACTCTCCGAGTCGCTGCGGAACCCGCTCCCCGCTCACACCCCCCGGCGAGTGTCCGGGCGCACTCGGTTTTCCGGCAAGGTAACGGCGGTGGTGGGTATGCGGAGGGCCGGCAAGACCACGTTCCTTCACCAGCTCAGGAGAGAGCGGACGCTGGAAGGCGAGGCGCCGTTCCACGCGCCCTACCTATCGTTCGAGGACGACCGGCTGACGGGTTTGGAGACGAGACACCTTGACCTTCTTCTCAACGAGTACGACCGGCTAGCGCCGCCGGGCCCGGACACCGCGACCATGTGGTGCTTTGACGAAGTCCACCTCGTGCCGGGCTGGGAGCGCTTCGTGAGACGGTTGCTCGACACCCGGAACGTGGAAGTGTTCGTTTCGGGATCGTCGGCCGCGTTGCTGTCCCGGGAGATTGCCACGGCGCTTCGCGGTCGCGCTTGGCAAGTGCTGATCCATCCGTTCAGCTTCGAGGAGGCTCTTCTCCACCAGGGCGTCGCCGTTCCGGTCGAAACGGAGAGGCTTGCCCGCGAAGAGCGGGTGCACCTGGAGCGGGTGTTCTCCGCCTGGCTCGGTACTGGCGGATTCCCCGAGGCGCAGAGCCTCGACGCACTCTCACGGCAACAGTTGTTGAGGGACTACGTGGACGTTGCCATCCTGCGGGACGTGGTGGAACGCCACAGCGTCAGCAACGTCACCGGGTTGCGGTGGCTCGTTCGGCAGTTGCTAGGGAATGCCGGCGGCCTCTTCAGTGTCGAGAAGTTCCACGCCGTGGTCAAGTCTCAGGGACTTGCCATCGCGCGAGACACGGTACATCGGTTTCTCGGTTACCTGGAGGACTGCTTTCTCGTCCGTGTGGTGTGGATGGAGTCGGGCTCGGAACGGCAGCGCATGGTCAATCCGCGCAAGGTGTACCCCGTCGATACGGGTCTGATTCCGCTTTTCGATCGGACTGGGCGTGCGAATGTGGGCCATGCCCTCGAAACGGCCGTTCTGGTCGAACTCGAACGCAGGCGGCTCGACGTGACCTACGTGCGCACTCGAAAGGGATACGAGGTCGATTTCCTCGTTCGCTCCGCCGACGGGCGTCGCGAGCTCATTCAGGTTTGCGCCGACGCATCGGATCCGGTGACCGCTGAACGGGAGGTGCGGGCTCTTGAGGCGGCGGGGGAGACGTTTCCCGATGCGCGCAAGCTCCTGCTCACCCTCCATCGAGACGGCATCCCGCCGGAGCTGCCGAATGACGTGGTGGCCAAGCCGGCCTACATCTGGGTGCTCGAGTAGCGCCGGTGGGATGCGCCCTTCGCGCGTCAGCGTTCCCGGAAGCTGTACAGCTTCGACCGCGTTCGCATGACCAGCCGGTCGCCGGCGAGCGCCGGAGACGCGAGGGTCATCTCGTCCAGCGGATTCGCGTGGAGTTGCTCGAACTCGTCGCCTGTTCCGAACACGAACGTCGTGCCGGCCTCGTCGGTCGCGAAGATGCGGTCGCGGTAGGCCCAGGGCGAGGTCGTGAAGTGGCCGTTCGAGTCCCTGATCCGGGCCCGGGACAGCCGTTCCCCGGTGGCCGCGTCGTAGCGGGCGAAGATGCCCCGGTCGTAGACCACCCACAGTGAGCCCTTGTAGGCGACAGGCGTAGGAATGTAGGTGCCGGCGCGGTCGTCGTTCCAGACGACGAACTCGCTGCTCGTCTCGTCCTCAGCCAGGGTGAGATCGCCGGCGGCGCCGGGGCGGATCGCGGTGATCGGGCGGTTCTGATCGCCGTGAACGCCCGATGTCACGTACAGGAGCCCGCTGTAGGCGAAGGGTGTCGGCACCGGCAGCAGCGAGTGCCTGGTCAGCCGCCACAACTCGCGGCCCATCGTGTCGTAGCTGATCGCTGTGTAGGGGCCGAGCGCGACGATCTCGGTGCGCTCGTCGTGACGCCAGACGAAGGGTGTGGTCCAGGAACTTCGGTGGTTGGGGGCGTGCGGAGCGGCGAGCCGTCCCCGGGCCGCTCGCCAGAACTCGCGCCCGTCCTGTTTGGAGAAGGCGGCGAGGAATGGGTGCTCCTGGTTGTCGTTCAGGATGACGACGAGGTTGTCCGTGAGGGCGGGCGAGCCGCCGGTCCCGAAGTCCATGTAGATCTGGAAGGAATCCAGCCGCCGCTCCCAGCGCAGCTCGCCCTCTAGTGAGTAGGCCCAGAGGCCGAGACCGGTGGTGTAGACGAAGATCGTCTCGCCGTCCGTGACCGGTGTCTCGGAGGCGAAGGTGTTCTTGGAGTGGCGGCCGCCAGGAGGCGGTCCGGCGAAGAAGGTGCGTCGCCAGAGTTCGGCGCCGTCTTCTAGCGACCAGGCGATCAACTGGTAGTCGAGATCGACTTCGTCGGGAAACTCGATGAAGCGTTCGTCGTGGCGCTTGAGCACTTCCTCCCAGGGAAGCCCCTGCTCCCGGAGCTCGCGCATGAACTCGTTGCTGTACTCGGTGCCGAACTCCGGCCGCTTGGTTGCCTCGGTCGATCTGGCGGCCGTGGTCAGGAAGACGGTGTTGCCGACGACGATCGGCGACGACCAGCCGGCGCCGGGTACGTCGACGCTCCATTCGACGTTCTCGGTGGTCGACCAGTGGAGCGGCAGGCGGTCGTTGTCCGAGACCGGGATGCCGTCTGGACCGCGAAACCCGGGCCAGAGGGCGGTCGGCGTCTCGTTCGCTGCCGACTGCGCCAGAGCGGGCGTGACGGTTCCGGCCATGGCGAGGCCGCAGATGAGAAGAACGAGTGCGTGGAGGCGAAGTTCGTTCGCCGACGGTGGCGGCATGACGCGGCATGTTAGCGGTCGGGAGTGCTGCGTTACGCTCCCATTCGTGGTTTCCGGACGTGTACCGAGGGTCGCCGCCATCGTCCTCAACTACAACGGCCGCGACATCACGCTTCAGGCGCTCCAGAGCCTGGAGGCGATGACCTATCCCGCCTTCGAGCTGATCCACATCGACAACGGTTCCAGCGACGGTTCGAGCGAAGCGGTGGCCGCTGCCCACCCGAACGTTATTCAGATCCGGGTCGAGGAGAATCAGGGCGTCGTCTACGGCATGAATCTGGGGATCGAGTTGGCGGTGGCGCGCGGTGTCGATTACCTGCTTCTGCTCAACAACGACATCGAGGTCGAGCCGGACTTTCTCGACCAACTGGTGGCGGTTGCCGAGGTGGATCCCTGCATCGGCTGCGTGGGACCGAAGATCCTCTACCACGGGGAGCGGGACCGGCTGTGGTCGGCCGGCGGCCGCATCCGCTTCCGCGAGTCGATGACCCGGGAACGTGGCGAGGGGCAGGTCGATCGCGGTCAGTACGACCGCGACGAGGAAGTGCCCTACGTGAACGGCTGCGCGATGCTGGTGCGTCGCTCGGTCGTCGAGGAGATCGGTCTCTGGGATCCGCTGTTCCACCTCGCGCTGGACGACGCCGACTGGTGCATGCGGATGAAGGCGCGCGGCTACCGCTGCTACTACGCGCACCGGGCCGTACTCTACCACATGGTGGCGCGGACGGTCGGCGGCTACCGCGCCTCCCGGACGTTCTTCAACGGCCGCAGCGCCGCCCTGTTCGTGCGCCGCTACGGCGGGCCAGCCCAGTGGTGCTCGTTCCTCCTGTTTCTCTCGGCGGGACTCGTTCTCGCCTTCTTTCGCGAACTCGTCCGCGGCAACCAGGGCGCCGTCATCGCCAAGCTCCGCGGCGTGATCGAGGGCCTCCGGGTGCCGATGGCGCCGCCGCCGGGGATCGACGAGGGTGCCAGAGCATGTTGAAGAACCTGCGCGAAGACACGCGCCGCCTGCGCGCGATCAAGACCAAGCCGTTCCCCTTCTACGTGATCGAGTCGCTGCTGTTCGAGAACGGCTACCAGGCCGTCGTGCTCTACCGGATCGCCCACTGGTTCAAGAGCCGTCGCATTCCGGTCGTAGGGCCGTTCGTCGCCCGGCTGTCGCTGTTTCTCAACAGCGTCGACATCGCGCCGGGGGCCCGCATCGGACCGGGTCTGTTCATCAGCCACGGCATCGGCCTGGTGATCGGCAACGGCGTGCGCATCGGGCGCAACGGAACGTTGCTGCATCAGGTGACGATCGGCGCCCCGACCGGCAGGCGGCTGGATCAGATGCCGACCCTCGGCGACAACGTCTTCGTCGGCGCCGGCAGCCGCCTGATCGGCAGCATCGGGGTCGGGAACGACGTCTTCATCGGGGTGAACTGCGTCGTGACAGAGGACATCCCGGCCGGCACCAAGGTCACGACGACCGCGGGCCTGGTGCTCGAGGCCACCGGCGACGTCCAGGCGGACGAGGAGAGGCAGTAGGACGCCGCGCCGCGCGAAGACGGGGCGCCGCCCGTAGCTCGGAGCGCATTGGTACGCTTGGCAATCACCTTGGAGAACATCGAGGAGCCGCCGCGCGGATGATTGAAGTCAGTCGCTTCTACGGAATCGTCGTCGAGATGGAGTGTGAAGACACGCCTCCGGCCCACTTTCACGTCCGATACGGCGGTGCGATCGTGCTGATCGGCATCGAGAGGCTGACCGTGTTGAAGGGCCGCCTTCCCCCGCGCGCCCTCGGCTTGGTGATGGAGTGGGCCGAGCTGCACCGGGCCGAGCTGCGGCAGGCCTGGAAGCGCGCGCAGCGCTCGGAGGACCTGGGGAAGATCGCGCCGCTGGAGTGAAAGCGAGACATCTTCCGCGGCCCGTCGTCGCGGGATTCGGGCGGCGACGCGATCAGGAGCGTCGCGGTCCTTGACACCGACCAGGAAAGAGAGGTTCTCCTGATGCTTCGTTCCGTCATGAGGTTCGCGCTGGTTACCGGCGCCGCACTTGTCGTGTCGACGGGCTGCTACGGCCAGGAACTGGTCTACCGGCTCGACCCTGAAGTCGGGGTCCCCTATAGGGGCACTACGACGACGGAAACCAGGACGCAGTCCCAAGTGCAGGGTATGGACGTCGAGATAGCGATGACCATGCAGATGGACCAGGACGTGGTCTTCGAGGCGGGGGCCGACGATACGGTCGTCGGGCGATACACGATCTCGTCGGTGTCCGCGGAGTTCGGAGGGATGCCCGGCCTGGACCAGGCCCCCTTTGACCCGAACGACCTGTATCAGGGCATGGTCGGCTTGACCTTCACGACGGTGATGAACCGGAACGGCCGCATGGTCGACTTGGGCGGGCTCGAAGAGATGTTCGAGGCGATGCTCGATCAGACGGAAGCCTCGGCCCAGATGCGGGAGATGTTCAGCCAGGTTCTCGAGGCGAACCTCGGTGAGGAACAGATGAAGCAGATGACCGGGCAGTCCGGTCTCTCGATGCCCGATCATCCGGTCGCCGTCGACGACGTCTGGACGGATTCGGTGAGTGTGCTCGGCATCGAACTGGAAACCTCATACACGCTGGCGGAGCGAAACGACGGTGTGGCGTCCATCGAGGCATCGGGGAGCATCTCGGGCGCGGACGATGCCGGGTTCGAGTTTCCAGGGCTACCCAACATGCCTGGTCTGGGAATGCTCTACGAGAACCTGTCCGGCTCGATCGCCGGTTCGTTCGAACTCGAGGAGGCGACCGGACTCACTGTCGCCTACAGCATGAACATGACCATGGCTACCGACTTGGTGATGGAAGTGCCGGCCGTGGAGGGACAGCCGGCTGGCGCCACCTCGATGTCGATGTCAGTGTCGATGCAGACGACGGTCGAGGGCACGCTGGCCAGGGCGGAGTAACGTCGGCCGGCGGAGTCCGAGCCTGCGGGCAGGAGGCGCTTCAGTAGGGACGGCGTCCCGGTCACTGCCGGGTCACCGCGTGGCCTCGATCAACCTGAGCAGTTCCCAGGCCGACTGCGAAACACTCCCCCCGGCCCGTCGTAGGAGGAAACCGTCCAGGCGGTCATGCGCGCGTGGCCCAGCGACTCGTTCGAGAACGTCTGTACGCCATGCTCCCATCGGCCACGCCTCCGGACGCTTACGCCCTCGTGGTGGCCGGCATAGGACATCACTGTCCCCTCTTCGCCCATCCCGTGGCGCAGCCCGAGATTGTGGCCAATCTCGTGCGCGACGGCCCTTGGAAGGTTTACGCGACGCTTACCGCTTGAAGTGGCGACGATCGAGTATCCGAAGTCCCGTCCGTGAAAGAGGAAGCCCCTGCCGGCAACGTGCGGGCTGTCTGACGCTGACACCCAGATGAGGACCAGATCAGCGCGCCGGCAGAGACGTTCGCGCTCAACGTCCTGGCGAACCTCCCGCAGGGCTGGCGTGCGGCCGGACAGGATCGCGCCCAGGTCGCCACTCAGTACCTCCGGGATTGGAGGCAGCCGGACCAGTCCGGCGAACCGCAATGCCAGCAAGCCGTTGGATTCGTAGATCTTCGATGCGTCGCTGATCAATCGAGCGGCGGAAACGTCTGACTCGAAGCCTTCGGGAGCAACGACCATGACGTCGATGACCGGGATCTCCTGCGCCTCCGCCATGCCTCCCCAGGGCGCAGTGTGCAGGAGCAGGCTGGTCGCCAGCCAGGTCAGGGCGCTACGCGCTGTACAGAATCCGCTCGCCCGCGTCTTCCCGCTGCAGTTCTCCCAGGTCCTCCAGCCACCGCAAGTGCGCGATCGCTTCGCCGGTCGCGAACCAGCGCTGCATGATCGGGAAGTCGTCCCACGACCTGGCGCGGATGTCCCAGGTCATTTCGCTGGCGGTCTGGTAGGCGTTGCGGCTGCCGTTCGCGCGCAGGATGTCGAGGACCTCCTGGCCGCGGACCTGGTGGTGACGGCGTAGTTCCGCGCAGCGGCCCTTGAAGTCGTGGATCAGGCTGCGGTGGCCGGGCAGGCAGAGGTCGACATCGAGCGCCTCGACCTTGGCGACGCTTTCCAGGTAGAGCCCGAGAGGATCGTGGTCGTCGGCCCAGGCCTGGATGTTGGGCGTGATGTCGCCCAGGATGTGGTCGCCGGCGATGAAGAGGCGTCTTTCCCGGTCGTAGAGCGAGATGTGGCCGAACGTGTGGCCGGGCGTGTCGATGACCTCGAGGCGGTAGCCGGCGATCTCGATCACATCGCCTTCGTACAGGGGCGCGTACTCGATCATCCGGCCGCTGAAGCGCGCGCCCGGGTGGCGCTTGAAGGACTCGGCCAGCTCGTCGGGCGGGAAGCCGCTGCGCCTGAGGTAGACGCCCATCGGGCTGTTCTCGGACCAGCCGCCGTGAGCCCGGCCCATTGCCGCGGCGTCGATGGCGCCCATCGAAGCAGTCCGCCCTGGTCGCAGAAGTTCCGGGATCAGGCCGTGGTGATCGGCGTGGAGGTGAGTCGCCAGGAAGTCGGTCTTCTCGAGGTCGACTCCGATCTCGTCTAGCCCCGCTGTCAGCACTTCGCGGCACTCGGGCCGGTTCATGCCCGTGTCGATGACGAGGAAGCGGTCGTCCTCGGCGAGGACGTAACAGTTCACTTCCTTGAGCGGGTTCCGCGGCAGCGGCACGACGACCCGGTAGAGCGAGTCGAGGACCTTCTCGGCGACTGGTTCCGTCATGGGCGCGAAGGGTAGCAAGCGGCTACGATTCACGGTTCACGCGCCGAGAGGAGACCCCGATGCCGCTGACCGAGAGCTACGTTCCCGTCGACACCAGTTCACCCGTTCTCGAGACGACGGTCGGCGGCATCCTCCGCGACGCCGCGGCCAAAGCCCCGGAGCAGGTAGCGCTGATCGAAGGTGTGCCGGGCGAGCGCCGATCCTGGACCTACGCTGAACTCCTGGCGGATGCGGAGCGCGTGGCGCGGGCCATTGCCGCCCGCTTCGAGAAGGGCGACCGGGTCGCCGTCTGGGCGCCGAACATCCCGGAGTGGGTGCTGCTCGAGTACGGCGCGGGCCTCGCCGGCGTGGTCCTGGTGACGGTCAACCCGGCCTACCAGCCGAAGGAACTCGAGTACGTGCTGCGCCAGTCCCGGTCGTCGGGCATCTTCTACCTGCGCTCGTTCCGCGGCAATCCGATGGAGGAGTCGCTGAAGCAGGTGGCCGACGGACTGCCGGAACTCAGGGAGATCATCCCGTTTGACGAGTTCGAGGAGTTCGTGGCCTCGGCGCCGGACGACGTCGAGCTTCCCGAGGTGAGTCCGGACGACCCGGTCCAGATCCAGTACACGTCGGGCACCACCGGTTTCCCCAAGGGCGCCTACCTCCACCACCGCGGGATCACGAACAACGCCCGTTTCGTCGCCGAGCGGCTGAGTGTCAGGCCCGGCGACGCCTACGTCAACCCGATGCCCCTGTTCCACACGGGCGGCTGCGTGCTGGGCGTCCTCGGTCCCTGCCAGCAGCAGGCGACCTTGGTCAACCTGGTCATGTTCGAGCCCGGGCTCATGCTGGCCCTGGTCGAAGAACTCCGGGCGACGCACCTGCTGGGCGTGCCGACGATGCTGATCGCGGTGATGGAGCATCCCGACTTCGCCAGCCGCGACCTGTCGTCCGTGCACACCGTTTGCTCCGGCGGCGCGACGGTGCCGGCCGACCTGGTGCGGCGGATCGAGAAGACGCTCGGCGTGCAGTTCTCGATCATCTACGGCCAGACCGAGGCGTCGCCGGGCGTCACGTTGATGAAGCCGGACGACAGCGAAGAGGACAAGGCGAACACGCTCGGTCCGGTGCTGCCGCAGACCGAGATGAAGGTGATCGACCCCTCGACCGGCGCCACGTTGCCGATCGGCGAACAGGGCGAACTCTGCTGCCGCGGCTATCTGGTCATGCTCGGCTACTTCGACATGCCGGACAAGACCGCCGAGACGATCGACGAGGACGGCTGGCTGCGCACCGGCGACCTGGTGACGATGGACGACCGCGGCTACACGACGATCACCGGCCGGCTGAAGGACATGATCATCCGCGGCGGCGAGAACATCTACCCGCGCGAGATCGAGGAGCTGCTGTTCGAGCATCCGCAGGTCGCGGACGTCGCGGTCGTCGGCCTGCCGGACGAGCGCTGGGGCGAGATCGTCGGCGCCTTCGTCCGCGACGCGGACCCGTCCAACCCGGCGAGCGACGGCGAGCTCCACACCTACTGCCGCGAGAACCTGTCTCCGCAAAAGACGCCGAAGGCCTGGTACCGCGTGGACGAGTTCCCGCTCACGCCGTCCGGCAAGATCCAGAAGTTCGTGCTGGTGGAGGAGTGGAAAAAGGGGGCCCACAGCGCGGCCTGAATCGGCGTTGGTGCGGCAGCTACACGAAGCGGATCCGATCTGACATGATCGCCGCTCTTTACGCAGACTTCCCTTAAGCCGCTCCGTCGCTCGCGGGGCGGATAGCGAATGCAGGCCCTCAAATCCAACGTCGACGTCCGGTCGGAGCAGTTCAAGAAGAACCGCGCCGACATCCTGGAACAGATAGACCAGGTGAACGACCTGCTCGAGCAGGTGGCCGGCGGTGGCGGGCCGGAGGCGATGAACCGCCTGCGGAGCCGCGGCAGGCTGCCGGTGCGCGAGCGCGTGGCGAACGCCCTCGACCGGGACAGCCCGTTCCTCGAGATCTCGCCGCTCGCTGCCTGGAACTCGTACTACACGGTCGGCTCCGGGTTCGTGCTCGGGGTCGGCGTGATCTCGGGCACGGAGTGTGTGATTCTCGGCCACGACCCGTCGGTGCGGGCCGGCGCCTTCAACGAGTTCAACTCGAAGAAGCTGATGCGCGGCCTGGAGATCGCGCGGATCAACCGGTTGCCCTACGTCCAGTTCGTGGAGTCCGCGGGCGCCGACCTGCGCGGCAACACGGGCGACGATCCGGACGCGCAGACGAAGCGCACGCTCGGGCACTTCGCCGAGTCCGGCCGCCTCTTCTACGAGATCTCCGAACTGTCCAAGATGCGCATTCCGACCGTGTCGATCGTCTTCGGCGCCTCGACCGCCGGCGGCGCCTACCAGCCGGGGATGAGCGACTACAACATCTTCGTCAAGAACCAGGCCATGGTTTCGCTCGGCGGTCCGCCCCTGGTCAAGATGGCGACCGGCGAAGACGCGGAACCGGAGAGCGTCGGCGGCGCCGACATGCACTGCCGCATCTCGGGGCTCGGCGACTATCTCGCTCAGGACGAGATGGACGGCATCCGCCTCTGCCGCGACGTGATCGCTCACCTGAACTGGCGCAAGGAAGGCCCGGGGCCGAGCCTGCCCGCCGACGACCCGGTGCTCGATCCGGAGGAGCTGCTCGGCCTCGTCTCGCGCGACCTGCGCTCCCCGCTGGACATCCGGGAGGTGATCGGCCGGATCGTCGACGGATCGCGCTTCGAGGAGTTCAAGCCGCTCTACGGGCCGACGATCGTCTGCGGCTGGTCGTCGATCCACGGCTACCCGGTAGGGATCCTGGGCAACAACGGCGCGCTCTTCTCCGAGTCGGCGGAGAAAGCGACCCAGTTCATCCAGCTCTGCAACCAGATCGACGTACCGCTGCTGTTCCTGCACAACATCACCGGCTACATCGTCGGCACGGACTACGAGCAGGGCGGGATCACGAAGAACGGCTCGAAGATGATCAACGCCGTCGCCAACTCGACCGTGCCCCACCTGTCGGTGATCGTGGGCGCGTCGTACGGGGCCGGCAACTACGGCATGAGCGGCCGCGCCTACGGCACCCGCTTCACCTACATCTGGCCGACCGCGAAGATCGCGGTCATGGGCCCGGAGCAGATGGCCGGCGTGATGACGATCGTGACCCGGGCGGCGGCGAAGCGGCGGGGCATCCCCTTCGACGAGGAGGCGGACCGGAAGCGAGCTGCCGGTGTCATCCACTGGGCCGAGAAGCGCTCCCTGGGTCTCTACGCGACCTCCCGGGTTTCCGACGACGGGATGATCGACCCGCGCGACACCCGCACCGTGCTCGGTCTGTCGCTCTCCGCCTGCCATAGCCGGGCTGTCGAGGGGGCGAAGGGCTATGCGGTCTTCAGGATGTAGCGGCGGTGTGATGAGGGCGCCATGATCACGCGGCTCCTGGTCGCCAACAGGGCTGAGATCGCGCGGCGGATCTTCCGCTCGGCGCGTGAGATGGGCATCGCGACCGTTGCGGTCTATGCCGACGGCGACGCCGATGCGCCCTTCGTGGCCGAGGCCGATGAAGCGATCGCGCTCGACGGGCGGTCGTCGGCGGAGAGCTACCTGGACATCGGCAAGGTGCTCGCCGCGGCCGCGCGCACCGGCGCCGACGCGATTCACCCCGGCTACGGCTTCCTGTCCGAGAACGCGGACTTCGCCCGGGCGGTTACCGAGGCCGGGCTGGTCTGGGTCGGCCCGTCGCCCGAAGCGATCGCCGCGATGGGCGACAAGCTCTCCGCGAAGGAGTTGATGCGAGAGGCGGGCGTGCCCACGCTTCAGGCCGTCGAGCTCGGTGACGACGCCGACCTGGCCGCGGCGGCGGCGGAAGTCGGCTTCCCGGCCCTGGTCAAGGCGGCGGCTGGCGGCGGCGGCCGTGGCATGCGGGTGGTGGAGTCGGAAGCCGAGCTGGCCGACGCCGTCGAGGGCGCGCGCCGCGAGGCGGAAGCCGCGTTCGGCGACGGCACCGTGTTCCTCGAGCGCTGGCTGGCCTCGTCGCGGCACGTCGAAATCCAGATCCTGGGCGACCTGCACGGCAACCTCGTCCACTGCTTCGAGCGGGAGTGCTCGATCCAGCGCCGCCACCAGAAGATCATCGAGGAGGCCCCGTCGCCGGTCGTGAGCGAGGACCTGCGGGCGCGCATGGGCGCCGCGGCGGTGGCCGCCGGACAGGCGATCGGGTACAGCTCGGCAGGCACGGTGGAATTCCTGGTCGAGCAACCGGCGGACGGCTCGGCGCCGACCGACTTTCGGTTCCTGGAGGTGAACACCCGCCTGCAGGTCGAACATCCGGTCACCGAGGAGATCACCGGACTCGATCTGGTCCGCGAGCAGTTGCGGATCGCTCAGGGGGAGCCTCTCGGTTTCGGCCAGGACGACCTGGCGATCGACGGCCACGCGATCGAAGCGCGGCTCTACGCCGAGGATCCGGCGAACGACTTCCTGCCCCAGACGGGACGGATCGAGCGCTGGCAGCCGGCCTCCGGCACGAACGCGCGCTTCGACTCGGGTGTCGAGAGCGGCAGCGATGTCGGCATCGAGTTCGATCCGATGCTGGCCAAGGTCATCGTCGGCGCGCCGAACCGGCGCGAAGCGGCGCTCCGGCTCGCCCGGGTGCTCGAGACGACGCGGGTTCAGGGCATCCGGACGAACCGTGACTTCCTCGTCGCGACACTGCGGTCGCCCGAGTTCCTGGCCGGCGACACGACGACCGACTTCATCGAGCGCGTGGCACCGGACCCCGTGCACTTGCCGTCCGCCGGCGAGGTGGTCACCGCGGGAATCTGCGCGGCGATGGCCGCCCAGCACGATCGCAGGCAGGCGGCACGGATCCATCCGACGATCACGAGCGGCTGGCGCAACACGGTCATGCCCTACGAGCGGACCGACTTCGAGACCGGCGCGGGTGATGCGCTGCGAATCGAGTACCGGATCCAGCGCGACGGCCGGTTCGATACCCGTGCCAACGTAGGCGACGGCGAGCCGAGCCAGCACTCGGTCGAACTCCTGCGGCGCACCGGGGACGGTGCCGAGGTCGTCATCGACGGACGTAGACTGCGGGCGACCGTCACTTCCCGTGGCGACCGCTGGCTCGTGCACGGACCCCAGGGCGACGTGGAACTGCGCGAACTGCCCCGCTTCCCCGTCGCCGGCCTGGAGGCCGTCGCCGGCGGTCTGACCGCGCCGATGCCCGGCAAGGTGATCACGACGCACGCCGCGGTCGGGGATCGGGTCGAGTCGGGTCAGCTCCTCCTGGTTCTGGAAGCGATGAAGATGGAGCACCGCGTGACGGCGCCGGCGCCGGGCACGGTCTCGGAGTTCCGCGTCGCCGAGGGCGAGCAGGTCGGGAACGGCGAGCTGCTCGTCGTGATCGACGAAGACGCCGCCTAGATCGCGGGACGTTGACGCGAGGAGGATCCGCATGTCGAACCAGCCTGGTACGGAGTGCACGCTCTACGAGGTCAAGAGCGGCGCCGCCTGGATCACGCTGAACCGTCCGGAACGCCGGAACGCGCTGTCGCCCACGCTGGTCACGGAGGTCCATGACCACCTGGCCGCGGCGCAGGCCGACGACGGCGTGCGCTCGATCGTCATCACCGGTGCCGGCAAGGGCTTCTGCTCGGGCGCCGATCTCAAGCGGCAGCCGGGCGAGAGCGAGCCGGAGCGCATCGTGCCGTATCCGGATGTGCTGACCGCGATCTGGGAGGGCGAGAAGCCGGTGATCGCCGCGGTGAACGGCCATGCCTTTGCCGGCGGTCTGGGCATGGTCGCGGCCTCGGACCTCGTGATCACCGCCGAGGAGGCGATGTTCAGCTTCAGCGAGGTGCGGATCGGCGTCATCCCCGCGATCATCGCCGTCGTCTGCCTGCGCAAGCTGGGGCCGCACCACGGCATGCGGCTGTTCCTGACCGGAGACCGGTTCAGCGGCCGTCAGGCGGTGGAGTACGGCCTCGCCCACAAGTCGGTGCCGCGCGAGGAGTTGATGGCAACGGTCCAGGAGGAGATCGACGCGATCAACCTGGGCGGCCCGAACGCGGTCGTCGAGTGCAAGAAGCTGGTGCGAGCGGTGCCGGACATCTCGCTCGCCGAGGGGTTCGAACTGACCCAGGGCTGGAGCCGACGCATGTTCCAGAGCGACGAGGCGGCCGAGGGCATGGCGGCCTTCCGCGAGAAGCGCAAGCCGAGCTGGGCGGCGGCCGTCGGGCCTGGCGGGGAGTCCTCGTGACGATTCAGCTCTACCACTGCCAGGGGGCCCGCTCGCTACGCGCTGTCTGGACGCTGGAGGAGATGGGCATCGACTACGACCTGCACGTCCTGCCCTTCCCGCCGCGGGTGTTCAAGAAGGACTACCTCGGCACGAACCTCCTCGGCACCGTTCCCTACATGATCGACGGCGACGTCCACATGACGGAGTCGTCGGGCATCGCCAAGTACCTGGTCGACCGCTACGGTCCGACGCCGCTCGCGGTCGACGTGGACGACCCGGAGTACGGCGCGTACCTGAACTGGCTGTTCTACAGCGATGCGACGCTGACCTTCCCGCAGACGCTGTTCCTGCGCTACACGCGGCTGGAGCCAGAGGAACGCCGGGCTCCACAGGTCGCGGAGGACTACCGGAAGTGGTTCCTGGGCCGGTTGCGGCTCGTTGAGGCGGCGACTTCGGACGGCCGCGACTTTCTGTGCTGCGGCCGGTTCACGATCGCCGATATCTGCGTCGGCTACGGCCTGAAGCTCGCGGCCTCGCTCGGCATCGACGACTTCGGCGACAACGTCCGCCGCTACTGGACGGGGCTGCAGCGGGTTCCCTCGTACCAGCGGATCCGCGAGGTCTGAGGCGCGGCTGCGGTGGAACGGCGTCGGTTGTACCCGCCTGGGGCGCGGCCGGATTGTCGGTGCGCCGGCCCTCTGGCCGGCATCTGGATTCTGGGGCTCGCCTTCGTCGCTTGCGGCCCGACCCAGAATCTGCCGACCCCCGACCAGCCGATCGCTTACGACCACCAGGTCCACATCGAGGCGGGGTTGGAGTGCGTTCGTTGCCATCGGGGTGCGGAGGAGGGGGTTCATGCGGGGATGCCGTCGGTGCAGTCCTGCGCCGCCTGTCATCGGCGTGAGATTCCCGAGCATCCCGAGGTCCAGAAGGTGATGCTCGCGAATGAGAACCGGGAGCCGATCCTGTGGGCGAAGGTCAACGTGATCCCGGACTCGGCGATGGTGCACTTCAACCACAGGGCCCATGCCCGGGCAGGGATCGAGTGTTTGACTTGCCACGGCGACGTGGCCTCGATGACGGTGGCGGAGCCGGTGCGCAACGTGGCCGACATGGGCTGGTGCGTCGAGTGCCACCGCGAGAACGAGGCCAGCGACGACTGTCTGGCTTGCCACCGGTGAGGATGGGATGAGCAGCGGCAACGGCAAGCGCGGTGAGCCGCGGGTGACGATCGGGCGGCGGGACTTCTTCAAGGTCTACGCCGCGGCCGGGGTGGCGGTGCTCCAGGGCTGCCGGCGGCGTGACCAGGAGCTGATCGAGTCGCCGGTGCGGCGGAGCACGGCTCTGCCCGGCGCCTCGGTGTGGCGGCGCTCGATCTGCGAGCAGTGTGGCGCCGGCTGTGAGATCGAAGTGCGGACGGTCGACCGGCTGGCGAAGAAGATCGAGGGGTTGCCCGGCGGCTTCGTCAACGCGGGCGGCGTCTGCGCGCTGGGGCACTCGGCGCTGCAGGAGCTGTATCACCCGGACCGGGTGACGGAGCCGATGCGGCGGGGGTCCTCGGGCGAGTTGGAGCCGGTCTCGTGGGAGGAGGCGCTCGAAACCACGGCGATGGCGATCGCGGCCGCGCCGGATACGACGACGGTTGTCGCGGGGGCGCCGTCGGGACCACTTCTCGGTTTGTGGCGGCGGTTCGCGGCTGCTGTTGGCGCGCCGGCGCCGGTGCACTGGCAGCCGTCCGACGCGGTGGTCGAGCGGGAAGCCGCGCGGCTCGCGTTTGGCGAATCGACTCGGCCGGCCTACGACCTGGCGCGGTCCGACTATGTCGTCTCTGTCGGCGCTCCCTTCCTCGACCGCTGGCGTAGCCCCGTCCACTACGGCGCCGCCTGGGCTGAGCTCACCGCCGACCGGCGCGGCAAGCTGGTGCAGGTCGAGGCGCGGCACTCGCTGACCGCGGCCAACGCCGACGAATGGCTGCCGGTCCGGCCGGGCAGCGAGGGTTTCTTCGCGCGTGGCCTCGCCGGACTTCTGCTCGGATCGGGAACGGTGGGCGAGGAGGAGCGGGAGGCCTACGAGGCGCTCTATCCCGAAGCGCCGCCCGACCTCGCGGCGACCGGGGAGCGCTGCGGTATCGACACCGGCCGGATCGAGCGGCTCGCCGCCGAACTTCCGCGTGCCCGCCGGCCGCTGGTGATGGCTGGCGGATCGGCCCTCGAAGGCGAGAACGGCGTCGCGGCGGGTGCCGCCGCGCTGGCGCTCAACCTGTTGCTGGGCGGAGTGGGCCGCCAGGGCGGTGTCTTCGCCGGCGTCGACTTCGGTTTCGAAGACCGGCTGGCCGGCGATGCCGCCGCGGCGCTCCCGCCGGCGGCGCTCGCGGATCGGCTGGCCGGAGACGGCGAATCGGGCGTTCTCGTCGTGTCGGAGGCGGACACGCTGCACGGAATGCCGGGGCTCGAGGCCGCCTTCGAGCATGCCGGCACGGTGATCGCTTGCTCCGCCTTCTTCGACGACGCCGCGTTGCGGGCCGATGTCGTGCTGCCGGTCCAGACGGACCTGGAGCGCTTCCAGGCCGTGGAGCCGGACCCGGTGCGCGGCGTTCCGGCCCTGCTCGTCGCATCGCCGACGGTGGCGCCGCGCGGCGAGGCGCGTCATCCCGGCGATGTGGCGCTGGCCCTGGCCGCGGCCGCCGGCAGCGCTCTGCCGTGGCCGGGCTTCCAGGAGGCGGTCGAGTCGGCGCTAAGCGACGCCTTCGCGGCGACGCGGGCGGCCGACGACGACGCGAGCGATCCGGCCGCCCTGCCGGCGCCGCTGATCGCCGGCGCGCTGAACGCGCGGCAGTTCGTGCGGCGGACGACGGATGCCGGCGGCCTGGTGGGCACCGAGGAGATGCGGCGCGCGCCCGCAGCGCCGGCTTCGGGCGACGCGGCCGAGGCGCCGGGCTCGATTCCCGATCCGGCTTCGCTGCCGGCGCCGGCCGCTCCGGCGGGCGTCGAGTCCTTCACGCTGATTCCGTTCGAGTCGCTGAAACTGGCCGATGGCCGCGGCGCCAACCGGCCGTGGCTGCAGGAGTTGCCGGACCCGTTGTCGACCGTCATGTGGGGCTCTTGGGTAGAGGTGGCAACTGCCGACGCGGACCGCCTGGGCATCCACACCGGTGACATCGTGCGGCTGACCGGAACCGCGGCGGAGATCGAACTGCCGGCGATCGTGCTGCCCACGGTGAGGCCCGGTTCCGTCGGCGTGCCGGTCGGCGGCGGTCACGCGGACTACGGCCGCTACGCCCGCGGCAGGGGCGTCAATGTGAACGCCCTGCTCGATCCGGACCGCCGCGTGGAGGGCGCCGGCGCGTTCGCCCGGGGAGATGTGCGGGTACGGATTGAGAGGCTGCGCCGACCGCGCCGCAGCGAGCGGCCGGTGATCTACGGCCGCGGCCTGCGCCAGGCCGAGGAGATACCGGTCGGCTGGGCGCCGCACGATGGAGGGAAGGCATGACGCGCTGGGGCATGGCCATCGATCTCGACCGCTGCACCGGCTGCGAGGCCTGCGTCGTCGCCTGCGCGGCCGAGAACAACATCCAGACCGTCGGTGAGGAACAGGCTCGTGAGGGCCGGGCGATGCACTGGTTGCGGATCGAGCGCTACTACGAGGGTGAGTTCCCCGATGTCCGCACCCGCTTCATGCCGGTGCTCTGCCAGCAATGCGGCGCCGCTCCGTGCGAGCCGGTCTGCCCGGTCTACGCCACGTACCGCAATCCGGAAGGGCTGAACGCGATGGTGTACAGCCGCTGCATCGGCACGCGGTTCTGCGCCAACAACTGCCCGTACACGGTGCGCGTCTTCAACTGGTTCGACGCCGAGTTTCCGGCGCCGCTCGACTCCCAGTTGAACCCGGACGTCAGCGTCCGCCCGGGCGGCGTGATGGAGAAGTGCACGTTCTGCGTCCAACGCATTCAGGCCGGCAAGGACGACGCGGCTCAGGAGGACCGAGAGGTGGCGGACGGCGAGATCAAGACGGCCTGCCAGCAGTCGTGCCCGACGAAGGCGATCGCCTTCGGCGATCTCGAGGACCCGGACAGCGAGGTGTCCAGGTGGGCCGAGTCGCCGCGGGCGTTCAGCCTTTTGGGTGACCTCGATACGCGCCCCGGCGTCGTCTACCTGAGCGGTACGGAATGGCGGGAGCCGGCCGAGTGACGAGCGAAGTCCAGGCCTCGGCCAGGGCACTCGACGGCGAGCTGCTCGGCCGTCTCGACCGGCGACGTCCGGGTCTGTTCATCGGTTCGCTCGCCAGCGGCGCCCTGGTCCTCGTCTTCTTCTACTGCTGGGGCTACCAGATCGCGAACGGCATCGGCGTTACCGGTATCAACCGGCCGGTGTTCTGGGGCTTCTACATCATCAATTTCGTCTTCTGGATCGGCATCAGCCACGCCGGCACGCTGATCTCGGCGATCCTGCGAGTAACGAAGGCCGAGTGGCGACGGCCGGTCACGCGGTCGGCCGAGGCGATCACGCTGTTCGCGCTCGCGATCGGCGGCCTGTTTCCGCTGATCCACCTTGGCCGGGTGACGATCTTCTACTACATGATCCCGTACCCGAACAGCCGGATGCTGTGGCCGAACTTCCGTTCGCCGCTGGTTTGGGACATCGCCGCGATCACGACCTACATCATCGGCAGCGCGCTCTACCTGTTCCTGCCGCTGATTCCGGACGCGGCGGTCATGCGGGACCGCGCGGCGGCGGGCCTCAAGAAGCGCTTCTACGCGATTCTGGCGCTCGGCTGGCGCGGCACGGCGCAGCAGTGGCACAGCCTGGAGTGGGGGATCCGCATCCTGGCGGTGGCGATCATTCCGGTCGCGGTCTCCGTCCACACGATCGTGTCCTGGGACTTCGCGATGACCCAGACGCCGGGCTGGAAGAGCACGATCTTCGGCCCCTACTTCGTCGTCGGCGCGATCTTCTCGGGGATCGCGGTGCTGATGATCGCGATGGCGCTGCTCCGGCGCGGCCTCGCGCTCGAGCGCTTCCTGACCGACCGGGTCTTCAACAACCTGGGGCTCCTGTTCGTGACGATGTCCCTGGTCTGGGGCTACTTCACGTTCGCGGAGCACCTGACCGTCTGGTACAGCGGCGATCTGTTCGAGAAGAACGTGCATCACGTCCTGCTGCACGGCGACTTCGCGGTGCCTTTCTGGACGATGGTCGTGGTCAACCTCGTGATTCCGGTGGCCGTGCTCTCCTTCCCGCGCGGGCGGCGGCCGCTGCCGACCGCGCTGGTCGGCTGCGGTGTTCTGGTCGGCATGTGGCTCGAACGGTTCCTGATCGTCGTGCCGGCCCTTTCGACGCCGCGGCTGGCCTACAGCATCGGCGACTACCTGCCGAGTTGGGTGGAGCTCGGGATCATGATCGGAGCGGTCGGCGTCTTCGCCTGCCTGTACTTCACCTTCACCCAGTTGCTGCCGATCGTCTCCGTGTGGGAGATGCGGGAAGGCTGGCGCCACGCGGGAAGTGGCGGCGAGGGCGGGAAGGCTGCCGAGGCGGTGCCGACGTCCGGGGCGGCGTCACCGGTGCCCGGAGGAGGGGCTGCATGACCGCGGCCACGCAGGACCATCTCGTCGAAGCCGTCTTCGAGCGCGTCGAGGACGTGCGTGCGGTCGTCGAAGCCGTGCTGGAGTCGGGCGTTGCGGCCTCGCAGGTCGAGGTACGGAGTCCGGCGCCGCTGGAAGAAGACGAGCTGCCGTTGCCGAAGCCGAAGTCCCGTGTGCTGTTGTTCGCCCTTGCCGGCGCCGTCCTCGGCGGTCTGACCGCCTTCGGCCTGGCGGCCGGTACGGCGCTGGCCTACCCGCTGCCGACGGGCGGCATGTCGATCGTCGCCGGGCCGCCGGTGGGCGTGGTGACCTACGAGGGCACGGCGCTCGGACTGATCATCATGACGGTTCTGAGGGTGCTGTGGGAAGGCGGGCTGCTCCCGGGCCGCGCGATTCGGGGCGGCCGGGGCCGGGCCTCGGCGCTGGATCACCACGTCGCCAGCGGCCGGCTGCTGTTGCGGGTTCACGGCCTGAGCGAGGAGCAGGCCGGCAGGCTGCGCGGCTTGAGTCGTGGTTCCGCGGTGGACGTGGGTTAGGGTCCGACGCCTCGCCCCTTTGAGACGCCGGACCCTCGCCGTCCGTTTGCCAACTGAACGGGCTCGCGAACGGCCACAGCTCCTAGAACTCGAAGCGGACGCCGGCCTCGAATCGGCGCGGTTGCGCGTAAGCAGTAGCGGCATCCAGATCGATGCCGCCGGCGCAACCTTCGACTCGCGTGCAGACGGTGGTTACCTGCTCGTCGTCGAAGAGGTTGAACACGGCTCCGATGAGTTCGAAGCGCATGTCGCGGCCGAAGGTGAAGGCCTTGGTCAGCCCGAGGTCCATGCCGTAGCGGTCATTCGCCTCCCGGCTACCACGTCGCTCCGTGAAGATGCGTCCGTACTCTTCCGACGCCGTCGTCGGCGCATAGACACCGGCCGAGGACCAGAAACCTCCGAAGGACAGCGTGAAGTCGAGCGGCAGGTCTACGTAACCGTTCACCTTTACGCGGTGTCTTCGATGGTCCGACAGGTAGCCATAGGCGTTCTCGAAGTGGTCAGGGTAGATGTCGAAGGCGACGCCCGAGTTCTGCGTGTACTCGACGTTGCCCTCCGACTCCGAGTTTGTGTACGAGGCGAGGACATGGATCCAGTCCGCGAACCGGGACTCGAAGTCGAGGATGAAGCCGCTGTAGTCGCGCGTCAGCCCCGGCAAGTTCGCCATCACGTAGTAGTCGCAGTCCGCGCCTGCTGCCGGAGTGGGGAGGTTGCCGTTGCACGTGTCCTCGAAGATGTCCAACGTCTCCTTGTCGATGTAGGTCAGACCAATGGATGTGCGGCGGGTGAGCTCGCGCTCGATGCCGATGCTCCACTGGTCGGCGTAGGTGGCCTCGAGATCCGGCGCGATCCTGCTCGGGTCGCTTGAGAACACCGTGTTGTAGAACCAGCCGTTCGGGTCGAAGCCGACCGGATCGGCGATCCAGTTCGAGAACGTCAGGCCGCCGACCGTTCGTTCGCCAGGGAAAGCGTCGCGACAATTCGCGCCGAGCTGGGGAACGAACGAGGAGCAGGAGATCCAGCGGACGGTGGGGAACTGGTTGACCCTGGCGAAGCTGGGCAGCGTCAGAGCGTTCGGGTGCATGAACCGGCCCCAGTTGGCACGAGCGACTGTCCTGGCGTCGCCGCCGATGTCCCACGCAATCCCGAATCGGGGCTGCAACTTGGACAGGTCGGCCACTTCGTCGCCGATGTCGTTCTCGAACGCGACCTGGTCGTGGCGCAGCCCGACCTTGAGCGTCAGGTTCGGCAGCACGCGCCAGGTGTCCTGGACGTACGCCGTGAACTGCCTGCCGTTGTTCTCGGCCGGCGACTCGATGGGCGAAAAGAGCAGCGTGTAGGGCGCGCCGAACCGATCCCCGAACGAGTAGCCGCCGCCGGTCGTGTTGTTCTGGCTGGAAAAGAAGTTGCTGGCGTAGTCAACGCCCACCTGAACTTCGTGGTCTCCGGCGAAACCGTCGGCGAACCAGGTCAGGTTGGTCGTCAGGTCGTCGCGGTCGCGGCTCGAGAACTGCTGGTTCGTGTAATTCACGGAGCTGGAGCCGTCGCCCCACGAGTCGACATGCCCGATCGTCTCGAAGTCCCGGCTCTGCGGGAACGAGTTCAGCTCGCCTCGGACGGTGGCCGCCTTGACGTGCCACTGCAGGCTCGAACTCAGGATTCCGAGAGCGTCCAGGCCCAGGATGGTCTTCGGCTGCTCCTGGAAACGGGTCGCTTCCGGCGCGACGGAACGAGACGCGTTCGCGTTGGCGATCGTCGCGTCTTCGCCGATGTAGCGGGCGACGACCTGCCATTCCGGGTTGACCTGCCAACTGAGCTTGCCGTTGAGGTTCGTGCCCTCGAAGTCGCGCGTGGTTGGCGACTCGGTGGGCGTGTTCTTCGATCGCACCGGGTTGGCGGCGACGAGGAACCAGAGCTCGTCCCGGCGGATCGGACCGCCGACGGTGACGGCGGTTTCCTGGAACTCGACGACGTTCTCTTCCTTGTCGAAGTGCTCGCCGCTGGTGTTGAAGTCCGTATCCCGGTAGCGGACGTCCAGGCTGCCCGACAGCTCGTTGCCGCCGGACTTCGTGATGACGTTGATCACGCCGCCTGTCGCGTTCCCGAAGCGGGCCTCGTAGCCGCTGGTCTCGAAATTGATCTCCTGGATCGTGTCGAAGTTCATGTTGATGTTCCAGGTCGCGGTGACCGGATCGGTCGTGTTCACGCCGTCGACGGTGAAGTTGTTCTCACCCAGAGTGGAGCCGAACACGTTCGGGTTGGAACCGCCGGCTACCCCGCCGACATCCGTCAGCACGCTCTGGTAGCTACGGTTCGCCGAGCCGATGGAGGCCTTCTTCAGGTACTCGACGCCGAAAGTCTGCGAGGTCGAGACCTGCTCCGGGTCGACCACGGGGGTCTCGGCGACCACCATGACTTCCTCGCTGAACTCCCCGGGGGCCATCGAGAGCTGAATCTCGGTGACCCGGTTGAGCCGGACCTCGATCTCTCTCCGCTGTTGCGGAACGAAGCCGTCCAGCTTGGCCTCGACCGTGTAGACACCCGGCGGCAGGCTGGGGAAGCTGAAGCCGCCTTCCGCGTCGGCGAAGTCGGTTCGCGAGCCCATCAGGTTGGGCGAGTTGACGGTGACCGTGGCGCCCGGAAGCGGCGAGCCCTCGGCGTCCATGACCTGGCCGGCCAGCCGGCCGGTGAGCTGTGCGGTCGTCGGGGCGGCGAGGAAAGCAAGCGCCAGGGCGGCGCATAGGCCGAGGATCATGCTTCGGCTCAGGCCGGCACTTTTTCGTCGGTGGTTGTCTTGAAGATGTGACACTAGGGAAAGTCCCTCCTGGTTGCGGGGCACAAGGCCGGTGAGCAAGGCGGATGCCAGCCGTTGTGACGAGGGCCGGACGAGCACCCGGTCAGGCCGTCTAGTGTTGTTTTCGCGCGGGTTTCTTGAGTTTGGTCGCCGGTTGACTCCAGGTCGTCCCAGGGTGGCAATTCACCGTACTGGACGGATCTCCTACGGACCGCTGGATCTGGCGGATCCAGAATTCGGCTCTCGGATCCCGGTTCTTGAATCTGGTGGCAACGGAAACGGCGTCCGCGTGGGGCGGCGTGTGGCGCCCGCCGGCCGCCTGCGATAGCTTCGCGGCCTCAAATCACGGAGCCCTCTAGCTGGGAGAAGGAGCAAGCGAGCCATGCCCGATCTCGACCCGTTCGGCATCGACGCCGAGTTGTACGACCTTTCGATGTCCGATGCAGCGAAGCCGCTTCTGACGAAGGTCAAGAACTTCATGGCCGACTACGTCGAGCCGATCACCGAGGAGTACTACCGACGGGGCGAAGGGCGGGAGGACCGCTGGAGCTACGGCGAAGGCCAGTTGGAGTTGCTCGACGGCGCCAAGGCGAAGGCCAGGGAGATGGGACTCTGGAACTTCTTCCTGCCGGACGCGGAGACGGGAGAAGGTCTGAAGAACCTCGACTACGCCTACATCGCCCAGGAACTCGGCAAGAACCCGCTCGCCTCGCAGTGCATGAACTGCAGCGCGCCGGACACCGGCAACATGGAGGTCCTCGAGCGCGTCGGTACGGAGGAGCAGAAGGAGAAGTGGCTCGTTCCTCTGCTGAACGGCGAGATCCGCTCCTGTTTCGGCATGACGGAACCGAACCTGGCTTCGTCCGACGCCAAGAACATCGGCACCCGCGCGACGCTGGACGGCGACGAATGGGTGATCGAGGGAGAGAAGTACTACATCTCCGGCGCCGGCGACCCCCGCTGCAAGATCATGATCTGCATGGTGAAGACGAGCCCGGGCGGGCCTGCCCACCGCCAGCAGTCCCAGATCCTGGTGCCAATGGACACCCCGGGCGTGAACGTCCTGGGGCCGATGAAGGTCTTCGGGCACGACCACGCACCGCACGGCCACATGCACATCAAGCTGGACAACGTCCGCGTGCCGAAGGAGAACATTCTCCTCGGCGAGGGCCGGGGCTTCGAGATCTCGCAGTTGCGGCTCGGGCCGGGCCGGATCCACCACTGCATGCGGTCCGTGGGCCAGGCCGAAAAGGCGCTCGACCTGATGGTTCAGCGCGGCATGTCCCGCGAGGCCTTCGGCCGGCCGATCATCCAGCTCGGCAAGAACATCGAGCTCGTGTCGCGTGCCCGGATCGACATCGAGGCGATGCGTCTCATGGTGCTCCGCGCCGCCAAGGCGATGGACGTGCTGGGCAACCGCGAAGCGCGGGTGTGGGTCCACGCGGTCAAGGCGATGGTCCCGGAACGCACCTGCCAGATCATCGACCAGGCGATCCAGATGCACGGCGCTACCGGCGTCTCGCAATGGACGCCGCTCGCCGACATGTACACCGGTCAGCGGACTCTGCGCATCGCGGACGGCCCGGACGAGGTCCATCACCTCGTCGTCGGCCGCGCCGAACTGCGGCGGTACACGGAGGCGAGCGCCGCGAACTAGCGGCGTCGGCGCGTCGGCACACTAGCCTGCGAGCAAGGGGGGTGAGCGCGGTGTTGCGGAAGCCCATCGAGATCGAGACGCGCTTGACGCCCGCTTGGGTCGGCGCGTTCATGGTCTGGCCGTTCATCCTGTATCGGCCCGGGCAGAGGGTGCCCAGGACGGCAACGTACATGCACCATCTCTGGCACCAGTGTCGGCGGTGCTGGGTGTTGCCTTGGCTTCTCTGCTACCTGGTCCTCGGGCTGTTCTATCTACCTCGGAAGCGATGGTGGCAGCATCCGCTGCAGATTTACGCTCACGCCGTCAGTGCCGGTGTCGGCGAGCCGCTTCGCCTTGCCGGCAAGGAAGGGAGAACCGTCGCCCTTCCGTACCGGGTGAGTGGGGGATGTGGCCGCGGGAGCGGACCGCCGGGTCATCCCGGGGAGTTGATCGGCAAGATGTTCCTGGACGGTTTGGGGTTCACTGAGGACGAGTTCGCGCAGCGGCTGGGTGTCCCCGCAGTGCTTCTGGGCGCGGTTGTGCGAGGGGAGGAGGGGGTCACCGTGGACTTGGCGTTGCGCCTGGAGCGCGTGACCCGAGTGGGTGCGGACTTCTGGTTGGGTTTGCAGAATCGGTCCGATCAATGGCAGGTCTGCCAGTCGGAGGGCGCTTCGGCGATTGAGTCGTTGGAGCCTCTGCCCTTGGCTACCTGAGACTCTCGCCCTACTCGATGTAGATCGGATTCGAGTAGATCCACGTCCGCCATTCGCCGTCGACTTCTAGCCAGCCTTCGACTCGGTAGACGCCGGTTTGATCAAGGCGGTGTGTGAGGGATCGGGCTTCGGCGACGGCGATCTCCTCGCCGTTGCGGATGAGTCTGATGTAGGCGGGTAAGGGGAAGTGGGCTTTGAGTTCGGCCGTGGAGCCGACTACCAACTTCCACTCATCGCCCACGATGGCGGCCGGTGCTTCGGCTTCGCCGACGAAGAACTGGAAGCCGGTCGGATCGGCCAGCCAGTCGTGGGCGACGTAGACGTGGCCGGCGTCTACAGCGGCCCGGATGGATGCTTCGTCGAGCGTGGGCGCGAGGATGTGGGTCGTCGAGTTCCGCATCGACACCCAGTACGGGTCGAGGTCGTAGCGGCCGATGACGGCGCCGGGTTCGTGACCGCGGACCAGTTCCGGGATCCGTGGCGCGTCTGCTGAGGTCAGGACTCTCATCTCCTCGGGATCGTCGACGATCGTGCCGACGCGGACGGACTCGTCGTCGACCTTGATCACGACGAAAACCTGGTTGTGGTGGCAGTCGTTCGCGTTGACTCCGACGATCCGGCGGCGGACGGTCTCCCGGTCCCACTTGCCGAGGTACAGGGCGGGGTAGTCGAACTGGGCGCCGAAGACCTCCTCGGGATGCAACTCGACGGCGCGGGCCAGGACCTTCGACTGGTCCGGATCGACGATCCAGCTGACCAGAGCGCGCATCGAGTCGCCGTTGTCGAGGGCGTCGGCGTGGCGGTTGTAGATCTCCATGCCGGTCAGGCCGTCCATGGAGTGATCGACCCGCTCTTCGACGTGGGAGAGGAAGGCCATGCCGGCGCCGCGACTCACCTGGCGCAGCAAGGCGCCGGCGTCGGCCCCCATGTACTCGACGACCGATCCCTCGGGGTGGATCAGAAAGCCGTGCGCCTCCGAGCCGGGGATGAACAGAACGCCATCGCGCAGTCCGCGCCAACTGTCCATGAAGTCTCGCGGCGGCCGGTAGTGGTCGGAGAGGAAGACGACGTCGACGCCGATTCGCTTGGCGTCCCGGAGCAACTCCTCGGGGGTGCCGCCGGTGTGATCGGAGTCGCCGGCGTGGGCGTGGAACACGCCGCGGTAGTCGTTGAGGCGGGGCAGCGCCCGCGGCGGTTGAACCGCCGCGCGGAGCCGTTCGACGTCGGCGTGCGCCGCCGCGAGGCGCTCCGCGGACAGGCGCTCGAGGGTGGTCCAGCGCCGCGCCGGCGGCTCGCCCGGCGGTGGTGCGGCCGGCTGACTCCAGGCGGACGCCGCGGCCAGTAAGCCGCAGACTCCAACCTGGAGAGGCAGCTTCACAAGGAATAGACCCTGGCCGCGGTCCGGTAGAACATCGCGTCCTGCTCGTCGTCCGGGAACCCGGCCGTAATCTTTTTCAGCGCGTTGTAGAGCACGTGGTAGGAGATCGAGAGCTTGTCGACCGGGAAGTTGCTCTCGAACATGCAGCGCTCCGGGCCGAAGCACTCGATCGTGTGCAGGTAGTAGCGGCGGTGGGCGGCGAAGAGTTCGTCGGAGGTCGCGGGGGTGGCGCGCTCGCTCCAGCCGAAGCCGTTGTCGGGCATCGCCAGGCCGCCGATCTTGGCGACGACGTTGGGACACTCCGCGATCTCGGCGATGTCGTTCTTCCAGCTTTCGAAGATCTCCTCGCGCCGGTCCGCGTAGGGGCCGACCCCCAGCGGCGTGCCGAAGTGGTCGAGGATCATCGTCGTTCCGGGCACGTCGCGCGCCAGGGCGGCGAAGTCGCCGTTCTGGTGGTGGTAGTGCCAGGTGTCGAAGGTCAACCCTCGATCTCCCAGCACCTTCATGCCGCGCCGGAAGTCGTCGCGGGCGTACAGGCCTTCGGGCGCCCTGCCCGCGATCCGCAGGTGTTCGGAGTGCGGGTCACGGGCCCCCGAGTGGCGGATGCCGCGGAACAGGCCGTTGCCCGCCTCTTCGTGGGCGTCGAGCACTTCGGCGACGCCTTCGCCCAGGGTCAGATTCGCGTGACTGACGATGCCGGCGATCGTCGCACCGGCACCTGCGGCGGAGGCGGCGGCAGCTTCCGCCACGAACTCGGTCTCGCCCACGCAGCGCAGGTGCTCCGGCCCGTCTTCGCGGTAGCAGGCCCGGCACTCGACGAACACGGTTTTCTCGACGTTGTGGCTCTGGCCGTCGGAACCGGCTTTCTCCGTGTCGCCCCACAGGTCCTCCAGCAGGTAGTCGCCGGTGGGCCGTCGCCAGAGGTGGTGGTGCGGATCGACGATCCGGCGCGCAGGGTCGACCGTCTCTTCCTGGACCTGGGCGAGCCACTCGGGCGTGCCGGGCTTGGGTGCTGACATTGCGCCTCCTGGGTGTTGGGGGCGCTACCGTAGCAGCGTCGCCTCAGTGCTTGTAGTCGCGGTGGTGCTGGGCCAGCAGATCGCGGCCGAAGTCGCCGTCGAAGTCGCGCCAGACGGTGTGGCTGTGGTTCGCGCGGTTCTGGACGTTGTCGTACTCGATGACGAAGTCCGGCGCCTGGACCCGGTAGTAGTGGGGCGCTCCGGCTTCGCCGGGACCGATCCATGCGAAGTGGATCGCGTCGCCGGCCGCCTCGACCTGGGCGCGGCGCTTCTCGGCCAGGTCCGGCGGCACGTTGCCGGCGTACTCCTCGATCAGCGCGTCGAGGAGCTTCCGCTGGTCGGGTCGGAGTGCGCTTGCGGCCAGACCCTGAGCCTCTTCGGGGGTCACGCGCGCCTGGTTCGACGTGAAGATGTCGCGGGGAGCCTCGTCGCCGATCACGGCCTGCGTGCGCTGTTCGTCGTCGAGCGAATCGAGCAGTGCGCGGGCGAGGTCCTCCTCGCGGCCCAGGGCCCGCAGCCCTTCGCGCGGGCCGCTCGGGACCCGGTGCGGATTGGCGCCCAGGAACAGGGGTGTGGAGGCCGTCGCGTCGCCGGCGACGACGGTGAAGTTGAGCGAAACGTGGTGCCCCTCGAAGCTCCAGCCCCAGTCGCCTTCTTCGCTCGGTTCGCCGAAGAACGTGACGTGGTAGCGGAGCGGATCCCGCATCGACGTGAAGCGGTTGGCGCCTGCGGCCTCCTCAAGCCTGCGCAGCACGGACTCCAGGCTCATCACGGTCGTCGTCTTGCCGTAGCCCGTGCGGCTGAGCGATGCGCTGAGCAGGGCGTGGAGCAGGTGGTGCTGCGCGGGATCCATGTCCAGCATCGAGAGGCCCTTGCGCTCCTTCGGGATGAAGTGCCAGTCGACGCGTTCGGCGGCGTCGAAGTCGAGCATGACGGTCGCGCGCTGGTCGTCGCTCAGAGCGGCGAGCAGGTTGTGTGCCGCCGAGGCCATCGTGTCGGAAGTCTTGTCGTTGCCGGCTGCTCCGAGGAATCCGGCCGCGCCGGCGCAGCCCAGGGCGATCAACAGCATGCGTGCGGACATCGTATGTCTCCTGCGGTCTCGGCGCCGGCGGCGATCGCCGGGCTCGCTCGTTGCCGGTTCGGACGCTCCAGCGTATCGCGCATCGGTGCGGGTGCGGCGGCCGGAGAGCTCGCGGCTAGTATCGCGCGGTGAGCGGGCGGAGCAAGTGCCGGGCAGTCTGGTGCGCTGTCGTTCTCGGCCTGCTGGCTTCCTTCTCCGTCGCCGCCCAGGACCGGCCTTCCGTCACGGCGCTCCAGACCAAGCAGGCGGTTCGGGTCGACGGCGAACTGACGGACTCCGCCTGGCTGGAGGCCGAGTGGGCGGGCGACTTCACGCAGCGCGATCCGAGCCCCGGCGCGCCGTCGACGGAAACGACGGAGTTCGCGGTCGCCTACACGCCGGACACCCTGTTCGTCGCGGTGCGCGCCAACGACCGCGAGCCGGAGCGGATCGTGGCGAAGGAGATGGAGAGGGACAGCGACCTGTTCCAGGACGATTCGATCCTGTTGATGCTGGACACGTTCCACGACCTCCGCAACGGCTACGTCCTGGTCACGAACCCGAACGGCGCCCGCGGCGACGCGCTGATCACCGACGAGGGCCGCGACGTGAATTGGGCGTGGGACGGCGTATGGCGGGTCTCGGCCCGTCGGACGGCGGCGGGCTGGGTGGCGGAGATCGCGATTCCGGTTTCCACCCTCCGGTTCGATCCCCAGGTCGAGAAGTGGGGCCTCAACGTCCAGCGGATCATCCGCCGGCGCAACGAGGAGACTCACTGGGCGGCGCTGCCTCTCGAAGCCAGCGCTGAGGATCTCAACCAGCAGGGGAAGATCGCGGTGTATCGCGTCTCCCTGGCCGGTGATCTGGTCGGTCTTCGAGGGCTCCGGCCCTCGCGTCAGTTCGACGTGAAGCCCTATGTCATCGGAGGCCGCACCGAGGACCCGGCCCTGGGCAGCACCGACGACTCAGACGGAGGCATCGACCTGAAGTGGGGCCTGACGCGTTCGATGGTCCTGGACTTGAGCTGGAACACGGACTTCGCCGAAACGGAAGTCGACGATCAGCAGGTGAACCTGACCCGGTTCTCCCTGTTCTTCCCGGAGAAGCGCGACTTCTTCCTCGAGAACGCGGGCGTGTTCGACTTCGGGCCCAGGCCCAAGGTGCCGTGGGAGAGCGCGCTGATGAGGCCGTTCTTCTCCCGCCGCATCGGCCTCGACCAGGGTCGCACGGTTCCGCTCGAGGTCGGTGCCAGACTCACCGGCCGCGCCGGGGGCTGGAACGTCGGCGCTCTCGGTGCGCGGACCGGAGAGCTCCTCGATGACGGCGGTGGCGTGCTGGTTCCCGAGACGACCTACGGCGTGACCCGAGTCACGCGGAACATTGGCGACCGTTCAACGGTCGGCGGCATCTTCACGGAGAGGAGCCGCGAGGGGTTCGAGAGTGAACGGCTCTACGGACTCGATGTCGACTTCAAGCCGACCCAACGCCTCGAGTTCTCCGGGTTCTGGGCAGTGAGCGATCGGGGACTCCCGGATTCCGAGCAGGAGGCCAACGAGACGCGCGGGGCCGGGTTCATCTACCAGGGGCCGGAGCTCAGTCTGACGGGGGACTACGTCGAGGTTGAGCCGGACTACGAACCGGCGGTCGGATTCCTGCAGCGTCGCGACTTCCGGATGATCAATCCCCGTCTCGAGTGGCGTCCCAGGATCGAGAGGGCCGGTCTCCTCAGTTGGTGGTCCGATCTGAGCTACGAGCGCTTCGAACGGAGCAGCGACGGCCGGCTCGAGAGCGAGACGGTCGGTGTCTCGCCCCTTGGCTTTCAGACCCTGAGCGGCGAGTTCCTCTGGGGCGGCGTCAGGAGAACGAAGGAACAGTTGTTCGTCCCGTTCGAGATCTCCCCCGGGATCGTGGTGCAGCCGGGGCTCTACGAGAACGACGGTTTCGCCGGCGGGTTCTCGACGAGCGGCAGGCGGGCCGTCTGGTTCGACAACATCACCTTCGGCGGCGGCTTCTTCGACGGCAACTGGCTGAGAACGAACTCCGGGTTGACCTTCCGCCTGTCCCGGTTCATACGCGCCTCGACGCAGTGGACCTACGCGGACGTCAAACTCCAGGCCGGCAGCTTCAGCTTCGACCAGTTCCGCCAGAGGATCGACGTTTCATTCAGCCCGAACATCCGGCTCAACCTGCTGGCCCAGTACAACACGTCCGACGAACTACTCGGCGTCAACGCGCGCTTTCACTGGATCTACCGGCCGGGCTCGGACCTCTTCATCGTCTACAACGAGAACTGGACGGCGGAGACGATCAGCCGCCGGGAGCCGCTGGGCCGGCAGTTGATCGTCAAAGTGAACTACCTGCTGCAGCGCTAACTCAGGCGACGCTTGGGTCCGCCTGGACCGCCAGCTCCCGGACCACGAAGGACGAGCGCCCGCTGTTCTCCTCCCAGATCCCGACCGCCAGCCGGTAGGAGCCCGGCGGCAGCAGCACTTCGCTGCGGACGGCGATGTACTGGCCCGCCGCCTGCTCGAGTTCGGCGACCGGCACGTTCAGCTCGAAGTCGAAGTGCTGTGGCGGCATTCGGCTGCCGTCTTCGCGCTGGACCTGGACCACGACGCGGAAGAAGCCGCTGGCGACCGGGTTCCGGGTCGCCCGGGTGGGCGCGAGTTCGAGGTCGCCGATCGGCAGGCTGGCTCTGACCTCCAGCGGGGTCTGCCCGGGCTGGTCCGGCCGTTCGCGCGACGCGGACCGCCTGACCTGGACCTCCATGCCGTGGTTGTTTTCCTCCCAGCCGAACAGCAGCGTTCCCCAGGCCCGGCTGGCGAGGTTCTGCTGGATCGTCACCGGCGCGTAGCTCGCCCGGTAGCGGAGCGAGCCTTTCCGCGCGAGAGGCCGCTGCCGCAGCCGGAGCGTGATCTCGCGAATGCCGGAGTCGCCCATCGAGTCGGGCGGCGTGAAAGACAGGGAGTAGTAGGTGGAGATGTCGGTTCGGGTCGACTGCAGGAACTCGGCGACGCCCGTATCGGACACGAAGGAGAGGCCGCCGGTCAGGCCGGCGAGACTGTTCAGGCCTGTCCGCACGTTCGACAGCTCGACGATCGAGCCGCGGTCCTTGGCGCTCTCGCCGAGCTCGCTGATCGCCGGGTCGATGACCGGCGGCTTGAGTGGGTAGAACGTGACCCGGTGGGTGTTCGCGAGTGCCGCCAGTTGATCGAAGGCGTCCGCGCAACTCAGCTCGGCGGCCATGGTCTGGAAGGCGAAGGCGCCCCCGTCGTCGACTTGGACGATGTTCGTCGCTCTTCCCATGCGGTCGGCGCGGTCGACGCCGAAAGGTCGGTGATTGCGGTCGTTCAGGTCGAGCGAGCCGGGCGCGCTGATCATCTCGTCGCCCTCGAGCTGCCTGGAAGCCCCCGCGAGGCGGTCGTACATCGTCTTGGCGGCGCTGTCGAGGGGATGGCGGGGCAGGCCGTCGCTCACGAACAGGATCGCCTTGCGGCCGGGAACGAAGGCCAGCGCCTCGACCAGAGAGCGCACCGCGCTGACGGTCAAGAGCGTGTCCTGCCGCAGGGCCTGGCCGAAGCTCCGGAGGTTCGCCTCCACGCTGGCGAGGGAGGCCTCGCCGAGACGGTAGCGGCTGCCCCTCGCCGCCATCATCCGCAGCGTCTCTCTCATGGCCAGGGAAGCGGAGCGCTGCTGGGAGCGCAGGGTCGTCGTCGGGATGTCCCGTTCCATCGCGGCTTCGATCGTCGTCCGCACCGCCGCGCGGTCTCGGGTCGGCGAGAGCAGCGGTTCGAGACGTTCACCGAAAACGGCGGCCGCCACCCAGGTCGGGTTGGCCGCGATCTCCGCGTCGAGGGCTTCCGCGATCTCGGCCAGGGCCGCGTCGCGGTGCTTCCGCTGCAGGTGGCGCTCGTCGATGAACAGAAGAATCGTCAGCCGCCCGGTGACGGTAGTACGGAGGTCCTGTCCCGCGGCGACGCTCAGTATCTCCACTGGTTCGTTCTCGACCTTGAGTTCGAAGTCGTCCTTGGTCAGGCCGGTCACCGGCCGGTCTGAGGAGTCGGTGACGACGGCGTCGAGGCTGATCAGCCGGACGTCGATCGACTCGCGGAGCACGATGTCCTCTCGAATCGGATGCTGCCGCGGCGAACGGTCCTGCGCGCGGGCCGCTTCCGGGCCCGCGAAGTGGGACGCGGCCGTGAGCGCCATCGCGGCGGTAGCGACCAGCAGCCTCGGCGGCCGGCGGTGGCGTGCGGAACCGGTCAACGGACATCCATGTTAGCGCCAGCGCGTCGCGGCGGAACCGGGAGAGCGGGCTGCTATTCTCGCCGTTCGCGACCAGAGCAGGCCCTCATCGGAGGAGGCAGATTGTGATGAAGCGGGTTCTCACGGAACGGGCGGTGTTGACGCGGCTTGCGGCGTTGTTGCTTGCGGCCCTGGTGCTGGCGGCGGCGCCCGCGGCGGCGCAGGACACCGACTACAGGGCGCCACGCACCCACGACGACAAGCCGGATCTCAACGGGATCTGGCAGGCGTTGGGAGCGGCCCACTGGGACATCGAACCGCACGCCGCGCGCCACGGCCCGGTGGTTGAGATGGCCGCGCTGGGCGCGATTCCAGGCGGTCTCGGCATCGTCGAAGGCGGCAGGATCCCGTACCTGCCGGAGGCGCTCGAGAAGCGCAATCAGAATCGCGAGAACTGGCTGGCGCTCGATCCGGCGGTGAAGTGCTACATGCCTGGCATCCCGCGCGCAAACTACATGCCCTTCCCGTTTCAGATCGTCCAGACCCCCGAGCATGTGCTGATCGCCTACGAGTTCGCCAGCGCCAGCCGCGTGATCTACATGGACCGGGAGGGCTTCGAGGCTCCGTTCGACACCTGGATGGGACACTCGATCGGGCGCTGGGAAGGGGAGACGCTGGTGGTCGACGTAACGAGCCAGGTGCCCGATACCTGGCTCGACTCGAGCGGCAACCACCACACGGACGCGATCCACGTCGAGGAGCGCTGGACCGCGATGAGTCCCCATCACCTCCAGTACGAGGCGACGATCACGGACGAGAACGTCTACAGCCAGCCCTGGAAGATCAGCCTGCCGCTCTACCGCCGGGTCGACCCGAACATGCAGCTACTCGAATTCAAGTGCGTCGAGTTCGCCGAGGAGCTGATGTACGGCCACCTGCGCAAGGGCGCCGACTCGGATCCCTGACCGGCACCGCCATGAAGAGGAGAACAGCGATGAAGATCCAGCGAATCGTCCTACTGGCCGCAGGCCTGGCCCTGGTGCTCGCCATCCCGCTCGCCGCTCATCACGCCTTCTCGGCCGAGTTCGACGCCGACCGGCCGCTCCAGCTTCGCGGCAAGGTGACGAAGATGGAGTGGATCAATCCCCACGCCTGGATTCACCTGGAGGTGATGAACGACGACGGCTCGTCGACCGTCTGGATGGTTGAAGGCGGTACGCCGAACACGCTCGCCCGGCGCGGCTTCACGAAGAAGTCGCTCCTGCCCGGGACCGAGATCGTCGTCGACGGCTATCAGGCCAAGGACGGCTCGAACAAGGCGAACGGCCGCGACCTAACCTTCCCGGACGGCCGCAAGCTGTTCATGGGTTCCTCCGGCACGGGCGCCCCGCGCGACGGCCGGGATCCGACCGAGCAATAGCGGAAGCAGCTCTTCGGCGGGAGTTGGCGGGAGCTACTGGCCGCCGCTGGCCGCGCTGCGCGTCTCGTCCTCCAGCAGTCGGGCGCCTCTGAGGATGTTGCCCATCGCGTAGTTTCCCTCGTGGCAGGCGTACTCGTAGACCTTTGCCGGCGTGCCGGGCCACAGGTACTCGCCGCTCCAGGGCGCGCTCCACACGGTCGGGTCCTCGACCGTGAAGGCGTAGAGTAAATCGTCGGCGTTGACCCGGGTGAATCGCTCGGTCACCTTGAGGTTCCGCGAGGCGAGGAAGAGCGCCGGGGGGTCGATGAAGTTCGTCGTCTCGACCACGAGGGTGTCGCCTTCCCACCAGCCGATCGAGTCGCCGAGCCAGCGGCGCTCGTCCTCCGGGATGTGCTCGCCGCCGATGCGGACGATGCGCGCGTCGTGGACCATCTCGACCAGGATCATCAGGTGGTCCTCGGTCTGCACGATCCGCTTGGCGTTGTTGTAGAGCACGGGCAGCATCGGCGGTCCGCCGGTGGAGCCGAAGCCGATCAGGCAGCGTTCGGGCACGCCCAGAGTCTCCGGGCCGTCGTAAGGACCGGGGCCTTCGACCTCGAGCCACCAGGCGGTGCCGTCGTTGCCGCGCCGGCGACCGCGCCGCTCGGACATCCGCTGCATCGTCTCGGCGGTCAGTTGCGGCATCCGGCCGTTCGGCGGGTCGACGATGATCGAGGTCCGGAACTTGCCGTCGATCGAGAACACGTCACTGCCGCGATCGGTCCAGAAGTTGTTGTAGCCGCCGACGTTGCCGGCGCCGCTCGTCTCCCGGAACTCGTCGCCGAGGCCGATTGGCGGCGCGCCGCCGGGCGGGGGCGGTTCGTCGATCTGGCGGACGGCGGCCCGTGACGCTACCCGCTGCCGCTCCCGTTCGACGATCTCTTTCGCCTGCTCGGGCGTCAGGTACAGGTTGTCGCCGAACTCCTGCGGACGCTGCAACGGCGTCAGCGTGGCGATCTCGTAGTCGCCGGTGAAGTCGGGACGGCCGGAGGCCGTGCGCGGGATCGCGCCCTCGTCGGCGCCAGGCGCGGCGGGCGCCGCGAGGAAGACGAGGGCGGCGGCCGTGGCGGAAGCGAGGGAGACTCTGCTCTGCATGGTGGCTCTCCTCATCGAGAGGGTTGGCGCCGGGCCTTGTTGGTCGCCATGCACAGTGGGCACGAAACGCCCTGCCTATTCGCCGAGCGCCGGGAGCGACCCGGCGCCTGGTGTCGACTGTTGTATTCGGCAGGAGACCCGGCTCGCAGGCCCACGGCGCGACGACAACCAACGACGGGAAGCTACCGCGCGGTCGAATGTCCGTCAAACGACGCGGTCAGGGGAGGGAGGCCGTCGCCGCCGCGACCATCAGGCCCGCCAGACCGATCTCCAGGACCTTTCCTGCCGCCCAGTTGATGGCGGCGATGGCGAAACCCGCCGGCCTGGACAGCCGGAACACCGCGGCGGCGCCCAGGCCGAGGAGGAGAAAGGACCAGACGAAGACGAAGGAGCTGACCATCAGGTCGAGTATCGCGCCGGGCGCGATGTCGGCCACGAGCCCCATCATCTCGCGCCCGGAGTAGGGTGCCATGTCGAAGGCCCTCCGCTGAAGATCGACGATGCCGTCGACCTGGGTGGTTCTCAACAGCGAGCGGGCCACGAGCCCCGCAGCGCTGATCAGGCCGATGTGGACCGCCAGCGACAGGCACTGTTCGATGCGCGCCCGACCTTTCAGGGCCGCGGCCAGGAGCCGGAGCACGACCGCCTCGAACAACAGCACGAGCGGGAGGGCCGCGAACAAGAAGGAGACGATTCCGTAGGGGATTTCGAGGGCGTCACCGATGCTGCCCATGGCATCGCCAAACCACCATGCAGTCAGCAGCCCGGTAAGGAGCATGAGGAAGATGCCCAATGCCAGGCCGGCGACCCACGGGTGGTGCTCGCGGATGACCACGAAGCTCTTCCCCGGAGCGATGAAGATCCAGATCAGGCTCTTGAACCGGAAGTGGCCACTCACCTCCGGTTGCTCGCCCATTGGGGGACTGTATCGATTCGGGATCGACCAGCCCGAAGGCCGCGTCAGGTCGGCATGAGGCGGGCCGCCAGGCCGGTTGTCGCGGCCGTGAAGGCCGTCGCCGCCGCCCAGTAGATCGCGGCCAGCAGCCAGGCCTTGCGCTGCGGGACCTCGAACACCGTCGCGGCGCCCAGGGCGAGCAACGCGAGAGACCAGATCGTGAACGGGTTGATGCTCGCGTAGACGACGTTGAGCGTCGCGCTGTCGCCGGCCAGCAGCAGGTCGAGTCCCATCGGCGCCTGGAGGTCCAGTTGCGATCGGATCGCGTCGGTGCCGCGGACGTGGAGGAGAAGGAAGTTGGCCCAACCCTTGAGGTGGGTGATCACGCCCAGATGGACCATCAGGGAGAGGGACTGGGCGAATCGGAGCCGTCCCTGGAGCGCGATCGCCAGCAGCCACACGAAGACGGTCTGAACCGCAAGTCCGAGGGCCAGGGTCAGGGGTCCGGTGGCGATCGCCACCCCGCGTGCTGCCGCGGCTGTCTGCTCGAACTGCGCCATCATGGCCTCGACCTGCTCCGGGTTTCCCGGCAGCCGTTCGGTCAGTTGGTTCCGCATCACCTGAAGGCCCAGAGGCGCCGAGGCCATCGCCAGGGCGGCGCTTCCGGCTACCAGTAGAAGCAGCGGCGCGAGCCACGGGTTGCGGCTCCGGATGATCTCGAAGCTCTGCCGCGGCGCCCCGAAGATTCCGATCAGTGCCTCGAGCCAGGCGTTCCGGCCCTGTACGTGGTCAGCGGTCGTCTCGATCTTGCGTCCGTCGTGGATGCTGCCTGGGTGCTCGGTCATGTCGCGCTCCTGTTGCCGATCCAGGAGAGGCGGGAGAACCTCTCGCGCCTGGAAATGCTGAGAATGAGGTTTTCGAGCCGCCCGGCGCCGTCTTCTCCCTCGGCCGCGGGCAGTTCACGGAACTCCTCCCGGGAGCACGACAGCAGGACCTTGCCGTCCCTGATGACGGCGATGTGAGTGGACACCCGCTCGACGTAGTCGAGCATGTGGGAAGTGAGGAAGACGGCTGCTCCCTGCTCGGCCATCTGCTGCAGGATCGACATGACGGTCCGGGCGCTCAAGGCGTCCATTCCCTCGAACGGCTCGTCGAGGAACAGGACCCGCGGCGCGTGAAGCGTCGCTGCCGCGAGGCGGATCTTCTTCCTCATCCCGTGCGAGTAGGTCGTGATCGGTCGCCTGGCGGCGTCCTCGAGGTCGAAGACCGAGAGCGCCTCGTCGGTTCGCTGCCCGGCGTCCTCGCGGCTCAGGCCGTAGATGCGGGCATACGACAGGAGCAGTTCCTCGCCGGTGAGGCTCTCGAACATCACGCTGTGGTCGGGGACGATGCCGAGTTGTTGCTTGAGCTCCGTGTCGTTGATGTTGATCGGCCTGCCGAGCAGGCGCACCGTGCCGCTCGTGGGATTGAGCACCCCGGTCAACATCGACCAGGTCGTCGTCTTTCCGGCCCCGTTGGGACCGACGAAGCCCAGGATCTGTCCCTCCCGGACGTTCAGGTCGACGCCGTCGACGACGACGTTGCCTCCGTACGACCGGGTCAGGTTCTCTGCCTTGATTACTTCCATCCGTGAGTTCTTCCTTGTGGTTGCAGGGGCGGGAGAGGTTAGGGGCAGGTGTCTAGGGGGACGGGTCCTTGAGCAGAAGTTCGCGGCCGCGGGCTGCCAGCATCCGTCTCTGCCTTCGTCGAGAGGCGTATGCGGCCGCGGCGGCGAGGAGCACTACCGAGACCGCGATGATCGCGGTCGTCAGCATCGTCACGCGCTGGCGTTCCAGGAGCGCCCAGAGCAGAAAGGAGAGGGCGCCTGGCAGGCCGACGAGGTGTGCGGCCACCAGGGCGGCGCCGAGCCTGGCGCCGTCGGGGTCGTGCAGGAACCCCTCGTTGCGTTGGGGCCAGCGAAGCTGAATCAGGCCGTACGTTGCGGCGGCCATGAGGAAGCCCGCGAGCATCAGACAGACGGCGACGAAGAAGAACTGCCAGCCGAACCACTCAAGCGGCGTCAGACCCAGAATGAACGCGATGGCGAAGACGATGACCACGTTCATCGCGCGGCCGGGCGCGCTGAAGACTCCCCGGACCGGGAACGGCAGCGGGAGCGACTCCCGCCATACATGGCAGGTCGGGGGCTGCTTTCCTATGCGAAAGTCGTTCAGAAAGATGGCGAAGAGGGCCGCCGGCCCCACCGCGAAGCCGCCCACGGTGGGTACGAGGACGAGGGAGGTACCCAAGACCAACGCGAGAAAGAGCCGTGCCGGCTTCAGACGCAGGAGGCACTCGATCTCAACCAGCGTGAGGACGCCCGTTGGAGTGAGACGCTTCGCCTTGCGGAGCAGCCTGGCAAGAGGCAGGCTTCCGGAAGCCGTGCGCCGGTCGCCACCGGGACGTTCCAGGTAGCCGCGAAGCAGGAGCCGACTCTCGAGCACGGCCAATACGCCGAGAACGGCCATCAGGCCGCTGAGTCTCGCCAGATTCGACGCCGAAGGCCCCGGTTGGTGGACGATGGCGGCGACGAGTCCGGGCGGCGTGTAGCCGAGTCCGCCGAGAACGTCCGACTCCTCGATCGCCTGAGTGAGCCCTTCGGAAGCGATCTCCCCGCCGAAGGCCAGCACCCCGAGCATGATCGCGCCCTGGCACGCGGCAACGATCGCCACGATGGCCAGGGCGCCGAGCTTGCCTTCGACCGGCCGGTTGACGAGAAGCGACAGGATCGCCGCGGTGCGGCCGAAGATCCAGACCAGGCTCAGGATGGCGAGCAGGGTGATCGGCGCTCCGCCGACGCCTCCCGATCTTGCGACGGCGAGGTAAACGCCGGCGGGACCGAGAACCGGGAGCCAGTAGCCGATCGTGCTGAGAGCGAAACGGAGCCCGTAAAGGTCCCGGAAGCCGACCGGCAGCCGCAGCAGGTCCTCCAGGTCGAGCAGCCAGGTGACGGGCACTCGAAGCAGCACTTGGCCGAGCAACGCGATCGCCGTCACGGAGCAGGCGATCAGGCTCAGGAGGTTGCCTCGCAGGGCGTCGCTCTCGATGGCGAAGATCGCCGGAAGCAGCCCCAGAGTCAGGACAGTCGCAAACGCGAGGAACAGGACGGCCATGAAGATCGCCACCGCCAGCGGCTGTTTGCTCCGTCGCACCGCGTCCGGCAAGGCCAGCCGCGCGAGCGTCAGCAGCAGATCGGCCCGGCTACCCGGGTGCGTGAACATCGCCATCGAGTCCTGGTGTGTCGCTCTAGCCGGCTCTGAGGAAAGGTGGGCCGGCACCTGGACCGGTGGCGGGCCGAATCGGCCGCTCTGCGCAGGGGAAACGAGACCCCCCGCCGACTTGCCCGACGCAGGGAGCGACCCTGGGCCCAGGGGCGACGGCTAGGTCTGGCAGGGGGTCCGGCTCGCAGGCCCACTGCGCCTCTGACGACCAACAGACGGACGCTAGCGCGCCGGGATGGCGTCCGTCAAACATCTCTGCGGGGTGGAGAGCCGATGGCAACGAAGAGGAAGCGGGCGGTCGAGCTGACCGGGGCCGCTCGCGGGGGATCTCCGTTGCCATCGAACTCTCTCTACGCCGATCTACCGAGAGTGAGGGCGGGACCTACTTGCAGAAGACCAGCGCAACAGGTGCGTACGCTCCGGCGATGGCGAGCCCGGCACCGCCGGTGACGGCGGCGGCTGTGAGCGCGGCGAAGCTGAAGCCGAGGACGGCGCCTACGCAACTCCAGTTCGTTCCGCCGGTTGCCGTCGCGAGCAACGCTTCCCCGGTCTGCTGGGCCTCGACCGGGATGCTGTCCGTGGGGACGGCGGGTCCACTGGCGCCCGTGGCCGGGGCCAGCGCGAACACAAACGTGAGAAGGAGGGTTGCAGCTACTGCTTTCCTGGACATGTCGTTTCCTTTCAGTGATTCAGAGTGTCTTCGGTGTAGGGGTCTGATTGGTTTCTGGTAGGGCCGGACTCAGAAGAACATGGCGCAGACCATGCCAGCGCCTGCCAGCGCCAAGCCGGGGCCGGCACCGACGCCGCTCAGGGCGAGAGCGAAGCCGGCGCCAGTGGCGGCGCCGCACAGAAAGTCGGAAGTGGGGCCTGCCCCTGCTGTTCGAGCCAGAACCCGGTCGGACAGGGACTGCGGCCCGAGGCCGGGGGCAGGCTGGAGGGCGGACACGTCTGGGGCCGGGGTTGCGACCGGCCCGAGATCCCAGGTGGCCCTCAGCGTGGCCGCGCCTGGGTCCTGCGCCTCGCCGGCAGCCGGTGTAGCCATCGCGGCGCCGGCAAGGAACAGGAAGAGGACGGAAAGAAGGGAAATGCGGAGTTTCATCGAGAGTTGGTTCCTTCGAGGTTTGGGTTTTGTTTGAGGAGGACGGGTGGTTCGGCCTGCCTCAGAGTGGGATGTAGCAGGAAAGGGCGACCAGGGCGCCCAGGCCGGGAGCGACGGTGTCGACCAGTGCGGCTGCCGCCCAGCAGGCCGCCGAGACGACCCAGCCGGATCCGCCGGTGACGGTCGCGAGGCCTGCATCGGGCAGGTTCGCGATCAGGGTTGAAGTGGCGTGCATCTCGCTTCTTTCAGCGTTACCGGTGTCAGCGACGCTAGATGGGGAAGGGGTTGGGGATGCACTGGTCGGTGGGACCGGGCCACGGGCTTGGGAACGGCCAGGGAACCGGGAAGGGGCGGGGCGAGGGAGGAAAGGGAAAGTCGTCGCAGGGCACCGGGTAGTACTGAGCCGTCTGGCTTGGCGCTGAGGGCGGTAGCGTGACGTCGTCCGTGCCCGGCGCCTCGCCGGCGGTCGGAACAGCCAGCACGGCGCCGGCGAGGAAGAGGAAGAGGACGGAAAGGAAGGCAATGCGGAGTTTCATTGAGGGCTATCTCCTTCAAGGGTTGTAGGTTGCGGGTGAGACGGACGGCGTTCGTACCGTCCGAGAAGGCAGTGGCGGGCCGCTGGTGAAGGACAGAACGACGCCGTCCCAGGAACGTTCGAAGGTCCTGGAACTCATGCGCAGCCGACCGAGGGATGGGTCGTCGATGACGAGTTCGTCGCCGGCGCTGCGGATGACGACGAAGTGGTCGCCGTGCACGTGCGCGATCGCGGGCAGCGCAATGTCGCGGAGCCGCTGGACGGGAAGCCGGAGCCCCTGGCTCGTCACGCCCCGCTCCTCAGCGGCCTTCTTGAGAGCCAGCAGGCTGGTGCCGTCGGGACCGGTTCCGGTGGCGATCTCGAGTTCGGCGAGTGTCGTGTCCCGGATGCCCCAGTGGTCGAGGACCATCTTCAGGGCCGCCGGACCGCAGTCGGCGCGCCTCTGCTGGCGAACGATCTCGCCCGGGGCCGGCGCCGATGGGTCGAGTGTGGCGGCCCAGGCGAGCCGGTCCATGGTCGGCCCCAGTGCCCGGGCCGCGACCGTCACGAGGCCGGCCGCAAGCAGCAGACCGGCGGCGGCCGCATGCGGTGGGCGAATCCGGAACCGTTCAGAGCGCATCGGTTCCGGACTCCAGAAAGGAGCGCCAGGCCGTGTCTGGACGTTCTCCGGTTGTGACCGCGAGGACCCGGGACTGCTCGTCGACCAGGAACACCAGCGGTACGTGGATGACGCCGAAGCGCCTGGAGACGGCGCCGTTGGGATCGGCGATGGCCGCGTGGACGCCGTCGCCGTCGAGTTCGGGCGAATCAGAGTCGGCGACGACCGCGATCAGGTCGAAGGCCGGAACCTCGGTCCGAGCCAGACGGCGCAGGGCGGTGATGGTGCGGTCGCAGTTCCCGCAGCCTGCCCTGGCGAAGGTCACGATCCGTAGCCGGCCGGGAGAGGCCGGCAGGGCTTCACGGTCCGCGAGGCCCGGCAGCGCGGGGAACAGTGCGCCGACTTCGGGACGCTGAGCCTGGCGCGCGCGGATTCCGGATTCGAACCAGATCAGACCTCCGAGGGGGGCGAGGACGGCCACGGCGACGGTGGCGATGGCAAGTTGGCGACGGTTCATCGCCGCTCTCCGGGCAAACCGGTCGCCCGGCCACGGACCGCCGGTCTTGTCCGGCTGTACAGCATGGAGACCAGGGGCGCGGACCGCGCGCCGAGCATGCGGAACGCACGTGCCAGGCCTGCTTCGAGGGTGCTGGCGGGAGGATGGGAGAGTCGGGGATTCCATCCGCGCAGCCGATGACGGGCGCGCCGACCGGTTGGCGGTTGGCGGAGGTTCAAAGGAAGGTTCGGGGACGTCATCGTCCAGCTCCAGTGGTTCCGTTCCTGACGGCCAGACGGCCGTTGGGCGTCGGGTCGTGGTGATCAACGGCCGGGTTCAGCGGCCGCGTGTATCGACTAAGACGCAAAAGGGCCTTCGGAACCCGTAGCGGTTCCGAAGGCCCTTCGATGCAGCCGGAAGGACCGGGCTACACGGGCGCTAGCTCAGCAGGAGCCGGAGATCGTCGGCGGTGAGATCCCGCAGGGACGATCCGCCGCCTTCGAGGATCGCGTCGGCGATCTGCCGTTTCGAGCGCTGGAGTTCCAGCATCTTCTCTTCCACGGTGTCGCGGGCGATCAGGCGATAGGCGAATACAGGCTGGGTCTGGCCAATGCGGTGGGTGCGGTCGATGGCCTGCGCCTCGACGGCCGGGTTCCACCACGGGTCGAGCAGGAAGACGTAGCCGGCCGCGGTCAGGTTCAGGCCGACGCCGCCCGCCTTCAGGCTGATCAGGAAGATGTTCGTGTCCGGGTCGCTCTGGAAGTGGTCGACCACCTCGCCGCGGTTCCGGGTCTGGCCGTCGAGGTAGGCGTACGGGACGCCCTGCTCTTCGAAGTGGCTCCGTACGTAGGCCAGCAACGATGTGAACTGGGAGAACACGAGGCACTTGTGCCCCTCGGCGAGCACCTCGGACACTTGCTCGAACAGCGACTCGAGCTTGGCGCTGCCGGCGTCGTTCCAGGACTCGTCGATGAGCCCGGGGTGGCAGGCGACCTGCCGCAGGCGGAGCAGCGCCTCGAGCACCTGCATCGCCGATCCGCCCACCCCCTTGTCCTCGACCTGCTTCAGGAGGCTGTCGCGGTAACCGGCGCGAAGCTGATCGTAGATCTCCTGCTGCTTCGGGTTCAGGGTGCACTGCAGGATCTGCTCGGTCTTCTCGGGCAGGTCCGGGAGCACCTCTCGCTTGCTGCGGCGGAGAATGAAGGGCCGCAGACCCTTGGCAACAAGGGCGAGTTCCTGCTCGCTCGGCGCCCGGCCGCCGGCAAGCACGTCAAGGGCCGGCAGCCGCCCGAGCAGACCCGGGTTGAGGAACTCGAAGATCGAGCCGAGTTCGCCCAGGTGGTTCTCGATCGGAGTGCCGGTCAGCGCCAGGCGGTGCTGGCCGTTCAGCAGGCGGCAGGCCTTGGCGGTCTGCGAGGTCGCGTTCTTGATCGCCTGGGCTTCGTCGAGGATCACGGTGTCGAAGTCGACGGTCGCGAGGTAGCCGATGTCGCGGCGGACGGTGCCGTAGGTCGTGACGACGACGTCGGCGGAGGTGACCTCGTCCCGCAGTTCCTCGCGGTCGCGACCGGCGTACTCCAGCACCTTGAGATCAGGCGTGAAGCGGGCGGCCTCGTCGATCCAGTTGTACACCAGGCTGCGCGGCGCTACGACCAGGTATGGCAGCTTCGTCGTCCGCGAGGCGGTTCGGTACATGCGGAGCAGGGCCAGCGCCTGGATCGTCTTGCCCAGTCCCATGTCGTCCGCGAGCACGCCGCCGAGGCCGAACTCACGCAGGAAGCACAGCCAGCCCAGGCCGAGACGCTGGTACTTGCGGAGCGCGCCGACGAAGCTGCGCGGCTCTTTCTTCGGCTTGATCGAGGAGAAGGTGCTCAGTTTCTCGCGCAGCTCGGCAAAGGTCTTGCTGACGTTCAGCGGCGGCGTCACCGCCAGGAGCGCGTCGACCAGCAGGGCCTGCGAGGGCAGGAAGCGCAGTCCCTCGTCGCTCGAGGCCTGCGCGAGCTGGCTGAGCGAGCCGTAGCTCTCGACCCAGGCCGCCGGCAGGAGTCCCTTCGAGCCGTCGTCCAGCTCGACCGATCGCCGGCCCTCCGAGATCGCCGACAGGATCTCCGAGAGCTCGATCTGGTCCCCGCCGAAGTCGATCTGGCCGCTGAGTTCGAACCAGTCGACACCACTCTCGATGCGTAACGCCGGCGGGCTTGGCGGCCGGATCGAGGCGCCGTGCGCCTCGACCTCCCATCCCTCCGTGAGCAGCGGCTCCGCGACCGCGGGCAGGTCTCGTGGCTCAAGCTCCAGGCTGTGGCCGGTCTTGGATGCGACCGGCTTCAGGCCGAGCTCGAGGAGACGCACGAGCGCGTCCTGTTCGACTTTCGGGTCGCGCCGGACGAAGCGGTGTTCCTCCCAGTCGACTACCGCCGACCTCGGATCGCCGGCGTCGACGGTCAGACTGCCGTAGCCGAAGGAGAGGCGGGCCTCGAGCTGGGGATTCATCCACTCCGGCGCGTCCTCCGGCTCGAGCGCCAGTCGCGGTTGGGGAACCGGAGACTCTTCCGAGAGGTAGACCTCTTCCGGAAGCTCAAGAGGGGGCAGTGTGGGCAGCTCCAGGAGGCTGGTGACGGCCGCTTCCAGGTCTTCGTCCGGGATGACCAGGTCGCCGCTCGCGCCGAGCAGGGAGTACCAGGGCTGGTCGCGCTGCGGTTCGAGGTGCAGGCGGCCGATTGAGTTGTCGAGCAGCAGCAGCGTGTTGCCGGCTTCTTCCGGGTTGGCGCCGGACGTGACGCCGTTGCCGTTGGGGAACGGCAGCACGAGTGCCGCGCGGCTGAGAGGGGTCGTCTCGTCGCCGCGCTTGAGCAGTCCGCGGAGCCGAATCCGGCTGGCGGCAGCGATCTCCAGTTGCAGCGTGAGGCGCCAGGGCTCGCCGTCGTCGAAGCTCACCGGGTGCAGGTTGGCGAGGGATCGGCCGTCCCACCAGAAGAGCTGGCCGTCCGCGCTGAGGCGCGGCAGCAGGTGGTCGACCCAGTTCAGGGGCACGAAGACGCGCTGGATCTGAGGCCGGCCCGGGGGTCGGCCGCGCCCGGCCTTGCGCTTGCGGCCCTGGCGCTGCGGCGCCTCGGGCGGCAGCGCCGTGACCATCGCCGGCTCCCCGGTCGGGGATCCGCCGTTTGTCGATGGAGCCTCGGCATCGAACGAGTTGAGACTGAGCAGTTCCTCGACCTTTTCGTGGTCGATGTTGAGCCGCTTCAGTTTGCCGAACTCGCCTTGCGGATTCCGTTTCCGGCCGAAAATGTCGATCATCAGGCCGCCGGCGTTGCGGCTCGTTGCCGCGTTGATCAGGAACCGGATCTCGGGCTCTCCGTGCCTTGCCGAGGTCTTCTCGGGAAGGGCCTGCCGGTCGATGTCCTCCCGAACGGCGTCGACGACCGACCGCCAGCTCGTCGTTGCGGGTGTTCGCCGCCGGCGCCGGCTGCGGCTTCTGCGGGTGCGTCGGGAAGGGCGGGGCGCCTCGTTCTTGGCGCCGGCCGCTGGGTCCATTGCGGTCAGTGCCGATCCTGGTATGGAGACCTGTGGAGGCCGTGTCTTCCGCAGCGAAACGCGGCCTGATCCCGCTGGCTGGCTGCTCGGCTCGCTTGCGGCGAGTTCCAGCAGCGACGCCCAGATGTGCCCGCAGGCCGTGCCGGCGGCGAACTGTTGACAGCCGCACACCGCGTGGAGGATGCGTTCGTCGGGCACTCTCGACCAGTCGATCTCGACGGTGGCGACGCCGCTCGTTGACGACTCGTTCGGGGCGGCGCCGTCGCCCGGCGTCAGCGCTTGAACGATGGCCCGGGCGCTCGTTCCATCGACTTCCAGCTTTACGTTGCCCTCCGAGAAGACCGACTTGCCCTGTTCGCGATCCTCGGGGCGGAAGTGAGACGCACTGCGCTGGTGGAGCGCGACCGTGCGCGTCTTGCCCGCGCCCCCGCGTTGGCGGGGACGTCGCCTACGGCGGGTCGGCCGCCGCTTGGGGGCGGCAGGTGTCCCGGTGGGGTGTTCGCCTTGCGCTTCTGGCATTCCGGTGGGGTATCGACCCGTTGAGTCCACTGGCGCCGCCGGCTGGCAGTTCACTTCCTCCCGGAGGACGGAGCGACGTGGTTGACGTCTCGGGAGCTGAAGCGCGGCCGCTTTGAGGCATCTGGTGGCGACAGCCGGGGTGGACGGTCCCCTGCCTCGCGGCGCCGTGAAAGCTCCGCGATTGTAGCCCAAACAAGGGATGAGGCCAAGTGGCCTGTTACGATCCCAGGTTCCTGGGAAACATCGACCCGGATCGATTGGGGAGTTCCACGATGGCGCAGAGCGCGACCGCGCAACTCGAAAGGCCGGCATCCCGGAATGAGGCGCGGCCGGTAACGGAACGGCTGACGGAGACCCGGCAGCCGTTCGACCTCTCGGACGAGGTGGCGGCGACCGTCGAGCGGCTCGGGATGGCGCAGAACGTCCACGACATGCAGGAGCAGGGTTACACCATCCTGCGCGACGTGGCGCCGCCTGAGTTCACGGAGCAGTTGCGGGAAACCTGCCTGCGTCTTGCGGAGGAGACGGAGGGCCGCTCGAAAGGTCGGTCGGCCGCTCTCCTGCTCGGCCGAGACCCGATCTTCGAGGAAGTCGTCCTCAGGCCGAAGGTCCAGTCTCTGGTCGAGATCATGTGCGGCAAGGGAGCTCTGCTCTCGCAGTTGATCTGCAGCGTCCGACCTTTGGGCGCGGCGAAGCTGCCTCTGCACGCGGACCAGAACTGGCTGCCGGCGCCGTTTCCGGTCCACAACCAGTTGCTCACGCTTTGCTGGGCATGCGACGAGTTCACCGAGGCCGGCGGCTGCACCAAGGTCATCCCGGGAACCCACCGCCTGCGCCGCCACCCGAACGAGGAGGAAGTGGCGACCGAACCCGGTGCCACTCCGACGGAGTGCCCGGCGGGATCCGTTGTGGCCTGGGACGGTTCGGTCTGGCACGGCAACTATCCGCGCTCGATTCCCGGAGAGCGCGTCGTGCTGCACATCACCTTCTCCCGCCTGGCGCTGCGCCCTGTGGAGGACTACAGCCACCTGGACGAGGAGTGGCTCGAGGGCAAGCCCTGGCCACTGCGGGTGATGCTGGGCCGCGAGGACTTCCTGGGCAGCACGACGATCGCGCGCGGTCACGCGGACTACACGCATCTCGTCCGCACCTTCAACTGGGCGAAGACGTAGCCTCCCGGGCTCTACGGCTGGATCAAGTAGGTGAACTTCACCGCGATCTGGCGGTGCGTGCTTTGCCGGTAGCGCAGGTCTTCGGCCATCCAGTTCTCGTTGTAGACGACGAACAGGTCGGAGCCCGGCTTGTAGATCCAGTGCAGGCGGATGTTCGTTCCGAGGTCTCCTGAGAGGTCGTTGTACTGGAGGATCGTGTTGAGCCGCAGGTTCGGGGTGAAGGTGAAGTTCACGATCTGGCTGTAGAGGCCTACGTCGAAGGCGCCCTGGGGGAGTTCGACGTTGTTGAAGACCCAACGGGTTTCGGTCTGCAGATGCTTGGAGACCCGGAGGGTGAAGGTGACGCGGCCGGATTCCTGGGTACCGTTGTAGAAATCGCCGATACCGATGCGCCCTCGGAAGCCGAGAAGGCGGCTCTGATTGGTAAAGCTGGCGACCTCGATGGTGTCGAACTCGTAGCGGCCCGGCGGGATGACGATGCCGGGCGACACCTCGAAGGGCGCGACCAGGTTCTCCGTTTCGTTGACGTAGCCCAGCCGCCAGCGATCTTCGGTCGTCATCCTCATGCCGATGGGGGAGAGTTCGATCCGCCGGGTCTCCAGCTCGCCGCCGTCCAGCGTCTCGTAGTAGTCGACGTTCAGTTCCGTAAACCAGGAGCGGACGGGACCCCGGTCGATCCGGGGCAACCACTGGATCAGCGGGTTCAGATGGCGGACGTTCCGGCGTAGAAGGAAGCCGGCCCTGGGGTCGTAGTCCTTCTCGATCTCCTGGGCGTCCAGGAACACGGTCAGGGTGCGGCCCTGGTAGTCGAAGTTCAATCCGTAGGCGGATTCGCCGTCGTCGCCGTCGTCGGCCGGCGCCGGGTCCTCCGAGCTGGCGGACCGCTCCTCGCTGATGCCACTGCTCGACCAGAAACCGCCGAAGATCACCTTCGGGCGCGGCTTGTAGACGAAGTCGACGCCGGCGACCCGATTCGTGAGTTCGCCGTCCGGCGCCGCTTCGGTGAGCATGGCGCCGATCGAGGACCGTTCGCCGACGTTCCGCTTCAGCCGGGCGACCGTGAACGCGTTCGGAGGCAGTGTTCCGCCGTCCCCCTCGAGGCCGGCCGTAGCGACCCGGAGTACGCCGATGTCCCAGCCGCCCATGCGCCCGGTGAGGCGAGCCCCCCAGTCGATCGGTACCTGCCGTCCCGCGTCCAGACCGACGCGCCTCGAGAAGAACGCCTTGAGCACCGGGGGTTGGTAGAAGCGGCGGTGGGGTGGGCCGAAGTCGAAGATCCCCGCGTTCTCGAGAAAGAAGTCGCGCTTCTCCGGAAAGTAGAGCGAGAACCGGGTGAGGTTGGTCTGCAGTTCGTCGACTTCCACTTCGGCGAAATCCGTGTTGTAGGTCAGGTCGAGGGCCAGGGAACGGGTGACGCCCCACTTGAGGTCGAGTCCGTAGTCGCCGTCGGTCGCCGGGTCCAGGTCGAGGCGGGGATCCTCGCTGACGTCGCCGATGACGTAGGGCTTGATCTGAAGCTGCGCCGACTGGCTGAGCCCGGTCAGCCCGGTCAGTTCTCCGGCCATGGACACCCGGTGCACGGGCTGGACCTCGGAGCCAACCTGCCCGAGCACGCCGACTTCGCGCGGCAGACCGGACCAGTGGGTCATCTCGCGCTTGTGGGCAATGTAGCGCTGGACGTTCAGGCCCCAGGCCGGCGCGGCCGGATCGAACCGGAGCGTCGAGATGGGAATGGCGATTTCGGTGGTCCAACCCGCGGCGGTCTTCCGGGACGCGACGGACCAGATGCCGTCCCATTCCAGGTTCAGGTCGCGCCCCTCGTCCGTGACCAGGGTGTCGGTCCGTGCGCCGTTCAGGTTCGTTTCGAAGGCGTAGGCGTTCCGCCGGTCGTGGAAGGTGTCGAGGAGCAGGATGATGGAGTCGTCCTGGAAGATGCGGCTGTCGCGCTCCATCTCCTTGGCGATGATCGCGTCCGGTTCCGCGTCGAAGGCGGTGATGCCGAAGAAGATCGTGCTGTCCGTGAACACGACCCGCACTTCCGTCTGCTCGGTCGCCGGCACGCCGTCGAGCGGTTCGTGCTGCATGAAGTCGGTGCCCACCTCGGACGCCTGCCAGGCCCGGTCGCTCAGGTCGCCGTCGACGGTAGGGGCCTGGTCGACGCGGGTGGCGGCCATCGTTGGGCGCTCGGCGCCGGACGCCGCTTCCTGGATGCCGGCGGCCGGCCCGGCTGCCACGAGAGTGAGCGCCAGGGCGGGGGCGAACTGCTTCGGTCTCGACATGGGGCTCTAGGGCTGGATCAGGTAGGTGAACTTCACCGCGATCTGCCGGTGAGTGCTGGTCCGGTAGCGCAGATCCTCAGCCATCCAGTTCTCGTTGTACACGACGAAGAGGTCGGAACCGGGCTTGTAGATCCAGTGCAGGCGGATGTTCGTGCCGAGGTCGCCGGAGAGATCGTTGTACTGGACGATCGTGTTGAGCCGCAGGTTCGGGGTGAAGGTGAAGTTCACGAGCTGGCTGTAGAGGCCGATGTCGAAGGCGCCCTGGGGAAGTTCGATGTTGTTGAAGACCCATCGGGTCTCGGTCTGAATGTGCTTCGAGAACTTGAGGTTGATCGTGGTGCGGCCGGACACCTGCGTACCGGTGTAGAAGTCGCCGACGGCGATGCGGGAGCGCAGGCCGAAGAAGCGGCTCTGGTTGCTGTAGATGGAGAAGCGCAGAGCGTCGAATTCGTAGTAGCCGGGCGGAATCACGACTCCCGGCGAGACTTCGAAGGGTTCGACCAGGTTCTCGGTCTCGTGGAGATAGCCCAGCCGCCAGCGATCCTCGCTCGTTGTCCGCATGCCGATCGGGGATATCTCGATCTGGCGGGATTCCAGCTCGCCCCCATCCAGGGTCTCGTAGTAGTCGGCCCTGATCTCCGTGAACCAGGTGCGGACGAAGCCCCGTTCGATCCGAGGCAGCCACTGGATCATCGGGTTCAGGTGACGGACGTTCTTCCGCAGCAGGAACCCTGCCGCGGGGTGGTAGTCCTCTTCGATGTCCTGGGCGTCGAGGTAGACCGTCAGGTCGCGGCCCTGGTAGTCGAAATTGAAGCCGTAGGCAGCCTCTCCGGAGTCGCTGGATCCGCCGCCGCCGGCCGTTTCCTCGCTCACACCGCTGCTCGTCCAGAAGCCGCCGAAGCCGAGCGTCGTTGAGGGCTTGTAGTCGAAGTCGACGCCGACGACCCGGTTCGCCGCCTCGCCGTCGGGCGCCGCTTCGGTGATCATCGCGCCGACCGACGAGCGCCGGCCCACGTTGCGCTTGAGCCGGGCGACGGTGAACGCGTTGGCCGGAAGCTCTCCGTCGTCTCTTGCGATTCCGGCAGTCGCGACCCGAAGAACGCCCAGGTTCCAGCCTCCGACCCGTCCGGTCAGGCGGGCGCCCCAGTCGATCGGGACCTGTTCCCCCTCGTCCAGGCCGACCCGGCGCGAGAAGAAGGTCTTGAGCACGGGAGGCTCGTAGAAGAGCCGGTGGGGAGGACCGAAGTCGAAGATGCCGGCGTTCTCCAGGAAGAAGTCGCGCTTTTCCGGGAAGTACAGCGAGAACCGGGTCAGGTTCGTCTGCAGTTCGTCGACCTCGACTTCCGCGAAATCCGTGTTGTAGGTCAGGTCGAGCGCCAGAGAGCGGGTGACGCCCCACTTCAGGTCGAGACCGTAGTCGCCGTCGGAGGCCGGGTCGACGTCGAGGCGCGGGTCCTCGCTGACGTCGCCGATGACGAAGGGCTTGATCTGAAGTTGCGCCGACTGGGACAGCCCGGCGAGCCCGGTGAGTTCACCCGCCATCGACACCCGGTGTACGGGCAGGATCTGGGAGCCGACCTGCCCGAGCGTGCCGACCTCGCGTGGCAGGCCCGACCAGTGCGTCATCTCGCGCTTGTGGGCGATGTAGCGCTGGACGTTGAAGCCCCAGGCCGGAGCGGCCGGATCGAAACGGAGCGTGGAGATCGGAAGCGCGATCTCCACCGTCCAGCCGAAGCCGGTTCGCCGGGCGGCGGATTGCCAGATGCCGTCCCACTCCAGGTTCAGGTCGCGACCTTCGTCGGTGACCAGGGTGTCGGTTCGGGCGCCGTTGAGGTTCGTCTCGAAGGCGTAGGCGTTGCGCCGATCGTAGAAGGTGTCCAGCAACAGGATGATCGAGTCGTCCTGGAAGATGCGGCTGTCGCGCTCCATCTCCCTGGCGATGATCGCGTCGGGGTTCGCGTCGAAGGCGGTGATGCCGAAGTAGATCGTGCTGTCGGTGAACACGACACGAACTTCCGTCTGTTCGGTCGCCGGCACGCCGTCGAGCGGTTCGTGCTGGATGAAGTTCGTGCCGACTTCCGACTGGGCCCAGACGGCGTCACTCAGATCGCCGTCGACATTCGGCCCCCGCTCCACGCGGGTCGCGGCCATGCTCGGGCGCTCGGCGCCGGCTTCCGGCTGCTCCTGACCGGCGACGGGGGCGCCCGCGAGGAAACCCAACAGGCCCACAGTCGCGGGCAGGCTCCGTTTCACGGCACGGAGGCTAACAGCAGCATTCTTCGGCCGCCGGCCGCTCGCGCTGCGGTAACGTCCGCTCCCCATGCCCGACGAACAGCACCCGAGTCTTCTCGCTCTGGCGGAGCGCGCCTGGCGCGGGGAGCTCGATCTTCAGTTCGAGCACCACCCGGTCCACCGCTACTACCCGGGCTCCTGCCGGCTCGCGGACGGTCTGCTCGGCTTCAAGGGCATCGCCGGCTTCTACGTCATCGACAGCGGCGACGGCCTGGTGATGCTCGACGCCGGCCACCTGCTCGACGTGAAGCGCTGCTTCGAGGAGACGAGAGGGGAATGGCCTGACACGCCGGTCGTGGCCGCGATCTACTCGCACCATCACGTGGATCATGTGTTCTCGGTCACCGCGTTCGACGCCGAGGCGGACAAGAGGGGCTGGCCGCGCCCTGTCGTGTACGCCCACGAGCGGGTGCCGGCCCATTTCGACCGCTACCAGGCGACCCTGGGCTGGAACACGGCGATCAACCGGCGCCAGTTCGCGATCGACGCGCCGCACTACCGCTGGCCGGACAGCTACCGGTACCCGGACGTCCTGTACCGCCGCAACCTGACCTTCCGGCGCGGCGAGCTGACCTTCGAGCTGACCCACGGCCGCGGCGAGACGGACGACATCACCTGGACCTGGATCCCGGAGCGGCGCATCCTGCACACCGGCGACCTCTTCATCTGGGCGGTGCCGAACGCCGGCAACCCGCAGAAGGTGCAGCGCTTCGTCGGCGACTGGGCGGACAGTCTGGAGCGGATGCTGCCGCTCGGCGCCGAGATCCTGCTCCCGGGGCACGGCCTGCCGATCCTCGGCGCCGACCGGGTGCGCCGGGCGCTGGACGGCACCGCCCGCTACCTGCGTTCGATCGAGGAACAGAGCGTGGCGGCCATGAACCGGGGGCTGAGCCTCGACCAGGTGGTCCAGGCGGTCACTCCGCCCCCCGACCTCGCCGACGAGCCGTACCTGCAGCCGGTGTACGACGATCCGAGCTTCCTGGTGCGGATGGTCTGGCGGCGCTACGGTGGCTGGTGGGACGGTGAGTTCGACAACGTCGTGCCGGCGACGAAGAGGGAGCTGGCCGAAGCCTGGGTCGAGCTGGCGGGCGGAATCGACCGGGTGGTCGAGCGGGCGCTGGCCGCTTCGTCGGACCGTGACTACGCCGTGGCCTGCCACCTGATCGAAGCTGTCCTGCACGCGGCTCCCGGGAACGCCGGAGTCCACGAGGCCAGGGCCGCGATCTACCGGGCCAACGCCGGCACGCAGGTGTCTTCCATGGCGCGGAACATCCTGAACCACGCGGCGCTGGCCAGCGACCAGGGCCGGCGGGATCTCGCCTCGGATGAGTGAAGCGGGAACCGCCGGCTACGAGGCGCCCGGCATCGGCCGCGCGGTGGCCACGGCCGGCGCGCTGTGGGCGGTCGGCGGGATCGTCGGTCTGCTGGTGTGGGCGGTCTACCGTCTGGCCCGGATCTCCATCGCCGCGTTCGACTACCCGTTCGCCTGGTACCACTGGGCTTCGCTGCTCGCGATCATCCCCTTCATGGCCTGGTCGGAAGGGCTGCGCGGCTTTCAGTTGCGGTTCTCGCCGCGCGTGGCGGAGCGGGCGATGACGGTTCGCAGCGAGCCGACGCTTCTGCGAGTCGTGCTGGCGCCCTTCTACGCGGCCGGCTACTTCGAGGGCACGAGACGCGAACGGCTCGGCGTCTGGCTCGGAACCGTCGGCATCCTGGTGCTGATCGTGTTGGTCCACCGGCTGGATCAGCCGTGGCGGGGGATTCTGGACGCCGGTGTGGTCGTCGGCCTGTCCTGGGGGACGATCGCGACGCTGGCCCTGAGCGTACGGGCCTGGCGCAGCTAGGGTTCGATCGTCTTCAGGATGAAGCGAGCCATCGTCTGGCGCAGGTGCAGCGAGAGGTCCGGGTCGGTCACGCCGTGGCGTGACTTCGGGTAGAGCATCATCTCGAAGGGCTTGCCGGCCTTCTGGAGCTTCCAGGCCATCTGCAGGGTGTTCTGCATGTGGACGTTGTCGTCCATCGTGCCGTGGATGATCAGCAGGTCGCCGTGGAGGTCACCGGCCGACTCGAGCACCGAGGTGCGCTCGTAGCCGTCGGGATTGTCGTCGGGCGTCGACATGTACCGCTCGGTGTAGATCGAGTCGTAGGCGCGCCAGTCGACGACGCTGCCGCCGGCGATACCCGCGCGGAAACGGTCGGAGCGGGTGAGCGCGAAGAGGGTCATGTAGCCGCCGAAGCTCCAGCCGTCGAGGCCGATCCGCTCCGCGTCGACCCACGGCTTCGCGCCGAGCCAGTCGACGGCTTCGACCAGATCGATGAGCTCCTGCTCGCCGAAGTTCCGGTACACCGGCCAGGTCGACTCGACCCCCTTGCCCGAGGCGATCCGGTTGTCGACGACGAGGACGACGATTCCCTGCTGGGCGAGGTACTGGAACCACATGCCGCGCGACCCCGGCCAGCCGTTGCGGACCTGTTGCGCGTGCGGTCCGCCGTAGACGTGCACCCATGCCGGATAGACACTGTCGGGATCGAAGCCGTGCGGCCGGATGAGCATCGCTTCGAGGTCGACGCCGTCGCTGGTGCTGATCTTCAGGAGTTCCGGCTTCGATATGTCGAACCGAGCCAGATCGGGCACGTCGCCGCCGCCGAGCTTGCGGACCGGGTCGCCGTCGGCGTTGCGCAGCGTCATGGTCGTCGGCGTGTGGAGATCGCTGGACGTCGCGATCCAGTGCCGGATCGGCCCCTCCTCCGGGAGGTTGCCGCGGTGACTGCCGGTCGCCTCCGTGAGAAGGGTCGGGGCGGCGCCTTCGAGCGCCACCCGGAGCACGTCGGCGCCGAGCGCTGAACGGTAAGTGCCGGAGACGTAGGCCGCGTCCGCGTCCTCGTCGACCGCCAGCAGCGAGCGGACCTCCCAGCGCCCGTCGGTGAGCGTCCGGACCAGCTTGCCGCCCTGGTCGTAGCGGTACAGGTGCTGGAAGCCGGTCCGTTCGCTGAGCCAGAGGAAGCCGCCGTCCTCGAGGAAACGAGGTGGTCCGAGCACGTTGACCCATGCATGGGATTCCTCCCGCAGCACCCGTTCCGACTTGCCGGTATCGGGGTCGGCCCGGTGCAGGTCGAGGAAGGTCTGGCGGCGATCCTGGACCTGGTACCAGACATCGCCGTCGGGCGAGAACGCGACGTTGACGATCAGAATCTCGTCGTGTCCGTAGAGGCCCGGGTCGATCCAGGTGATGCCCCCGCCGCTGGCCTTCGCGACTCCCAGCCGGACGCGCGGGTTCGGATCGCCGGCCTTGGGGTAGGGGTAGACCTCGAGCGGCGGCCGGAACGGGATGTGGTCGACCACCGTGAAGCGGGGCACGTCGCGTTCGTCGGTCTGCAGGAAGGCGATGCGGCGGCTATCGGGGCTCCACCAGTGGGCCTGGTAGTTGCCACGGCCGTAGATCTCCTCCTGGTAGACCCAGTCGAGCTTGCCGTTCAGGGTGTTCTCGCCGCCGTCGGTCGTCAGACGGAGTTCGTCGCCGGAGGCGTCGACGATGTAGAGGTCCGCGTCGCGCACGAACGCGACGCGGCGGCCGTTGGGCGCGAAGCGGGCCAGTTCCTCGGCTTCCGGTCCCCGGGTCAACCGCGTGAGCGTTTCGTCGTCGAAACTCCAGACGAACAGGTCCGAGGCGAGTTGGAGCAGCAGCCGGTCGGCGCCGGGCGACATCCGCAGCGAACCGGGGCGCGCCCTCGACGCCGCGTCCTCGGCGCTCAGGTCCAACTGGTCCGCGAGCGCGGCGGCGAGTGGCTCCGGGTCGTAGAAGGGCCGGGTTTCGCCCGACGCGGCGGCGACGATTCTCCAGGACCGGCCGTCGTCGCCCTCTTCACCAAGCAGGTACTCCTCGCCGCCGGGCAGCCAGCGGATCCGCGGCAGATCGGGCGAGAAATCGAGCGCGTCCGGCCCGTAGATGTAGTGAAGCTCCAGGGGCTCCGGCTGCCCTGTTGCCGGCTGAAAGGCCCAGATGGTTCCGGTGGCAGCAACGAGATACGCAAGAATCAGGCGGCGGGAAGAGGTCGACATGGCGGAACAGTAACGGAGGAGCCGAGTCTCGGTGGCGGCTGATCTCCACAGGTGGCTCAGACGGATCTTCTGGCGGTCGTGGCTCGAGGATCTGGTGGAGCGTGTACTGGACGAGTTGCTCCCGCCTGGGCGACGGCTTCTGCCGATCAGGCGGGTACCCGAAGCGTCCGGAATGGCGGGACAGACGACGGCGCCCCGAAGAACCTCGCGGCGCAGGCTCCTAGAACTCGAACTCCAGCAGCACGTCTACGCTCTGACCCTCCGCCGAGACGGTGAACCGGTTCATGCCATGGCGGAAGTGTTCGGCCAGCTCCTGGAAGTCGACTTCGCCCATTCCGTCGACGATGTAGACCTCGATCCGTCGGATCTTCTGGCCGTTGACCGCGGTGACGTGGACCTCGCCGGTATCCGGCGCCAGGCCCGTGAACAAGAGCGGCAGGCGGGCGAGCCTGACTTCGGGGTCGATGCTGTCGTACGGGATGCTGACTTCGAATCCGGGGATGTCGGCGCGAAGAACCGGGAGATCCGGCGGCGCACCGACTTCCACCTCGGTCGGAACCGCGGTCTGGGCGTCGAAGATGACGCCGCGACTCAGGCGCGCCTGCTTGCCCTTGATCAGGATGAAGGGCCAGGCGATGACCTTGGCCAGGACCGCGGCGGTCACGAAGCGGCCCCTGCCGGAGCGGTCGTAGCCGCCGGCGAGCCGGATCGAGGTGTCGTCCACCGCGGCGACGGTATTGGCTTCGACCTCGAGCCTGCCCCGGATGCCGGCGATCTTGGCTCGCCGGGCCTTGCTGACCTCGGACCAGACCACGGTGCCCGCTTCGATGACGACGCGGCCGTCGATCACGACATCCTCGGCGACCCTGGCGCGGACGCGGTCTCCCAGCCGTACGAAGTTGCTTGATTTCTTCTTCGTCGAGAGGCTCTCGTCGAGGACGCAGTAGACGGTCGTTCCGGCTGGAATGCGGACCCTCTCGGCCATCAGGGCGGTCGGCAGGGTAAGGAACAGCAGGCCGACAACGGCTGCCCGGAACGTAGTGGCGTGACGCATGAAGAGGCCCTCTGGGTTGTGGTCTTCGTAGTACCAGTACGGCGAGAGGCGTCTTCCGGTTTCGCCGTGCGGCAGGTGATACGGTGACGCCTTCGCGCATGAGCTTGATCGTCTGGTCCTGGCTGTTCCTGGTCGTCTATCTGGGCGGCATGCTGGCGTTCGGGGTGATCGGCCGGAACCGGGTTCAGGGCGCCGACGACTTCGCGACGGCTCGGGCCGCCTACGGGCCCTTCTTCCTGGCCCTCGCGTTCGCCGCAACGACCGCGAGCGGCGCGACCTTCCTCGGCTTCCCGGGCCTCGCCTACGAGCACGGCACGGCGGCGCTGCTGTCGGCGGTCCTCTACCCGGCGGGTGTGTATCTGGGCGTGCTGATCTGCATGCGGCTGGTGGCCAACGTGGGCGACCGGTTCGGCTCGCGTTCGATCCCCGAGTTCCTGGGAGACCGCTACCAGTCCGACGGCATCCGCGTGATCGTGACCGTGGCGTCCCTGCTCCTCTTCTTCTACCTCGCCGGTCAGCTCCTGTCCGGCCTGGTCATGTTCGAGACGATGCTCGGCCTGTCGCCGGCCTGGGCGCTCGGGATCACGGCCGTCGTGCTGATGATCTACGTGTCCCTGGGCGGCGCCCACGCGGACATCCTCACCGACGGCGTGCAGGGTTTTCTCATGCTGGTGATCGGCGTCCTCGTCATCCTGCTGTTCGTCTTCGGCGCCGGCCTCGACGGCGGCCTCGGGTCGGTCATCTCCAGCATCCGGTCACAGGACCCGAACCAGGTCGGCTGGATCAACCGCTCGACACCGCTCTACCACTCCTGGTGGTCGCAGATGGCGGTGCTCCTGGCCCACATTCCGCTCGGACTGCTACCGCACATCGGCAACAAGATCTGGGCGCTCAAGACCGGCAAGTCGCGGTTCACCTTCCTTCGCTTCGCTTCCGTCTTCGGCGTCACGCTGGGCATGCTCGGCCTGGGCGGCGCCTTGGCCCGGGCGGTGCTCGGAGGCCGCCTGTACGAAGAGGGATCGACCCCGAACGAGGCGCTGCCGGCGCTGTTCATCGAGCTCTTCCCGGCCTGGCTGGCCGCGCTGATCGGCGTCGGCATCCTGTCGGCCGTTATGTCGACGGCGGACGGGCTGGTGGTGTCCTCGTCCCAGATCGTGGCGAACGATCTCTACCGGCGGACGATCGCGCCGCGCTTCCACTCGCACCTGAGCGACGAGCAACTCGACCGCCGCGTGCTGGTCATCAGCCGCTGGGCGACGGTGGGCGTCATGGTCGTCTGCGTGACGATGGCCTGGATGCTGATGGACATGAACATCGCCATCCTGGTCTGGACGGGGAACGGCGGCATGATGGCGGCGTTCGCGGGTCCGCTCGTGCTCGGAGCGCTCTGGAGCGGCGTGACGCGCACCGGTGCGTACACGGGGCTGATCGTGGGCTTGAGCTCCTTCCTGATCCTGCACACCGGCGTGATCAATCCGGCCTGGTTCGAGGGCAGTTTCCTGCACCCGGTCTTCTCCTGGCTGCACGGGGAGGCGCCGAACCCGACCTCCTGCGCGGCGCTGGCCGGACTGTTCGCGATGGGTTGCACCGCGGCCGTGTCGCTGGCGACGAAGCCGCTGCCCGAGGCCCATGTCGGGTCGCTGTTCCGGCGCGTTCCGGTGACGGACTAGGCCATGGCGAGGATTTCAGAGGACGCGATGGACGTCCTGTTCCGGGACGCCCGGAGCCAGAACAGGTGGTTGCCGCGCGAGGTGCCGCGGGAAACCCTGCAAGAACTCCACGACCTCCTGAAGTGGGGGCCGACGAGTGCCAACTGCTGGCCGCAGCGAGTCGTCTTCACGGTCACCGAGGAGGCGAAGGAGCGGCTGGCTTCGATCGCCATGCCGGGCAACCAGGACAAGATCCGGCAGGCGCCGGCGACCGCGATCCTGGGCTACGACCTCGCGTTCTTCGAGAAGATGGACGTGCTGTTCGCCCACAACCCGGGTATGGCCGAGATGTTCCGCAACAATGCGGAACTGGCCGAGGTGACGGCTTTCCGCAACGCGACCCTGCAGGGGGCCTATTTCATGCTAGCCGCTCGCTCGCTCGGCCTCGACTGCGGCCCGATGTCGGGGTTCGACAACGCGAAGTGCGACGAGCTCTTCTTCCCCGGCACGACGGTGCGCTCGAACTTCCTCTGCTCGATCGGCTACGGCGACCCCGAGGGCCTGTTCGGGCGCCTGCCGCGGCCGGAGTTCGAGGACGTCTGCCGCGTCGAATAGCTCAACGCCGCCAGAACGCGGGCAGGAGGATCGCCGTGACGGCGACGATCTCGAGCCGGCCCAGCCACATCAGGAAGATCAGCAGCAGCTTCTCCCAGCCGGCGAAGAAGGCGTAGTTGAGCGACGGACCCGCCGCGCCCATCGCCGGACCGACGTTCGACAGGCAGGCCAGGGAAGTCGACAGGGAGGTCACCATGTCGTTACCCGCGATCGCGAGGGTGGCGGCGACGCCCAGCCACAGGAAGGCGAAGAGCGTCATGAAGCCGCCGAGGCTGCGCGCCACCTGGTCGCTGATCGTCCGCTTGCCGACCCAGAGGGCCAGGACCCGGCGCGGGTTGAACATGAGATGGACCTCGCGCAGCGCCATCTTCAGCGTCATGACCAGCCGGCCGACCTTGACGCCGCCCGCGGTCGAACCGGCGCAGCCCCCGACGAACATGGCCAGCAGCAGCAGGGTGCGCGACGTGTCACTCCACGAGTCGTAGTCCCTGGTGGTGTAGCCGGTCGTCGTCATCAGGGAAACGGAGTTGAACGCGGCCTCCCGGAGCGCCTCCAGCAGCGGCAGATCCGTGCTGCGCCAGCGGTCCAGGGTGACCAGCGCCACCAGCACGGCGGCGATCGAGGCGTAGGCACGGAACTCGACGTCCTTGTAGAGCTGGCTGGGCCGTGACCTGACGGCGAAGATCAGGGAGAAGTTGATGCCCGCGATCAGCATGAAGACGATGATCGTCCACTCGATGAAGGCGGAGTCGAAGGCGGCAACGCTCGCGTTGTAGGGGGCGAAGCCGCCGATCGAGACCGTCGTGAAGGCGTAGCAGAAGGCCTCGTATTGGGTGGCGCCGCCGGCGAGCAGCAGCAGGATGAGGACGATGGTCAGGCCGACGTAGATGCGCCACAGCACGGTCGCGGTCTTCTGCACCTGGGGCTGGAACATGTCCTGGGTCGGTCCCGGGACCTCCAGGCGGTAGAGCAGGCGGGCGCCCGGTCCCAGGCTGGGGAACAGGGCGACGAACAGGAGCAGGATCCCCATGCCGCCCAGCCACTGGGTGAGGCCGCGCCAGAGCAGGATGCTGGGGCTCAGCAGCTCGATGTCGGTCAGGATCGAGGCGCCGGTCGTCGTGAATCCGGAAGCGGACTCGAACAGGGCGGAGACCGGGTTCGCGATCTCGCCGCTCAACACGTAGGGGAGAGCGCCGAAGAACGAGGCCAGGATGTAGGCGCCGACCACCACCAGGGTCGCCTCGCGCCGGTAGATCTTCTCGTGCGGTTTGCCCCACCAGTGGGCGGCGGCTCCGGCCAGCGCGCAGACGATCAACGATCCAGCCAGGGCAGTCGCCGGCCGCTGTTCTCCGTGCCAGAGAGCGAATGAGAAGGGGATCAACTGCGCGGCGGCGAGCAGCAGGAGGAGCCGCCCGACCAGACCGGAGACGGCGCGCAGGTTCATCCGCTGCGGCTATGGGGCCGCGGCGGCTGCCACAGCCCAGGGAAGCGCGAGGGCCAGCAACTCGCCCTCGAAGTCCGTGCCGCTGAGCGCCATCACGACGTACTGGCGTCCTTCGTGGAGGTAGGTCATCGGCGCGCCGCTGACGCCGGCCGGCAGCTCCGTTTCCCAGACGACCTCACCGGTTCCCTTGTCGTAGGCCCTGAACTTTCTGCTGCCCGCGCCCTCGGGCTGGACGACCATGGCGTCCGAGCCGTCGGCCAGGAACACAAGGGTCTTCGTGACCAGTGCCGACACGCGGCCCTGCTGTCCCAGCGGTGGCAGATCGAGGTGCGCGAGCGCGGGGTGATCGCGCGGTCCGTCGCCGTTGGGGACCATCCACAGGTGTTCACCCGTGTCGAGATCGATCGCGGTCAGGCGCCCATAGGGCGGCTTCGTGATCGGCAGGCCGTTGGGCAGGGTCGCCCAGTCGTAGCCGTCGGCCTCGCTCAGGTCGACCCGGTAACGCAGGTTGGAGCGCGCGGGGTCGGGGGGCGGGCGCAGGCCCAGGATGGCCGGCACGGTGACCGACGGCAGATAGAGCACGTTGGTCTCCGGATCGAGTGCGGCACCGTTCCAGTTGGTGCCGCCGACTGCCCCGGGCACCTGGATGGTGGGCAGGGCGTCGGGGCCGTCCATCAGGGTGGGCGGCTGGAAGATCGGGCCGATCCGGTACTGCGAGACGTACTCGATCGCCATGGCGCGCAGTTCCGGCGTGAAGTCGATGAGGTCGTCGATGGCGAGGCCCTGCAGATCGTAGGGGAGAGGCCAGGTCGGGTGCGGTTGGGTCGGCCAGGCCTGCTCGCCCGGCACCTCTGAAGCGGGCACCGGCAGTTCGACGATCGGCCACACCGGGTCGCCCGTCTCGCGGTCCAGGACGTACAGGAATGCCTGTTTGGAAGGCTGCGCCAGCGCCTTGATCGGCTTGCCGTCGACGACGATGTCGGCGAGCACGGGCGCCGCCGGGAAGTCGTAGTCCCAGAGACCGTGGTGCACGGCCTGGAAGTGCCAGAGCCGCTCGCCGGTCTCGGCGTCGAGAGCGAGGATCGACTCGGCGAACAGGCCCTTGCCCGGCCGGTGGCCGCCGTACCAGTCGTTGCTCGGCGTGCTCGTTGCCGCGTAGGCGATGCCCAGTTCCTGGTCGCAACTGATCCAGGTCCAGACGTTCGCGGCGCCGGCCTCGGCCGCTTCGGGGCTGTCCCAGGTGTCGAAGCCGAACTCGCCCGGCTCCGGGATGATGTTGAATCGCCAGCGCAGGGCTCCGGAGCGCGAGTCGTAGCCGCGAATCACCCCTGGCGGATTCCTCCGTCGCGACCAGGCATCGGCCGTCGATTCGCCGACCACGATCACATCGCCGCACACGACGGGCGCCGACGTCCAAAAGTACTGGCGGCGCGTCACGCCGCTCCCGACATCGAGCATGTCGGCGCGACCGCCATCGCCGAAGTCGGGGTCGAGGGCGCCGGTGTCCGCGTCGAGGGCGGTCAGGCGGCCGTTGCCGGTGAAGAAGAGCCGGCGTCTGTCTGCGTCGTTCCATGTCACGCCGCCGCGGACGGAGCCGCGGCCCATGTTCCGTGGTTGCTCGTCCTCGAACGGGTCGTAGGTCCACAGGATCTCGCCGCTGGCCGGGTCGAGGGCCGCCGCGCCGAGGCCGGTGGCGACCAGCACACGTCCGTCGCGCATCATCGGCGTGTTCTGGAACACGAAGGGCGGGATGACGCCCTCGTGGCGGGCGGCGATCCCGTAGTCGATCGACTTCCAGCGCCAGGCGACCTCGAGCTGATGCACGTTGCCGCGGTCGATCTGGTCCAGTGGCGAGTACTTGCTGCTCCGGCTGTCCGCGGCGTAGTTGTGCCACTCGCCGGAGGTCTGGGGCTCGGTGGCGCTTGCCGAGGCCGGTCTCGGGTTCGCGGCTGTCTGGGAGTGGGCCGCGGCTGCGAGTCCGGCCGCGGTCAGGGCAGCAGCGCCGAGGCGCCGGCGGACGTCGGGGCGCTGGATCATCCGTTAGCGGGCGCCGTCGGGATCCGCCTGGCCGCTCTCAGGCGGTGCATCGTCTTCCTCGCCGCCCGTCGTGTCTTCAGAGGCTGCGGCGGCGCGGGCTTCGGCCTCGAGTTGTTCCTTGATCTCCTGGACCGCTGCCGGGAGACGCTGGTTGCCGAGCGCCCGGCTGAGCGACTCCCGCCAGGTCAGGCGCTCGCCCGGCGTGCCGTCGGGGTTCGGCTTCGGCTCGAGCCATTCGAGGGAGTAGAGGAAGCCGTCCATTCGGGAGACGGTGTCCTCGTACCACTTGTTCTTCTCCTCGCCCTCGCCGCGGCCGAAGTTGAAGAAACCGTGGTCCTGGTCGTGGTAGCTGACGAAGTCGCATCGGGCCCGGTACTCCCGTAGGCCGAGGCAGAATCGCTCCGCCGTGCTGTGGGGCACTGTCTCGTCCGCGGTGCCGTGGAACATGATCGTGGGCGGCAGGTTTTCCCGGAGGTGGTGGTAGGGGGACATGGATTCGGGCGGCGCTCCGAAGCGCTTGGTAAGTGCGTCGAACCGCTCGCGCTCCTCTTCAGTCGGCAGCGGGTCGCCGTCGACCGGCGCCAGAACGGTTGCCGGGTTGAACAGGACCAGCGCGTTGGGCGCGGCGCTCGGGCCTTCGGGATCGGGGTCGTGGCCCGGCAGCGTTGCGGTGGCGGCCGCCAGATGACCACCGGCGGAACCCCCACCGGCCGCGACCCGGTTGGGGTCGATGCCGAGCCGGTCTGCGTTCGAGCGCAGCCAGCGGACCGCGCTCTTGGCGTCCTTGACGCACTCATCCGCCGTCACACCGTGCCGACTGGCCACGCGGTAATCGGCGACTGCGGCGACCATGCCCCGCTCCGCGAGATACCGGCAATGCGGAAGGAACTGTTGCGGGGAACCCGCACGCCAGCCACCGCCGAAGAAGAAGACGATCGCGGGCCGCTCGTCGTCCGCCGTGTGACCCTCGGGGTTGCAGAGGTACATCTTGAGTTCGACGTCGCCGACCGTCCGGTAGACCTCGGAGGTCGTGCCCTCCATCTCCGGTGGGTAGGGCCGCTGCGCCTCGAGGGAGTCGGGGTCGACGGCCAGCAGCAGGGTCAGGGCGGCGATCGCGGTAGCGGCGCCATGCAGACATCGGTTGGGATGGATGGGGTTCGGACGGGTCATCGGCACCTCTCACGATAGAGCTTGGAGCGGAGTCTACTTCCGCTAGCGGGCCGTTTCGCGGACGCTTTCCGTGGCCTCTCCGTCGTCGACGCTCTCGTCCATGCTGCCGCGGACCCAGACCAGACGATACAGGTCGAGTGGCCGCAGCTCGGCCTCGAGGACCCGACGGACCAAGTTCGAGGAGCCTGGACGGGCAACGAAGGCGCCGCGCTCCAGGAAGGCGAAGACGCGCTCGCGCTCTTTGCAGGCGTCGTCCTGCTCGTCGCAGCCGAAGTCGTTGCCGTCCGTGTCGAGCAGGAAGAGGAGCGGATCCGGCGACACGAACCGGCCGTCGAGGGTGCGATACGCACGCCAGAGATCGAGAGAGGGAATCGTCCAGCCGTCTCCGGATTCCGCGAAGCCGACCGCCTCGACGACGGGACCGTCCGGCACGGCGGTGATGACCGCCGGGAACGGATCGAAGACCCGCCGCGAGAGTTCCTGCAGCGTGAAGACGTCGTCCTCGGGGACCTCGAAGATCTCCAACAGCGGCTCGCCGGCCTCTACAATCCGCTCGATCAGCTCGATCTCGAGGTCACGAAGAACAGGCTGGCCCGCCGGCGGTTGCTCGGCGGACGCTGGCGGCGTGGTGGACGGCGCCAGCTCCCGTGGCGGTACAACAAGCCTCGATTCGGGCAGTTCATCGCCGTGGGCGGCGCCGAACAGAGCGCGCAGGCACTCGAAGCGACGGCCGGGATTCTCGTCCATGTAGCGCCACAATCCCGCCACCCGTCGCTGGTACCGGGCGGCATCGGCGGCGAAGCCGCGCAGGCCGCGCTCGACCGTGTCGGACTCGCCGGCCGTGGCCTGCGTTCCGCCGTCGAACACGAACTCCAGTGAGACGGTTTGCGGCGGCGGCCGCTGCTGGTCGGGCAGGCGCCGCTCGTTGTCCCAGACGGCGAGAGATGGACGGATCGGCGTGTTGGCGAAGAACTCCTGGAGCTCGGCATCCGGGTTTCCGACCAGTGCCCAGCGGCGGTAGCTGGTCAGCTCTCTGCCTGCCCGCTCCCACTCGGCGCCGTCGGCGAGCGGCTCGTACAGGCGGTCGAACCGCAGGTGCCAGACGTCGTAGCCGTTCATCAACGCCTCGGTCCGGTCGCTCAACCGGCGCTCGATCATTGCGTTGCCTTCAGGCACCTTGTGGCGACGGATCGCGACCTTGGCCTCCAGCTTCAGATAACCACTGGTGTCGGGCGGCTCCACCACGTCGTCGTCGGTCGGCTGCCGATCGTCCGCCGACGGCGGGAAGAACTCGAGGTGCAGGGTTTCGGCGACCGGATCGTCTGTGCAGCCGGCGAGGATTGCCCCCACCAGGGCGAGAGCAGGGATGAACGCGCCGCAACGCCGTGAACGGCTGTGGTCGAGCACCGTCATTGAAGGTCCGTCTCTAGGGATCCCGGATCCACCTTAGCCGGTACTCGCCGAGGGGTGTGAGAGCCTTCTCGAGGGCTTCCGCGATCTCCGGGGCCTGAGCCGGCCGGACGACGAAGGGACGGGCGAGTATCTCGTCGAGTTGGCAGTCACGGTCGCACTCTCCTGCGTCGTCTGCCTTCGTGACCTCGGAGCCTCGAAAGAAACCCTCCCAGTCGACATGTGCCCAGAACTCGGTGAAGTTGGGCGACACGATGTCCTCGAGCGTCTTGGCAATGGCCCCGGAGATGTCGGCCGCCGACGCGACATAGGCGTCTTCCGCTTCCAGGAAGCCGACCGCCTCGATCACTTTGCCGTCGGGCTTCACGGATACGCGCGCCGGGAAGTCGTCGAAGGCCCGGCGAAGCGGGTCGTACACGGCCAGCGTTTCGCCCTCGATCGCATCCTCTGGCCGCAAGGCGGCGAACGTGTCCTCGAGAAGACGCATCCAGAGCTCTTCCTCTTCCTGGGAGAGGTTGGTCTCCAGTTCGTTCAACGCCTCCTCGTCGGCAAAGGCCAGAAACGCGATCCAGCTACGGCGCTTCTGCGGGTTCTCCTCCAGGTAGGACCACACTTCGTCGACGGTGCCCTGAAGCCGGACGATGAGATGTGCAACCTCGAGCAGTGCGCGCCGGGCGTCGGCGAGTTCGTCGCTTGATGGACCGGCATCGCCTGCTGCCCTGAAGCTCAGGGTCGCGGTTCCTGGAACGGGGGTTGCGCCAGCGTCGGTCGCTGAGTCTTCGCTGACCGCGTAGGTAGGCGTGATCCGCGTGTCGGCGAAGAAGTCGGCAAGCGCCGGACCGGGATCGTTCAGCACGGCCCAACGCTGGAAACGTGAGACCTCGCCCTCGTCCTTTCTCAGATCGAAACCGTCGGACGCGGGAGTCTGGAGCCGATCGAAGCGCTCGTGCCAGACACTCGTTCCATCGGCTAGTTCCGCTGCGATCCCGTCGATTCTGTTCTGAAGCTCCTCGTCGTCCTGGTCCGCGGCATCCCGGTTCAACCTGACCTCTGCCCGGATCTCCATCGCACCACCGGGTTCATGAGCGCGAACGAACTCGATCGTGAGGTTCTGCTCGACAGGCTTCGGCCCGCAGCCGGCCAGGGTTGCCGCGACTGCGGCCGTACACATGGCTGCGAGGATGCGACGCGTCGCGTTCAGTCGAGTAGGGCGGAGAAGGCGGGGCCTGCGGATCGTGTGCATACGGTGGTGCAACGCGCGTAGGATCGGCGATCTTCCGATCGTGAACCGCTCCTTTCGATGAACCTGTACGCCCTACTCTATGAGCGATTCGAGGGGGCCCTCGATTGTCCGAGTCTGGCGCCGCACGGTGCCGCGGACGGAACGGGAGACCCGGCGTGGACGTATCGGGATCTGGATGTCGGTTCGGCCCGATTAGCCGGTGCGCTCCGTCGGAGCGGCGTTGAGCCTGGCGACCGGGTGCTGGTGCAGGTGCCGAAGTCGGCAGAGGCGGTGGCTCTCTACCTGGGCGTACTCCGCTGCGGCGGTGTCTACGTGCCGCTGAACACGGCCTGTACCGAGCGGGAGGTGGCCTTCTTCGTGTCCGACGCGTCGCCGCGCGTCGTCGTCCGCGGTCCGTCTGGCGTCGGCGAGCCGGGCTCCGGGGACGGTCCGCGCGCTGTCGGTATCGACTCGCTGTGGCGGGAGGCCAGTTCCTTCGATCCCGATCCGGTGATCGAACCCCGCGCCGACGACGACCTGGCGGCCATCTGCTACACGTCGGGCACGACCGGACGTTCCAAGGGCGCGATGATCACGCACCGGAACCTGACTTCGAACGGGCTGGCGCTGCACGAGATCTGGGGCTTTGAGCCCGGTGACGTGCTGCTGCACGCCTTGCCGATCTTCCACGTTCACGGACTGTTCGTAGCTCTCCACACGGCGTTCCTGAACGCCTCGAAGGTCCTCTTTCTGCCACGGTTCGACGCCGCGGCCGTGCGCCGTTTGTTGCCCGAGGCGACGGTGCTGATGGGTGTGCCGACGTTCTACTCGCGCCTGCTGGCGGAGCCCGGTTTCGGAAGCGCGGACTGCGAGAGCATTCGGCTGTTTGTCTCGGGCTCGGCGCCACTGACGGAAGCCGTCTTCGGTGACTTCCAGGCCCGCACCGGCCACCGGATCCTGGAGCGCTACGGCATGACGGAGGCCGGAATGATCACTTCGAACCCACTCTGTGGGGATCGGGTGGCGGGCACGGTCGGCTTTCCGCTGCCGGACGTCGAGGTCCGGGTCGCGGGCGAGAACGGCGTTGAGCTGCCGGCAGGCGAGGTCGGCACCCTGGAGATTCGGGGCCCCAACCTGTTCCGGGGCTATTGGGGCCTGCCGGAAAAGACGGCAGAGGAGATGCGCGGCGACGGCTTCTTCGTCACCGGCGATCTCGCGAGTCTCGACGCCGAGGGCCGCGTCACCCTGGTTGGTCGCGGCAAGGACCTGATCATCGCCGGCGGATTCAACGTGTACCCCAAGGAGGTCGAGGACCGGCTCGACGAAGTAGCGGGCGTAGCGGAATCGGCGGTGATCGGGGCTCCGCACGCCGACCTGGGCGAAGGCGTGGTCGCCGTGCTCGTCGCCGAAGAGGCGCCGGTCGAAGACGATACGCTCCGCGCCGCGCTCGATGCGGGGCTCGCGCGCTACAAGCATCCCCGCCGTTTCTACTGGGTCGGCGAACTGCCGCGCAACGCGATGGGGAAGGTGCAGAAGAACGTGCTGCGAGAACGGTACCGCGACGCATACGACGGATGAAGGAGAACGCTGAATGACGCAGACAGAGAAGAAGCTCGAAGGCAGGGTCGCCCTGGTCACCGGAGCGAGCCGCGGCATCGGCAAGGCGATCGCCGAGCTGTTCGCGGAGCACGGAGCGCGGGTCGCCTGCACGGCGCGGACGCTGTCGGAGGGCGGGCACTATCTCGGCGGCTCGCTCGAGGAGACGATCGAGGAGATCCGGGCCGCTGGCGGCGATGCCACCGCGTTCGCCTGCGACGTCTCCGAGTACGAGAACTGCGAGCGCCTGGTCGACGAAGTGCGCGACGCGCTCGGGCCGGTCGAGGTGCTGATCAACAACGCCGCCCTGACCTACTTCATCCCGGTCGTCGACTTCCCGATCAACAAGTGGCACCGCTCGACCGCGGTCAACTTCCACGCGCCGTTCTATCTCTCGAAGCTCGTGCTGCCGGAGATGATCGAGCGCGGCGCGGGCAGCATCGTCAACGTTTCGTCAGGCGCGGCGATCGGTCCCGGCCGCGGTCCCTACAAGGGCCCGCAGTTCGCGGGCGGTTCGCTGTACGGCGCCGAGAAGGCGGCCCTGGAGCGCTTCACCCAGGGGCTGGCCTCCGAGGTCTACGAGCACGGCGTCTCGGTGACCTGCTACAGCCCGTCCCAGATCGTCCCTACTCCCGGCGTCGTCCACCACCGGCTGATGGAAGGCCGCGACCCGAACGAGGCCGAGACTGTCGAGACCATGGCCCAGGCGGCCCTGCTGCTCGCCACCGAGCCGCTCGACCGGGTCACCGGCCGGGTCACCTACAGCCAGGCGATCCTGGAGGAGTTCGGCTGGATCGAGAAGGGGCGGGGACTCGGCACGGAGCGCCAGGGCTCCGGCTACAGCATGATCTGAAGAGCTACGGTCCGCTCTCGCCCTTTACCGGCTTGCCGGCGGCGATCCACTCCTTCTCGAGTTGGCGCGCTCCCCTGAGCTGCCCCAGCATCGAGTAGTTGCCCTCGTGGCAGGCGTACTCGTAGTTGTACTGGTCGGTCTTCGGCCAGGGCATCTCGCCACCGAACGGCGCCGTGTACTCCTCGTCCTCGACCTCGAACTGGTACAGCAGCGACTGGCCGTCGATCGGGCTGAAGCGCTCGGTCACCTTCATCGCGCCGCGCGGCACGCCGGCCGAGTTCCGACCATGCAACATCTGGGGCGCCGCTTCGCGGCGGAAGTTCGTCGTCTCGACGACCAGGGTGTCCCCCTCCCACCGGCCGATCGAGTCGCCGGAGTAGGACTGGTACGTCGCGGGCGAATGCTCCGCGTCGATCCGGACGACCCGCGTCCAGTGCATCCACTCGATGTGGATCATCAGGTAGTCGTCGGTCTGCACCAGGGTCTTCAGGTTGTTGTAGGAGATCGTGCGGATCGGGATCGAGGCGCCGGGCTGGTAGATGCAGCGCACGCCGAGGACCATCGTCTCCGGGCTGTCGAAGGGCGTATCGCCCGACTCCAGCCACCAGGCGGTGCCGTCGTCGTTCATCCAGATGAACCGCGGCAGGGCACCACGGTGCTTCTGGGCCTCTTCCGTCAGCGGCGGCATCCGGCCGTTCGGGGGGTTCGTCAGGATCGACGTGCGGTACTTGCCGTCGATCTGGAACATCGTGTGGCCGGGATCGAACCAGGCGTAGTTGTAGCTCTGCCGGTCGATGAAGGCGCCCTTCTCCGGCGGCGGCCGATCCGGCGCACTGGCGGCGTCGCCGTCCAGGACGCGCTGACGCTGGTTGGCTTCGACTTCGGCCGCCTCCTCGGGACTGAGGACCAGCTCCTCGCCGCGCTCGGGCCGGCGCTCGAAGGGCGTCAGCGAGCGGATGTCGTAGCGGCCGGTGAAGTCGGGCTTGCCGCCCGGTGTCCGGGGAATGTCGTCGGCGGCAGCCGCGACGGCGGCGGCGCCGGCCCCCCACATGAGCAGTGCGCAGATGAGAGCGAGGGTCTTCCGCATCTCCGTTTCTCCTTGTTCGTTTCCCCGAGCCTACCCGGAACTCTCGCCCACCCAGAATGGGCTCGACCACGCCATGCTGCCGTCGATCTGACGCACGCGCAGGTAGTAGTAGTCGCCGGACTGAACCTCGCCCTGGTCGGTGAAGCTGAACTCCTGGTCGAGGGCCCGCCCCTCGGTCACGATCTGCGCGGAGAGGGCGTCGGTGTGCTCGAGCACCTGGTATTCGTGGCGCTCGACCCGGCCCTTCAGGTCGCCCAGGCGGAAGCGGACCGTGTTCGCGGGCAGCTCCTGGGGCACGCGAACATAGCCGCCCGAGCCGCGGGACTCGGTCGTGGTCTCCATCTCGACGGTCACGACGGTGTCCGGACCGGCGCCGCGGAGTTCCAGGACCAGGGACTTCGGGCGTCCGCGGGTAGGGAAGTCGAAGTCGATCCGGTTGCGGTCTTCCGCGCTGCGGGAGATTCGATAGGTCGCGGGCTGCGTGAACCAGGGATCGTCGTAGTCGACCAGTTCCGCCCCGGCCACGTGGATCGCTCCCCTCCACGGTCGGCCGCCGCGGGGCGGTGTGCGCTCGCCGTGGATCTCGGTCGACGACTCGAAGGTGATCTGCACGCGCGCGTCCTCGGAGAGCGTGCTCTCCAGGTATCTCCGCGTGTACACGATCGCGCCGTTCTTGATCACGTCGATCGCGTCGATCGGCGCCGTGCCGTGGACCCGGCAGTCGATCCGCCGGACCGTGGCGTCCTCCTGGCGGGTTCCCATGCGGGCGCCGTTGAGGGTCGCTTCGAGGATGATGCGCTCGCCGGTCGTCGAGTAGGCCGCCCGGTCGCGGAGCGCGCCGAAGATCGTGTCTGCGTTGTTCTCGGGCGCGAGGACAGCCGCCAGACCGCCCAGTTGCCGGTTGCCGGCCCCGGAGTAGCCGGGGTGGCCGTTGTGGTTGTCGGAGGCGCCGATGAAGCCGACCTCGAAGCCGTTCTGCAGGTACTTGTTGCCGAACCAGTCGAACGTGCCGTGGCCGGACTGGATCTCGACCAGCCGCTCCAGGTCGGGGTCGCTGTTCGTCCAGTCGCCGGGCTGGTGGGCGTGGGGGATGACCAGCACGTCGTCGGCGCTGTTCTGAGCGCGCAGGCCGGCGTAGAGCTCGTCGAGGAGGGGAGCCTTCTGGTTCGGCACGCGGCTGCGGCCGGGCGTGTCGCGGAAGAACACGTTGTGGTGGCCGCCGAGCGGCGAGCGCGAGGTCCACTCGAAGCCGAGGATCGTGGTGAACTCGCCTTCGATCCTGTACTCCTCGACCAGTTCCTGCAGCTTCCGCCACTCGCTGTCGTCCATCCAGATGTCGTGCTCGGAGAGGCTCAGGAAGTCGAGCCGGGCCACGTCGCGCCCGAAGCGGTAGTAGCCGTCCGGCGAGCCCTGGCCCTCGGCGAAGGCGGTGTGGCCGTGGGTCTCGCCCCAGTAGACGCGGGTGGCCGGGTCGTCCTCGACGCGGACGGGATTGCTGGTCGCCCGGACCGATCCGTCCTCGTTCCGCACCGTGAAGCGGTAGACGCCGGGTTCGGCGAGGCTCACGTCCTCGAGCAGCGAGATCGCCGGACTGCCGGCGGCGATGGTGCGGAACGGCTCACCGTCCAGCAGCACGTCGAGCGCGGGCATGACGCCGGACGACGGATTCTTCATCCGGTCCTCGGCGCGGACGGCGAGCGTGAAGGGTTCGCCGGGCGCCACGATCGACGGGGCGACGGCGTTGACGTAGCGGACCTCGTCCCGGCCCAGGACCTCGAACGACGGCCAGGCCGGTCGGAACAGGTCGCCGTTGCCCTCGATGTCGGCGTACACGTGCAGGATCACCTGGTCGTTGGAGGTTTCCTGCAGCGTGAATCCGGGGCCACCGCCCGACCTGTCGCCGTAGGTGATGGTGATCGTGTCGTCTTCTGCGAGAGCCGTGCCGCCGAGGCGAAACTGCAGCACGGTCCGCGGCACGCCGGGGCGAACCTGGCCGCGTCCGGCGCTGAAGTGCATGCCGAACCACTCTCCCCAGGGCTCGCCGGAGGTCAGCGTCGCGTCCGGATTCGAGCTCCCGACGGTGACGTAGTTCGGGCCGGCGGGATCCTCGGCCTGAATCCCACCCCTCCGTGCAGCCCGCACCAGGATGCCGCCGCCCTCCGCCATTCCCAGCGAGCCCACCGTGTAGATCTGCCGGATCGTGACCTGGTCACCGGCGTGGAACGGACCCGGGGGGTCGAGCGTCAGCGAGCCGACCGCGCCCGGGTGCTCGTCCTTGATCTGGAACTCCCTGGTGTAGTGGCGGATGAACTCCGGGATCCTCGACATCGGGATCGTCGCTCCGCCCCCCAGCCCGCGAAGTGAGCGGTTCGCGTTCGCGAGAAGCTGCGGGAAGGCATCGGGGATCGGCCCGCCGGTGAGAGAGTAGGCGTTCGCCCACTGCCAGAGCGTGTCGAGCCGATCGCTCAGAACCGCGATGTCCTCGGTGCTCTCGGGCGCCTCCAGCTTCAGCGTTTCCACGCGCTGCCGGAGGTCAGCGCTCAGGTAGTCGGTGGAGTCGTCGGTGGTGCAGCCGTGGACCAGGAAGGCCAGGGCCAGCGGAAAGAGGAGTGTGAGGCGGGGCGCGGTCCGGGGTCGGTTGGGCATGCTATGCCGTGCTTGCGAGGTCATACTCCCGGACGAGCGCGTCGGCCGGTAGCTGCCATTCGCGAGATAGGGCGCGAATCATCCGCAGTGTCAGCGGACGGCGGCGGTTGAGGATCTCCGAGGCGCGGGGTTGGGAACCGATCAGGGCGGCCAGCTCGCTCTGCCTGAAACCGCGGGCTTCCATCACATGCTCGATCATCGAGATCGGATCCGGCGCTTCGACGGGCCAGCGCTTGGCTTCGTAGGCTTCGACAAGCGTGACCAGGACATCGAGCGCATCTCCCTCCGGAGTGTCTGCCGGAGCGCCCATTAGCCTGTCGATGGTCGCCAACGCTGCATCGTAGTCGGCTTCGTTCCTGATCGGCTTGATCTCCATCTGAACCTCCTAGACCGTCGCAGCGTCGATCCGGTCGTACTCCTGGTGCGTTCCGACGAACCTCACAAACCCGATTCGACGGGCATAGTCGAAGCGCACGACCAAGCGGTACCGGTTGCCTCCGATGTTGAACACAACGCGGTCGCTGCCGACGATGCTCGCGTTTCCATACATGGCCTTGACCTCTGCGGGTGAAGTCCAGTCCGCCCTGGCCGCGACTGCGAACCAGGACCTGAGTCGCTGTTCTGCCCGCGGTTCGGACTCCCAATACTCGCGCAACGTACGCTTCGCGACGATGCGCATGGCAGGGATGGTATCCCAAGAAGGGATGCTCGGTCGCGGAGCGCCCTACAATCGTCGCTCCACAGAAGAGGTGGCCCATGCACAGACTCCCGACATTGCTCATCGCCGCGGTAGTCCTCGCGGCCCTGTTAGTCATCCCGGCCGCCGGGCAATCGGATGCCCCCTCGTACGATCCACCGCTCGACATCGGCGTCGTCCTGTACGACGGTGCCGAGCCGCTCGACGTGTTCGGACCGATCGAGATGTGGCTCAACGCCGGGCCGGGCCTGATCCGTGTCCACCTGATCGCGGACTCCGCCCGTCCGGTCGCTCTGACCACGACGACCTATCCGGCCGACATGGCTCCGAAGGTGGAGACCCAGTACGGCTACGACGACGCTCCGCCGCTCGACGTGATCATGGTGCCGGGCGGTATCGGCACGCTCCGGGAAGTCGAGAACCAGCAGTTGCTGGACTTCATCGCTGAACGCGCCGCCGAGGTTCAGCTCACCACTTCCGTCTGCACCGGCTCAGCCATCCTCGCGAAGGCCGGCGTCCTCGACGGCCTGCCGGCCACGGGGAACAAGGCGTTCTTCAGCTACATCGCGGGCTTCGGTCCCGAGACCGAATGGGTGAAGGAAGCCCGCTGGGTCGACGCCGGCCACGTGATGACCTCCTCCGGCGTTTCCGCCGGCATCGACATGAGTCTGGCGGTCGTCGCCCGCTTCTTCGGTCAGGACGCGGCGCGGATGCTGGCCCAGGCGACCGAGTACGAGTGGAACGAGGACGCGGGCCGCGATCCCTTCGTCGGGAACCTGGACTCGGCCATGCCGTACCTGGAACGCCTGGAGGCGGCCGTTTCGGAGTCGTCCGGTTCGGGATACTGAGGGTGGATCGCCGAAGATTGATCGCGGACGGTACGGCGCTGGCAGCCGCCATGACGCTGAATCCCCTCAGGCTCATGTCTCAGGAAACTGCCCCGCCGCGAGCCACCACTCAGCCCGAACCCGAGGGCTTCTTCACGGTCGGCCAGCGTGAGGACCACTGGTGGTTCCTGGAGCCCGACGGCAGGCCCTTCTTCTCGCTCGGGTTGAACCACTTCGACCCGGCGAGCCTCCGCTACCCCGAGAACATCGACATCTGGCGCGAGAAGTACGGGGGCAGCACGATTCGGTGGATCAGGGAGTCGGTCGCTCCGAATCTCAAGGCGTGGGGGTTCAACACTGTCGGCTGGGTTCAGGAGGTGTCGGTGCGGGAGTGGCGGCATTCGCGTTCGTTCACTGTCGACGAGTACTGGGCGCTCGAGATGCCCTACTGCCATCTCCTGCCGTTCATGGAATCCCACCAGTGGGAGAAGCACACGGTTCACTACGACTTCCGGAGCGCCGACTGGCGGGAATGGTGCGACTACGTGGCCAGGTCGCACTGTGCCGAGCTCGCCGACGACCCGAACCTGATCGGCTACTTCTACAGCGACTGCCCGACCTGGATTCATGAGAGGCCCCCGAACGAGTGGCGGGGCCCGATCTTCGATCCCGAGCGACTCGAATCGGAAGCCGGCCGAAGAGAGTTGATCGAGTTGGCCTACAGCTACTACAAGACGACTCACGATGCGATCAGGCGGTACGACAGGCATCACCTGATTCTTGGGGACCGCTACGAGGCCAACGCACCCATCGCGCTACAGGTCATCCAGGCAGCGTCGCTGTTCGTCGACGTGCTGTCCTTCCAGGACTTCCGCGATCCCGTCAGGCACCTCGGCGAATGGCACAGGAGGATAGGAAAGCCGGTGTTACTGGCCGACGCAGCCAGGATCAACTGGCAGACACTTCCCCACGAGGTCACGCCCAACGAAGGGGCGTGGTACGCCGAGACGCTGGCGGAGCTGTTCGAGAATCCGGGATGTGTCGGCTTCCATCTTTGCGGGGCCTACCAGCGCAACAGGGCGCGCCGCTACGGGCTGCTCGATGAGATGGAGAATCCCGATACGGAGCAGGTGGAGCTGATGACGGCTGCCAACCGGAGAATCAGCCGACTACTGGACGAGCGTTTCTGAGCCTCGCCCGCCCGGCTCCTCGCCATCGCCGCGGGTCATCGTGTCGACGGTGGTCGCGGCGCACATGTGGCCGATCACGTTGGCCGCGGAGCGGAAGACGTCGGGGACACGGTCGATCCCCAGCAGGATGGCGAGTCCCGCCAGTGGCACGCCCACGACGTCCAGGGCCGGCGCCAGCGACACGATGCTGGCGCTGGGCACCGGTGCGACCGTCATCGCGGCGAGGAAGATCGCCAGCACCGCGGCGGCGATCATTCCCGCGTCGAGCGGCACGCCGTACATGGCAGCCAGGAAGACGAGCGACGCGCTCTGGAACAGCGCGCTGCCGGGACGGTTGATCGACGCCGCCAGCGGCAGGATCAGCGTGTACTTGCGCTCGGACAGGCCGAGCTTCTTCGCCTCCTGCAGCATCATCGGCAGCGTCCCCACGGACGTCGTCGTGGTGAAGCCCACGGTGTAGGTGCCCACGGTAGCCGGGATGAAGCGCCAGGGCGGCACCCCGCCCAGGAACCAGACCAGGGGCAGGAGAACGAGGCCCTTCAGGATGAAGAGGCCCACAACGACGGCGACGATGAACACGGCGAGGTTCTGCAGCATCGCCGTTCCGGTCTTCGCGATGACCGGCGCCGCGAGGCCGAAGACGCCCACCGGCGCCGTCCACAGGATCCAGCTCATCAGCTTCGTCAGCGCGTCGCCCAAGGCCTCCGCGAAAGACGTCAGCGTCCGCTGTTTCTCGCTTGGCAGGGCGGTCGTCGCCGCGGCCAGCAGGACGACGAAGATGAGGAGGGAGAGCAGCGCGCCGTCGGCGGCGACCTGGACCGGATTCCGGGGGACCAGATTGACCAGGAAGTCGACGATGCCCACACCGGCGGGTTCCAGCTCCGCCGTGGGCGTAGGCGGCGCCACCGGCGCCGTGAAGGTGAGGGCGAAGCCCATCACCCCCATCCCGATCAGGATCGCCGGCAGCGTCGTCGCCCAGAAGAAACCCACCGCCAGACCCCCCAGCCGGCCGAGCTTCCGCAGGTCGCCGATCCGCCCCACCCCGACGAAGACGACCGCCGCCACCAACGGAATGACGACCATCTGGATCGCGCGCAGGAAGACCTGGCCGAGCGGCTCGACGACCTCGGCGGCCCACAGCAGCGCGGGCGAACCCGTCGCCGACGCGGCGATGCCGAGCCCCAGCCCGAGCGCCAGCCCGATGAGTATGGCGCGTGTGTTCACGGAGCGCGCCGACCGACCCGGACGGCCGGTCTAGGTCCAGAGACCCCGAATCACCTCGCCCTTGACCAGCTCTCGCGGCTGGTCCAGGTGATTCAGGATCTCCATCGCCGGATCGATCCCCAGCGTGTAGTACACGGTTGCCAGCAGGTCGTTCGGGTGGACCGGCTTCTCGCGGGGGGCGGAGCCGGTCTCGTCGGACTCGCCGTAGAGCTGGCCGCGGGAGACGCCGGCGCCGGCGACCAACGCGGTGTAGCAGTAGGGCCAGTGATCGCGGCCGTCCGGGGAGTTGCTGTTGCCGGAGGTGCTGACGCCGAGGCGCGGTGAGCGGCCGAACTCGCCGACGGCGACGACCAGCGTCTCGTCGAGCAGACCGCGGTCGTCCATGTCGGACAGCAGCGCCGACAGCGCTCGGTCGAGGACGGGGCAGTGCAGGTTCTTGAGCGGCCCGAAGTTGGCGGCGTGCGTGTCCCAGGAGTCGACCTCGGGGTTGCCGTTGGCGACCGCGGGCCAGTTGAGCTGGACGAAGCGGGTGCCGGCTTCGATCAGGCGCCTTGCCATCAGCGCGCCCTGGCCGAAGGTGTTCTTGCCGTAGCGCTCACGCATCTCGTCGCTCTCGTTCGAGAGGTCGAACGCCTGACGCGCCTTGCCGGAGAGGACGAGGTCGTAGGCCTTCTCGTAGTACTCGTCGAGGGCGGAGTCGGCGACCGCCTTCTCGAGCTCGGGCAAGGAGGCGTTCAGGCCCTTGCGGAGCTCGAAGCGGCCGGCGAGTCGCTCGGGGGAGGTTTCCTCGCGGAGCTCCAGGTCGCTGAGTTCGATTGGCTGGTTCGGGTCCTGGTAGAGCCGGTAGGGGTCGTAGGCCTTGCCGAGGAAGCCGGCGGCGCCGCCCTTGCCGATGACGTTCGATTCCTGGAGCGGCCGCGGCATCTCGACGAAGGGGAGCATCGCGTCGTCGAGCGGCCTGAGCCTGGAGATGTGGGAGCCGGCGGTCGGGAAGTCGGCCGGGGTCGGCGGCTCGAGCTGGCCGGAGGGCGAGACGCGGTCCGGCGGGTAGCCGGTCAGCATCTGGTAGATCGCGGCGGTGTGGTTGAAGAGCCCCTTCGGCGTGTAGCTCATCGAGCGGATCAGGGTGCACTTGTCGACGTGGTCGGCCAGCAGCGGCATCGTCTCGGAGAGCCGGATGCCGGGGATCTTCGTGTCGATGGCGCCGAACTCGCCGCGGATGTTGGACGGCGCGTCGGGCTTCGGATCCCAGATGTCGATGTGGCTGGGACCGCCCTGGAGGAAGAGCAGGATGACCGACTTTGCGCTGCCGAAGCCCTTGCCGCCCGCGAGCGCGTCGGCGGCGACGGTCGCGGCGTGCGCGTCGCGGAGCGCCAGCGTCTGGCTTAGCGAGATGCCGAAGATGCCGAGCGAACCGACGCGGAGGAACTCGCGTCGGGTCGGGCCGTCGCAGGTGTGGCCGGACTGTCCTGGAATCACGAGCATGGTTCGGCTCCTTTTGCGGCTGCGGGCTGAGAGCTTACGAGTTGAAGAGGAAGGCGTTCGAGTTCAGCAGCGCCCACATCAGGTCCTGGGCCGCCGCCGTTCGGCTCGCCGAGGACTCGAAGTGGCCCTCGGCGAGCGCGGCTTCGTCGCCGGTCGGCAGACGGCCGATGGCGGCGAGGTAGAGCTCGGCGATCAGCTCCTCGTTGTCCAGTCCTCCGAGTACGAGGTTCGCCACCCGCCCCTCGGGGTCGGCGATCGCGTCGGCGATGACGGAGCCGTTCAGCAGGCTGAGCGCCTGCGGCAGGCTCATCTCCGTCTTCCGCTCGCACTCGCACGCGGTCTCGCGGTCCGGCTTGCCGAACAGGTCGAGGAAGCCCTCGATGCCCATGCTCGCCGTCATCACGTGCGGATCCGGGAGCGCCGTGGCGTCGAAGTCCTCGGGCAGGGTGTCGATCTCGAACCGGGAGTCGGTGGCGCGGGCGACGGCGTCCGCCAGTTGCTCGGCGCTCAGTCGCCGCGGTTCGTGGCGGGAGAAGTTGATCCGGTCGTCCCGGTTCCACTCGTTGGTTTGGAAGGACGACTGGTAGGCCCGGGAGGTGGCGATCGTCCGCATCAGGTGGCGGAGGTCGAAGTCGTTCTCGATCAGGTCGGCGGTCAGCGCGTTCAGGAGGGCCGCGTTGACCGGCTGGTTCGAGGCGCGGATGTCGTCGACCGGGTCGATGATCCCGCGGCCCATGAAGTAGCTCCAGACGCGGTTCGCGATCGCGGGCGCGAAGTAGGGGTTGTTCGGCAACGTCAGCCAGTCGGCCAGCGCGGCCCGGCGTCCGGAGCCGTTGCCCGGTTCCGGCGCGCCCTCGACCGGCACCAGGTACTTCGGCGGTACCACCGCGTTCGTCTTCGGGTGCAACTGCTCGTTGTCGCGTCGCTTGTCGAAGACGATCTCCTCGCCGGTACGGAAGCCGGGGCGGACGCCCAGGCCGGCGAAGAAGGCGGTCATTTCGAAGTACTGGTTCTGGGTCCAGCGCTCGAACGGGTGGTCGTGGCACTGGGCGCAGACCATCCGCACCCCCATGAAAAGCTGGGTGGTGGTCTCCATCGCCTCCTTCGGATCGCGGGCGGCGCGGAAGTAGCTGGCGGCCGGCTGATCGAGGGTGCTGCCGGAGGCGGTCACCAGTTCACGGACGAGCTCGTCGTAGGGGCGGTTCTCCTCGATCGCCTCGCGCAGCCAGCCGCGGAAGGTCAGCATGCCCTTGTAGCTCATGAACTTCCGGTTGCTGCGCAGCAGGTCGCCCCACTTGAGCGTCCAGTGGTCGACGTAGGCGTCGCTTGCGATCAGTTCGTCGACCAGGCGGTCCCGCTTCTCCTGGGTGGGCGTGTCGTCGGCGAGGAACGCCCGCACCCGTTCCGGGGTCGGAATCTGGCCGGTGAGGTCGAGCGAGGCGCGGCGGAGGAAGGCGGCATCGCCGACCGGCGCCGAGGGCAGAACCTCGATCCGCTGGAGCTTCTCGTCGATCAGCTCGTCGATGTAGTTGGCCTGGGGCAGCGCTGTCCACTCGAAGCCTTCGCGGCCACTGAGCACCGTGGCGGGTGCGGTCGTGAACTGACCCTCGTAGCGCACGAGCAGGGTGCTTTCGCCGCGGCGCAGCCCGGTCACGATCGCGCCGGCGGCACTGTCCTCGACCGCCATCGTCTCCGTGTTGCTGCTGGTGACGTGCGCCTCGCGCGTCACGTCGCGGCTCCTGCCGTCGCCGTAGCGCGCGATGACGGTCGTCTGCTGCCGCATCCCCGGCCGATTCATGAAGACCTCGGCCGGGTGGATCTCGAGGCGTTCGACCCGGTCGCGCGCGAGATCCCCGTAGGGCACCCCCGCCCTGATCCAGTCGAGGATGAGGTTGTAGTAGCGGCCGCCGAGATCGAGGCGCAGGCCGCCTTCGTGGGGGACCTGCATCGTCGGCTTGGCGAGCATGAGGGAGCGCGCCGGGTCGGCGCGGTTGAACCGCCGGCCGGACATGTCGTAGAGGAGGGACTGGTAGTCGAACTCCGGGTCGTAGCCGCGCAGCGACAGCTTGAAGCCGTTCTTGCCCTTGGCTGCGCCGTGGCAGGTGCCGTTGGAGCAGCCGACCTTGTTCATGGCGGGGAGGACGTCGCGGATGAAGGTGACGGGTTCGGCGGCGTCAGTCGCGGCGTTGGCGGCGGCGGGGATTGTGGCGGCGAGCGCCACGAGCAGAGCGCACCTAGTGGGGTGTTTCATCTGCCCTTCACCTCCATTCGCGCGGTCACGGGGACCGTAGTGTAGGCGGAGCGGACCTCCCGCTCGCCGGCCAGCCAGGACGACGACGTGATCAGGAAGTCGTAGTCGCCCGCTTCGACGGCGTCCGACGCCTCGCAGTCCAGCCGGAACCTGCCGTCGTCGCCCGGCTCGACTTCGGCGCCGTCGCAGACGACGCCTGTCGGCAGCGCGTCGGCGCGCAGTTCGACCGGTTGCTGGAAGCTCTCTTCGCGGTGCAGGACGCCTTCGACCGTGCCCTTCCTGCCGGCCCGGACACTCGCCGTGGCGACTTCGATCCGGTAGCCCGGGACGATCTCCAGCGTCACGCCGGGCGTGTAGAGGCGTTCGGGACGTCCGCTCACCGTGACTTCGCCGGTGAGCGTCACGGTGTAGCGGTCGTGCTGGGTGCCGTCGCTGCTTCGGATCAGCTTGCTGCCCTCGGACTTGTTGTAGTCGGCCTTCTCGGTCGTCTCGACCCGAAACTCGCCCACGCCCACGCCGATCAGGGCGCTGACGACCATGGGCGGGTTCACCGGGGCGTCTTCACCCGGTGGCGCCTCGAACTTCCACCCGAAGTCGAACGGCATGCCCTTGACCAGCCTCACCGTTTGGGACGCCAGGCCGACCAGCCGCGGTCCGGGCCGGCCGGTGAGCAGGACCGGCAGGCGAGTCTCCAGCCAGGGTGCGCTGAACGACCGCTCGGCCTCCGTCGTGTAGCTGCGCCCGTCGCCGGCGCGGACCGCGGTCGTGCTTCCCGGCACGGTCGCCCGGCGGCGGATCACGGTGCCGTCCTCGAGCGCGGCTTCGCCCCAGATCTCCAGGTCGAAGCGGCGGCGCGGAGCGTCGAGGTCGGCGGTGACCAGGATCCGGCCGGAGCGAGCCAGCGTGCGCGTGTCGAGGTCGCGCACCTCTCTGGTGATCCATCCGTTCCGGGCCTCGATGCCGGCGGGCGGTTTCTTGACGTAGAGCCGGATCGGACCCAGATAGCCGCGGCGCACGGCGCCGACCTCGATCGGCTTCGAAGCGCCGCTGTTGAGCGTGAGTTGAGCCGTGGTCAGGCGCAGCTCGAAGTCCGGGCCGTTCGCGGTCGCCGTCAAGCGGTAGCCGTAGCGGGGACCGCCGCGGCCCACCAGGTCCTCGACCGTGACGTGCAGTTCGTCGACTCCTTGCGGTGTCTCGACCACGACCCAGGGGTCGAAGGAAGTGGCGGTCGGCGACAGCAGCCGGAAGGTGTCGGGATCGGGGATGTCGTCGCCGGAGGAGGCCAGGTACTCGCCGTCCGGCGTCGTGACGGTCAGCACGCCGAAGAGGTCGGAAGAGCTGAGGGCGGCTCCCTCGACCTCGATCAGGAGCCGCTGGCCCGGCTCGACGGCGATCCGGTACCGGTCCACCTCGCCGGCGTCGTCGATCCGCCCGTTGACGACCACGGGCGTGCTCAGGACCTCGTCGTCGGCCGTCTGGCTCTCGAGGACCTCGGGATGGCTGCCGACGACGACCCGGAACGGCAGGGCCGCGCTGGCCTTTGCGGCGACGGACGGGCCTATCGTGTCGAAGGCGTTCTCCGTTTCGACGGCGCGGGCGACTTCCCTGGTGGCGGCCGTGCTGCCGCCGGTGAGCCCGAATCGCGTCTCCTCGCCGCGGCGCGCTCCCAGCGGGAAGACGGCGTCGGCGTACTCGTAGTCCGAGGCGGCGATCAGCTTGAGGCGGTAGAAGTTCCGCCTCTGGTCGCTGAAGCGCGCGTCGTGGACTTCGACGAAGTACTCCCCGGCTTCGGATGGCTGCCAGTCGAGACGGGCGTCGACGTCGATGCCGGGCCCCTCCTGATTGAAGACGATCTCGCGGCCTTCGCTGTCGAGCAGCCGGAGCACCGGGTCGATCGCCGAGCCGACGCGGCGCGCCTCGACCTCCAGCACGATCCGCTCGCCGGCTTCCGCGCGGAAGCGGTAGCGGTCCCGCTCCGCCCCGTCCAGTGTGCCGTTGACGACGACCGGCAGTGCATCGATCCGGGGCGCTTCGGCGACGTTGCCGGCCTCGCGCAGACTCTGCTCGGAGACTTCGGACACGGTGTCCACCCGGAACAGCAGGGCGTTCGACAGCCCTTCGTCGCTGATGGCGCGCAGCGGGTAGAGCCCCGGCGCGGCGTCGGCGTCGATCTCGACCAGGAAGACGGCGGCCTGGAGGTTCCGGTCGTTCGGGCGCCGCTGTTTCTGCAGCCGGTCTTCGTCGGCGGCCTCGCCGAGACGGGCGAACGAACCGGGCAGCGTGCTCTCGATCTCCATCTCGCCGGCGACGCCGTAGCCCTCGATGACCAGCCGCAGGGCGCGCCCCTGCTGGCCGCCGTGTGGATGCATGTCGACGAGATTGGGGGGCGGTCCCGCGGCGGCGGCGATCGTGGCGACGGCGATGCCGGCGAGCGAGTGGGACGCGCCTCGGAGCAGTCGATGCCCGTTCACGGCGCCCCTCCGGCTGTCGTCTCTCCCCGGAGCTCGCCCTCCAGCGGCACCGGCACGAACTCCTGCAGCAGTTCGCCGTCGCCGGCGCGGTAGAGCCTCAAGCGACCGTCGAAGCCCGCAGTCGCCAGTTCGGCGCCGGTCGGGTCGAACGCCATCGTGTAGATGCCGGCAGCGTGGCCGGAAGCGGTGGCCGTTCGTTCGCCGGTTTCCAGGTCGTAGATCGGCACGGTCGCCGCGGCGCCTCCGACCGCGAGACGGTCGCCGCGCGGGTCCACCGCGAGCGCGAAGATCTCCCCGTCCTGGCGTTCGAACTCCCGCACCAGGGTGGAGTCGTCGGCGATCAGCATCTTCCGGGCGCGGTCCATCCGGTAGTAGTACGGCACGCGGTCCTCACCGCCGATGACCACCGCCTCGATTCGCGGATTCCGGACGATCGCCGCAAGCTCGCCGCGCAGCAGGTTGACGTTCTCGATGAAGGCGCCGCTCGAGGCGTCGATCAGCTTGGCGGCCCGGTCGCGACCCACGGAAACGATCCGCCGCCCGTCGCCGCCGAAGACGACGCCGAGCACCCAGTTCTCGTGGTGGTTCATCCGCAGCAACTCGCGGCCGCTGGTCGCCTGGTGGATGCGGATGGTGTTGTCCGCGCAGCCGACCGCGAGTCGGCGCTCGTCCGGCGAAACCGCGAGTCCGAACAGGGTGTCGTAGCAGACGGAGGTCGAGACGCGGAGCTTCCGGTCGTCGACGTCCCAAATCTGGATCTCGCCGAAGCGCGCGGGCGTGCCGCCGGTGGCGATCAGCCGCCCGTTCTTCAGGAACGCGAGCCCCTGGATGCGCTCCGAGACGCTGCTGAAGCGAGCCTCCAGGCTGTCGCCGCTGCCGATCCTCGATCGACGGTGGAGCAGCACCTCCCGGTTGCCCGACACGGCCAGCCACTCCCCGTCGGCGGAGTAGGCGACCGCTGTGATCACTGGCGGCTGGTGGTAGACGATCGGCCCCGTCGCCGCGCCGAGCCGCATCTCCTCCGGCGTGTCGTCGGCAGCCCCGGCCGCGATCCAGTCGCTGATCGCGGCGATCTCCGTCTCCGCCAGCGATTCCGCCCGCATCGGCATCGCCGGCTCGATCTCTCCCCGAAGCATCTGCAACATCCGGCTCTCGTCCGGCCTGCCGGCCACGAAGGCAGGGCCGCTCATCCCACCCGCGGCCAGCCCCTCGAAACTCGTCAGGTTCAACTCACCACCCAACTGAGCTGGCTGGTGACACCCCTGACACCGTTGCTGGATGACAGGCCAGACGTCGCGGTAGTAGCTGGGGGTTGTTTCCTGGGCAGTTCCGGCGGTCGCACAGAGTGTGGCCACGATTGCTACGGCGAGGAACCGGATTCCGCCTTCGGCGGATGCCGGCCAGAAGGCCGGCGCACCGGCCGGCGCACCGACGTCCGATGGAGACCGCCCCTCCGGACCTCCCGCCAGGCGGGTGCCCGCCGCCCTACGCGAGGATCGCGTCAACCACATTGCCGTGGACGTCGGTGAGGCGGAAGTCGCGGCCGCCGTAGCGGTAGGTGAGGTTGGTGTGGTCGATGCCGAGGAGGTGGAGGACGGTGGCCCAGAGGTCGTAGATCGTGACTTCGTCCTCGACGACGTGGTAGCCGAAGTCGTCCGTCGCGCCGTGGATCGTGCCGCCCTTGATTCCGCCGCCTGCGAGCCAGATCGAGAAGCCGAACGGGTTGTGATCGCGGCCATCGGAGCCCTGGTGGAACGGAGTGCGACCGAACTCGCCGGCCCAGATGACGAGCGTCTCGTCGAGCAGGCCGCGGGCCTTCAGATCCTTGAGCAAACCGGCGATCGGCTGATCGACCTGGAGCGCCATGTTCCGGTGGCCGACCTCGAGGCCCGTGTGCTGGTCCCACGGGTTCGCGGCTTGCCCCGCGTCGTCCGGTTCCGGCAGGCAACTCAGCTCGACGAAGCGGACACCGCGTTCGACCAGCCGCCGCGCGAGCAGGCACTGGCGGCCGTAGTCCGCCGTCGTCTGGTTCGGATGGTCCAGCGCGTAGAGCTCACGCGTCGCGCGCGTCTCGCCGCTGATGTCGCAAAGTTCGGGCACCTCGGCCTGCATCCGGAACGCGGTCTCGTAGTTGCGGACTGCCGCTTCGACGTCGGCATGGCCGCCGAGCCGCTCGAGGAAGGCTCGATCCATCTCCGCCACGAAGTCGAGCCGCTCGCGCTGCGCCGTCGGGGCCTCCAGCGCCTGGATGTTCTGGACCGCGTCCTCGGCGTCGCCGCGCAGAATGGAACCCTGGTACTCGGCCGGCAAGTAGCCGTTGCTGTAGATACCGACGCCGCCGTGCGGGATGCCGGCCTGGCCGCTTTGCAGGACAACGAAGCCGGGCAGGTTCTCGTTCTCGGTGCCGAGCCCGTAGTTCACCCAGGCGCCCGCGGACGGGTGACCGACCAGGGGGAAGCCGGTGTGGAAGAAGTAGTTGCCCTGGGCGTGCTCGTTTACGGTGCTGGTCATCGAGCGGATGACGGCCAGGTCGTCGACGCACTCGCCGACGTGGGGGAACATGCTGCTGACGGGGATGCCGCTCTCGCCGTACTGCTTGAAGGGGAACGGCGAGGCGAAGATGTTGCCGTTCTGGTTGAACTGGGTGCGCTCGATCTTCGTCGGCATCGGTTTGCCGTGATCACGGTCGAGCAGCGGCTTCGGGTCGAACGAGTCGACCTGGGAGACGCCGCCCGACATGTAGAGGAAGATGACGTGCCGGGCGCGCGCTCGCGGCGCACCACGGGCCGCTCCGGGCAGGAGCGCCGAGCCGAGCATGCCGTTCAGTGCGATGGCGCCGAACCCGGTCGAAACCTGGGCCAGCATCCGACGGCGGCTCATCAGGGAACACTGGTCGCTCATCGGAGGTACATGAACTCCTTCAGGTTGAACATGGCGTGCGCCAGTCGGCGCCATGCGTCGCCGCCGCCGGCGCTCTGCTCGAGCTGGTCCGCCTCCGCCTCGAGGCGGGCGATGCGGGACCAACTGCTGCGGTAGATCCGTGCCTGCTCGGCTTCCGACGGTGCTTCGATGTTGCCGAGCGCGGAGGCCGCGACGTCGGCGGGTATCAGTACGCGGTCGTAGAGGCGGGCCTGGAGCACGCCCAGGGGCGCGTCTCCGCTGCCCGCGAACTGGACACGGCCGTTCTCAAGGCTCAGCGGAAGTTCCCGGCGGACGCTTTCCGGGTCGGCCTCGGCACCGTCCCGGTACGCGGTCCAGGCGCCCCTGCGATCCTGTGCCAGGACCAGGTGCACCGGTCCTGGCTCCGCTCCGTCTGGCGGTGCGCCGGCCGTGGCGCGGGCCTTCTGGCCCGCGTTTACGGCATCTGGCCCGCTGGCCACCCACGCCTCGAGCGTGTACTCGTCCAGCGTCCGCCGGATCGGCTTCGACGTCACGACATCCGAGGGCCCGAGCCACAGTGCGCCGTCCTCCACGTGGACGTCGCGGCCCAGCTTGATGGGAAGAAGACCGATGGCGTCGTAGACGCGGCCGTTCTTGGGCGAGTCGTCGAACTCCCAGGCCGCCATCGCCCTGGGCGCCGACGCCCGGTGGTAGAAGCGCAGCACGCCGCGCGTCTTTTCCGCGGTGAAGTCGCGGATTTCGGCGCTCTCCTCGCGGCGGTCCATGGCCGCCGCGCTCCAGGTTTCCACGTCTTCCTGGGCGGGCTTGCGGTCCTGGGCCTGGTCGAGGAACTGCTCGGCCGCTGCGAGTTCCGGTTCGGTCGGGGGTCGGCCGAGGGCGAGGCGGAACATGGCGACGATGCGTTCCCGGTCGCTGCGCAGGTCGGGGTCTCGGGCGACCCGTTCGGCGAAGCGAGCGGCCAGATGCATGACCTGGGTGTTGTTCATCATGAGCAGCGACTGTGCGGGCACGTTCGTCTGGTCGCGCTGGCCCTTGGTCGTCACCGGGGTCGGCAAATCGAGCGTGTGGAGCAGGGGATCGGGCTGGTTCCGGATGACCTGAACGTAGACGCTGCGCCGGTTCGACCAGCCGGGCTCCGGGACGGTCTCGCTGGCGGTGATCGGTTCGAGTTGACCCGCGGCAATCAGCATCGAGTCGCGCACCGCCTCGGCCTCCAGGCGGCGCAGATGGGCATGGGAGAGGAGGTCGTTCCGGGGATCCCGTTCGCGGGCGGCCGGCCGCGGCGTCGACTCGAGCTGGAAGGCCCGGGTTGAGGCGAGCCGCCGGACGAACCTCTTCAGCGACCAGCCGTCGTCGTGCAGCGTCGTCGCCAGGTGATCGAGGAGGGCGGCATTCGACGGGAGCTCACCCATCTGCCCGAAGTTGTCCGGCGTGCCGACGATCCCGCGCCCGAAAGTGTGGGCCCAGAGGCGGTTCGCGATGACGCGGGCCGTGAGCGGGTTGCCGGGGTCGAGGATGCTCCCGGCCAGGGCCAGTCGCGGATGAACCGAGTCGGGGTACGGCTCGGCGTCGATCGCTTCGAGGAAGCGCTGGGGCACCGGCTCGCCGAGCTGCCGGTGATTGCCCCGCTCCATCAGCGGCTGATCGAAGCGTGGGCCGCCGAGCACCGCGGGGGAGCGGGTCGGCACGGGGATCGCCTCCTCGAGCTGCCGGATCGCCTCGACGATCGGACCCGCTTCCGGCACCTCGTCCGTGTCGTTCGGAAGCAGGCCGCGGCGAACGAAGCTCGCCAGGAAACGGGCCTGGGCGTCGGTCATTGAACGGTCGCGCCAGGCTTCGGCGGCGTCGCGGATCGCTTCGCCGTAGCGGGCCGCCAGTTCGCCTCGGTCGCCCGGCGCTCCTTCGATCTCGAACAGGGGCGCCGTGAACTCGGCGGGCTGGTCGCGGGGAAGCTCGCCATTCCCGTCGAGCACGACCGCCTCGGTGATCCCGAACCAGGACCGGTCCGATCGCCCGCCGGAACTCTCACCGGTCATCGGGTGATCGGCCGCCGTCACCAGCTCGATGTAGGCGTGGTCGCCGTCCCAGTAGTCGAGGTTCCAGTGCTGCCATTGCCACTCGCCGTCCGAGAGGGTCTCGATCGGATAGACCTCGCCGCGCTGGGGGTAGTTCTGGACCACGTAGCGCGCGATGGCGCCGCCGCGGCCGGCGATCCGCACCGCCAGCTTCTGATTGGCCTCGATGAGAAACCGCGGTGACGAGAAGGTGCCGTTGTGGCGGTTGGTGAGCGAGTGCGTGTAGACGCCGCCGGGCAGGATGTCGGCGACGATCGTCCCGCCGCCCTGGGTGACCTCGTAGCTCCCGGCTGCCTGCGGCTTCGCGTCGGGAAGGCCGTTGCCGTGCCGGTACCACTGCTCGACGTCCCCGGTTCGGCTCAGGTCCCAACGCTGGACGGCGGGCGCCTGTCGGCGGGCCTCGAGTTGCTGCCTGCTCCGTTCGTAGGCGGCGTCCAGTTCCCGCCACTGCCTGGCGAAGGCCCCGCGGCCGCGGACCCGGCCTGCCCGGACCCAGGCGTAGAGCGGGTCGTAGGGCGACTGGCCGCCCGTGAGTGCCGCGGCCCATGGGCCGTCCGGCCGCTGCAGCCTGCCCGGCACCTCGGCGGCGGCTTCGAGCCATGCTTCGGCCAGCACCTGCCTCAACTCGCCTTTCAGGCGGCTCAGGTCGTCCCGGTGGGCGTTCCGCCGCGCCTCGTCGTCGATCGTCTGTACGCCCGGGCGGCCGTTCACCATCGTGCCGTAGAGCGCGTAGAAGTCGGTCTGGCTGATGGCGTCGAACTTGTGGTCGTGGCATCGGGCGCAGGCGACCGTCATCCCGAGGAACGCCTTGGAGACGACGTCGATCTGGTTCTCGGTGAAGCGGACCTGTTCGTCGAGCGCGTCAGTCGGGCCGAAGCCGTGCAGGACGAAGCGGTACTGGGCGATGCCGATGGCCGACTCGTTGATCCCGAGTTCCGCGTTCATCCGCGGCTCGTCGAGAAGATCGCCCGCCAGGTGCTCGCGGATCAACTGGTCGATCGGTACGTCCGAGTTCAGCGCCCGGATCAGGTAGTCGCGATAGCGCCAGGCATAGGGGACCGGCGGGTCGCCCTCGCTGCCGTGCGACTCGGCGTAGCGGACCCAGTCCATCCAGTGCCGCGCCCAGCGCTCGCCGAAGGCCGGATCGGCGAGTAGCCGGTCGATTTCGTCCGCCACCGCGGCGTCCCGGTCGACCGCGGCGCGGCGCTCGAAGTCGTCGACCTGAGCCGGTGTCGGAGGCAACCCGGTCAGCACGTAGGAGAGTCGGCGCATCACCGTGCGCGGCTCGGCCAGCGGCGCCGGCTCGAGCCCGGCGTCGGCGATCCCCGCGGCCAGGAAGCGGTCGATCGCACTCCCCGACCAGTCGCGCGACCAGTTCGCGGCGGCGACTTCGGGAGGTTTCGGGTCGTCGATCGGCTGCAGGCTCCACCAGCTCTTCCGCTGTTCGAGGATCGTCCGCCACGCGGTCGCTTCCTTGAGCGCGTCGGCGGAGGGCGGTTCCTTCCTGGGATCGGGCGCCCCGATCTCTATCCAGCGCTCGAAGTCGGCGATCACCTCATCGGGCAGTTTCGCGCCGCCCAGAGGCATCCGGAAGTCGAGGCTCGGGTGTCTCATCGCCCGCAGCAGGAGACTGCTGCGCGGCCTGCCCGGCTCGATGGCGGGACCGCGCATGCCGCCCTTGAGCAGGCCGTCGCGGTAGTCCAGACGCAGACCGCTTTCCGCGATCTCGGTGCTGTTGTGGCAGGTGTAGCAGTGCTCGACCAGCACCGGACGGATCTTCTGTTCAAAGAACTCGAGGTCCTCAGGCGCGCCAAGTCCTTCCTGGGTGAGTGGCGCCGACGCCACCGGTCCGGCGCCGAGCAATGCAGCAGCCAGGATCGCGGCGCCGAGACGCGGCGGGATCCTCTTTTTCGTGTTCATTGGAACGCCGTTCAGTCTACAACGGAGACCTGCGCTCGTACGGGTCGATCACACTGCCGGCGACACCTTCGCGGATGATCCCGAACAGTTCGCCTCGCCACCCGCGTCCCTTCGAGACTTCGGTCGAGATAACGACGACGACCAGGTCCTCGGCGGGCGCCACGTAGATGTACTGGCCGCCGTAGCCGCTGGCGATGTAGGCGCCGCGTTCCCTGTGTCCGCGAAGCCACCAGAGGTAGCCGTAGCCGCCGTAGATCCGGCCGCGACCTCGCGGCCCGACGAGACCTGGACGGGTGGACTCGTCGACCCACTGCCACGGCAGCAGTTGCCTGCCATTCCAGCGGCCCCGGTTCAGGTAGAGCTGACCGAACTTCAGCATGTCCCGCGGCAGAAGGGACAGGTTGTTGCCGCCCATGTGGACGCCCTGGCGGTCCTGGGCCCAGGCCGAGCGGCGGATTCCGAGCGGGTCGAAGAGGTGCTTGCGGGCGAAGTCGTGGGTGCTCCGGCCGGCGGCGCGGGAGAGGGTCGCCGACAGCAGGTGGGTGCCGCCGGTGCTGTACGAGAAACGGGTTCCGGGCTCGGCCTGGAGCGGTCGCGCCAGGGCGGCCCGGACCCAGTTGCGGGACGCGACCCAGGAACCGTAGTTGCCGAAGCTGGTCGATTCGAGGCCCGAGGTCATGGTCAGGAGGTGGCGCACCGTGATCGCCCGCTTGCCTGTGCCGTCGAGGTCTGCAGCTTCGGGCAGGAAGTCGGCGATCGGTTGATCGAGCTTCAGCAGGTCCTGGCTAGCCGCCAGGCCGGCAAGGGCGGAAAGCACGCTCTTCGAGGCGGACTTCAGGTTGTGCGGGCGGTTGCCGGCGGAGCCGCGGAAGTAGCGCTCCACGACCAGTCGACCACGCCGCGCGATCAGGAGGCCGTGAACACCCTCGAGTTCACCGATGTCCTGGACCGCCTGCTCCAGCCGGCCCGGGTCGAGCCCGACCTGGTCGGCGGTGGCGAGCTGCCAGTCGCCGTGCCAGTCGTCGTCGGCTGGGGGGACTGGCAGCTGGAACTCGACCAGGATGCCCGGGTGATCCGAGAGCGCGCCGGCTTCCGCCCACTCGGTCCACAACGGCCACCAACCGGAGTCGGTGGCGTCGAGCAGGACGTGGTCGATGCCGCCGACCACGAGATCGCGGTAGCCGGCCGCCTGGAAACGGGTCAGGATGGAGTGGTCGCTGGGCAGGTTCAGGTCGCCGGCGACCACGACGGGGCGTTCAGGCCCGCCGAGACGCTCCAGGAGACCTGCGGCCTGGGCGCCGGCGAGGTCGGTGTCGCCGTTGGCGAGGTGCACGCCGACCAGCTCGAAGGGCAGACCGGGGTGGTCGATGCGGGCAGTCAACGCTATGCGGCGCTCGAAGGCGTCGCGGTCGGGACCGAGCGGCCACACCCGCGGGTCGGCGATGGGGAATCGGCTGAGAATGGCCGACCCCTCCTCGAAGCCCAGCCATCGCAGCGATCCGTTGGCTCGGGCGTAAACGCCGTGGAAGTCCAGTTCCCCGGCCAGACGGTCGGCGAGACAGCCTTCGCCGGCCGCACACCACGCCTCCTGCAGCACGATGACATCCGGTTGCAGCCGTTGAATCTCCGCCACGAGGCGGCCAGACCGGATCATCCGGTCGGAGGGACTTTCCTGGACCAGCAGGCGGCCTTCGGGGTCGGGGTAGCCGTGGTAGGCGTTCAGTTGGAGGATGCGGAGCCGATCCGGCACCAGCGCCGGATCGGTCGAGTCGGCCGCTCCGGCCGCGCGCGGCTCGCCAGGCGCCTGACTGGCGAGGATCCTCGTGAAGAAGGGGCTCGATGCCACCGCCAGGAGGCCGAGGACCAGTGCTCCTGCGCGAACCGCCGGATGTCCCTGCCGAAGGACGCCGGCCGCCACCAAGGCCGCTGCTCCGCCGGCCGGTGCGGTGATCAAAAGCATCCGGGCCAGGTCGGGCTGGACCACTGCGAACGACCCGGCGAGCCAGGGCAGAGCCCCGAGAGCGCCGGCGAAGAAGCCGGCCGCCGCGGCCGCGAACGAGGAAGGTGTGCGCGTCAAGGTGGACTCCGGAAGCTCGGAAGCCTATTCGTCCGGCGCACCCGGCGCCGGGTGGACAGGGGCGGCCGAACGGAATCCAGGTGCTACCCTAGGAGTTACAGGGAAAACGAGCGACACTGCGACAGCGGCCCCGCCGCGGAAAGGAGGTCCGGAATGGGCGAACGAGGAAACCCCCGGAGGATCTCTGCGACCCTTGTGTTTTGCTCAGTGCTGGCTCTCGTCGCCGGCTGTGCGGCGCCCCCGGAGGAAGCGGCGCCGGTGCCCGAAGTCGACCCACGGGCCGAAAACGAAGCGGCCCTGAACGAGTTGATCGCCAAGTATCTCCAGGCGGTGAATCGTGGCGACGCGGATGGCCTTGCCGTCCTGTACACCGAGGATGCCATCCGCATCGGCGCGAACGGTAATCCGATCGAAGGGCGCGACGCGATCCGCCTGTTCGCTGCCGCCGACTACGTCGACAACGACTGGGAGATTCAGCTCCAGGTCAAGGAGAGTGACTACAGCGGCGATCTGGCGTTCGTGCGCGGCACCTACGCCGTCACGCTGACGTCGAAGCAGGACCCATCCGTCGTCTACCAGGAGGTGGGCAAGTGGATGGACCTGATGCGCCGCGGCGCGGACGGTTCGTGGTTGATCGCGCGGGAACTCTCGAATCGCGACCACCCGCCGGGCGAGGCACCCCAGGTGCCGGCCGAGGAGGGCTGATGATGAAGCGCACGATCGTATGGCACCCGCGTTCGGGGATCATGGTTCTGGCCGTCCTCTTCGTGGGCTTCTTCGCCGTCGGCTGTCCGCCGGTCGAGGACGAGGTCGTCGAAGATCCGAACGCGGTCGAACCCAGCATCGGCGACGAGAACGCTCTCAACGCCCTCATCGCCGACTACATGGTCGCCATGAACAGTGGCGACGCCGACGGGGTGGTCGCCTCGTACGCGCCGGACGCGGTGCGCATGCCGCCGGACGCGCTACCGATCAGCGGTCGGGAGTCGATCCGGCAGAACATCGCTCAGGCGTTCGAGGTGGCGGACCTCAACGTGCAGATGCAGGTCATCGAGACCGAGTTCAGCGGCGAGTTGGCCTATGTTCGCGGTACCTTCCTGCTGACGGTCATGCCGAAGGACGGCTCGTCGACGACGGAGTCCGAAGGCAACTGGATGCGGCTGATGCGCCGCGCGCCTGACGGCCGGTGGCTCGTGGTGTACTCGCTCTGGAACTTCCCGTCCTGAGTCGATAGCGCCGCCAAACGGTGCGGCGCGGCGGGGTATGCTCCGTCGCCGCGCCTCATGCCCGAACCAGCTTCGCAGTTCCTGACCTTCATGGGCGCCCCCGGGTCGCCCTACACGCGGAAGATGCGCGCGGTGCTTCGCTACCGGCGTATCCCGTATCGGTTTCTGATCGCGGGCCCAGGCGGCCGCGACGACCTGCCGGCCGCGAAGGTGCGCCTGCTGCCTACGTTCTACCTGCCCAACGCGAACGGCGAGCTCGAGGCGGTCGTCGATTCGACGCCGCTGATCCGGCGCTTTGAAACAGAGTTCGAGGGTCGCTCGGTGATTCCGCCGGATCCCGTGACCGCGTTCATCGACTACCTGCTCGAGGACTTCGGCGACGAGTGGCTGACCAAGGCGATGTTTCACTATCGCTGGGTTCATGAGGCGGACATCGAGAAGGCCGGCCAGATCCTGCCGCGCTGGCGGCAGGTCGAAGGTCCCGAGGAGCAGTTCCAGCAGGCGGCGAAGATGGTCTCCGAACGCCAGATCTCGCGGCTCTGGGTCGTGGGCTCGAACGAGACGACAGGTCCCGTGATCGAGGCCAGCTACCAGCGCATCCTGGAGCTGTTTCGGGACCACCTGACGGAGCGCCAGTTCCTGATGGGCAACCGTCCGGGCGCTTCGGACTTCGCCTTCTTCGGCCAGTTGACGCAGCTCGCGGCCTTCGATCCGACGCCGATGGCGGTGACGCTGGAGGTGGCGCCACGGGTCTACGCCTGGGTCGATCGCGTCGAGGACCTGTCGGGCCTGGAACCGACGGCCAACGACTGGATCGGGCCGGAGCTGCCGGCGACCCTGCGCGCTCTCCTCGGCGAGGTCGGCCGCGTCTACGCCCCCTTCCTGCTCGCCAACGCGAGAGCGCTGGCGTCGGGCGCCGAGCGCGTCGAGTGCGAGATCGACGGCCGGCCCTGGGTGCAGAAGCCGTTCCCCTACCAGGGCAAGTGCCTGATGTGGCTGCGGGAGCGGTACGGGGAGCTGTCGGCTGACGACGGGTCGGCCGTGGACGGGTTGCTCGACGGCACCGGTTGTGAAGCGCTGGTAGCCGGCGGAGCCTCAGGGCCCTAGGCCAGCGGCAGGACTGAGCGCTGTGGGGGCCGGGATCGGGGACACGGGAGCCGGTTCCGGCCCCGACACCGGTGGCGGGCGGTTCTCGCGGATCAACTGGGGCTTCTACGGCTGGCGGATGCTGCCGTTCGCCTGGCTCATCTACGGACTCGGCGCGGCGCCTTTCTACAGTTGGGGCTTCTTCCTGCCGGAGATGCTGGAGGACCTCGACATGACCCGGGCCGACAGCGGCTGGGCATTCGGCATCTGGTCCTTCTGCGGCGGCGCCGTGGCGCCATTGATCGGCGTCTGCCTGACCCGCTTTGGGCCCCGTCCAGTGTTCACCGCGGGCTTCCTCTCGGTGTCCGTGGCCTATTACCTGACCAGCCGGGCCCAGGATCGCTGGGACGTGCTGCTCTACTTCGGCGTGTTCGCGGGTCTTGCCCACACGTTCTCCACTGTGCTGCCGACGCAGACCCTGGCGACCAACTGGTTCCTCCGATGGCGTGCGACGTCCATGGCATTCCTGCTGATCGCGGCTGCTGTCATGGCGCCGCTCATCTTCTATGTCGACAACGCGATCCTGTCCCGGGGCGGAACGTGGCGAGACGGCTGGGCGATGATCGCGGCGCTCTGCGCGGCGCTGGGGGTTCTGTCGTTCCTCGCTCTTCGCAACACGCCGGAATCGCTGGGCCAGCTACGGGACGGCGCCCGTTCTCTGGATGAGCTTCAGGCAACGGTGGCTCGAACCGGCGCCGGGACTGCCGACCAATGGGTCGCGAGGGAGGCTTTGCGGACGCCGCAGTTCGCGCTCATGGTGCTCTGCGGCCTTGGCTACGCCGTTCCCTGGGGCGTCCTCGCAAACCACGGCACTCTGCACCTTCGGGACATCGGGCTCGAGAGCGGCGAAGCCGGGGCTCTCCTTGGGCTCATGGCACTCGTCAGCGGTTTCGGCCGCGCCAGCGGCGCCTTGGGCGACAGGATCTCGCCGCCGCGTCTGCTTGGCTTCGCCTTGGCGTTGGAGGGAACAGGAATGGGGTTGCTTCTGTTTGTCCGCACGGTGGGCGAGGCGCGCGTGGCCCTGGTTCTCCTGGGCCTGGGGTTCGGCATGGCCTACATCAGCCAGGCCGCCACCTTTGCCCGTTTCTTCGGACGCCGCGCGTTCGCGACCACGACCGGGGTCCGTTTCGCCGTCGGCGCCGGGTTCGGTGCGACCATACCTGCCGCTACAGGCTGGGCGTTCGACACGCAGGGCACCTACGCCGTCCCGTTTCTGATAATCGCTGCGGTGACCCTGACCGGGTCGGTCGTCGCGTTCTTCTTGCAGCCGCCGCGGAAGAAGACCTGACGGCTCTGCCGCCTCATCGTCCGGAGGCGCCGGCTTGCGGTTGTCCCCGAACGTGGGTGCGCCAGGCGTCGAGCGCCCGGTCGCGTGCCGCGGCGTGCTCGACCATGGGCAGCGGATAGGTCTCGCCGAGCCGGACGCCGGCCGCGGTTGGCCCAGTCCGCGTCGACCAGGGTGTCCCAGAACCAGTCGGCGCCGTGCCGCCAGTGGATCAGCAGGTGCTTGGTCAGGAAGGAGGCGACGAGCATCCGCACCCGGTTGTGCATCCAGCCCGTGATCCAGAGTTCGCACATCCCGGCGTCAATGATGGGGTAGCCGGTCTGGCCGCGCTGCCAGCGCTTCAGATCGGCTGGCGTGTCGCGCCACGGCATGCGGTCGAAGCTGGGTCTGAGGTTCCGGGTCCCCATCTCCGGTTTGTGGAACAGTCGCTGCGCGGCCAGGCGGCCGGCGTCCCAAGCGGCGTAACGTCCGGTCCAGCGCCTCGAGAGTGCCGTGCAGCCACCACCTCGACGCGCCGCCGATCGGCTGCTCGCCCTCCTCCTCGTCGAGCACGAAGACGGGGACGACGGGACGTCCGGTCCGGACAGCCCAGGACCACGCGGGGTTGTCGTTTAGCCGCAGGTCCCGCCGGAACCAGGCGAGTATGGGCCGCTGGGTGGTTGGAGGCATGGAGACGGAGCGTACGGCAGTTGACGGCGGAGGCGCGACGAAGCAGAGTGTCTAGCGATGAAGCGCTTGAGCACGGGATCGATCGGCCTCTTCCTGCTAGCTCTCGCTTTCGCGCCCCCTCCGGTCACCGCGGAAGACTGGCCGCAGTGGCGCGGCCCGGGGCGGGACGGCGTCTCGACCGAAACCGGGCTCGCCGACCGCTGGCCGGCCGGAGGGCCGCCGCTGTCCTGGCGCATCGACGGCCTGGGCGAGGGCTACGGCACGGTGGCGGTGGTCGAGGGCTCGCTCTACGTCCAGGGAACGCGCGGCGGTCGGAGCCTCGTGTTCGCCCTCGATGCTTCGGACGGCAGCGTCCGCTGGGAGCGTGAACTCGGCGCGCGGCTACGCGACAGCCGCGGCAACGGCCCGCGCGGCACGCCGACCGTGGCCGGCGATTCGCTCTATGCGCTGACCGGCGTGGGAGATCTGGCGCGCATCCGGCTCTCGGACGGGAGAGTGGCGTGGCAGCGGAACATCCTCCGGGACTTCGGCCAGCGGAACATCAGTTGGGGCATCAGCGAGTCGCCGCTCATCGAGGGCGACTGGGTGGTCGTGATGCCGGGCGGCGCCGGCGGCGCCATCGCGGCCCTCGACCGGGAGACGGGCGCCACGGTGTGGACCAGCACCGGCCTGACCGACCGGGCCGGCTACTCCTCCCTGATCGCCGTCGACCTGGAGGACGGCGGCGAGCCGCTGCGTGCGATCGTCGGCTTCACGGCGCGGGCCGGCGTGGGCGTGCGGGCCTCGGACGGCGAACTGCTCTGGCACTACCGCGAGCCGTCGAACCGCACGGCGAACGCGGCGACGCCGATCTACGCGAACGGCCTCGTTTTCTACACCTCGGACTACGGCACCGGCGGCGGCGCGCTCGGGGTGCAGGTGGCCGGCGACAACGTCAGCACCGGGCAGATCTGGTTCGAGTCGCGACTACGCAACCACCACGGCGGCGTCGTGCTCTACGAAGGACACCTCTACGGGTTCTTCGGCAGCGCGCTCGCCTGTGTGGACTTCGAAACCGGTGAAACCGTGTGGCGGGAACGCAGCGTCGGCAAGGGCTCGCTCACCCTCGCGGACGGCAGGCTGTTCCTGCTCGGCGAGAGGCACCTCGCCGGTCTGGCGGAAGCGACTCCCGATGGCTACGTCGAGCTGGGTCGCTTCGACGTGGAAAACCGCGGCCGCCCGAGCTGGGCCCATCCGGTGGTCAGCAACGGCGTGCTCTACATCCGCAACTGGGACGAACTGCTGGCGTACGACGTTTCGTCTCCCTAGGAGCCTGCGCCGCTAGTTCCGCCGCGTCGTGCCCATCAAGTACCTGGGTTCCAAGCGGCAGTTCGTGCCGCTGATCGCCGGCGTCGTCGAACAGCTTCGGCCGGCCGGTACGGTGCTCGACCTGTTCTCGGGCACGTCCAGGGTTGGCGCCGCGCTGAAGCGGCGGCAGTACCGCGTGCTGGCGAACGACTACCTGGCCTGCGCCGAGGTGGTCGCCCGCTGCTACGTCGAGGCGGACGGCACGCCGGAGCAGCTCCGGCAGGCCGGGCTGCTGATCGACGAGTTCAACCGGCTGCCGCCGTCGGCCGGCTACTTCACGGACGTCTTCTGCGAGAAGAGCCGCTTCCTGCAGCCGAAGAACGGCGCCCGGGTGGACGCCGTCCGCGAGGAGATCGAGCGCAAGGACCTCGATCCGGAGCTCCGGGCGATCGTGCTCGTCTCCCTGATGGAGGCTGCCGACCGGGTCGACAGCACGACGGGCGTGCAGATGGCCTTTCTGAAGCAGTGGGCCCCGCGGGCTTCCAACGACCTGGAGCTGCGGCTGCCGGAGATCGCTCCGCGCGCCGAAGCCGGGAAGGGAAGAGCCCACCGCATGGACGCCGCCGAAGCCGTGGAGGTTCTCGAAGCGGACATCGCGTACCTCGATCCGCCCTACAACCAGCACAGCTACCTGGGCAACTACCACGTCTGGGAGAGCCTCGTGCTTTGGGACAAGCCCGAGCACTACGGCGTCGCCTGCAAGCGCGTTGACTGCCGGGAGCGCAAGAGCGACTTCAACAGCAAGAAGAAGTTCCGGGCCTCATGGGAACGGATCGTGGACAGGGTCCGGGCGCGTCATCTCATCGTCTCCTTCAGCGACGAGGGCTTCCTTGACCGATCGGAAATGGAAGCCGTGCTGGCCCGTCGCGGCAAGGTCCAGGTGATCGAGAACGACTACAGGCGCTACGTCGGCGCCCGGATCGGCGTCTTCAACCCGAGCGGCGAGAAGGTGGGCCGCGTGAGCCACCTGCGGAACAAGGAGTACCTGTACGTCGTGTCGCCGGAGAAGCTGGAGGAGGCTGTCGTACCAGCGATGACGAAGGTTGGTTGACATACCGACATACACCACTGTAGCTTCGCCTGCATGCGCACCACGGTACGGCTCGACGACGAACTGCTGGCGGAAGCGAAGCGCTACGCGACGCGGACGGGGCGAACGCTCACCTCTCTGATCGACGAGGGGCTTCGAGAGGTGCTCGCTCGAGGTGAACGGCGAGCGCCGGCGAAGCGTGTCGAGCTGCTGACCGGCGGAGAAGGCGGCCTGCGGCCGGGAATCCGGAGCGATTCGTTTTCCGAGGTGCTTGACCAGTTGGACTGCGAACGATTCCTCAAGTCGATTGATCGTTCCTGACGTCAACGTGCTCGTCTACGCGCACCGCGCGGACATGGACGAGCACGAACCGTACCGTGACTGGCTCGATTGGCTGGTGAACTCGGGCCCGGCCTACGGCATGTCGGAGATGGTGCTGAGTTCCTTCGTGAGAATCGTGACCAACGGTCGGATCTACTCAAAGCCGACGGAGAACCATGAGGCCCTTGCCAGCGCCGCCAGACTGCTGGCACCTCCCCAGTGTGTTCCGGTTCGACCGGGTCCGGGGCACTGGGAGATCTTCGAGGACCTCTGCAAACGCCATGCGCCTCGGAGCAAGCTGGTCGCCGACGCCTACCTCGCGGCGATCGTCATGGAGGCCGGGTGCGATCTGGCCACGGCGGACAGGGACTTCGCGCGTTTCGAGGGTCTTCGCTGGCACCATCCGCTGGCCGGGAGACCGGGTGGAGAGGGCGGCGTCGTGATGGAACCGAGGCGTCGTCCCTGGCTCACGTCCGACTGACACTCTCAGTCGCGTAGGGGACCTGATCGCCCGGCGTCGGCGAACCCGATCAGGAACCCGGGACGGGCTCCGAGCCGGTCCATGTAGGCGACTACGTTCGGGTACCTCTCATCGAGCAGCCCCAGTCGCCGCGCCAGGGCCAGCGAGTAGCCCATCATGATGTCGGCGGCGGAGAACTCGCTTCCCAGCAGGTAGTCGCGGCCTTCGAGCGCCGCCTCGACGGCGTCGAGGCAGATCTCCGCACGCTCCCGGCCGTCTTCGACGACGGCCGGGATGCGTTCCGGCTCCGGCTTGAGGATGCGATGGTGGACCATGTCGCCCAGCGGCCGCGCCAGGCTCGCCTCGGCGAACCAGGACCACTGCAGGAACAGCGCGTTCTCGGGGCTGCCAGCGCGCGGCTGCAGGCGGCCCTCGCCGTAGCGCTCCAGGATGTAGTGGACCATCGCGCCGGACTCGATCATCGTGAAGGGGTTGCCGTCCGCGTCGACGTCGGTCATCGCCGGCACCTTGCCAATCGGGTTGAGCCGCCGCCACTCGGCTGACTTGCGGTACTCCGGGCTGAAGTCGACCGGGACGACTTCGTAGGGCAGGCCGAGTTCCTCGCACAGCCAGATGACTCTGGCCGAACGGGTGCGCGGCACGTGGTAGATCGTGATCACGTGCGAAGGAAAACCGTCGGAGGCCTGGTCGTTCTACCCCAGGGCGCGCTCGAACAGCGCCAGCAGACGACTCCACGCCCGCTCGGCCTGCGCCTCGTGGTAGACCGGGGTGTCCGGCGGGCACCAGCCGTGCATCGCGCCCTCGTAGACCTCGATCTCGGCGGGCAGGCCCGCCTTCTCGAAGGTCTCGCGCAGCACGTCCTTCGCCTCGGGCTGCCTCTGGTCGTCGTTCTCGGCGATCGCGAACAGGTAGTGAGCCGTCATCTTCTCCACGAGCAGGTGCGGGCTGTCCGGCTGGTCCGTGACGAGTCCGCCGCCGTGGAACGAGGCGCCGGCGCCGATGCGGTCGGGCAGGGCTGCCGCCGTCCGCATCGTCATCGGACCGCCCATGCAGTAGCCCATCGTTCCCATCTTCCGGCCCTTGTCGACAGACGACTGGCTGTCCAGGAAGCTCACGAAGGCCTTCGCGTCCGTGACGTTGGTCTCCGGACTTAGCGCAGCCCTCAGCGGCCGCAGCGTTTCGCGCAAAGCGGCGAAGTCCGTTCCCTCGGCGATGGGTGCCTTCTTCGACCGGTAGTACTGGTTGACCGCGAGGACCGAGTAGCCCGATTCCGCGAGCCGCGTGGCCATCTGCCGCATTGCCGGCCGGAGACCGAAGGCGTCCGGCCAGATGAGGACGCCGGGATGGGCGCCGCTCGCGGGATGCACGAAGTAGCTGTCGCAGACGCCGTCGGGCGTCTCGACCTCGATCTCGGATTCGGTCACGCTCTGGGCGTTCGCCGCCCGCGGCAGCAGGATGGTCAGACCGACGCCCGCCGAGACGGCCCCGAACTCCCGGCGCGTCAGCCGCTTCCCTTGCAGGTACCTGGCGTTGTCGGCAGCGGTTCTGTCGTCACACATTTGGGTCTCCTTGCTGGCTGGCTGGCTGGAACTTGGGTGACCGGGTTCTGGCTCTAGACGTGGCTCTCTCCAGGCTCGTGCTGGCAGCCGCGGAAGCGCTCCACGCGCACCCGGTCCGGTAGCTCGAGGGCTTCGGTTCGGCCCACCTTCGAGGTGTAGAACGCGAACAGGGTGCGCCGCTTCAGGTCGCTGAAGAAGGCGGCGCCTGCGAGCAGTTCCGGCGTGTGGTCTCCGTGCTCGTCGCTGATCTCGCGCAGCATGTCTAGCTGGCGGGCCGCGTCGAGCGCCACGAAGGACGAGCCGTGCAACTCCTCTGCACGCCGGTCGATCCAGTCCAGTCCGCCGAGCGCGGTCAACTGATCGTCGCCGTCGGCGAGCGAGAGTTCCAGGTCGATGAACTCGTGGACTCCGGCGTCGCGGGCGCCGGGCGTGTCGGTGCGCGGCAGGATGTGTTCGCAGAGCGTGGCCAGCAGTTCGCCTTGGGCCGGCGTGAGCAGCCGGGGGGTCCAGCCGGAGCCTTCGGCCTGGTAGGCGGCCACCGCCGGGATCGCGGCGCGAATCGGCTCGGCCTGCAGCGTGGCGTAGCCGAAGGCGCCTGCACCGGCGGCCAGGACCTTGCGTCTCGTCGTCGGCTTGTTCATGCCAGTTCTCCCCGCTTGTGCTGGTCGACGAGGTACTCGGTGGAACGGAGCGCCAGCGACATCATCGTCAGGGTTGGGTTCACGCAGCCGATGCTGACGTAGCAGGACCCGTCCATGACGAACAGGTTCTTCACCGTGTGGGACTGCTGGTACTGGTTCAGGTAGGAAGTTCCCGGATCGTCGCCCATGCGCGCGGTGCCGACCTCGTGGATGCCGGAGCCCAACGGCGCCGGCTCCGTGTTCTGCGTGATGTTCGTGCAGCCGAGCGCCTCCAGCATGGCCCGGCCCTCCGCAATGATGTCCTGCACCATCGCGTACTCGTTGCTGCCGAGCGTGCAGTTCATCTGCAGCACCGGCACGCCCCATTTGTCGGTCACCTCCGGATCGAGGGTGACGCGGTTCTCGGGCCGCGGCAGGATCTCGCCGAAGCCGCCGAGCCCGATCGTCGAGATCGTGCTCGACTCGACCATCCGCTTGAAGTCGGCGCCGAAGCCGGGGATGCCGTATCCGTGCTGCCAGGTGGTGATGTTCTCGCCGCCCTGGTAGCCGTAGCCGCGGATGAAGTTCGGGTTCCTGGTCGCCGGGTCCTTCAGATTCTGGAAGCGGGGGATGTAGATCCCGTTCGGCCGATTGGCTCGCTCCGGCTGGGCGCCGGCTCTCGCTTCCAGTACGCCGCGCACGCCGGTCGCGTAGATGTGGTCCATCACGTAGCGGCCAAGGCAGTCGCTCTCGTTGGCCAGGCCGCCGTCGGCCGAGTTGAGCAGGATGCGGGTCGAGGCGAGGGTCGACGCGCAGAGCACGACGACATCGGCTTTCGCTTCCCGGGTCAGGTCCGACGTCTTGTCGACGTAGGTGACGCCGGAGGCGAGATCGCCTGCCTTCATGTCGACCTTGATGACCGCGGCATCCGGGACCAGGGTGAACCGGCCGGTCGCTTCGCAGTCGACGAGCGTGGTCTGCGGCGAGTTGAAGTACGAGTTCGTCCGGCAGCCGTAGTGACAGGGACCGCAGTAGTGGCACATGTCACGGCCGTTGTGCCGGCGGGTGAGGACGGCGTTGCGGCCGATCGTCATCGGCCGGTTGAACTTCTCGGTCAGGGTTTCCTTCAGCATCGCCTCGCCGCAGGTGAAGGCCATCGGCGGCAGGAAGTCGCCGTCCGGCAGGATCTCCAGGCCCTCCTTGCGGCCGTTGACGCCGATGTAGCGCTCGACCCGGTCGTAGTACGGCGCGAGGTCGGCGTAGCTGAACGGCCAGTCCATGCCGTAGCCGTCCAGGCTGGCCGCCTTGAAGTCGTAGTCGCTCATCCGGTACGACTGCCGCGCCCACATGATCGAGCGGCCGCCGACGACATTGCCCTGGATCCAGTTGAAGTGGGTGCCGGGGGCCTCGGTGTACGGGTTGTCGACGTCGTCGATGAAGAAGTCCGCGTTGACCTCGGTGCAGGCGTAGCAGTACGACTGGCGGTGCCGGCGCTGGAGCAGCTCGTTCCGCGGGTCGGGGCGGCCGCGCAGTTCCATGTCGTGCGGCAGCGTGTGCTCGCGGAAGTCCTTCTCGGGGTCGAAGGCGCGGCCGGCCTCGAGCATCAGCACGTCCATGCCCGCTTCGGTCATCACCTTGGCGGTCCAGCCGCCCGTGGCGCCGGAGCCGACGACGATCGCGTCGTAGATCTTCGTGTCGGAGGTCTGCTTCATGCGTGGGGAGTCCTCGGACGGGAGACGCGCGTCAGCGGACGACCGCCTCGGTTGACGCCTCGACGTTGTACGGCAGGGCGTTGTCGCCCTCGAGCCCCAAGCGCTCGTTGATCGCCAGCAGGTGGTGGTCGACGCCGATCTCGGCGCCGGGGCGGAAACCGGGCACCGTGATCACCTGCGCCAGCACGCCGCCCAGGCCGCGGTGAATCACGCCCCGCGGCAGGTAGATCAGGTCGCCGGCGCGGACGTCGTGGACGTCGAAGAGCCGCCCGGCTAGCTCGGGCGTCATCGTCTCGGGGGACTCGATGTCCGCGGCGCGGTAGCTCGTGAGGAGCCGATCCTCGTCGTTGCTCATCTGGACCAGGTAGAACTCGTCGAAGCCCGTGTCCACTGGGTGGTAGTGGGTGAAGGAGTCGGTGATCCGCACCCGGTGGGCGTTCAGGCCGTGGAAGGTGTAGGGCCCGTTGTCGTTGAGCCAGGTAAGCAGGATGCGCCGGTACGCGCCGGTTTCCGTGGCGCAGCCGCCGGGGACGTCCGTGATGTTCGGGTCCCAGTCGGGGCGGATCGCCGCCGGCACGTCGTCGTCCGGGGTGTCCGGGACGTCGAAGACGAGTGCGGCGATGGCGGGCTCGACGGTCAGCCGCTCTCCGGGACGGAGCACCGCGATTTCGCCTACGTGCAGGTCCGTCCCGGTAGTGCCGGAGGCCGTGTGGATCTCGGCCGCCGCGGGCTCCTCCTCGACCGGCGTCTGAACGAAGACGAGCCGGCTCGACGCGTCCGCCACGATCTCCGTGGCCGCGGCCAGGAACGTCATCGCGTAGCCGGGATTGGCCGCCTCGAAGTGCCCCTTGACGCGGGCGAAGGCGGCTAGGCCGTCGGCGTCGCCGTCGAACAGATGGGCGCGGACGACTTCCGCCCTTGGCTGAGTGGTCACGGATTCCGCGTCCGAGCCGTCAGCTTCGGCTTCCGTCTCGCCGGCGGTGCAGGAGATGAACGTCACCGAGGCCAGCAGCATCGCCGCCAGCGGTGCGAGGCATTTCCGTGGATTCACGCGCGAGACGGTACCATGCCGGGATCTTCCCGGAACGCGAACAACGGCAGAGGAACCGACCATGTTGCGCCGCCTGAATCCGCCAGCCGCCGCCGCTCTCTTCCCGTGCCTGTTGGCGGTCTCGGCGACCGCGACGGCGGACGACGGCGGTCCGATGATCGAGCTCGCCAGGCAAGCCGGCGAGCGCGTCCTGGTCACCGTCGACGGCGAACCGTTCACCGAGTATCGCCCCGGCGGCGAGGCCGATGGCGGCGGCCACCTGCCGTACCTGTACCCGGTCTACGGTCCGGGCGGGCAGGCGCTTACCCGCAACTGGCCGATGTCCGAGGGGAAAGGCGAGGAGCGGGATCATCCCCACCACCGTTCCCTGTGGTTCGCGCATGGCGTCGTCGGCCCGGCCGACGGTTCGAAACGCCACGACTTCTGGACCGGCCGCGACGGTTCGGCGATCGTCCATCGGGAGATCCTGGCTGTGGAGTCGGGCGAGGCCGGCGTGCTGCGGACGGCCAATGCATGGGTTGCGCCTGCCGGGGAAGAGGTGCTTCGCGAAGAGCGGACGACGACCTTCCGCGCCGGCGCTTTCGACTCCGGCCAGGCCTGGCGGGCGATCGACTTCGACCTTCGGTTACTGGCCGGCGACGCGGCGGTCGTCCTCGGCGACACGAAGGAAGGCACGATGGCCATCCGCGTTGCGCCGACCCTCCGCCACCAGGGCGAGCACGCCGCCGGCGCGATGCGGAACAGCGAAGGCATCGAAGGCGCCGACGTCTGGGGCAAGCGCGCCGCCTGGGTTCACTACAGCGGGCCGGTCGACGGCAGGGCCGTCGGCATCGCGGTCCTCGACCACCCCGGGAACTTTCGTCACCCGACCTGGTGGCACGCCCGCGCCTACGGCCTGTTCGCCGCCAACCCCTTCGGTGTCCACGACTTCGAGAAAGCAAAGAAGGGTACCGGCGACTGGACGATTCCGGCGGGCGGAGAGCTACGGCTGCGGTATCGGCTGCTGTTCCACGACGGTGAGGTGTCGCCGGAGCAGCTCGACGACGAACTCCGGCGCTACTCGGCCGACTAGCTGTGGCTAGCGCTGGCTCCGCATCGACTGAGAGTGGACAGATTGTTTGTCTGGTCGTATGATCCGTCCAGTTTTGGAGACCCCCGCCGATCGACGACGAGAATGAGGATCCGGAGACGATGAGCCGTACCATTGGCGCCGCGCAGTTCAAGGAACAGTGCCTCGCGATTCTCGATCAGGTGGACCGCGATGGCATCGTGATCACGAAACACGGCCGCCCGGTGGCGAAGCTGATACCGGTCGAAGGCACTTCCGAGCACCTGATCGGCTGCCTTCGGGGGAAGTTGCAGCCTGCTGGCGACATCATGAGCACCGGCGTCAGGTGGGATGCTGAATCTTGATACCCACATCCTCGTCGACGCCCTGGAAGGAGAGCTGAGACCGGCGGAGCAGCGGCTTCTTGCCAGCGACCGCTGGGGCATCTCGGCCATCGTTCTCTGGGAACTCGCGAAGCTGGCGCAACTCGGGCGGATAGGGCTGGATCTGGGGGAGCCGCGGATGCAGAGGGCGCTCCGTCAGGTCCACACCTGGCCTTTGTCAGTGGAGGTATGCCGTACGAGTTGCGAACTCGATTTCCGGGGCGATCCCGCGGATGAACTGATCGCCGCGACGAGCGTCGTCCATCAGGTTCCTCTGGTCACCCGCGACCGGAAGATCCGCGCCTCGCGGATCGTGCCGTTGGCTGCGCTCCGCTAACGGGGGACCCCATGCTACCCTCGCCGCCGCTGCTCGGGCGTCCGGCCCAGCGTCAGCGGAACCTACCGAGAACAACGCCTGGAGAGACGCCCAATGCGGCCAGCCCACTTCGTTTCGATCGCGATTCTCGTTGCCTCCCTGGCGGCCGGCGGTCCGGCGTTCGCCGGCGACGACAGCGCCGTGGCGGCCGTGAAAGAGGTCTTCGAGACCGGCGTTGCCGCGCTCAACGAGGGCAACCTCGACGGTTTCCTCGACACGGTGCACGACGAGGCGCTCTCCTTCTATGCCTGCGGTCCCACGTCGGGGAAGCAGGGCCGGGAAGCCTGCGCGCTCGACTGGCGCCTCTTCTTCAACACCACGACGAACGCCCGGTTCGAGACGCGGAACGAGGAGTACCGGATCATCGGCGACACGGGAATCGCCTACGGGGAGTACTCGTTGTCGGTGAACTACAACGGGCAGGGGCGGCAGACGGTGCACGAAGGCCGCTACACGATGACCTACACGCGGGTGGGCGACGAGTGGCGGATCGCCATGCAGCACAACACGCCCGTGAGCGACTCGCCGCAGCCGGTGCGCGATCTGGCAAGTGGAGCCCGCTGAGTTGAGACTACGTCGCGTCGCTTCCCTCACGGCTGGCGCGGCCCTGCTCTTCGTCACGGCGGCCGGCGCACAGCCCGTCGACGTCTCCGGCCTGAACGAGCGGTACAAGGACCCCGACCTGAAGGTCGAAGCCTGGGCGCAGCGGTTCGAGTCGGAGGGCCGGGAGGTGTTCGACCGTCGGGAGGAGATCGTCGCGTCGATAGGTCTCGAGCCCGGCCAGAGCATCGCCGATGTCGGCGCCGGGACGGGCTTGTTCGTGCCACTGTTCGCCGCGGCGGTCGGCCCGGACGGCAAGGTCTACGCCGTGGACATCGCGCCGCGCTTCATCGAGCACATCAGAGCCAGGGCCGCGGAGCGCGATTTGACCCAGGTCACGGCGATCCTCAACGAGGACCGCTCGACCCGTCTGCCGGAAGGCTCGGTCGACGTCGTGTTCATCTGCGACACCTACCACCACTTCGAGTACCCGGAGGCGATGCTCGCCTCGATCCACCGGGCCATGCGGCCGGGCGGCAGGCTCGTCATCGTCGACTTCAAGCGTGAGGGGAGGATGGGCCGTCACGTCCGTGCCGGCAAGGAGGTGTTCAAGGCCGAAATCGAGGCGGGCGGCTTCCGGTTCACGGAAGAGCTCGAGATAGACGGCATCGAGGAGAACTACATACTCCACTTCGAGCGCCGCTGACGGAGCGACTGTCACCGCGCATGGAGGCGGGTAGGCGGCCGGCAGCCCGGAGGCAGACCCATCCGCTGGGGCTGTGGACGCTCTCCGCGCTGGTCGTGGCGAACATGATCGGCGCCGGCGTCTTCACGACGTCCGGCTTCGCGCTCGGCGATCTCGGTTCACCCCTGCGGGTGCTGGCCGCCTGGTTCATCGGCGGCCTGCTCGCGCTCTGCGGCGCGCTGAGCTACGGGATGCTCGCGCGGCTGGTTCCGGCGTCCGGCGGGGAGTACCTGTATCTCTCGCGGAACCTGCACCCGGGCGCGGGCTTCATTGCCGGCTGGGTGTCGCTGCTGGCCGGTTTCGTCGGCGCGATCGCCTACGCGGCGATCACGTTCTCGGTCTATGCGGCGCCGGTGGCCTCGGATTCCTACGCGTCACAGTGGATCGCGACCTCGGTCATCGTGGCAGCGGCCATGCTCCACGCGTTCAGGCTCAGGGAGGGGGCCTCCGTTCAGAACCTGGCCGTCGCGCTGAAGCTCATCCTCATCGGCGCCTTCTGCGCCTACGCCGTCGGTACGGGGGGCGGCGGGGGCTGGCCCGGCCTCAGGGAGATCGGCGAACGCAACGACCTCGTGCCGGCGTCGATCGGGGCGTTCGCGCTCACCCTCATGTGGATTTCGTTCAGCTACTCGGGGTTCAACGCGGCGGTGTACGTCGCCGGCGAAGTCCCCGTCGCGAAGAAGCTCGTGCCGCGCGGGCTCCTGCTTGGCACCTTCGCCACGATGCTCGTGTACCTCGCTCTCAATGCCGTGTTCGTGCTGGCGGCGCCCTACGAGGCCATCGCGTTCCAGGAGGATGTCGCGGCGGCCGCCGCCGGCGTGATCGGCGGCGACCGGCTTGCGGTCGTGGTCCGCGTCGTGATCGCGGTCGCGCTCTTCACATCCGTCTCCGCCATGACGATGGTCGGGCCCCGCGTCTACGCCAGGATGGCCGAGGACGGCCTGCTGCCGCGCGCGCTGCGCCTCAGGGGAGAGACGCCGATGGTGTCCGTGCTGATGCAGTCGGCGCTTGCCATCATCGTCGTCTGGATCGCGGGGCTCAGGGAGCTGCTGTCCTATCTCGGTTTCACTCTCGCGCTCTGCACTGCCGCAACCGTCGGGACCCTGTTCGTCGTCGCGCGCCGCCAGCCCGGGATCGTCGGGCGCCTGCCGGGCTACCCGTGGGCGCCGGTGGCCTACGTGAGCTTTACGCTCCTGTTCGCTGCACTTGCGGCGACCCAAAGCCCATGGGAGATGGTCGCGGCAGTGGCGACGCTGGTGTCGGGACTGTTGCTGTACGCGGTGGCGAGGCGGTCGTCCACTACTTGAAGGCGGGACTCTCGGCCTTGCGGGAGCCGGGCGCCCAGATCCGCACCTGGCTGAAGCGGCCGGTGTCGTCGAACGAACCGAAGCCGACTCTTCCCCAGCCGAGCGGGTCGCGGTCGGTCGACACCGTCGGCTGCTTCTCGCCGTCGAAGTAGACCCGTAGCGAGCCGTCCTGGCGTTCGACCCTGACCCGCTTCCAGCCGCGTTCCCAGTCGACGCCTTCGTCCGGGATCGCGCCCATCGGCGCCCGGTCGGCGTTGTCGACCAGGAAGATGTTGTGGGCGCGGTCGTCCGGCTCCGTGGCCAGGTGGGCGTAGTAGTAGCGATTCGGTCCCTCGAAGCCGAAGAAGACGCTGAGGTCCCGGTGCCCGTACTCCCTTCCGGTCTGCCATGCCTCGACCTCGAGGACGAAGTCGGCGAGCAGGAGATCGTCGATCAGGGCGATGTTGAGTGGTGAACGGTGCTTCGGCTTGTACTTGCTGCCGCCCTTGAGGTCGAGGTAGCCGCGCCAGTCTCCCGCGCCGTACTCCCACGCTCGCTCGTCGCTGAAGGTGAAGTCGTCGAGCGCCGAGGCGTCCGTGAAGTCCTGGGAGTAGACGAGTTCGTAGCCTTCCGGGACGCTCGACTGGGCGGAAAGGCCGCCTGCGGCGACCAGCGCGATCAGAGCGAGCGCGGAGCTTGCGGTACGAATGCCGCGCATCAGACGGTCCGCGGGACCACGAACGGCTCGCGGTACTCGCGCGTGAGCAACCGGTTCGCCTCCACGTCGCCTTCGATCGTCTCCGTGTCCGGGTCGATCTCGAGCCAGGGCCCGACGATCGGCTGCTCGATCTCCGGATCGACGCCGTTCCTGGCCAGGTGGTCGAGGAACCGGTCGGCGGTGTCGCCGGCGTGGCGGAGCTTCGAAGCGATCTTCGACACCTTGGCCGGCCCTCCGGCTTCGCCGCGCAGGTAGGAGATGTTGCCGAGGTGGCAGAGCGCGCTCGAGAGGTGGCCGTCCTCGATCGAGGCGGTCAGGTCCCCGCTGCGGCGGCTGCGCACGGCGTCGACGAAGTTGGCGTAGTGGTTGGCGCCGCCCTTCCAGGACTCCAGCTTCTTGCCCTTCTTGTCGTACGCGGTGGCTTGCGTGTAGCTCGGGATCTGCACGTGGCCGCCCTCGCAGTGGACGATGACGCCGATGCTGGCGCCGAGATAGTCGTCCATCTCGTCGCGCCACTTGCCGGCCTGGGCCTTCGTGTCGTGCGGCAGGCCTCGCACCTCGAACAGCAGCGGCGCCCGCTCGTAGTCGTGGTACACGAACTGCGTGTTCGGCGTGTTGCCGTCGTCGACGTAACCGAACCGGCCGCCGACGCTGATCGTCCGCGGCGGCAGTGCCGGCTCGCCGAGCGCCCAGCGCGCGATGTCCATCTGGTGGATGCCCTGGTTGCCGAGGTCACCGTTGCCGGTGTCGAAGACCCAGTGCCAGTCGTAGTGCAGGCGTTCGCGCATCAGGGGCTTCCTTGGCGCCGGGCCGCACCAGAGGTCGTAGTCGACCGCCGGGTCGATCTTCTGGGCGCCTTCCACCCGGCCGATGCTCTGGCGCGGCTTGTAGCAGAGGCCGCGGGCGAGCTGGATCTCGCCGATGTGCCCTTCGTTGACCCAGGCCAGGGCCTCCTGGATCGAGGGTGACGAGCGGATCTGGGTGCCGGTCTGGACGATGCGGTCGTACTTCGCCGCCGCGTGGACGATCTGGCGGCCCTCCCAGACATTGTGGGAGACCGGCTTCTCGAGGTACACGTCCTTGCCGGCCTGGCACGCCCAGACCGCCTGCAGTGCATGCCAGTGATTCGGCGTGGCAATGGACACCGCGTCGATGTCGTCGCGCTCCAGGAGTTCCCGGTAGTCGACGATCGCCAGCGGATCGGCGGCGCCGGCCTCGATCGCTTTGGCCTTCGCCGCTTCCAGCACGCTGCTGTCGACGTCGCAGAGGGCGGCGACTTCGACGCCGGGCAGATCGGTGAACTGATTGATGTGGTCTCGGCCGCGTCCGCGCAGGCCGACGACGGCCACGCGGAGAGCCTCGTTCGGGCTCGCGGCGGCGCCGACCGACGCACGGCAACCCAGAGTCGTGGTGGCTGCGGCAGCGGCGGCCGAGCCAAGGAAAACGCGGCGGGTGATCGCGGACATGGTGTTCCTCCCAGAGTCGGAAGCGCGCCCGGAGGCGGCCTCCGATTGTAGCCGTCACGGGCTGCTAGCGTGGTCGACCGATGCGGCCGGCCCGTCACCCGACACCACGTGCGGTCCTTGCAGCGGCGGTCTGCGTCGCCTGCTTCACCGCCTGCGCGGCCGAAACGCCTGCCGGACCGCCGAACGTTGTCTTTCTGCTTGTCGACGACCTCGGCGCGATGGACGTCGGTGCCTTCAACCCGGACACCTTCTACGAGACGCCGAACATCGATCGCTTGGCGGCCGGCGGGATGCGCTTCATCCGGGGCTATGCCGCGAATCCGGTGTGCAGCCCGACCCGCTACAGCATCATGACCGGCCGCTACCCGACGCGGGTGGCCGCGACGAACTACTTCACGGGCCGTCGCGAGGAGAGGTTCGCGCCGGCGCCGCTGCACGACCGGATGCCGCTCGAGGAGTACACGCTGGCCGAGGCGCTCCGCGACGGCGGCTACCGCACGGCATTCCTGGGCAAGTGGCACCTCGGGCCTAGTGAGGAGTTCTGGCCACTGGCGCAGGGCTTCGACGTGAACGTCGGCGGCCACCGCGGCGGAATGCCGCGCAGCTACTTCTCGCCCTACTCGAACCCGACGCTCGAGGACGGCCCCGAGAACGAGCATCTGACCGCGCGGCTCACCGACGAAACGATCGCCCTGCTGGACGGCTACGCGGCGGACGAGGAGGGCAAGCCCTTTCTGATCTACCTCTCGTACTACACGGTTCATACGCCGCTGCGCGCGCCGGCGGACCTGATCGAGAAGTACGCCGCCAAGGCCGGCGTCGAGGTGGGCGCGCCCGCCCATCCCGACGACTTCGGCGACGAGGAGCAGGTCTGGCCGCGCGACGAATCGCGGCGTGTGCGCGAGGTCCAGAATCACGCCGTTTACGCGGCGATGGTCGAGACTCTGGATACGAGCGTCGGCCGCATCCTCGACCGCCTCGACGCCCTGGACCTGGCCGAGAACACGATCGTCGTCTTCTTCTCCGACAACGGCGGTCTGTCGACGGCGGAAGGATGGCCGACCTCGAACCTGCCGCTGCGCGGCGGCAAGGGCTGGCTGTACGAGGGTGGGATCAGGGAGCCGATGATCGTCCGTTGGCCGGCCGTCGCGGCCGCTGGCGGCGTGACCTCGGCGCCGGTCATCAGCGCGGACTTCTACCCGACGCTGCTGGAAGCGGCGGATCTCGACGTTCGGCCCGAGATCGAGATCGACGGGTCGAGCTTCCTCGACATTCTTCGTGGCGGCGATGCCGGCGCCGCTGCCGTCGCCGCAGCCTCCGAGCGTGACCTGTTCTGGCACTACCCGCACTACGGTAATCAGGGCGGCTTTCCCGGCGGTGCGATAGCGCGAGGCCGCTACAAGCTGGTCGAACGCTACGAGGACGGCCAGGTCCACCTCTACGACCTGGAGGCCGACGTTGGCGAACGGAACGACCTCGCCGCCGAGCAACCCGAGCGGGTCGCCGCGATGCGGGCGCGGCTTCACGCCTGGTACGGCGAGGTCGGCGCCGAGTTCCTGAGCGCTCTGCCGGACGGCCCGGATCCCTGGCGACCGGCGTTGCAGGCTGGGGACGGAGGTTGAGCCGGCGCTACACGCCTCCGGGCCACCATCGCAGCGTCGAGGCCTTCCGGGAGCACCTTCGCGGACTCGACCCGGCGTTCGACTGCGCCGACGAGTTGCTCGGCCCGGAGGGGCCGCTAGCGGAGCCGCTGGCCTTGTTCGGCCGCGAGGCGGGCAACCGGTTCGCGATCCATCCGATGGAGGGTTGGGACGGGAACCGGGACGGCAGCCCGAGCGACCTGACTCGCCGGCGCTGGCGGCGGTTCGGGCTGAGCGGCGCGAAGCTGATCTGGGGCGGCGAGGCGGTGGCCGTCGTTCCCGAGGGGCGCGCGAACCCGAACCAGCTCTTCATCGACGGCGATCGGCTGGACGGCTGCGTCTCCTGGCTGGAGGCGCTTCGCCGCGAGATCCTGGCGGGGCACGAGGAGAGCGGGATCGGCGGCGACCGGCCGGTGCTCGGCCTGCAGTTGACCCACTCGGGCCGGCTGTCGCGGCCCGATCCGCCGCCGGCGTTGCCGAGACCGCTGCGGGCTCAGGTCCATCCGGTGCTCGACGCGCGGCTCGGAGAAGCCGCGCACCGCCCGCTCGTCAGCGACGATCAACTGGAGGGGATCGCCGGCGCCTACGTGCGCGCGGCACGCTGCGCCGAGCGCGCCGCCTACGACTTCGTCGACATCAAGTGCTGCCACGGTTACCTGCTGCACGAGCTTCTCGGCGCCCACACCCGGCCGGGTCCCTACGGCGGATCGTTCGAGAACCGCGTCCGCTTGCCGCTTCGGATCATCGCCGCGGTGCGCGCGGCGTGCCCCGGGCTCGGCATCGGCGTCCGCCTGTCGGTCGGCGACGTGGCGCCCTTCGCCTCCGGGGGAGATGGCATCGGCGTACCGGAAGTCGACGGCCCGAAACCGGCGGACCTCGGCTTCGGGCTCAACCGGCCGGACGTTTCGGTCCCTGAGCCCACCTGCGCCGAGGCGATTCGCTACATTGGTCTGCTGATCGAGGCGGGAGTCGAGGTGGTCAACGTGACGATGGGTTCGCCCTACAGTTGCCCTCACCTGTCGCGGCCGTTCACGTATCCGGCATCGGACAGCTACCTGCCGCCGGAGGATCCCCTGCGCTCGGTGTTGCGTCAGCTCTCTGCGGTGCGGACGGTGCGTGCGGCGTTCCCGCGACTCCCGTTTGTGGGGACGGGCTACAGCTATCTGCAGGAGTGGTTGCCCTACATGGCGGAAGCGGAGGTCGGCGCCGGTCACGTCGACTTCGTCGGTCTGGGCCGGATGGTCCTGGCCTACCCGCGCCTGCCTGCCGACGTCCTGGCGGGGCGGCCGGTCGAACGCCGTCGGATCTGCCGCACCTTCAGCGACTGCACGACGGGGCCTCGGAACAACATGGTCAGCGGCTGCTACCCGCTGGATGAACGCTACCGGCAGACCCCCGAGTTCGCCCGGATCAAGGAGATCAAGAAGGCGGCGGCGTTGTGAGCGCAACCCGCCAGGAACCGTCCGGCGGTCTCGCGCCGCTGCCCAGGCTCTGTTTCGCAGCGCTCCACGTCGTCGTTCGCGACGGCTATGACCAGGCCGGCCACTCGCTCGAACAGCCCGGTCCGACGCGCGAGATCGAACACTGGATCGACTGGAAGGCGACGGCCGGTCTGCGCCGCTACGTCGACTCTCTCGGCTTCGGCGTCGCGGAGGCGATGGACACGGCGCAGCGGTTCGAGATCGGCTGGCCCAGCGCGCGGCGCCTGATCGAACTCTGCGCCTCGCTCGAACTCCGCAACGGCTTTCTCGCCGGGGCCGGCAGCGACCAGTTCGACGCGGTCGGCAGCAACACGGAGCTGATCGACGCGGTGGCGGAGCAGGCGGAGTTCATCGGCCAACAGGGCGGCGTGCCGGTGCTCTTGCCGATGCCGCGGCTAACGGCCACCGGCGCCTCCGAGAGGGAGTACGTCGACGTCTACGGCGCGATCATCGATCAACTGGAGGGGCCGTTGTTCCTGCACTGGCTGGGCGAGATGTTCCACCCGGCGATGCGCGGCTACTTTCCGGGCAACAGCCTGGAGCGGATCCTTGCCCGCCATGCCGACAAGGTGCGCGGCGTCAAGTTGTCACTCCTGGACGAGGAGTACGAGGTGCTGCTCCGGCGGCGCATCGGCATGCGCGGTCAGATCGTGCTGACGGGCGACGACTACCACTTCGCGCGGCTGTTGGAGGGGCAGCCGGCGGCCAGGGGGTCGAGGCTCGGCGGCACATTCGAACTGAAGGGCCGCACGGTGGCCCTGGGTGACTTCAGCCACGCGCTGCTCGGCGCCCTTGACGCCGTCGCCGAGCCCGCGGCCGAGGCGCTTCGCGCCCTCGGCGGAGGCGATCTCGAGCGCTACCGTGAGCTGATGGGACCGGCCGAGGAACTCGCGCGCTTCGTCTTCCAGCCGCCGACCCGTCACTACAAGGCCGGACTTGCGTACCACGGCTGGCTACGCGGTCTGCAGGACAATCCGATGCTGGTCAACCGTGAGGACCTGGCACGGGACGCCGACTACTACCGAGGTGTGGCCGTACTGGCCGCCAGGGCCGGTTCATTGGGCGACGGCGAAGTGGCCCGGCGCCGCCTGGCGGAGGCCCTCGGGGCCGGTTCGGCCGCCGGCCGCTGATTCGGTCCGGGTCCGCGCGTGTCCGTTTCCACCGCTGAGATCACGATCCGCGACGCGCGGCGGCTGGCGTTGGCCCGGGCGGGGCTGTTGAAGCCCGACTGGACCGGCTTGCCGCGCGCGGCTTCGGGCCGCGGCGTGCGGGCCCGCCGGGCGCTCCACGCACTGATCGGGCGCTTCGGCTATCTCCAGCTCGACACCATCTCGATTGCCGGCGCCCGCACTCACGCCCTCGTGCCATTGTCGCGCTGGGCCGGAATCGACCGGAATCTGCCGGAGGAACTCCTGCAGCCGGGCGAGCCGCTCTTCGAGTACTGGGGTCACGAGGCGAGCTGGATTCCGATCGACCTCTACCCCGCGTTCGGCTTCCGCCGCGAGGAGTATCGAAGCGGCCGAACCTGGCATAGCAAGGGGATACGCGAGCACCCGGAGGTGGCGAAGGCGATCCTGCGCCGTGTCGAGACCGAGGGGCCAATGCGGTCGCTGGATCTGACGGGGCCGATGCTGGGCGAGATGTGGCGCTCGAAGCGGGAGCGGTGGGTCGCCTACTCCCTATGGTCCACCGGGGAACTGGCCATCCGGTCGCGCCGGAACTTCCAGCGCACCTTCGACCTGCCCGAACGCGTGATTCCCGGGCGTTGGCGGAACGAGGAATGGAGCCTGGAGGAGGGGATCCGGGCGTTGATCCTGCGCGCGCTCGAGGGTCACGGCTGGGCGACGATCGGCACGCTGGCCGACACCTGGCGGCTCAAGAACGTGCGTCCCCAGATCAGGGCCGCGCTGGAGGACCTGGTCGCGGCAGGGGAGGCGACCCCGTGCGACGTGATCGCGGCCGGCGGCAAGAGGCGGTCGGGATGGGTGCGACCTCTCGACCTGGAACTTGCGGCACGGCTGCGGCGAGTGCGCCCGGCGCCCGATCGGGGCGTGCTGCTGTCGCCGTTCGACCCGGTGCTCTGGCGCCGGACGCGGGTCGCGCACCTGTTCGGCTTCGACCAGATCCTGGAGATCTTCAAGCCGGCCTCGCAGCGGTGCTACGGCTACTACTGCATGCCGGTACTCGCCGGTGACCGGCTGGTGGCGCGTTTCGACCTGAAGGCGCATCGCCGCCAGGGTCGCCTGGACGTGCTGGCGCTGCACTACGAGGCGGACGGTCCGAAGCCGCCGGCCGCCGACCGGGCGGCCGCGGAGAGCGCGTTGTCGAGGTTCGCGGAGTCGGTGGAGTTGGCCGTTTCGGACTAGGCTCTGTGGCGCGATGGTGAACGCCAGACTCCGCGACGTGCTCTCCGGCCTCGTGGCCGTCGTTGCGCTCGCATTCGCGGGTTGTGGAGGTCCTGTCGACGCGCCCGGTGACGGAACCGCCGCGCGGCCGCGGATCGCCCTGGTCATGAAATCCCTGGCCAACGAGTTCTTCGAGACGATGGCCGAGGGCGCCCGCGCCCACCACGAGGCTTACTCGGACGAGTACGACCTGGTCATCAACGGCACCCGGAACGAGAGCGACCTGGCCCAGCAGGTCGCCCTGGTCGAGCAGATGGTGGCCTCCGGCAGCGACGCGATCGTCATTGCTCCGGCGGACTCGAAGGCGCTGGCGCCGGCCCTCGCTCGCGCCCAGGCGGCCGGTGTGGTGGTCGTCAACATCGACAACCGTCTCGACACGGAGGTGGCGGCGGAGGCGGGCCTCGAGGCGCCCTTCGTCGGCCCGGACAATCGCGACGGCGCTCGCCGGGTGGGCGAGGTGCTGGCGGAGAGGCTTGCGCCGGGCGACCAGGTGGCGATCGTCGGCGGCATCCCGACGGCCTTCAACGCCCAGCAGCGGCAGGCTGGTTTCGAGGACGCGATGAATGCGGCCGGCGCCGAGATCGTCGACACACAAAGCGGCGGCTGGGAGCAGGCGCAGGCGAACACGGTGGCGGCGGCGATGCTGCGCGAGTACCCGGAGTTACGCGCCCTCCTGTGCGCCAACGACAACATGGCGCTGGGGGCCCTGGCGGCTCGCCGGCAGAGCGGCCGCGACGACGTGCTGATCGTTGGTTTCGACAACATCGACGCGGTGGGCGAACTCGTGGCCCGGGGCGAGATTCTCGCCACCGCCGATCAGCACGCCGACCGGCTCGCGGTCTTCGGGATCGTGGCGGCTCTCGAGATTCTGCGGGGGAGGACTCCGGACGATCTGGAGACTCCGGTCAACGTGGTCAGAGCGCCCGGTTGAAGGGGAGCTTCGTCACGATGGCCTGGCCCGTGGGCAGGGCGAGCGGAGCTTCCGGCCGGCCGGAGAAGAACTCGTCCACGGCAGCCTTTTCCCCGCGGGCGGCGGGGAAGCCGTAGTCGTCGAAGACCACTATCGCGCCGGCGGAGAGGCGCGGATAGAAGTACTCCAGGCAATCGAGCGTCGAGCGGTAGAGATCGACGTCGATGTGGACGAATGCGTAACGGCAGTCCTCGAGACCGTCGAAGGTCGACGGAATCCACCCCTGGTGGATCCTGAGGGGTCCCGAGAAGCCGGCGACAAGCGCCTCGACGGCTCGGACGGAGGTGGCCTTGAAGACGCCCTGTTCCAGGTCGGGGTCTCTCTCGGGATCGGGCGCAGGGAGCCCCTCGAAGCTGTCGAAAAGATGGAGGGTCTTCTCGTGCCCATCGAGCACCCTCGAGAGAAGAAGCGCCGTGCCTCCCCGGTACACGCCGCACTCGGCGAAGTCGCCGTCAACGGAGAGAGCGTGGTTGCCGAGACGGTAGAGGACCTGGCAGCGGTCGCCTGAAACCACCGTGTACGGCTCGACGCCGTCGTACGCCTCCCGAAAGTCGTGCTCGCCGCGCCAGGGCGCCCAGACCGGCGACGGCGACCGCCACTCTCGGTAGAAGCTCTGGTCGGCGCTCCCCAGGGCGTGGGCGTCCCGCCTCGACCGGGGGAAGATCTCGAAGTCGTATCCGAACCGGCGCAGCACGCCCTTCGTCAGCCGGTACGCCACGGCCCTCGAACCACCGCGGACCCTGCGAACGAGAGAGAGCATCGGAGCCAGCCGCGACTGTATCCTCGTCCCGATGCTCGCCGGGCACTCTGACCGATGACGCTGGCCGTTGCCGGCTGGCGCCGTTCTGTCTCTCTGGGATACCGGGGAGGACTGGTGCTGGTCATCCTCGGCCTGTGTGTCGCCTTCGGCCTCGTAACGGATCACTTCTGGAGCGCCGTCACGTTTCGCACGCTGGCGAACCAGTTGCCGCCCCTGGTCATCGCGTCGGCCGGCCTGACGCTGGTGTTGATCGCGGGCGGCATCGACCTTTCCGTTGGGTCCGTGCTGGCCCTGGCTGCCGCCGTGTTGGGCGTCCTGACCGTCGATCAGGGCTTGCCGCTGCTGCTCGCGGCGTTGGTGGCCCTCGCGGTCGGCGGGCTCTGCGGAGCGATCAATGGCGCACTGGTCGCTCGCTGGTCCATACCGTCGTTCCTGGTCACACTCGGGATGCTAGAGATCGCCCGAGGCTCGACCTACCTGGTGACCGCGTCGAGGACCAGCTATCTCGGCGACCGGGTCGCCGCGCTTGGCGCCAACCTGCCGGTCCTGGGGTTGTCGGCCGCGTTCGTTGGTTCGCTGGCGGTGGTGGGAGCGCTGCAGTTCGTCCTTTCGCGCACCGCCTTCGGCCGCTGGGTGTTCGCCGTCGGCGGCAACCGCACGGCGCTCCACCGCTGCGGCGTGCGGCCCTCCCGGGTCCAGTTCGCGGTGTTCACGCTCGCCGGGTTCCTGGCGGCGGCCGCCGGGCTGTGCCAGGTCGGCTATCTGCAATCCGCCGATCCGAACGCGGCGATCGGGATGGAGCTGTCGGCCATTGCCGCGGTCGTCATCGGCGGCACGTCGCTGCTCGGCGGCCGGGGCTCGGTAGCGGGCACGCTTCTGGGCGTGCTGGTGATCGCGGTGCTGCAGACCGGGCTTGCCCAGGCCGGCGCCACCGAGCCGACGAAGCGGATCATCACCGGTGCGGCGATCCTGCTGGCGGTGGCGACGGACGTCTGGCGCCGGCGACGGAGCGCGGCCGCCGTTTCCTGACACCGGCTATCCTCCGCCTCGTTGTCCCGAACTCCGTAACCCGAGAGGAGCCCGCCATGAAGAATCGACTGGCCATCCGGATGCAGGTGCTGTCCCTGGCCGCGTTTGCCGCGGCTGTACCCACCGTCGCGCAGGAGCGCGCGATCGAGTTTCCGGACGTCGACGGCTACCGGACGTTCAGCGTCGACCTGCACACCCACTCCGTCTTCTCCGACGGCATGGTGTGGCCGATCATCCGCATGCAGGAGTCCGAGCGGGACGGCCTCACGCTGATGGCGGTCACCGAGCACCTGGAGTACCAGCCGCGCCGCGAGGACATCCCGCACCCCGACCGGAACCGGTCCTACGTGGTCGCCAGCGAGTACGCCGCGGAGGCGGGGTCGGACGTGATCGTGGTCAACGGCGCCGAGATCACCCGCAGCATGCCTCCGGGCCACGTCAACGCCGTCTTCATCTCGGATGCGAACGCTCTCCTGGTGGAGATCGGCGACGCGGATTACATGGTCCGGCTCCGCCCCTCCACGCCCGAGGAGCAGGCGGCGAGCGAGCGCGAGGCGCGGCAGGCGATCGAGGCGGCCAACGAGCAGAACGGCTTCGTCTTCTGGAACCACCCGAACTGGCCGCGGCAGCGGCCCGACGGCGTGGCCAGGCTGACCGACATGCATCGGGACCTCATCGCTGAGGGTTTGCTCCATGGCATCGAGGTGGCGAACGGGGACTTCTACTCGGCCGAGTCGCTGCAGATCGCGCTCGACAACGACCTGGCGATCCTGGGCGTTTCGGATGTCCACTACCTGATCGACTGGGACTACATGCCCAACGAGGGCGGGCATCGCACGGTGACCCTGGTGTTCGCCGAGGAGCGGAGCGCGGAGTCGATCAAGGCGGCGCTGCACGCGAACCGCACAGTCGCCTGGATGGGCAACTGGCTGATCGGCCGCGAAGACGCGCTGATGCCGCTGCTCGAGGCCTCGCTCCTGTTGACGAAGGTCGAACGCAGCCAGGGCGACGAACTGATCGACATCAGGCTCTCCAACGTGTCGGACGCCGCCTTCGACCTGCGGGTCACCAGCGGCCATCGCTTCAACGGTCCTCCGTCGACCATGCGGGTCGAGCCGCACAGCGACCTGGACCTGGCGATCAGCGGGGAATCCCGGACGAGCTTCGAGATGGCCTTCGAGGTCCTGAACGCGATCTCGGCGCCGGAGACGCATCCGACCCTGCGACTGGAGGTGGAGGTAGCACCGGCGAGTCCGGTCGAATGAACGAACCCGCAAGCGGAGGAAGTCGCGCACTCTGCCTGGTCCTGGCAGCCGCGATGCCGGCTCTGCCGGTCGCCGCGCAGAACCGGGTCATCGACTTCCCGGACGTGGGCGGCTACCAGACGCTCGCCGTCGACCTGCACACGCACTCCGTCTTCTCGGACGGTTTGGTCTGGCCCGTCATCCGCGTCCAGGAATCCGAGCGGGACGGCGTCTCCCTCTTCGCCGTTAGCGAGCACCTGGAGTTCCAGCCCCGTGAGGCCGACATCCCCCATCCGGACCGGAACCGTTCCTTCGCGGTGGCCGCTGAGTGGGCCGGCTCGACGGGCTCGGACGTGATCGTCGTCAACGGTGCGGAGATCTCACGCGACATGCCCCCTGGTCACGTGAACGCGGTGTTCCTGAGCGACGCCAACGCCCTGTTGATGGACGACGCCATGGAGGTGTTCAGGGAGGCCAACCGGCAGGGCGCGTTCGTGTTCTGGAATCACCCCAACTGGATACCGCAACGGGCCGACGGCGTGGCACGGCTCACGGACATGCACAGGGAGCTGATCGCGAACGGCCTGCTGCACGGGATCGAGGTGGCCAACGCACTTACGTACTCGGCGGAAGCGCTTCAGATCGCCCTCGACTACGACCTCGCCATTCTCGGCGTGAGCGACATTCACGGCCTGATCGACTGGGACTACGACGTCCACGGCGGCGGACACAGGACGGTGACGCTGGTGTTGGCCGAGGAGCGGACCGCCGAGTCGATCCGGGAGGCGCTCAATGCGAACCGAACGGCCGCATGGAAGGACGGCGAGTTGATCGGGCGGGAGGATGTCCTGGTCCCCCTGCTCGAGGCGTCCGTGAAGGTGTCGGAGGTCGGGGTTCGTCGGGGCAGCGTGCTGACCGTGAAGCTCGTAAACCGCTCCGGCGCGTCGTTCGAGCTCTTGAGCATTGGCCCCCAGCGTTTCTACGATCGCGCCGCTGTCGTCAACGTGCCGCCGCACGGAACGGTTGAACTCAGCGTGACCGGGGAGAACCGTTCCGACTTCGAGTTGTCCTTCGCTGTGCTCAACGCCATCGTGGCGCCTGAGACACATCCGACGCTGCGACTCGCGGTCGAAGTCCCGAGTAGTGGAGGTTCAGTCGCGCTCGCCGCGCCTCTGCCGGTCGACGATCCGGCGAACTGAGTCGAGGTCCGGCTCCCAGTACTTCGCCTGCTCCTCCACGGGAGGTTCTTTCAGCGGCCGCACCACACGGAAGCCGAGAAAACGGGCATTTGTGTGGTACCAGACGCTTTGGGGAATCTGGGGGTCCATCCGCTTCCAGGAGAGTTGGGAGCCGCGTCGGGCGGCGCAGCGAAGGCTGGTCGGTTCGTCCTGCCAGGAGCCGCCGCGCACGCTGCGCGAGTACTCCTGTTCCGGCCAGGCGATCGGGTCGTCCAGCAGCCCGCCGTCGTCGCCCGGAGCCGCGTAGTCCTCGTACGCGTCGAGCGTCCACTCGGCCACGTTGCCGTGCAGGTCGAAGAGGCCCCAGGCGTTGGGTTCTAGCTGGGCAACCGGCCGGTAACGGCGGTCACTGTTGCCAGCGTGCCAGGCGAAGCGGCCGACCGCGGTCGCGTCGTCGCCGAACGACCAGGGGGTCGTTGCTCCGGCGCGGCACGCGTACTCCCACTCGGCCTCGGTGGGTAGCCGGTAGAAGCGGCCGGTCTTCATCGACAGCCACTTCGTGAAGTGGCGGGCCGCGAACTGGGTCATCGAGATGGCCGGAAAGCCCTCAACGCCCATGCCGAAATCCATCGGCCGGTAGGGCGGCGTCGGTCGGCTTACCGCGTCGGCCCAGGCGGCCGCTGGTTCGTCGCCTCCGCGGTCCGTGTCGAACATGAACACGCGATACAGATCCCAGGTCGTCTCGTGGGTCGCCATCCAGAACGGGCCGACCTGGACGCGCCGACGCGGGGACTCCAACTCGCCGCGTCCAGTCTCGCTGTCCGGGCTTCCCTGAAGGAACTCGCCGCCCGGTACCGGAGCCATGTCGAGGTGCGTTTCACCACCATCTGCGCCGACTCCGACGATCCGTTCGCGGTAGGGCCGCATTTCGGCTTCGGTGGCCGCGACGGCGTCCGGTACGTCGACGGCCGGTGGCCGGCCCGGCGGCATGTCCGGGTAGCGGCCGGCGCCCGGTTCCTGGACCGCGGCGACGAGGAGCGCGACCAGGATCGGGAGCCCCTTCAGCATGGCAGCCGCCTCAGCGGCCGCGGAAGTTCGCCCGGCGCTTCTCGAAGAAGGCGGCGATGCCTTCGGCGGCGTCCTCCGTGCGGGCCGCGTCGGCGATCGCCTGCGACTCGAACTCCATCTGGGACTCCAGGTCCTCCGAGAAGGAGCGCATCACGACCAGGTCGGCTGCGCAGGCGACGGAGAAACCGGCGCCGGCAGCCGGCCCCTGGACCGCGGCGACGACCGGCGCACTGCCCCGAGTCAAACGCGTGATCGCGGCATGGAGGTAGACCGTCATCTCCTTGAGGCCGCGAGGCAGGGCGTCACCCGCCCTGGCGAAGGAGGCCAGATCGCCGCCGGCGCAGAACATCCGGCCCTCGCTGCGCAGCAGCACCGCCCGCACGTCCGGATTCTCGTCGCACTCGATGCCGACCTCGAGCAGGTCCTTCGTCATCTGCAGGTTCATCGCGTTCGCCGCGTCGGGCCGGTTCAGCGTGATCCGGGCGACGTTGTCGGCCAGTTCGAAGCGGAGCGTCTCGAGGTCGTTCATGGCGGCGGATGGTAGCGGAGGCGGCTGGCGGCGCTAGACTATGGCGACCACGGAACAGGGCTCGACCGATTCGGATCGACGAAGACAGCACCTTGCGGGTGCGGGGAGACACCATGGACGGAACCTCCAGGCGCAGTTTCATCACCGGGGCCTCGGCTGCCCTGCTGGCGGGCGGAGTCGGCGGCGGTACGGCCGCGGCCGCCAACACGGCATCGGACGTCGGGCGCGCCCGTGGCGACGCGACGCTCCGGATCGGTCTGATCGGCTGCGGCGGCCGTGGCACGGGCGCCGCGGCGCAGGCCATGTCGACCGAGGGACCGGTCGAACTCGTGGCGATGGCCGACGCGTTCGAGGACCGGCTGGAGAACTGCTACGCGCATCTCGCCGAGCTGGGCGAGAACGGGTCGTTCGACACTGGCAAGCGCCTCCAGGTGCCGGCCGAGAATCGCTACGTCGGGTTCGACGCCTACCGGAAGGTGATCGACTCCGGCGTCGACGTCGTCGTCCACGCGACGCCGCCGGGCTTCCGGCCCGAACACTTCGAGTACGCGGTCGAGCAGGGCAAGCACGTGTTCATGGAGAAGCCGGTGGCGGTCGACGCGCCGGGCGTGCGGCGGGTGCTCAAGGCGGCCAAGGCGGCCAAGGAGAAGAACCTGAAGGTCGGCGTCGGACTGCAGCGTCACCACAGCGCGATGTACAACGAGACGATCGACCGCATCCACGACGGCGCGATCGGCGACGTCGTCGCGCTCCGCGTCTACTGGAACGGCTCCGGCGTCTGGGTGCGGGAGCGCAAGCCCGGGCAGACCGAGATGGAGTACCAGATGCGCAACTGGTACTACTTCAACTGGCTCTGCGGCGACCACATCGTCGAGCAGCACATCCACAACATCGACGTCGGCAACTGGGTCAAGGGCGGACACCCGGTCGAGGCTCAGGGCCAGGGCGGCCGTCAGTGGCGGAACGGCCCCGACCATGGCGAGATCTTCGACCACCACTTCGTCGAGTACACCTACGACGACGGCGCGGTCATGCTGAGCCAGTGCCGGCACATCCAGAACTGCTGGGACCAGGTCGCCGAGTTCGCGCACGGCAGCAAGGGCCGGGCGAGCCTCGCTGCTGGCCTGATCGAGGCGCCGGGCGGCTGGACCCACCGCGAGCCGGAGGACGAGAAGAGCCCGTACCAGGTCGAGCACGATCGCCTGTTCGAGGCGATCCGCAAGGACAAGCCCTTCAACGAGGCGAAGAACGGCGCGATCGCCACGATGACGGCGGTGATGGGCCGGATGGCGACCTACTCCGGCAAGAAGATCACCTGGAAGGAAGCGCTCAAGTCCGACGCGTCCTTCGAGCCAGCGACCTACGCCTGGGACGCCGACCCGCCGACGGTGCCGGACGAGAAGGGCCGGTATGCGGTGGCGGTGCCGGGAGTGACGAAGGCCTAGTTTCTACGGCGCCGCCTCGAAGGCGGCCAGGAACTGGTGATCGCCCCAGGCGATCCGTAGCACCGCGCCCGGTTCGACGTCCAGGAACTCGATCGTCAGCTTCTCGGTCGGCTGATCGGTCGCCGAGTGCTCCAGCGGCACCTCGACGGCGTCGGCCGCGGGGTTGCGCTGGCTGCCCCAGATGTCGGCCTCGCCGTTGAACACGAGGCTCCAGCCGTCGGCGGTGCGTTTCGGCCACAGGCTGTAGACGCCCGGATAGTCGGGGGAGGCATTGCCATAGGCGACGACGATTCCGTCGAACGAAAGCGAGGCGTGGGCGAGCAGCTTGACCGCCCGGCCGCTGTTCCAGGAGGAAACCTCACCGGCCCCCAGGCTCTCCAACGCCCGATAGTCGTCGCTGGCCGTCAAGAGGTCCGGATAAGAGATCCGGAGTTGCTTGCCGCCCAGTTCAAGCTCGGCCAGGTTGCCGTAGCGCAGGCGGCGAAACCGCTCCCGCCGGGCCGCGGCCCTCGCTTCCGCGTCGCCGTCCGCGGTCTGGGCGGTCGCCGGAGCTGAGTCGGACCGGCTCGAAGCCGCCTGCTGCTGCGAAGCGGCGGGCGCCGCTGCCACCAGAAAGGAGGCCAGAACGGCGGAAGTGGAGAGGATGTGGAAGGCTCTCAAGTCATACCCATGCGGCTGGAGGAAGGTGTGTTGCGACGGTCGGCAGGCCGGAGCCTACTCTGTTCGATGGGCGAGAGGATCCTCTTGCGGACAGTTCAGTGCTGACCGTCGGGCGCTCCGTCGACTGCGCTGGCCGTCGACTCCGCCTTGAGTTGCCGCAGGCGGTCGTAGTCGTACGAGTCGCGCCGGGCAGGGTTCCTGTTTGCGAAGTCAAGCGGCGTGGCTCCGTCCCCGTCCGTCGCGTCGGGGTCCGCACCGGCGTCGAGGAGCAGGTCGATCATCTTGCCGGCGGCCGGGTTCATGATCGCTACGTGTAGCGGCGTCATTTCGTTCTCCCTGCGGGCATGCACGTCCGCGCCAGCCTCGAGCAAAGCGGTGACTATGGCCGGATTCTGGTTGCGGAACGCGGCGAAGTGAAGGGCAGTCTCGTTCGCGTGGTTGCGAGCGTCGACTTCGGCTCCCGCCTCGAGGAGGGCTGCCGTTACCTCGAGTTTCGGGTTCTGCAACGCGGCCAAATGCAGCGACGTGTTTCCAGCGGCGGTCTGTGCGGTGACGTCAGCTCCGGCCTCGAGCAGCGCAGCCACGACCTCCGCCGTGTTCATTTGCGCCGCGCCGTGAAGAGGTGATGTTCCGTCGCGGTTCTGCGCTTCCATATCCGCTCCGGCTTCAAGCAAGACGTCGATCACGGAGACGATCCTGTTACCGCCGGCTGCCATGATCAGAGGGGTGGAGTCGGCGTCGCTGCGCGCGTCGACTTCAGCGCCTGCCTCAAGCAGCATCTTCGCCACGGCGGGATTCTGGTTCAGGGCGGCGGTGTGCAAAGGCCTGATCCCGATGGCGGATTCGGCCTCGAGCTTCGCTCCCGCCTCGAGTAGGGCCGCGGTGGCGGCGACGTCGGTCATGAACACGCCCGTACCGTGGAGTGGGGTCAAGCCGGCTTCGTCGATCGCGTTCGGGTCGACGCCCTCCTCGAGACAGCGCACAACGTCGTCTGTCGAGGCGTTCAGGAAGAACTCGCGGGTGTTCCAGTCCTCGCACGAGGCCAGGGCGGGAGCGATCGACCACCAGGTGAGAGAGCTAGCCACGAACGCTGCCGCGATTCGCTGTCCCACTGTTGCCCTCCTCCCGACAGTAGACTTCTCGCTGACGTTGCGACGACCGCGATCACCGTAGCATGAGCACTCCAGAGCCAAGACCCGACGAGAAGACCGCCGAGGACGCCAGTCCGCTCCGCTTCGTGACCGCGGCGTCCCTGTTCGACGGTCATGACGCGGCGATCCACATCATGCGGCGGATGATCCAGGACCGCGGGGCCGAGGTGATCCACCTGGGCCACAACCGCGGCGTCGACGAGATCGTCCGCGCGGCCGTGCAGGAGGACGCCGACGCGATCGCGATCAGCTCCTACCAGGGCGGCCACATCGAGTTCTTCCGTTACATGATCGACCGGCTGGCGGAGGAGGGCAGGGAAGACGTCCTCGTCTTCGGTGGCGGCGGCGGCACGATCACGCCGGAGGAGATCGCGGAACTGGAGGCCTACGGAGTCGAGCGGATCTACCACCCCGACGACGGGTTGAAGATGGGCCTGCCGGCGATGATCGACGACGTCGTCGAGCGGGCGCAGACGAAGCGCCGGCCGTCGCCCGAACCGCGGTTCCGTGTGCGCGCGGCCTCGGACCCGAAGGGCGACATCGACTTGTCGCGCCTGCTCTCCGCGATCGAGCGCGGGGCGGTTGGCGAGTCCGAGCTGCGCCGTTTGCGCAAGGAGTGGCGGCTCGCCGGCGCCGGCGTGCCGGTCGTTGGGCTTACCGGCACCGGAGGCGCGGGCAAGAGCAGCGTCGCCGATGAGCTGCTCAATCGCTTTCTCGAGTGCATGCCCGGGACGGCGAAGGCGATGCGGATCGCCCTCCTGGCGGTCGACCCGACGCGCCGGCGGACCGGCGGCGCCCTGCTCGGCGACCGCATCCGCATGAACAGCCTGCGCAGCGAGCGCGCCTTCATGCGCTCGATGGCGACGCGGCGGCAGCACCTGGCGACGAGCGAGGTGCTCGGCGACGCGATCGCGTTGCTCAAGGCGTCCGGATTCTCGATGGTCCTCGTGGAGACCGCCGGCATCGGCCAGAGCGACAGCGAAATCGTCGACCTCGTCGACCTCTCGATCTACGTGATGACTTCGGACTACGGCGCGGCGAGCCAACTCGAGAAGATCGACATGCTTGACTTCGCCGATGTCGTCGTGCTGAACAAGTTCGATCGGCGGGGCGGCCAGGATGCGCTGCGCGACGTGCGCAAGCAGTGGCGTCGCAACCGGCTCGCCTTCGAAGTCGCCGACGAGGACGTGCCGGTCTATCCGACGATCGCCAGCCAGTTCCAGGACCCGGGCGTCAACTGGATGTTCTGGAACGTGTGCCGGCTGCTCCGGGAGCGGCTCGACCTGGACGAGGCCGCCTGGACCCCCCAGGTCGACCTGGACCAACGCGAGCCGAAGGCGGCCGTCCTGATCCCGGACAATCGCAACCGCTACCTCGCGGAGATCGCCGAGGCGGGCCGCGCGGCCGCGGCCGACGCCGAGCGTCGCGCGGCGGCTGCTTCGAAGGCGCACGGCTGCTACCGGGCTCTGGCCGAGCTGGAGGATCCGGATCTCCCGGAGCCACTTGCCGGGTACGCGGCGGCGACGCTCGACGCGGCGACCGACCAGACCCTGGCGCGGCTTCGCCGCAGCTACCAGGAAGCGCTGGCGCAAGTCGGCGCCGAAGCGGTTGAGCTTCTGACGGCCTGGCCCAAGCGTGTTGACGCCGCACGCGCGGATCAGTACAGCTACCCGGTCCGCGGCCGCGAGGTCACCGGTGAGAACTACGTGACCACCCTGAGCCACCTGCGGATGCCGAAGCTGGCGCTGCCCGAGTACTCGGACTGGGGCGACCTGCTGCGCTTCCTGATGAAGCACAACCTGCCCGGCGCCTATCCGTACACCGCCGGCGTCTACCCCTACCGGCGGCGGGGCGAGGAACCGACGCGGATGTTCGCGGGCGAAGGGATCGCGGAACGCACCAACCGTCGATTCCACTACGTTTCCCGCGGGCAACCGGCCAACCGGCTGTCGACCGCCTTCGACTCGGTGACGCTCTACGGCTCGGACCCGGGGCTCAGGCCCGACATCTGGGGCAAGGTGGGCAACTCGGGTGTCTCGATCGCCACCGTCGACGACATGAAGCGGCTCTACTCGGGGTTCGACCTGTGCGACCCGGCGACATCCGTGTCGATGACGATCAACGGTCCGGCGCCGACCATCCTCGCCTTCTTCATGAACGCCGCGGTCGATCAGCAGGTCGAGCGTCACCTGCGGGAAACCGGCGGCCTGGAGCAGGCGCGGGCCGAGATCGACCGGCGGCACCGTGGCGACGTGCCGGTGTACCGCGGCGAGCTGCCGGAGGAGAACGACGGCCTGGGCCTGGCGCTGCTCGGTATCTCCGGCGACCAGGTCGTCGAACGCGACGTCTACGAGCGCATCCGGGCGGACGCCCTGAGCCGGGTCCGGGGCACCGTCCAGGCCGACATCCTGAAGGAGGACCAGGCCCAGAACACCTGCATCTTCTCGACCGAGTTCTCGCTACGGATGATGGGCGACGTCCAGCAGTTCTTCATCGACCACAACGTCCGCAACTACTACAGCGCCTCGGTCAGCGGCTACCACATCGCCGAGGCCGGAGCGAACCCGATCACCCAGTTGGCGTTCACTCTCGCCAACGGATTCACGATCGTCGAGTACTACCTGGCGCGGGGGATGTCGATCGACGACTTTGCACCCAACCTGTCGTTCTTCTTCTCGAACGGGATGGACCCGGAGTACGCCGTGATCGGCCGGGTCGCCAGACGCATCTGGGCGCGTGCGATGCGCGAGCGCTACGGTGCCTCAGCGCGCAGCCAGATGCTGAAGTACCACATCCAGACCTCGGGCCGTTCCCTGCACGCCCAGGAGATCCAGTTCAACGACATCCGCACGACGCTGCAGGCGCTCTACGGCATCCTCGACCGCTGCAACTCGCTGCATACGAACGCCTTCGACGAGGCGATCACGACGCCGACCGAACAGTCGGTGCGGCGCGCGCTCGCGATCCAGTTGATCATCAACCGGGAGTTCGGGCTCAACCGGAGCGAGAACCCCTGGCAGGGGTCCTTCGCGGTGGATCAGTTGACCGACGCCGTGGAGGAGGCGGTCTACCTGGAGTTCGAGCGCCTCGCCGAGAGGGGCGGCGTGCTGGCGGCGATGGACACGATGTACCAGCGCTCGAAGATCCAGGACGAGAGCATGGAGTACGAGGCGAAGAAGCATGACGGCAGCCTGCCGGTGGTCGGCGTGAACACCTTCCTTGCCGAGGGCCAGGACTTCGCCGAGACCGTCGAGGCGGAGCTCATCCGCTCGACCGATGATGAGAAGCAACAGCAGATCGATAGTCTGGCCGCCTTCCACCGGCGTCACGGCGACCACTCACCGGCGTGCCTCGAGCGCCTCCAGGACGTGGCGCGACGCCGCGGCAACGTGTTCGAGGAGCTGATGGAGACGGTCAAGCATTGCTCGCTCGGGCAGATTTCGGACGCGCTCTATCGCGTCGGCGGCGAGTACCGGCGCAGCATGTAGCGAGACCGTCGGACTCTGCTGCTACTGGCAGCGGAACGCCTTGGTGTCGCTCTTCGTGGTCGCCGTAGCGCCCGGCCGGTTCGTGTGCTCCCAGGGGTCGCCCCCGGGTCCCGTCACCACAAGGCTGAACTCCAGGGTCGTAACGGGCGCCACGAACACCCAACGGTGTTGATTGTTGCCGCAACCGTCCAGCACCTTGACGAGGACTTCGGGGTTGTTGCGGCCGAAGAACCACAAGATGCCGCCCTCGCTGGACCAGGCTGCGCCCTCGGCCTGACCTGACTCGCCGCTTGGCGTGACGTAGCACATGCTGACTTCGTAGCCGCCCTCGAACTCGAGTACGGGGGTCGTCGGCGTGCAGCTCGCCACGTGCGGCTGCTCAGGTTCCGGATCCGGATCCGGATCCGGACCGGGCGAAGGCCGTCGGGCACCCCGGTCGGCGAAGCCGTCCCGGATCCAGTCGAACACCTTGCTGTTGGGCACCGTGCCGCGCACGTTCTCCGCCGTGCGGCCGACCGCGTAGATCATCACGTCTTCGCCGGCGTGGGTCTCCAGGAACAGCGGGACGGTTGCCTCCTGCCGGTACGCCGAGTGGCTGGTGCTCGAAGGGACGGCGCCGCCGTAACCGGCCGTCCTGTCGTTGTTCGGATTGACGCGTGAACCGCTCCGATGTCCCGGGCCGTTGGCATAGCCCAGGATGGTGTAGGGAATGCCCCCGGAGTCTCCGCTCTCCGAGATGGAGCCTCCGCTGTCGATGTCGTGGACCGTTCCCAGGATGCCGTTGTGCGGCTGGTCGCGGAACGATGCGGGCACCGAGCGGGGTGTGTAGCGCAGGTCGCCGAGCGGTCGCATCGGGTAACCGGCGATCGTGAAGACGTGGCTGTGGTCGGCCGTCGCGAGAATCAGGGTCCTGTTGAGATTGACGCTTCGCTGTGCGGCGTTGATCGCGCGATCGAACATCCGGGTGTCGGTGAAGGCGCGGAAGGCATTCCCCTCGTGGTGCGCATGGTCGATTCGTCCGGCTTCGACCATCAGGAAGTACGGCTTTCCCGTCGCGCCCAGAATCTGGATCGCTTTCCTGGTCATCTCCTCCAGGCTCGGCTGGCCGCTGTCCCGGTCCGCTTCGTACTCCAGGTGACTCGACGCGAACAGGCCGACCGCGCGGCCGGAACCGCCCAGCGCGTTGAGTCCCTGCCGGTTCCAGACATAACGATAGCCCCGCTCCTGCAGTTCGCTTCGCAGATCGCGGCCGTCCGTTCGCCGTCCCGCGAGGCCCTCGTCGTCGGTCGCCGAAGTGGGGAGGAAGTGCCGTCGCCCGCCTCCGAAGATGACGTGGAGCCCCTGCCCGAGTCGGTCGTTGTAGCCCCCTCCGCCCGGCGTCATCTGCGCCGCGATCTCGTTCTCGAGGTTGCGGTCGTTGACGTGCGCGAAGACGGCCGCCGGTGTCGCGTGGGTGACCCGCGTCGTCGTCACGATGCCGACCGCGTAGCCCAGCGAAGTGGCCAGCTCGCCGATGTTCGTCAACCGCGCGCCGTCGCCATTGCCGTTGAAGTCCGCGTACTCGGTCGTCGGGCCGTAGCCGATCACGCCCGTGTTCGTGTTGACGCCGGTCATCATCGCCGACATGGTGGCGGCGCTGTCGGGGGTGATGTAGTCGGCCGACGCCGTCCGCGAAATGGCGGTGTAGGGCATGCGGTCCAGCGCGAGTTGCCCGTCGACGCCCACCGTGGCGATGCGCGTAGAGGTGACGGTGGACACGCCCATGCCGTCGCCGACGAACAGGATGACGTTGTTTCTCTGTGCGGAGATCGGTAGTGCGGTCGCCAGCAGGAAAGCCGCCGCCGAGAGTACCGACAAGGACGCCGTGAGAGCTCTACGCAGGCCTCGTGTCCAGACGAAGGCACTGACCATGGGGAACCTCCTGTCTTCGTAGCCCGTTTCCAGTAGGCGAGTTCTGCCCGGATCGGGCCGCTGTGTGGTGCTGTTGCAGGAGGATAGTCGAACGTCCCCTATCCTCACGAGCGACAGGAAAGTGGCGTTGGCCAGTCGGCACCGCCTCCGTAGGGCCGTGTGCCTACGGATCGGTTTCCAGCGTTCCGGAGGCTTCGGTGGAACTTGGGGCGACGGCTGTGCTTCCGCCGTGGTTGACTCCGAGACGAATCAGGAACACTCTGACCGAGGATGTCGGATGGTCTTGCCACGCGATCCAGCTTGAGTTCGACGTCAAACGGGCCCTGACGCTGAGCCTCGTGGACCCTGTCGCGCGGTCATCCACCATCATCGCCATCCCTGTTGAGGACAGCCAGGACAGGCCGAGCCAGGTGTCGCCGCCACTGAGCCTCTGGGCGGTGATGGAGCCGCCGAGCCGGTAGCACTGCCCCCCTCCAGCCGGAGGACTTTGCAGCGAACCCGTGAACTCCCCGAGAGTGCTTCCCGGGCGTCCCCCGGAATCGGCGTAGAAGGTGAGCTTGAAAGGCAGGCGACTGCTGTTGCCGACATTCTCTCGCCGCGCGACGCAGACCGTAACGTGATCCACGGTGCCGCTCTGGCTAAGCCGGAATCGCTGAGCGAACTCCTGCTCGTGGACGTCACCGGCGTTTGTGCGCAGCGAGGAGAAACTGCTGGTGTCCCCGTCGTCGTAGCGGTACTCGGTTACGCCGCCGCTACTCACGGTCACTCTGGTGCCGCCGGAACAGTTGTTGTTCGTGTTCGACTCATCGGAAACGGAGTCAACACAGGCACCGTAGTAGTACGTACCGGCGGTCGAAGGCGCAGTAAGGATGATCGACTCGGCGCTTGAACCCGAAGCTGCAAGGCCACTGACGGCGTCCGTGCCGACCTGCGTGTCCGAAGTGCTGATAGTGGAGTTCGAAGACCGGTAGTAGCGCAGGGTCGTGCTTGCAGACCTGCCGTCTCCCCGGTTGTACACGGTGGCCCGGAACGTGAAGGATTGGCCCGCCGTCAGGCTCGTGTCGCTAACCGACGGCGACTGCACGACGAGGTCGGGAGCGGAAGATCCGCTGCCCGATGTGCTCACCTGTAACGCGTACGCGCCCGTCGTCGTGGATGAGAATCCACGCACCCTGACGTAGTAGGTACCCGCCGCCACCGCTCTCTCGATCTCGAAATTGGTACCTGCTCCGCCGTCGTCGTTCGACTCCAGCGATGCGCCGTTGCCGTCGAACAGAGTTCCGTAGGTGTCAGTGCTTCCGGTCGTCTCTACCGTCAGCGTGGCCGCCTGGTTTAGCACCAGGCGGAAGTAGTCGTTGTCGCCGGCCTCCTCCAGATCGCCCGGCGTCGTGGATGGAACGGTCACTGAAGTCGCGCTGGCGAAGCTATCGCCGTGGTCGTCGGTTCCACCGCTGGGACTGCCATCCAGTGAGTAGGCGTACACTCTGTCGTCACTGTTGTCGAGGACGAACAACTTGCCGCCGGCGTGGGTGATTCCTTCGGGCGAACTGTTGTTGAGAGCCAGGTCGAAGTCCGCAGTCGGTTCGTGACTGCCGTCTGAGACGCGATAGGCGTACACCTTGTCGTCCAGGTAGTCCACGACATAGAGCCGGTCTTCGGCGTAGGTGATTCCTTCCGGCCAGCTATTGTCAGGAGCCAGATCGAAGTCCGCAGCCGGTTCGTGACTGCCGTCTGAGACGCGATAGGCGTACACCTTGCCGTCGGAGTAGTCCACGACGTAGAGAAGGTTCTCGGCGTACGTGATTCCCCGGGGCGAGCTATTGTCGGGCGCAAGGTCGAAGTCCACAAGGGAGTCGTAGCGGCCGTCTGAGCCGCGATAGGCATACACCTTGTCGTCCAGGTAGTCGACGACGTAGAGACGGTCTTCGGCGTAGGCGATTCCTTCGGGCCAGCTATTGTCGGGCGTCAGGTCGAAGTCCGCCGCAGCGTCGTGACGGCCGTCCGAGCCGCGATACGCGTAGACCTTGTCGTTGAGGCCGTCCGCGACATAGAAGCGGCCTTGGCCGTAGGCGATTTCCTCGGGCCGGCGGTTTGCCGGAGCGAGGTCGAATCCAGAGTTGCCCGCTACGCCGCACGGGAACGCACCCGCATCTGCGACGGACTCCCCGCCCTGTGAACGGAACCACTTGAGTTGGTTCGTCTCGGTGTCTCTGACGGCCACCCTGAAATCCGCGTCCGCGGCGGTCCCCGCGTAGACCGTCCAGTAGCCGCTGGTGTCGCATGTGTCGGCTATGCGGAGCAGCAGCTCCGGGTTGCCGCTGTCGAAGGCGAAGAGTCCGGCGGATTCGCCCAGGTCCACGGATACCGCATCGGCGGCCTGACTCGAGCCGCCGTCGAAGGCGTACCAGCTCTTCGTCCTGAAGCGATCTTCTTGCAGGAGACAGGTATCGCCGCTGCAGGCGACGCCACTTGCGGTATCGCCGGGATCGGCTGGCGCTGCGCGGTCGTCGCTCGTCGTACAGGGGAACGCTCCGGTGTCGACGATGGACTGCCGGTCCCGGGTGCGGAACCACTTGAGCTCGTTGGTTTCGACGTGCCTGACGGCAACGCTGAAGTCGGCGTCCGATGCGACCCCGGCGTACATGGCCCAGTAGCCGGTGGTGCGGCACTGATTGACGATCCGGACTAGCAGTTCGGGACTGCCGCTCTCGCCATCGAAGAGCCCGGCGGAGCCTGCCAGCGCTGCTTCCACGGCGCCGGCGCTCTGGCTCGGGGCGCCCGCCTTGGAGTAGCGGGCCTTGACTCGGAAGCGCTGCCCTTGCAGAAGGCATGTGTCTCCGCTACAGCTTGCCGTTTCTCCGACTACGGAGATCGGCACGCCGCTGGAGCAGTTGTTCGTGGTGTCCGATTCGCCGGCTACTGAATCGACGCAGGCGCCGTAGTAGTAGGTACCTGGAGTCGACGGCGCCCGTTGGCCGATGTTCTGCCTGTCCGTGCCCGAGGCCGAGAGAGCGCTCACCGGGTCGGTGCCTATCGGCGTGTCGGACGTCGTGATGCGGCTGTCGGACGACCGGTAGTAGCGCAGGGTCGTGGCAACCGACGGGCGGTCGCCGCTGTTGCGCACCGTGGCGGCGAACCGGAAGGCGCCGCGAGGCGCCACCGACGACTCGGTCGAGCGGGGCGACTCGACGACCAGGTCCGGAGCCGAGGGGCCGATGACGGTTACGCCAACGCCGCTGGAGCAGTTGTTCGTGGTGTCCGACTCGTCGGCCACCGCGTCAACGCAGGCGCCGTAGTAGTAGGTACCTGGAGTCGACGGCGCTCGTTGGCCGATGTTCTGCCTGTCCGTGCCCGAGGCCGAGAGCGCGGTCACCGGGTCGGTACCGATCGGCGTGTCGGACGTAGTGATGCGGCTGTCGGACGACCGGTAGTAGCGCAGCGTCGTGGCATCCGACTGGCTGTCACCGCTGTTGCGCACCGTGGCGGCGAACCGGAAGGCGCCGCGCGGCGCCACGGAGGTCGCGGTCGAGCGCGGGGACTCGACCACGAGATCGGGGCGCGAATCGGTTTCGGCTGGATAGAGGTGACGCACGGCGTCCCGGTCGTCGTCGTGGAGACGTGCCCGGCTCGTGTCGCTGCTGTTCGCTGTCGGCCACATCAGCGCGCCCCAGTGCTCGTGAGAATCGTTGCAGCCTGCCTCTTCTGGTTCGCAAGGATGATCGATGCCGATCGCATGGCCCAGTTCGTGGGCGATCACCCGCTCGAAGTAGTTGGCAGGATTGGCGACTCGTCCAGACTGCAACCAGTCTCCCAGGCCGTCCTGCGTCACGATGTTCGAGCCGAAGAGTTCGATCGCCTCCGTCCCCCGACCTGGAATACGGTGTCGCGGTTGGCATGATTCATACCAACCCCTCCAATTCACGGCGAGTGTGCCGCCTTCCTGTGGGTCGAGAGAGCCCTCGATCTCGTCGTACGGGTCCTCGTACATGATTCTGCGGACCGTGTTGTCGAGCACCCTGGTAGGTAGGCGCTCACTCGTTGTGCGTAAGAACCCCAGGTTCGCGCGACTCTGTGCATCCCTGTTCCACAGACTCATGCCGGCCCGCACTTGCTGAAGACCGCCGCCTGGAACACCTGGCTGACCGCCCGCATAGACGACGTAGTCGAGGCTTTCGCCGCGGTCGAAGGCTGGCAAGCGTGCCGGAACGCCGCACTCCTCATCAAAGAGGCGATAGGGAGAACCCACCGCGACTACGCCCTTCGGGAGGTCTTCCGTCTCGAAGTAGTCGGCGGAGCCCTCGACGCCCGCCGCCCGATCCTGGATCCAACGTCGGAAGAGAGCTGCTTTGCGCGGGAGGCGGTACCGATCCCGTTCGTGGGCGGACGGATCGCCGGGGGGCGGCAGTTCGCCGGCTCGGAGAGACGGTTCACGCAACAGGAAGGACCGGCCACCTACCTCAACTTCCCAGAACATCCCAAGCGCGTACTCGACGATGGTGTGGGCGCCCTGCTCTTCCGGCCGCAGGAACAGCAGCACCCGGTCGCCCTCCGCCAGCATCGGCAGGCCCATGATCCACATGTGCCTGCCGTCGTCGGTCAAGCCCCCGGGCTGGCGGACCATGATGCCGCTGCCGGCGACGAACCCCTTCAGCACCTCCTCGACCGCGAACAGGTAGTCGGTGGTCGGAAGCCGCCCATCGGAGCCCGGCTGCACGCTGAGCACTTCGCCGAAGACGATGATCGGCGACCGGTCCACCATGCTCTCGTCGGTCGGCATGACGTAGACGATGGCTGCCGCCGGCAGAGCGCCCAGCAGTGCGACGACTGCCGTGGTCGCGTGGAAGCGGAGGTGTGTTCTCAGTTTGTCGGATAACGTGCCCTTACTCATCGAGCTCGAGTCCTCTCCGCGACGGAAGGGTGTTGACTTCGTCCTCGCTCGTCGCTAGGTCGTGCCACTAGCGAGCTAGATCCAAAGCTAGCGCGAAACTGTTTGTAGTCCTGGCAAGAAACGTGTAGCTGGTCTGGTGGAGTGAAGATCGCCGGCCACTGGTCAGGAGTCGTCCGGGATCAAGCCCATCTCTTGAGCCCGCCCTACGGCCTCCGCCCGACTGCGAGCGCCGAGCTTGGCGAAGAGGCTTCGCAGGTGGTACCTCACGCCATGCGCGCTTAGGCCGACTTCGGCCGCGATCTCCTTGTCCCGGCGGCCCTTCAAGCGTCGGAGCACCTCCTGCTCCCGTTCGCTGAGCGACGGGGCCGAACCATCGTCCGCGTCGCACATCGCCAGAAGCGTACGAGCGGCTTGCTGGTGTTGTGCCTCCGCGCCTAGGTCGACGTACATCCGCAATGCGCCTACGCAGGTTGTCTGGTCCCGCACCAAGGGCCAGGCGTAGGGGGATTCGGCGAACAACCTCAGGTACTCCGTCAGATGTTGCAGGCTCGCTTCGTTGTCACCAGCTTGCTGCTCCAGCAGGACGGACAACGCCAGGGCGCGCATCTCGACGGTGCGGAGGCCCAGCTTCGCCGAAACGGCGTGCATCTTGCGCAACAGGGACCGTCCCTCCTTCCACCGTCGGTCTGCAATCAACAAGCGGGCGCGCGCTTCCGAAACGGCCTCCATTTCCCTCCAAGTCTGAGCCGTCAGATCCACGCAATCCGCAGGCTCCACTGGCAGGGCCTCCCGCCGCCAGGCGCGTTCGGCCTCCGCCACGCGGCCGGCGATCACGAGAACCGATATGCGGAGCGCGACGATCAACCTCAGGAAGGCGGTCAACCCGGCCCTGCGCGAACGAAGCACCAGCCTCTCCGCCACGGCGAGGGCCTTGTCGACCCGTCCGGTCCGCAGCCTCGTGCCGATCAACACGTTGCTGGCCGTTGCGAAGTACGAGAAGGGCACGCCGTGGCTCGTCGTTACCCTCAGCACGCCCGGTGGGTCCGCGGTTGCCGAAACGGGGTTGCATTCCAGAGCGACCTCGTGTCGCACGACGTCGCAGCTAGTCATCGCCGTAGGATCGAGTAGAAAGGCCTCCTTGGCAATCCGCCGTGCTCTGCGGAAGCGCGCTTGGGCGCCCTCCAGTTGGCCTCTCACGAAGTCGATCTGGCCGTGCAGGATTCCTCCGTACAGCACGATGTAGTCCGTGCCGGTGGACTCGAGTGCCTCGGAGAGCCTGTCGAGGGCGTCATCGAACTCACCTTTCAGAAAGTGGAGGATGCATAGACCGTACTCGATCCCGCCGCGCTTGGCCGGACCCAGATCGGCCTCTGCCGTCAGCCTGGCGGCGTCGTGAAACAGCGTCTCCGACCAGTTCGACCCGACTGGAGATACGCCGTACAGCGCCAGCCCGAGACGAACGGTGAGATCCTCCAGGACGTAGCGGTAGTGGGCCTTCCGGTCACCGGAGGGAATGGAGCGGGGACACGTCCCGTAGAGCGTCCGGGCCTCGGCGCCCCTCCCCGCAAGCGCCAGCGCCATGCATCTGAGAAGTTTCAGGCGCGGTGATTCGGCAACGACATCCTCTGTCAACAGGTGATTCGCTCGATGTAATTCCGGGACACCGTTGCGGATCCACAGGCTTACGCCGCCCGCCTGTTCGACTATTCGGCCGGCGAGGAACGGGTCGCGTCCCTCGATTGCGTGGCGCATGGCCGCTACCGTCTCGCGGCGCTTCGCCAGGGCGGTGGCGATGCGCCGATGGATGGCGGCAAAGCGCTCCGGGTCTTCGCGAAACCGCCTGTCAGCGCAATGCTCCCGAACCAACGGATGCAGCCGCCATCGCCTGGTTTCGCCGTCACCCAGCGGCTCGAGCAGCCCCGTCAGCGCGGTCATCGACTCGAAGCGGCGCATCGAGTCCCTCTGCTGCAGGACTTCGTCCAACAGTTCCGCGCCGATCCAATCAAGGAGCGCCATGTCAAGTACGAAGTCTCGTTCGCGGCTCGGGAGCGCCGCAAACAGGCGGGACTCGATCCAGTTTCCGACGAAGCCGTGTGCCCTGATACGGCCGTCCTCCGCGTCGTGTTCCATGCTGTTCCGGGCAATCCGCAGTGCGACCGGCCAGCCAGCCGCCCGGTTGACCTCCTTCGCCAAGGCGCGACGCGAAAGGCGGAGACTGAAGAACTTGGCCACCTCCGCTCGGGAGAACCTCAGGTCTTCGGTTTCCACTGCCTCCGCGTGCCCCGCCAGCAGGAGACTAGCCACATCGATGCCGTCCGGGACCGCGCGGCAGGCGAACATCAGGTGCAGGTTCGCGGGGCAGCGCTGCAGGAGCAGCGCCAGGAGAGGGACGGAGGCGGGATTCAGACGCTCAAGCTCGTCGAAGGCAATGACGAAGGGTCTTCCGAGCGCCTCGATTTCACGCAGAACCGTTCCCACTCGGCCCGCTGGGCCATCGGGGGCTTCGTACGCAGGCGCCGCGTCGAGGAGATTCAATCCGGCTTCGGCGCAGGCGAAGGAGATGTAAACATCCAGCCGCCCAGGCTCGTCGTTTTCGTCTAGGGAAACCCAGGCCGTGGCAACCCCGTCCCGACGAAGCCGGCGGCAACACTCCGCCATCAGGGTCGTCTTGCCGAAGCCGCCTGACGCTTTCAACACGGTCAGCTTGCGGCGTGTGGGCCGCGCGCGCTTCTCGAGTCCCGGCCGGTGGAGGAAACCCTCGACCGGGTCCGGGATCGTGACCTTCTGCCGCAGCAGCCAGGGAAAGGCGTGAGTGGGAAACGGCTGTCTGGTAGGCATTCCGCGGCGCATTGCCCACGGGACTGGTCGTCGCTGGGCCGTTCGACCATGTGTGGATTCGCGCCGACGAGTATAGGACCTACGGGTTCTGACCCTCAGATGTCGTGTCACTCGCCGAAACGGAAGAGACGACCAGGTCGGGCGCCCGCGGTTCACGGTCGCCGCACGCGAACCCCTCAGCATCGGCGACCGACTGCCCCTCCCGTGAACGGAACCACTTGAGTTCGTTCGTGTCGGTATCCCGGATCGCAAGGTTGAAGTCGGCGTCCGAGGCGGCTCCCGCGTAGACCGTCCAGTGGCCGTTGCTGCTGCATGTGTCGGCGACCCGCACCAGCAGTTCGGGGTGGTCGCTGGCGAAGGTGAAGAGGCCCGCGGACTTGCCCAGGTCCGCCGATAGCGCGCCCGCGGCCTGACTCGAACCGCCGTCAGGCACGTACCAGGCCTTTACCCTGAAGATGTCATCCTGCAGAAGACAGGTTGCGCCGGCGCAGATCGGGTCGTCCGCGTCGCCGCCCCCGCGGCTCGATGTCGCGGAGTCCCCACCCGTGCAGGCGAACCCCTCCGTGTCCGCGACGGACCGGCCGTCTCGCACTCCGAACCACTTGAGCTCGTTGGTGGCGGTGTCCCGTACGGCAACGCTGAAGTCGGCCGCCGATGCGACGCCGGCGTACACCTCCCAGTAGCCCGTGGTGCGGCAGCGATTGACGATCCTGACGAGCAGTTCGGGACTGCCGCTCCCGGCGCTGAACAGGCCTGCGGAATCCGCCAGCGCCGCTTCTATCGCTGGGGCGCTCTGACCCGGGGCGCCGGCTATCGAGTAGCGGGCCTTGACCCTGAAACGCTGCCCTTGCAGGAGGCAGGTGTCCCCGCTGCAGGGGCTGTCTGCAGGGCCGCCGGGCGGCGTTCCGTTGTCCGACCCGGTACACCGGAACGCCCTGGCATCCGCGACGGCCTGCCCGTCCCGCGAACGGAACCACTTGAGTTCGTTCGTCTCGGTGTCCCTGATGGCCACGCTGAAGTCCGCGTCCGAGGCGGTCCCCGCGTAGACCGTCCAGTAGCCGCTCGCACTGCATGTGTCGGCTATCCGGACCAGCAGCTCCGGGTTGCCGCTGTCGAAGGCGAAGAGGCCGGCCGATTCGCCCAGATCCACGGATGTCGCATCGGCGGCCTGACTCGAACCGCCGCCGCGCGCGTACCAGCTCTTCACCCTGAAGCGGTCTTCCTGCAGGAGACAGGTGACGCCGCTGCACGGGAGCCTATTCGCGGTACCGCCGGGATCGGCTGGCGCCGCATGGTCGTCGCTTGTCGTACAGGCGAACGCCTCGGTGTCGGCGATGGACCGGCGGTCCCGGGTCCGGAACCACTTGAGTTCGTTGGTTTCGACGTGTCTTACGGCAACGCTGAAGTCGGCGTCCGATGCGACCCCGGCGTGCACTTCCCAGTAGCCCGTGGTGCGGCACTGATTCACGACCCTCACGAGCAGTTCGGGATTCCCGCTCTCGCCACCGAACAGCCCGGCGGAGCCCGCCAGCGCCGCTTCCATCGCTCCGGCGCTCTGGCTCGGGGCGCCGGCCCTCGAGTAGCGGGCCTTCACCCTGAAGCGCTGTTCTTGCAGGAGACAGGTGTCCCCACTGCAGCTTGCCGTTGCTCCGCCTACGGCCAGCGGCACGCCGCTGGAGCAGTTGTTCGTCGTGTCCGATTCTCCGGACACGGAGTCGACACAGGCGCCGTAGTGGTACGTGCCGGGAGTGGAAGGCGCTTGCAGGTCGATGGACTGCCCGTCCGTCGCCGACGGGGAGAGGGCGCTCACAGGGTCCGTTCCCACGGGCGTGTCAGCCGAGGAGATCCGGCTGTTCAAAGACCGGTAGTAGCGCAGCGTCGTGGCGTCCGAGGGACTGCGGCCACGGTTGCGTACCGTCACGGCAAAGCTGAAAGCGCCGCCCGGCGCCACGGCAGTCTCGGTCGACTGCGGGAACTCGACGACCAGATCCGGGGCGTGGGAAGGGTAGAGGTGCCGCACCGCGGCCTGGTCGTCTCTGTTCAGACGGGCGCCGCGGCCGTCGGCATGGGCGTACGCGCGCATGAGTGCCTCGCGGGTCACACTGCCGCAAGGCCCGCTCGCCGGGTCGCCGCAGGGGTGGGAGATCCCGAGCAGGTGGCCCAGCTCGTGGCCCATGACCTCCTCGTGGGACTTGCGCGGATTCGAGGTCACGCTCACCCACTCGCTGTATCCGTCCTGCGTCGTGATATTGGACTCGATGATCTCGAGTGCCTCCATATCGTCGTTGCCCGGAACCGTGTGCGGCGTCGTTGAGGCGCCGCAGTAGAAGAACGTGTGGGCAATGGCGATCGTCCCGCCCTCGCCCCGTCGGTACGACCCCGGGATCTCGTCGAACGGATCCTCGTACGAGATGGAGTTCACCCCGTCGACCTCGTCGATCAGGAAGTCCCGGTTCGACGTGCCGCCAAGGGTCAGGTTCACCCGGCTGCCGGGATCATCGTTCCAGGCGCGGATGGCCGCGCGCACCTCCGACAGGCCGCCGCCAGGCACGCCGGGCTGACCGCCTGCCTGGACGGTGACGCCGATCCGCGCGCCGCGGTCGAACTCACGCCATCGGATGGGGAAACCGTCGCGGAAGCACTCCCCGGGGGTCCGGGTGAGCCGGAACGGCTCGGCAATCGTCTGGGGTAATTCCCGCCAGTCGGCGTCGAAGTAGTCGGCCTGCCGCTCCACGCCTGCCGACCGGTCGGCGATCCAGAGGCGGAAGCGATCCGCGTCGCGCGGTTGGCGGCTTCGGGTCCGCTCGGCTGCCGCCGGGTCGTCCATCGCCGGCAGCTCGGCCCGGAGTGACGGCTCGCGCGCCAGCAGCAGGCGGTCCTCTGCCCGGACCTCGAAGAACAGGCCCAGGGCGAACTCGACGGGGCGGTAGACGCCGTCCGACGGCTCGAGGAAGAGGAGAACGCGGTCGCCCTCGGCGAGCATCGGCAGGCCGAGGACTCTCATCGCCACGCCCCCCGGACCGACGCCTCCCGGCTGCCGAACGATGATGCCGCTGCCCGGCACGAAGCCCTTCAGCACCTCCTCGACCGCGAAGAGGTAGTCGGTTGTCGGAAGCCTCGCATCGGACCCCGGCTGCGCGCTCAGGACCTCGCCGAAGACGATGATCGGTGACCGGTCCACCATGCTCTCGTCCGTCGGCATGACGTAGACGATGGCTGCAGCCGGCAGAGCCGACAGAAGCGCGACGACTACTGTGATCGTCTGGACGCGAAGGCGCGTCCCGCGGGTTGTTCGGCGGGTGTTCCTGGTCACGATCGTCAAGTCGTCCCCGAAGCTAGCGCGAATCCGGTTCGCCGTGTCGGACTGCTAGATTGCGCGCCCATGAGCGACTGGCATCACGCGGACATCCTCGAAGCGATAGCACGGCACCAGCCGGAGGCGCCGGCGCAGGCCTTCGTCGATCCCCTGGGCGGCGAACCGGCGCGCCGATACTCGCAGGCTGAGATGCATCGCCGCGCGAACGGCGTCGCGGCGACGCTGATCGCGCGCGGCGCCAAGCGCCAGGACAAGGTGGCGCAGTACCTCTACAACGTGCCGGAGTACCTGGAATCCGTGCTCGCCTGCTTCAAGGCGTCCCTGGTGCCGGTGAACACGAACTATCGCTACGTGGAGGGCGAACTCCTCTACCTGTGGGACAACGCGGACGTCGTGGCGGTCGTTTTCCACGGTTGCTTCGCGTCGCGTATCGCGGATCTCCGGTCGAAGATGCCGGGAATCCACACGTGGCTCTGGGTCGACGACGGCTCGGGTCCCTGTCCCGACTGGGCGATTCCCTACGAGCAGGCGGCCGCCGGGGCGCCGGACGACTCGACGGCCTTCGAGGCGCCCTGGTCGCGCAGCGGCGACGATCTCTGGCTGCTGTACACCGGCGGCACGACCGGCATGCCGAAGGGCGTCATGTGGCGGCTCGACGACCTCTGGCTGCTCGGCAACGAAGGCCGGCCCGAGCCGTTCGATCTTTCGAGCGGTGTTCCGGGTCTCGTGCCCCAGTTCGACGAACTCCTGATGCGGCGCGTTTCCCTTCCCGCCTGCCCCCTGATGCACGGCACCGGCTTCCTCACCGCCCTCGGCGGCATGCTGAACGGCGGCACGGTGATCACTCTGGCCAACCGCCGCTTCGATGCCGTGGCTACTCTCGAGGCGATCACCGCGGAGAAGATCAACGGGATGGCGATCGTGGGCGACGCGTTCGCCCGGCCGATGGTGCGCGCGCTCGAGGCCGAACCGGATCGCTTCGATCTGTCCAGCCTCGAAGCTGTGGTTTCCTCGGGGGCGATGTGGAGCGCCGAAGTCAAGCGCGCCTTCCTGCGGTTCTGCCCGCCGGAGACGATCCTGACGGACAGCCTCGGGTCGTCCGAGTCGATCGGCATGGGCCGCTCGGACTCGACCGCCGGCGAGGCGAGCGAAACGGCCTCCTTCGTGCTCGGCGACAACGCCTGCGTGATCGACGACGACGGCAACAAGGTCGAGCCGGGTTCGGGGGTGCTTGGGCGGATCGCCGTGACCGGTCACATTCCGGTCGGGTACTACAAGGACCCTGAGAAGACGGCGGCCATCTTCACCGAAGTCGACGGCGTCCGCTACTCGATGGCGGGTGACTACGCCACCGTCGAGGCCGATGGCTCCCTCAAGCTCTATGGCCGCGGCTCGGTGTGCATCAACAGCGGCGGCGAGAAGATCTTCCCTGAAGAAGTCGAGGAAGTGCTGAAGACGCACCCTTCGGTTCGCGACGCGGTGTGCGTGGGTGTCCCGGACGAGCGCTTCGGTCAGGCGGTGACCGCGGTCGTTGAACTCGACGACTCGGAGGGTTACAGCGAACCGGACGTCATCGGTTGGGTGAAGCGGGAACTGGCGTCCTACAAGGCGCCGAAGCGCATTCTGGTGCGGGACACCGTTGGCCGGGCGGCGAACGGCAAGGCCGACTACAACGGGCTGCGCGACTGGGCGGTCGGTGAAATCGCCGCGCGGGAAGCGACCCGGTGAACCGGCTCCCAGGTCCGAGGGGCTCTGTGCAGAAGGTCGTCGTCCAGTTGCCGGCCATCGCCAAGGCGGCTTCCGTCGACACGCGGTACACCTTCGAGCTGGAGGCGCTCCTGCCGGTGGCGGAACTGGTCGAGGTGGCGGCGACGTCGGAGGAGGAGTTCCTGGCCGAAGCATCGGACGCGGCGGCCGTCATCACTTCCTGGGGGTTTCGGATCAGCCGCTCGGTGATCGCGGGTCTCGATGAGTGCATCGTGATCGGTGTGGGCAGTGTCGGCGTCGACATGGTCGACGTCGAGGCGGCGACGGAAGCCGGCATCGTGGTCACCAATGTGCCGGACGTGTTCATTGAGGAGGTGGCTGACCACACGATGGCGCTGCTTCTGGCCGGCGCCAGGCGGATGCGCGAGATGGACTGCATGGTCCGCCGCGGCGACTGGTTCCAGGGGCGGCCTCTGCTCAACGAGGTGCCGCGGCTCTGGGGCCAGACCCTGGGCCTCGTCTCCTTCGGCAACGTGGCGAGGGCGGTGGCGCGGCGGGCCATGCCCTTCGGCATGAGGGTGATCGCGCACGACCCGTACGTCAGTGAGCTCAAGATGACCGGAGAGGGCGTCGAGCCGGTCAGCTTCGACGAACTTCTGGAGCGGTCCGACTATCTGTCGATGCACGCGCCGCTAAACGCCGAGACGAGGCACATGCTCTCGGGCCCCGAGTTCGCGGCGATGAAGGAGAGTGCGGTGGTGATCAACGCCGGACGCGGACCGACGATCGACGAGGCGGCCCTGATCGCGGCGCTGGAATCGGGCGGCATCGCCGCCGCGGCGCTCGACGTGCTGGAGCAGGAGCCTCCGGCCGCGGACAATCCCCTGCTGGGCATGGACAACGTGATCCTGACCCCTCACGTCGCTTCAGCCACGACCCGGATGCGGCCGGTGACTCGGCGGCGCGTCGGGCGCGAGGTGTCGCTGGCGCTGCGTGGCCGCTGGCCGATGAGTTGCGTCAACCCGACGGTGCTGCCGCGGGTCGCGCTGGAGCGCTGGCAGCCGGTGCCGATGGAGCGCGGTCCGAACCGCTAGTCGCCGGATCGTGGTGTACTGAACCAGGCGAGCCGGCCACAGTAGGGCTCGATCTCGTTCCAGGACGTGATGTCGAGCTGCACGCAGGCGACCGCTGCGGTCACGAAACGGGGCGGATCGTCGCCGGTCAGCCGGCGGACGAGTTCCGCGCAGGTCGGCTGGTGGCCGACGATCAGGATCGAGTGCGCTTGGTCGGACTGGTCGTGGAGGAGGTCGATCACGCTGCCCGGCGAGGCGAGGTACAGCGCAGGTTCCAGGATCGTGGTGCGGTTCCAGTTGCCCGCGGCGACCGCCAGTTCGATCGTCTGTCGCGTGCGCACCGCGGACGAACAGAGGATCCGGTCAGGCAGAGCCCGCCGGTCGGCGAGTCTCCGGCCCATGGTCCTGGCGGCCTTGATCCCCCGGGCGTTCAGAGGCCGCTCGTGGTCGACTCCGCCGTAGGCGGCGCTCCAGTCCGACTTCGCGTGCCGCAGCACGTAGAGAACGCGCACGGCAGAGGACGCTAGCACCCGGCCGCCTGTAGCATTCCGCGACCATGCAGCGTGCGGATCGATGGCGCCGGGCGGTGTCGCTTGCCCTTCTCGGCTTCGCGGTGGCGATAGCTGCCCAGCCGCAGCCGGAGGATAGTCCGTCCGGCCCGGCGGCAAGCCTCAACGTCGAGACGTTCGACTTCGCCTGGCGGAAGATCGGCGACACGTTCTGGGACGAGTCGATGGGCGGCGTCGACTGGCAGGCGGTCGGCGATGAGCTGCGGCCCCGTGCCCGGGATGCGGCGGACAACGCCGAGTTGCGTCTCGTTCTGCAGAACATGCTTTCCCGGCTGGGCCAGTCTCACTTCGGCGTTCTGCCGGGGCCCGGGTCGATCGAGAGTGCGGCGCCGGCGGATGGTTCGGATGGAGCGCGTGGATGCACGCGAGCCTTGATCCGGGCCGTGGCGGGCGATGGCGGCTCCGCCGCGTCGGACGCGGGTCCGGGGTTCGAGGTTCGCTTCATCGACTCGATGCCCGTGGTCAGCCGGGTCGAGCCCGGTTCGTCCGCCGACCGTCAGGGACTGACCGCCGGACTCGAGGTCGTGCGGGTGGCGGCCCAGGGTCTTGCGGCGCTCCCGGGCTGCCTCCACCTCGATTCCCTCGATCCGCCGGTCGCGGGAATGGTGCGGTCGCGGGCCGTCGAGGGCCTGCTGTATGGAGACGCAGGCGATCCGGTTGCGGTCGAGTTCGCGGACCTCGCGGGCGATCGGACCGAATTCGTCTTCGAGCGTGCCCACCATCCCGACGCGGTCGAGGTGGGCTTCGGCAACCTGCCGCCCATGCGGTACCTGTTCGAAACCGAGGTGCTGGAGACCGGCGCTGGCCGGGTGCTGTCGGTGCGCTTCAACGTCTGGCTGATTCCTGTGGTCGCGGCGTTCGAGGCCGCGCTCTACGGCCAGCCCGCCGAAGGCTCGCCGGCCGTCGACGGTGTGTTGATCGACGTGCGCGGCAACCCTGGCGGCGTTGCCGGGACAGCCGTGAGTATCGCCGGTTATCTGCTCGAGGAGAGAGTCGTGCTGGGCAGGATGAAGAACCGCAGCACCGAGCTGAACCTGACCGTCTTCCCGCGGCAGGTCTCGCGCGCCACGAAGAGGATCGAGGGGTTCGGGGGTCCGGTCGCGGTGCTGATCGACGGCGGCAGCGCCAGCACGAGCGAGATCTTCGCTGCCGGTCTCCAGGATCATGGGCGGGCGAGGCTGTTCGGTGGGCCGACTGCCGGTGCGGCGCTGCCATCGATTATCGAGCGGATGCCGAACGGGGATCTGTTGATGCGTGCGATCGCGGACTTCGAGCGGCCCAGCGGCGAACGGGTCGAAGGCAGACCGGTCCAGCCCGAGTCTGCGGTAGCGCTCACCCGCGAGGGGCTTCTTGCCGGAAGGGACGAGCCACGCGAGGCGGCGCTCGCCTGGATCGTCTCGGAACTCGAAAGGGAAGGTGGATGAACATCAGCCTCTGGAGCGAGGGAGTCAGCCTGGGCCGATTCGGGAGCGAGGGTGCGCTCGGCCCGCCCTGGCTGTGGGTGGTCGCGGGCCTTCTGCTCCTCCTCCTGGGGCGTCAGCTCTACACGGCGTTGATCGGTCTGGTCGGTTTCTTCGTCGTCTACGGCATTCCGCAGGACCTGCTGTCCCTGACGAGCGAGATGCGGCTGCTGATTGCGGTGGGCGTTGGCGTCCTTGCCGCGCTGCTTGCCTTCATCGTGCGCAAGGTCGCGGTGGCTCTCGCCGGCGCCATGCTGGGCGCCGGGGCGGCCCTGTGGGCGATCAGCTTCTACGGCGCCCGGTGGGACATCCTGTGGTGGATCGTGATCGCGGCGGCCGCCCTACTCGGAGCGTGGGTGCTGCGTGTCGTCTTCGAGACGGCGTTGATCGTCGTTTCGTCGTTCATCGGCGCCCTGCTGATCATCGCGGCGGTCGGCCTCGAAGGGCTGCCGGCACATGCGGGGGTCGCGTTGCTGATCGTGGTCGGTGTGGCATTCCAGATGGGACGCCGGCGTGCGGCGGACAGGGACGCGAAGAAAGCGTCCGCCGGCTAGCGATTGGGCGTCGTCACGGCGACCTTGCCGGTGCCGGCCGCGATGGCGGCTCCGGCGGAGGCGGTCAGCAGCGTCGCTTGCCCCGGGCGCAGGCTCTCGGCGCCGGCGGTGTTGCGGATCTCGATTTCGCCCTCCAGCACGAGGGCGATGCGCACGCTGTCGTCGGCTGGAAGCGCCGCGGCGCCGCCGACCGCGATGTCCAGGATTTCGAGCCGGAAGTCCGCCACCGGCGGCGTGAAGCCGGTGCTCTGGCCCCCGGGCAGTTCCTCCACTTCGGGCTCCAGCCTGGCGTCTTCCGCGACCTCGTAGACGAGGATGTCGAGGAGTTCGCCGGGGTCCACCCGTTTGGATGTCAGCCCGAGGCGCACGACATTGTCGGAGTTCGCCATGACCTCGACCCCCGAGCCCTCCAGGTAGCTGTGGGGTACGCCCGGTCCGGTGAAGAGCGCCTGTCCCGGCCGGAGGTGAATCAGCCGCAGGATCAGGGGCGCGACGACCAGCGGGTCATCGGGATGGAAGGCGGCGATCCGGTCGATCCAGTCCAGCGCGTCCCGCCGTTCCGGCTTAATGGCCCCGACGGCGAGTCTGGCGGCGCGAGTGACCCTGGCGGCAAGGTCCGTCGCCGTCTGTTCCCTCAACGCGGCAAGCAGAGGCCGGTAGGCGGCCGCTCCCTCCGACTCGAGGCGCCTGACGTGCGGTTCGAGTTGATCCAGTGCCAGGGCGCCGAGCAGGCCGGCGGCTTCCAGGGGCGGCCGGAAGCCGGAGAGGGCGGAGAAAGGCGTGAGCGCGTAGAGCAACTCCGGCTTGTGGTTCGGATCCCGGTAGTTGCCAGACGCGCCGGCCGCGAAGCCGCGAGCGGCCTGCTCGCGGCCCGGATGGGCCTGGATCGACAGCGGCCGGGCTGCCGAAAGGACCTTGGTCAGGAAGGGCATCGCGGAGTCGCTGCCCAGGACCTCGACCGGCCGCTCGGCGATCAACCGGTCGAGCGGAATCGAGCCGGCGCCGCCTGATTCGAGGACAACGTCGGCCGGTGCGTCCGGATGCGCTCCGAACCACAGTTCGGCCTCCGGGCGCCCTGTTGGTTCGCGGCCGCAGAGACGGGGGATGAAGTCGAGCGTGCCCCAGTCGTAGTTCCGGACGCGCGGCAGGAGCCGGAGGGGCCGGTCGAGCGGCGTCACGGTGTGCCGGACCTTTCGACCCAGGCGCGGGCCTCCGCTTCCGTGTCGATGTCGACCAGCGGCAGCTCCGAGTCGAGTTCCAGTTCCTCGACGCGCTCGGCCAGTTCGCGGAGCAGGGGACGCGCGCCCTCGTCGCCTCGCAGCCCTTCCAGGCGGGCGAACCAGTCGCGGCCAAACGTGGCAGGAGCGCCGCGCCGGCCCCGGAAGGTCGGCACGACGATCGAGTCGGGTCCGCCGAACGCGCCGAGCAGCCGGTCGATGACGGCCGCGTCGAGACCGGGTTGGTCGATCGGCAGGAACATGGCGCCCTTGGCGTCATCCGCAACGGCGGCCAGGCCACAACGGACCGATCCGCTCTGGCCGTCGGCGTAGGACGGGTTGTGGACCGTTCGCAGGTCGAGGTCGGCGACCTCCGACCGCACTCTCCCGGTCGCGTAGCCGGTGACGAGGATCACTTCCCCGAGGGCGGACGCGAGGGCTGCCCGGCAGGTTCGGCGGACCAGGCTCTCGCCGCCGACCCGGAAGAGCTGCTTCGGCTTGTCCGCGCCGGCCTCGAACCTTGTCGAGAGCCCGGCGGCGAGGACGACGCCGGAGACCGGACCGGTCATGGCTTTCCGGCGGCCTGCCTGCCGTTTCGCACGGCGACGAGTTCGGCGGCGATCGCCATCGCGATCTCCTCGGGCTTGCGGCCGCCGAGATCGATACCGATCGGCGCGTGAATCCGGTCGATCAGCTCGCCCGCCAGGCCGGCTTCGCGAAGCGCCGCGACCCGCTTCGCGTGGGTGCGCGAGGAGCCGAGGGCGCCGACGTAGCGGACCCCGGCTTCGAGAACGACCTGGAGCGCGGGGTTGTCCAGCTTCTCGTCGTGCGTGAGGAAGACGCAGTAGGTGTTGGCGTGGAGCGGCACGCGGGCCAGGTAGTTCGCCGGCCACTCGACGACCAGCTCGTCGGCGTGGGGAAAGCGCTCGGTGGTGGCGAAGGCCGAGCGGGCATCGACGACGACGGTGCGGAAGCCGAGACGGCCTGCGAAGTGGACCAGGTGGATCGCGACGTGGACGGCGCCGACGATGAACAACTGGGGCAGCGGCTCGAAGGTCTCGACGAACACCTCGACGCCCTCGATCTCGCGCAGACCGGTGGCCGGCAGCGTCTCCGCCGTGGCGAGGGCCAGAGCTTCCCGGTCCAGGTCGGCCTCGCCCAGCGTTCCTTCCGCCCGGCCGTCCGGCCTCGCGAGCATGCGCGCTCCGAGGCCGGCGCCGTCGGCGCGGGTGAACGCGACCACCCGTTCGCCCGCGAGCAGGGACCGGCGGAGGGACTCGAAACCCATTGGGGCGAGCCTCCCGCCTCAGCCGTCGATGCGTTCGACCAGCACCTCGACCTCGCCGCCACAGGTCAGGCCGACGGACCACGCCTGCTCGTCCGAGATGCCGTAGCTGAGCCGCTTCGGAAGGCCGTCCTCCAGCACCGACTGGGCCTCCTCGATCACCGCGCCCTCGATGCAGCCGCCGCTAACCGAGCCGGCGATGCTCCCGGTGTCGGACACGGCCATCTTCGAGCCGAGGGGCCGCGGCGAGGAGCCGACGGTGCGGATCACCGTCGCGACGGCCACGCGTTGGCCGTCCGCGCGCCAGCGGTCCACGTCGGGGAGGATGTCCAGCACGGGCCGGATTCTACTCGGGTGATTGATCCTCCTGTGGCTATAGTGGCTCGAAGGAGGTGCGGAACGATGAAGATGCGCCGAGCGGAGATGACGTTGTGGCTGGCTTCGGCCCTGCTCCTGGCTGGCTGTGCCGTGCGCATCGGCGAGGGCGCGGCGGAGCCCGAACCCGAGCCGGTGACCGCCCGCAACCAGCCCGGCACGGCCATGGGCCTCTACGAGCCGGAGCAGCACGAGCTGTACGACGGTCGCTTCGTCATCGTGGGCACCGATGTCCACCAGGTCGGCCGCCTGGACGACGAGTCGCCCTGGGACCACATGGGCGACGACGCGAGCAACGTGGCGCCTGTCGGTGGGGAGATCCTGATCGACGTCGACGAGATCGCCAACACGGGCACGTTCCGAGCCGAGCTGCAGCTGCCGGAAGGGGAGTACGTCGTCGAGCTTGACCGCTTCCACGAGTTTTCGCCTTGTCAGGACGGCGGCATCGCGGCCTACCTGTTCGAGCACGGCGACGCCGGATGCGGCGACTCGAACTGGCCCAAGAGTCTCCTCTACGTCGCCGGCTGGGGCTACGGGCGCGGGACTCTCGACGGAGAGGAACTGTACAGCGACTACCAGATCCACTTCATGGTCACGCAGGGAATGCGCGACCGCGAGACGCTCCAGGTGCAACTCGAGCCGACCGAGGGCCCTGCCGGAGCCGTCAACCCCGCGGCCCAGCAACTCGACTTCTACATCCGCAGCCCCGAGAACAACGACGCCAACCACCCCAACCGAGAGGTCTTCGACCACTTCTTCGCCATGGCGGTGACCTGGAAGTAGCGAGACAAACCGGCCCGTGAGTCGTCTCCTCTTCTTCATTGCTTTCGGGATCAGCGTCCTGCCTACGGCTGCGTCCGCTGAGGTGCGGCTGCTCGATACGCCTGCGGCGGAGCAGAGCAGCAGCTATGCCCTGAACGCGGGACCCGATGGGACGATCGTCCTCAGTTGGGTTGAGCGCCTGGGCGAGGGCGGTCATGCGCTTCGGTTCGCGGAGTTGAAAGGTAAGAGGTGGGGACCCGCGACAACCATCGCCACGGGCAAGAACTGGTTCGTCAACTGGATCGACCACCCCGCGGTCGTGCCGTTGCCCGGCGACCGGCTGGCGGCGCACTGGCTGGTTCACGACGAGGACCGGCAGGGCGACTACGGCTACGGCATCCGGCTGGCCTTCTCTGAAGACCGGGGCGAGACCTGGCGAGAAGTGTTCCAGGCGACTGGCGACGGTGTTGACGGGTATGCCGGATTCGTGGCGTATGCCCCGGCAGCGGACGGGTTCGAGATGGCCTACCTGGCCACCGTCGGTGACGACGATGCGGAGTCGACCGCCGCGGGACACGGCGAGGTGGAACCGCGGATGCCCCTTCGTTCAGCCCGCTTCGATGCAGCCGGCGCACTGGTGGACGACCGCCAGGTGGACGCAGACGTGTGCAGTTGCTGCACGACGGCGATGGCGCCGAGTTCGGATGGCCTGTTCGTGGCCTTCCGCGACCGTCGCGAGGGCGAGTTCCGGGACATCTCCTTCGCTCGCCTCCGGGACGAACGGTGGAGCGGTTCGAAGCTCGTCCACCGCGACGGCTGGCACATCCGGGGTTGTCCGACGAACGGCCCGGCCCTGGCTTCGGGCGAAGCAGGTCCGGCAGTCGCCTGGTTCACCGCCGCCGGCGGTGAGTCGAAGGTCCTGGTGGCCTTCTGGAACACCAGCGAGCGGCGGTTCGGCGCTCCGATCCGAATCGACGACGGCTCCCCACGCGGCTGGGCCGGCGTCGCCACGCTCGACGACGGCAGCGCCGCGGTCAGTTGGGTCGAGCGCTCGGAAACCGGTCACTTCGAACTGCGAGTCCGTCGCGTCAGTAGAGACGGAGAAGCCGGCACTGCGCACACCGTCGCGCCGGCGCCTGCCGGCCGCAGCGCCGTCGGCGTACCCAAGCTCGTCCACGGCAACGATCGCCTGATCTTCGCGTGGCGGGACGGCGGCGTACACACCGCCGTACTGCCCGCGGCGGCTTTGGACTAGTCGCCCGCGCCCGTGGCGGCGCCGGCCGCCGCGTGCTCTTCGTAGTCCTCTTCGGACAGGAAGACGAAGTTCGTCCAGCCGATCGCCATGTCGTCGACGGTTCGGTTGCCCCAGCCGACCCAGGCGGTCGGGTCGGGGTTGTAGGGGTTGTTCTCCGAGTTGTCGTGGTAGGACGTCACGTGCAGGACGGTGCCGGCGGGGAAGACCGGCGGGTGCTTGTACGGGTAGGCGATCTGCCAGTTGAAGTCGTAGTTCTGAATGCGGGTGAGCAGTTCGCGGCGGCCGTCTGGGTGGATCGCCTCGAGCTCCATGCCTTTGCCCCGGTAGTGCATGTGGGCCTGGAAGCTGATCAACTGGATCGGCCGGTCGAGGACGCGGTAGCCGTCGTGGCGGACGTTGTCGGCGCCGGGCGGGATGGAGAGTTCGTTGTTGCGCCAGCCGCGGTTGCTGGGCAGGCCGGCAAACAGCCGGGTGGACACGATCCGGTGCTTCGGCACGACGCCGCGGGGGTAGAAGCCGAAACCCACCCGCTGGCGGTCGCGGATCACCTCGCCGATCGAGTGGTAGTGGCCGCTGAAGCGGATCTTCGCGCCTGCCATCAGCAGCTTGCCGGTGTTCTCGGCGTAGAGGTCGCCGGTGTTGCCGACCGCGTACTCGATGAGCAGCGAGCCGACCGGGTTGCCCTCGGCGTCGCGGCGGTTCGGGTCGTCGTCGCGCTCGAAGAAGTCCTCGCCGACGTACTCAGCGTCGTCCTGGATCGCGTAGACCATCGTGTGGTGAACGGTCGCGCGGCCCGCCTTGCTCGGTTTGACCTCGATCCAGCGGATGTAGCGGTCCTCGGTGAGGCCGGTGTCGGCGATGAAGTTGACGAACAGGTCGGGCCCTTCGGCCGGCACGACCATGTCCTCCTGCATCTCGACCACTAGGTCGGGCTCGCCGTACTCCCAGGCGTCGCCGGACGGCCACTCGATCGGCGGCGGCAGGTCGGCGGGATTGCCGCGCGGAGCGCCGCCGTCGACCCAGGCCGTGACCAGGGCGATTTCCTCATCGCTCAGACTCGGATCCGGTTCGTAGACGCCGATCGTCCGGTCGATGTGCCAGGGCGGCATCTGCCGGGCCTCGACCCGGCGCTTGATGGACCGCGCCCAGGGCCGGATCTGCTCGTAGCTGAGGAGCGACATCGGCGCCGCGGTCTCCGGCCGGTGGCAGCGCTCGCAGGAGCGCTGGAAGATCGGTGCGATGTCGCGGCTGAAGGTCGGGGTGTCGGCGTCGGCAGCCGCCGCTGGTGAAGCGGCTGGAAGGGCAAGGAGGGCGAGCAGCGGAATCGCGGCCGTCGTCAGGGTTCCGAGAGTCCGGTTCATGGTTGGCTCCTCGTGCTGGCCGGGTCTGGTGCGAGGCAGACGCCTTGCTCGGCGGCGGCCGTGTCGATCTGCTTCGCCCGGCGGTAGGCCATGGAGATGTTCTCGATCAGGTAGAGGGTATCGATTCCGCCGCGTTCCGTCGTCTTCTCCGTGTTTTCGCCCAGCGTGATCGACCAGCTCAGGTTGCCCTCGTAGTCGGCGGGCAGGACGATCAGGCAGACGTTGCGCTGCCGGCCGGGTTCGAACACGGTCGGCTGGCCGCGGTCCGCCGGCCCCGGGTCGAAGCCGTTCTCTTCGCCCGCCGGGATCTCGACCGCCACCGAGTTGTGGTTGTAGTAGCCGAACACCAGAACGGCTGTGCCGTCGTCGTTCGGTACGTAGCCCTCGTACACCGGGTAGATGGGCCGGGTCGGCTGCGCCCAGGTTGCCGCCGCGAGCGTGGCGGCCAGCGGCACGGACAGGAGCAGCGTCGCGCGTATCGACGGCGCCTTCTTCATCGCGCGATCAGGCCGCGGGGTAGGTGTAGCCCGCCTGGAGGCCCAGCGGGATGCCCAGTAGCCAGTAGCCGACCAGGAAGATCGTCCAGGTGATGAGCAGGGTGACGGCGTACGGGATCATCAGCGACAGCACGGTGCCGATGCCCGCGTTCTTCGTATAGCGCTGGCAGAAGACGACGACCAGCGGGAAGTAGGGCATGAGGGGCGTCACGATGTTCGTCACGCTGTCGCCGACGCGGTAGGCGGCCTGGGTCAGCTCGGGGGAGATGCCGAGGCTCATCAGCATCGGCACGAAGATGACGGAGAGCACGGCCCACTTTGCCGAGGCCGAGCCGACGAACAGGTTGACGACCGCCGACAGCAGGATGATCCCGACCACGGTCGCCTGGGCGGGCAGGCCGAGATCGCGCAGGAAGTTCGCTCCCTTGAGCGCGATCAGCAGACCGACGTTCGAGCTGCTGAAGGCGGCGATGAACTGGGCGGCGAAGAAGGCCATGACCAGGTAGTAGGCCATCGTGCGCATCGCGTCGCTCATGCCGTCGACGATGTCCCGGTGGGTCTTCACCGTGCCGGCGACGTAGCCGTGGACGACGCCGGGGATCAGGAAGAAGACGAAGATCAGGGGCACCAGCATCTGCATCAGCGGCGCCGAGAACGCGGTCAGCTCGCCGGCATCGCTGCGGAGCGGCGACGCCTCTGGCCACGCCCAGAGCAGGAGGACCACCAGGCCGAGCACCAGGGAGCCCATGCCGGCCAGGAAACCGAGACGATCCCTCCGGCTCGGTTCCTCCATCTTCGGCATCTCTTCCGGGTCGCCGTCGATCTCGGTGCCGCGGAGCCGCGGCTCGATCACGCGGTCGGTCAGGTACCAGCCGACGGCAATCACGAGGACCGAGGACAGCCCGGTGAACAGGAGGTTGCAGAGCGGATTCACGAGTACTTCGGGATCGAGGATCTGGGCCGCCGACTGCGTGAAGCCCTGGAGCAGGGGATCGATGCCCGAGGGGATGAAGTTGGCCGAGAAGCCGCCCGAGACGCCGGCGAAGGCGGCCGCGATTCCGGCGAGCGGATGGCGACCGGCGGCGTAGAAGATGACGCCGCCGAGCGGGATGACGAGGACGTAGCCAGCGTCCGCCGCCGTGTGGCTGACGATCGCGGCGAGGATCAGCATCGGCGTCAGCAGGCTCTTCGGCGTGAAGCCGAGGATTAACCGCAGGCCGGTGTTGATGAACCCCGTCTTCTCGGCCACGCCGACGCCGAGGAGCGCGACGAGCACCACGCCCAGCGGAGCGAACCCGGTGAACGTCGTCACCAGCCGCGCCATGAACGTCGCCAGCGCCTCGCCGGTGAGCTGGTTCTGGATCCGGACGGGTTCGCCGGTGACCGGGTGGATGTCCGCGAACTGGACCGGCGCCAGCAACGCCGAAGCGATCCAGGTCAGGAACAGCAGGAGCAGGAAGAGGATCGCCGGGTCCGGCAGCTTGTTGCCGACAACCTCGATGGCGGTCAGAAACCGGTTGAGAAGTCCTTTCGGCTTGCCGTTGTCGGCCTTCTGCGCCTCGTCGCCTGCCTTCGCCATACGCCGGCTCCTCCCGTTTCTGCCGCTGTGGACGGAAGGGTCATCTTAGCGCCCGCCGTCTCATGGTGTTTCCCATAGGCGGCGAATCGGTACAGCGAAGAGGCGATCACCGAAGCCCGTCGTGGCCTCGCCATCGTAGAGGACTACGCCGCCTGCAAACCGCTCACCGGCTGCTCGAGCCAGTTTGCGCAAACCGCGGAAGTCTCCTTGGGTGACAGTGGCCGCGGCTTTGACCTCCACTCCGGCAACGGACTGGGAACCGCGCTCGATCACGATGTCCACTTCAACATTGTCCTTGTCGCGAAAGTGGTAGAACTTCATTGACGCGTCATGCCAACTTGCTTGCCTTCGCAGCTCCTGAAAGGCGAACGTCTCCAGGAACTGTCCGAGCAGGGGGCGGTTTGCCGCCAGCGCTGCGCGATCCACACCGAGCAGCGCTGCAGCAAGGCCTGTGTCGCCGACGTGCAGCTTGGGTGTCTTCACCAGGCGGCTCAGTCGGTTGCTATGCCAAGGCTGGAGTCGTTCCAGCAGGAACAGCCTCTCAAGAAGGGTTACGTAGTCGCCGATTGTCGGTCGACTCAGGCTGAAGGGCGAGGCCAGACTGCTGAGGTTGAACAGTCTGGCCGTTTGCGAGGCAGTTGCGCTCAGGAGTCCGGGTAGAACGTCGAACGATCTGATGCGCGTCATGTCGCGGACGTCGCGCTGGATCTGTGCTTCGACGTAGTTGCGATGCCATTCAGCTTGGCGTTTGGGCGTTGGACGGAGCAGCGCCGGCGGGAATCCACCGGCGACAATCCGATCGATGAGCCGCTGGCCAAGCCGTTCCGTTCGACGCACCTCGAATCCGTCCGCGAACAGGACGCTCAGGAATCCCGTGTTCGAGTACGAATCGCCACTGGCTGCTGGGACGGCTAGTTCGTACTGCGCTAGGGGATGCAGTGGGACGATCTGTAGGCGACCGGCCAAGGACTCGGAAAGGGTCGGAAGCAGCAGCACATTGGTGGAACCGGTGAGTATGAAGCGGCCTGGCACCCGGTGACGGTCCACTTCCATCTTGAGCGCTTCAAACAGGCCCGGAACGTGCTGGACCTCGTCCAGGATGACGCGCTCGGGGAGTTCAGCGACGAACCCGATCGGGTCGGCCCGAGCGCCTCCTCTGACGACCGGGTCGTCGAAGCTGATGTAGGTGTAGTCCCGGTCTTGGCGGGACCGTCCCAATGTCACGCGGACATCGCCCAAGGTCACATAGACGCCGTTGAGCGTCAAGTAGTTCGGCGCGTACGCGTACTGGGCGAGGGTGGTCTTTCCACACTGCCGGGGACCGTGGATGAGTACTATCGGCGAGTCTTCCAGGGCCTCGGCAAGGCGATCTTCGACGCATCGTGGGTAGAAGACCGACTCCGACATTCGGCTGATTGTAACGTTGGGCTCCGTCTGATTGCAAGGTTTGGTGCCGTCCGGTTGAAGGGTTTAGGCCCGGCCGATTGCAAGGTTGATGGCCAACCCATTGCAGATCTCGCGGCTCCGGTGAGCCGGAAGCGCTCAACGAGTACTCCACAGCCCGTCCAGGTCGGCGAAAGCGAGCTTCCGGCCGAAGTTCTCGATGTTGTCCTCGACGTTCAGGATCAGGCAGCGCTCGGTGCCGCCGTTCCTTGGTCCCCGCAAGCCGCGGCCGACCATCTGGAAGTAGAGATTCGGGCTGTAGACGGGTCGCGCGACGAGAATCGCTCGCGTCTTCGGGGCATCGAAGCCTTCACGGAACACGCCGTAGTTCACGAGCGCTCGGATACTCCCCTTCCGGAACTCGTCGACTGCATGGCGTCGGGCAGCCGTTCTGGTGTTTCCGCTGATAGCGCGGGAACGGATGCCCCGGTCCTCGAGGAGTGCGGCGAGGGTCTGTGCGTGCTCCACCGACGTGGCGAAGACGAGCACCGGCCAATCGGGTTCGATGTGCTTCTCGAACGCGTCGAGAATGCGCTTCGTGCGCGCGGTGCTGTTGGCAATGCGGTCCTCCAGTCGTTGCGGGAGCCAGGGCAGGTTCCATTCCCCGCCGCTCCATCTCTCGTCCCGGCGCATGTCGTCGTCGAGCAAGCGGAAGGTGTCGCCGGGGATCACCTCATGGTCCGCCTGCGAAAGGACTTCCATTGTCTGCAGATGCTGAACGACGGCGGTTGGCTCGTCATCGGGGAACGCCCCGTCATCCAGTCGTCGCTGCCCGTAGCGATTGACCAGCCGTGCTGTCTCGTCCGCGTCTCTCCCGCGGTAGGGCGTGGCGGTGAGGCCGACCAGGAACGGCTCGTCAGACCTCTGATAGCGAGTCAGGCCGATCTCTTCCATCACGGAGGTGAAGGTTGGGGCGATGGACCGATGCGCTTCGTCGAAGACGACGAGTTGAAGACCTGCGAGGAACCTGTAGTTCGGGTGCCCGCGTCGTGCCTGGAGCGTCTGGATTGACGAGACGACGACGTGGCGCTCCGTCAATGGGCGGGGACTCTCCTGCCCGGCCCACGCTCTGGAGATGCGTAGACGCTTGCGGGGCTCGCCGACGCTCGACCACACTTGGCGCCACGACTCGACTGCCTGTTCGCAAAGCTCGTCACGGTCGGCCACCCAGAGCACTCCGCCGGGAAAGTCGTCCTCCCGCATCGCTTCGATGATCGCCTGCACGGCAACCCGGGTCTTCCCGGAGCCGGTCGGCAGACTGATCATCGCCCGGCGGTCGCCTCCGGCGGCCGGCTCGGCTCGCAGTAGCGCCCGGAGATTCCCGGCGACGCGCTGCTGGTAGTCGTGCAGCGGCGGCAGCCTTGTAGGACCTTTCACTTCCAACCAGGGATCCCGCTTGCGGGTTCGCTTGCCGGCCCATTCGTCTGGAAGGCCGAGGGACTGGACGAACGCGATCGCTCGTGGTGAACCGGCCCATTGCTTCGGAGGATCGAGGTCGTCCAGCTCTTCGCGGTGTTGCCAGAGAGCGTCCGTATGCCAGGTCGCGATTGCGGCTTCGGCGAGTCTCTTGCCGCTGAGTTCTTGCCCGTCGGCTTCGAGCACGGCGACCAGCATCCTGGGGAGTTGGTCGCGGAGCGCCTTCTCGCCGACGGCGGCCAGCAGCCGGTCTGTATCGGACGACTCCTGGCGGATCGCATCGCGGCGGTCCCGGATTTCTCGGGGCGTCCTCCGGTCGAGGATCTGCTGGAGCGCCGTTTCAGCGAGATCGAGGTCCAGCTCCCTGGAGACCAGTCGCAGTTGCTCTTTCTCGGCGACAACGGACTCGGCGAGGTAGACGTTCGAGTGGCTTGCTCTGCAGTCGACGTCCCGGCCGGCAACCAGGATTCGTTCGCAGCGGATCAGCAGCGAATCGGGTAGCGCCGGGTGTTGGGCAAGCCCAGGCCAAACATCGGTCAGGGGAACAGACTCCGCTTCTCCGAGGAACACGGGCTTCGGATCCGTCAGGTCGAAGGCGTCGCGGATCTCCTCCCAGTTCTCGTGTCGATGGAGGACGTCAAGAGCTTCGGCGTTCGTCGGCGGCTCGCCGTGGGCTTCGGCGAGTGGAACGATGCCTGCGGAGGTTTGAATCTGGCCGTGGTCCCAGAGAACGTCGACTGCCAGCGGGAAGAAGTCCATTGTTGGGTAGATGTCGCGCGTCTGATGGCGCATCGTCCAGAGGACCAGCGTGTCGCTGTGTTCGAGAAGAGCTCTGGTGTAGAGGGCGTTTCCTTCGTCTGAGAGACGCCGAAGAACCGGCAGGGGACCTGCTCCGCGAGTCGACTCGAAGACGAGGTAGCCGTGGTCCGGCATGGAGGGCAGATCATCCCGCTTCCTGTACTGGTGGCCAGCGTCGTCGCGGAACTCGTCGAAGCCCTCGACAAACTCCTGATTCCAACCCCCACCCGGCTCCTGGGCTGCACCGAGCTGCTTCAGGAGCGTCCTGTCCTGCCGGTGGAACTTAAGATCAACAGTCGCCTCGTCGTCCCTGCTCCCGTCTCCAGGCACGATCCGACCAGGCAGGAGCACGGCCGCAAGCGGCTGCCAGTCGCCTGCACGAGTTCGCGCCCGGATCCGGTAGGGGCCGACGTCCTGGGTTTCCGCGACCTCTGCGACGATTCTCTGAACTGTCTCCGGCGACAGACCCCGGGCGGCGGCCCAGAACTCCCGCAAGTCGTCGTCGGACGGTTCGAGTGCGCGAAGGATCGCGCTCGCCTTGTCGGCGCCGACCAACTGGGTGATCCCGCGCTCAAGGATCTCGCGAGAGTATCCTTCGCTTCGTTGAAGCTGCGACAGCTTGGATGGCAGTCCGAGCCCGACGCGCCTGGCGGCCCTGCGGAAGCGGCTTTCGGCGCTCGGTTGGCGCAGGCCCAGCTGCTTGAGGGCTTTCAACGTAACCGCATCAGCAGCGAGGTGCAGATGGACGGTTGACGCTTCTTCGCCGCGTGCGATGGGTATGGACGGCGCCGCGGGGAGGAAGACGGAGTCAGGCTCGATCGGCTTCCGCTGCTCGTTCGCGAGCAGGATGATGCGACCCAGATCTGCTCGACGACGCAAATCCTCGCGAATCGCTGCAGCAACCCGGATCGCGGCCATCGACGCTTGGACGGCGCGATCGCCCGTGCCTTTCGTCAACAGAGCCTCCAGCCACTCGGAGAGCGAGGCACGGGGGGCACTTCGGGGGCTCCGAAACAGGCGGTCGATTGTGGAGAGTCGCACCCGGTTCAGGCCGGAGTGGTGCAGCCAGTCCTTCGGCCGTCCCTCATAGCTTCGCCATTGCTCAAAGGGCTCGAGGTCGATGCTGTTGCCCCTCGTCAGTACCGAAGGCGGATAGCGGAGTTCCTGGAGTCTTTGCAGGTCTCCGTTCTGGTCGGGCACGATGGGACGCTCCGAGAGCAGATCGAAGAGTTCGCGCCGAAGGAGCTCCGCGTGCTCGGAATCGCCGGCTTCATGCCGGCGTGGCAGGACGTCCAGGTGCCGGGAAGGGTCTTCCTCCGTGCTGAGTTCGTGCAGATGGTCCGCGACGAGCCGGGCCGCGGCCTGAATCAGCTCATCGTTGAAGTTGCCGGGAAGGAGGTTCTGGCGATCCTCATTCGTCTTCCAGGGTGCGTTCAGGATGCCGGCAAGAAGACTCGGCGTTTGCGTGGGGAACGAGGCCCAGAAGTGATGAAACTCCGTGCGCTTGTCGAGTGGGGCGGCCCAGGTCAGCGCCGCTCCTCCGGGGGCATCAGGCGTCCTCGGATCCTCCCGAGCCTTCGGTGACATGGTGTGGATCGTGCGGAAAACGAGCCAGCGGCTGGTCCTGGATTCGTGATTCGCGGAGTCCGTCACCGTGAGGAGCCGCTCGTTCCCGTGAGACGAAAGAACCGTGCGTCGGCTGGTCAGTCCGTCGTCGAGACGGAGTTCCTTGACGTGGTCGACGAAGAGCAGGAACTCGGACGGGAAGTTGTGAATCTGCCTCGCGAGCCGTTCGCGCTGCTCGACCAGGAGCGGCAGCCGAACGATGTTCGAGGCCCAGTCCATTAGCTCGTCGAGCGTCTCGTCGCCGCTGGCCGTAGGGGGCCCAATCGGGTCGGGGAGTCTCAGAATGGGATACGGACCGTCCGTACCCTTCGCCGCATCTTGAATGCGGGCCTTGGCTGATTCGGCGTCGAACCTGAACGAAACGGAGCGACTGTGGAACTCCGGCGCGTCGGTCACCCGCAGTACGGACTTGAAGCCGAGTCCGAACCTGCCGATTGCGGACGTCCCCAGTTTCGGGGAGAGCCGTGCGAACATCAGTGCCCGGATCCCGTCCTCGTCGATCGGTTTGCCGTCGTCCGCGCAGTAGAGGTACTCGGCGGTAAGCCGGATCTCGATTCTCCCGCAGGTATCCGGCGCTGCCAGGAGTGAGTCCGAGGCGTTCTGGATCAGTTCGATGACTTGCCGGTCCTCGTAGCCCCCGTGCGCGATGGCGCTTTCGGCGTTCGCGTGCTCGGCGATCAGGTTCGGTTGGCTACGGTAGGACTCAAGCGTCCGACTCGTCTCGGTCCTGATGAAGTCGGCGAGTGTGCCGAACCGTCCGTTCCAAGGCATGATTCGAGGCGAACGGCGTCAGACGACGATCCGGCCCACCCGCTCCACGAACCAGAACGCCGCGATGATCCCGGTCGCGTAGATCGGTGTCCGCAGGATGAGTTCCGGCACGACGATGCCGACTCGCTTGACGACGGCCACGCAGGCGAGCACCACGGCGACGACCAGGAGCTGTCCCACCTCGACGCCGACGTTGAACAGGAAGAGCGCCATGGCGATCGCCCGCTGGGGCAGACCGATCTCGGCCAGGGCGCCAGCGAAACCGAAGCCGTGCAGCAGGCCGAAGGCGAAGGCGATGAGCCACGGGCTCTTCGTCGTGATGGGCGACCGCTGGTCGTCGGGACGCAGCAGCTCCACCGCCAGGAACAGGATGGACAGGGCGATCACCGCTTCGACCGGCGCCGAGGAGAGCTTGACGACATCCAGCGACGAGAGCGCGAGCGTGATGCTGTGGGCGAGCGTGAACGAGGTGATCACGCCGACCAGGCGCCACGGACTGCGGACGTAGAAGAGCAGTCCGATGACGAACAGGATGTGGTCGAAGCCGAAGACCAGATGCTCCACGCCGAGCCGGAAGTAGGGCAGGGCGTTGCCGGCCGCCTCCCGATCGACGGTGACCGTGGGCGCCTCGGGCCGGAGCAGTTGGGTGAGGCTGTCGCCATTGGCGAAGCTCATCCTGAGAAGGACGTCCGTCAGGGTCCGTTCCAGGCCGGCGATGGCGAAGGTCTCACCATGGAACATGCGGTCCGGATCGCCGTCTGCCGCCTCGCATTCCACGGTCCAGCGTTCGACCAGGGCGCCGGCCAGACTCTCTGGCGCCTGCCGCGCGGTCTCGGTGCAGTGCTCCGGCAGCACCGGATCGAGCAGGAGCAGGAGCGCGCCGCGGCGCGGCTGCTTCCAGACGACCTCGAAGGTTCCCGGCTCGCCCTCGTTCAGTTCCAGGTAGCCGGGACGGACCTCGTGAGCGCTCGCGGGGACGGCCGCGGCGACCAACCCGGCGAGCGTCGCCGTTGCCAGGGCAAGCCGGCGGATTCGGAAGCTCAGGGCTCTTCTCCCGCTGCGCTCGCCTCCGTACCGCCCTCAAGCTCGGAGACGAAGTCGATCTCCTCGATCTCGACCCGGTATCGCTCTCGCAGACGTTCGTGAGCGGCCCGGTTGGCGGCGTCGCGAGCGTCGCGCTGCGCGTCGTCCAGCACTCGCCGGCGCACGTCCTCGAACACCGCCGGCCGCGCTTCCGTGCGGACGGACAGCCGCACCAGGTGGTAGCCGTAGGCGGACTCGACCGGTCCCGCCCACTCGCCCAGGGGCAGGTTGCCGAGCGCGTCCACGAAGGCGCCGCCGAACAGTTCGGCCAGGTCCTCGGCGGTCCGTCGCCCGTACTCGCGGCGCAGCATGAAGGGGTCGCCCAGCCGCCGCCAGAGTGTGTTTTCGGGAGCTGCGCTGTTGCCCTCGGCGCGGAGCTGCTCGAGGATCTCCGTAGCCGCCGCCAGGGCCTCCTCGTCGCTGCCGCGGCGGTCGGGGCTGACGTAGACGTGGCGCAGCGTGAAGCGACGCGGTTCCCCGTAGCGCTCCGCGTTCTCCTCGAAGTACGCCTCGAGATCGTCGTCCGACACCGCGTCCGTGACCACCGTGTCCTCGATCAGGAAGGACATCTTCTGGGCGAGGCGGCGGCGGACGATCGTGTCGTCTGCATCGAGACCCATGCGCGCCGCTTCGCGTACCAGGATCTCTTCCCGGATGTGGTCCTCGACCAGCGAGTCGAGTTCCGCCACGGTCGGCAGCCGGCCGATCTGGGCGCTCCAGAGGTCGGCCAGCCGGATCACCTGCGCGCGGGTCACGACGATGTTACGGCCTTCGGCATCGAAGACCCCTCCGGCCATGCGGTCCAGGGCGAACACCCCGACGCCGATGACGAGGAAGACGAAGAGGGGATCGCGGAAGAACCTCCGGAGTCTTGAGTCGGGCATGGCGGGGAATACTACGCTCTCGGAGCTGACGGGCATGGAGCCCGAGAAAAGGAGCAGCGTGATGACGAAGCGGAAGAAGGCCGTGACTGTTGACTGTCGGTGCGCCGGCCTTCTGGCCGGCTGCCTCCTCATCACCCTCCTCCTCGTCCCCATTGCACCCGCATCCGCCCAACCGGACTCCGCCGCCACCGCCGAGCCGCAAAAGGTCCTCTTCGACTGCGACATCGGTTCGGACATCGACGACGCCTACGCCCTGGCTTTCCTCCTCGCGAGCCCGGAGATCGAACTCGTCGGCATCACCGTCGGCCACGCGCGCACGGCGGACCGGGCGCCCCTGGCCCTCCGCATGCTCTGGGAGACGGGCCTGGAGAACATCCCCGTCTACGTCGGCCGCGAGACGGCTCTGGTGGTGACGCGCGACGGGAAGCCCCGCGAACAGTTCGCCGACGCGCCGTACCAGCGGCAGTTCCACTGGGCGCGCGGCTTCGACGAACTGAAGCCCCGGGAACAGCCGGCGGCCGAGTACATCGTGGAGGCGTTGAACGCCGCGCCGGGCGAGATCACGCTGCTCACGGTCGGTCCGGTGACCAACATCGGCGATGCGCTGGAGATCGACCCCGACGTTCTCAAGAAGGCGAAGCGGGTCGTCTCGATGTACGGTTCGATCCGCTCCGGCTACGACGGCGGCGACGCGCAGCGGGAGTGGAACGTCCTCGCCGATGCCGCTTCGTCGCGCATCTTCGACGCGGGCGTACAGGCCGGCGGCACCGATGTCGTCTACATACCGCTCGACGTGACGGACCACGTGCGCCTCGACGCCGACCGGCGTCTCCACCTGCACATGCGCGACACGCCGCTCACCGACGCGGTGACCGCGCTCTACTCCCTGTGGCGAAACGAGGAAAGAAACCAGACGACGCCACGCCTGTTCGATGCGGTTGCCGTCGGCTACCTCCTCTGGCCCGACCTGTTCGGCGTCGAACACGGCCGCGTCACGGTCGACGAACGGAGCATGACCCTGTTCGAACCCGGCGCCGAGCCGACCTCGACCGTCGCGCTCGAGATCGACGACGCCGAGTTCCTCCAGCGGATGGTCGACCGCTTCCTGGAGCAGAACCTCACTCGCTGAACGGCCACTCGCACAACCTCAGCTTTGACCCGAGGCGAGCGGGCTACTGTCACCGAACGGTGCCCACGCGAGCGGGGTCCCCGCAAAGCAGTCTGAGCCTCCCGTCGGAGATCAACCATGGGTTGTGACACGAGCTTCCGCACCCGGCCTGCTTGAGCATCGAGACAACCCGCAGAACCGTGTTCACGCAAGCGCTCGTCAAGACGGTCCTGGCTGGCAAGGGACGACCCTGTATAGATAGAGTCGCCATCGTCGTGAAGAGGCACACCGATGGCGAGGGCCTGGAACCTTGGTCTGCGGCCGCTTGTGTCGTCGAAGTCGTGGCTTCCTACAAGGCATGGAGTCGGACGGACCGTGCTCGGCCAACTGGTTGGGCCCAATGCCCCCGACGTGGATTCTGTCTCAGCCGCCGCCGGCCCTTGTTACCGCGTTCCTGCCGGCGGGCTTCCGGGGCCTAGTGGTTGCGCGACTGCTGGCGGTCCCGTCGTAGAAAGTAGGACTAAGAGTAGCGAAGTCGCGGCTTAGTGCCACATTGACATGGTCCCTTCTCCCAAGCTCAACGGGCGCGACCGCCCTTACGTGAACTCACGGTGTTAGGAGAGACTCGTCACCCCGTCCTGCCCCTCTATGGGTTGGACCGCAGGCACGGCGGAGTTACGGAGGGCCTTGCTAGAGGGTATGAAGAAGCGGCCGCCGTATGTCTTGAGCGCCACCATCAGTCCCCGGTTCTCTTTTGTGTCGATTCGACGGACTCCACTCTCGACGTCTGCGTCCGTTGGGAAGCCACTACGGACGAGGTGCGTCGCGGGCATGCGAATGAAACTGACGCGACCGAACAGGGTGCGTATGGCTGTGTCCTAGCCGCCGTGGAGTTGGTGTATGGTCTTGTAGCCTACTCTCGCACGCCAACCGGGAGCGGGGCAGACTTTTGGCTGGCGCCAAAGGGCGAGAGTCCCTCTGACTTGGAAGGCTGCGTTAGACTTGAAGTTTCAGGCGTTGACCGAGGCGCCCACGGAATTGTTTCCTCTCGGCTCCAATCAAAGCTCCTTCAGCTTCGGCAAGGGAACATCGAGTCACCGGGCCTAGCTGGCGTGGTCGGATTCAGGAGTCGTGAGATTCTGACCTGTTGGCTGGCCGAACCACCCACAGCTATGTAGCCACCGTGTCTTGGTTGGATCATCATCGGCAGAGTGAGGAACTGCTGTTCCAAGCGGAGGCGGCAGAGAAAAGGGGCGATCCGCTTGCCGCCCTTGACTTGTATAGGGAGGCGGCGGAGCAGGAAATTCGCGCGCTTGAGGCGCTTGAGCCGTCAAAGACTAGGACGCGGGCTGTCTCGGCGGTGGGCGCGACCGCTCTCTACTTGAGAGCGCGGCAGTTCGATTCGGCGGAGAACACCGCTCACGAGTACCTCTATCGCGGCGTGCCAACCTTCGCTGGTGAGGAGCTGAGGCGGCTTCTTCAGTCCATTTGGAGCGAAAGGGCGCGGACGGAATCGTCTGTGAATTTTCGGCCCGGCCAGTTCTTTGTTTCCCTTCGTGGTGGGCAGGTCCACGAGGGCGGTGCGCCGATGGACTTGGTTCTTTCGAAGACCAAGACAATCTCGGATTTCTGTTATAGAGCTACCGAGTTCTTGACCTCGGCTCCGTACCGCAAAGAAGGAGCGCCGTCCTCGGACATCTTGAGGTCGTGTCGGCCATGGTTGATTCAGGCTCCTCCTGCGAGCTTTAGGTTCGCAGTGGCCATCCAAGACGATCGCCAAGCGAATCTGTTTAAAGAGAATGTGAGTGCGACGGAAGTCTCCGACTTCTTCTTTAGAGTTGTTAGATCGGGCGCGGGAATGTCTTCCAAGCCCCTGAAGGAGCTAGTTTCTCAGGACGACTACAGGATGGTGTTCTTGAAGCTGGCACGACTTCTGACGCCGCACGGTCGCGTCTATAGCGCGTTGGAGATCCAATCCGGCGAGAGCGGCTCGTCATTGATTCTAGATCGTGGCGCTCGCAAGGCGATAACAGAGCGGATTAGGGCAGAGAATGAAGGGGAGGATGGTGATGGTAAGGAGAGGGAACTCGAGGGGATCCTGAGGGCGGTGGATCTCAACAACGACTGGATCAGAGTTTCCTCGGAAGGCGTGGATGTGACTGTTAGGGGTGTGGGAGAAGAGGTCGACGACGTGATTGGCCCGATGGTCAACAGGCCTGTTCTGGTGCGGTTTCGGATGGAGCGGGAAAGAAACCTGTTAGTGGACATTGAGCTACTTGACGGTGTAGGCCCATAAAGGGAGGCTCAAGGCCCGTGCTTGGGCGTGTTGAGGATTAGAACCGCCACGATGTCCCGGAGTTGTCGGACCGAAGGGGTGGGCAGATGGTAGTTTGGCCCGTGTGATTCGGACACCACGCCCGCCGGGCGGAGTGGGGGCTTTGTGCAGCAGGTGGGCCTACATCGCAGCCAACAACTCCCCCAACTGCTCCAGGCTTGCGAGGTTGTGGACCGGCAGGAAGTCGTCGACGTGCGGGAGCGCGGCCACGATGCCGCGGGTCAGCGGCTGGTAGTCGGGCGAGCCGAGCAGCGGGTTGAGCCAGATCAGTCGATGGCAGCTCCGGTGCAGTCGTTCCATCTCGTGGCCGAGGAGGTCGATGTCGCCGCGGTCCCAGCCGTCGCTGATGATCAGGACGGCGGCGCCTTGGCCGAGCAGGCGGCGGCTCCAGGTGAAGTTGAACTCGCGCAGCGCGTCGCCGGTGCGGGTGCCGCCGCCCCAGTCCTCGATGCGATGGGCCGCGGCCTGTAGCGCGCGGTCGACGTCGCGTTCGGCCAGTTCCTGGGTCAGGCGCGTCAGCCGGGTTCCGAAGGCGAACGCCTCGACCCGGGAGACTCCCGGGTCGGCCGAGCGCGGATGGGAGACGGCGTAGATGAAGTGGAGCAGCAGGCGCGAGTACGGCTCCATCGAGCCCGACGTATCGCAAAGCAGGACCAGCGGCCGGCGCCGGTGCTTGCGCCCGCGCTTCACCAGGTCGATCAACTCGCCGCCCTGGGTCAGGCTGCGACGCAGCGTCCGGCGCAGGTCGAGCCGGTGGCCGTGGCGGTCCGGCCGGAGCCGCCGGGTGCGGCGGGTCTCGAGTTGCCAGCGCATCGTCGCCATCAGGCGCTTGATCTCGTCGAACTCGTCTCCTTCGAGTTGGGCGAAGTCCTTTTGCCGCAGCGCCTCCCGCGCGCTGTAGAGCTGCGCGCGGGCGGTGCGGTCCCGGTCGTCCGCTCGATCGTCGCCGGAGTCGCCGTCGTTGAGCGCCAGCTTCTGGATCGCGGCCCGCTTTGTCCGCTCGGTCCGGCGCTGGATCATCAGGCCAAGCTCGAGCTGCTCGAGTTCCCGCGGGTCGCGGGCCTGCCAGAACAGCTCGAAGGCCTTGTTGAACCACGGAAGATCGCGCCGCCGGCTGACCAGGACCGCTCGGGCAGCCGCCTTCACGTCGCTCTTGCGGGCGAGGTCGACGAGCTCGAGGGCGGCGACCCAGTCGCGGAGCTGGGTCGGCGTCACGTCCAGGCTGCCGACCCGCAGCAGGCGGCCGAAGAGGACGATGTTGCGGAGCAGGTGGCCGCGCGTGTCTGCGGCCCCGACGCTGCTAGGCACCGCTCGGCTGGCTCTTCCGCAGCAGCCGGCGGACCGCCTCGTCGTCGATCTTGTCGAGGTCGTCCTGGTACTTGAGGAGCACGCCCAGGGTGTCGCGGAGGATCTGGTCGGAGAGCGTTTCCTGGTCGAGGGCGATCAACGCGTTCGTCCAGTCCAGGGTCTCGGCGACTCCCGGCTGCTTGAACAGGTCCTCCTCTCGCAGCGCCTGGACGAGGCGGACGATCTCGGCGGCGAAGTGCTCGGGCGCCTCGGGGGCGCGGCGCAGGACGATCTGGACTTCCTTCTCGTAGTCCGGGAAGTCGATCCAGTGGTAGAGGCAGCGGCGCTTCAGCGCGTCGTGGACCTCGCGGGTGCGATTCGAAGTGACGACGGCAACCGGCGGCGTCTCGGCGGCGACCGTGCCGATCTCCGGGATCGTGATCTGAAAGTCAGCCAGGATCTCGAGCAGGTAGGCCTCGAACTCCTCGTCGGCCCGGTCCAGCTCGTCGATCAGCAGCACCGGCGGGGCCTCGCCTCTACGGCTCTGCCGGACCGCCCGCAGCAGCGGCCGTTCGAGCAGGAAGTCGGAGGAGAAGACGTCGTCGACCGCGGCGCGGGCGTCGCCGCCGCCGGCCGCTTCGAGGCCGCGCAGGTGGAGCAGTTGCCGCCGGTAGTTCCACTCGTAGACGGCGGTCGAGACGTCGAGTCCCTCGTAGCACTGGAGCCGGATCAGCTCCGAGCCGAGGCAGCGGGCGAGGGCCTTGGCGACTTCGGTCTTGCCGACGCCGGGCTCGCCCTCCAGGAAGATCGGCTTGCCCATGCGGAGCGACAGGTAGATCGCGGTGGCGAGGTCGCGTTCGGCGATGTAGTCCTCGGCGCGGAGCGCCGCGATCACCGCGTCGACGTCGGGGAAGCCGCGGTCGCGCGACGAAGACGAGCGCCGGAAGTCGGGTGAAATCGTCATAGCGGTGGAGGGGGCGGCAGGCTATCGCAGGCCGAGTGGCCGCCTTCGGCGGATGCCGGCCAGAAGGCCGGCGCACCCAGTGTTTTACAGGTCGATGATCGCGTCGATCTCGCTGGGCAGCGGCCTGGGTTTCGACAGCAGGGAGATGCCGAAGAACAGGGTCAGCGAGAGCAGGAGCGAGATGGCGCCGCCGTGGATGCCATGGGGCACCTGAATCTTCGCGATCTCGATGACGAAGTTGACCAGCAGGCCCGAAACGATCGCCACGTTTGCCGCCAGCGGCGTGGCCCGTTTCCAGTTGAATCCGATCGCCACGGTGGGCACGAGCGCCGCCGCGAACGTGCCCCAGCCGAAGGTGCCGAGCAGGGCGACCAGATCCTCCTTCGAGAGGCTCACGAAGAGCGCCGCGCCGACGGCCAGGGCGAGCGTCGCGACGCGGGCCCAGAACAGCTCCTTCTTGAGCGGTCTGCCGGTGAGCGCCTTGGGAATGTCGTGGATGATCGCCGCCGCGCCGATGTTCAGGAAGCCGTCCGCCGTCGACATGATCGCGGCGAACAGCCCGGCGAAGACGACGCCGGCGAGGATCGGGTGGGCGTACGACTGGAGGAAGGCGTAGGCCGCGTCGTCGGGCTGGCCGAGTTCTGCATGGTCGCCGCCGACGACGAGAGCGCGCATCGCGAAGCCGATCGCGATCCAGAGCAGCGCCGCGAGCGTGCCGGCGATCGCGCTGACCAGGAAGATCTGCTTGAACTGGCGAATCCGCTTGTTCATCATCAGCTTGGTGACGATGTGGGGCTGCCCGCAGGCGCCGACCACGAACAGGAGGTAGTAGGACAGCGCCCCCATGATGCCGAGGGTGCCCCAGGGGCCGATCGCCTCCGGGTCGTCGTTCACGACCGTCATCGCGCCTCCGGCGACGCCCCCGTCGACCGCCTGGATCGCCGCGATCAGGACGAGCACTCCGGCGATCGCCATCACCGCGCCCTGCACGACGTCGGTGTAGACGCCGGCGATGATGCCGCCCGTCACGCAGTAGAAGACGAGGACCGCGACGGAGATCGTCATCGCGGCGCCGAGGCTGACGTGCGGGACCCAGTCAACGCTGTTCAGGATCTCCTGCAGCACGACCGCCATCGCCATGATCTGGGCCGCCAGGTAACCCACGACCCCGAGGATGATCGCCACCGCGGTCAGGAACCGGCTCGTTTCGCTTTGGTAACGGAGCGCCACGGTGTCGGGCAGCGAGACAGTCTGGTACACCTCGGAGAAGATGCGCAGCCGCTTCGCGACGAGGAAGAACGTGAAGCAGCTTGCCACCGTGCCGCAGACGATCATCCAGATGGACGTCATGCCCTGGCTGTAGACGAGGCCGGGGCCGCCGACGAAGCCGAAGCCGGAGAGCGTGCTGGAGAAGAGGGCGAAGGCGGTGACGATGATGCCCAGCTCGCGGCCGGCCATGAAGAAGTCCTGCGTCGACTTGGTGCGCTTGAGCGCCCAGATGCCGACGCCGATGCACAGCGCGAAGTAGATGACCAGGCAGGTCAGGACGACCGCGTTGCGACTCTCCTCCATCAGTCGGCCCCTGCCTCCGCCGGATCGCCACCGGCCGCTTCAAGCTCCTTCCGGCGCTGGGCCGCCGCGAGCTCCGCCACTTTCCGTTCGTCCTCTTCGGTGAAGAACCAGCGGTCGAAGATCCGCATGTAGACGATCATGAAGAACACCGGGAACGGCCACACCGCGTAGAACACCCAGGCCGTCGGCCTGGGGAAGCCCAGGAACAGCGTGTGGGTCTCCTCGGTGGCGTAGCGCTGGTAGGAGAAGACGAGCGCGGTGAAGATCGCCGCCAGGACCAGGGTGCCGAAGATGAGGGGCTGCTTCGCCGGCCCCAGGGAGGCGCCTCCGTCCTTGCGCCGCTCCATCCCCATCGCCAGGCAGCCGCCGAAGAAGAGCACCTGGAAGACGACGAAGGCCCAGCCGATCCACAGCGTCGAAGCGTGACGTTCGGCGCCCGGGCCGCCCTGGCGCATGGTGGAGAACCGCTCGTGCTCGAAGCCGCTGCTGCTCACCACCTGCTCCGTCGCGCCGTCCTGCAGGACCACTTCCGTCGGCGCGAGGAACGCCGCGCCGACGGCCAGGCACATGCCGATCAGCGTGAGGAAAACGAACCAGTGGAGCTTCATATGGTGGCGCGCCTGGAGCGGGAGAAAGCCGCGGCAGCCTACCCCAAACGGCGGCGGTCGCGGCTGAGGCGTTGCTATGGTCCCCCGCCATGGAGGGTGCCTCGGCACAGGCAGACAAGCCGCTCCGCCGCCTGCTGGCCTACATGCGCCTGGCCCCCGGCGGCTACGTGCTGGGCGGGGTTCTCACCCTCCTCTACGCCGTCTTCTTCCAGCTCATCCCGCTGGCGATCCGGGACATCGTCGGCGCGTTCGAGAACGCCCCGGACGAGGTCGGGCGCAGGATCCTCTGGCTGGTCGCCGCCTCGGTCTTTCTGGCTCTGGCGCGGCTGTTCTCGCGCATCGTCATGTTCAACATCGGCCGGCAGATCGAGTTCCGCATCCGCAACGACTACTTCGCCCATCTCCAGAGCCTGCCGCAGTCGTTCTACCTCGCTCACCGCACCGGCGATCTCATGTCGCGGGCCGTGAACGACATCAACAGCATCCGGATGTTCCTGGGGATGGGGCTGCTGAACCTGCTGCAGACGCCGGTGCTGTTCGCGGGCGCCCTGATCGTGCTGCTGCCGGTGGACGCGATGCTGACTCTCTGTGCGCTGGGGCCCTTCCCGCTCTTCGTCCTGATCACGCGCCACTACAGCCGCTACATGTTCCAGGCCAACCTGGCCGGCCAGGAGCAGCTCGGCAAGGTCTCGACGGTCGTGCAGGAGAACGCCTCGGGCGCGCTGGTGGTCAAGGCCTACGACCTGTCCAACCTGGAGAGCGACCGCTTCGAGGACCAGAATCAGGAGCTGTTCCGCCGGATGATGAAGGTCGGGGTCATGCAGACGACGATGTTCGCCAGCGTCAGCCTGGTGCCGGCCCTCTCGGCTGCCGTCGTCCTGTGGCTGGGTGGCCAGCGGGTACAGACCGGCCTGCTCGGCACCGAGGACCTGTGGCTGTTCTGGGGCCTGATCGGCATGCTCACCTTCCCGACGATGATGCTGGGCTTCGTCGTGTCGATCACCCAGCGCGGCCTCGCGGCGCTGGAGCGGCTGGGCGCGGTGCTGGACATCGTGCCGTCGATCCGCGACCGCGAGGATGTGGCGGCCGTCTCGGAGATCAAGGGGCGCGTCGAGTTCAGGAACCTCTCGTTTACTTTTCCGGGCAGTTACGTGCCGGCGCTCAAGGGGATCGATCTGACCGTTGAGGCCGGCAGCACGGTCGGCATCGTTGGCCCCGTCGGCTCCGGCAAGACGACGCTGGTCAGCCTGGTGCCGAGGCTCCTCGAGGTTGACGACGGTTCGATCCTGATCGACGGCGTGGATCTCAACCGGATGCCGGTCCACCTGCTGCGTTCGAGCATCGCCATGGTGCCGCAGGACAGCTTCCTGTTCTCCATCTCCGTCGCCGAGAACATCCGCTACGGCGTACCCGACGCCCACCTCGCGGAGGTGAGGCGGGCGGCCGCCCGGGCCCAGGTCGAACGGGAGATCGAGGAGTTCGAGGACGGGTTCGACACCATCGTCGGCGAACGCGGGGTCACCCTGTCGGGCGGCCAGCGCCAGCGCGTCGCCCTGGCGCGGGCGATGATCCTGCGCCCGTCGATCCTCATCCTGGACGACTCGCTCTCGAGTGTCGACCACGGGACCGAGGAGGCGATCCTGGGCGACCTGGAGGGGCGGCGTCGCGGCCGCACCTGCTTCATCGTGGCGCACCGGATCTCGGCGGTCAGGCACGCCGATCAGATCGTCGTGCTCGAGAACGGCCGGATCACCGAGCGCGGGACCCACCGCGAACTGGTGGAACTGGGCGGCTTCTACGCCCGTTTGCACCATCGCCAGGAGCTGCTGTCGGAACTGGAGATGGGGAAGGCGTCGTGAGCGAGGAACGGAGCGAGGCTGCCCAGCTCGGCCGCGAGCGGGACCTCGGCAAGGTCTACGACACGGAACTGATCAAGCGGTTGTGGCCGTTCATGCGGCCGTACCGCGGCTGGATCGCGTTCAACTTCGCGATGATTCCGCCGCGCGCCGTTCTCGAGCTGATGCCGGCTCTGGTCGTCGGCGCTGCGCTGAACTACCTGACCGAGGGAGTGACGACGACGGAAGTGGGCTGGATGGCTCCCTTCGTCGTGCCGCGGCTGGGACTCGGGCCCCTAGCGTGGATGTTCGGGCTGGTGTTCCTCATCTCGGTCGTCACGTTGATCGTCGACTGGCTGCGCGCCTTCTCGATGATCTCGCTCGGCCAGCGCACGGTCCGGGACGTCCGCAGGACACTGTTCGATCACGTTCAGCGGCTGCCGATGCGCTTCTTCGACCGCTACCCGGTCGGCCGCCTCGTGACGCGGCTCACGAACGACCTGGAGCACCTGGCGGAGATGTTCTCGGCGGGCGTCATCGCCATGGTGGCCGACCTGTTCGTCATGGTCGTCATCCTCACCATGCTGTTCGCGATCGACCCGCGGCTGGCGCTGGCGGCGCTGGCCCTGGTGCCGGTCCTGGGGATCGCGGCGGCGATCTTCCGCTACAAGGTGCGGGAGGCCTACCGGGAGGTGCGGGTCAAGATCGCGCGCCTCAACGCCCACCTGCAGGAGACGATCTCCGGCATGAAGGTGGTCCAGTTGTTCGCCCGCGAACGGCGCAACTTCGAGGACTTCAGGCGCGAGAACGCCTCTCACCGGGACTCCTGGCTGCGCTCGATCCGCTACGACGCGCTGCTGTTCTCGACCGTCGATCTGGCGACGAACCTGACCCGGGCGCTCATCTTCTGGTACGGCGCGCAGATGGTGGGCCTGGGCGAGGTCACGCTCGGCACGATCTACGTGTTCTCCGACTACATGAGCCGGTTCTTCCGGCCGTTGATGGACCTGTCGGCGAAGTACTCGGTGATGCAGTCGTCGATGGCGAGCGCCGAGCGCGTGTTCCAGCTCCTGGACGAGCCCCGCGAGCCGGAGGGCAAGGTGGATCTGCCCGTGCGGGACGCGGCGGCCGCGACGGGGACGGAGCCGGGCGGCTCAGAGGTCGAGTTCGACGGCGTGACGTTCGCCTACGGTGCGGAAACCGTGCTGCGTGACGTCTCGTTCCGGGTCGCTGCCGGCGAGCGGGTGGCGATCGTCGGTCACACCGGGTCCGGCAAGACGACGACGCTCAAGCTGCTGGCCCGTCTCTACGAGCTGCAGGAGGGATCGATCCGGGTCGACGGCAAGGACATCCGGGACATCCCGAAGCCCGAACTGCGGCGGCGGATGGCCTTCGTGCTCCAGGACGTCTTCCTGTTCGACGGCGACCTGCGCTACAACATCGTCCTCGGCCGCGACGTCGCCGACGACGTGGTCGACGAGGCGGCGCGCGCCACCCACGTCGACGACCTGATCGAGCGGCTACCGAACGGCTGGGCGCACAAGGTCAGTGAGCGCGGTGTCAACTTCTCGACCGGCCAGCGGCAGCTGCTTTCCTTCGCCCGCGCCCTCGCTCGCGAACCGCAACTCCTGCTCCTCGACGAGGCCACCTCCAGCGTCGACACCGAGACCGAGGCGTTGATCCAGGACGCCCTTCACCACCTGATGGCGGGCAAGACCTCGATCGTCGTCGCCCACCGCCTGTCGACGATCAAGGACGTGGACCGCATCTACGTCTTCCACCACGGGGCCATCTGCGAGCATGGCACCCACGACGAACTCCTCGACCGCCGCGGCGTCTACTGGCGCCTCTACCAGTTGCAGTACGCCCAACAGGAGACGGCGGCGTAGCCCTCCGATGGCATCCACCCAACAGACGGAGGAGCGGCGGCACGTTCGGTTCGAACCGGACGAGAAGCCTCCGGGGGCGCTCGGCCTGGGGCTCGGGCTGCAGCTCGCGATGCTGGCCGTCCCGAGCATCGTGCTGGGTCCGACGATCATGATCACCCTTGCGGGCGAAAGCGACGCTTACCTCTCCTGGGCGGTTGGGGCGGCCCTGGGCATCAGCGGGATCACCACGGTGGTCCAGGCCGTCGGGGTCGGGCGCATCGGCGCCCGCTACGTGCTGCTCATGGGCAGCAGCAGCGCGTTCATCGCCGTCTGCATCGCGGCTCTGGAGCAGGGTGGACCCGGCCTGCTGGCGTCGCTGGTCGTCGTCTCGTCCCTGTTCCAGTTCGTCCTCGCCGCCAAGCTGTCCCTGTTGCGCAAGATCTTCACGCCGACGGTGGCCGGCACCGTGCTCATGTTGATTCCGGTGACGCTGGCTCCGGTCATCCTGCGCAAGCTGGCCGACGTGCCCGAAGGCGCGGCGCCGGCGGCCGCGCCGGTGGTCGCGGGCGGTACGCTGCTGGTCATCACCCTGATGGTGCTCCGTTCGTCCGGTGCGTGGCGGTTGTGGGCGCCTGCCATCGGGATCGTGACCGGCTGCGCGATCGGGGGGCTTGCCTTCGGCATCTACGACACGGCGGGCGTGCGCGAAGCGGCCTGGATCGGCTTGCCGAGCTTCGCCTATCCCGGGTTCGATTTCGGCTTCGGTCCCGAGTTCTGGGCTCTCCTGCCGGCGTTCGTGATGCTGACCCTGGTCGGCGCCATGGACACGCTCGGCGACAGCATCGCCATTCAGCGGGCGTCGTGGCGCAAGCCGCGGGCGATCGACTTCCGCTCGATTCAGGGAGCGATGTCGGCCGACGGCGTCGGCAACCTGCTGTCGGGCCTGGCGGGCACGGTGCCGAACACCACGTACGCGACGGGCATCGCGATCGTCGAGCTCACGGGCGTGGCGGCCCGTGCCGTCGGCGTCTTCGTCGGGGTCATCTTCGTCGGGCTCGCCTTCATCCCGAAGTTCATGGCCGCTCTCATCGCGATACCGGGTCCGGTCGTGGCCGCCTACTACCTCGTGCTCGTAGCGCTGCTCTTCATTTTCGGCGTCAAGATCCTGATGCACGAAGGCCTCGATTACCGGAGGGGTCTCGTCGTGGGCGTGGCGTTCTGGCTCGGGGTCGCGTTTCAGCTCGACTGGATCTTCCCCGAGTACTTTCAGGGGCCGTGGAGCGAACTGCTCGGCAACGGCATGACCGTCGGCGGAGCGACCGTGATCGCGCTGACCCTGTTCGAGGAACTGACCGGGCCGCGCCGCCGGCGCCTCAGGGTGCCGCTGAACGCCGACGCTTATCGGAAGGTCGACGCCTTTCTGACCCGAGTCGGTGAGCGCGGTCGATGGTCCGAGAAGATGGTCGAGCGCGTCCGGGCGGTGGGCGAGGAGACGCTTCTGCTACTGATCCAGAAGGACGACCAGCGAACGGCGGGCGACGAGCGGGACCTGCTGCTGATCGGGCACGGGGACAGGGAAGAGGCGGTGCTGGAGTTCGTCGCCGCGACCGGCGTGACGAACCTCGAGGACCAACTGGCGGTGCTCGGCGAACCGGCGGCGGGCGGACCGGTCGAGGAAGAGGTTTCACTGCGACTGCTGCGGCACTACGCGTCGTCCGTGCGGCACCACCAGTACCACGACACCGACGTGGTCACGGTTCGGGTGACGGCGACGCAGGCGCGATGAGCTTGCGAGGCGCTAACGCGGCCGCGTCTGATGTTGCGGCGCCTCGATCTCGGTCTGCAACCCCAGATCTCCCTGGTCCTCCATCCAGGCCCGTAACCGCGCATGCATGGCGGCGAGGCGCTCCTTGTGCGCCGGCACGTCCGCCAGGTTCGTCAGCTCGTGCGGGTCCGCCTCCAGATCGAAGAACTCGAACTCCGGCCGGTGCTGGTAGCGCTCGTAGAGCGCCTTCGCCGCCGGGTCCGTATTGCCGGCGTCCCGCCACGAGAAGTAGAAACCGTCCCGGTTCTCTTCCGTGACCAGATTGGTGAACCGGTTCTCGTGGGCGATGTTCCAGATCAGCTTGTAACGCTTGTCGCGGATGGAACGGATCGGGTAGGGCTCCAGGTTCGCGATGATGCCGGTCGTTGTCTGAATGCCGTAGACGACGTCGCGGTGCTTCGGGCCCGGCTCCAGCAGCAGGTCGAGCATGCTCTTGCCCTCGACCTCGGGCGGCGCGGCGCCGCCGGCGGCCTCGATCCAGGTCGGCAACATGTCGTTGATCTGGAGCAGCGCGGCTGAGGTCTCGCCGGCCGGAATCCTGCGGGACCAGCGGGCGACGAGCGAGGTGCGGATACCCGCTTCGTACAGCGTCCACTTGGCCAGCGGGCCGCTGATCCCCTGCTCGCTGTAGAACATCGTCAGCGTGTTTTCGTGCGCGGCGTGCTCCCGGAGCAAGTCGAGGACCCGGCCGAGCTGGCCGTCCATGAACGTGATCTCGGCGTAGTAGCGGGTGAGCGCCTCGCGGGTCTCCGGCGTGTCGACGAAGTAGGGCGGCAGCTCGAGGGACGCCGCGTCGTAGCGGGACGGATCGCCCTTGCTCCAGGGCTGGTGGGGCTCGGTCGAGGCGACGATCAGGGCGAACGGCTGCTCACCGTCGCGGCCGATGAACTCGCCGATCCGTCCGGGGTCGAGGTCGCGTCCCGCGACCTTCTCGAACGGGTAGACCTCTTCCGGCGCCACGTGCGACTTGCCGGCCAGCCCGACCCGGTAACCGAGGCCGGTCAGGTAGTGGACGACGCTCTTCGTGCCGGGCTTCGCTTTGGCGTGATTCGGGTAGGCGCCGCTTCGCACCGGGTACTGGCCGGTGTAGAGCATGTGCCGGGTGGGCGAGCACATCGCGGTCGCCGTGTACATGTGGGTGAAGGTCGTCCCCTGCTCGGCCAGGCGATCGAGGTTCGGGGTGTGGACCTGTGGGTTGCCCAGGGCGCCGGCGTCGCTGTAGGTCATGTCGTCGGCGATGACCAGCAGGATGTTCGGCCGGTGGGCGGGTGGCGTCCAGCGGTTGACACCGGGGGTCGGCGGCCTCCAGGCGCCGGCGGTGCGGATCGCTCCGGGCTTGGAGGCGAGCAGGGAGTCGATCGCCTGGACGCGGGCGGCGTCCTCGGGCACGAGGTCTGCAGGATCGAGCGGCGACTGCTCGTTCGGGTCGGCGGCGAGGTCGAACAGGCGGCCGTCGTCGTAGCGCTTGAAGCGTTCGTCGAAGGCGTAGCGCGCCGGAGGACCCGCGTACCAGCGCGACTCGTAGTGGATGAACAGGGCGTCCCGTTCCAGCGCCGCGCCGCCCTTGAGCATCGGCAGCAGGCTCTCGCCGTCGAGGTCGAGGCCCGGCGGCAGACCGGCGCCGGCGGCATGGGCGAGGGTCGGGAACACGTCGCCGACGTCAACCAGGGTCTCGTTCACCTGGCCGCCCGGGATCGTCCCCGGCCACCAGGCCAGGAACGGCACGTGGCTGCCCGTCTGAAGCGATCGTCCCTTGCCGCCGGGGACCTCCCGGCCGTTGCGGACCGAGGTGATCCGGGTCGACGTGCCGTTGTCGCCGATGAACAGGAGCAGCGTGTCCCGCTCGAGTTCGTGCGCGACAAGCTTCGCCCGTACCCGGCCCACCAGGTGGTCCATGTAGGCGACCATCGCCGCGAACCGCTCCTGGTTCGACTCCGCGTCGGGGTGGTGCGGCGTCGTGACGAACGGGTCGTGGGGCAACGCCATCGGGTAGTAGATGAAGAGCGGCTGGCGAGTTGCCGGATCCGCCGCCGCATGCTCGTCGATCGCCTCGAGGACGAAGTCGTTCGTCAGGTCCGGGCCGAAGACGTCGTCGCCCCATGTCTCCTTGCGGTCGTTCGTCACCAGGGTAGGCCCCCAGTAGCGCGAGCCGCGCCCCTCCCGCCGGAGTTGCCAGAGCCGGTGCTCGTCGAAACCCGCCTGCTGCGGCGAGGCGCCCTCGTGGACCATGTAGAGGTTGTTCGTCAACTGCCACTTGCCCGAAATCACCGTCCGGTAACCCGCCTGCGCCAGCACGTGAGCGAACGTGACATCGGCCGGGTCGAGGTACATGAACTCCCGGTAGTTCCGGTAGTTGTGCAGCCCCGTCATCAGCTTGACCCGGGTCGGCGTGCACAGCGGCTGCGAGTGCCCGTTCTCGAACCGCATGCCCTCTGCGGCGATCCGGTCGAGGTCCTGCGTTTCGTAGGACGTGCCGCCGTAGGCGCCCAGCGTCTCGACACCGAGGTCGTCGGCAAGGATGACGATGATGTTGGGCTGGACGGGCCGCTGGGCGAACGTCGCACCGGTCGTCGCGAGCACGGTCAGGCCGGCTAGCAGGACGAGAGCGAGGCGGGTCTTGGCGTGCATGGGCGTCAAGTTAGCAGCCGGCGGGCGTGGGTCTGACTCCGTGCGTCAGGCATGGAACACCGGAGGCGGCGGCATACGGTCGCCCGGATGGTATATCCCGTGGTATATCTCGTGATGTATCCTAGCGGCCAGGTGCTCGGAGACCGACCACGACGGAGGAGAACCATGAACAAGGAGCCGGACTACAGGGGAGTCGCCAAGGTGTTCTGGAGCGGACGCAGTCAGGCTGTACGGCTTCCGGCAGCGTGCCGGTTCGAGACCTCTGAGGTGGACGTCATCAAGGAAGGCGACCGGCTCACGCTGCTTCCGCGCGGGAAGAACTGGGGTGCGTACTTCGACTCGAAGTCCCGCGGGAGTCTTCCGGCGCGTAGCCAGCCGCCGCTCGAGGAGCGGGACCGTCTCCGCTGATGTACATGCTGGACACGGATATGTGCATCTACCTGATCAATGAACGCGATCAGGCACTGAGGCAGAAGTTCGAGGAGAACGCTTCCAGCGTGTGTGTTTCCTCCATCACCTACGCGGAACTCTGCTTCGGCGTGGCCCACTCGGCGCGGGTTGAAGAGAACCAGCAGGAGCTTCAGGCCTTCTGTCTCGATCTCGACATTCTTCCGTTCGACACCGAAGCTGGCGTTCACTACGGGCGGATCCGTCAGGAGCTGGCACGACGCGGCCAGACCATCGGCGCGAACGACCTCTTGATCGCGGCACACGCCAGCAGCGCTGACGCCACATTGGTCACGAACCACGAGCGAGAGTTCAGCCGCGTGCGCGGTCTGCGCGTCGAGAATTGGCTGGCGGGAATGTCCCGCTGAGGGCTGCCAACCGCTACGATCCGCGACATCCTCCGCGGCCCACTGGCACTAGACGCTCGTTGACGGACCGAGCGCCTCGGCATAGGCTCGGCATATGCCGGGTGTTGACGAACGAGCGGAGCCAGTAGCAACGCGTGTAGCACGCCTCTTCCGCAACGGCCGGAATCAGGCGCTGAGGATCCCCCGGGAGTTCGAACTGGACGCTGACGAAGTGGCGATTCACCGCGAGGCGCGTCGCCTGATCATCGAACCGATCGATCGGAAGCCCTCGATTGCCGAGGTGCTCGCTGGGCTCGAGCCTCTCGAGGAGGACTTCCCCGAGATTGAGGACCCTCCGACCAAGCCGGAAGATCTCCTCTGATTCAGCCGGACCGTGTTGCGGTACCTGCTCGACACGAACGCCGTGTCGCAACTGATTCGACGGCCCGACGGCGGGGTCGCTCAGCGAGTCGCAGAACTCGAACCCGGTAGCTTCGCCATCAACGTCATCGTGGCGGCTGAGCTTCGGTATGGTGCCGAGCGGCGCGGATCCTCGCGACTTACGCGACAGTTGGCGGCTGTCTTGTCGGCCATTGACGTCTTGCCACTCGAGGAGCCGGTTGACCGTCACTACGGTGAGATACGGACGGAACTCGAAGGATCGGGTCGGCCGATCGGTTTCAATGACCTCCTGATCGCCGCACACGCGAGGGCGCTTGGCTTGACGCTGGTGACGAACAACGCCGGCGAGTTTCGGCGTGTGAGCGGGCTCTCCGTGGAGGACTGGCAGTGAGGGAGCCGGCGGCTATGGAGCCCGGTCAGGCGCCCGGCGGGCGCGCCGGACCGCCGCGGCAATCGCCAGCACCACGGCCAACGCGAGGCAGAGCAGGAGCGCGGACGCCTTCGACCGGGTGAACAGCGACGCGATTGCCACCTGCCCCGGGGACAGGTCCGGGTAACGAGTCAGCATGACGATGATCTGGACGTTCTCGAGAAGATCGAGCGCTCCCGTCACCAGGGGCAGATAGGCCAGCCTCCAGGCCCGTTCCGTTGGCCGGAAGCGGAAGATGATTCCGGCCAGGAAGCTGGCATAGACGAGCGGCAGCAACGTGTCCAGCGTCGCTGCGGACCATGCGTACACTCGTCGCCCCTGGTCGCCGTAGCTTTCCATCTCGGCAATGACCTCCGGATGGGTGTAGCCCGCCTTTACATCGAGCATTTCGCCTCCGATGGGCAGCGCCGGGAACACCGCGAACAGGAGAACGAGGGTCGTTACGAGCGTGACGCCGAGAACGAGCGTTCCGCTGACGAAGTCGAGATATGCCCTCATGGTTGCCTCCCTCTGTATCGACGCCGAGATATCCGTCGCGAGACTCCGGGATTCAAGCAGCTACAGACCGTCGGCCGAGCACCGCCACGCCGACGATCAGGATGGCCGCCGCTGCGTAGGGAAGCGCCAGCAGGCGGACCATCACGGGTACGTGGGCCATCGTGTGGGCGAAGAACACGGCGTACCAGGCCGGGACGGACCAGCCGGCGGCGAGGATGCCGGCCCAGCGCCAGGGATCTTCAAGCGCCCACCACCGACGGAGGACGTAGAGGGTGGCGCCGACCAGGGTGACCGCCGTGAGGCCGATCAGGACGAGACCCAGAACCTGTGAGCCGAGTCCGACGGTGCCAAGGTTGTTCTCGAGCCGGTCGAGGAACCGTTCCACAGTCGGCCGGCTGGCGTAGAAGGGGTCGATCTCCGGATGGATCGAGCTCCGCGCGGCGCCGTAGAGCCGGTGGGTGAGCTGGTCCCAGAACTTGAAGAGGACGGGTTCGCGGAAGACGAGTTCGGCGAGTAGGACCCGCAGCAGGAAGACGGCGGAGAGGCAGCCGACGTAGGCGGTGCCGCAGCGGATCAGGAGCCGCCGGCGCCAGGCGCGCAGGTAGCCGAGGCGGTCGAACTGTTCGCCGGCGTGGCCTGCGGCCGCTGGCGGAACGACCGCAAGCGCGAGCAGTAGGACCGCGAGCCCGATCAGGGCGCTGCCGAAGAGCAGTTCGTGGTAGGCGATCAGGGCGCCGAATGCGCCGAAGAGCAGGACCTGGCGTTCCGGCTTCCAGGAAGCGATGCGCAGGACCGGCACAGCGAGTAGCAGGGCCAGAGTCAGTACGTTGGACGCTCCGGCGGTGAAGCTCCCGGCGCGGTCGTCGAGATCATGGAAGAGGAGCAGGCAGACGAAGAGGACGGCGTAGGCGGCGGGCTGGAACAGGGCTCGACGCCTCAGCGCCGGGCTCGTCGTGACCACCGCTCCCGCCAGTACCAGGGCGCCGCCGAGACCGACGCCGAACAGAAAGAAGGTCAGCGCCTCCAGGAGACTTCGGAGCCCGTTGACGCCGAGCAGCGGTAGCAGCCAGTGCAGCATGACCCGCTGGCCGGCCCAGTACTGGTGGTAGAAGACGGTCAAGTAGTCCGAGTCGTCGACGGCGCCCCGTTCGAGGTGTTGCTTGAGCGCGTCACACGGCCGCTGCGGACGGGTGTAGCGGTACACGCGGCGAGGAGAGACGGTGCGTTCGAAGGTCGAGCCGCCCCGGTCGAGCGCCATCAGACTGAGGAGGCAGTCGTTGAAGCGCTCGGCCGAGTCCTCGAGGGTGCGCTCCGGGTGTGCGTAGGACGCGCGTAGCGCGTCGGCGACGGGCTCGGGGTCGGCGCGGACGGCGCTCCAGTTGAGGACCAGGAAGACGACGGTTGCGGCGAGCGTCACGGCGCCGACGAGGGCGGCGCTGCGGAGGGTGCCGAGGCGCCGCTGCGTGTGCCAGGCGGCCCCCGGTGCGGCGGGCGGAGGCGAGAACAGGAGCGTGCGCAGGATGCGGAAACCGTCGCGGAACGCCTTCAGCTTGCTCGCCGAGCCCTCCGGCCTTGCGAAGTAGGGGCATGGGGTTTCGTCCCAGGAGAGGTCCGACGAAGCGGCGAAGAGGGTCAACTCCGTCTCGATCTCGAAGCCGTCCGAGTGCGCCGGGAAGCGTTCGACGAATCGACGGGAGAAGGCCCGGTAGCCGGACAGGAGGTCGTGGACGCGTGGCCCGCAGCGCCAGCGGGCGAGGGCGCTGAACAGCCGGTTGCCGAGCCGGCGCAGCGGTGTGTAGGCGTGCGCGTCGGCCCGTTTGCGGGCGGCGACGAGCATGTCGAGGTCGTGCTCCTGGAGAGTCGAAACGAGGTGGCCGGCGCTCTCGGCGTCGTACGTGCCGTCGCCGTCGGCCATCAGGTAGACGTCGGCGTCCACCTCGCGGAAGAGACGGCGGATGGCCCTGCCCTTGCCGCGCCGGGGCTCGGCGATGACGGTGGCGCCGGCCGCCCTGGCGGCTTCGCCCGTGCCGTCCTCGGAACCGTTGTCGCAGACGTAGATGTGAGCGTCCGGCAGCGCGTTCCGGAACGCGGCGACTACGTCGGCGATCGTCGCCTGCTCGTTGAGGCAGGGGAGAAGGACGGCGATGCGGGCGGAGTTCATCGGGCGTCAGGCTACTGCGCCTCGTTCCGTGCGCCGGAAGCCGCCTTCGGCGGATGCCGGCCAGAAGGCCGGCGCACCCAGTGGAGGGTCAGGGGGCGTTGCCGCCGCCGGTCGAGTCGGCCTCGCTGCCGGCCGGTTCGAGCGCGAACAGGTGCTCTCGCCCACGGATGTAGAGCCGGTCTCCGACAATCGCCGGCGTCGCCCAGACCGACTCGCCGAGCGAGAAGCTGCCAAGCACCTGGTGCTCCCGGCCGGCGCGGAAGAGGGCGGCGTCGCCGTCCGTGTTGACCATCAGGATGCGCCCGCCGCCGCCGACCATGGACGCGGAGTAGCGGCCACGGATGGGAAGCCGGCCGCCCTCGTAGACGACTTCCCCGGTGCGCGCATCGAGGCAGGTGATCACGCCGCCGTCATTGGTCAGGTAGAGGAGCCCGTCGTAGAGCAGGTTCGAGGGCACGTAGCCGGTGCCCTTGCGGTAGATCCAGGCCCGCGCCTGGCGGCTGCCGGTGAGGTCGCCGCGGCTGGCGAGGCGGATCGCGAAAGCGATCTTGCCCGGATACCCGGAAGTGAACACGGCCAGGTCGTCCGCCGTCATCGGGATGTGGATCGCGTTGTTCTGGAGCCCGGTAGCTCGCCAGAGTTCGCTGCCATCCGCCGGGTCGTAGGCGATGACGAACTCGTAGCCGCTCGTCAGCAGCTGCTTCTGCCCCTCGTGCTCGACCAGGACGGGGGTCGCCCAGCTCGCCTGGACCGGCCGGTCGTTCTTCCAGACTTCCTCGCCTGTGGCTGCGTCCAGCGCGACGATGAAGGAGTCATCGCCGCTGTCCTCGTCGGCCAGAATGATGAGCAGGCCGTCGTGGAGCACGGGCGAGGTGCCGACGCCGAGCCCGACCGTCTTGATGTCGCCGATGTCGCGCTCCCACACCGGCTCGCCGTCGACGGTGTACGCGTAGACGCCCTCTGAACCGAAGTAGGCGTAGACCCGCTCACCGTCGGTGACCGGCGTGGGCGAGGCGTAGGACGACGCGGAGTGGCGGTCGTCGTAGACGCGTCCGGCGTGGGCCGTGTGGGACCAGAGCAAGTCGCCGTGGTCGGCGTCCAGGGCGATTGCCTTCATCGTGTGGTGTCGGTTTCCGTCGACCGCCTGCGGGTGCTTGAAGGGTCGTCCCCCGAAGCTGTGCTCGGGCGGTCCGGCGCCGGGAATCACGTCGCCCACGATGGCCGTGGTCAGGAACACCTTGCCGTTCGAAACCACGGGCGACGAGTGGCCGCGGCCCTCGATCTTCGCTTTCCAGAGCAGGTGACGGTCCAGGTCGAGGTCGGTCGCCGGGCCGGGGCCGGAACGGGCGATGCCGCTGCCGTCGGCGCCTCGGAAGCCGGGCCAGTCGTTGGACTCGGCCGCAATCGCGGGCGCTGCCGCGAAGGTTGCGGCGAGGAGGAGGAGGTGGAGGCTCTTCGACATGGGATTCTCCTGAACGCTATGGCGTCTTGATCGGGTCGGCGGGGCGACCGGGCAGTGTTCTCGGATCTTCGGCCAGCTTCGCTAGCAGGAGTTCGACGGCTTTCGCGAGTTGCGGGTCCCGGCCTTCGAGGATGTCCCGGGGCAGGTTCGTGACCTCGATGTCCGGGTCGACGCCGTAGCCCTCGATCACCCAGTTGCCCTCGGGGTCGGCGGAGCCGGCCTCGGGCACGTTGACAGAGCCGCCGTCGATCAGCGGCGCCCGGCCGTAGATGCCGACCACGCCACCCCAGCTTCGCTTGCCGACGATCGGTCCCAGTCCCGCGCGGCGGAACTGGTATGCGAACTGGTCGCCGTCCGAGGCGGTGTCCTCGTCGATCACGCAGACGAGGTGACCGTGGAAGACGCCCCCGGGCGAGGTGTCGACGGAGTCCCGGTTGCGCTCGAAGTCGAGCATCAGCGTCTCGCGGCGCAGGCGCTCGATGATCATCGGCGACACGTTGCCGCCGCCGTTCGAGCGAACGTCGACGACCATGGCGTCCTTGCGGACCTGGCCGTAGTACCACTTGATCCACTCGCGGATGCCGCTCGCCGACATGTCGGGAATGTGGAGGTAGCCGATCCGGCCGCCCCCGAGTTCCTCGACGATCCCGCGGCTCCGCTCGGTCCAGGCAAGGTAGATCAGGGCGTCCTCACTCGCGATCGGATCGACGAGGACGTTCCTCGCCTCGCCGCGGTCGGGGCTCGAGCCGACGGTCAGCTCCAGCGGTCCCCGTCCGGCCTCGCGCAGGAGCTGGAACGGATTCGTGTCCGGGGTCAGCTCGCGGCCCTGGATCGCGAACAGGTAGTCGCCCGCATCGATGCCGACGCCGATCTCCGTGAGCGGCGAGCGGTACCGGGGCTCCTCGTTCTGGCCTTCGAAGATGCGGGCGATCCGGTAGCGGCCGGCGGTCGCGTCGAGCTCGAAGCGGGCGCCGGGCAAAGCGGCGCGCGGCCGGTCCGGCGCCTCGTAGTCGCCGCCGCTGACGTAGGCGTGGGAGACGTTGAGTTCCGCGACCATCTCGCTCATCAGGTAGTTCAGGTCGCTGCGGTGGCCGACGTGGGCGAGCAGCGGACGATACTGCTCGCGCAGCGCCTCCCAGTCGTAGCCGTGCATGTTCGGGGCGTAGAAGAAGTCCCGGAAGCGTCGCCACACCTCGTCGAAGATCTGAGCCCACTCCTCGGCCGGCACGCGGTCGACGACCAGACCGGCGAGCGAGAGCGTCTTCGCCTCGCCGCCGCCAACGTCGAGGAGCCGGAAGCTGCCGCGCTCGCTGACCAGGAGTTTCTTGCGGTCAGAGGACAGGACCAGGCCGCCGATACCTTTGGCCAGGCTCTTGCTCTCGCGCTCCTTCAGGTCGTACGAGAAGACCTCGGTCTGCACGTCGGAGGACCGGCCGAGGTAGCCGGCGCCGCCGCGGACGTAGAGCAGTTTGCCTTCGGCCGCGCCCAAGCCGAAGTAGTTGTCAGCGTCGACCGGGACCCGGGCGACGCGCTGCGCGATGCCGTCGAGATCGATCCGGTCGCGGTCCTGCCCGTCTTCGTCGTCGCCGTCGTCGCGGTCACCGTCGTTGTCCGTCTCGTGCTCCTTGCCGTCGTCGCCGTCCTCGTCGTCTTCGGACGTGCCCTCCGCGTCGCCGTCTTCCTCCTCTTCCTCGATCTCGACCTCGTCGCTCCGCGGCGGGAAGGGATGCGCCGTGTCCTCGCGCAGGGCGAGCGCGTAGATGTACGTCTCGCGGTCGGCGGCATAGTTGTACTCGAAACTGCCGATCTGGGGCTGGAACTGCCGGTCCGAGAGGAAGTAGAGGTAGTCGCCGGTTGGGCCGAAGACGGGGAAGAAGTCGTTCCACATCTCGGACGTCACGCGGGTGAGCGTCCGGCTCTCGACCTCGAACAGGTGGATTGAGCCGAACTCGTTCGGATCGCCGAGTCCGACGGCCAGGTAATCGCCGTTGGGGGACCAGTCGTAACTGGTTCCGAAGGGGCGGGAATCGTCGGCGACCTCGATGATCTCCCGTGGCCCGGTCCCCGCGTCGTCGCCGCTCCGGTCACCGGCGTCGACGATGCCGAGCCGTCCCTGCTGGTCGATGAAGGCGATGCGGTCGCTGCCGGGCGACCACAGCAGGTTGTTGTAGTGGCGTCCGACGCTGCCCTCCGTGAGTTGCACGGGTTCGCCGCTGCCGTCCTGGGCGATCACCCAGATCTCGGTCTCTCCGCTGCGGTCGGAGGTGAAGGCGATCCGACGCCCGTCGGGCGACCAGGCGGGGTCGCGGTCGTTGGCGCCGGAGCTGTGGGTCAGGTTGCGGGTCGGTCCGTGCTCGATCGGCACGCTGAAGATGTCGCCGCGGGCCGAGAAGGCCGCTCGCTTCGCCTTCGGGCTGAGCGAGTAACCGGAGACCCTGCCCGCGGCGGAGACGCGGCTCGGCCGGCGCGCGAGCTGGTCCGTCGGCACGTGGACCTCGACCGGCCGCGCGCTGCCCGAGGCGAGGTCGAAGACCTCCAGCGAACCGGCCTTCTCGTAGACGATGCGCCGGTTCGCCTTGTCGGCGCTGGGCCAGCGCACGTCCCACCGGTCTTCGTTCGTGAGTTGCTCGATGTCGCCCGACGCCGTGTCGTAGGCGTAGAGGTTCAGGGTGCCGTCGCGGTCGGACGAGAAGTAGATCGTGTCGCCGATCCACATCGGGTCGCGGTCGGAACGCTTGTGGTCTGTGACCTGGATGGACTCCAGACTCTCGATGTCGAGGATCCAGAGGTCCTGCGCCCAGCCGCCCTCGTACCGCTTCCAGTGCCGGAAGTCCCGGGTCACCGGCGAGTAGACGACGCGCTTGCCGTCCGGCGAGAGATCGCCGCCGCCCGACTCGGGCATCGGCAGCGCCCGCGGCAGGCCGCCGGAGACGTCGACCAGGAACAGCTTCGTGTCGCCAAGGTCCCAGCCGTCGCGAAGCGAACGGAACAGGACCTCCGAGCCGTCCGGCGACCAGCCGTAGACCTGGTAGTCGTAGCCCCAGCGCGGCGCCAGCGGCCCGGCGGCGGGGTAGAACGTCAGTTGTCGCGGCGCGCCGCCCGCGGCCGGCACGACGTACACCTGTTCGTCGCCGTCGTACTGGCCGGTGAAGGCGATCCACTGGCCGTCGGGCGAGAACTTGGCGAATAGTTCGAGGCCGGGATGGGACGTAAGCCGGGTCGCCGTCCCGCCATCGGTTGAAGCCAACCAGATGTCGCCGGCGTAAGTGAACGCGATCCGGTCGCCGGAGAGGTCCGGAAAGCGAAGCAGCCTGGTCGGCTCGCCGGTCTGGGAGAGCGCCGGCGCCGTGCAGAGAACGGCGATGAGTGAGGCGGCGAGCAGGTTGGCAGGCGAGGCTTGACGGGGGACGATCATGGGCAATCTCCGGTCGCGGGGGCGGGGCTTGCAGGGAGCGGCGCCGCGGCATTGTCTCACGTTCGCGGCGACGCCGAATCGATGTACGTGCGGGCTCGTTCACGGTTTCGTGGCCGCGCCGCTGCATCCGGTAAGCTGCCGCCGCTTCGCCGGGTGGGCTAATCCCGTTCGGCGGGTCAGACGACAACAGGCGACGAGACTCCGGTCACGGACCGGCTTCGGGAGATGGCAGCATGAGTGGGATCGAGATCACCGGACCGCGCGATTTCGAAGCGGCAGAACACATCCTGACGCCCGAGGCGCTGGAGTTCACGGGCGACCTGTGCCGGCAGTTCGAAGAGCGCCGTCTGGAGCTGCTTCAGGACCGGGTCGACCGCCACGCGCGCATCCAGGCTGGCGACGATCCGACGTTCCCGGCCGAGACGCAGGAAGTGCGGGACAGCGACTGGAAAGTCGCGCCGACTCCCGCGGACCTGAACTGTCGCTGGGCCGAAATCACGGGGCCGGTCGATCGCAAGATGATGATCAATGCGCTGAACTCCGGCGCAAAGGTGTTCATGGCCGACATCGAGGACGCGCTCAGCCCGAGCTGGCGCAACGTGATCGAGGGCCAGCAGAACCTGTACGACGCGGTGCGGCGCCAACTGGAGTTCACGAACCCGGGGAACGGCAAGGAGTACCGGCTGAAGGATGAGATCGCGACCCTGCTGGTGCGCCCTCGCGGCTGGCATCTCGTCGAGAAGAATGCGTTGATCGACGGCAGTCCCGTCTCGGCCGGCGTCTTCGACTTCGGGCTCTTCTTCTTCCACAACGCGCGGGAGGCCCTCAGCCGCGGCAGCGGGCCGTACTTCTACCTGCCGAAGCTGGAGAACCGGCACGAAGCTCGGCTCTGGAACGACATCTTCGTCGCCGCCCAGGACGCCCTCGGCGTGCCGCAGGGCAGCGTCCGGGCCACGGTGCTGATCGAGACGATCCTCGCCGCCTTCGAGATGGAGGAGATCCTCTACGAACTGCGCGACCACTCGGCCGGTCTGAACGCCGGTCGTTGGGACTACATCTTCAGCGCGATCAAGAAGTTCGCGTTCCGGGAGGACCTCGTGCTGCCGGACCGGGGCCAGATCACGATGACGGTCCCCTTCATGCGCTCCTACACGGAGCTCCTGGTCCGGACCTGCCACAGCCGCGGTGCCCACGCGATCGGCGGCATGGCGGCCTTCATTCCCAGCCGGCGCGACCCGGAGGTCAACGCGACGGCGCTCAGCGCGGTCCGTGCCGACAAGGAACGGGAGGCGGGCGACGGCTTCGACGGCAGTTGGGTCGCCCACCCGGATCTCGTGCCGATCGCCCTGGAGGTCTTCAGCACGAAGACGGAGGGCCGCCCGAACCAGAAGGAACGGCTCCGCGAGGATGTCTCGATCGAGCCCGCCAGCCTGATCGACCTCGACGTCCCGGGCGGTTCGCTGACCGAGCAGGGTCTGCGCAACAACGTGTCGGTGGGCCTTCAGTACCTGAACTCCTGGCTCAACGGCAACGGCGCGGCGGCGATCAACAACTTGATGGAAGACGCGGCGACCGCCGAGATCGCGCGCGCCCAGCTCTGGCAGTGGGTCCACCGCAACGCGCGGATGGACAACGGCGAGCAGGTGACGGCCGAGCTCTACGAGCAGGTGCGCGACGAGGAGCTGAGCCAGCTCGGCGGCCGCGACGCGAGCCGGTACGGCCTCGCGGTGGAACTGCTCGACGACCTGGTTCTCGGCTCCGAGTTCCAGGAGTTCCTGACCCTGCAGGCCTACCAGCACATCTGATTTGCTGCGTTACGCTCGCGGCGATGCAGCACGCGATCGAGCTGGACGCGCTGCGAACGGAAGTCGGCGCCGCGGCCGAACCGATGGCGAACGCAGTTTCGGCCTGCGTCCACTGCGGTTTCTGCCTGCCGGCGTGCCCGACCTACATCGAGCTGGGCGAGGAGATGGACTCGCCACGCGGGCGCATCGTGCTGATGAAGGAAGTGCTCGAGGGCGGCCTCGCCCTGGAAGAGGCCCTGGGGCACATCGATCCATGCCTCGGTTGCATGTCCTGCGTAACCGCGTGCCCGTCCGGCGTCGAGTACGGCGAACTGCTGATGCCCTTCCGCGAGCTCGCCGAGGGCGGCCGCAGCCGTTGGTGGCTCGACCGCTTCTGGCGCGGACTGATGCTCGACACGTTGGCAAGTCCGCGCCGGTTGCGCCGGATGCTGCGTTTCGGCCGGCTGGCGGCGCCGTTCCGGAAGGTCCTGCCGGCGCGGCTGGCGGCGCCTCTCAGTCTGTTGCCGCGGTCGGCTGACCGCGCCGAGATCGCGTTCGGGACGTTCCCGGCGGTGGGCGAGCGGCGCGCGAGAGCGGTTCTACTCGCCGGCTGCGCTCAGCAGGTGCTGGCGCCCCGCATCCACCGGGCAACGATCGAGGTGCTGACGCGTAGTGGAGTCGAAGTCGTCGTCCCGGAGGAAGAGAGTTGCTGCGGTTCGCTGGCCTTTCACGCCGGCGACGCGCCGCGTGCCAGGGCCGCGGCCGGCGCTCTGCTCCGCGTGCTGGGGCCGACGGGGCTCCTGCCGGAGGTCGACGCTGTGCTCACCAACGCCGCCGGCTGTGGTTCAGGCCTCAAGGAGTATGGGCTCCTGTTCGCCGGCCGTCCCGAAGAGGAGACGGCGCGGGCCCTGGCGGCGAAGGTGCGGGACGTCTCCACGTTTCTCGCCGCGCTCGAGGCGCCGGCGCCGCCGCCGTTTGCGCAACCGCTGCGGGTCGTCTATCACGACGCCTGCCACCTCGCTCACGCGCAGAGGGAGCGGACGGCGCCCCGTCGATTGCTCGCACAGGTCCAGGGCGTGACCCTGGTCGAACCGCGCGACTGGCAGATCTGCTGCGGTTCGGCGGGGATCTACAACCTGGAGGAGCCCGAACTCGCGGCGCGGTTGGGACGGAGGAAGGCGGAAGCGCTGCTCGAAGGCGAACCGGACGTGATCGCGAGCGGCAACATCGGCTGTCTCACCCAGATCGAGAGCCACCTCCGGCGCCTGGACAGTTCGGTTCCCGTGCGGCACACGATGGAGGTTCTGGCCTCCGCACATGGCGCGGGTTATCCTGCGCCCGCTCGTTGACCGCTTCTTCTTACCCTCTCACTACCTTCAGACCGGGATGACGACAACGACTCGCATTGGAATTCAGGGCTTCGGTCTCCTCGGCCGGAGCCTGTTTCGCCTTGCCCTGGACCGGCCCGAAATCGAGATTGGGGCCGTGGCCGAAACCGCCGACCCGGAGATGCTGCGCTATCTCCTGCAGTTCTCGACCCTGCCGTGGCGATACGACGGCGACGTCGCGCTGGACGACGGCAGCCTGAGCGTCAACGGTTTCAGCGCTCCGGTTGTTCACGCCGGGGCCGCTGGCGAGGCGCCCTGGGGCGACCTGGGCGTGACCACTGTTGTCGACTTTCGTGACAATCAACCGACGCGGAGCGAACTCGAGGGCCACCTCGCGGCCGGCGCCGAGCGGGTTGTGCTCTGCGCCCCGCCGGGCGGCGACCTGGACCGGACGGTGGTCGTCGGCCTGAACGAGGACCGGATCGAACCGTCCGACCGGATCGTGTCCGCCGGTTCCTTCACCGCGCACTGCGCGGGGCCGTTGCTCCGTATCCTCGATGGGGCCTTTGGCGTCGAGCAGGCGTTCATCAGCTCCGTCCGCGCCTATGGGGCCGGTTCGAGACTGGCCGACGTGCCGGCGCCGGAGCCGCGAAAGGGCCGGGCCGCGGGCGAGAACATCATTCCGGCCGCGACGGGAGCGGCCGATGAACTGGCGACGGTACTGCCCGAGTTGGGCGGCAAGCTCTCGGCTTCGGCGATGGACGTGCCGGTGTCCAACGGCTCCGTCGTCGACCTGGTCTGCTGGCACCGCGACGCGGTGACGGTCGACTCGGTCAACGACGTGGTAGCGGCTGCCGCCGGTGGGGACTGGAACGGCCGGCTGCGCTTCGAGCGGGAGGCGATCGTGTCAGCCGACACCGTGGGCAGCCGGGCGACCTGCATCTTCGACTCGCAGGCGACGATGACCCTGGGCGAACGCGTGTCGAAGACGATCGCCTGGTTCGACAACGGCTGGGGCTACCTGCACCGGCTCCTGGAGCTTGTCGCCGCGCTTGAAGAAGCGGCCGGCGCGGAAGGGGGTGTCTCATGATCCGCGTCGGCATCAACGGGTTCGGCCGGATCGGCCGCAGCGTGTTTCGCATCCTCGCCGGCCGGCCGAACGTCGAGGTCGTCGGCATCAACGACCTGTTCGAAGCGGATCGCCTCGCCTATCTGCTGCGTTACGACACGGTGCAGGGCGTCTTCGACCAGCCGGTCGAGGTGGCCGGCGACGGCCTGCGGGTCGGCGGCCGGGACATCCGGCTCTCGGCGGAGCGGGATCCGTCCAGGCTGCCCTGGAACGACCTCGGCGTCGAGATCGCGGTCGAGTCGACCGGCGTCTTCCGGACGCGCGCCCAGGTGGCGCAGCATCTCGAAGCCGGCGCTCCGCGCGTCGTCCTCACGGTCCCCGCCAAGGACGAGATCGACGCCATGATCGTGCTCGGCGTCAACGACGGGGACCTCGGACCGGAGCATCGAGTGGTTTCGAACGCCTCCTGCACGACGAACTGCCTGGCGCCCCTGGCGAAGACTCTCGACGACGCCTTCGGCTTCGAGGAGGGGTTCATCACCACTGTCCACGCCTACACGAACGGCCAGCGTCTGGTCGATTCGCCCCACAGCGACCCGCGCCGCAGCCGCTCCGCGACGGCCAACATCATCCCGACCACGACCGGCGCCGCGCGCGCGGTCGGCAAGGTGCTGCCGCACCTGAACGGCAAGCTCGACGGCATGGCGATGCGGGTGCCGGTGGCGGACGGCTCGATCGTCGACCTCACCTGCCGGCTGCGCGACGCCCCGAGCGCCGGGGAAGTCAACGCGGCGGCAGAGGCGGCAGCGGAGTCGAACCTGGCCGGCATCCTCCAGTACTCGGAAGATCCCCTGGTTTCGAGCGACATTCTTGGCAACCCTCACTCGTCGATCTTCGACGCGCCCCTGACCCGGGTCAGCCCGGCCGAGGGCGGTGGCGTGTACGCCCGCGTCGTGTCGTGGTATGACAACGAGTGGGGATACTCGAACCGGGTCGCGGATCTGATCGAGCGGCTGGCGCAGTTCGAGTCCTGAGCCGGCAGAACAGGAGATTTGGATCGTGCAGCGTCGAGCCAAGATCGTCGCCACGATCGGGCCGGCCAGTGCGAGCGAGAAGACTCTCGCGCGCCTGATACGGGCGGGCGTCAACGTCGTCCGGCTGAATCAGTCGCACGGCACGCGGGAAGAGCACCGGCGTTTGATTCGGCTGGTGCGGGAGGTGAGCGAGGAGGCGGGCCGGTCGGTCGGCGTGATGGTCGACCTGATGGGGCCCCGCCACCGGCTCGACCACTTCGAGGGAGCGCGGGTACTGAAGGAGGGCGACGTGGTCGCCCTGGGCGCGAGCGCGGAGGCGGATCTGCCTCTCGATCGGGACATGGTCCGACACGTCGAGCCGGGTGAGCAGATCCTGATCGACGACGGCCGGGTGCAGTTGGAGGTGCGCTCGAAGGACGAGGAGAGGATCGAGGCGGAGGTCATCGTCGGCGGCGCCGTTTCGAGCCGCAAGGGCGTCAACCTGCCTGACAGTCGCTTGCCGTTCCGAATCTCGGACAAGGACCTGAGCGACATCCGGATGGCGGTCGAGGAGGACGCCGACTTCCTCGCGGCCAGCTACATCGGTACGCCGGCGGACGTGGTCCATGTGCGGGAAGCCTCGCGGGAGGCGGGCCGGCCACTGCAGATCATCGCCAAGCTGGAGCGCCGGCGGGCGCTGGACCACCTCGACGAGATCGTCCTCGAGTCCGACGGTGTCATGGTTGCGCGTGGCGACCTGGGAGTGGAGATTCCCCTGCACCAGGTGCCGGTGGTGCAGAAGCGGATCATCGAGAGCGGTTGGCGACACGCCCGTCCGGTGATCGTCGCGACCCAGATGCTGGAGTCGATGATCGAGCATCCGCGTCCAACCCGGGCGGAGTCCTCGGACGTGGCGAATGCCGTGTTCGACGGCGCCGATGCGATGATGCTCTCGGGCGAGAGCGCGGCCGGCCGCTATCCGCTCGAGGCGGTGCAGACGATGCACCGCATCATCACCGAGTCGGAGCGCTACAACCTCTCCAAGCACACCTCCCAGCCGGTCGGCTTCCATACGATGGAAGTCGGTCCCTACGACATCGAACCGCCGCACCGCCCGGGCACCCTGGAGATTCCGGAGACGGTCTCCGCTGCGGCGATCCTTTCGGCGCGCCACCTGACCGCGCAGGGAATCGTCGTCCTCAGCCAGGGCGGTTTCACGGCCCGCCAGGTCGCCTGCCGAAGGCCCTCGACACCGGTGTTCGCGTTCACGCGCGAATCGCGGTCCATGCGCGAACTCCAGCTCGTCTGGGGCGTTCACTCAGTGAAGATGGACCAGGAGGTCTACCACCACGACGAGGTCGTGGCGATGGTGGACCGGCAGCTCCTGGCCGGCAATCTTGCCCTGCCCGGCGACACGATCGTCCTGTTGATGGGCGACCCGATCCAGGACCGGCCGCCGACGAACCTGATGCGGATTCACCGCGTGCGCCCGCAGTAGCCGGCGCTGCGGATTCGCAGCGCTGGCACGCATGGGAGCTGGCGGTACCATCTCCCGCCATGACCAACAGCGACCTCCAGGTCTCGATCGAGAACGACTACGCCTTCCTCCGCGACCCGGTCCGCCGCATCTGCGAGCAGTTCCCGGGCGAGTACTGGCGGCGGCTCGACGCCGCGGCCGAGTATCCGACGGAGTTTGTGCAGGCACTCACGGAGCACGAGTACCTCGGCTGTCTGATTCCGGAGGAGTACGGTGGCTCCGGCCTGCCGCTGCGCGCCGCCTGTGTGGTGCTCGAGACGATCCACTCGAGCGGCTGCAACGCAGCGGCCTGCCATGCCCAGATGTACACGATGGGCACTGTCCTGCGCCACGGCAGCGACGAGCAGAAACAGCAGTACCTGCCGAAGATCGCCAGCGGCGAACTGCGGCTGCAGGCGTTCGGCGTTACCGAGCCGGTGACGGGCTCGGACACCACGCAGCTCAGGACGACCGCGGTCCGAGACGGCGACACCTACGTCGTCAACGGGCAGAAGATCTGGACGAGCCGCGCGCTGCACTCGGACCTGATGATCCTGCTCGCCCGGACGACGCCGGCGGACCAGGTCGAGAAGCGCTCACGCGGCCTGTCCGTGTTCCTCGTCGACCTCCGCGAGGCCAGCGGCAACGGCCTGGAGATCCAGCCGATCGACACCATGATCAACCACGGCACGACCCAGGTCTTCTTCGACAACCTCCGCATCCCGACGAGCAGCCGGATCGGCGAGGAGGGCCACGGCTTCAAGTACATCCTGAGCGGCATGAACGCGGAGCGCATCCTGCTCGCCTCCGAGGCGATCGGAGACGCTCGCTACTTCATCCGCCGCGCGGTCGAGTACGCCAACGAGCGCGAGGTCTTCGGAAGGCCCATCGGCCAGAACCAGGGCATCCAGTTCCCGATCGCCCGCGCCCACGCCGAAACCGACGCGGCCGAGATGATCGTCCGCAAGGCCGCCGCCCTCTACGACGCCGGCCGCGAATGCGGCGCCGAAGCGAACAGCGCCAAACTCCTCGCCTCCGAAGCCGCCTGGAAAGCCGGCGACACCTGCTTCCAGACCTTCGGCGGCTTCGCCTTCGCCACCGAGTACGACATCGAACGCAAGTGGCGCGAATGCCGCCTCTTCCAGACGGCGCCCATTTCGACGAACCTCGTACTCACGTACCTGGCCCAGCACGTCCTCGGACTGCCACGCAGCTACTGAGGCCGCCGTCGTCGGTAGCACCCGCCTTCTCCGGGTCCGAAGGGGAGGGTCCCAGCGGCCGCGGCATCCGCGCGTCCGCCAGCGGACGCACGGGCTGCGACGCATGTGGCGCAGGGACGCGCCACATGGGTGCACGCTCTCTTGGTGAATGGGGGTTCAGCGCTCGCTTCGGTCGGCTGCGCTGCGGTGAGTCGTCGGTCAGGTTGACGATCTCGGGAGACGCTGGCCTCCAGCCCGCTGGGACCCTCCCCTTCGGACCCTGCGCAGGCTGGAGGTCGTCGGAGACCGGCTCCTTACGCCGGACGATTCAGCCGAGTCGGGTGAGGTTCTCGTCGCATTCCGCTACACCTTCCGCGATGTGAACGGTGGCGTAGAGCGTCTTCGCCCGCTGCCACAGGTGGCTGGCTTCCTCGGTGGCCCCGAGGGCTTCCTTGAGGATCGCCATCGGTCGGATGGCGTTCGCGTAGTCGACGGGCGGGGGATCGGGGTGCTCGGCATAGAGGGCCAGGGCCTCGTCGTAGCAGGCCTCGGCCTCGGTCAATCGCCGACTAGCGCGATGGGCGTCGCCAATGTGACGGATCGCATGTGCCAGCAGAAGCGGATCGCCGGTCCGGCGCGCGGGGGCGACGGCTTCCCCATAGCGGGCGACCGCGACGTCGTCGTGGCCGGCATCCTGTTCCGCATGCCCGAGCCGCCGAAGGGCGGTCGCCAACTGGCGATCATCGCCGGCGCCACGGCACAACGCCACCGCTTCGGTGAGCTGCCCTCGGACGATCCGCGCGGTCTCCTCACTCTCGACGGGGTCCCTAGTCAACGAGGAAGCCTTTGCACGCAGCTTCCAGGCCGCGTTCGACAGATCCCGGCCCCGATCCAGACGCAAGCGTCGAGAGGGTTCACCCATTACCGGGGGAGGTTAGCGGGCATACCGGTTCGCCGGATCTCCGTCACGCCGGCAACCGACGCCGTGCAGCCTGCGGAGAGACCGGGGGGAGGGTCCCAGCGGGCTGGAGGCAAGCGTCTCCCGAGATCGTGACCTTGACGGACGACCCAGCGCAGCGCAGCCGACCGAAGCGAGCGCTGACCCTCCATCCACCACTAGAGCGCGAGCGGCCGATGGGACCCTCCCCCCGGTCTCTCCGCAGGCGGGTCCAACTTCGGCCGCCGCGACCCCCCAAAGGCGCGAGTCGCGAAGCGACGAGCCTGCTACGCCCGATCTCGAGCCGCCGCCAGCGCGCGCTTGCCGTAGACCTTGCCGACGTGGACGCGGTAGTCGCCCGAGGCGAAGATGTCGCCGATGGGGTCTTCGGCGTCCAGGCCGGAGGCTGCGGCGGCGATGGCGTCGTCGGAGAGGTCGGTGCCGACGAGGCTCGAGACGTCGACCGCGGTGGGCGTGGCGGATACGCCTCCGACGACCAGGCCGGCGGCGGTGCAGCGGCCGGCCTGGACCGTGACGGAAGCCGCGGCACCGACGACGGCATAGCCGGAGGCGGGGTGCTCGAACTTGAGGTAGGCGGCGCCGGTGCCAGCGCCCAGAGCCGCCGCTTCGACGTGCGTGAGGATCTCGTCCTCGCCGACGTCCGTCATCAGCAGGTCCTGGAAGAAGTCGCCCGCGGCGACCGAGCGGGTGCCGGAGGGGGACTGCAGGTGGACCGAGGCGCCGAGCAGGACGAGAACGGGCGGAATGTCCGAGCCCGGGTCGGCGTGGGCGATGTTGCCCCCGATCGTGCCGCGGTTGCGCACCTGGGCGTCACCGATGTGGCCGGCCGCTTCGGCGAGCACCGGGCAGTGAGCCGCGAGCACGTCGGAAGCCGCGATGTCGGCGTGGGTGGTCAGCGAGCCGACCCGGACCGAGCCGTTCGCTTCCGAGATGCCCTTGAGTTCGTCGAGCCGGCCGATGTCGATGACGACGGGCGGCTGCGCCAGGCGCAGCTTCATCATCGGGATCAGGCTGTGGCCGCCGGCCATCAGCTTCGCGTCTTCGTTCTCCTGGAGCAGGCTCAAGGCCTCGTCCACCGATCCGGCGCGGCGGTAATCGAATTGGGCTGGGTACATATCTGGGCTCCTGATTCGGCAGCTTCGGTTGTTCGGCTGCGGATTGTAGACGGACGAAGTCGTTAGCTGTTGACCGCCCGCCACACCTTCTCGGGCGTGAGCGGCATGTCGATGTGGCTGATCCCGAACGGCGCGAGCGCGTCGACCACGGCGTTGACCACTGCGGCCGGCGAGGCGATCGCACCGGCCTCGCCGACGCCCTTGACGCCCAGCGGGTTGTGCGGGCACGGGGTCGTCGTGCGGTCGAGTTCGAAGGGGATCAGGTTGTGGATCTTGGGCACCGCGTAGTCCATGAGCGAGCCGGACACGAGCTGGCCGCTCTCGTCGTAGACCGCGTTCTCCCACAGCGCCTGGCCGATGCCCTGGGCGAGTCCCCCGTGGAGCTGGCCGTCGACGATCATCGGGTTGATCACGTTGCCGACGTCGTCGACCGCGGCGTAGCGCAGCAGTTCGATCGAGCCGGTTTCCGTGTCGACCTCGACCACGCAGACGTGGGTGCCGAACGGGTAGGTGAAGTTCGCCGGATCGTAGAAGCTCGTGGCGGACAGGCCGGGCTCCAGGTCGTCGGGGTAGTTATGCGCCAGGTAGGCCTGGAGCGCCACGTCGCCGAGACCGAGGGAGCGATCCGGCGAACCGGCCACGCGGAAGCTGCCGTCCTCGTACTCCAGGTCCTCGGCCGAGGCCTCGAGCAGGTGGGCGGCGATCTTCTTGCCCTTCTCGATGATCTTGTCGACGCTCTTCGCGATCGCTGAGCCGCCGACCGCGGCGCTGCGGCTGCCGTAGGTGCCCATGCCGAACTGGACGAGGTCGGTGTCGCCGTGGATCACCTCGACCGCCTCGGGGTCGATGCCGAGCCGGTCGGCGACGATCTGGGAGAAGGTCGTTTCGTGGCCCTGGCCGTGCGACGAGGAACCCGTGTAGACAGTGACCGAAGCGGTCGGGTGGACGCGGACGTCGGCGCTTTCCCACTGCCCGGCCTGTGCGCCGAGCGATCCGACGACTGCCGACGGCGCCAGCCCGCAGGCCTCGATGTAGGACGAGAAGCCGATGCCGATCTGCTTGCCTCCATGTTCGCGGCGCGACGCCTGCTGGCTGCGCAGGTCGTCGTAGCCGATCATCTCCAGCGCGCGGTCCATTGCCGATCCGTAGTTGCCGGAGTCGTAGGCGAGGGCGACCTGGGTCTGGTACGGGAAGGCGTCCGGCGACACGAAGTTGCGGCGTCGCACTTCGACCGGGCCCAGACCGGTGGCCTCGCCGGCGAGATGCATCAGACGCTCGACGACGTAAGTGGCCTCGGGCCGCCCGGCGCCACGGTAGGCGTCGACGGGAGTCGTGTGGGTGAAGACGCCGGTGACGTGGCAGTGGATTGCCGGAATGTCGTACTGGCCGGACATCAACGTGCCGTAGAGGTAGGTCGGCACGGCCGGAGCGAAGGTCGAAAGGTACGCGCCCATCGCGGCCGCGGTGTCGACGCGCAGGCCGGTGATGCGCCCGTCCGCGTCGAGCGCCAGGGCGCAACGGGTCGAGTGGTCGCGGCCGTGGGCGTCGGTGAGATTCGTCTCGGTGCGGGTCGCGGTCCACTTGACCGGCCGGTCGAGCTTCATCGAGCAGAGGCCCACGATCGCCTCGTCGGCGTAGTGGTGAATCTTGCTGCCGAAGCCGCCGCCGACCTCGGGGGCGACGATCCGCACCTTGTGCTCGGGCATGCCGAGCGACGCGAGCGTCATCAGCAGCCGGTGCACGTGCGGGTTCTGACTCGTCATATGGATCGTCATTTCGCCGGTCGACGAGTCGTAGGAGGCGAGCACGGCGCGCGGCTCGATCGCGTGCGGGATCAGGCGGTTGTTGCGCAGGTCGAGCTCCACGGTGTGCGCGGCGGAGGCGAAGGCTGCGTCGACCGGTTCGCGCTCGCCGATCTCCCAGTCGAAGGCGACGTTGCCGGGGGCCTCTTCGTGCACCGCGGGCGCGCCGTCCTCGAGCGCGGCCACGACGTCGGCCACCGCGTCGAGCGGTTCGTAGTCGACGGCGACCCGCTCGGCGGCGTCGCGGGCGAGGTAGCGGTCTTCGGCGACGACGACGGCCACCGCGTCGCCGACGTGGCGGACCGTGTCGGCGGCGATCATCGGGTGAGCCGGCGTCACGAGATCGGGAAGCAGCCAGCCGACCGGGACCACGCCGGGAATGCCGGCGGCCGCGACGTCGCGGGCCGTGAGCACGGCGAGGACGCCGGGAAGCGCCTCCGCGGCGGAGGTGTCGATGCCGCGGATCCGGGCATGCGCGTACGGACTGCGGACGATCGCGGCGTGAGCCATGCCCTCGGCCTTGAGGTCGTCGGTGTACTTGCCGCGGCCGGTGATGAGCGCCGGGTCTTCCCGGCGCTTGATCGAGGTGCCGAGTACCCGTGCCATGTCAGCTCATCCTCTCCGCGGCGTACTTCACCGCTTCGACGATGTTGTGGTAGCCGGTGCAACGGCAGATGTTGCCCTTCAGACCCTCACGGATCTCCTCGTCGTTCGGGCTCGGGTTCCGGGCCAGGAGGTAGTTCGCGGAGAGGATCATGCCCGGCGTGCAGTAGCCGCACTGCAGGCCGTGCTTCTCCCAGAAGCCTTCCTGGAGCGGATGCAGCTCGCCGTTCCGGGACAGCCCCTCGATCGTGGTCACCGAGGCGCCGTCGGCCTGTGCCGCGAGCATGGTGCAGGACTTGACGGCGTTGCCGTCGACCAGCACGGTGCAGGCGCCGCAGAGACTCGTTTCGCAGCCGATGTTGGCGCCGGTCAGCCCCAGATCCTCGCGCAGGAAGTGGACCAGCAGACGCCGCGGTTCGACCGCTGCCTGAACCGGCTTTCCGTTGACTTCGAGTTGAATGGACACGGTCATTGCTGGGTGTCTCCTTTCTCTATGAGCACGCTCGGAGCGAGATGGCGATGGCGGTGAGTACGACCAGGGCGCCGCCGACCAGGTAGGGCCAGAGTTCCCTGGCCATGCCGGCGGCAAAGCGGCCGGCGAAGGCGGCCTGGGACGGGGATGCCGCTGCGGCATCGACGCTGTCTGCGGGGGCAGGCGCCGGAGCGTCGGCCGCCACCGGCGCGCGCGCGGCGAGTTGCTGCTCCAGACCCTGCAGACCCTGGCGGGTCAGCACCTTGGCCGAGCTGTCGAGCAGCCGCTGGCCGACGGCGGCGATGCGGCCGCCGACCTGGGCGTCGATCTCGTAGTGGAGCAGGGTTCCGCCGTCGTCGGTGTCCTCGAGGCGGAGCGAGCCGTTGCCGTTGACGAAGCCGGGGGCGCCCTTGCCGTCCATCTTCAGGTTGTAGCCGTTCGGCGGATCGAGATCGAGGAGTTCGACGCCGCCCTCGAACACTCCCTGCACGGGCCCGACCTTCATCTTCAGCTTGCCGCGGAACCGGTTGTCGCCGACCGGCGCCATGTCCTCGCAGCCCGGCAGGGTGCGCGACAGCACCTCCGGGTCGAGGATGGCCTCCCAGACGACGCCGCGCGGTGCGGCCAGCGCGTGCGAGCCCTTGATCTTCACGTTCCGCGGGGGGAAGCGCTAGGGGCCCGGCGGAGAGCCGCAGTGTGAAGTAGTAGCTGGGGCGGACATGGCGCAGCAGGGTGCAGATCTACCACAGAGTCCGGCGCCCTTCTACGCCCGCACGTACCGAACCACCGGGTCCTGTTCGGACTCCAGTTCGCCGACGTTTTCGGCCACGAGCTCGCCTCGCTGGTAGAGGTACTCGACGTGCGCCCCTGCCTCCTCCAGGGCGAGTAGCACGGTGTAGCCGCGCACCGCGCCGAACAGCCGGCGGCTGATGTCCGCCGTGGTCTGGGGCGCCCGGCAGGTGTCCATGATCACGTCGAGCCGTTTGTCGTGGGACTCGCGGATCTCGCCAACCCGCGCCGTCACGTCCTCGATCGGCTCTTCGTGGCCGCCCAGGCCGACGCTCACGCCGTCCAGCTTCTCGACCTTGCCCAGCGCATCGAGGTAGTGGCCGAGGCCCATGTTCAGGGTCAGGGACTCGGGCGACTGGTGGGGCGTGATCCGGGCCAGCACGTGGTCCGCGGTCAGCAGGACGTCGTCGATCCGCAGGCAGACCTGGCCAGGGCAGTGGCCGGGGACGTGCAGAACCTCGATGCCGAGGTCGGCCCCGTTTCCGTCGGGCACGGGCTGCCCCTCCTCGAGCAGGAACTGGACCGGCACCGAGCCGTAGCGGGCCTTGGGCGCCGTGTACATGGTCATCAACTGCTCCCGCTTGCCGGCCGAGAGGCCGGCGCGGTGCAGGAACACGCGAAGTTGCTGCGAGGCGACGACCACCCGTTCCTCGTAGTGAGTCAGCACCCGGCGGTCGAGGACGTGAATGCCGACCGGCGCGTCGGTGTGGCCCCGCACGAACTGGAGGCCGCCGAAGTGGTCCATGTGGCCGTGGGTGATGAGGATCACGTCGATGTCGGCCAGCCCGACGCGGGCGCCGAAACGGTCCTCGATCGAGGCCATGCCGTGGACCAGGTTCTCGTTCGAGAAGTCCATGCCCGAGCCGCAGTCGACCAGGATGCGGCGGTCGCCGTCGTCGATCACGTACACGTTGCCGAAGAAGTTCGGGAACACCTCGAAGTTCAGGGCGTAGACGACCCGCCCGGCGGCGGTCACGAAACGCCGGGGCGACTCGAGCTGCTTCTTCGCGCTCGACGTACCTGCCCGCATGGGCACTACCGGGGAGCCCGCAAACCGGCCGGCGCTTCGCGCGCCGTCAGTTGGTCAGCGCGGTGACGAGGGAGTCGACCGCCTGGTCGGCGATCTTCGCCATCTCGTCGTCCGTGCGGTCCTGGATCGGGTGCCGCACGTAGACGACCTCGGGCGTGGAGCCGAGCGACTTCGACTGCGACTCGGCGGCGTCCTGGAACTCGCACGAAGCGACGAACACGGACGGCAGCCCCATCTCTTCCAACTGGGTCGTGTCGTGCACACTGCACGACGTGCAGGACCCTCAGTCGGCCAGCGCTTCGATCACCGCGTCGCAACGCTGGGCGATCTCGGCGCGCAGGTCGGCCGGCGCCACCTTGGAGAAGGTGGGCTTGGTGAAGCGGAGGACGTTGGCGCCCCGGCTGGCGATCCGCTCCTCGACGCGGTCGAGGAACACGTCGCCGCGTGCCTTGGAGATGTCGAGCAGGGCGATCGTCTTGCCGCCGATGGACTCGAGGCGCGGCGCAGCCGTTCGCGCGGCGGCCTCGGCCTCGTTCGTAGGGTCGATCAGAGTCTGGACCATGGGAGTCTCCTGAGTGAGCCCGAACGATACACGACGCTTGTGGGGAACAGCCCTGTTTCCCTGCGTCAGCGCGGCGCAGACGCCGCGACTCGACTGGTAGGGTCGCCGGCCATGACCGCAGCAGCATCAGCCTCCGCTCCGGCGCCGGCGGGCTTCGACCAGGGCCTGGTCGCGGTGGTCAAGAAGGACTGTCCCACGTGCCAGATGGTCGAACCGGTACTGGCGGAGGTTCGCCGTCACCGGCCGGTCCTGGTCGTGACCCAGGACGACCCGGCGTTCCCCGCCGAGGGAAGTCCCGTCCACGATGCCGATCTGACTCTGTCGCACCGGTTGGGGATCGAGATCGTGCCGACCCTGTTGACGCGGGAGGGAGGCTCCACCTCGGCCACCGCGGTCGGCTGGAACCGCGAGCAGTGGCAGGACGTGACCGGCATCGGCGAACTGGGCGTCGATCTGCCGCCGAGCCGTCCGGGTTGCGGCGCCCTCAACGTGGAGCCGCCGCATGTCGAGCGGCTCGCGGCCCTCTTTGCCGACGGCGGCGCACGCCGCGTCGAACTCGGCGACCAGGAGGACGACGTCGAGGCCTGCTTCGCCCGGGGCTGGACGGACGGTCTGCCGGTCGTGCCACCGACTCCGGAGCGGGTCGAACGCATGCTCGCGGGTTCCCGCCGCGACCGCGCGGAAGTGCTCGGTCTGGTGGCGCCCGACTACGGCGAGTGTACGGTCGAGAAGGTCGCGGTCAACGCCGTGATGGCGGGCTGCCGGCCGGAGTACCTGCCGGTCGTTCTGGCCGCGGTCGAGGCGGCGCTCACCGAGGAGTTCAACTGGCACGGTCTGGCGGCCACGACCTACTTCGCCGGCCCGGTCGTCGTGGTCAACGGTCCGGTCACGAGCGCCCTCGGCATGAACTCGAAGATGAACGTCCTGGGCCAGGGCAACCGGGCGAACACCACGATCGGCCGTGCGCTGCAGCTCGTGCTGCGCAACGTGGGCGGCGCCCGGCCGGGCGAGGTCGATCGGGCGACGCTCGGCAACCCCGGCAAGCTCAGCTTCTGTTTCCCCGAGCGCGAGGCCGACTCGCCGTGGACGTCGCTGGCCACGGAGCGCGGCGTTCCCGAGGGTGAGTCCGCCGTCACCCTGTTTGCCGGCGAGGGGCCGCGAGGCGTCGTGGACCAGCTCTCCCGCGAGCCGGAGTCGCTGGCCCGCTCCCTGGCCTCGGCGCTCCTGGCGGTCGCCCACCACAAGCTCGTCGTCGGTTTCGACGCCATGCTCGTCGTCGGTTTCGAGCACGGCAACGTGTTCCGGCGGGGGGGCTGGGACAAGGGCAGGTTGCGCCGGGCGCTCGACGCCGCGCTCGTTCGCTCCGGCGCGGACCTCGTGCGCGGCGCCGGCGACATCGCCGAGGGCCTGCCGCAGAAGATGGCGGGCGCCCAGGTGCCGAAGTTCCGGCCGGGCGGGTTGCTGCTGGTCCACGCCGGCGGCAACGCGGGCCTGTTCTCGGCGGTGATCGGCGGCTGGGTCAGCGGCCCGGTCGGCAGCCAGCCTGTCACCCGGATGGTAGGAGACTGACGCCGCTGTCCACGCTGCTGATGGTTCGCCACGCGGAGAGCACCGCGAACCTGGCGAGTCGGTACACCTGGCACGATCACGAGCCCCTGACCGAACTCGGGCACCGGCAGGCTCGCGAGGCCGGCCGGTTGCTGGAGCCCTGGGAGGTGTACCGGGCGGTCGTCGCCGATCTCGACGTCGAGGAGTACTGGCACCACCAGGCGCCCGGCGGTGAGTCGCTCGTCGACGTCGCCTCGCGCGCGGCGCCGGTGTTGGCCGGGCTCGCCGCCCGCCACCAGGGACGGCAGGTCATCGTCGTCTCTCACGGCGGCGTGATGGCCGCCCTGCGTGCGTGGATCGCCGGCACCTGGCGGAACCGGCCGACGCCGACGCGGAACGCCGACGGTTTCCGGCTCGATCGCAACGGCTCGGAGTGGATACCTCCGAGCCCCCTGTTCCACACTTGAGCCGGCGCCGTCCGCGGGCTGCTAGCATCGAGGATTCGATCGTGCGATACGAGGTTGCCGGATGATGGAGACCTGAAGTGATGAACTTCCTTACCCGTACCCTTGTGCTGCTCGGAGCGCTCTGCCTGCTGGTCACGGCGAGCTGTGGCCCCGAGGTTCCCACCGTCAACTTCTCGGTCATCTTGCCGATGACCGGTCCTGCGGGGATCTATGGCGAGGAGATCGCCAACGGGATCCAGTTGCGTCAGGATCGATTGATGTCAGGCGACGAGCAGCTCGCCTACAACGTCGTCATCGAAGTGATCGACTCCGAGGGCGACCCCCAGCAGGCCGCGTCCCTCCTCGAGACGGCCTATTCGACCTCGCTGGCGGCGATCGGCGGCGCCACGAGCGCCGAGGCCCTCGCCATGGTGCCGGTCGCCGACGACGCGGATCGGGTGCTCGTCTCGCCTTCGGCGTCGAGCCCCGAACTGAGCGGCGCGTCGGAGTACTTCTACCGCCTTTTCCCGAGCGCCGAGATCGAGGCGTCGACCATGGCGACCTTCCTCCGCGACCGGGTGAACGTCCAGCGGCTCGCCCTTGTTGTCGAGGACTCGGCTTTCGGCACGTCACTTGCCGATGCGGTGGAACTGGTGTGGGGAACGGAACTGGCGGGCCGGGTGACCTTCACCCCCTCCTCCGACCAGAACGCGATGGTGGCGGAGGCCCTGGGCTACGAGGCGGACGGCATCTACGTCGCGGCTTCGGGCGCCGCTCTCGCGGAGGCGATCCAGGCGCTGCGTCTCGCTGGCTTCGAGGGCCGCGGCAAGAGGCTGGCCACGAGTTCCTCCCTGGCCATCGAGGCGGTGCTCGACGCCGCCGGCCCCGCGGCCAACGGCGTCTACTTGACGGCGCCGGTGTTCGACGTCGACAGTCCGGACGAACCGACGGCGTCGTTCGTTGCCGACTACCGCGAGAAGTTCACGGATCCGGCCGCCTGGACCGCCTACCAGGAGGCGGTAGCCGAGGACGAGCGCGCGAAAACCGCGTTGCAGGGCATGGACCTCGGCAATCCGGGCCTCGCGGCCGCGAGGACGGAAGCCGAAGCAGCGGCGGAGGCGCTGGCGGCGGCGGCGGACGCGCTGAACACGCCCAGCTACTACGCCGGCCTCGGCTACGACTCGATGGGGGTCCTGATCGGCGCCCTGGCCGAGCTTGAGGTGATCAACGTCCCGAGCGATTTCCTGAAGGGAATGCGCGCGATTCGGGAACTGCCGGGAGTCACCGGGACGATCCAGTTCCGCGAGACCGGCGACGTGCAGAAGTTCACCCGCATCTACGAGATCGTCGACGGCAAGCCGGTCGACTTCGAGAAGTACTGGGATGCGATCCGCCAGGAGCGGATGCAGGAACTGGAGAGGCTCCAGCAGCAGATCGAGCGGATGAACCGGAACCAGTAGCGGTTCGGCGCGCCGCTACGGATCGCTATACTCCCTTCGCTGAACCTACCGAACGGTCGGCAGAGAGCCTTCCCGCCAACGAGGAGACCCGTTTCCATGTCCGGAATCGTCCGCTACGGCAGCTACGTACCCTTCAACCGCATCCAGCGGTCCGCCATCGGTGCCGGCCGCGGTGAGCGCGCTGCCGCCAGTTACGACGAAGACTCCGCCTCGATGGCGGTCGAGGCGTCGCGCGAGGCGCTGCGCGAGCTGCCGGAAGGCGCCGCCGTCGACACGGTGGCCTTTGCATCGACCAGCGCGCCCTACTCCGAGAAACTGAACGCCGCGACCCTGCAGGCGGCGACGAACCTGCCCAAGTCGGTCACCGCGCTGGACCTGGGCGGCTCGACCCGCTCCGGTCTCTCCGCGCTTCTGGCCGGTATCGACATGGCGTCGGCGGGCCGTACGGTCCTGGTGGCGGCCAGCGATGTGGTGGTCGGCGCGCCGAGCGGTCCGCGCGAGTCCGGTGGCGGCGATGCGGCGGCGGCATTCGTTCTCGGCGGCAACGGCACGGAACCGATCGCCCGGTTGGTCGGCCGCGCTTCCTGCACCGAAGAGGTGCTAGACGTCTGGAAGAGCCCGGGAATGCCCTTCGCCAAGCAGTGGGAGGAGCGTTTCGGCGCTGACGTGTACACGCCGCTCCTGGTCGAGACGTTCGGCCGTGCCCTGGCGGATGCCGGCGTGTCCGCTTCCGATCTCTCGAAGGTCGTATTGGACGGCACGAATGCCCGCGTCTTCCGTGGCTTCCTGCGGCCCGCGGGCATTGCTCCGGAACAGATTCTGGATGGACTGGCCGGAACGGTCGGCCGCGCCGGTTCCGCTCATGCCGGCCTGGTGCTGGCGAGCGCGCTCGACGGCGCGTCAGCGGGCGACCGGATCGCGGTCGCCGTGGTCGCCGACGGCGTCGACGTGGCCGTGTTCGAGGTCACCGACGCGATCGACGCCGGCCGTCCGAAGCACTCCGTGGCCTCCTGGGTCGAGTCCAAGCGCAACGACCTGGCCTACACGACCTACCTCAAGTGGCGCGAGGTGCTGCCGTTCGAGCCGCCGCGCCGCCCGGATCCGGATCGGCCCGCGGCGCCGCCGATGCAGCGCGCCGAGCGCTGGAAGTTCGGTTTCCTGGGCTCCCGCTGCAACCGCTGCGGCAACACGAACCTGCCGCCGCAGCGCGTCTGCGTCGTCTGCCAGGCGGTCGACGACTCGACGGTCGAGCCGTACGCCGACGGCGAATGCCGGATCAGCACCTACACCCTGGACCGGCTCGCCTACTCGCTGCAGCCGCCGGTCATCGGCGCCGTGGTCGACTTCGACAAGGGCGGCAGGATGCTCTGCCAGCTCACCGACGTCGATCCGGACAACGTGGGCATCGGCGATGAGTTGGAAATGACGTTCCGCCGCCTGTACACTGCGGGCGGCGTCCACAACTACTTCTGGAAGGCGCGTCCGAAGCGCTGAGGAGAACCTATGGCCAGCAAGGGAATCTGTGATCGCGTAGCCATCGTCGGCATGGGCTGCACCAAGTTCGGGGAACACTGGAATCGCAGCGCCAGCGACCTGCTGGTCGATGCCGTGCAGGAGGCCTACGGCTCCGCCGGGATCGAGCCGGACAACGTCGACGCCTACTGGCTCGGCACTACCGGCAGCGGCATCTCGGGCCTGACCCTCTCCGAGCCGCTGAAGATCCAGTACAAGCCGGTCACCCGGCTCGAGAACATGTGCGCCACCGGCAGCGAAGCGATCCGCAACGCCGCCTACGCGGTGGCGTCCGGCGCCTATGACCTGGTCATGGCGGTCGGCGTCGAGAAGCTGAAGGACTCCGGGTTCTCCGGCCTGACCGGCAGCGCCCCTCCGGGCGACGGCACCGAGTCCGGCATGACCGCGCCGGCGAACTTCTCCCTGCTGGCGCCCGCCTACGCCGAGAAGTACGGCGTCGACCTCGAGACGATGCGCGACGTTCTCACCAAGATCGCCTACAAGAACCACTACAACGGCGCCCGCAACGAGAAGGCGCAGTTCCAGCGCGAGGTGCCGGTAGAGAAGATCAACGCCTCTCCCAAGGTTGCCGGCATGCTCGGCATCATGGACTGCTCGGGCGTCTCCGACGGCTCCGCCGCGGCGGTCATCTGCCGCGCCGAGGACGCCCACAAGTACAACGACAACCCGATCTTCATCAAGGCGCTGTCGTTCGTGGCCGGCCCGTCCGAGGGCGCCAAGCGCCAGGACTACGACTTCACGACCTTCCCCGAGGTCGTCGAGAGCGCCAGGGACGCCTACGTTCAGGCGGGCATCGAAGACCCGCGCGAGCAGATCAGCATGGCGGAAGTTCACGACTGCTTCACGCCGACCGAGCTGGTGCTCATGGAGGACCTCGGGTTCTCGCCGCGCGGCCAGGCCTGGAAGGACACGATGGACGGCCGGTTCGACCTCGACGGTGACCAGCCGGTCAATCCGGACGGCGGCCTGAAGAGCTTCGGCCATCCGATCGGGGCCTCCGGCCTGCGGATGATGCACGAGATGTGGCTCCAGCTCTGGCGGCGAGGCCGGTGAGCGTCGGATCGCCGATCCCAAGCTCGGCCTGACCCACAACCTCGGCGGCGCCCCGGGCCGCTGCGTCAGCTTCGTCTCGGTCGTCGGTTTGTAGGCGCCGACTGAAGCGCTAGTGCACTGCGACCCCGCTGGCCCTGCCAGCGGGGTCGTTTGTTCTACTGTCGGTGCGCCGGCCTTCCGGCCGGCATCGGGCGATGCCGCGCCGTCGACGGGTGGCCGTAAGGTGCGGCTTCAGACGTGCTGCCAACCGTCCTCAACCGCTCCGCGAAGGCCTTGGTTCTACCTGACGAGCACTCCGCACTGTTGCTGACGTAGGATCCCGTCGTGAGCCGTTCCTACATCCAGTTCCCTCGGTCCCGCTGCCCGGTCGACTCCGTTGGCGACTCGAGGCGTTCCCGCGAGCTTGGACCGCCGAGCGCCTCACCGCATCAATCCCCAGTCAAGCCCCTGCGTGTCTTCCTCAGCTACGCCAGCGAGCACAAGGCGCTCGTCGACCGCTTCCGCGAAGAGGCCGCAGCCAGCCCTTCCTGCCCCTGGTTTCGCGGCAGCTTTCTCGAGGAGCCCGTCGTCGACTGGCAGCGGCACGCGGAGCGCCTCATTCGTCGTTCGGCAGCCACCATTTGCTTGGTCGGCGACAGCACCTGGCGCAGCGAACCGGTGAATTGGGAGATTCGCCGCGCCGCGAGTTTCGGGAAGCCGGTCCTGGCGATCTCCCTGCACGCCAGCGAGATCCGCCTGCCCGCCGCGCTCCTGGATCTCGGCATTCACCCCGTCGCCTTCGATCCGAACTCCTTGCTGCGGAACCTGAGTCATGACAGCTACCGATCCACTTGACGAGGACCTCTACGCGGGGCGCGAGCCTGAGGAGGGTCAAGCGCAAGCGCTCCTGGAACAGTACAAGCTCTTCGTCAACACGTCAGAGGCCCTCGTACAGCGGCGGCAGGGCGTGAACACCTTCTTCCTCTCGGTCAACTCGCTGCTTCTTGCCGCGGCTGGGCTGATCGTGCGCGACGGTGTGTTCGGCGGCGTGGAGTCTCTGATCCTGATCTCACTGAGCGTCAGCGGTGGCGTCCTGTGTCTGGTCTGGCGCAGCTTGATCTCGTCGTTCAGGCAGTTGAGCACGGGCAAATTCAAGGTCATCCATGCTCTCGAACAGCGACTTCCCGCCAGGATCTTCAGTGCCGAATGGGTTGCTCTGGGAGAGGGGAAGGACCCGAACATCTACAAGCCCTTCACGGGCACCGAGTCGAAGACACCGATCGCCTTTCTGGTGCTTCACTTCGTTCTGCTGGTGGCCGGTGTGTGGGGGGCTCTACCGTCGCTGGCTTCCTGAGCAGCTTCGACCCAGGGCCATGAGCACGCACCGGATCCACCTCTTCATCAGCCACTCGTGGGCGCACTCGGGGCACTACGACACGCTCCGTTCGTGGATCTTCGAGAGAAGTTGGTTGGTAGACGGAACGCCACTCGCGTTTTCCGACTTCTCCGTGCCCCGGGACAATCCGGTCCACAACGCTGGTTCGGACCGGTTGCTTCAGGCCGCGATCTACTTGAGGATCGATCGCAGCCATGTCGTGATCTGCCCGACGGGCATGTATGCGAACTACAGCAAGTGGATCCGGAAGGAACTAGCGGGAGCGATGGCGAAGCGCAAGCTGATTCTGGGTGTCGATCCTTGGGGCCAGAAACGGCGTTCGTCGGTCGTAGGCGGCGCCGCGCGAGAGACGGTCGGCTGGAACGGAAAGAGCGTTGTCGCGGGCATCTGGAGGTGTTTCCTGGCAGGCTACTGAGGATGCCCACAAGTACAACGACAACCCGATCTTCATCAAGGCGCTGTCGTTCATCGCCGGTCCCTCCGAGGGCACCAAGCGCCAGGACTACGACCTCACGACTTCCCTGAGGTCGTCGAGAGCGCTAGGGACGCCTACGTTCGGGCGGGCATCGAGGATCCCCGTGAACAGATCAGCATGGCCGAAGTCCACGTTTACTTCACGCCGACCGAACTGGTGCTCATGGAGGACCTCGGGTTCTCGCCGCGCGGCCAGGCCTGGAAGGACACGATGGACGGCCGGTTCGACCTCGACGGTGACCAGCCGGTCAATCCGGACGGCGGCCTGAAGAGCTTCGGCCATCCGATCGGGGCCTCCGGCCTGCGGATGATGCACGAGATGTGGCTCCAGCTCTGGCGGCGAGGCCGGTGAGCGTCGGATCGCCGATCCCAAGCTCGGCCTGACCCACAACCTCGGCGGCGCCCCGGGCCGCTGCGTCAGCTTCGGCTCGGTCGTCGGCCTGTAGACCCTGACTTAAGCGCCAGTGCAGTGCGACCCCGCCGGGCAACCGGCGGGGTCGTCTGTTTCTGCTGTCGGTGTGCCGGCCAACCGGCCGGCACCAAGCGATGCCGCGCCGTGTGCTGGTAGCCTCAGCCCGACGCGGGCTCCCATGCAGCCCACAGAACGAACGACGGGGTGATCGACCATGGCGCGCAGCGACCTACTCCTCGCGCTTGTGAAGGCGAGTTCGCAGGGCGACCGGGATCGCGCTCGGGTCGCCGTTGAGGCGATCATCGCCGAGGAGCGCGCCAAGAGGCATCACGTTCTCGCGGAGCGCTTGGAGTCTGCACTCCGAGCGAACGGCCACCGTGGTGCCAGCCAACTGCTTCTTGGCGGGAAGCGCGGATGCCGTTACGTCGCGGAACTCACGCCCCGGCGTCGTCTCGCCGACCTCGTTCTGTCCGAAATCAACCTTCGGGCTTGCCGGGAGCTCATCGAGGAGCAGCACCGGGCTTCGGTCCTGAGGGCTCACTCGATCGAACCGCGCCACCGAGTGCTCCTGGTAGGGCCGCCCGGAAACGGTAAGACGTCGCTCGCTGAGGCGATCGCGGAGGCCTTGGCCGTGCCGTTCCTGGTCGTTCGCTACGAGTCGCTGATCGGGAGTTTCCTCGGCGAAACGGCTGCGCGGCTGAAGCGTGTCTTCGACACTGCCCGAACGACGCCCTGCGTCCTCTTCTTCGACGAGTTCGACGCGGTGGGCAAAGAGCGTGGAGACACTCATGAGACCGGAGAGATCAAGAGGGTTGTTTCCACCCTTCTGATGCAGACGGACGAACTGCCCAGCTATGCGGTCGTCGTGGCGGCTTCGAACCATGCGGAACTCCTCGACCGGGCCGTGTGGCGACGCTTTCAACTCCGGCTGTCGCTGGGGCCGCCCTCGCGTCAGGCCCTTGCACGCTACGTCGAGCGATTTGCGGACTCGCTCGACGAACCCTTCGGCCACACCCCAGAGTCCGTGGCCCACGAGCTGGGTGCGATCAGCTTCGCGGAAGCCGAGGAGTTTTGCCGCGATGTGCGCCGTCGCCAAGTGCTCGCCATGGGCGAGGTTCCCGTACGGGAGATCGTCGCGGAGCGGCTTGCCGCTTGGCGTCGTCGGGCCAACGCCTAGGCCCGCGAGCGGTTCTCGACCATGGCTGACTACCCGCTGCTGCCTCTGCCCGCGCCTGTCCGACGGGAGGTCGATGGTGGCGGGTGGGGCAGGGACCAGATTCGCTTTCCTAGCAGACGACGGCAAGGAGAGCGGCTTCGACCCGTCTTCGAGCGCCTGCGAGGTGCCCTGAATCCCGATCACCCGCTTACGTTCGGCGAAGATCCCGCAGGCATCGCACCGGAACGAGCGCTCGTCTTCGAGATCGCCGGATCCGTGACCGGATTCCGCGAGGCCATAGCCAACGTCGATGGTCTGGACTTTCTGGGCGATGAGGACAAGGAATCGCCCGCCGACGAGGACTTCGCCGTTGTCGACACGAGGCAGGGCCGGGAGGGGGAAACTCGCCCGGACAAGCTGGTAGGCGGGCGCCTTTACATCGCGATGCCGGACGTGCGGGCGCTGCGGGAACTCCTGTCCTTCTGGGACCGCCACCAAGCGGAGGAGCCGGCTCCGCGGGGATTCGCCTCCTGGTGGCACGTGTTCGACCAGCTTCGCGAGTTGCGGGCCTGGGGACCGGAAGACCGAATCCCTGAAGACACGATCGAGTTCATCGAGCAGAGAGTGCAGGACTCGCCTGACGCGCTGCATCGCGTCGAGGTCGAACTGTGGAGCTACACGGCGAGGGAGCCACGGGAGCGAGCGCTCCAGAGATTCCGTGAGGTCCTGCGCGAGGCCGGCGGGAAGATCGTCCACAGTGCATCGATACCTGAGGTCGCGTACGAGGCGGCCTTGGTCGATGTGCCTGCGAAAGCCCTTCAACGAATGGCCCAACACGAGGACGTCATCGCGGCGTGCGATGACGTGATGTTCGTGCGGCCCCAGTCCAGCGTCAGTTTCCCGACAACCGTCGAGGAGACGCACATCGGAGCCCCCGCAGCACCTGTGAGGGAGGTTGCAGGCTCTCCGGTGGCGGCTCTCTTCGACGGCGTTCCCGTGCAGCGGCATGCGCTGCTCGACGGCCGGTTGCTTGTCGACGATCCTGACGGGCTTGAAGATCTGAGCCCTGTTGCCGGTCGCCGACATGGCACGGCGATGGCTTCGCTGATCCTCCACGGCGACCGCCATCGGGACGAAGAGCCGCTTGACCGCCAAGTCTACATTCGTCCCATACTCGTGCCGATAGAGGACGGGGCACGGGAGGAGTCTCTGGGTGACCGGCTCCTGGTCGACACGATCTACCGTGCCGTCCGGAGAATGAAAGAGGGTGATGAAGAAGAAGCGGCGACAGCCGCTGATGTCTTCCTCGTGAACCTCTCTCTTGGCGACCACCAGAGGCCGTTCAGTGGGTCGATCAGTGCCTTGGCTCGACTGTTGGACTACCTTTCCGCGAAGTACGGCATCCTGTTCCTCGTCAGTGCGGGAAACATCACGTGTTCGCTCCCCGTGTCTGCCGGGGAATCGCTGTTTGGCTTCGCGGACGCGACACCATCGCAACGGCGGGAGTTGAGTCTACGGGCGCTGAGTCGAGAGTCGGCACAGCGCACACTGTTGTCGCCTGGCGAGGCGATGAACGTGCTCACGGTCGGCTCTTGGCATGAGGATGCTCACTCGGGTTCTATGGAGGTTCCCGGCTATCTCCTAGACCCGCTTGGGGACGGAGTTGGCCCGAACATCACGTCGGCGGTGGGTCTCGGCTACCGCAAGGTCATCAAGCCGGAGATCATGATGCAGGGTGGTCGCGAACTGGTGCGAGTGACCTCGTCAGAGAACGGACCTGCTGCAGAGCCAGCGCGGCCTGGTCGTTTCTTCGGCCTCTTGGCGGCGGCCCCGAGTGTCGACGGTGATCTACGACAAGAAGGCGCAACTTCGGGAACGAGTGCGGCCACAGCCCTAGCTACGCGCGCTGCGTGTCGCCTGTTTGAGGCGCTGATGGACCGAGAGAACGGCGGCTTGCTTGCTGAAGCGGACTCAGCCTTCTACGGCCCGGTAGTCAAGGCGCTGCTTGTCCACAGGGCGCGTTGGGGCCCTGAAGCGGAGGATCTGATGGAGATCCATGGGCCGCCGCGTCCGGGTAGGGACGTCGAGATGAAGGACGCCATTTCGCGTCTCATAGGCTATGGCCGTCCGGCCATCGAAGAAGCGCTGACGTGTGCGTCGAACCGCGCCACCTTGATCGGCTTCGGCGAGGTTGCAGCAGACGGTTTGGCGGCGGACTATCGGGTACCTCTGCCGCCCAGTCTGAATGCCGTCGCCATGCCGAGGTCTGTCACCTGTACGCTGTCGTGGTTTACCCCAGTGAACGTCCGACACCGGATGTACCGACGTGCCAAACTCGACCTTCAGGCACGGCAGAATCTCAGGAAAAAGGACGGACTCGTCGAGAGGGTTAGGTACCAGCCGGCGGCGGCTTCAGTGCGGCGGGGCTCTCTTCTTCATGTGCGCCACGAAGGGGAGCGGGCAGCGTCCTTCGTGGAGGACGGGCACCTTCACTTCACCATAACCTGCACCACCCCTGCCGGGAATCTCGACGAACGAATCCGCTACGGGCTAGCGGTTACGGTTGAGGCGGGCGAGGGTGTTTCCGTCTATGCCGAGATACGTGAGGGACTTGAGATTAGGCAGAGGGTGTAGAACGACGTGTGGCGATGCTGCTGGGGCCGGCCGGGGTCCAGGCGGCGTGTCTCTGTCTGATCCGCTGCGCGAGCCTCGATGCTCGGAGTGGCTGGCACCCGTCTACGGGCCTGTCTTTTCCAGGAGCTGTGATCTCATGTCTTCGCCGTTGACTATCTGCTCGACGACGAGGAAAAGGCACTTGCCGCCGCTCTGGTGCTCCCAGAGGTGGCCAATCGCCCTTTTCTCAGCAGTGTCAGTGCCTTCGGCGAGGTGGGCGCCCTTGTACTCGACGACGAGCAGACGGTCGTCCTTCAACCGGGCAACGAAGTCGGGGTAGAAGCGACCGGCTGCCGTGGGCAGCCAGAACGACTCGGCGTGGTTCGCGACGTTCCGGACCCAGTACCTTACTGCCGGAAGACTGTCGATCGCCTGCGCGCACTGGAACTCCTCGCCGTCGGGAGAGCCGTCGAAGGCGGGCAACTTGTCGGGTCCGAGGAAGTGACGATTCGGCCTCCAAGGGCCGCGATAGCGACGCTGGCCGTCGTACATCCCGTCGCGGAACGCGAAGGCGTCGTCGAAGGAAACACCAGTCCTGGCCGTGGGCGCGAACAGGAACTGCTGGTAGGCGGACTCGCTCTCCTTCCGGCGAATGGCTGCGATCTTCGCCCGCACCTTGCGCGCCAGGATGAACTTGCACCGCATCAGGGCCGTAATGTGTAGCCTGCGGGCGATGAGCAAGTGGTTGACCAACTCGGTCAGCCAGCGCAGGAGCTCTCCCTGGCCGATGTCGGGCTGGCGGACCTGTCGGTCGAGCCAGCGCACCAGCGTCTGCGGCGTCCAGCCTTCGACGTCGATGTCGAGGGTCAGCTGCTCCTCTTCGGAGGCGAAGCGGTAGGTCACGCGCTCGCCGTCCAGGTCGATCTCGAAGCTGCGCGCGGTCTCGCGGACGGTGAACTCCTCCTTCGGGAGCTTCGGCGAGTGATCCAGCAGGGACCAGTCGCGGCACTCCATGAACAGCTCGGTGTCGGCGAAGACGATCTCGCCCTGCACGGCCGCAGTGAGGCGCGGTACGGAAAGTCGTCGTCCGCGTTGTGCCGGTGAGAGCAGGCAGTCCCGTTTTGCCCTGTACTCGTCGACCGCGCGGACGAAATCGGCTCGTTCGCTTTCGGGCAGAGCGTCGCGGACCGCGTCCACCACGTCCGGGTCGAGATCGATTTCGGAAGCGATCTCGATCTTCCCGGTCTCAGGCGTCCTCAGCGTGAACTCACTGGCGCCCTTGAGAACCGCCAGCAGGTCGTCGGAGGCCGTGGCGATGTGGCTGAGCGTCGGGGGCGGTTGGTCGCGCGGCGCGGAGACATCCTCGTTGGGAAGCAGCTCCCGCTGGGCAACCTCGACGTGTTCTTCGGCCTCCTCCTCGAAGCCCATCGAGACCAGCTTGTCGACCAGCGCCCGAGCGGCGTGGCCGAAGGATGGCTCGGAAAGGAAGGCGTAGGCACGGTTCAGTGTGTCGTCTTTGCGGCGCTCCGCGAAGGGCATTCGCAGGACGCGACCGAGAAGCTGCTCGACGTCCCGGCCGTCCTGGATCCGGGAGACGGAACAGAAGACGTAGGCGAAGGAGCAGTCCCAGCCCTCCTTCAGCGCCTGGACGGTAATCACGTGCTCGATGGGGCAATCCGGGTCGAAAAGGTCGAGCCCGTCGAGTTCCCGCTGTTTGCCGGTGGCTACGGCGATCTTCTCCTCCGCGATCTGCTCGACCTCGACGAGGTGCTCCTTGAGCGCCGCCGCGGTCACTTCGCGGTTCTTTGGCTGCGCCTGGAACAGGACGATGGGACGTATCGGCCGCGGGTCGTCGGCTGCCGTCCGGGACAGCGAGGACCGCGTCGCGACGGCGCCGTTCACCGCGTTCTGCCACGTGTCGTGCTCCGAGAGCATGACGGGCAGCTTGATCATGTCTTCGGCCTTCAGTTCGCTCGCGGTCACGCTGTGCAGGATGTTCGACTTCGTTCGCGGCGTCGCCGTGAACTCGACGATGGCGCAGGGGTTCACCCGCGCCTGCATCTCCCGTGTGAGGCCAGTCACGGCGTTGTGCGCTTCGTCGACGATCATCAGCGGCCTGTGCAGGTGGAGGAGGTTGGCGAAGGAGAACTTCGGCTCTCCGTTCTCCAGCGTCTCCAGCCCCTTCGGCGGGGCGGCCAGTCCGCTGAAATGGGGCTCGAGATTCTCGTTGTGCGCGTAGACCTTGCGCCCCTCGGTGTTGGTCACCCGCAACGCCTGGATCGTGCCGACGACGATGCAGCAGTGGTCGCGGAGGTCGTGGGGCCGAACGTGGGCGAAGTCCGTGATGTCGAACACGCGCACTCGGCCGTCGAACGCCTCGTCGAGCGCCGTCCGGTAGGGATGCCGTGTGTCCTTGAGCGCCTCCGCAGTCTGCGTGCGGATCGTCTTCGTGGGAACGAGCCACAGAACGAGCGGCCAGTCCTTCTCGATCCAGGCGTCGCGGGCAAGCGGGACGGCGTGGGCCGCGAGGATCGTCTTGCCGCCGCCGGTCGGCAGGCGAAGGCACGCGTAGGGAACGCCGGGAAGCCCGGTCAGGGCCTTGTAGCTTCCCGCGTAGCCGCGCAGCCGGTTCGCCTGCTCCGGAGCGCCCGTGATGCTCTCGTACGCGGCCTTCGGCCCGGCGACGCGGGCTTCTTCGAGGAACGTGCGGAGGATGGCGAGCGTGTCGGCCTGGTAACGCTTCAGTTCCACGCGGCGGCCTCAGGCCCGCGCCTTGACGTCGTAGGGCGTCTGCCTGAACGCCACGCGCTCGCGCTCCAGGGTTGCTGGCATCAATCGCGAGCGTTCGCCGTAGACCGTGAGCGACCCGTCGAACCCCGGGGTCGTCTCCGCGACTCGCTCGCGGATGAGACGGAGAGTCGCGCGCGTCAGCACGTTGCCTCCCCCGGGCCGGCGGTCGCCCAGAACGCCGTTGAAGAGGAGTGCTATGGCCTCGCCGCCGTGGACGCCGAGCAGGGGCGACGCCGCATCCCGCCTCCAGGCGGTTCCGGTCTCCGAGAACCAGACATGAGCCGCCAGCACGCCGTACCGGATGTCCGGGCGGAGCCTGCCGTCCGCGTCGAAGGCCGGGGGTCCGAGCCGATGGAAGCGGAAGCCGCCGCCACCTTGCCACCCGACCGCCTTGGAAATGCCGCCCTGCTCGCCTTCGATGACCTTCCGCAGCCGCGGCGCGCAGTGCGTCACCGCGTGTTCGCCCATCTCGATTCCGATCCAGCGCCGGCCCATCTTGTGCGCGACCGCCGCCGTGGTTCCCGAGCCGAGGAATGAGTCGAGGACTAGGTCGCCAGCGTTGGTGCACGACTCGAAGATGGTGTGGACCAGCCCTTCCGGTTTCGGAAACGAGAATTTGTCTTGCAGGCCGAACAGCGCCATGCTCTCGTACGAGCCGTGTTGCGTGTAGTGGCCGGAGATGATCGTCGCGGGCTTCCGGCCGCGTACGTTCCCCGACTCGTCCCGGTAGTACTGCTTGTAGGAAACCACTCGCTTGCCGGAACTTCGTGTGGATACGACGAGTTCGTCGTTCAGCAGGGCGCGCCTGGTCCGCTCTTCCGACCACTGCCACTGCTTTTCGGGCCAGATCTCGTCTCCGTTCGGCAGGACGATCGGGTATCTGAGGTTGGGCCTCTCGTCCATGCTCGTTGTGGCCAGTGGCTGGAGCCTGTAGGGGCCTCTCTCGTCGAACTTGTCATCCTTGTGCTTGTAGTACTTCTTCAGGGCCTTGGGGTCGGGCGGTAGCCATAGTTCGGGAAGCCGGGACATGTCCGCCGCGTAGCAGAGGACGTTCTCGTGGAGGCCGAGAAACCACTTGGCCTTCGAGCCTCCTCCGTAACTCTTCTGCCAGACGAAGTTCGTCAAGAAGTTGGAGCGGCCGAAGACCTCGTCCATCACCACCTTGAGGTAGTGGACCTCGTGGTCGTCGATGGACACCCAGATCGAGCCGTCCTCCGCGAGCAGCTCGCGCAACAGCTCCAGCCGCGGCCACATCATCGCCAGCCACCGCGAGTGTTCCAAATTGTCGTCGTAGTGCTCGAACGCGGAGCGCGTGTTGTAGGGCGGATCGATGTAGATGCACTTGACCTGTCCGGCGTAGAACGGCAGTAGCGCCTTCAGGGCCTCCAGGTTGTCGCCCTGGATCAGCAGGTTCCCTGTGGTCGCGTCGCCGGCCGACAGGTCGGGCAGCTCTTCCAGCAGCCTGTACGGGACGCGCCGAGCGGCGCCCACGTCCTCGTTCCGGGTCAGCCAGTTGAGCGTGGGCATCTATGGTTCTGGACTTCCTTGCTGTGCGGAAGGAAGCAGAGCGAACCTCAGGCTGTTGCCCGCGTCAGCGCCTCATCCATCGCCGCCAGCGCGAACTCGACATCCGCGTCCGTCAGCACCAGAGGCGGCTTGATCCGCAGCACGTTGCCGTAGAGCCCGCCCTTGCCCACGAGAGCGCCGAGGTCCTTGAGCTCGTCGAGCACGCGTCCGGCCAGGGCGGTGCCCGGCGTCTTCGCTGCCCGGTCGGCGACCAGTTCGACGCCGATCATGAGCCCCTGGCCGCGGACGTTGCCGATCCCCTCGTGACGCTCGGCGAGGGCCCGGAGACCGTCGAGGAGCCGGTTGCCCTGGACCTTGGCGTTCTGCTGCAGGCCCTCTTCCTCGATGACTTCCAGCACGGCCAGGCCGGCGGCGGACACGAGTGGATTGCCGCCAAACGTGTTGATGTGGAGTCTCTGCGCCAGGGCGGCGGCGATCTCCGAGGTGGTTGCCACGGCGGCCAGCGGCAGGCCGTTGCCGATGCCCTTGGCCATCGTGACGATCTCGGGGACGACGCCGGAGCGTTCGAAACCCCAGAAGTTGTCGCCGGTACGGCCGAAGCCGGTCTGCACCTCGTCGGCAATGCAGACGCCGCCGTGGGCCCGGACGATCTCGTAGACCTCCGGGAGGTAGTTCGGCGCGCCCATCGTCACGCCGCCGGCGCCCTGGATCGGCTCGGAGATGAAGGCGGCGACCTGGCCCGGGGTGGAGTAGCGGATGAGTTCGGCCACGTCGTCCGCGGAGCGGCTGGCGATCTGCTCGGGCGTTCCGGAGAACGGATTGCGGTAGGGGTCCGGGTTGAGCGCGTGGTGCACCGGCCCGCCGCGCTGCACGCCGGACTTCCAGGTGTGGATGCCGGTCAGCGCCCCGGTCGGCGCGCTGCCGCCGTGGTAGGCGTTGCGAATGCCGATGACGTCGGCGTTGCCGGTGTGGAGCCGGGCCATCTGGATTGCCAGATCGTTCGCTTCGCTGCCGCTGTTCACGAAGTAGATCCGGTCCAGGCTCGGCGGCAGCTTGGCCAGCAGCGCCTCGGCGAAGCGCGGCATGTTCGGGTGGAGGAAGGCGGTAGAGCCGTGCGCCAGCAGCGCCATCTGCTTCTGTACGGCGGCGACGATCTTCGGGTGGGAATGGCCGCAGGCGACGGTGCAGATGCCCGCGAACAGATCGAGATAGCGACGGCCGGTTTCGTCCCAGACGTACTGCCGGTGACCTTCGACCAGCATCACGGGTTCGCTGTAGAGGGTGAACAGGGCCGGGTTCACGTGCTGCCGGCGCAGCTCCAGGATCTTCTCGCGGCCTGGTCCCAGATAGGGCTCCGGCTGGTGGCTGCACGGCGGCAGCTCCAGGTTGCGGGATCGGGAAGGGGTCGCGACGTCAAGTGCCACGGTCATGGTTGCAGTTCCTCGCGGCCCGCCTCGGGGCCGTTCAGGTAGTTCGCTGTTGCGGCCGCGCAGCGTCGCGGCGGCGTGGAAGGTAACCCTAACTCAAGAGGTCGACGCCTAGCTCAGGAGATCGACGATCGTCAGCGCCATCACCTGGGTCGCCTGGGTGATGTCCGAGAGCAGGCAGCGTTCGTCGGGCTGGTGGGCCTGTTCCAGCTCGCCCGGTCCGTAAGCGACGCACTGGCCGATGCCGCCGATGCGCTGGAAGTGCTTGTGATCGTAAGTGCCGGGGCTTGCCACGAGGTCGGCGGCGGTTCCGGTCGTCGTCTCGATGGCGCGGGCGAGCGATTCGACCAGTTCACAGTCGTTCGGTGTGTGGGTCGGCAGGACGCTCAGCAGTTCCTCCACCTCGAACTGAATGCCGGGGCGCCGGGCCTCGACCGCGTCCAGCACTCCCCGGACTTCGGCGCGCACGGCGTCCGGCCCTTCCTCGAGCAGGTAGCGCCGGTCGACGACGAGCTCGCACTGGTCGGCGACGCAGGGCGACGGCAGTCCCTGGCCGTGGCCGTCGAGGGCGGCCGAGGAATCGAGTCCCTCGATGACCTGGCCGCCAGCGATCGAGTTCATGTTGATCGTCGGCCGGCGGGCGCCCTCGGGCACAACGGGCAGCTCGGTGACCAGATCGCCGATCGCCTCCCGGAGACCGAGCGCGACGTCGGCCGCCGCGTCGATGGCCGACGCGCCGAGGAACGGCATCGAGCCGTGGGCGATCCGGCCGCGGGCGACGATGCGGAACCAGAGCACGCCCCGGTGGCCGATGCAGATCCGGCTGGGACTGAAAGGCTCGGGGATGATCACGTAGTCCGTCGTGCGGCTGTTGACCCGGCCGGTCGCGGCGAGGTGCGCGACGCCCGCGAGGCCGCCGCTCTCCTCGTCCACCGTGCCGCTGATCTCGACCGTGCCGCGCAGTCCGATGCCGGTCCGTCGGACGGCTTCGGCGGCGAAGACGGCGGCGGCGAGTCCGGCCTTCATGTCGGCCGCGCCGCGACCGTAGAGGTAGCCGTCCCTGATCTCGCCACCGAACGGGTCGACAGTCCAGCCTTCGCCGGGCGGCACGACGTCGATGTGACCGTTCAGGTGGAGCGCCGGCCGCGTCGCGCGACCGCGTCGCCTGCCCAGGACGTTGATCTTCGGACGTTGAGCGTCGTCGCCGGGCCCACGGAGGTACTCGGTCTCGAAGCCGTCCGCCTCGAGCCGGACGCCGAGCAGCTCAGCGCATTCCCGGTAAGCGTCGCCGGGAGGGTTGACGGTCGGGATGCGAATCAACTCCGCCGCGAACGTCGCCGCCTCTTCGCCACACACCGCGGCCTCGGAAAGGATGCGGTCCAGGACATCGTCGCGCAGGCTGGCGAGGCCGCTGCCGGAGAAGGTCATGGAGCGATGGGTGTCGCCGGTGTCTACGTTCTGGGGCCGGTAGTATTCTTGCCACACTACTATGTTCGCGCGATGTGGATTCAGGACCGCGGCTCTCGTGGCGCTGGCGCTCGTTCCCTGGAGCCCCGGCTTGGCTGAGGAGGCCGCGGGCGACCCCGGCCTGACCGCGGTCGCGGGGTTGCGGGTCGGCCAGTTCACCTACGAGGAAAGGCCCACCGGCTGCACCGTGGTGCTCGCGCTGGATGGCGCGGTCGGTGCGGTCGACGTTCGGGGAGGTGCCCCGGCGACCCGCGAGACTGCCCTGCTGAGTCCTCACAACATGATCCAGGAGCTCCATGCGGTGGTCCTGACCGGCGGCAGCGCCTACGGCCTCGACGCGTCGGGGGGCGTGATGCGCTACCTCGAGGAGCAGGACGTCGGCTACCGGGTCGGCGCCGGCGTGGTGCCGATCGTCGTTGCGGCGTCGCTCATGGATCTCGGCATGGGCGGCGCCAGCAAGCCGCGGCCGGACGCCGAATGCGGCTACACGGCGGCGGCCGCGGCCAGCACGGGTCCGGTGGCCCAGGGCAACGTGGGCGCCGGCGCCGGCGCCACCGTGGGCAAGATGGGCGGCCGCGGATCGCGGATGAAGGGCGGCCTCGGCAGCGCGTCGATCAAGATGGAACAAGGGCCGTCAGCGGGCCTGGTGGTCGCGGCTCTGGTCGCGGTCAACGCGGTCGGCGACGTGATCGACCCGGCCACCGGTCAGGTGGTGGCGGGTGTGCGCGGACCGAACAACGAGCTCCTCGACGCCCGCAAGCTGCTGAGGAGCGGCCTCGGCCGCGACCGTCGCGCCAGCCGGCGAGAGGCGGAGAACAGGGAGAACACGACGATCGCCGTCGTCGCGACGAACGCGACCCTGAACCAGGCCGAGGCCACCCGCATGGCGCAGATGGCCCATGACGGTCTCGCTCGCTCGATCGTTCCTTCGCACACGCCGGGCGACGGCGACACGGTCTTCGCGATCGCCACGGGGGTTCTCGAGGGGCCGGCGGATGTCAGCCGCATCGGCGCGCTCGCCGCCGAAGCGCTCGCCGACGCGGTGCTCAACAGCGTGCGGCACGCGGAGTCGCTCCCCGGCATCCTCGCCGTCCGCGACCTGCCCTGAGCTGGTCGTGATGGCGTCACCGAACCCGTTCCGTCTCGACGACCGCACCGTCGCCGTGATCGGCGCCGGATCCGGCATCGGCGAGGGTGCTGCCGAGGCCTGCGCCCGCCAGGGAGCGCGTGTCGCCTGCTTCGACGTGAACCTGATCGCCGCCCGGGCGACCGCGGACCGGATCGTCGCCGCGGGCGGTCAGGCCGATGCGGCCGAGCTCGACATTCTCGATTCGGACGCGATGACGTCGGCCCTCGGGGCGCTGGACGACCTGGGGGGTGTCGTGGCGACTCCCGGAGTCAACGTGCGCAAGCGCCTGCTCGATTACCAGCCGGACGAGTTCGATCGCGTCGTCACGCTCAACCTCCGCGGCGCGCTGTGCGTGCTCCAGGTCGCGGGACGTCTGCTCAGAGCCGCCGCCGGCGGCAGCATCGTGCTGCTTTCCTCGATTCGCTCCCAGGTCGTCGAGCCGGGACAGGGTGTCTACGCCGCGACCAAGGCCGGCATCGCCCAGCTTGCCCGCACGGCCGCGGCCGAGCTCGGTGGCGCCGGCGTGCGAGTCAACGCGCTGGCGCCGGGCGTGATCGACACGCCGTTGACGAAGCCGATTCAGCGGAACGAGGAGTGGAACCGGGCCTACGCCGGCAAGACCGCGCTGGGTCGCTGGGGAAGGTCGGACGAGATCGGCAACGCCGCCGCGTTCCTGGTGTCGGATGCGTCGAGTTACATGACCGGCGCCGTGCTCTTCGTCGACGGCGGCTGGACCGCGATCGACGGCCGCTTCGATCCTCCCGCCTGATCCGCCCCTGTCGGTGCGCCGGCCCTCTGGCCGGCATCCGGTGCGGCGGCGCGAGTAGACTCCGCCACGCCGTGCCCGCCCGCAACGACCTGTTTCGACTCGACGGCAAGACGGCCGTTGTCACCGGGGCGTCGTCCGGCCTCGGCATCGTCTTCGCGCGGGCGCTGGCCGCCGCGGGCGCATCAGTGGTCGTCTCGGCCCGGCGCCTCGACCGGCTGGAGCAACTCGCGGCGGGGATCGAAGGTGAAGGCGGGCAAGCTCTCGCCGTCTCCTGTGACGTAGCCAGTGAGGATGACGTCGACGCGCTGGCGGCGAAGGCCGTCGACCGATTCGGCCGCGTCGACGTGCTGGTGGCGAACGCCGGCGTGTCCGATCCGCGGCCGGCCGAGCAGGAACCGCTCGACGTGTGGCAGCGGATCGTGGCGGTGAACCTGACCGGGGTCTTCCTCTGCAACCGCCGCTTCGGCGCCCTGATGCTGGACCAGGGGTCGGGCTCGATCGTCAACGTCGCCTCGGTGCTCGGCGTCGTCGGCGCCGGCCAGATCCCGCAGGCCTCGTACACGGCGTCCAAGGGCGGCGTCGTCAACATGACCCGAGAACTCGCGGCACAGTGGGCAAGACGAGGGGTGCGGGTGAACGCGATCGGCCCCGCCTGGTTCGAGTCCGAGATGACCGAGGAGATGTTCGCGTCGGACCAGGCCCTGCGCTGGATCCGGCGCAAGACACCGATGGGCCGGCCCGGCCGCGGCGAGGAACTGGCCGGCCCCGTGGTGTTCCTGGCCTCGGACGCGTCGAGCTACGTCACCGGGCAGACGTTGCTCGTCGACGGCGGCTGGACCGTCGTGTAGCGGGCGGTCAACCGGTCGCAGCCGCGATGACTCTCGAGATCGCCTTCCTGCTGGTCGTCCTGGCGGCCATGGTCGTCCTGTTTCTGACCGAGAAGCTGCCGATCGACCTGACGGCCTTTCTTGGCCTGACTCTGCTGGTCTTCACCGGTTACGTCGCGGTCGATCAGGCGTTCACGGGTTTCGCTTCGTCGGCCGTGATCACGATGCTGTCGATCTTCATCGTGAGCGCGGGGCTGATGCAGACCGGCGTCGCCGATCTGGTGGGCGGCGCCATCCATCGCTTCGTCGGCAGCCGCGAGGTGCCGCTGCTCGTCGCGGTCATGCTGGTGGCGGGCGTCCTCTCGATGTTCATGAACAACATCGCGGCGACCGCCGTGCTCCTGCCGGCGGTGGCGAGCCTGGCGCGCCGCGCGCACCTTGCCCCTTCGCGGCTGTTCATGCCGCTCGCGTTCGGCGCCATCCTGGGCGGCACTTCCACTCTGGTGGGGACACCGCCGAACATCCTCGCGGCGGCGATGCTGCGGGATCGCGGGCTCGAGCCTTTCGGGCTGTTCGACTTCACGCCCTTCGGCGTCGTGCTGCTCCTGGGCGGCGTCGTCTTCATGCTCACCGTGGGGCGGCGCCTGCTTCCGGGGCGCCGCGCCGGGCCTCCTGGCCGGGTTGAATCGGAGCTGGCCGACCTCTACGGCCTGCACGAGGGGTTGTTCTCGATCCGCATTCCTTCCGGCTCCGGTCTCGACGGCGCGACCCTTCGCGAAACGCGGCTCGGCACCACGCTGGGGGTTCAGCTCCTTGGGGTCGCGCGCGGCGAGGAGTGGCAGTTGGCGCCCGGTGACGACACCCGGCTGCTGGCCGGAGACGAACTGGTGGTGCAGGGCGACGCGGAGGAGGTCGAGCAGACGCTGCGTCTCCAGGGTGTCGATCTCGGCACGGCGACGACGCTCGGTACGGCCACGACCGGCGAGATCGGCACGCCGGAGGCGGGCGTGACGGCCCTCAGGGCGCGCGTGCCAGCCGCGTCCCCCCTGGTCGGAAGCACCCTGGCGGAGACCCGCTTCCGCGAAGAGTGGCGTGTGTTCGTGATCGCCGTGGAACGCGACGGCGATGTGCGCGTCGACCGGCTGGGCAGTCTGACCATCGAGCAGGGGGATGTGCTCTACGGACTGTTCGGCGACGACGCGCCGGAGATCGACCCGGAGATCCTCGAGATCGACGAGAGCGGCCCTGCAGCGCTGGACCGGCTCGAGGATCAGCCGCTGCTGGTCATCCGCGTGCCGGAGAACTCGACGCTTCTCGCCAGCGGCGCCGGCGTCGAGTGGATGGGCCGGTTGATGGGACTGACGGTCGTCGCGGTCGAGCGGGAGGGCGAGGTCATCTGGGGACCCGGCCCGCAGATCCTGTTCGAGGCCGGGGACCGGCTCTTCGTCAAGGGCAGGGAGCGGCGACTGCGGGCCCTGTTGCGGATGGGCGGCGTCGAGCTGACCTCGGGAGTGGCGGCGCCCGCCTTCGAGTCGGAAGAGGTCGGCATGGCGGAGGCGACGCTGGCGCCGCGATCCGGCCTCGCGGGGCGGACCCTCGCGGACATCGAGTTCCGCGATCGCTACGGCGTGCAGGTGCTCGCCATCTGGCGCGAAGGGCGCCCGATTCGCAGCGGACTGGCTCAGCTCCCGCTGCGTGTCGGGGACGCGCTGCTGCTCCAGGGGCGCCGTGGCCGGCTGGGTCTGCTTGCCCGCGAACCCGACCTGCTCGTCCTCTCGGATGTCGCGGAAGAGCCGCGCCGCCTGAACAAGGCGCCGTACGCCGTCGGCTGCCTCGCCTTGATGGTGGTGTTGGTGGTCACGGGGATCGCACCGATCCAGGTCGCCGCCTTCGCCTCGGCGAGTCTGATCGTCCTCTGCGGCGCGCTGAGGATGGAGGAGGCCTACCGCGCGGTCGAGTGGCGGGCGATCTTCCTGGTCGCCGCGATCCTGCCGGTGGGGTCGGCGATGGAGAGCAGCGGCACCGCGGCCCTGCTGGCGAGCAGCGTGATGAACCTCGCCGGGCCGGTCGGGCCCTACGCGGTGCTGGCGGCGCTCGTCCTGCTCTCGAGCCTGCTCAGCCAGTGTCTCGACGGTGCGCCGGCGGTCGTGCTCTTGACGCCGGTCGTGCTCGAGGCGGCCTCGGGTCTCGGCCTCTCGCCCTACCCGCTGATGATGGGCGTGGCCCTGGCGGCGTCGGCGGCGTTCATGACCCCGTTCAGCCACAAGGCGAACCTGCTGGTCATGGGCGCGGGCGGTTACCGCAGCATGGACTACCTGCGCGCCGGCACGCCGCTGACCATCGTGCTGCTGGCCGTCATCGTGTGGATGGTGCCGCTCATCTTCCCCTTCTAAACGACGCTAGGTATCATCGCGCGTACGACCCCACTAACGCTACGGAACTCGGAGATCCCCATGGCGTCATCCAACGAACGAGTACTCCGCCTTCTGACGGCCTCGGCCTTCGCCCTGACGGTCGCGGCTTCAGCCGCCGCCCAGACCACGGGCGACATCCGCGGCCAGGTCCGCGACGCCAACGGCGACGGGTTGCCGGGCGTTACGGTGACGGCGACGATCGAGGAGCGCGGCGTGTCGCGGACCACGATCACCGGCGTCGGCGGCAACTTCGTCATCTCGTCGCTTCAGGTCGACGACTACGTCGTGACCGCGGCACTCGACGGTTTTCGGGACCACCGGGTCGAGGGCGTGCGGGTCAGCATCTCAGCAACCGTCAACCTGGAAATCGTCCTGTCACTGGAGGCCGTGGAGGAGGAGGTGACGGTGACCGCGTCGCCGATCCTCGACGTGACGAGTTCCAGCGTGGGCACCAGCTACACGGCGGACTTCATCGACGACCTGCCGACCGACCGGAACTTCTGGGATCTGGTCGCCGTGGCGCCCGGGATCAGCCAGGCTTCCGAGGGCAGCACTTCGTTGACCGCCTTCGGCTCGAGCGTGGCCTCGAACTCCTGGCGCATCGACGGCCTGGACACGACCTCCTCGGACACCGGTCGCGCGTTCTGGTGGACGAACCCGGCGATCATCGAGGAGGTGCAGGTGCTGGGGATCGGCGCTCCCGCGGAGTACGGCAGCATGTCGGGGGCAGCGATCAACATCGTGACGAAGTCCGGTGACAACGACTTCAGCGGCACGGTCGACTGGTACCACATGAACGACGGCCTGACGGAAGAGAACGCCGAGATCGATGACCTTCCGTTCCATCGCGAGGAGTTCGACGACCTCACGGGCACTCTCGGCGGTCCGCTGGCGCGGGACAAGGCGTGGTTCTTCGCCTCCATTCAGACCACGGACGACGCCTACGCAGAGCCGGGGGTCGATCCGTCCTTCCCGACCGCCTACCCGACGGTGCGCTCCGACATCAAGTTCAATGCGGCGTTCAACGACAGCAACCTCATGGAGGCGAAGTACCACTTCGAGGACTACGACTTCGTCTTCGCGGCGCCCAACACGACACCGGACGCCATCGCGACCGAGTACGGCAACAACCCGGCCTGGGGCCTCCAGTTCCAGTCGGTCCTGACCCCGGACGACTATCTCGAGGTTCTCTATACCGGCTACAGCAGCGACGACAATCTGCTCTCGGCAACGGGCAGCACGGCCGCGCCGTACACGGACTACTCGCCGGTCGACGGTGGTCCGCCGCAGTCCAGCGGCAGCCCCGGCTACACCTACATCTGGCTGCTCGGCCGGGACCAGTTGGACGTCAAGCTCTCGCACCACGCCGACGACCTCCTGGGCGGCGACCACGACTTCAAGTTCGGCATCTCCTACGGCACCGGCCACGGCGATACGCGGACGGGCGGCGGGCCGAATGGCGTCTACTTCTACCGCTACGAGTACTACCCGGGCTACCCGTACTACTACCGGGTTACCGCCCGGCCGTTCTACTACGGCGCCGAGACGGCGGTGGTCTCGGCCTTCGTCGACGACTCCTGGCAGGTGAACTCGAACCTGACCCTCAACGTCGGAGTGCGTTACGACCAGCACAACGGCGACATTCCGGACTACCCGATACTGAACCAGGACTGGAGCCCGACCTCCGAGATCATTCCCGGGGTCCAGGACGTGATTGACTGGTCACTGATCTCGCCTCGCCTCGGCATGGCCTACCAGATCGGTGACAGGCAGGTCCTCCGCGCCTTCTACGGCAAGTTCTTCGACGCCGACGTGACCGGGAACTGGTATGCGCCGCCGCCGAATCCACCGGTCTACTACTACGAGTACGGGCCTACTCTCGACGGTCCGTGGACGCAGTACAACACCTTCGAGTACCACGGGAACCTCTTCCATCCGGATCTCAAGGCGCCGGAGACCGACCAATTCACGCTCGGCTGGGAGCGTCGCCTCGGGGACAACTACACATTTGGGATTCAGGGCGTCTACAAGGAGGCCAAGAACCTGATCGGCTGGGAGATCCTGGACGACGGTGTCTACGAGAATGTGCCGTGGACGAATCCGTTTTCGGGCGAGACGGAGCAGTTGTTCAGCATCATCGAGCAGCCGACGACCCGCAAGGGCAACGGGCCGGGCCCGGGCTCCAAGGCGCCGGGAAGGAGCTACAACCAGCAGTACGAAGGCGTGGTCCTCTCGTTCAACAGGCGCTACAGCGATGGTTGGAGCTTTCAATCGTCGTATACATGGTCTAACTCGACCGGCTTCATTCCGCGGCCCTTGCTGCAATCCCAGGGTAACCCCTTCTACACCGCCACCGGGGGCCGTGACCCGAACAACTGGATCAATGCCGACCAGGCCTTGCAGAACGACCGGGAGCACGTGATCCAGTTCCAGGGCAGCTTCGAGCTTCCGTGGAAGATCCAGGGCAGCGCGACCTACAGCTTCATGACGGGCAAGCCTTACAGTCGCCAAGTGGTGATCGGCGGCCGGGGTTCGGCTGCGCCGCTCGCTCAGGGTGGTCAGAGCGTGATCGCGGTTCCGGCCAGCGACGACACGCGCCTGCCGGACCAGAACAACTTCGATCTCTCGTTCGGACGCCGATTCGATGTTGGCCAGGTACAACTCAAGCTCGACCTGCAGGTCCTCAACGTGTTCAACGAAGACACCTGGGACTGGTGGGAGACTCTGCGGGTGCCCGCGGACGAAGAGTACGTGCCCAGCGGCTACCTCTTCCCGCGGCGGGTCATGATCCGCTTCGGGCTCGAGTTCTAGGATTCAGCACAGCGCTGTACGCGGCGCTAACGCCCGTGGTAAAGCGTCGCGTCCTCTGTATGCAGCCCCCTTGGATCGTCGCGCTTCGACTCATAGAGCCGGCCCTCGGCGTCGACCAGGTCGTCCCTGAAGATCGCCTCGTCGACGGCGACATCGCTCGGACAGGAGATCTCGATCAGGTTGCCCGCCGGGTCGCGGATGAACATCTGCATCGCACCGTCGGGCAGCCGGCGCACCTTGCCCCAGGGTGACGTGTCGATCGCGCCCAGTTCGCGCATGCGGAAGAAGATCGAATCGAAGTCGTCGACCTGCAGGCAGAGGTGGCCGCGGAAGGAGGCCTGGTCCTCCCATTCCGTGACGTGAAGCTGCTGCTCCTCGTTGATCTTGAAGAACTGGGCCGGGAAGTCGAGGTTGAACGTCGGCAGCGGTTCGAGCCCGAGCTCGTGCTCGTAGAAGGCGCAGGCCTTCTCCAGGTCGTCGACGACGACCGTCGCGTGTTGGATCTGCAGCACGTTCGCCATATCGCCCTCCCTCGGTGCCGGGGTCAGCGGATGAGCGGCAGCAACTCCTCCGCCGAGCGCTGTGTGAGCATCGTGTAGAACTCGTCGCTCAGCAGGTTGCTGCCATGGTCCTCGATGAACTTCTTCTGTTCCGGCGTGATGTCGGTCGGTTCCGTCTCGACCGCGTTCGGATGGCGGTTGGCTGGCGTCCGGTCGATCGATGCGACGAACTCGACGGTCAGCGCGCCGTCGTAGCCGACCTCGCGTAGCGCCTCGACGATCGCGGCCCAGTCGAGGGCGCCCATGCCGGCCGCCATCCGGTTGCTGTCGGCGACGTGGAAGTCGACGAGGCGGCTGCCAGCCTGGCGGATCGAGCCGAGCAGGTCCCGGTCCTCCATGTTCATGTGGAAGGCGTCGAGACAGACGCCGCAGTCGGGGCCGGTCGCTTCGGCCAGCGCGAGGGCCTGGGCGCCGCGGTTGATGAAGTAGGTCTCGAAGCGGTTGATCGGCTCGATGGCGAGCAGAACGCCCGCGGCCTGACCGTGCTCGTAGATCTCCCGCATGCTCTCGACCGCCCAGTTCCACTCGTTCTCGGGCGTCGAATCGGGGTCGACCTTGCCGACGGTGCCCGGCACGATCGAGATCTCGTGACCGTCGAGTTCCTTGACCATCGTGATGCAGTCCTTGACGTACTGCACGGAGCTGGCGCGCTCGGCATCGTCCTTCGCGATGAGGCTGCGGCCGTCCATCATCAGGGTGACGGAGCCCCAGCAGCGAATGCCGTAGCGGCGGAGCAGTTCACGCACCTCCGCCGTGTCGTAGAGCTCCGGCTCGCCGCTGATCTCGAGCGACTCGTATCCGAACTCCCTGAGCCGCGCGAGCGTCTTCTCGAGCGGCTCGGCGCGCATCCAGTTGTGCATCGACAGGTGCATCGTCATCGACCTCCGGGTTGCCGCGGGAAGATAGCAGGGTCGCCGCGCCAAGGATTCGCCGTTCTCATGCGTCATACCAGTGAGTGAGGATGGCAGACGCGGTGCAGGTAGCCGTTGAGGATGGGTGGGCTTCCACCGGCGCTAGTGTGACGAGCGTGCCCATGAAGGATGGGGATCTGGTCCGGGCTGCCGCTGGAGGAGATCGTGAAGCGTTCGCGGCGCTTCTCGACCTTCACTACGACCGGATCTTCCGGCTCTGCTTCCGGCTGACCGGACGGAGGGAGGAGGCGGAGGATCTGACGCAGGACATCTGTCTCGCCTTGCCAGGGAAACTGAGGAGTTTCCGGGCGCAGGCACGGGTGACGACCTGGCTGTACCGGATCGCGGTGAATGCGGCGCATGATCGGCGACGGCGGGACTCCAGCCGGACGAAGGCGGCGGAGGGTTGGGGAGACTGGGAAGCGAACCGCCGGGCGGCGGCGAGAGACACGGCCGCGGGACTCGATTGGCTCGAGCAGTCGATGGCTGCTTTGCCGGGCGACCTGCGCGAGACGGTGGCGCTCACGGTCGACGGCGAAATGACCCATGCGGAAGCTGCAAAGGTGCTCGGAATCTCCGAGGGCACCGTGAGCTGGCGGCTCTCGGAGGTCCGCAGACGGCTGCGTGCCATGTGGCAAGGGGAAACAGGGCGATGACCGATCCACTCGACGATCTGAAACGCGCATTCGAGGACGCTACGCCTGAGCCGGACGCCGAAAGGCGGAAGGTGAACCTGGCTCGCGCCCAGAAGCTCTTTGGTCATGTCCAAGACTCAAGCGTCGAGCAGGGCCGTACCGATGACCGCACCAACACCTGGGCGGGCATTGAACACGGAGTACGACACATGCTCAGCGCACTGACTTCCCGACCTCTCCTGGCTGCCGCCGGTGTTGCGGCAATGGTCGGGCTGACCGCTCTCCTGGTAACCGCCACGCGGGATGAGACGCCGCGATCCAGCGTGGTTGTCGCGGACGCTGGCGTTGCGCCGGAGTCCGCCGCCAAGATCTCGAACGGCCCTGAAGCGGAAGTTTCGACACCTGCGCCGGTGGAAGAAAGTCGGGCCGATGCCGATGGCGACCGGGCCGTGATCCTGCCTCCTCCGGCAGAGGACCCTGCTCCCGAAGTGGCTCCTGCTGCGGAGCCCGCTCGCGACGAGCGGTATGACGCGGTTTCCTCGCTGCCGGCAGCGCCGCCGCCGATCCCCGAATCGGTGCCTCCGCCCGTCGCACGGTCGGCGGAGGTCAGCAGGTTGATCCGGCGTGTAGAGCCGGTCGCAGTTTCAGCATTCTCCTCCACCGTTGTCGTGGCGCCTCGACGGGCGAACACAGAAGCCTTCGCCAACGAAGACGCCAGCCCGGTGAAGGTCACGAGCGAAGAACCCGTCTCGACCTTCTCGATCGACGTCGACACCGCCAGCTACTCGGTCGTCCGTTCTTCGCTGACGAACGGCTACCTGCCTGCGCCCGAGTCGGTGCGGATCGAGGAACTCGTCAACTACTTCCCGTACGCGTATCCGGCGCCGGGGGAACGCGGAGCGCCGTTCCGGCCGACGGTGACCGTGTCCGAGACGCCGTGGAACCCGGAGACGCTGCTGATGCACATCGGCATCCAGGGCCGGCAGCCGGCGACCGACGACCGTCCGCCGCTCAACCTCGTCTTCCTGGTCGACACCTCGGGTTCGATGGACCGACCGAACAAGCTGCCGCTGCTCGTGCAGTCGTTCCGCCTGATGGTCGGCCAGCTCGATCCGGCCGACGAAGTCGCGATCGTCGCGTACGCCGGCAGCGCGGGCCGGGTGCTGGACCCGACCGCGGCCGGCGAGCGCGGCGTCATCCTGTCGGCGCTCGATCGACTGCACGCCGGCGGTTCGACCGCCGGCGCGGCGGGAATTCAGTTGGCCTACCGGGTTGCCCGGGACATGGCGGCGGAGGGTGAGGTCACCCGGGTCATCCTGGCTACGGACGGCGACTTCAACGTCGGCATCTCCGACCCCGACCAACTCGAGGGATTCATCGCCCGCCAGCGCGAGGGAGGCGTGTACCTCTCGGTCCTCGGCTTCGGCCGGGGCAACCTGGACGACGCGACGATGCAGGCGCTGGCCCAGAACGGCAACGGTCAGGCGGCCTACATCGACACGCTCGCGGAGGCGCAGAAGGTGCTCGTCGACCAGCTCGCCGGCACGTTGTTCCCGATCGCGGACGATGTGAAGATCCAGGTCGAGTTCAATCCGGCCGCGGTCGCCGAGTATCGCCTGATCGGCTACGAGACCAGAGGCCTCCGGCGTGAGGACTTCAACAACGACCGGGTCGACGCCGGCGAGGTCGGCGCCGGACACGCGGTGACCGCGATCTACGAGGTGACGCCGGTGGGGTCGCCTGCCGTGCTGCACGACGCTCTGCGCTATGCCGGCCGCGCGGCCGAGCTGCCGGCGGCCGCGGAGAGCCGGGCAGGGTCCCGGGAACTCGCCTTCCTGCGGCTCCGGTACAAGGAGCCGGGCGAGGAGTCGAGCGAACTCATCGAACTGCCGATCGCTCGCGACGCCGGCGGGGCCGGTACCGACCAGCGCTTCGCGGCCGCGATTGCCGGTTTCGGCCAGCTCCTGCGGGATGGCGCCTACACCGGCGACTGGACCTGGAGCGACGCGATCGCGCTGGCCGAGGCGAATACCGGCGACGACCGGTTCGGCTACCGCCGGGAGGCGGTGACCCTGATGCGCCTCGCGGAGAGCCTGGCCGTAGCCGAGTAGGTCACTTGCCGGACGGCGACGAACGGACCGCGTGCACGCGGTCCGTTACTTGGCGCCGAGGAACCCCCGCAGGCAGCGGGTGACGGCGCCGGGCGCTTCTGCCATCAGCATGTGGCCGGCGTCCGCCACGGTCACGAAGCCGGCGCCGCCCCTGTCGCCCCCGGAACGCGGGCCTCGGATGCGGTCGGCGAGCGCGCGGCCGGCCTTCGGCGGCGTCATCCTGTCCTTCGCGCCGGCCACGACCAGCGTGGGGCAGGTGACGCTCCGGGCGCTCTCGCTACCCTCCCACTCGTTGCAGGCGGCGAAGTCGCGGTGGAGCACTTCCGGCAGGCAGCGGTCGAGCAGCGCCATCGTCGATCCGAGCATCCACAGTCCGGGGGACTCGGCGCCGCCGAAGTGGGCGCCGGTACCGTGCCCGAAGGCGGCGATGAACCGGTGAGCGTTGAGCGGCCGTTTCAGCGTGTCCGCCAGCAGGCCGGGATTGACCCGGAGCGTCTCGCCGGCGCCGAGCAGGGCCAGCCGGCTCAGGGGGCCGTTCAGCCGGGACGCGGCGTCGACCGCGATGCACGCGCCCATCGAGTGGCCGACGAGCGCGATGTCCTTGCTCCCCGCCAGGGCCGCCGCCGCTGCCGCGAAGTCGACGGTCCAGGCGGCGTAGTCGGCGATCGTCGTGATGGCGTCCAGATCTTCGGACGCGCCGTGACCAGGCAGGTCGGGCGCGGCGACGTTCCAGCCGTGTTGAGCCAGCGACCGGGCCTGCAGCGCCCATACCGTGTGGTCGCTGCCGGCGCCGTGGAGCAGCAGGGCCAGGGGCAACCCCTCTTGCCAGGCGGAGCCGCCGGTGCCGCAGTACGCCTTGCGGTCCTGGATCTCGAGTTCGGTCAGGAGGCCACCGCCCGCGGCCGCTGGGCCCGCCGCTGCGAGCGCTTCAGCGCCCGGTCGAGATCGGCCACGAGGTCCTGGGGATCCTCGAGGCCGACGGACAGCCGCACCATCTCCTGGGTCACGCCAGACTCGGCGAGTTCCTCGGCGGTCATCTGCTGGTGCGTCGTGCTCGCCGGGTGAATGACCAGGCTCTTCGCGTCACCGACGTTGGCGAGGTGGGACCAGAGCTGCAGACCCTCGATGAAGGCGATCCCGGCCTCGAGTCCGCCCCGAATCCCGAAGGTCAGCAGGGCGCCGCTGCCGTTCGGCAGCAGCTTCCGGGCGAGGGCGTGCTGCGGGTGGCTGGGCAGGTCGGGATAGCTCACCCACTCGACCGCCTCGTGCTGCTCGAGAAACTCGGCGACCGCCCGTGCGTTCTCCACGTGGCGGGCGACCCGGAGCGGCAGGGTCTCCAGACCCTGAATCAGGTAGAACGCGGCCTGCGGGTTGAGGCAGGCGCCGAAGTCGCGCAGTCCTTCGAGCCTTGCCTTGAGGATGAAGGCCGGAGGGCCGTAGTGCTCGGCGAAGGCGATGCCGTGGTAGCCCGGGCAGGGCTCGGTCATGATCGGAAAGCGTCCGGAGGCGGCCCAGTCGAACTTGCCGCTGTCGACCAGGACGCCGCCCAGGGTGACGCCGTGGCCGCCGATGAACTTGGTCGCCGAGTGCATCACGATGTCCGCGCCGAGATCGATCGGCCGCGACAGGAACGGCGTGCCGAACGTGTTGTCGATCAGGAGCGGCACGCCGAGCTCGTGGGCGATCGTGGCGACGGCGGGGATGTCCAGCACGTCGATCCGCGGGTTGCCGATCGTCTCGCCGAAGAACAGCTTGGTGTTCGGACGGGCGGCGCGCCGGAAGTTGGCGGGCTCGGTCGGTTCGACGAAGGTCGTCTCGATACCGAACCGGCGCAGGGTGTGGTTCAACAGGTTGTGCGTGCCGCCGTAGATGGCCGCCGAGGAGACGACGTGGTCGCCGGCGGAGAGGATCGTCGCCGCCGCCAGGTGGAACGCCGACTGCCCGGAGGCAGTGGCCACCGCGCCGACTCCGCCCTCGAGCGCGGCGATCCGTTCCTCGAACACCGCCACCGTCGGGTTGGAGATGCGCGAGTAGATATGCCCGGCCTCCTCCAGGTTGAACAGTCCGGCGGCGTGGTCCGTGTCCCGGAAGACGTAGGACGTCGAGTTGTAGACCGGCACGGCGCGCGCTCCGGTCGTCGGGTCGGGCCGCTGTCCGGCGTGAAGCGAAAGCGTGTCGAACTTGTAGAACCAGTCGCTGCTCATCGCGCGAGTGTAGCTGTAGCGGCGTCGCGGATGTGGCAGAGTGACGTGCCGAGGAAGCTGGATGGGAATCGTCGAGGAGTGGCACGAGTGCCTGGACCGCGGAGAGATCCTGCTGCTCGACGGCGGCACCGGTACGGAGCTGGAGCGCCGTGGCGTGCCGATGGATTCGGCGGCGTGGTGCGGGACGGCGGCGCTGGAGCACCAGGACGCCATCCGCGACCTCCACGAGGACTACATCCGGGCCGGGGCCGACGCGATCATCACGAACACATTCGCTACCCACAGGCCCCTGCTCGAGGCCGCGGGCCTGGGCGACCAGGTTGCGGTGATCGTGCGGCGGGCGGTGGAGGCGGCGCTCGAGGGACGCGAGCGGGCCGGGTGTCCCGGGGTGCTCGTGGCCGGATCGATGTCGACGATGCCGGCGAGCAACATCCGGGGCGTCTACGCGCCGCTCGATGAGCAGGTGGCGGCCTACCGGGAGCAGTGCGGACTGCTGGCCGAAGCGGGGGTCGACGTGATCGCGCTCGAGATGATGCAGGACCGCGAGCGGGCGGCGCTGGCCTTCCAGGCGGCAAAGGAGACCGGCCTTCCGGTGTGGCTCGGGGTCAGCGCCCGCAAGGATCCGGACACGGGCGCCATCACTCCCTTCAACTGGCCCGACGAGTCCTTCGACGAACTGCTCGACACGCTGATTCCGCTCGGGCCGTCCATCGTGCATGTGATGCACTCCGAGATCTCAGCCGTTCCAGAAGCTGTGGCGATGGTCCAGGAGCGGTGGGACGGACCCGTCGGCGTGTACCCGGAGTCGGGCTACTTCACGATGCCGAACTGGAACTTCGTCGACGTGATCGATCCGGCCGATCTGCTGGAGGAGGCGCGCGGCTGGGTGGCCGCGGGCGTTCAGATCGTCGGCGGCTGCTGCGGTCTGGGCCCCGAGCACATCCGCGCCCTGGGAGCGCTTCGCGGATCCGGCTGAGGAGGGGCGGAACGATCGTGGCAGCGAGCGGCGAAGCGGATAGGGCCCGGACGGCCTTCGAGCCGCCGTTGCTCGTGCTGGTCTGCCTGGTCCTCGGCTTCGGGCTGTCCTGGTTGCTGCCTCTCAGGATCTGGCCGGTCGGAACCAACCGGCCCCTCGTGGTGGCCGGCGTTGTGGTCGTGGTCGCCAGCTTCGCCTGTTTGACCTGGTCGGCGCTGACGATGGTCCGCGGCGGCTCCTCCCTGCCGGTGCATCATCCGACCGCGAAGCTGGTGATCAAAGGACCTTACCGGTGGTCCCGCAACCCGATCTACACCTGCATGGTGCTGGCGTTCCTCGGTCTCGCGCTGGCGAGGGCCAGTTGGTGGTTCATGGCCCTCGCCGTGGCGGTCGCCCTCCTGCTGCGCTGGGGCGTGATCCTGAGGGAAGAGGCCTACCTGGAGCGGAAGTTCGGCGACGAGTACCGGAACTATGCGAAGCGCGTCCGCCGCTGGTTGTAGCGCGGCTCTCCGGGTCCTTGTGCCGGCGACCGCGCTGGCGCTGGTTCTTGTCACCTGCGGGCCCGAGTCGGAGGACGCGGCGCCACCTTCCGTCCAGGTGGACGTGGAGCACCTGCTCGCTGGAGCATCGACCGGGCAGCCACCGGTCGTCCTGATCACGATCGACACGCTGCGGGCCGACCGGCTGTCGAGCTACGGCTCGGACCGGGTCGCGACACCTCACATCGACCGCCTGGCGGGGGAGGGCATCCGCTTCGCCAACGCGTCGTCGACGGTGCCCTTCACCTTGCCGGCCCACAGCTCGATCATGACGGGTCTCTATCCGCCGTCCCACGGAGTGCGGGAGAACGTCGGCTACGTGCTGGCGCCCGAGCTCGTGACCATCGCCGAGCGGTTCCGGGACGCGGGCTACCGGACGGGCGGTTTCGTCAGCGCCTTCGTGCTCGACGCTCGCTGGGGGATCGCCCGCGGCTTCGACACCTACGTCGACGACTTCGACCTCGACGCGATGGCGGGCGCCAACCTGGGCTCGGTCCAGCGGGCGGGTCCGGAGACGATCGGACACGCCCTGGAGTGGCTGGACGCGTTGGGTGGGCCGGGGCCCTTCTTCATGTGGCTGCACCTGTTCGATCCGCACGACCCTTACGAGCCGCCGGAGCCGTTCCGGTCCGAGTACCAGGGGCGGCCCTACGACGGAGAAGTGGCGTACACGGACTCCCTGATCGGCGACTTCCGCTCCGCCCTCGAACAGCGTGGTCTGTTCGACGAGGCCGTCGTCGTTCTGACGGCCGACCACGGAGAGGGACTAGGCGACCACGGCGAGAGCTACCACGGGTTCTTCGTCTACGACTCCACAGTCCATGTGCCGCTCATCGTCCGGCTGCCCGGCGGCGTCGAGGCGGGTCGGGTGGTCGGTGACGCCGTAAGCCACGTCGACATCGCGCCGACCGTGATCGAGCTTCTGGACCTCGACCGAGCCGGCGCTGCCCAGGGCCGGAGTCTGCTCCCGGATATGCAGGGACTGCCGAATCCCCTTGCCGAACGCGGTGTCTACGCCGAGTCCTTCTACGCGCTCGACCACTACGGCTGGGCGCCGCTTCGCTCGCTGCGCACGGCGGAGCACAAGTACATTGAAGCGCCCGAACCCGAGCTCTACGCCCTGCTTGAGGACCCGGGCGAACTCGCGAACATTCTCCTCGAACAGCGCGATCTGTCGCGTCGACTGCGGGCGGAGACTCTCGGGCTTGCGGCGGAATTCGATCGAGCGGCCCCGAGTTCCAGCGCGGAACCGGATCTCGACGAGGACACGCTGGCGCAGTTGCGGGCTCTCGGCTACCTCGCCGGCCGCGGCGCCGCCGGCCGCGCGGACTCGGAAGGCCCGCGCGCCGACCCGAAGGACAAGGCGCACCTGCACCGCGCCATCATGCGGGCGCAGAGCGCTTTCGGCGCCGGCGACGAGGACGCGGCCGCGGCCGAGCTCCGGGCGGCGCTGTCCGAAGACGAGGGCCTGCTCGACGCGCACCAGCTCTTGGGCACGATCACGCTGCTCGCGGGCGACCCGGAGTCGGCGGTTGGCCACTTCCAGAGCGCGCTGGCCCTCGATCCCGAGCACCGGCAGTCTCTGCTCGGTCTCGCCAACGCCTACCGCGAGCTGGGACGCATCGACGAGGCTGTGGTCGGCTACCGCCGGCTGCTCGAAGTCGCGGGTCAGGACGCCAAGGCGACGATGGCGCTGGCGCGAATCCACGTCGACCGCGGCGAACTGAGCGAAGCGGAGCTGGTGCTGACCGCCGCCGCCGAAGGGCGCGAACCGCCGGCGGTCGTCACGAACAAGCTGGGCGAGGTCGTGGCGCTTCTGGGCCGCAGCGGCGACGCGGAGGCGAAGTTCCGTCAGGCCATCTCCTCGAACCCGGAACTGGGCGAGGCCCACTTCAACCTCGCCGTCCTGCTGGATGAGTCGGGGAGGACGGAGGACGCGATCATCGCCTACCGGCAGGCAGCCGAACTGCGCGCCCGTGACCACCGGCCCCGCTTCAATCTGGGCCGCCTCTACGGCCGGCAGGGCCGCGCGGATCTCCAGATCGAGGCCTACCGCGGCGCGGTCGAGGCGACACCGGACTTCACCGTCGGTTACTTCCACCTGGCGAAGGCGCTGATGGACAACGGCCGCGACCTCGACGAAGCCGAGACGTTCGTGCGCCGTGGTCTGGAGGGGGAGCCGGCCGGCCGGGACGGCGCGCTCGGCTACTTCGTGCTCGCCGACATTCTCAACCGGCTGGGCCGCCCGGCCGAGGAGCGGCAGGCGCTGGCCCGCGGGCAGGCGCTGCTAGCTGGCGGCGAGCGCTGAAGCCACAAGGACCGCCATCTGCTCCGGATCCTCCAGCGGGCCGAGGTGGCCAAGCCCGTCGATCTCGAGAAAGAGCACGTTTGGCAGTTCGCTCACGATCGCCTCGGCCCAGTAAGCGGGCCCCGGTATGAGCACGGAGCCCCGCATCAGCGTCACGGGGCACTCCACCTGGTGGAGGCGGTCCCAGGCACGGTGGTGGGGTCCCATGAGGTAGAGCTGCGCCTCGACGTCGGGGTGGCACTTGATCTCGACCGCGCCGTCCGCTGACCGCGCGAAGCCGTGCCGGACGTAGACCTCGAGCGCTTCCGGGTCGAGCAGGGAGTAGGGGACCTTCTCGGAGTAGTTGGCGAAGGCGGCTTCGTGCGACGCGAAACGTCTGCGGCGGCGCCTGGTCCGTTCGACCCAGACGCCGAGGCGGGCGTCGTCGTCCGTGACGCCGGGAGGATAGATGACCGGTTCGTAACAGACGAGGCCGGCGAACAGGTCGGGCCTCTCGGGAGCGATCATCAGCAGCGAGGCGGCGCCCATCGAATGGCCGAAACCGAACAGCGGTCGTTGGGAGCCGAGCTCCAGCGCGTCGATCACCGCGACCAGATCCTCCGCGCAGCTCTCCCAGCTGTAGTCGAGGCCGTCCGGCGCGGTCGCGTCGCCGTGCCCCCGCAGGTCGACGCTGATCCGGCGAAAGCCGTCGAGGTGCTCGAGCATCGGGTCGTAGACCCGCCCGTGGAAGCCGGTGGCGTGGCCGGCGATCAGGTCGGGGCCTTCGCCGCCGAAGTCGTAGACCGCGACTTCGACGCCGTCGGTGGAGGGGACGCGATGGACGGAGACCGGTTCGAGCATGGGTCGGGGAGGTTGCAGCATTGGCCGCGGAAAATAGCAGCATCCGACACGAGCCTCGTTGCAGAATAGGACGATGCCGAAGCATGTCGCCCGGTTCAGCCGGGGCAGCCGCCGCTCGGCGGAGAGCATCCGGGTATGGCGGCTGCAGATCGGCTTCCTGCTGCTGCTCGCGATCACCGCCGTGCAGGTCGTCTGGTGGCTGGTCGACCAGTCAAGGCTCGCGGACCGCATCGCCTCGGACCGCGTCGCCGAGGTCGAACTGGACATGGCGGCGGCGGAGGCGTCGCTGCGAGCCGGTCAGTCGACCGAGGAGCTCCGCGCCCTCTACCCGCACCTGGAGATCGATGCCGGGGAGGCGAGGATCCGCGCGGAAGCTCGCGCGGCGATCGAACGGGACCGCCGTAGCCACCTGAACCAGTATCGCTGGGAGGGTGGGTTCTTCCTGGCGGTGATCGCGGGCGGGGTGTTGCTCATGTGGGGCGTGCTGCGCCGGGAGGCGGACCTCCTGTCCCGCCAGCAGAACTTCCTCGCCGCCGTGTCGCACGAGCTGCGGAGTCCCCTGGCGAGCCTGCGGCTGACGACGGAGACGTTGCTGCTCCGCGACCTGGTGGCGGCCGACCGGCGTTCCCTCCTGGAGCGCAACCTGGAGGATCTGCGCCGTCTGGAGCGGATGATCGGCAACCTCCTGGAGACGAACCGTCTTGAGCAGGCGAAAGTCAGGCCGCGCCGCGAACCGGTCGACCTGGCGGAGGCGGTGTCCCTCGCCTTCGCCGAACTCGGGCACCGGGACGACGGCAGCGAGGCCATCGAGATCGAGGTCAGCGTCGAGGACGGCCTCGATCTGCAGGCCGATCCCGTGGGCCTGGGCACGGTGCTCCGAAACCTGATCGGCAACGCGATCGAGTCTGCCCGGGCGGCGGGCACGAGAGTGGAGGTGACCGCCAGACGACTGGGCTCCACTGTCGAACTCGAAGTTCTCGATGACGGCGTCGGCTTTGATCCCGCCGATGGCCGTCGCCTGTTCGAGAAGTTCTACCGCCCCGGCAGCGAGTTGCGGCGCGACAAGAAGGGCAGCGGTCTGGGGCTCTACCTGGTGCGCAGCTTCGTGGCGCTCGAGGGCGGTGAAGTGGAGGCGAGCAGCGAGGGCCCGGGCCGGGGCGCCGTGTTCCGCGTCACGTGGCCGATCAGGCAGCAGGCCGTGAGATCGGCGTCGTGAGACCGACCGTCGAAGACCGCGTGCGGGTCCTGTTGATCGAGGACGAGGAGAACCTCGCCGCCGGCATCCGCTTCAACCTGGAGGCGGAGGGGCTCGATGTCGACTGGGTTCGGGACGGCAGGCAGGCGCTGGAGCGGGTTCGGGATCCGCGCTACCAGCTCGTGATTCTCGACGTGATGCTGCCGGGAGTGGACGGCTTCACGCTGTGTGAGGAGGCCCGCGGGGCCGGTGTCGATACCCCTGTCCTCTTCCTGACCGCCAAGGCGGAGGTCTCCGACCGGATTCGCGGCCTCGAGGCCGGAGGCGACGACTACCTGGCCAAGCCGTTTCACCTGACGGAGCTCCTGCTGCGGGTGCAGGCGATCCTCCGGCGACGATCATGGCGTCCCGGCGACGCGCCGGATGCGGTGCGCTTCGGCGGCAACCACTTCGACTTCGCGGCTTTCGCCGGGGCTTCCTGGGACGGTCAGACGCAGCAGTTGACGCAGAAAGAGGCGATGATCCTCAAGACCCTGGCGGCGCGGGAGGGTGAAGTCGTCTCCCGCGAGGACATCCTGGATCGGGTCTGGGGTTACGAGGCCTTCCCGTCGTCACGAACGGTCGACAACTTCATCCTCCGGCTGCGCAGACGCTTCGAACCGGACCCCGAGCGCCCGCGACACTTCCACACCGTCCGCGGCGTCGGCTACCGGTTCACCGCCGACGCCGACTGAGCCGCGGGGGCTACTGGACTTCGAGCAGTTCGATCTCGAAGACCAGGGCGGCCGCGGGCGGGATCGCGGGCGCCGAGCCGTGGGCGCCGTAGGCAAGTTCGGAGGGGATGAAGACTTCCCACTTGGCGCCCGGCTTCATCAATTGCAGCGCTTCGGCCCAGCCCGGGATGACGCTGCCGATGGGGAAGGTGGCGGGCTGGTCGCGCTCGTAGGTGCCGTCGAATCGCGTGCCGTCGATCAGCGTGCCCCGGTAGTGGACCGTTACTGACTGGTTGGCGGTGGGGCTGTCTCCTTCCCCGGGGCGCACTTCGCGGTAGAGGAGGCCGGAGTCCGTCTTGACGATGCCCTCTTCCCTGGCCTTCTGGGCGAGGAAGGCGGCGCTCTTGGCGGTGTTCTCCATCATCGCCGCCTTCCGCGCGCGGTCCGCGTGCGCCTGCATCTTCGCGCCCAGTTCGCTGAGCACGCTGTCGATCTCGTCGGAGTCCATCGCCTCCGACCCTTCGAGTGAGTCCTTGAAGCCTCGAAGAAGCAGGTCGGAGTCGAGGGTCAGATCCTCTGGGTCCAGGTTGCTGCCGATGTTCACGCCGAGCGCGTAGGAGGCCTTCTCGTCCCAGGTTTCAGCGATCGGCCCTTCATCCCCGTCGCCAGCGCCGGACTCCTTCTGGGCGCAGGCCGGCGCCGCTGCGAGGAGTGTGAGGATGGCGGCGGTCAAGACGAAGTGTGTGCATGGCTTGTTCATGGCGCGCATCGTATCTGCAAGGACGATCCGGTGTGACCGCTTCGCTATCCTCGCCGCGTGCAGGCCCTGCAGTTGATCCTCGTGGCTCTCGTGCAGGGGCTGACCGAGTACCTGCCGATCAGTTCGACGGCGCACCTCATCCTGCTGCCGCGGCTGTTCGGCTGGCCGGACCAGGGTCTGGCGGTGGACGTGGCAGCGAACACGGGTACGTTGCTGGCCGTCATTGCGTACTTCCGAAAGGACCTCGCGATCTATGTTCGGGCGCTGTTCCGCGACGACGAGGACGGCAACCGGAAAGGCAGCCGGAGCGCGCGGCGGATGATCCCCCTGCTGGTTCTGGCATCGGTACCGGTGCTCGTCATCGGCATCCCTTTCGAAGGCTGGGTGGCCGGCGACGCCCGTAGTCCAGGTGTGATCGCGTGGGCAACGATCGGCTTTGGTCTTCTGCTCGGCGCGGCGGACCGCTGGGGTCGACAGAATCGGCGGCTGGGGCAGTTGAACTGGCTGCAGGCCCTGATGTTCGGTGTGGCGCAGGCGACGGCGCTGGTACCGGGCGCCTCGCGCGCCGGAGTCGTCATCAGCGCCGGCCGGCTGCTCGGTTTCGACCGCGAGTCGTCGGCACGTTTCGCCTTTCTACTGGCGATTCCGGCCGGAGTCTTCGTCGTTGGCAACAACGTAGTGGACATGCTGGGCGGCGATTTGCCGGTCTCGCAGCTACCGGCCCTGCTTCTGGTCGCCGCGCTTTCCGCGGTCGTCGGCTACCTGGTGATCGGCGGTCTGCTCGGTTGGCTCAGGCGCCGCAGTCTGCAGGTCTTCGTCGGCTACCGGCTGGCGCTCGGCGCCGTACTGCTTGTGGTCTTCTGAGGGCGGTCAGGCGTCGCCGATCCTGCTGACGATGGCCTGGCCCATCTCGGTCGTCGACACGGACAGCTGTCCTCGAGAGACCAGATCGGCGGTGCGGAGCCCCTCCCTCAGGACCTGGGCGACCGCCGCTTCGACCCGGGCCGCCTCCGCCTCCAGGTGGAGGCTGTGGCGGAGCAGCATCGCGGCGCTGAGGATCGCGCCGATGGGGTTGGCGATGCCGCGGCCGGCGATGTCGGGCGCAGAGCCGTGGACCGGCTCGTACAGGCCCTGGCTGCCGGAGCCCAGGGACGCCGAAGGCAGCATGCCGAGCGAGCCGGCGAGAATCGCCGCCTCGTCGCTCAGGATGTCGCCGAACATGTTGCCGGCGAGGATGACGTCGTAGTCCGCGGGCGAGCGCATCAACTGCATCGCGAAGGCGTCCACGAGGTGGTGGGTGACCTCGACGTCCGGATACGCGCTGGCGACTTCGGTCACGGAGCGCCGCCAGAGCCGCATCGAGGCGAGCACGTTCGCCTTGTCGATCGAGGCGACCTTGCCGCGGCGCCCCCGCGCCGCCCGCAGCGCGACTCTGGCGACGCGCTCGACTTCGGCGGTCGAGTAGACGAGGGTGTCGTGCGCGACGTCGCCGTCGCCCTGTTCCTGGCGGGGACCGAAGTAGATGCCGCCGGTCAGCTCCCGCACGAACAGCAGGTCGACTCCGCGCAGCAACTCGGGCTTGAGCGGCGCGAACGGGGCTAGCGACTCGAACACCGGCACCGGGCGCAGGTTGGCGAACAGGCCCATCTCGGCGCGCAGGTCGAGCAGCCCCTGTTCGGGCCGGAGTTCGGCGGTCGGGTCGGACCACTTCGGCCCGCCGACGGCGCCCAGGAGCACCGCGTCCGCCTCCTTGCACGCGGTCAGGGTGGCGGGCGGCAGCGGATTCCCGAAGTCGTCGATCGCGTTGCCGCCCATCGGGTGGGACTCGAGCTGGAAGCCGTGGCCGCCGAGTTCGGCGACGGCGTTCAGGACACGTGCCGCTTCCGCGGTGACTTCCGGCCCGACGCCGTCGCCGGGCAGGAGGACGATGTTCGCCTGCATGGGGAGTTGTTCGCTCAGGCCGAACGGGTGTCGAGCCGTGCCGGGTGGGCGGCCTCGAATGCCTGAATGGCAGGCGCCTGGTTCAGCAGGTAGCCGAGCTGGTCCGTGCCGTCGAGCAGGCAGCGGCGGGCGAAGGGGTCGACCTCGAAGTTCGTCTCGCCGCCGCCCGGCAGGCTGAGGGTCCGCGCTTCGAGGTCGATCGTGACCTCGGTGGCCGGATCGGCGGCGACGGCGTCGAACAGCGAAGCGGAGACGCCCTCGGCCACCGGCACGACGAGCAGGCCGTTCTTCAGCGCGTTGCTGCGGAAGATGTCGGCGAAGGATGTGCTGATCACCGCGCGGAAGCCGTAGCCGACGAGCGCCCAGGGCGCGTGCTCGCGGGAGCTGCCGCAGCCGAAGTTGTCGCCGGCGAGCAGGATCCTGGCCGCGCCGTGCTCGGCCCGGTTCAGCACGAAGTCGGAGATGGGCTCGCCTCCCGGGTCTCCGTCCCGGTAGCGCCAGCGGGAGAACAGGCCGGAGGCGAGCCCGCTGCGGTCGGTGACCTTCAGGTAGGAGGCCGGGATGATCTGGTCCGTGTCGATGTTCTGGATCGGCAGCGGCGCCATGGTCCCGGTGTAGCGGGTGAAGCTCATGCTCACGACAGGACCTCGCGCACGTCGGTGACCCGACCGGTGATGGCGGATGCCGCCGCGGTCAGCGGACTGGCCAGGAAGGTGCGGCCGCCGGCGCCCTGGCGGCCCTCGAAGTTCCGGTTCGAGGTGCTGACCGCGTACTGGCCTGGCGCGAGCTCGTCGCCGTTCATCGCGAGGCACATGGAGCAGCCGGCTTCGCGCCACTCGGCGCCGGCGTCGACGAAGACCTGGGCGAGCCCGTCGCGCTCGGCCTGCCGCTTGACGGCGTCGGAGCCGGGCACGATGAGCACCCGCAGGCCGTCGGCCACCTTGCGGCCGCGCAGCACGTTCGCCGCGGCCACCAGGTCGCTGTAGCGCGAGTTCGTGCAGCTTCCGACGAAGACGACGTCGATCGGCTTGCCCTGAAGCTGCTGGCCGGGTTCGAGGGCCATGTAGTCGAGCGCCTTGCGGAAGGAGGCGCGCTTCTCGGGTTCGATGGCGTCGTCCTCCGGTACCGCTCCCGCGATCGGGATCGCCATGCCGGGGTTCGTGCCGTACGTGACCATCGGCTCGAGCGCGGAGCCGTCGAGCGTCGTGGTCTTGTCATAGACCGCTCCCTCGTCGGTGGGAAGCGACCGCCAGTCGTCGAGGGCCGCCTCCCAGGCGTCGCCGGCGGGCGCCATCGGGCGGCCTTCCAGGTACGAGAAGGTGACCTCGTCGGGTGCGATCAGGCCCGCCCGGGCGCCGCCCTCGATCGACATGTTGCAGACCGTCATCCGGCCCTCCATGTCCAGCGCGCGGATCGCTTCGCCGGTGTACTCGAAGACGTGGCCGGTGCCGCCGCCGATGCCGAGCCTGGCGATCACCGCCAGGATGATGTCCTTGGCGACCACGCCTTCCCGCAGGCGGCCGTCGACGCGCACCTCGTAGGTCTTCGGGCGGTGCTGCAGCAGGCACTGGGTGGCGAGCACGTGGCCGACCTCGCTGGTGCCGATGCCGAAGGCGAGCGCTCCGACGGCGCCGTGGGTGCTGGTGTGGCTGTCGCCGCAGACGACGGTCATCCCGGGCTGGGTTGCGCCCAGTTCGGGGCCGATCACGTGGACGATGCCGCGGCGCTCGTGGCCCATCGCGTAGAGCGGGATGCCGTACCGCTCGCAGTTCGCCTGCAGCCGGTCGAGCTGGGCCGAGCCCTCCGGGTCGAGCACACGGAGCCTTCCCGTGTCGATCGAAGGGTCGGTCGGCGTCGAGTGATCCATCGTCGCCAGCGTCAGATCGGGCCGCCGGACGGGGAGTCCCCGTTCGGCCAGCTCGGTGAACGCCTGAGGCGAAGTCACTTCGTGCACCAGGTGCAGGTCGACGTAGAGGGTCGCCGGCAGGCCGCGCTCCTCGGCGGTCACGCCTTCCGGGGAGACGACGTGGCGCCGCCAGATCTTCTCGAACAGGGTGCGCGGTGCGCTCATGCGTCCACCGGCTGCGGCCTCGAGACCCGGAGCGTCGCGGGACCTCCCTCGCCGGCCGTGTACTTCGTGCCGATCGCGGTGAGCATGCGGTTGAGGGCCGCCAGGTACGCCTTGGCGGAGGCGACGATGACGTCCGTGTCGGCGCCGTAGCCGCCGAAGACGCGTCCCTTGCCGCGGCCGGAGGTCGGACTCTTGATCCGCACCGTGACCTCGCCCATCGCGTCGATGCCCTCGGTGACGCTGTGGACGTTGTACTCGAGCAGGGTGTTCTCGGCCTCGACCACGGCGTCGATGGCCCGGAAGGTCGCGTCGACCGGGCCGGTGCCGACGCCCGGCGAGATGTACTCGTGACCGTTCGGCCCGCGCAGCCGGGCGGTCGCGGTCGGCATGCCGGGCCGGCCGCAGGAGATCTGCAGGTCGCTCAGGGTGAAGATCTCCGCCGGGGCCAGGATCTCCTGGTTCGCCAGCGCCTGCAGGTCGGCGTCGGTGATGTCCTTCTTCTGGTCGGCGAGTTGCTTGAAGCGGCGGAAGGCCTCGCTGAGTTCCTCGCGGTTCAGTTCGAAGCCGAGTTCCTCCATGCGCATCCGGAGCGCGTGCTTGCCGGAGTGCTTGCCGAGCACGAGCCTGCTCTGGGTCAGGCCGACCGTCTGGGGGGTCATGATCTCGTAGGTGCGCTGATCCTGGAGCATGCCGTGCTGGTGGATGCCCGCCTCGTGGGCGAAGGCGTTCTCACCGACGATCGCCTTGTTCCGGGGCACCGCGATGCCGGTGTAGTGGGCCACCAGGCGACTCGTCCGCACGAGTTCGGTCGTGTTGAGACGGGTGCCCACTCCGTAGATCTTCGGCCTCGTGTGGAGCGCCATGACGACTTCCTCGAGCGAGGTGTTGCCGGCCCGCTCGCCGATGCCGTTGATCGTCACCTCGACCTGCCGCGCGCCGGCCTCGATCGCCGCCAGCGTGTTGGCGGTGGCGCAGCCGAGATCGTCGTGGCAGTGCGCGGACCAGATGACGTCGTCGGCGCCCTCGGTGTGCTCCATCAGGTAGCGGAAGAGGTCGCCGTACTCGACCGGCATGTCGTAGCCGACCGTGTCCGGGATGTTCAGCGTCACAGCACCCTCCTTGACGGCGAACGAGAGCACCTCGACCACGAAGTCGGGATCGGAGCGGGTGGCGTCCTCGGGACTGAACTCGACGTCGTCGCAGAGGGAACGCGCGTGCGCGACCATGTGGCCGACCTGGCTCAGGACCTGCTCCCGGGTCATGCCCAGCTTGCGCTCCATGTGCAGGTCGGAGGTGGCGATGAAGGTGTGAATGCGGGGTTTGGCGGCGTCCCGCACGCCCTGCCAGGCCTTGTCGATGTCCTCGCGCCAGCAGCGGGCGAGCCCGGCGATGACCGGTCCGTCGCCCTTGCCGACTTCGCGGGCGATCCGGCGGACCCCCTCGAGGTCGTCGGGACTGGCGGCGGGGAAGCCCGCCTCCATGACGTCGACGCCGAGAACGGCAAGCTGGCGGGCCACCTCCAGCTTCTCGGCGCTCGTCATCGTCGCGCCCGGCGACTGCTCGCCGTCGCGCAGCGTGGTGTCGAAGATCCGGACCCAGTCTCCGTTTTGAGCCTGTCCTGCCATCGCTACACCTCCTTGGCGTCGAGGAACGGCATCATCCGACGCAGTTCCCGGCCGACCTCCTCGATCGGATGGCTCCGCTCCCGCTGCCTCCGGGGATCGAAGCGCGGGCGGCCGTTCCGGTTCTCGGCGATCCAGTCGCGGGCGTAGGTCCCGTCCTGGATGTCGCGGAGCACCTTGTCCATCACCGCCCGCACGTCCTCCGTGATCATCTGGTCGCCGGCGTGGTAGCCGCCGTGCTCGGCGGTGTCGGAGACGCTGTACCACATGTAGCCGAGCCCGCCCTCGTACATCAGGTCGACGATCAGCTTCAGTTCGTGGAGGCACTCGAAGTAGGCGACCTCGGGCTGGTAGCCCGCCGCGACCAGCTTCTCGAAGCCGGCGCGGACCAGGGCGGAGGCGCCGCCGCAGAGGACGATCTGCTCACCGAACAGGTCGGTCTCCGTCTCTTCGGCGAACGTGGTCTCGATCACTCCGGCGCGGGTGCAGCCGATGCCCTTGGCGTAGGCCAGGGCGTCGGCCAGGGCGCCGCCGGTGGCGTCGTTCTCGACCGCGACCAGGCCCGGCGTCCCGGCGCCCTCGGTGAACACCTCCCGCACCCTGTGTCCCGGCGCCTTCGGCGCGACCAGGGACACGTCGACTTCCTTCGGCGCGTCGATTTCGCCGTAGCGGACGTTGAACCCGTGCGCGAACATCAGCGCGTTCCCCGGTTCGAGGTTCGGCGCGATGTCCTGCTCGTAGAGCCCCGCCTGGACCGTGTCGGGCGCCAGGACCATGATCATCTGCGCCCGGGCTGCCGCGGCCGCGTTGCCGAGCACCTCGAGCCCGTCGGCCTCCGCCTTGGCGGCGCTGCCGCTGCCCTCGCGGAGGCCGACGACGACGTCGACCCCGCTGTCGCGCAGGTTCAGCGCATGGGCGTGGCCCTGGCTGCCGTAACCGATGACGGCGACGGTGCGGCCGTCGAGCCTCGAGAGGTCCGCGTCGTCGTCGTAGTAGAGCTTGGCCATCTGGATGGGTTCCTCGTCTGGTGTGTTCAGAGCACGTTGCGGCGCGCGGCCGCGCGGCTGCGGTTGGGCTTGAAGCCCTCGTCCTTCAGGGTGTGGCCGCCGCGGCCCAGGGCGATCATGCCGGTGCGCACCATCTCGACGATGCCGAACGGACGCACGAGTTCGGTGAAGTTCTCGAGTTTCTCTTCCTCGCCGGTGATCTCGACCACCAGGCTTTCGGCGGAGACGTCGATGATGCGGGCCCGGAAGATGTCGCAGAGCTGGATCACCTCCCGCCGGTTCTCCGAGGTGGCCTTGACCTTGACCAGGGCCATTTCCCTCACCACGGAGGGCTGGCTGTGGAGGTGGTCCACGTGGACGACGTCGACGAGCTTGTACAGGTTCTTGACCAGGCGGTCCGCTTCCGCGCTGTCCGACTCCATGACGATCGTCATCCTCGACATCTCGTCGCGCTGCGTGCGGCCGACGGACAGGCTGTCGATGTTGAAACTGCGCCGCCGGAACAGGTTCGCCACGCGGGCAAGGACCCCGGGGCGGTTCTCGACCAGCGCGGCCAGGATGTGCTTCGCCATCGCGGGAGTTCCTCGAGAGACCGGTCGACCTCAGACGCCGAACCGGGAGCCCAGGGCGGGCGCCGCCGCGGGTTCCTCGGACTCCGACGTTTCGGGCTCCGGGGCCTTCGCGGCTGCCGCCCGCTCCCGGCGCTGTTGCTCGAACTCTTCGGGAGTCGGCCGGCGGATCATGTCGTCGAGGTCGGCGCCCGCCGGCACCATGGGGAAGACGATCTCCTCCTTCTCGACCACGAAGTCGATCAGGGTCGGCCCGGCTGTCTGCGCGCGCGAGGCGTTGACCGCCTCTTCGATCTGGCCGCGCTCGGTGACGCGGACGGTCGGGATGCCGTAGGCCTCCGCGAGCTTGCAGAAGTCCGGGTTGACCATGGGCGTCTGGTTGTAGCGCTCCTCGTAGAAGAACTCCTGCCACTGGCGGACCATGCCGAGGAAGCCGTTGTTGATGATCGCGATGTGGACGTTGACCTGCTCCTGGACCGCGGTGGCGAGCTCCATCATGGTCATCTGGAATCCGCCATCGCCGACGATGGCCCACACTTCCTGGTCGGGGCGGGACATCTTGGCGCCGATCGCGGCCGGCAGCCCGAAACCCATCGTGCCGAGGCCGCCGCTGGTGATCAGGCTGTGCGGCCGTTCGTGGTGGTAGTACTGGGCCTCCCACATCTGATGCTGGCCGACGTCGGTCACGGTGATCGCTTCGCCGTCCGTGAACTCGAACAGGTCGCGGATGACCTGGGCGCCGAGCAGCTTGCCTTCGGGGACCGCAGGATGCTGAGCCGCGTCGGCCGGCCGGACGATCTCCCGCAGCTCCGAGTCGGCCCGCCACTCGGCGATGCGGTCGAACCAGGCCTCGTTCGGTCGTCGTTCGACCCGGTCGAGCAGTTGGCCCAGGACCTCGCCGAGGTCGCCGACGATGCCGACGTCGACGTTCACGTTCTTGTTGATCTCGGAGGGATCGATGTCGACGTGGATCTTGCGCGAGTCCCGGGCGTAGGTCGCCAGGTTGCCGGTCACCCGGTCGTCGAAGCGCATGCCGAGAGCGATCAGCAGGTCGGCCTGCTGGATCGCGTGGTTCACCTCGGCGCCGCCGTGCATTCCCATCATCCCCAGGCAGAGCGGGTGGTGCTCGGAGATCGCGCCCTTGCCGAGCAGGGTCAGGGCGATCGGAATCTGCGCTTTCTCCGCCAACTGTGCGAGTTCACGGTTGGCGCCGGCCATCGAGATGCCGTGGCCGGCGAGGATGATCGGCCGCTTCGACTTCCGGATCAGCTCCAGGGCCGCGTCGACCTGTCGCGCCCGGGCCGCCCGCGGCGGGCTGTAGCCGGCGAGTTCGATCGGTTCCGTCGGGTAGACGAACTCCGCCTCCTGGATCTGGATGTCCTTCGGGATGTCCACCAGCACCGGCCCCGGCCGCCCGGTGCGGGCGATGTGGAACGCCTCGCGCATCACCTCGGGCAGTTCCTCGATGCTGGTCACGAGGTAGTTGTGCTTGGTGATCGGGAGGGTGATCCCGGTGACGTCCGTTTCCTGAAAGGCGTCGCTGCCGATGGCGCCGGTCGGCACCTGTCCCGTGATGCAGACGATCGGAGACGAGTCCATCATCGCGGTGGCGATACCGGTGACGAGGTTCGTCGCGCCCGGGCCGCTGGTCGCCATCGCGACGCCGACCTTGCCGGTGGCACGGGCGTAGCCGTCGGCCATGTGCGACGCGCCCTGCTCGTGGCGGGTCAGCACATGGTGGAGCTGAGGGTACTTCGTCAGGGCGTCGTAGGTGGGCAGGATGGCCCCGCCCGGATAGCCGAAGACGATGTCGACTCCCTCCCGCAGCAGGCACTCGCACACGATCTCGGCGCCGGTCAGCACGACGGCGTCCGTGCCCGTGCCCGCCTCTTCGTTCGCTCGATCCGTTGCAGTGTCGTCACTCATCGCGGCCTCCTCGCGTCACCCGGCCAGTGGCGGCGCGGCCTCCTGCAGCCGGGGTACCTGGGTGAGCCAGTTGTGGCGGTCGGGGAGCCGGCCTTCGACCAGCCCGAAGAACTCTTCCTGGAGATGGTGCGTGATCTCGCCGCGGGTGCCGCTGCCGATCGGGATCCGATCGACGGAGCGCACCGGGCTCACCTCCGCGGCTGTGCCGGTCATGAACAGCTCGTCAGCGAGATAGAGCTCTTCACGGGCGATCGGCTGGAAGCGGACGTCGTATTTCAGGTCGCGCGCGATGGTGATGACCGAGTTCCTGGTGATGCCGCCCAGGATCGAGTTGTAGAGCGGCGGCGTGTGGATCACTCCGTCCTTGATCAGGAAGAGGTTTTCGCCGGCGCCCTCGCAGACCAGCCCGCGGTCGTCGAGCATGATGCCCTCGGCGTAGCCGTGCTCGCGTGCCTCGATGGATACGAACTGGTTCGTCACGTACTGTCCGCTGATCTTGCCCAGCGGCACGGCCGTGTTCGAGTTGAAGCGCCGCCAGGAACTGATCGCAGCGTCGACGCCCTGTTCGATCGCCTCCTCGCCGAGGTAGCGGCCCCACCGAACCGCGTAGATCGCCAGCCTGGAACTGCAGGAAGTCGGGTTGAGGCCCATTTCCTCGTTGCCCCGGTAGATCAGCGGCCGGATGTAGCACGACTCCAGGCGGTTGCGAGCCACCGCCTCGATGCACAGCTCCTCGACCTGGTCCGGGGTGTAACCGGGGTCCATGCGCATGATCCGGCAACTGTCGAACAGGCGCTGGACGTGGGGACCGAGGCGGAAGATCGCCGTCGCCTCGCCCGTGTCGTAGGCGCGAATGCCCTCGAACACCGACGAGCCGTAGTGCAGGCCGTGGGTGGTGAGATGGACGGTCGCCTCGCCCCAGGGCTTCCACTGGTCGTCGATCCAGATCCACTCTGATCGTTCTATCGGCATGCAGTTACTCCACTAGCGGCTGAATCAAAAAAGCCCCCAGGCAGTGCTGGGGGCTTGAAGTCGCTCAGTTTCCTGTTGGTGCGCCTAGTTAGCCCCCTGGGTCATAAGAACCAGAATCAGAACCAGCAACAGAAGAATGGCGGGACGAGTCATGGGATAGGGAATTCCGCTGATCTACCGGGCGGTAGGTCGTGCGGGGGAGCGTAGGAGAGGAGAGGAGCGGCTGTCAAGGGGCCTGCTCGAGCAGCAGCCGGCGGATTCGGCCGGTGACCTCCTCGGACCGGGCGTCGTTCACGAACAGGCAGTACATCAGGTCATCGCGGTCCGGGAAGAAGTTCAGGTCGGCGAAGAAGAAGCCGTTGCCGCCATTGTGTCCGATCATCCGGTCGCCGTCCGGCAGGTAGAAGCTGACCCAGCCGTAGCCGTAGAAGGAGTCGCCGTAACCCTCGTCCACGTGTTCACCGAACAGGGCGCCGAGCGACTCGGCGTCGAGCACTTCGCCGCCGCGCAGGGCCCGGACCCAGCGGGCCATGTCTTCGACGGTCGAGTGGATGCCGCCGTTGCCGACCAGGTGCCACGAGAAGCCGTCCTCGTGGGTCTGCTTGTCGGTCACTCGGCCGAAGCGCTGGCCGTCCCGGTAGCCGGCGGCGACGTGTGTCTCCGACCAGTCGGCCAGGCGGTAGCCGGTGTGTTGCATGCCGAGCGGATCGAAGAACTCCTGCCGCAGGAACTCCTCGTAGCTCATGCCGGAGCTCAGTTCGACGATCGCGGCGAGCACGGAGTAGCCGGTGTTGGAGTACTCGTGGCGTTCGCCCGGTGGGTCGCTGAGTTCCGTGCGCCACACAGCCTCCAGGTAGCTGTCGCGGTCGATGTACGCCTCGTCCGAACCGAGGGCGGGCCGCAGTCCGGCGGTATGCGTGAGGAGCTGGTGGATCGTGATCCCGGCCTTGTCGGCGGGCGCCTCGGGGAAGAAGCGGCCGACCGAATCGTCGACGCGCAGGCTTCCCCGCTCCTGGAGCCTGAGGATCGCGGCGCCGGTGAACTGCTTGGTGATCGAGCCGATCGTCGACACGGTCTCCGGCCGGAAGGGCGCGCCGGTCTCCCGGTCGGCCAGACCGTATCCGGCCAGATGGAGTACGTCGTCGCCCCGGGCCACCAGCACACTGCCGGCGAAGCCTTCCGCGGCTTCTTCCAGCAGGAGGTCGTCGAGTTCGTTGAGGCCGGCGGTGTTGGCCGTGGGCGGAGCGGCGCACGCAGCGGCGAGCGCGATCGCCGCCAACAGCGCGCGACTGTCTGTCGTCATCGTCAGGAAGCCTAGCGCCGAAACCGACACAACGCTCCGAATCGGCGCTACAATCGAGCGTTTACGCACGCGTTTCGTCGACCTTCCGTGAAGCTGTTTCCTCGCCTCGAGTTCCATCGCACCGGGATAGGCCTGCTCCCCGATCCCCACGACCCGGAACCCGGTTCGGCCGTTCATCTGGCCAAGGTGGCGGGGTCCAAGCGGCCGCTGACGTTCTGCAGTTGCTCGACGGGTCGTCGCAGCGGCTGCCGCCACCTGAAGCAGCTCGAGGGTCAGATCCGGGAGCTCCACCAGGTCACCGGATGGAGTTGGTTCGACCTCTTCGCTCACAGCGGCTGGTTCCGGCTGGCCCAGACCCTGTTCCAGGAACGTCTGCCGGCGGCTTCCGAGTGCCTGGTCCTGCAGGAAGGCGCCGGCGAGCCGATTCGCCTGTTCGGTCCGGGCGGAGTGGAGGTCCTTCGCTATCTCGAGCAGGCGCCCGCCTCCGTTCGCTTTCTGGAACGGATCGGCAAACTTGCGGGCGGCGTGGCGACAGCGGATCGGTCGGGTCTGCTGGACCGGCTGTCGACGTTCATGCGGACGCCTGAGGAGCAACATCTGAACAAGGCCGGAATGCAGACGAACCGGCAGTTCTTCGAAGGGAGTCTCTGGTTTCGCGTCGCCTACCACGCCCTGAGGGAGTACGGCGACATCGCCGGCGGCAGAGGCGAGAGGGCCGGAGCGACGGTGCGCCTCGAGCCGTCGATCGAGGTCTCCAGCGGCACCCTGTTCCTGACGGTTCGCCCGAACTCGGGTGGGTCGGACCTGCTTCAAATCGCCGTTCCGCGTCGCCGGGTGGACGCGGCGCTGGCCTTCCTCACGGAAACGGGGCAGACCTCGGTGGTTCCCCTGTCCGCCGCGGACCTCCTCTACGTCGGACCAGACACGAGGATCGAGGAAGAGCACAAGCTCGAGATCCTGCGCCTCGCCGCGGAGGGGGAGGACGTGCTCGATGAGGAGCGGCGTGAACGCTTCCAGTATGGCGAGCTGGTCTTTCTCGAGGAGCTGGGGGTGCTCGTCCGGCGCTCGGATCGGAGTGAGGGCGGCTGGCGCGAGCCCGCCGCTCTCGATCTCGAGCCGGCACGGATTCCGACCTTCCGGACCGTGAGGCCGGTGCTGGAGCCCGAGCAGGCCTTGACCGAGAACCCACTCGCCGCGGCCGGCATCCTCACGGAATTCGACTACATCGAGATCGAGCCGGACGGAGACGAATCGCTCTCGATCCGCTACGGCTTCGGCGACAGCGACGTGAGCCTCGAGGAGTTATTGGCGGCGAGGGGCGCCGGCCTGCCGTATCTCGAGACGGCGTCGGGCTGGATCGATCTCAACGCGCCCGCGCTCAGGAACCTCGGATCGCTGCCCGCTCAGGCGAGAGCCCGTGCCGAAGGCGCCGGCGGCAACGGCGACTCCGGGGGCCTGCGTCTCTCCTCGGCCGAGTTGCTGCGCCTGCAGGCCTCGAGCACGGCGCCGATCCGCGTCGAGGGCGAAGGAAGCCGGCATGACTTCCTGCGCCGCTTCCTGGACCTCCGGCCGGCCGATCCGATGGTCGATCCGGAGGGGCTTACTAGCGTCCTGCGTCCTTACCAGAGGCTCGGTGTCGAGTGGCTGAAGTTCCTGTACGAGAACGACCTGGCCGGCCTTCTGTGCGACGACATGGGCCTGGGCAAGACCCACCAGGCGATGGCCCTGATGGTCATCCTGCGGGAGCAGTTGGCGGTCGACGATCCGTTTCTGGTCGTCTGCCCCCGCACGGTCATCAGCCACTGGCGCAACAAGCTCCGGGAGTACGCGCCGGGGCTGTGCCCGGCGTACTACCACGGACCGCAACGCAACCTCGAGGAATCGCTGGCCGACGGCGACGTGATCCTCACGTCCTATGGCGTGATGCGCAACGACGTCGAGCGTTTCGGCGAACGGCGCTGGGGCCTCATCGTGTTCGACGAGGTGCAGCAGATCAAGAACCGGAGCACTCAGGGCTACCGTGCCGCCGTGGCGCTCGGGGCCAGGATGAAGCTGGGACTGACCGGCACGCCGATCGAGAACTCGCTCACCGAGTTGAAGGGTCTGTTCGATCTCGTGCTGCCGGGCTACCTGGGAGGCGACGATACCTACCTCGATCTCCTCGGAACGAACGAACTCGATGCGGACTCGTGGTACGCGGTGAACCTGAGGCGACTGACCGCTCCCTTCGTGCTTCGCCGGGTGAAGACAGCGGTGCTGGATGAGCTACCGGAGAAGATAGAGGACGTCCGCACCTGCCGCCTGAGCGCCGAGCAGTTCGACCTGTACCGGCAGACGATCGAAACGAAAGGCGTCACGTTGATGAACGCCTTGCGGAGCGAGCGGGGCGCCCTTCCGTACATCCACATCTTCGCTCTGCTGAACATGCTGAAGCAGATCTGCGATCATCCCGCGCTGGCGGTGGGCGATCTCGACCGCTACGAGAACTACGAATCCGGCAAATGGGACCTGTGCAAGGAGCTGCTCGAAGAGAGCTTCGACAGTGGCCAGAAGGTCGTCGTCTTCAGCCAGTACCTGGGCATGATCGGGATCCTGGAGCGCCACCTGACGAAGCTCGGCGTCGAGTTCGTCACTCTGACGGGTTCGACCCGCGAGCGCGGCAAGGTCGTCGACCGCTTCAACAACGACGAGGACTGCCGCGTCTTCCTTGGCAGCCTGAAGGCGGGCGGGACCGGCATCGACCTGGTCGGCGGTTCGGTCGTCATCCACTACGACCGCTGGTGGAACGCGGCCCGCGAGGACCAGGCGACGGACCGGTTGTACAGGATCGGCCAGAAGCGGGCGGTCCACGTCTTCAAGCTGATCACCGAGGAGACGCTCGAGGAGCGCATCGCCGCGATCATCGACCGCAAGCGCCGTCTCATGGAGAGCGTGGTGCAGGAGGACGACCCGCAGCTCAAGAAGATCTTCTCGCGCGAGGAGCTGATCGAGCTGCTGCAGGGGCCGGGCCTGGACGAGCCCCTGTAGGGGCCGGTCAATAGGGTATTGGGCCGATGACGACCAGGATCGAGCTGTACGACACGACGCTCCGCGACGGGACCCAGCGCGAGAACATCTCCCTGTCGCTGGCGGACAAGCTGGCGATCGCCAGGCGGCTGGACGCCTTCGGCATCCCCTACCTCGAGTGCGGCTGGCCCGGTTCCAACCCCAAGGACGCCGACTTCTTTGCCGCGATCCGCGATGTCGAACTCGAGCAGACGAAGATCTGCGCGTTCGGCAGTACCCGCCGCAAGAACGACACCTGCGCCCACGACGGCAACATCCAGGCCCTGGTGGCCGCGGGAACGCCGGTGGTGACGATCTTCGGCAAGAGCTGGGATCTCCATATCGAAAAGGTGCTGGAGACCGACATCGCGGAGAACGAAGCGATGGTCCGGGACTCGGTCGGCTATCTCAAGGACCTCGGACGCGAGGTGATCTACGACGCCGAGCACTTCTTCGACGGTTTCGCCGCGAATCCCGAGTGCGCCCTCGGTACCCTGCGCGCCGCGGCCTCCGCGGGCGCCGACTACGTCGTGCTCTGCGACACGAACGGCGGCTCCCTGCCGTGGCAGATCGAGGCCGGCGTCGAGGCGGTGCGAGCCGAAGTCGGCGCCGAGGTACGGATCGGCATTCACACTCACGACGACGGCGGCTGCGGCGTGGCCAACTCGCTCGCCGCCGTGCGCGCCGGAGCCGTCATGGTCCAGGGCACGATCAACGGCTACGGTGAGCGGGTGGCGAACGCCAACCTGGTCACCATCCTGCCCGACCTCCAGTGCAAGATGGGCTGTTCCTGCGTCCCCGACGAGCAGCTCCGGGAGTTGACGGCCCTGTCGCGCTACGTCGCCGAGGTGGCGAACATCGCGCACGACGACCACCTGCCCTATGTCGGCCGGAGCGCCTTCGCGCACAAGGGTGGCGTTCACGTCGCCGCCATGCTCAAGGAGCCGGCGAGCTACCAGCACCTGGAGCCCGAACGGGTGGGCAACGAAATGCGCGCCGTGGTCTCCGAGCTCTCGGGCCGCGGCAACATCGCTCATCTCGCGGCGGGGGCCGGGCTCGCCGAAACACCCCACGCGCGTGAGGTGCTGTACAGGGTCAAGGAGCTGGAGAACCGCGGCTACAGCTTCGAGGCCGCCGAGGCGTCCGTCGAGCTCATGCTGCGACGGGCGGAACCGGGCTACGAGGCGCCGTTCCGCCTGATCGACTTCCTCACCGTGGTCGAGCACCGCGATGGCCGCGGTCTCGTCGCCGAGGCGACGGTCAAGGTGGAGGTGCCGGACGGCACGATCGCCCATACGGCCTCGGAGGGCAACGGGCCGGTCAACGCGCTGGCGCACGCGCTGCGCAAGGCGCTGGAGCCCCACTACCCGGCCCTGGGCGAGATGCGGTTGGCCGACTACAAGGTCCGCATCCTGGACAGTGCCCAGGGCACGGCCGCGACGACCCGGGTGCTCGTGGACTTCGTCGCCGGCGGCGACCGCTGGACCACGGTCGGAGCGGGCACGAACATCATTGAGGCAAGCTGGGAAGCGCTCGCCGACGCGATCGAGTTCGGGCTGACACAGTAACCCTCAACGGGCGAACGCGCCCCTGGCGCCGATCGCTTCGAACGGCTCCATGCCGACGCAGGTGCAGATCAGGTGGCGGTCGCCGTGGGCGTTGTCGACCCGGCCGACCGGCGGCCAATACTTGTGTTCGTCGTTCCACGGGGCCGGGAACGCTGCCTGCCGGCGGGAGTAGGGGCGGTTCCACTCGTCCGCAATGATCGCGGCCGCGGTGTGCGGCGCGCCCCGCAGGGGGCTGTCGGCGATCTCGATATCGCCGCGCTCCACGGCCGCGATCTCGGCGCGGATCGCGATCATCGCGTCGCAGAAGCGGTCGAGTTCCGCCTTCGACTCGCTCTCGGTCGGCTCGACCATCAACGTGCCGGCCACCGGGAAGGACATGGTCGGCGCGTGGAAGCCGTAGTCGATGAGTCGCTTGGCGACGTCGTCGACCTCCACGCCCGAGGCCTTGAAGCCGCGGAGATCGAGGATGCACTCGTGAGCCACAAGACCGCCGGCGCCGCGGTACAGGACGGGGTAGTGGTTTTCGAGCCGGTGGGCGATGTAGTTCGCGTTCAGGATCGCGGCTTCCGTGGCGCGGCGCAGTCCGGCGGCGCCCATCATGCGAATGTAGGCCCAGGAGATGGGCAGGATGGAGCCGCTGCCGACGGGCGCCGCGCTCACCGCGCCTACCGCCCCGCCTCCCTGGCTGCCGGCACTGTCCGACTGCCCGATCGACGCGAGGGGGTGCCGCGGCAGGAAGGGCGCGAGATGGGCGGCGACAGCGATCGGTCCCATCCCCGGACCGCCGCCGCCGTGGGGGATGCAGAAGGTCTTGTGGAGGTTCAGGTGGCAGACGTCGGCGCCGTAGTCGCCGGGCCGGCAGACGCCGACCTGGGCGTTCATGTTCGCGCCGTCGAGGTAGATCTGCCCGCCGTGGTCGTGGACGATGGCGCAGATCTCCCTGATCGCCTCCTCGAACACGCCGTGCGTGGACGGGTAGGTGACCATCAGCGCCGCGAGGTCTTCGCCGTGAGCTTCCGCGCAGACGCGCAGATCGTCGCGATCGATGTTGCCCTCCTCGTCGCAGGCGACGGGCGCGACCTTCAGCCCGGCCAGCACGGCGCTGGCGGGGTTCGTGCCGTGAGCGGAGGTGGGGATGAGACAGACGTCGCGGGCGCCCTCGCCGCGGCTCGCGTGGTAGCTCCGGATGGCCAGGAGACCGGCGTACTCTCCCTGGGAACCGGCGTTCGGCTGCAGGGAAACGGCGGAGAAGCCCGTGATGTCCGCCAGCCAGTTCTCCAGGTCGCCGCAGAGCTTCCGGTAACCCGCCGTCTGGTCTTCGGGGGCGTAGGGATGCATGTGGGCGAACCCGCGCCAGGTGATCGGCATCATCTCCGCCGTTCCGTTCAGCTTCATCGTGCACGAGCCGAGCGGGATCATGGACGTCGTCAGCGACAGGTCGCGCGCCTCCAGCCGGTGCAGGTAGCGAAGCAACTCGGTCTCGGAGCGGTAGCTGCTGAACACGGGATGATCGAGACAGGGCGTCGTCCGGCGCAGCGCGGCCGGCAGGGCCTCCGTCCCGCCGGCCGGAGCTTCGTCGGCCGGAACGGTCGCGCCGACTTCGGCGAAGGCCGCGAGCACTGACTCGATGTCGTAGTCGGTCGTCGTCTCGTCGCAGGCGACCGAGATGGCGCCCGAGCCCCACTCCCTCAGGTTCAGCTTGCGGCGCCGGGCTGCCGCGATCACCCGGCGCTCCTCCCCGACGCTGCCGACCTCGGCGGTCAACGTGTCGAAGAACGTGCCGGAGCGAAGCGTGAAGCCGAGGGCGCGCAGGCGCTCGGCGAGGCGGGCAGCCCGGCGGTGGACTGCCTCAGCGATCGACTCGAGCCCTTCCGGGCCGTGGTAGACGGCGTAGAAGCTCGCGATCACCGCCGGCAGCACCTGCGCGGTGCAGATGTTGCTGGTGGCCCGATCGCGGCGGATGTGCTGTTCCCGAGTCTGGAGCGCCAGACGCAGCGCCGGCCGGTGACTGTCGTCGTGGGTGACGCCGACCAGCCGGCCCGGCAGCCGCCGCTTCAGCCGGTCGCGGACGGCGATGTAGGCGGCATGCGGTCCGCCGAACCCCATCGGCAGGCCGAAGCGCTGGGTGCTGCCGACCGCGACGTCGGCGCCCCAGGCGCCGGGGGCCTCGAGCAGGCAGAGGGCGAGCGGATCGGCGGCGGCGATCGTCATGCCGCCGGCGGAGTCCATCCGTTCGGCCAGACCCCGGTAGTCGTGGACGCTGCCATCGGTGGCCGGTTGCTGGACCAGAGCCGCGAACACGCCCTCCGGATCCAGCTCCCGGTGATCGCCGACCTCGACTTCGATGCCGAGCGGCTCGGCGCGGGTGCGGACCACCTCGATCGTCTGCGGGTGGCACGCCTCCGACACGAAGAACCGGCCCTGGCGCCGCTTCTCCGCCCAGCACAGGGTCATCGCTTCGGCGGCGGCGGTCGGCTCGTCGAGCAGGGAGGCGTTCGCCACCTCGAGGCCGGTGAGGCTGGCGATCATCGTCTGGAAGTTGAGCAGCGCTTCCAGCCGGCCCTGGGAGATCTCCGGCTGATACGGCGTGTAGGCCGTGTACCAGCCGGGGTTCTCGAGGACGTTGCGCTGGATGACCGGCGGCGTGACGCAGCCGTGGTAGCCCATGCCGATGAAGCTGCGCAGCACTTGGTTGCCGGCGGCGATCTCGTCGAGTTCGACCAGCGTCGCGGCTTCGGAAGCCGGCGGCGGCAGGTCGAGGCCGCCGGTGGCAATGTCGCGGGCGGAAGTGTCGCTGCGGATCGCGGCCGGCACGGCGGCATCGATCAGGCTCGCGAGCGAGGACTGGCCGAGCGCTTCGAGCATCTGCTCGATTTCGGCGGCCCGGGGGCCGATGTGGCGATCCGCGAAGGGCAGGGCGCCGCTTGTGGTGGATTCGGCCGGTGTCATCGTTTCCTGTGTCATAGCTTGCTGAAGAGCCAGGCTACGTAGCCCCCATAGGCTGCCACGAGCAGCGTGCCCCAGGTCCGCCCGATGCTGCGGCCGTGTCGCAGCAGGTAGACGGCGAGGAACATGAGGAGGCTGAAGAGGAGCATGACCGAGGCGTCCAGGCCCTCGGCGAGGAAGGTGGTTTCGAAGGGGCGGATGAGGATCGCGGCCGGCAGGACGAGCAGGATGTTGAACACGTTCGAGCCGACGATGTTCCCCAGGACGATGCCGTGGTGGTTCCGGTAGGCCGCCACCAGGCAGGCGGCGAGTTCGGGCACGCTCGTGCCGAAAGCCACGACCGTGAGTCCGACGACCTTGTCGCTGACGCCGAGGGCCAGCGCCAGGTCCTGCGCCGCCGGCACGAGGAGCCTGGCCGCCCCGACGGCGAGCAGGACAAGTCCCACCAGGGTGCCAAGGACGGACTTGAGTGCGCTGACGCCCTGGGGATCGGCTGGTTCGGCGTCGCCGGCTCGGACCAGAACGATCAGGAAGTACGCCATCAGCGCGAGCAGCACCACGCCCTCGAACCGGCCCAGGCGGCCGAAGGCGGTGAAGGTCAGGACGAGGAGGGAAGTTGCGAGCATGAAGGGCAGCTCGCGGCGGACCAGGCGGATCGCCTGGCGCTCGGCGCCTTCGCTGTGGTTGTGCAGAGGCACGACGAGCGCCGAAATGCCGAGGATCAGGCCGACGTTGGCGATGTTCGAGCCGACCACGTTGCCGTAGACCAGCCCGGCGGAGTCCCGCAGCGCGGCGGCTATCGCCACGCCGAGTTCCGGCGCCGAGGTGCCGAAGGCGACGACGGTGAGCCCGATCACCGTCGGACTGACGCGCAGCACCGCGGCCAGGCCGGTCACGGACCGGACGAGGATCTCGCCGCCGGCCCAGAGCACGGCTATGCCGAGCACAATCAGCAGCAGGGAGATCAGCACGGGATGGGCTAAAGGGGGCGAGGGGAGAACGGCCGGCTACGGGAAGATTCCCGCGGTGCGGTAAGAGGCCGCGACCTTATCGATCGCCAGGACCATCGCCGCGGTGCGCAGGTCGACCTCGGGCCCCAGCTTGTTCCGGTAGCGGCGGATGTGATGGTAGGCGGTCGCCATCGTCTCCTCCAGCCCTGAGTTCACGAGGTCGATCTCGTCCGCTCCCCGGGCCAGGATCCTGACCTCGGCCTGGCTGAAGCTGGCCCCCGTCGCCGAGCTCATCGCGTTCAGCAGATCCCGGCGCACGCTCTCCTCGAACCGCTTCTGCATCCGTCCGAAGCGGACGTGGGAGAGGTTCTTCAGCCACTCGAAGTAGGAAACGGTGACGCCGCCGGCGTTCAGGTACACGTCCGGAATCACCAGGATGCCTCGCTTGGCCGCCGCGGCGCTGGCTGCCGAGCTGGTCGGGCCATTCGCTGCCTCGGCCAGGATGCGGCAGGAGATGCGGTCGACGTTTTCCCTCGTGATCTGGTTCTCGAGGGCTGCCGGTATCAGGATGTCGCACTCGAGCTCGAGCGCCTTGTGGCTCGGTTCGACGTTCGAAGCGCCCGGGAAGTCGAGGATCGAGCCGCTGCTCCGCCTGTGCTCGACCACGTCGTCCAGGTCGAGGCCGTCCGGACAGGCGATCGCGCCCTCGTACTCGGCCAGGCCGACCAGCTTCGCGCCGGCGTCCTGCAGGTACCTGGCGGCGTGATAACCGACGTTGCCGAGCCCCTGGATCACGATCCGTTTGCCGGCGACACCCGGTTCGAGGCCGAGCTTCGCCATGTCGTCCTCGAATGAACAGGCCTCGCGGATACCGAAGAAGACGCCCAGTCCGGTCGCCTGGGTGCGGCCCTGAATGCCGCCGTGCTCGACCGGCTTGCCCGTCACGCAGGCGGCGACGTTGACTTCGCCGTGCTCGATCTGGGAGTAGGTGTCGGCGATCCAGGCCATCTCCTGCTCGCTCGTGCCGTAGTCGGGAGCCGGCACGTCCTTGCCCGGCCCGATGAAGGACTTGCGCTGGAGTTCGGCGGTGTAGCGCCGGGTCAGGCGCTCCAGCTCTCCCATGGAGTACTTCCGGCGATCGATGCAGACCCCGCCCTTGGCGCCGCCGAAGGGAACGTCAACGAGGGCGCACTTGTAGGTCATGAGCGCGGCCAGCGCCATGACCTCGTCCTCGTTCACGTTCGGCGCGTAGCGGATGCCGCCCTTGGTCGGCAGCCGGTGATGGCTGTGTTCGGCGCGCCAGGCGTGGATGACCTCGATCGTGCCGTCGTCCCGCCGCAACGGGAAACTCATCCGGTAGACCGAGTTCACCCACTTCACCTGCTCCAGCAGGGTTGGGTCGTGGTCCGTGTACTTCGCCGCCCGGTCGAAGGCGACGTTCACCTGGTCGAAGAACGTCAGGTGTGGCGCGGCCTGCCCCGCTTCCGGCTTGACCGCGGCGACCGTCACTTCGGAATCCTCGTCATCTTCATGCACCTCCTCAGAGGTCAACCGCTTTCAGGGGCAACCTATGCCCAGCGTTCGGACTCGTCAATCGGAGCCGCCCAGTCGCCGCGCTTCGACCGGGGCGGCGGGATAGAGATTGCTGCGGTCGGCGGCGACGAAGGCGTAGACGCGGATGCCGGCCAGATGGGCGATATCCAGAGCCAGGCTCGACGGCGCGCCAACCGCGGCAAGCACCGGGATGCCGGCCACCGCCGCCTTCTGGACGATCTCGAAACCGAGGCGGCCGCTGACCGCGAGGACCGTGTCGTCCAGGGGCAGCCGGTTCGCACGCAGCGCCTTGCCTGTGACCTTGTCGACGGCGTTGTGGCGTCCGATGTCTTCGCGGAGCCAGAGCAGTTCGGGCTCCCCGCGGGCGACCTCGAACAGGGCCGCGGCATGAACGCCGCCCGTGTCGCTGAAGAGGGGTTGGCCCTTCTGCATGGCCGCCGGCAGTTTCTGGACGAGGAGCCGCTCGCAGTCCGGATCCAGGTCGAGCGGTCGGATCGCTGGCAGCCGCACCCACAGGTCCTCGAGCGAGGGCTTGCCACAGACGCCACACGCGCTGGTAACGCGGAAGGCCTGTTCCCGCTTCCTCGTCTCGCCGCGGCGGCTTGCCGCCCGGCGTCCGCTCGCCGAGAGCCGGACATCGACGATCGTTCCGGGTACGGTCGGCTCGTCGTCTGTTGGCAGCGTCTCGTCCAGCCGCGGCGCTCCGCCCACGGTCACGTTCTCGACATCGGCCATCTGCTCGATCAGCCCTTCGGCGTACAGGTAGCCGAGGGCGAGATCCCGCTCCGCGCCGGGGCTGCGCATCGTCACGACGACGGCATCGCCGTCGACCCGGATCTCGAGCGGTTCCTCGACGGCTACCAGGTCGCGGCCGAGGTCGCCGGAGCGCTCGACCAGTGCGCTGCGCCCCGCTGAGGTCTCGGTTGCGGCCGGCTTCACGCCAGGGCTTCCGTTCGTTCGACCCGTACCCGGACACCGTACTCCGGTTCGCCGGAGTCGGGGTCCAGGGACCAGGGCAACAGCTCCATGCACTCGGGCCAGTGCGCTTCGACGTTGCCGGCCTTGATCTGCCCGAATCGGGCAACGAACTCGATCCGTGACACCGGCGACGAGACGACGACTCGCTGGCCGGCGCCGATGCCGCGCGTCCGCCCATCCTCCGCGTTCATCAGCAGGTCGGAGCGCTCGACTTCGCGGACACGGCGGAGGTCCGGGCCGAGATCGCCCGAATCGAACCTCGCTACGCCGGGATCGAGAACCTGGAGCGAAAGGGCGACCAGTTCCAGTGGGGCGGTCCGCCGGCGGTTCGACCGCATGGAACCTCGCGCGGCCGGATGGTGTGGCGAAGCGCCCGTCCTCGAACAGGTGCGGACCGCCCCACTGGAACTGGTCGCCCTTTCGCTCCAGGTTCTCGATCCCGGCGTAGCGAGGTTCGATTCGGGCGATCTCGGCCCGGACCTCCGCCGTGTCCGCGAAGTCGAGCGCTCCCGCCGGCTCGGGCCGGACCCGGGAGATGATCTCGCACAGCACCTCCCACTCCGGCCGGCACTCGCCGAGCGTTCGGCTTTCGGCGCCGTCGTGGCGAATCGAGGGCGAGAAGACGATGCGCCGTTCGGTCGTCGTTTCGGTCACGCCGCCGGGGATCTCGTAGCGCGTCGTCGTCGGCAGCAGCAGCACGGTGTCGCTCGGCTCGACCAGCATGGCGCTGTTCAGCACGACGTCCTGGTGGACCCGGAGTTCGGGGCGGTGTAGCGCGCGTTCGACGAGCTCCCGGTCGGGCGTCGTTTCGAGGAAGTTCCCGCCCATGATCCAGAACGCATCGATGTCTCCGTCGGCGGCGGCTTCGATCTGTCCGGTGGCCGCAAGGCCGGGGCCGCGCGGAGGCTCGAAGCCCCAGACTTCGGCCCAGTGGTCGAGAATCCCGGTCTCCGATTCGGGCGCGCAGCCGACTTCCGATCCGCCCTGGACTCCCGAGTGGCCGCGAATGGGAACCAGGCCGGCGCCTGGAAGGCCCGGAAGGCCGCGCATGAGTCCCAGGTTGCAGATCGCGAGGACGGTGTCGACACCGTGACGGTGCTGGGTCAGGCCCATGGACCAGACGAGGATGGTCTTCGGTCTGGAGCGGAGGAGCGCGGCGAAGCGTTCCATCTCTGCTCGCGACGTGCCGCTCGCACACTCCAGTTCCTGCCACGAGGTCTGTCGCAGGGCTGCTTCGAGAGCGGCGAAGTCCTCGGTGGAGCGCTCGACGAAATCGCGCGCGACGCCTCCGGGGAGGTCGAGCAGGGCCTTCATCGTGCCGTTCAGGAATGCGAGATCCCCGCCCGTGTCGACGGCGAACCAGTGCCGCGCCAGGTCAGTACCGAAGACTGCGCTCGATGGAACCGACGGCACCCAGTAACGCTCAAGGCCCGGCTCTCGATACGGGTTGACGACCGCGATCTCGGCGCCTCGCCGGACCGCATGGTGGAGGTACTTGATCGTTACCGGCTGGTTGTTCGGCACGTTCGAACCGAAGAACACGATCAGGTCGGCGTCGAGCCAGTCCGTGTAGGAGTTCGTTGCCGCTCCGTACCCGTAGGCCCTTTTGAGGGCGATCGTCGAGGCGGCGTGGCAGAGGCGGGCGGCCGTGTCGATGTGGGGCGTGCCGAAGAACCGGGCGGCCTTCTGCGCCACGTAGTAGGTCTCGTTGGGAATGCCGCGCGAAGTCAGGAAGAAGGCCGCGCGCGTGGGGTCGTGTTCGCGGACTCTGGCCAGCCCGGTGGCCGCGATGTCGATCGCTTCGGGCCAGGAGACGCGCCGGAAACCCGGCTCGCCGGCTCGACGCAGCATCGGGTGCGCCAGTCGTCCCAGGCCGCGCAACGCCGTCGAGCCGCGCGCGGCAAGGTCTCCTGCGTCGGCGAGCAGCGCCGGGTCTAGCGCCGGCATCGTGTTCAACCGCAGCAGATCGAGCCGGACCATGCAGAGATGTACCCCGTCCAGCGTCCAGTCGCGCAGTCCCGACGTCCCCAGAGCGCAGCCGTCGCAAACGCCGTCCCGGAGGATGCGCCATGCGTAGCCGGCTTCGTCCCGGTTCCGCCAGGCCACCCTCGCCATTTCCAGATAGTGGCGCGGCTTGGTTTGCCCCAGGCCAAAGGGGGTCCGCAGGCTGGGGCTCACCGGTCGATCTTAGAGGAGCGGGAGCGTTAGAGTGTCGGCGGTGCGGATCTTCCGAGTCGTCCTCGTGCTCACCGTGGCGGTCGCTCCGGCCGCGGCGTCGGCACAGAGCGGGCAGGCGGAAGTCACCCCTGCATTCGAGCCTGAGAACTTCGCTGCCGCGGTCGATCCGCGGGCCGACGGTTGGGACACCGAGGCGCTCAGCGAACAGGCTGAGGCCCAACTCAAGAGCGTCGCCGCGTGGCTTGCGGAGGTTGCGGCGGGCGGCGCCGATGCCGTGCCGTCCGGCGACGTCGCGTCGGTCGTCGATCAAGCCTTCGAGTCGCCGGGATTCGTGCCCGGTGAACTGACCGCGCGCTACCAGGGGACGGCGTTGGCCGTCGAGAGCGGGAGCGTGAGTGCCACGGCTACCGGTTATCGCGGCGCTGAGGGCTTCAGGCGCGCACTCGGCGCCCTCGCCGGGCGGCTGGCCGGCCACCGGCCGCCGCGGGCGGACTTCAAGGTCTATTCGGTCGACGCCGGGTCGGACGGCTTCACCACGCTGGCGTACTTCGAGGCCTCGGTCGCCGGACCGAGGGGCAGCCGGCAGTTGAACGCCGTGTGGTCAGCCATCTGGAGGTTGCCGGCGGACGGCGACGGCGTGCCGCTGTTGCTGCGAGTCGAGGTGTCGGACTACGAGGAGACGTCGACTCCTCGCGGCCCCCTCTTCGTCGACGTCACCGAAGCCGCCGTCGGCCACAACCCGAGCTACCACGGCCAGTTGCTGCAGTCGCCCGACGCCTGGCTCAACCGGATCCCGAAGGCGGCCGGGTACAACAAGACCGGCTGGCAGGGCGTGTCGGTCGCCGACGTCAACGGGGACGGACTGGACGACATCTTCCTTCCCGAGCAGGGCGGTCTGCCGAACCGGCTGTACCTGCAGAACCGGGAAGGCACCTTCGACGACCGCTCGGCGGAAGCGGCGGTCGACTACCTGGAGCGCGCCCTCGCCGGGCTGTTCGTCGATCTCGACAATGACGGCGACCAGGACCTCGTCCTGTCCAGCCGGCCGGCGGTGCTGGTGCTCGAGAACGACGGCAGCGGCCGTTTCGCCCGCGTTCGCCACATCGCCGGCAACATCCCGGACAGCAACTCACTGTCCGCCGCCGACTACGACGGCGACGGCGACCTCGACATCTACGTCTGCGCGTACCGCCGGGCGTACGACGAGCGCGGCGTGGCCAGCCCGGTGCCCTACCACGACGCCAACAACGGCGGCCGCAACGTGCTGCTCCGCAACGACGGCGGCTTCCGCTTCGTCGACGCGACGGTCGCGGTGGGGCTCGACGTGAACAACCGCCGCTTCAGCCTGGCCGCGTCCTGGGAGGACTTCGACGGCGACGGCGACGCGGACCTCTACGTGGCGAACGACTACGGCCGCAACAACCTGTACCGCAACGACGGCGGTCGCTTCGTCGACGTGGCCGGGGAGGCCGGCGTCGAGGACATCTCGTCCGGCATGTCGGTGAGCTGGGCCGACTACAACCGGGACGGGCGGATGGATGTCTACGTGGGCAACATGTTCTCCGCTGCCGGCAACCGGATCACCTATCAGCGGAAGTTCGAGCGGGACCGGCAGCGCGCCGGCCCGCTGGCGGAGGTCCAGCGGATGGCGCGCGGCAACTCCCTGTTCGCGGGTGCCGAGAGCGGCGGTTTCCACGACCGCAGCGTGGACGCCAACGTCACGATGGGCCGCTGGTCCTGGTCGTCCGTCTTCGCCGACATCAACAACGACGGCTGGGAGGATCTGGTGGTTGCCAACGGCAACCTGACCCAGACTCTCCCGGACGACCTGTGAAGCTTCTTCTGGCGGCAGGTCGTGCCGCGCGCGCCCAGTTCACCGGATGATCGATCGCTGGAGCCGTATCTCGAATCCCTTCGCGCGCTCCACGAACGGCTCGACGAGGGACTCTCCTTCAGCGGCAACGAGCGGAACTGCGTCTTCCTGAATCCCGGCGAAGCCGGAGGCGCCTTCGCCAACGCCTCGGCTGTCAGCGGTCTCGACTTCCCGGACGACGGCCGCGGCGTCGCCTTCCTCGACCTGGAGGGCGACGGCGACCTGGATGTGGCGATCAGCAACCGGACCGCGCCACGGTTGCGGCTGATGCGGAACGAGTTGCCGGCTGGACGGCGCTTCGTGGCCCTGCATCTGGAGGGGGATGGCATCGGCACCAACCGGGACGCGGTCGGAGCGCGGGTCGAGCTGGCGACGACGGACGGCGTGTTGCGGCGCTCGGTGCGCGCCGGCGAGGGTTTCCTGGCGCAGTCGAGCCGCTGGCTCCACTTCGGCCTGGGCGACAGCGAGGTTTCAGGTCCGGTGAGGGTCCGTTGGCCCGGGGCCGGCAGCGAGACGTTCGCCGGCGTCGAGGCCGGGGGCCGCTACCGCATCGTCCAGGGCAGCGGCCGGGTGGAGGCCGTGCCGGCGCCGCCGGGGCGGACACCGTTGATGCCGCGTGCCCAGGAGCCACCGCCGCCGACCACGGGCGCGCGGGTGGTGCTGGCGCCGCGTCCGCCGGCCCCTTCGTTGACGCTCCGCTCCTTCGACGCCTCGGAACCGGTGCCGGTCGAGGCGGGCCAGGGCCGGCCGGTGCTGGTCAACATCTGGGCGAGCTGGTGCGTTCCCTGCCGTTTCGAACTGCAGGACCTGGCGAACGAGGAGGATGCGCTCCGGGCCGCGGGTCTCGAGATCGCCGCCCTGTCGACGGACGGCATGAGCGAGGTGGCGACGACGACCGAGGAAGCGGCGCGGAAGCTCATGGACGAGATCGCCTTCCCGTTCCCGCACGGGATGGCGACCGAGGAGACGCTGGACAAGGTCGAGATCGTCAAGAGGTCGCTGTTCGACCGCCGCTTCCCGTTGTCGCTCCCGTTCTCCATGCTGCTCGACGGCGAGGGCCGGGTCGCCGTGCTCTACCGGGGCGGCGTCACCGCCGGTGACCTGATCGCGGATCTCGAACTGCTGGCTGCGCGGGATTCCGATCTGCGCGCCGCGTCGGCGGCGCTTTCGGGCCGCTGGTTCACGGAGCCTCCGGACGAGGTGTCGCTCGCGAGCTACGCGCGCTGGTACGAGGAGCGGTTTCCAGAGGAGTCCGTGGCCTTGCTGCGGCGTTCGGTCGAGGTCGAGCAGGCGCGCCTCGACGATGGCGGTGCAGCGTCGTTCGAGCGGCAGGGGGTGCGGGACCGGCTGTTCCAGTCGCTCCAGCGCCTGACCGTGCTCGAAGGCCGGCGTGGGGACAACGAAGCCGCGGCCCGGTACGCCCGTGCCGCCGTCGACCTCGAACCCGACGATCCGGCGGCGCGGGCCGCCTGGCAGAACGCTCTCCTCGACGCCGGCGACACCGGCTCCGTACGGACCCAGGCCGAGGCCGCGCTCGCGGCCGATCCGGGAGACGTGGCGGCGCGGGTGCGCCTTGCCGAACTGCTCGACGGCGAGGGCCGCACCGACGAGGCGTTGCGGGAGCTCGGCCGCGCGGTGGCGGAGAGCCCGCGTGACGTGGAGTTGCGGTATCTCTACGGCCAGTTGCTCGGCAAGGCGGAGCGCCTGCGGGAGGCGATGGAGCAGTTCGCGGCCGTCGTCACCCTGGATCCACGCCACATCGAAGCACACCGGGTTCTGGCGGAAGCCGCCGTTCGCAGCGACGAACTCGGCGCTGCGTGGGGACACTATCGGGCGATCCTCGAAGTCGAGCCGCGCGACACGGAGGCGCTCTTCGGAGCGGCCCGGATCGCGGCCGGTGCGGGCCGCCTGGAGGAGGCGGTCGAGAACTACCGGGCGCTGCTTTCGCACGACCCCGATCACGCCGCAGGCCGCCACGAACTTGGACTGGCCCTGATCCGCGGCGGCTCGGCCGGCGCCGCCGAGGGCGCGGAACACCTGCGTCGCGCTTACGTCGAGGACCGGAAGCTTCTGGCGCGAGGCAACGACATCGCCTGGACGCTGGCGACTCATCCGGACGCCGGCCGTCGCGACGGCCAGCTCGCCCTCCTGATCGCCCTCGAACTGAACGCGGTCGCCGGCGGCGCCGAGCCGGCTCTGCTCGAGACCCTGGCCGCCGCCCAGGCCGAGACCGGCGACTTCGAGTCGGCGGCGCGGACCGTGGAGTCGGCGCTCGAGATCGTCGGCGACGCGCGGAACGACTCGCCCGACCGGGAGCGGCTGCTCGAGCTGCTGAATCGCAGGCTGGAGCAGTACCGGCAGGGGATTCCTGTCAGGGGTCAATAGGGGCGGTCAGGCGTCGCGGAACGGTTTCCGTACGGTCACGGTTGCGCGGGTGTCCTGTGTCCACCCTGGCCTGTGCTTGCGCTCGTCTAGCTGGAAGGCATCCTCCGCGGTCGTGAGGGAGGCGGCCGCGTACTGGATGCGCGGGCTTGGGGCGGTCCGCCTTCCAGGACGCCAAGCCGCCGCCCCCGGAACAGTCCAGGGGCGGCGGGGAGTTGGTTTTCGTCGGATCGTCGCTCTTCGCGAGAAGTCTGGCTGAAGCGACTACCGCCGTCACCGGATCCGATTGGAGAGGACTCGCAGTCCGCAGCGCTAGCGCCAGAGACGGTTGCGACCTACATGTTGAGCAGGTTCATCAACTCCTCAGGGGAAAGCTCCGGCCTGGGCTCGGCTTGGTTCGCCGGCGCGGGATCGGCCTTGGGCTTCGGATCGGCCTTGAGCTTCGGATCGGCCTTGAGCTTCGGATCGGCCTTGAGCTTCGGGCCGGCCTTGAGCTTCGGGCCGGCCTTGAGCCTCGTCTTGTCCCTTCTCACGATCTTCCTTTCTACGTCTCACCATCGTCCTGATGCCTTGCAGAGTCCACGGGCGACCCGGGCAGCTCCCCAACCGAATGCACCGACGATTCCGATCGTCGGGAACAGAGTTCCCATCGTAGACGCGAAGTAGAGCTTCGCCGCAGCGGCGGCGGCACCGCCCATAGCGGCACCGCCGAAACCGATGTCGAAGATCCCCAGTGCGAAGGCCGACTGCAACTGCGAGCAGAAGTGGTCGAACGACTCGCTAAACGAGACGCTCGGAACGCAACTCTCGGAAACCGCGTCCAGGATCTGTCCGTCAGGACAAGCACCGGCGGCGGAATGAGCCGTTGCGGGTGCGGACGTTGAGACGTTTGCGACGGCGATTGTCGGTGCACTACCGTGCAGTAGCGAGAAGAAGAGGACGCTCAGCAGCGCGCCACGGACCCAACTGTCTTTCCTCATGTGGAGGACCTCCTGTTGTGGAGGACCTCCTGTTGTGGAGGACCTCCTGTTGTGAGTTTGAAATAGCTACCACAGGCTGTTCCGCGTGTCAAACGGCGATTGCCGCGCGTTTAGTTGCGCCGGTGGCGACGCGCCGTCACCGAAAATCGTGGCTCGGAATCCGCTCCAGCCGGTCGATGGGCCAGAACCTGTCCGCCTTGACGGATAGCGAGCCGTCCTTCTTCTGCAGCACGCCTTCGACGATCAGGCCGGAGGAGGAGACGATCGTGCGGCGGTGCTTCTTGAGCTGGTCGGGCATGACGACGGCCTGGCTCATTCCCGTTTCGTCCTCCAGGGTCAGGAACAGGAGGCCGCGGGCGGTGCCCGGGCGCTGGCGGACGATGACCGAGCCGGCGGTGCGCACGCGGCGGCCTGCGGGCGACTCGGGGAGCTTGACGGCGGGCACGACGCGGCGGCGGTCGAGCGCCCTGCGGTAGTACTCCATCGGGTGGGGGCCGGTGGTGATCGAGGCGACGGCGAAGTCGGCCGCCGTCTCTTCCATCGGCGTCATCTCGTCGAGCGGGGAGCGAGTGGCCGTCGTGAGGTCGGCGAACAGCGGTCCCTTCGGCTTCTCGACCTGGGCCGCCTGCCACAGGGCCGCGCGCCGGCCGCGCCCAGGCAACGCGCCGAGGGACGCCAGAGCCGTGAGTTCATTCCGGCGCAGGCGGCAGCGTTCGGCGAGATCCTCGATGCTCGCGAAGCGCCTCGCCGCCTGCTCGGCTTCGATCCGTTCCGCCGCTTCGCGCCGCAGGCCCTTGACGTAGCGCAGTCCGAGGCGGATCGCGCCGGCCGGAGGCGGTTCACCGGGCCCCTCCGGCGTGCCGGCGTCCTCCGGCCGGTCCTGCCAGCGGCACGTCACTCCCGACTCGTTGACGTCGATCGGCAGCACCACGCTCCCCGCGCGCTGCGCCTCGCGGACCAGGGTCGCCGGGTGGTAGAAGCCCATCGGCCAGGCGTTCAGGAGCGACAGGAAGAAGGCGGTCGGGTGGTGGCGCTTGAGGTAGGCGCTGGCGTAGGCGATCAGGGCGAAGCTGGCGGAGTGCGACTCGGGGAAGCCGTAGAGCGCGAACGAGGTGATCGCCTTGACGATCTGTTCCTGGGCTTCGCCTGTGATGCCGCGTTCGTTCATCCCCGAGCGCAGCCGCTGCTCGATCTCGTGCATGCGCTCGACGGAGCGCTTGAAGCCCATCGCCCGCCGCAGGTCCTCCGCCTCGCCGCCGGAGAAACCGGCCGCGACCATGGCGACCTTCAGGATCTGCTCCTGGAAGATCGGCACGCCGAGGGTGCGGCGCAGGATCGGTTCGAGCAGCGGGTGGGGGTAGGAGACCTCCTCGCGGCCGACCCGGCGTTCGAAGAAGGGATGCGCGATGCCGCCGACGATCGGGCCGGGACGGATGATCGCGATCTGGATCACCAGGTCGTAGAACTTGTACGGCTTGTGGCGCGGCAGGGACGCCATCTGCGCCCGGCTCTCGATCTGGAAGACCCCGACCGTGTCGGCGCGGCAGATCATCTCGTAGGTTGCCGGGTCGTCGGGCGGCAGGTGGGCGAGGTCGACCTCCCTGCCCTCGTGGCTGCGGATCAGGGGCACCGCCTCCTCGAGCGCGTTCAGCATGCCGAGACCGAGCAGGTCGACCTTGATCAGCCCCAGGTCGGCGCAGTCGTCCTTGTCCCACTGGACGATGACCCGGTTCTCCATCGCCGCCGGTTCGAGCGGCACGATCTCGTCCAGCCGTCCGGCGCAGAGCACCATGCCGCCCGAGTGCTGGCCGAGGTGGCGGGGATGGTTCTGGAGCTGCCGCCACAGGCGGACGAAGATCTGGATGCGCCGGTCGCGGGGATCGAACCCGAGCTCGGTGAGTTCCTCGTCCATCACCTTGCTGTCGCCGCGGGAGAGGTCGTAGTGCCAGTGGCCGAGGCCCTTGGCCAGGCGGTCGACCTGGGACTTCGAGCACCCCAGCGCCTTCGCCGCCTCGCGCGCGGCCATGCGGTCGCGGTAGGTGATCACGTTCGCGGTCATCGCCGCGCCGTGCCGGCCGTAACGCCGATAGACGTACTGGATCACCTTCTCGCGCTGGTCGCCGGACGGCAGGTCGATGTCGATGTCCGGCCACTCGCCGCGTTCCTCGGACAGGAAGCGCTCGAAGAGCAGGTCCATCTTCACCGGATCGACCGCGGTGATCGAGAGCGCGTAGCAGACGGCCGAGTTGGCGGCCGAGCCGCGGCCCTGGGCGAGGATCCGCTGCTCCTTGCAGAAGCGGACGACATCCCAGACGATCAGGAAGTAGCCGGCGAGGTCGAGCTTCTCGATCAACGCGAGCTCCTTCTCGAGCTGCGCTCCGGCCCTGGCGGTGAGCGGCCGGAAACGCTCCCGCGCCCCCCGCCAGGTCAGTTCGCGGAGATGGGAGATCGGCGTCTCGCCCTCGGGCACCGGGTAATCCGGGAAGCGGTAGCCGAGGTCGGCGAGAGTGAAGTCGAGCTCCGCGGTCAGTTCGTGCGCGGCGTGGACCGCGTGCGGCAGATCGGCGAACAGCCGGTGCATCTCCGCAGGCGCCCTCAGGCGGCGCTGGCGCTCGCGGGCGAGGCGGGCGCCGGCGTCGTCGACCGTCACGTGGTGCCGGATCGCGGTCATCAGGTCATGGAGGGGCTTGTCGCGGGCCGCGGCGTAGCGCACGCCGCCGGTGGCGACGACCGGCACGCGAAGCCCGCCCGCCAGCCGGACCAGGGCCTGGTTCCGATGCTCTTCGGCACGGATGCCGTGGCGCGAGAGCTCCACGTGCAGGCGGCCGGGGAAGACGGCGTGCAGGCGTTCGAGCCGGCGCCCCGCCGCCTCCAGTCCTTCCCGCGCCAGCGCCCGCCCGACCGGGTCGGTTTCGGCGCCGGCCAGGCAGTGGAGACCTTCCGCGTGTTCCTCGAGCAGCGTCCAGTCGATCCGGGCCTCGCCCTTGGGGTGGCCTAACGCCCCGGCGGTCAGCAGGCGACAGAGGTTGCGGTAGCCCTGCCGGCTCCGCACGAGCAGGTTGACGCGGGTCTCCTGGTCGTCCAGCGTCGGCCGCTCCTCGCGCTGGCGCGAAACCGCGGACGCCTGCGGCCGGTCGATCACCGCCTCGGCGCCGACCAGGGCCCGGATGCCCGCCTCCCGCGCCGCCTTGTAGAAGCGCGGCGCGCCGGAGACGCCGTTCCGGTCGACCAGGGCGACCGCCGGCAGCCCCAGCGCCGCCGCCCGCGCCACCAGATCCTCGGGCTGCGACGAGGCGCGCAGGAAGGAGAACGACGACGCGGCGTGGAGTTCGGCGTAGGGCGGGGGCCGAAGCCGGCGCTTCGGCGGAGTCCGGAACCGTCGCCGTCGCAGTTGCTCCTTGACCGCGCCCGGCGCGGCGTAGCCGGGGTTGGGCTCCCCCCGGGCGTCGAGCAGGTCGTTGCCGCCGCGGTCGCCGTAGCCGCTGCCCTTGCGCACGGAACCGGAAAGCCCCATGTTGCGGGCCGGCACGTCGACCTTGGGTTTGGGGACCTTGGGTTTGGGGGAATTGTCCCGGGCCATCCGTGAAGCGTAAATCAGGCGGTAACGGAAAGCAAGATTTACGGAGGCAGGCACATTCTGCTCGCGCTGTGGCAACATGAACCCGGTACAGCGTTATCGCGAGAAAATCACGCCGTTGAGGCAAAGGAGATGCGAGAGTGACGAAGTACCTGATCGAGGCGAACTACACTCACACTGGCGTCCAGGGCCTGATCCAGGAAGGCGGCAGCAGTCGCCGGAAGGCGCTCAGCGAGACCGTGGAGGGCGCAGGCGGCACGGTGGAGGCCATCTACTACGCGTTCGGTGGCGCCGACCTGCTGATGATCGTCGACCTTCCGGACAACGAGACGGCGGTCGCGGTCTCAATGACCCTGAACGCCGGCGGCGGCATCAAGGTGACGATGCGCGTCCTGATGACGCCGGAGGAGATCGACGGCGCGGTGGCGAAGAGCGTGCCTTACCGCGCGCCCGGCGCCTGAACCCTGGGCCGTCAGGGTGCCCGCAGCGGCTGGCGGGCCCGGTAGAGCGCGAGACGATCGAGCCGCTGCGGCGAATTGCCGCCGGCAGCCTGCCGTTCCGCTTCCAGCGCCCGCTGCTGCCAGGTGACCGCGTCGTCGAACCGACCGGCTTCGGCCAGAGCCATCGCGAGCGTTTCCAGGTGGTCGAGCGCCGGCTGCTCGTCGACGACGCTCTGTGCAAGGTCCACCGCCCGCGCGCCGTCCCGGACCGCGTCATCGGGGCTGGTCGCCAGAAGCCGCGCCAGGAGATGGCGCGTCGCGATGTCGGCGGGGAAGCGCTTCAGGGCTTCGTCCAGGGTCCGACGCGCCTCGGCGTAGCGACCCGTCTCGAACTGTTTGAGACCGAGATTGAAGCGCGCCTGAAGATCGTCCGGCGTCAGGGCGACGAGGGCCTGAAGCTGGTCCAAGGCCGCTTCTGCCCGTCCTGAGCCGATGAGCAGGGCGGCAAGGGTTCTGCGCGCTTCGATCATCGCGGGGTCCGCGGCGACGATCCGCTCGAGTTCGGAGATGGCGCCGGTCCCATCGCCGGTACCGGCCCGCATCTGCGCCCGCTGGAGGCGCCAGGGCAGGTTCTCCGGCATGAGGTCGGCTGCCCGCTCCAGGTGGGCGGCGCTCTCCGTTCGGCGGCCGGCGCGGTTCAGGAACATCGCGAGCGCGTAGTGGGCCGGACCGTGTTCGGGATTGAGCGCGATCGTCCGGCGCAGGTGCCTTTCCGCGCGCTCGTCCTCGCCGACCAGGAGCAACGAACCGGCCAGGCGGAAGTGAGCCTCTTCGTCCGTCTCGTCCGCTTCCAGAATCTCCTCGTACAGCCGGATCGCGCGGGCGTAGTCGCCTTCCGCGGCCGCGGCGACGGCGCGGTCGAGCGGCAGCGTGACGTCCTCTTCGAGCGGCCGCAGCCGTTCGAGCAGGGGGTCGTACATCGGGATCAGGATGTCCTGGTTCAGCCGCCACGCATCGGCGGCCCGGTCCGCGTCGCCCAGGGCGCGGTAGGCGAGGCCGACGTGGTGATTCGCCTCGCTGCCTTCGGGCTGGGACGCGGCGACTTCCTGGAAGATTTGGAGCGCCTTCGCCGGGTCGTCCCGCTCCAGCGCGATGTAGCCCAGCCCGACGCGGGCCGTGGCGCTCTCCGGGTAGGCCTCGATCGCCGCCTCGTAGGCGGTTTCGGCGGCGTCGATGTCGCCGGCAGCCACCTGGAGTTCGCCGAGGCGGATGAGAGTCGACGGATCGTCCGGCCGGATCGCCAGCGCCTCCTCAGCGGCTGCTACCGCCCCTTCGAGGTCTCCGGTAGCGATCTGCAACAGCAGCTCGAAGTAGGCCCACTGGAAGTCGGCGGGCGCCAGCTCCCGGAGTTGGTCCAGACAGGCTGCCGCCGCGTCGTGCAGTTCGTAGTGCAGGTAGCGCGCGCAGAGATCTCCAAAGGTGTTCGCCGCCAACTGCGCCTGCATCGGCTCGGCGGCATGCTGCAGGGCGCCGGCCGTGAGCGTCCGATAGTCCCGAAGCCGTTGGGCGTCGATCGCGGGCACCTGGGACAGATTCGGCTCCGGCACCAGGTTCAGGTCCAGCGTCTCCCTGACGCGACGGATCTCCAGAAGTTCGGCGAAGTCCTGGGCGGCGGCGGGCAGCGGTGCGATCAGCAGAAGCGCGGCGATGGCCGCGGACCCGCTGTGGGGACGAGTCATTTTCGAGCTAGCTGCTGCTCAGATCTGCTGATGGAAGTAGTAGCAGAGGCCGTCCGGCGCGACGACGAAGAAGACCCGGAACTTCTTGCCGTCGCGTTTGTCGATGCGCCAGTTCTTGACCTTGACGCCGTTGCGCTTCAGTTCGGCCCGAGCCGCCTTGATGTCGGTGACCAGGATCGCGGCGCCGTCCATGCTGGCGTCGCCGCCGTTGATCGCGAAACCGATGCGGACGCCGTCGCGCTCCAGGATGACCGTCGGCACGGGCTCTTCGCGGCGTTCGACTTCGTGCAGCCCGAAGGCGTCCGCGTACCACTGCGCCGTGGCGTCGAGGTCCTCGACCGGCAGAGCCAGCACGTCGTCCTGAAACGGATAGGCGGCTTCGTAGAGGTTCATGGGCGGAGTCTAGCCACTGAGATCGTGGAATCATCGCCGCCATGGACCCTGAAGCTCTCGACCGCGCCCGGCGCAAGGCGGAGGCGATCGGCATCGCCAACGTGCAGCGGCACATCTTCCTGTGCTGCGACCAGACGAAGCCGAAGTGCTGCGACCGGGAGCTGTCGCTCGAGTCCTGGGGCTACCTCAAGCGCCGGCTGCTCGACCTGGGCCTCACCGAGTCGGGCACGGTGATGCGGACGAAGGCGAACTGCCTGCGCATCTGCGACGCCGGCCCGGTAGCCGTCGTCTACCCCGAAGGCGTCTGGTACTGGGGCTGCACACCCGAGGTCCTGGAACGGATCATCCAGGACCACCTGATCGGCGGCCGGGTGGTGACGGAGCAGGTGATTGCGGCTGTTGGTCGAACTGACTTATAGCGGGAGTCGATAAAGGTCGGGCAGAAAGCCATAAATCGTCCTAGGCCCCCTCAGTCGTACACCCCGTCCGCGAACCACCGCTCCGACGTCCGGTCCCGGTAGATCCGGCAGACGGCGCCAGTCCGCAGCTCCACGTCCCAGTAGTCCCGCAGCGCGGGGGCTTCCCGCCACCAGCCCTCCTCGATTTCCCAGGGGCCGGCGGCGGTGCGGACGGCGCCCTCGATGCGGACGTGGCGTTCCTCGGTGGGCAGGGGATTGATCTGTAGCGGTGCGGGGCAGGGCGCGGCGCTGCCCGCCTCTTCGCTCTCCGCGGTCAGTACCTCGACCTCGACCGGCGGCCGCAGGGTGCGCACCGCCAGCATGCCGCGGCCGGGCCGGGGTTCGAGCCGGATCCGCGGTGGCGGAGGCGGGTCGTAGTCGGCGAGCCGGAACCGTTCCGGCAGGTGGCCGTTACGGGTGCGCGGCGAGCCGACCCGGTTCGGCCCGAGCAGGGCGAGCAGCCGGGCGGTGACGGCGGCCAGGCGGTCGGGCGACAGGGCGGCCGGCCCGAGCAGGCTGAGCTGCGCCTGGCGTGGGACGTCGGGATGGGCGAGCAGTTGCATCGACGTGATCGGCGCCCGGGGCGGCTCGTCCTCCAGGTGGAGACGGATCAGCGACAGCAGCGTCCGCGCCTCGCGCGTGGGCGCCGGTAGCTCGATGGCCAGTTCGTGGAGGCCCTCGGGCTCGACCTTGAGCGACAACTCGAGCCGCTTGCAGCCCATGCCCCGGGCGTCGAGTCGAGCCGCAAGCCGGGAGACGGCGCCGCGGGCGACGAACAGGAACGGTTCCAGGTTGTCGATCGGCCACTCGAAGGTCTGCGACTCGCGGAAGGTGGGCGGCGCCGGACGCGGAGTGAGCGGCTCCGGGTCGAAGCCCCGGGCCGCGGAATGGAGCGCAGTGCCGCGTTCGCCGAGGCGGCTGTGGACCTCGGCTGCCGGCAGACCGGCCAGGTCGCCGACCGTGCGCAGTCCCCAGAGTTTCAGTGTGTGGAGGATCTCCTGGTCGTCGTCCTGCACGGTGCTGGGGTCGCGGCTGCCGTCCTCGAATAGGGACTTGAGCGGCAACGGCGCCAGAAACCGGGCCTCGCCGCGCGGCGCCACGACGTTCGGCGATCGCGGCAGGGCGGCCGCTGCCCTCGCCGCGAGCTTGCTGCCGGCGATGCCGACCCGGCCGGGGAGGCCGGCGGCGTCCATGTCCCGCATGATCGACTGGCCGAGGCTGTGCTCGCCGTTCCCGGCGGATGCCGGACTGATGCCGGCCAGGTCGAGGTAGACCATGCCATCGCCGCCGTCCTCGACCCGGGGCGAGAAGGCGTCGGCGATCTCGAGCAGCACCTCCTGCGCGGTGTGCTCGCGCTCGGGATCGCGGGTGCGAGAGACCAGACCGGACTCGATGTTCCGGGCCTGGGCCACGGTCAGTCCCGGCCGCACTCCAGCTCGCCGCGCCAGCCGGGACGCGGCGACGATTCGAGCCGACGGACCTTCGTGGACCACGACCGCCTCGCGGGCGAGTTCGGGAGTTCCTCGCAAGTAGGCAGCCAATGGGAACAACGCGGCCCTCAGGCAGGCGATGCGGGCCTTTCGCTTACCCGGCACGTCTCAGCGTCTCGGCGGGCAGGCCGAAGCGGCGGTTCTTCGTCCGTTGGAGAGGTACCCCTGGCAGGGGGCGCCGCAGGCTGCTCGCGAGAACGCACAGCTCGACTTCGGCCGCGGCGCCCGGCCGTTCGCCATGCGACTTGGCGAGTTCGAGCCGGGTTGCGAGCCCGTCGAGCAAGCGCGGGCTTTTCGGCGCGGCCTGCGCCCAGAGGGCACGGACCGGCGATGTTCGCGACCCGAGATCGAGAACCTTCTGCGGCGCCGTGCCGCCGGCGCGGTACGGCGCCGCGATCAGTAATGCCGCCTGATGGTCGTCCGCCGCGCGCCGCAGCCGCAGCCACGCCGACTCCTTGCCGCGGCCGCCGGGGACTGGCGGCAGACCGAGGTCGAGCACGACCAGGGGGAAGCCGCCGCCGATCAACACCTCGGCGCTGCCCAGCGCCTGCTTCAGTCGCCTGGGCCGTGCCCAGAGCAACCGTTCGAGGACGACCCCGGCGCGCGCCGCCGTTTGCGGGTCGAAGTGGTCCCCCAGATCGACCAGTGCTGCCGATTCACCGCTCTCGGTGGCCCCGGCCAGCAGTTCCAACACCAGGGAGAAGCGGCCGCTGCTCCGGGGACCGACCAACTCGATCGTCTGCCCGCGGCGGATGCCGCCGTCCAGCAGGCGGTCGACGCTCGCAAGCCGCGTGGCGAAGACGTCGGCTTCTACTTCATGGATTCCGGCCGGGTCGTCGCCGCTCACCAGATCCCGCCCCCGCCGGATCTGGCGCACCAGGGACCGTGGCCACTGCGAGTCGGTGAGAGCTGCGGGCAGGGAAGTCACGGCGCCGTGAAGCGGAGCGAGAAGAGAGGCAGAAGTGGGAAGAGACCATCATAGCGCAACTAAGGCGTAAACGGGAAGCCCGCTTGTTGTGGCCGTCGCCGGCGCAAGGTTGGTCCGGGCAGCGAGGCGCTACAGTCCGTACTAAGATATTGAGTCTAACTTTGAATAGCGAGATCGCTTATTCAAGGTTCCTGCAGGAAGACCTGACGTACCAGCCTCCGGCTGTGTGGTAAAACTTACGCCCTAACTCTTCATAGGCCGTGGCCGATGTGGAGCTTGTTCAACTGAGTTGAAGTCGGAGGCGGTCTGCTCCATGGAACGTCCAATGCCGGGTCGCTACGAAGTCACCGCCGTGGGAGGCGAGCAGGTACGCGCCTTCACTCCATCGCCACTGCCGCCGCAACCGCCGCTGAATCTCGAAGGTCCCCTCCTGCAATCCCTGGAGGCCGCCAGTCTCGCCCTTGGGCGATTGGAGGCAGCGAATCAACTCCTGGAGCCGACGATCTTCGTCTACTCCTACGTCCGGAAGGAGGCGGTGCTGTCTTCCCGGATCGAGGGCACCCAGTCGTCGCTCTCCGATCTCCTGCTGTTTGAACTCGACCAGGCTCCAGGCGTGCCGCGCGACGATGCGGCTGAGGTCTCGCGCTACGTCTCGGCCCTGGAACATGGCCTGAGACGGCTTGGTGAGGGCTTCCCGCTCTCGAACCGGCTGATTCGTGAGCTGCACGGCATCCTGTTGTCCGCCGGTCGTGGCGCGAGCAAGGAGCCCGGCGAGTTTCGCCGTTCCCAGAACTGGATCGGCGGCACTCGACCTGGAAACGCCGTCTTCGTACCGCCGCCGCACCTTGCCGTGCCCGACTGCATGGCTGAACTCGAACTCTTCCTGCACGCCGAAGCCGACGGTTTGCCGACCTTGGTCCGAGCCGGCCTGGCGCACGTTCAGTTCGAGACGATCCACCCCTTCCTGGATGGCAACGGCCGCCTCGGCCGACTGCTCATCACCCTGCTGCTTTGCGAGGCCGGCGCACTGAGCCAGCCGCTTCTCTACCTCAGCGTCTACCTCAAGAAGCATCGGGACCTGTACTACGAGCTGCTTGGTCGGGTCCGCCGGACTGGCGACTGGGAGGCGTGGCTGGCGTTCTTCCTGCGGGGCGTGCAAGAGACGGCGGAGAACGCCGCTGCGACCGCGCGGCGCCTCTTGGAGCGATTCGCGGCCGACCGGGAACGCATTGCCGAGGAAGGCCGGCGAGCCGGTTCTGCGCTTCGCGTCCATGAGGTCTTTCAGGAGCGTCCCGTTCTCTCCATTCCCGAGGCGTGCAGGCGCACCGGCCTCTCCTTCCCGACGGCCTCCGCCGCGACCCAGTTACTGGAACGAGCAGGACTGGTTCGGGAGATCACCGGCTTTGCGCGAAACCGGGTCTACGTGTACGGCGGCTACCTGAAGATCCTGAACGAAGGCGTTGAGGACGAATGACGGGCGGGTTCAGCGCAGCCGCTGGAGGAACCACCAGTGGTGTCCCTCGAGGTCCAGGGCTCCGTAGCTCCGATCGACCCAGTAGCCCTCGCCGTAGTCTTGGGTCGCCGGCTCCATCGTGATCTCGGCGCCCGCCGCCCGCGCCCGCTCGCAGTGCGCGTCGGCGTCGTCGACGTACACGGCCAGGGACTGCGTGTTCGCGCCGCCGACCGCCTGTGGAGACTGCTGGTACTCCCGGTCCGGCTGCAGACCGGTCTGCCCGACCATGATGAGGCCGCCGTCCAGGACGAGTTGCGAATGCACGACTCGCCCCTGCTCGTCCTCGACCCTTTCCTGCACCTCGAATCCGAACGCCCGGGTCAACCAGTCGATCGCGGCTGCCGCGTCGTCGTAGAAGAGGGAGGACGAGATTCTCGGCCAACCTTCAGGTGGGTTCTTCATGGGATCTCCCGGATCTCGCCGTCGCGCAGAACGAGGAAGCGGTCGGCGAGTTCCGCCAGCGACCCGGCTTCGTGGGTTGCGACGAGCGCCAGGCCGCCGGCCTCCCGGAGCGCTTCGAGCCACCCGTGGATGCGGCTTCTCCAGTGTTCGTCCATCGCGTCGAGCGGTTCGTCCAGGATCGCCGTTCGCGGTGTTCCGATCCAGGCGGCGGCGAGGAGGACCCGACGGCGCTGGCCTCGGGACAGCTCGCGAATGGAGAGATCGGCGACTTCCTCGAGATTCGTTTCGGCCAGGACCTGGTCGACCTGTTCCGCCGGCTGCGATCTCAGGCGGCAGACGAGGCGCAGAACCTCGCGAATCGTCGCGAAGGGCGTCACGTCGGGTTCCTGGGGAACGAACGCCAGGTCGGAGCGGGCCGTGACTTCCCGCCGCCACAGATCGGAACCGTTCACGAGGACTTTCCCTGCGTCCGGTTTCTCCACTCCGGCCGCCAGCTTCAGCAAGGTCGTCTTGCCGGCGCCGTTCTCACCGGAGAGCAGGGTCACTCCGGTTGCGACCTCGAGGTTGAGATCGGTGAAGATGCGGGCCCGGTCGTCGTAGGCGAAGGAGACGCCTTCCATTCGGAGGCTTCGCGTCACGACTCCGCCTCGTGGGCAGCGTTGAATCGACGTTCCAGGAAGAGGTCCGCCTTGAGCGACCGCTCGCGTCTTGCCGACGCTTCCAGCGTGAGCGGCGAGGCCAGTCCCAGGACGAGCGCGGTCAGGGGCTGCAGGCTCGTGAGGAGGGCGGCCAGGAGGGCCTCGATCCAGGTCCACGCTCCGAGTCGCGTGAGCCCCCGGTGCGAGTTCCGCATCCGTCCCGGCAGCCGAACCGCCAGGAAGACGACGAGCGCGAGGACGGCCAGGCCGCTGGAGACGCGCAGGTAGAGAACCGGGATCAACAGGGGGCTGGTGATCAGCAGCAGCAGGAGAGCATCCGCGGCGACCCTTCGTCTCGCGGACCAGGGGAGCGAACGGGACCAGGCCCAGGGCGGCCGGCGGGCGCTCAACAGTGTCGTCACGGCGAGCACCGTCGCGGTCACGGCCAGCGAGGCGCCGAGGCGCAACACGAGTTCGGTCTGATCGGCTGTGAACTCGTTGTTGTGAATGGCCAGGCCGGTGGGCGCCGCGAACAGAACGGCGGGCAGGTGAGCCAGGGTGATCCACAGTCCGAGCGCTCGCAGGGAGAAGACGAGTTGACCGGTCGGCAGACGCCGGCCGAGCGACCGAAGCGAGGACGGAACCGAGGGAACCCGCGCGGAGCGCGGTGACCCTCGCCCGGCCTGGAAGTACGCGAGGGCGAGAAGGGCAATGGCGGCCGCCAGACCTGGAAGCGAGGCGCTCGCCGCCAGCGGGACGGCCACGACGGCGCAGGCGCGAACCCGCCCCGGCGCCGGCGTCCAGGTGCCTGCCGCTGCCAGGGCTACGAGTGGCAGAGCAACCAGGGCTCGGGGCGAGGCCGGCTCGCCGAGCAGTGACGCTCCTAGCCAGAGAACGATCCATAGACCGGCAAGGTGGGCGAGGGTCGAGGCGACACCCAGAACACCGGCGGCCCAGCGGGTCCGTAGACCGACGGGTAGATGAAGCTGCCAACCGCGCTGGGTCGGCGCCAGACGCCGCGCCGCCGCGGCAGCGGCCACGACCGCCCAGACCGCGAATCCGAGTCTGGCAGCGGAGAACGCCTCGGGCGTCGCGATGCCGGCGGCCAGACCCTTCAACAGGACCTCGCGGGCCTGCGGAGGCTGTAACGCCACGAGAACCAGCAGGAGGACCAACTGGAACGTAGCCAGACCGAGGGTGACTCGCGCGCCAGAGGAAAGGTGGAAGCGGTAGCTCGCTCCCAGTCCGGTCGTTGTCGTTGTTTGGTTGGACACTGGCCGGCGTTTCCGCGGGAACGTCTTCGTTTCCGGTCTGCTAGCGGGAGCCTCGCACGGACCTATGCGCCGCTCGGGAAGGATAGCGCCGTGAAGGGTGCGGGCCTCGGTTTCCTTGCGGCGGATTCACGCGGCGCACGGTGTTTCCCGTTCCCGTGCCACAACCTCCTCCAGGTGCGGTGGCGGCTTCCACAGGCACTCCATCACGTAGGGCAGGTCGAGCGGCCAGCCGTCCCAGGTCGGCATCGACTCCTTGCCCGTGACCAGGATGCCTGCGTTCTCCAGGTGCTCGACCAGCTCCCGGGCGGCGTGGAGGCCAACCGGCGGTGGCGCCGGACTCTGCTCCAGGAGCCTTCCCCGGCGATGGAAGAACTGTACGGCGCCGTCCTTGCTCAGCCGTACATTGAAGCCGCCTTCGTGGAGCAGTCGGTGGTGTCGCCGGCAGAGAAGCACGAGGTTCGAGAGCTTCGTTTCGCCACCGTCGGCCCAGTGGACGATGTGGTGTGCGTCACAGTGCTTCGAGGTGCAGCCCGAGAAGCGGCAACCCTGGTCACGGAACTCCAGCGCGCGCCGGATCGGAGGTGGAATCGTGCGCGTCTTGCGGCCGACGCTCAGGATCTGGTCCGATCGGTGAGTGATCCGGACTTTGCCGGCGTCGCAGGCAACGCGGCGGGCCGTTTCCGCGGAAACAGGAACGTGGGAGTCGCCGAGCCAGGCGCCACGGGGCGAAGATCGCCCCTGTGCCGCTTGGAATCCGTCCGGCTCTTCCGCGGAAGCACGCTCGGCTTCAGCCGTTGCAGCCGGATGTTCCCGCGCGTGCGTCGGCGGCGTTTCCGCGGGAAGGTGTGCCGCGGGCGTTCCCGCGGAAACGCACGACATGCAGCCGATCGCCGAATCGTCCGCCGGAGTCGTCAGCCCCTCGTCACTTACATGAACGACGACCTGGTAACGGTCGCCGCTTGAACCAGGATCGAGGCCGCCCTTGAGCGCGCTCTCGGCGACGAGCGCCAGCGCATCGGCCCGCACCTTGCCGGGCGGCGGCCGGTCTTCCTGCGGTTCAGCGTAGAGCTTCTCGCCCGCCGCCTTGAGCGCCTTCATCAGCACTTCGCCTGCTTCCGGCGCCAGCCGCCCGCGGATCACGAACATGCCGTTCTCATCGATGTGAGTCGCTACGTGACTCGATGCGTCGCGCAACTCGTCGTCGGCAGCCTCGACCGAACGGTCGATCCTGCGCCAGGACCGGACGACCCGTTCGATGTGCGCCGCGGTTCCAGCCTTCCCGAGTTCGACGAGGTCCTTCTCCGTGTCGGGCCGAGCGATGCGGGTCAGGGCCCTCACCTTGGAGTAGGAGAGTTGGCCCCTCTCATCGCTTCGCTCATCAGGGGCAGGTCGCCCAGGGCGTGGGCGACCCGCACCTTCTCGCGGGCCGCGCCGGGTGCAAGGCCAACTCGCCAGGTGAGCCACTGTGCACAATTGAGGAAGCCGCAGTTCCATCCCTCCTGTTCGTCGAACCTGCGAATCAGAACAAGCAGCTCGCAGGTCGCCGCGTCGATCCGTGCTGCGAGCGTGGCGATCTCCTCGCCCATGCGCTCCTTGGCGCTCATGCCGGTTTCCTTGTCAATCATTCGGTTGTCATCCAATACTGGACCTGACGGTCGGTTTGCCGGCTGTCGGAGGCCGCGAGACCGGCCCGTCAGGGACCTCCGTTCGAAGGTTGAATCTATCACTTGGGCATTGAGGAACGCAAAGAAATCCAATGCAGCGGAGCCGGGATTCGTCCTCTTGGAGATCCTCGCCTTCAGCCTTTCGTTGCTGCTCCCGCCGAGCGTACGGGAGTGCGAGTGCGGTGTGTCCGGTTGGCCTCCGAGCGGTTCACCCGTTCCCGCAGGTATCTGCGTCGCGTGGAGCTTCTGCGGTAGCTACACTGAAAGGAACTGCGGTGGCGCGACGTCAGAGTACGTCGCCTTCGCACCGACTATCGGAATGGAGCCAAGGAGATGAGTAGAGAACCCCTGTCTTTCTGGCAGACGGTGTGGGCAATGGCCTTGGGGCAGATCCTCGCTGGCGTGTTGCTCGGCACCATGATCATCGGACTCTCGGTGTTCGGCGGTCTGGCTCGCTGGATGTTGTCACCCACGGATACTTCACCGGGAAGTCCGATCGGTGAGCCGTCGTTCGATGAGGAGCGGTACAACGAACTGTTCGAACAGGAACTCGAGAGAATCCGGCAGGAGCGCGATCAGTAGGTCCCCCTTTACGGGACCACGTCTCCCCAGTTGGGCGCCGCGGCTGCTTCACCCTCACCTGCTGCCCATTTGATCGTGTCGGCGACCCAGGCCTGGAACATTTCATGGTCCCAGACGTCCTCGCGGTGGCCCATTGCGTTGTAGAGGACGCGGCCGGAGCCGAGTTCGCGGCACCAGGCGATGGGGTACGGGGCGATGTCGTAGACCTCCTGCTTGGCCCGCTCTTCGCCGGGGTCCATCAGTGCCAGGACGTGGAGGTGGTCCTTCGCGACGTTCTTGAACAGGTACCACTCGTCCATGATCTTCCAGCCGTCTTCGACGGACTTCATCGTGGGGTGGCCGGCGTCGGCCACACGGACGATGCCGGGGAACTGGGCGCCGTGGTGGACGAACTCGCCGCCGATCATGCCGACGTAAGGGGTGACCTCGTCGCCCTCGCCGTGGAAGGTGTCGGTCGCCGGGTGGAAGCCGACGAAACCGCCGCCGGCTTCGATCCAGGCGATCAGGTCGGAGACGCCGTCGGCGCTCATCGGGGGATTGCCGTCGCCGCGGAAGAAGCCCTCGCCGGTGCCGCCGCGTTGGGTCAGGTCGCCGGTCGTGTAGAAGATGACGACGTCGAAGTTGGCCAGTTGGGTCGCGTTGATGAGGCCCGCGTCCTTGGTCGACGTGATGTCAAAGCCCCGCTCGGCCGCCACCTGGGCGAGCACGGTGTCGACGTGGCTGGGATGGCCGTCGGTGCGCTTGATCGCCGAGTGCTGGAAGCCGGAGGACTTGCTGACGAAGAGGACGCGGACTGGGTCGTCGGCTTCGGATTCGGAGGCGAGGGTGGGAGTGGCCGCGGCGAGGAGCAGGGCCAGTGCGAGGAGCAGGGGGCGAGCGAATCTGGCAGCTTGGATCATGCGGGGGAAGTTACCACCGCCGCAAGTCAACTGAACTTCGCGATGACCTCTTCGCCGAACTGGGCCAGGCTGTCCGGGCGCATCGGCGGGAAGATGACGCGGGAGACGCCGATTTCGGCCATGCGCGCCACATGATCGGGTGGTCCGCCAAAGCCGGTGATCTCGATCGCGTCCGGGTCGCGGTCTGCCGCCTCGGCGCTCTCGCGCATGACGCCGAGCAGGTGCTTCAGCCTGTCGATGTCGTTCTCGCCGGGGAAGAAACCGTCGCCCAGTTCGCCGGCGCGGCGGGCGGCGCGCTCGGAGTGGCCGCCGACGACGATCGGCACGGAGCCCTGGACCGGCTGCGGCCGGCTGTAGCAGTCGGAGAAGGAGACGAACTCGCCGTTGTGGCTCGGGCAGTCCTCGGTCCACAGCGCCCGGAAGGCACGAAGGTAGTCGTCCAGGCGGCGCCCACGGCCGGCAAAGGGCACACCGAGAGCGTTGAACTCCTCCTCGAGCCAGCCGACGCCGACGCCCAGGACGGCGCGTCCGCCGGAGAGCTTGTCGAGCGTGGCGACGGCCTTGGCGGTGATCAGCGGATTGCGCTGCGGGACGATCAGAATGCCCGTCGCGAGCTTGATGCTCGTGGTCGCCGCCGCCACGTAGGATAGCCAGACGAGCGGGTCGGGGATGTCAAAGTCCTCGCGCCCGCCGGGCATCTTGCCGCTTTCGTCGTAGGGATAGGGGGAGGCGTAGCCGCGCGGGACGACGACGTGCTCCACGGTCCATAGCGAGTCGAAGCCGGCGGCTTCGGCCGCCTGAGCCAGACCCACGGCGGGCGGGCCGTCGACGAACGGGCCGGTGTTGGCGAACATGATGCCGAACTTCATTTCTTCTCCTCGTTCTCCGGGCCCAGTCTCCGCGGCCACTGGCGCGCGGGACTGTAGCAGCGTTCCATGAGCATGAGACCGGCGCTCGACGCGGTTGCGCGCTGGACGATTCGCTCTCCGTGGAGCGCGATCGCCTGGGCGGTCGTGCCGGCTCTCGCCCTGGCGGCGCTGCTGCCGGCGACAACGGTCGATCTCACGTTCACAGGCGTCATGAACCGGGCCAACGAGCACGTCGGCCGTTACTTCGAGATGTCCGAGGAGTACGAACTCGGCGGACTGCTCCTGGTGTTGCTCGAGGGCGAGGAGGAGCGACTCGACGAGGCCGTCGACCGCACGATCGAGGCCGCGTCGGCGCTGCCGTCGGTCTCCGCCGCCCGCCGCCCGCTGCCGCTCGAGTGGCTCGCGGAGCAGGCGCCGTGGCTCGTCGAGCGGCCTCTGTTCGACCGTTGGCTCGCCGTCGTCGAACGGCCGGACGACGTCGCGAATCTGGCGGAGTTCGCCGCTTCCGCCGTGGCGCTTCGCGGCGCGGTTGCCAGCGTGCCCGGCGCCCGGCTGGTCGAGATCAAGATGGCGAAGGACCCACTGGCGGAAGAGGTGGGCGAGAGCCCGTTCTTCGAGATCGAAGCCGCCATCGAGCGGGCACTGGCCGGTTCCGGGGTGACGGCGGGCTTCTCCGGTCTGCCGGCGCTGTCGGCGGGCGACCAGCAGCAGACGTTGGGCGCGATCAAGCGCCTGACGCCGATCAGCCTCGTGCTCGTGTTGCTTCTCTTCCGGATCGTGGAGAAGCGACCGGGCGGCGTGTTGTCGGTGGCCGCGGTTCTGATCCTCTCGATTGGCGCCGCTCTGGGCGCCGTCGGCCTCCTGACCGGGAAGCTGACCGTGATGGAGACGTTCTTCGGCGTCACCGTCTTCGGTCTCGGCATCGACTTCGCCGTCCACCTGCTCGTGCGCCAGCGAGAGGAACTGGCTCATGGTCGTTCGTTCGAGGAAGCGCTGCGCAGGACGACCAGGGGCGCCGGCCGCGGCGTCGTCGCCGGGGGCATCACGACGGCGGGGGCGTTCCTGATCGCGGCGACCGCGCCGGACCCGGTGGCGCTGCATCTCGGCCTCTCTGGCGGATTGGGTCTCCTGTTCTGTCTGCCGTTGACGCTGCTCATCCTGCCTTCCGTGTGGGTGCTGCGGCAGCGGCGACACCGCCGGCGGCTCGAAACCGCGGTCGCGGCCCCGGCAGGGCGCGCGACGCCGGTCCGTGTTCCCGGCCTCCCCTCCGTCGTGCGGTGGGCGACGGAGCGCCCAGTTCGCTGCCTCGTGGTGAGCGGTGTCCTCGTGGCGGCGGCCCTTGCGGGCTTGCCGCGGCTACAGGTGGAGACGCGGCTGGAGCGGATCATGAACCGTGGCGTGCCGGCCATCGCGATGGTCGACCGGATCCAGGAGGTCCTGGGCACCAACGGAGCGCCGTGGATCCTGTCGGCGGAGAGCCTCGAGGAGGCGCGGGAGTTCGCGGGCCGGCTGGACGGTCATCCGCTGTTCAGCGAGACGATCAGCCTCGGCACCATCCTGCCGGCCGATCTGCCGGAGCGGGGCTCGGCACTGCACCGGGTTTTTGGCTCCGAGGGCCGGTCGGCCGCAGCCGCCCCGGGAATGGGCGATCCCCGGGCCCTGGCGGTGGCAGCGCTCCGCCGGGCCGCGGCGGCTGGCCCACCCGACATCGACTCGCTGCCGCCCAGCCTGCGCGACAAGTTCGTCGCTCCGACCGGCGAGTTGCTCGTCTACGCCTACGCTGCGGACTCGAAGGCGGACGGCGCCCTGGCCCGGCGTCAGCGCGAGGTGGTGCAGGCGATCGACCCTGGGTCCAGCGGCCTGCTGGCGGTGGTCGAAGGGATGATGATCGGCGACCGGCCGTGGATCCCCTGGATCGCCCTTTCGATCCTGGGATTCGTGCTGCTCGTCCTCTGCGTTGACTTCCGCCGGCCCGCCTCGGTCCTCCTGGCGGTGCTGCCGGTGCTGGCCGCGGTGCCGTTTACACTGGGCGTTCTGTGCTGGGTCGGCATCCCCTTCAACGTGATGACCTGGCTCGTGCTGCCGCTGATCTTCGGCCTCGGCATCGACGACGGCATCCACGTCGTCCACCGGTTCCTGGACGATCCGGCTCAGCCAATCCGCGGGGCGGCCCTGTCGGTCGGCAGGGCGATCGCGATGACGACGCTGACCACCACGGCGAGTTTCTCGATCCTGTTGTTCACCGACCACCCGGGCCTGGAGACGATGGCGGCGGTCATGCTGATCGGTCTGCCGGCTTGCCTCCTGGCGTCGGTGACGGTGCTGCCGGCGGCGGCGGTTCTGCTGCTGGGCAGGCGGTAGCCTCGGCTTACCGATGCCCGAGCCCCGCATCGTCTCGCTGATCGCCAGCGCCACGGAGATCGTGTGCGCCCTCGGCTTCGAGGACCGCATGGTCGGCCGGTCCCACGAGTGCGACTTTCCGCCGTCGGTGGAGAAGCTGCCGGTCTGCTCCTCGTCGAAAGTCGACGTCGACGGGTCGAGCCGCGCCATCGACGACCAGGTGCGCGCGATCGTCGCGGACGCTCTCTCCGTCTATCGGGTCGACACGCGTCTTCTCGACGAACTGGCGCCGACCGTGATCGTGACCCAGACCCAGTGCGAGGTGTGCGCGGTCAGCCTGAAGGACGTCGAGCAGGCGGTTTGCGAGCTCGTGTCGTCCGAGCCGCGGATCGTCTCGCTCGAACCAATGGACCTCGGCGACGTGTTCAGCGACCTTCACTCCGTCGCCTCGGCGCTCGGCCGCCCGGAGCGGGCGGAGCGACTGAACGCCGGGTTGACGGCGCGCCTCGACGCGATTCGCGAGCGCTCCGGCGGACTCGCCGAGCGGCCCGTGATCGCCTGCATCGAGTGGATCGATCCGCTGATGCACGCGGAGAACTGGGTGCCGGAACTCGTGGAGATCGCAGGCGGCAAGGTGATGCTCGGCGCGGCGGGAAGGCACTCGGGCTACTTCGAGTTCGAGCGGATGGTCGACGCCGACCCCGACGTCATCGCGGTCATGCCCTGCGGCTTCGACATTCCGCGTACCGCGGCCGAGATGCCGCCGCTGGCTGCCCGGCCCGGCTGGTCCGATCTTTCCGCGGTGAAGAACGGCCGCGTGTTCCTGACCGACGGCAACCAGTTCTTCAACCGGCCGGGGCCCCGGGTCGTCGAGTCGGCGGAGATCCTGGCCGAGCTGCTGCACCCGGAGGTCTTCGACTTCGGTCATCGCGGAACCGGCTGGACGGAGTGGGTTGGCTGAGCCCGCGACCGGGCTGCCCTCGCGGCGGTCTCTCACGTACATCGACGGGGTGGGCGTCTGGTGTGCGCTGGGCTACGCGGCCCTCGCCCTGCTCGCGCGCCAGCCGGGCGAACCCGAACTCGGCTGGTTCGTCTTTCTCGTCGCCTGGACCGGCCTGCCGGTCTTCGGTCTCTTCCACCGGTTCCTGAGGACCGGCGAAGCGTTCCCGGTTCGCCGCCTGCTGTTCTGGGCGGTCGCCTTCCGCCTTGTCGGGCTCGTCGGCGGTCCGTTCTACGAGGACGACTTCTACCGCTACCTCTGGGACGGCTTCCGGTTCGCCACGGCCGGTACGCCCTACGGCGCCGCGCCGGAGGAGTTCTTCGTCGATCCGGCGGTGCCGGCGCTGTTCCAGGGCGTGCTCGACGGCGTCAACTACCCGGAGCTGCCGACGATCTACGCGCCTGTCACGCAGGTCGTCTTCCTCGTCGCGTACTGGATCAAGCCGGCGAGCGTTGCCGTGCTGCAGGCGATCCTGATCGCCGTCGATCTGGCCGTCGTCGTCCTTCTGCTCCGGCTGGCGCCCGCGCGCAACGTCCTCCTCTACGCCTGGTGCCCGCTCGTGGTCAAGGAGCTCGCGTTCACCGCGCACCCGGACGGCGTCGGCGTCTGCCTGCTGCTGGCTGGCATCGTGCTCGCCCGGGAGCGCCGGTTCTGGACGGCGGCCGCGCTCCTTGGACTGGCCGTTGCGACGAAGACCTTCGCCCTGGTGCTGGCGCCCCTGGTGCTGGTTCGCGCGAGGCCGAGGCACTGGGCGCTGTTCGCCGCCACATTGGCGGCGTGCTACCTGCCCTTCGTCGTCGCCGGCGGCACCGATCTCGTCTCGCTCCTGACCTTTGCGCGCGACTGGGAGTTCAACTCGGCGCTGTTCGGGCTGCTCAAGACGGTAGTTGCGCCGTCCGGGGCGAGGGTTGCCGTGGCGCTGCTGTTCGCCGCCTTCTGGCTGTTCTACTCTCTTCGCTACGTCCGCGGCGTCGAACGCGGAATCCCCCGCGGCGACTGGCTGTTCGGAGTTCTGCTAGTGCTGTCGCCGGTGATCAACCCCTGGTATCTGCTCTGGCTGCTGCCCTTCGCGGTAGTCTTTCCGAGCGTCTGGGCGTGGACGGCATCGGTGGCGATCCTGCTCAGTTACATCATCGGGCTCAATCTGCCCGACTACACGTTGCAACCCTACGCGCAGCCGCTTTGGGTCCGGGGCCTGGAGTTCGGTCTGATCGGACTGGCGCTCGCGGTCGACCTGACCCTGCGGCGACGGAGAAAGATGCAGGAGGCGATGGAATGACGAGTCGCAAGTGGATGGGCCTGACGGCGGCGGTAATCCTCGCGTTCGCCTGCGGCGCTCCGGAATCGAGCGAGATCGCCGGCTGGGACGTCAGCGACGAGACGAACACGGAGCAGCTCGAACACGGCTCCTGGCAGGAGATCCTGGACCGCTACGTCCACGTCGATGACTCGGGCGTCAACCTGTTCGACTATGCGGCGATCTCCGCCAGTGCCGCCGATACGGCGAAGCTGGCCGGCTATCTGGAGTACCTGCAGGGTCTCGATCCGCTGACCTACTCCCGGGCCGAGCAGATGGCGTACTGGATCAACCTCTACAACGCCCTGACCGTCCAGGTCGTGCTCTCGGAGTACCCGGTGGACTCCATCAAGGAGATCCACGAGGGCGTCATTCCGAACACCGGCCCGTGGCAGGACCCGCACGCGGAAGTGAACGGCCGGGACCTGAGTCTGGACGACATCGAGCACGGCATCCTGCGTCCGCTCTGGCGGGACAAGCGGATCCACTACGCGGTGAACTGCGCCGCGTACGGCTGTCCCCACCTGCTGGCGACGGCGTTCACCGCCTACAACACCGAGGAGCTGCTGGAGCAGGGCGCGCGGGACTACGTGAACAACCCGCGGGGAGTCGACTTCGTCGACGAGGACTTCATCGTCATCTCGAGCATCTACCAGTGGTACACGGAGGACTTCGGCAACACCGAGGAGTCGGTGCTGGCACACCTCATCGACTACGCGGATGAGGATCTCGCCGCTCGTCTGCGAGGCTTCGAGGGTTCGATCGACTACGAGTACGACTGGAGCCTGAACGAGCCCTGAGCGTTCCCGTCAGTACGTGTCGAAACTGAAGCCGATCGAGAGGCTGAGCACGTCGGACACCGCGGTGTTTCGTCCACCGACGACCGAACCGTAGGAGATGCCGAGATTCGTCGTCTCCGTGAGACCGATGCTGACCGTGCCGATGACGAGTTCGATGTCCTCCTGGAGCTCCGGGAAGCGGGAAGGAGAGAACGGGCGAACGCCGATGTCGAGCCCCGAGGACTCGGCGTCGGTCATCCGGTAGCCGAGGTTCAGCCCGACCCGGTCGCCGACCAGAACGCCCGCCGACAGGTTCAGGAAGGTGTCGGCCGGGATGTTGCTGTTGCGGTACCGGTAGCCGAGTTCGGCGGACAGGGCGCCGCGCTCTCCCACGTACTTTCCGATCAGCAGGGAGACCTCGCCGCCGTCGCCGCCGTCGCCGAGGGAGCTGATGTAGCCGGTGGTGTAGCTGCCGCCGACGATCGCGGCGGCGCGCAGGGCGAGGCTGGGCCCCGAACTCACGACTTCGTCCCGGAAGCGCCATACCAGGCCGGCGTTCACGTCCTGCAGGCCGCTCAGGTTCTCCTTGGGCGGAAACGGCGCCGACGGTCCCGCCATGAAGGAACTCTCGGCGGCGCCGACGCGGAAGTCCAGCGCCAGGGAGTCGGAGATGCCGTAGGTGCCGTTGACCCAGAGCGTCTCCTGGCCGAGCTCGTGGCCGCCGGCGGGAGTCGGTCCCTTCACGGCGGCGCGGTAGAACTCGGTCGCCTCCTGGGAGACGTAGGAAACGGAGATCGTTCCGGCTCCGGGAGCCGGCAGCCAGGGCGATCCCTCGGAGAAGGCGGGCGGCGCCGCGACCGCTGCCGCCAGAAGCGCGGCGAGAGGAACGAAGCGCTTGTGCGTCATAGCTTGTAGCGCCGCGTCAGGTAGAAGTGGACGAGTTCCTGCTCGTCCGGCGCTTCCGCACAGGCTGATTCGCCGGCCCCTGGACAGAGCACGTTGATGTGCTCGTCGTCCTCGGTGCCGGGCTTGACGGCTTCATCCCGGGCTTCGAGGCTGTTCTTCAGACTGAGGGCGCGATCCCGGTCGAGGTCTCGCTTCTCGAGGGGGCAGGAGGGGCAGACGAGCTTCTGAAAGGTGAGCGCCTTGCCCATGGTGTAGGCGTCCCTCGGGTTGATCCCCTTGCCCGCGGAAATGGAGCCGGATGCGTACAGGGCCGCCTGCGCAAGGCAGGCAACCAGGACGCAGACCGACAGCCCGATGGTGAACCGTTTCATCCTTGATGTGTCTCCCGTCGCAGAGGTGGAGCGGCTCTGCGAAGCGCGTGTTGAAGGTGGGCGCAACGTAGCACAGCGCTGTGCGACAATCATCGGCCGTCATCGAACAAAGACCACCAAAAGAAGGAGCGGCAGGCATGATCCAGACGGGCGAGTTCAGGGGCTTCGAGGTGTCCACCGAGGATCCGGGGATCCTGGTCATCACGTTCAACCGGCCGGACCGTCTCAACGGCATGGACGCGCCGATGAAGCGGGACCTGCTGGAGACGCTGACCCAGGCCGCGATGGAGGACTCGGTCCGGGTCGTCCTCTTTGCCGGCAGCGGCAGGGCGTTTTCCGCCGGCGACGACATCAGCGGCCAGGACAAGGGCCGGCGCGGCGAGGCGCTGGTGCCGGACATTCATCGGGGCCACGACAACGTCCTCGGCACGATCAACGGGCTGCGCAAGATCTCCCAGCCCATCAACACGGCGATTCGCGGCATGGACAAGCTGACGATCGCGGCGATGAACGGCGTCGCGGTCCAGACCGGGTTCTCGCTCGCGCTCAGTTGCGACTTCCGGATCGCCTCGAGCGCTGCTCGCATGGGCAGCGGCACGCTCCGTTTCGGACTGCTCCCGGACGAGGGCGGTCACTACCTCTTGCTGCAGATGATGGGGCTGCCGAAGACGATGGACTTCCTGATGCGCAGCAGGCTCGTTAGCGCCGCGGAGGCGCTGGAGCTCGGGCTCGTGCACGAGGTCGTAGAGCCGGACGGGCTGATGCCGCGGGCCATGGACCTGGCGCGCGAGCTGGCGAATGGGCCGCAGGTGGCGATGCGGCTGCTCAAGCGCAGCCTCTACAACGCTGCCGACCAGACCTGGGAGCAGTCGCTCGAGGACATCGCCGCCCGGACGCCGATGGGCGACCATCACCCGGACTCGCGCGAGGGTGTCGCGGCGTTCCGCGAGAAGCGGAAGCCGTCCTTCAACGCCTGGCTGGAGGAGTGACCGACCGACCGGACGGTAGGTGCTAGTCTCGGGGGTCCGAAGAACCGACTACACAGCCACCATTCAAGCCAGGGAGTTCTCCATGACTGACGCCGTCATCGTTTCCACCGCCCGCACGCCGATCGGCAAGGCCTATCGGGGTGCCTTCAACAACCTCGAGTCGCCGACGATGGGCGCGGCGGCCATCGAAGCGGCGATCGAACGCGCCGGAGTCGAGAAGGGCGAAGTCGACGACGTCGTCATGGGTTGCGCCATGCAGCAGGGCACCCAGGGCTTTAACGTCGCCCGCCAGTGCGCGATCCGGGCCGGCCTACCGGTCGAGGTGTCGGGAATGACGATGGACCGGCAGTGCTCTTCCGGCCTGATGTCGATCGCCACCGCCGCCAAGCAGGTCGTCGTCGACGGAGCGCCGGTCGTGGTCGCCGGCGGCATCGACTCGATCAGCCTGGTGCAGAACGACAAGATGAACGGCTTCCGCGCGCCCGACCCGTGGATCCGGGACAACAAGCCGGATCTCCACATGCCGATGATCGACACCGCCGAGGTCGTGGCGAAGCGCTACAACGTCACTCGCGAACAGCAGGACGAGTACGGTCTGCAGAGCCAGCAGCGGACCGCGGCCGGGCAGGAGTCGGGCGCCTTCGACGACGAGATCATCACGATGAACGCGACGAAGATGATTCTCGACAGGGCGACCGGGGACATCAGCTTCGGCGAGGTCGAGCTCAGCCAGGACGAGGGCAATCGCCCGAGCACGACGATCGAGGGCCTCTCCGGGTTGAAGCCCGTGCGGGAGAACGGCACGATCACGGCCGGCAACGCGAGCCAGCTCTCGGACGGCGCTTCGGCCTGCGTGGTCATGGACTCGAAGCTGGCGGAGCAGCGCGGTCTCGAGCCGCTGGGCATCTACAAGGGGATGGCGGTCGCCGGCTGTGAGCCGGACGAGATGGGGATCGGCCCCGTCTTCGCCGTGCCCAAGCTGCTCGAGCGCCAGGGCCTGACGATCGACGACATCGATCTCTGGGAGCTGAACGAGGCGTTCGCGGTCCAGGTCATCTACTGCCGCGACCGGCTGGGCATTCCGAACGACAAGCTGAACGTCAACGGCGGCGCGATCTCGATCGGCCATCCCTACGGCATGAGCGGCGCCCGCATGGTCGGCCACGCTCTGATCGAGGGCAAGCGGCGCGGCGCGAAGAACGTCGTCGTCACGATGTGCATCGGCGGCGGCATGGGCGCCGCGGGGCTGTTCGAGGTGGCGTGAGGCTCGGCTGCGGCGGGCGGAGTGATGTCGGGCGGCGGCGCCGTTTCGCCGTCGGCGCCTTCGCCGCCCTGGTCGGGGCCTCCGCCCCGGCCGCCGCGCAGACCGAGTTCCACTTCCAGTTCGGCGAACTGCTGAACCCGTTCTCTGCTCAGGAGGCAGAGAGCTTCGTCCTCACGCTGCAGCAGGCCACGCAGTGGACGTACGGGGACAGCTTCTTCTTCATCGATTACCTCGACGACAGGGGCCGGGACGGTTTCAACGAGCGGGACTTCTACGGCGAGTGGTACCCGACGCTGAGCCTCGGCAAGATGACCGGGAAGGAAGTCGGCGGCGGCCCGCTGGCCGACGTCGGCTTCATCGCCGGCCTGAATGCCGCCGGCGACGCTAAGGTCGTCAAGTACCTGCCCGGGCTGCGCCTGGCCTGGAAGGCGCCGGGGTTCATCTTCCTGAATACGGACCTGATGCTGTACCTCGACGGCAGCAGTGGCGTCGGCGCCGGCGGCGCGCCGCGAACGGACGACAGCTACTGCTTCGACGTCAACTGGCTGTACCTGTTCTCGGTCGGCGAGCAGGACTTCCAGATCACCGGTCACGCCGAGTACATCGGCGCCGTGACGAACGAGTTCGGCGTCGAGTACGGCGGTACGATTCTCGCCCAGCCCCAGTTCCGCTGGGACGCGGGCAAGGCCTTCGGCGGCGACGCCGGCAAGCTCTTCGCGGGAATCGAGTACCAGTACTGGAGCAACAAGCTCGGCACGGACGAGGACGAAAGCACCGTCCAGTTGCTGCTGGCCTGGCAGTTGTAGGCGCAGCGGCTACGTCGGCTCCCAGGTGAAGACGTCGGTCGTCCGGTCCAGGTCGAAGAACGACCCGGCCAGAGCCGGCATGCCGCGCTCGGCGATGGATTCCGGGGTCCAGCCGTCGCTGTTGTGGACGGAGCGAACAGGTCTCGGCTGGCTCATCAGGAAGATCTCGTTCTTGCGCACGGCGAAGATCTGGCCGCTGACGTCCTTCGCCCCGTCGCTCAGCAGGTAGACGGCGAGCGGCGCGACCAGGGCCGGCGTCATCTCTTTCATCTTCGCGACCCTCGCGGCCTGTGCCGGATCGGCGGTCGGGATCGTGCCGATCAGCCGCGACCAGGCGAAGGGTGCGATGCAGTTCGAGCGCACCTCGAACCGTTGCATGTCGAGCGCCAGGGACTTCGACAGCCCGACGATGCCGAGCTTCGCGGCAGCGTAGTTCGCCTGGCCGAAGTTGCCGATCAACCCGGACGTCGACGTCATGTGGACGAAGGCGCCGCCGATCTGTTTGCGGTAGTGGGGCGCGGCGGCCCGCGCCATGTTGAAACTGCCCTTGAGATGGACGGCGACCACGGCGTCCCAGTCGCTCTCCTCCATCTTGTGGAAGATGACGTCGCGCAGGATGCCGGCGTTGTTGACGACACCGTCGATCTGGCCGAACTCGTCGAGCGCCTGGTCGACCATGCGATTGGCGCCGTCGAAGTCGGTAACGCTCTCGTAGTTCGCCGTGGCGCGTCCTCCGGCCGCCCGGATCTCGTCGACCACGCCCTGTGCGGGCGTCTGATCGGCGCCGTCGCCGCGCTCCGAGCCGCCGAGGTCGTTCACGATCACGGCCGCGCCGTGGGAAGCGGCGAGCAGGGCGATGTCGCGGCCGATGCCGCGGCCGGCGCCGGTGACCACGATCACCTTCTCGTGCAGCATGCGAGTGTTCATTTCAGGTGCCTCCAGTCTCAGGCCGCGGCGATGGCGGCGATGGTTCGGCAGCCGTCGAGATACTCCTGTACGTCGACGTACTCATCCACGGTGTGGGGGTTGTGCTGTCCCGCGCCCAGGGTCACCGTGGGAAGGCCCTTGGCGTTCAGGTAGTTCGCGTCGAGCCCGCCGTTGGCGACGAGGTACTCGGCCTCCATGCCGAGAACCGCCTGGACCCGTTCCGCGGCGAGTTGCACGGGCGGTGAGTCCTTCGGCATCTCGAACGCCTCGTAGTCGGTTTCGGCCCGGAAGTCGACGCGCCCGCACTGGCCGTCGGAGTTCGTGACGCTCCGGGCGGCCTGCTCGAAGGCGTCGCGGTAGGCGGCGGTGATCTGCGCGAGGAAGGCCTTGTCGTGGCTGCGCGATTCGCCGGACACGAAGACGTGGTCGGTAACCTGGTTGCTCGCTTCGCCGCCCGCCATCCGGCCGATGTTCGAAGTGCCGCTACCGGCCGGAAGCTCGATCTTGCCGAAGAACCCCTGTCCGGCCACGTCGGCCACCGCGCGCGAAGCGATCAGCGCAGCGGAGATTCCGTGTTCGGGATGGACGCCCGCGTGCGAGGACTTGCCGTGGATGTCGACCTGCCAGCGGTCGGCGCCGGTCGCGCCGATGATGAGTACGTGGGGTGCGCCCGAGTCGATGTTGAAGCCCAGTTCGGGACCGCCGAGTCGCTCCAGTTCGACGGTTCGCGCGCCCCACAGGCCGACTTCCTCGCCGACCGTCATCAAGACCGTGATCGGCGGCCGGGGCACGCTCTGAATCAACAGGGTCTCGACCATCGTCACCAGGGCGCCGATCGATGTCCGGTTGTCGCCGCCCAGGGCCGTGTCCCCTTCCGCCTCGATCCGTCCGTTCCGGCGCACCGGCACGGCGCCGCGGCAGAGCGGCACCGTGTCCATGTGGCCCATGAACAGCCGCCCCGGGCCGGGGCTCGTGCCGGGCAGGTCGACGATCAGGTTGCCGACCTCGTAGTCGCCTGGGATCCGCTCGTTCGCGTCGTCGTGGCCGATCCAGGACGGCTCGCAGCCCGCTGCGAGGAGCTTTTCTCGGACCGCGGCCGCGACCTTCCCTTCGCGGCCGCTCAGGCCCTCGATGGCGAGGAGGTCCATCAGGTGGTCCAGTGCGCGGGTTTCGTCGATCCTGGGTGGGGTCATGGTGCTGTCTCTGGGTGGTTCAGCGGGCGGAAGTTGGCGATCCTACTGTCCCTTACACTCGCCGTATGCCAAGAGCCTGCTTTGCCCTCCTGCTCGTCTCCTTTCTCGCGGCCTGCGCGCCGGATGCCCAGGAGTCCTCCGGCGCCCCGTCAGGCCGTCCCCCGAACTTCATCGTCTTCTTCGCCGACGACCTGGGCTGGGGCGATCTCGGCAGCTACGGCGCGCCGGTGATCCGGACGCCGCACCTGGACCGGATGGCGGCCGAAGGCCAGCGCTGGACGAACTTCTACGTCACCGCCTCGGTCTGCTCGCCGAGCCGGGCGGGCTTGCTGACTGGGCGGTTGCCGGTGCGCAACGGTCTCTACGGCGACCAGGTGCGTGTGCTGTTCCCGGACTTCGTGGGCGGGATCCAGGACGAGGAGATCACGCTCGCCGAGGCGCTCCGCGACGTCGGCTACGCGACGGGCATGTTCGGCAAGTGGCATCTGGGCGACGGACCGCGATATCTGCCGACCCGTCATGGCTTCGACTACTGGTTCGGCATTCCCTACTCGAACGACATGATGTCGACGCTCCCTCGCGAAGAGCGTCGAGCCGCGTTCCTGGACCCGAAGATCGAGTACTGGGACGTGCCGTTGATCCGCTCGGAGCGCGACGGGGCCGGCGAGATCGTCACGGAGACGCTGGAGCAGCCTGCGGATCAGACCACGATCACGAAGCGTTACGCGGAGGAGGCGGTGGACTTCATCCGCGCGCACCGGGACGAACCCTTCTTCGTCTACGTGCCGCACAGCATGCCCCACGTGCCGCTGTTCCGGGCGCCCGGCTTCGAGAATCACAGCGGCGCCGGGCTCTACGGCGACGTGATCGAGGAGATCGACTGGAGCGTCGGCAGGATCCTCGACACGCTTGAGGAGGAGGGGATCGCCGGCAACACCGTGGTCTTCTTCAGCAGCGACAACGGCCCGTGGACCGCGTTCCGTACCCAGGGAGGCCTGGCCGGGCCGCTACGTGAAGGCAAGGGGATGACCTGGGACGGGGGCATGCGGGTGCCGGGGCTGTTCTGGTGGCCCGGGACGATCGCCCCCGAGGTGGTCACGAAGGAGATCGGGTCGACCAGTGACCTGTTCGCGACCTTCGTCGGCATGGCCGGCGGCGCGGTGCCGGACGACCGGCCGATGGACAGCTTCGACCTGGCCCCGGTGCTGCGCGGAAGTGGTGAAGGCCCGCGCGAAGAGGTGCCGTTCTACCGGGGCAGCGAGCTCTACGCCTACCGGGTGGGGAACTACAAGGCGCACTTCGTGACCGAGGGCGAGTACGGGCTCGCCGGCGGCCGGCAGGAACACGATCCGCCTTTGCTCTACGACCTGTCCGTCGACGTTGGAGAGCAGTGGACCATAGCCACGGAGCAGCCCGAGGCGCTGGCCAGAGTCACGGCCCGCGCTGCGCAGCACCTCGCCGGGGTCGAAGTCGCCCCATCGCAGTTCGATCTGCGCACCGGTGGCTGACGATAGTCAGCGGCCGTCTGGACTTCCTTCGTCTTCCGTCGTCTGCTTCAAACCTGTCGCGAGTCTCCTTAGCTGTTCGACGCGCCGCTGCCAGAGCATCGCTTCTCGAGCGACCTGGCGGCGGGCCCGCATGCTGCGGAGCCACCAGCCGAAGATCGCGCCGACCAGCCCCGCGGCGACCACCCAGATCCAGATCTCGAACAGGACGTAGAGCATGCGGATCCTGCTTCAGGGGCGATGGAGAACTCGGAATTCGACCCCTTGACTCCCACCGGCTCCGTCTTCTTCAGCCGGGCGGGCGCTGCCGTAGCCGAAGGCCAGCAGGCGGTCGGGATGGACGCTCGCGGACAGGACTTCGCGGATGGACTCGGCCTGCGCGATGCTGAGCCGCCGGTCGTCCTCGGGATCGCCGCCGGCATCCGTGTGGACGAGGATCTCGACCCGTGTGTTCGAGAAGGCGTCCAGCAGTTCGCCGATGCCGGCGATGGCGGTCCGTGCGTCCTCGGTGAGCGCATCCGTACGACCTTGGAACGTGATCGGCTGCTCCCCCAGCAGGCGGCGGATCCGGTTCTCGGCGACCCTGTTCACCGCGACGGGAGCGACCACCATCTCATTGGCGATCGTCCAGCCGGCTTCGGCCTCTTCGGCAATCACGCCCACGTCGAACTCCAGCCGGTCGCGCATGCCCTCGCTCGAGGTGTGGCCGGTCAGGGTCAAGGTCCCGTCCCGCAGCCTCAGGCCGGGTCCGCCATGCACCGGTCTCAGGAGTTGAAGCAATCTCGGGAGAGTCGGGATCCAGGACGGCTCGGTCACGGCCGTGTCGACTTCCGTTTCGTCGATCACGTTGCCCTGACCCACGATCGCGGCCGCCGCGTCGAACAGCTCCTGGCGACTTTCGGGGGTCGGGAGGCGTCCAGCCAGCAGCCAGATGTCGCCGTCAGGGCCGAACTCGAGGCTCGGTTCGCCAGCCATCACCAGGCGGTTGTCTACGCTTCGCACTCCCGGCTCGCCTGCGGCGCGCCGTGCGGCCTCGACCCCGATCTCGGCGAAGGCGATCGTGCCGTAGAGCGTGACGTCACGGCCGTCGGCTTCGATGCGGAGATCGCGCACGCCGACGTCCCCAAGCGTCGTAGCGGTTCGCGTCTCGATCGCCGCCTCGATGCGGGGGAGTTCCAGTGCGAGGCAGACGGCTCCCAGCACCAGTAGCAGAGCCACGCCCATCAGGATGACGCTTGGTTCTCTCATCGTGTCATCGTCGTCGGTGCCGCGGCTTGTCGCGGCGGTTCCCTAGCTGGAGGTGTGATCGGTGACGATCAGCCACCGTTCTCCGTGCCGCTCCACGAGCAACGTGAACAGACCGGTCGGCTCGTCGGATTCCCTCGTCAGCCGGAAGCGGCCGAAGACCTGTGCGGCGTGCCCGGATAGCACCCGGACGTCCAGTTCCTCGAAGGCCAGCGTACCCATCGCGGCGCGGTCGGGATAGGTCTGGCGGTAGCGTTCCAGGGTGTTCCTCCAGCCGCGGCGCACCTCGTTGCCCGAGGTGAAGCGCAACTCCCCGCTCCGCAGGTACCCAGCCATGAAGCCCTCGATGTCGCCCTTGTTCCAGGCCTCCACCTGCGCGTCCAGTATCTCCAGCACTTCCGCCGCGACGCTCTGCGGGTCGAACGCCGGCGCCTGTTCTTCGAGTTCGGACGGTTCGCAGGACACGAACAGCACGCAGGCCGCAAGCCCGGTGAGGGCGGAGGCTGCGACTCGGTTCTTCACTTCGCGAGGTGTTCCACGTCGATGTCGCGGAGCTCGATCTGCGAGACGAGGGGCAGTTCGTCCGCGACGTACGTGGGCGTGATGTCATCGACCGTCAGTCCCCCGTCCGGAGTGTTCAGGCCGTAGTTGTCCGCGTCGTAGAACAGCAGGCCGCCGATGCGGCGGTAGTTGCGGAGGATGCGGAAGCGGAGTCCGGTGCCGCTGCTGTAGTCGTAGGCGAACTGCTCGAGCCGGGCGGTTTCCGGGTCGAACCAGTAGACGTAGGCGCTGTCGGCGCCGTCGCTCGAACCGGGTTCGAAGGTCACGCGGACCCGGTTCAACTGCCGTCCGTCCCATTCCTCGAGACCCTGGTCCTCCTTGTAGGTACCGGGATCGTTCAGCTTGTAGGGCAGGAAGAGGAAGTACATGCGCTGGTTGACGTAGCTCTCGGCGCGTACGTGCTGCCTCTCGTCCATCTCCATCGGCTCGCCGCCCTCGGTCACCTCGAGAGCGGCGTTGTCGCGTCGGTACTCCCGCTCGTCGTCCCCGGCGGAGGCCCGGATGACGTACTCGAAGCGGTCGCCGTCCGTCGTCGAGTCGACGTCGAAGCTCCCGGAACGGGAAGCCACTGTCAGCCTGACCCGGGAACTCTCGAACAGGTCACCTCCGTGGTGTTCGATCGCGCGGTCGACGATCTCCAGCCGATCCGACGTGCCTTGCGGTGCAGCGGGCGGCGCGGTGGGCGGGAGCTCGGACGCCGGCTCCGCGTCGGCGCAGGCGAGCAGGAAAGCCGCGGCGGCGAGGGCGAGCATCGCGCCGCCGGTTCGGGTTCCGTGCAGTGTTCGGGTTTGAGGCATGGTTCCATGTTAGCGCCGCTGGTACGCTTTGCCGCTCACTCAGAACAGCGGCTGGAGGCCAAGCGAATGACCGAGTACGAACTCATCAAGTACGACGTGGACGATCCGATCGCCACGATCACCCTGAACCGTCCGGAGCAGTTGAACGCGATCACCGGCAGCATGATGGCCGAGATGAAGCATGCGATCGCGGCCGCCGAGCGCGATGAGCGTGTCGTCGGCATCGTCCTGACCGGCGCCGGCCGCGGGTTCTGCGCCGGAGCGGACATGCAGGGCCTCCAGGCCACCAGTCGGGGCGAGCGCGGCAGCGGCGGTGGCAACGCGTTCGAGGATGCGGAGGCGGGCGCGATCGAAGAGATGGGGGCCGAGAACTTCGGCGTCACCTTCAACTACCTGATGGCGGTACGCAAACCGATCGTTGCGGCGATCAACGGTCCCTGCGCGGGTCTCGGCTTCGCCATCGCGATGCTCTGCGACATCCGCCTGGCTTCGGACCGGGCGGTCTTCACGTCCGCGTTCGTGAACCGCGGCCTGATCGCCGAGCACGGTCTGAGCTGGATCCTGCCCCGCGTCGCGGGCCCGGCCAACGCGCTCGACATTCTCTGGACGGGCCGCAAGTTCTACGGTCCGGAGGCGGCTCAGATGGGCGTCGTCAACCGCTCGGTGCCGCACGACCGGGTCGTGCCCGAGGCCGAGAACTACGTCCGGGCGCTCGCCGAGCGCTCCGCGCCGATGTCGCTCAAGGTCATCAAGCAGCAGGTCTACCGTCACCTGATGATGGACACCGGCGACGCGCTCCGCGAGTCGAACCAGTTGATGGCCGAGAGCCTCCAGCGCGGCGACTTCAAGGAAGGCGTCGCCTCCTTCGTCGAACGCCGCCCGCCGAAGTTCCAGCGCATCACCAGCTAGCCGCTTTGTAGACCTCCGCGTCGGACGGCTGCGGATCGCCGCGAAGGACCCGCTCAGCGGCTTCGAAGGCCCAATCCAGGATCGCGTCGGAGTTCTCGGTCTCTCCTCCGGGGCCAACCTCAACGACGGCTATCGGTCCATCCCGTGTCGTTTCGATCCTTGCCGACTCCGCTGGCCGGTCCATGATCGCCAGCAGCCGCCGAGCCTGAACCAGCCAGGCCTGAGCGGCCTCCTCCGGCGAAACGCCGCCGACGTTCGGAACCCGTCGTCGATTAGTCGACGCGATCCCGCCTTTGCTTGAGCTCACGGAAGGTCGTCAGCACCAGGCCCTCGTCCTCGATCGCCTGCTGCACGCGGGGGTCGAGCATCGCCAGCATGTCGCCCTTGCGGCTGGGACCGGAGCTGGAGATGTACTTGAAGTTCGGGCTGGGGTCGGTCGAGTGCATGATGATCATCGTGACGCCGGGGCGCAGGTCGCGCAGGGCCTGGACGTAGCGTTCGACCTTGTACTCCGTCAGTTCCTCGTCCGTGGCGTCGGCGCCGCTCTCCGGGACCCACCCGTAGCTCAGGTTGTGCAGGTCGTCGAGGACGGGCAGACCCCCGTCCCAGATCCGCTGGCCGAGTTCAGTCGCGCGGCCCAGGCCCGGCGGAGTGTCCCGCCCCTGGGCTTCGTACTGGGCCTCGAGGATCGCGTTGTGGCCGCCAGGGAACATGAGCGGAATGCCCTCGTCGATGCCGACCTGGATGTAGCGCTCGAGAAAGTCCATCGTCGCGAAGAGGGTGCCCATGTGCGAGTCGAGGTGGGTCGGTTCGAAGCCCATCGTCCGGGCGCGGCGGATCTGCTCGCGCACCTCGGCTTCCACCTCGTCGGGAGAAGCGTGGGCGACGACCTCGGCGACGCTCGACCACAGGGCGCCCTCCGGGTCGACCAGGCCGGGCGCCGCCTCGCGGCCCACCAGCGGTCCCCAGCGGTAGTCGTCCCATTCGGCGGTCAGGGTCAGGTGGAGGCCGGCGTCGATGCCCGGGTTCTCCTCCAGGCCCCGCACAAGTTCCGGCACCCAGGGGCAGGGCATCATGACGCTCATCGAGTTGGCGGCGCCCTCCAGGATGGAGCGGAAGGCGCCGACGTTCGAGTCGTGCGACATGCCGGCGTCGTCGACATGCAGGATGACAGCGCGGGTGCCGGCGGGGAAGCCGAGTTTCTCGGCGTAGGTCTGTGCCTCGGCCTGACAGCCCGCGAGGAGGACCGAGGCCAGGCAGAGCGTGACGATGATGGCGGCGAGCCGGAGCACATTGCGCATGGCGGTTTCCTCCCAGGGCTCAGAGATCGGCGAGCCGGTCCGTGCCGTCGAAGCCCTCGAAGCCGGCGATGCTGTCGACTCCGAGGCCGAGGATCGCGGCCAGGCTGGGCGCCAGGTCGATCGTGTTCGCCCGTTCTTCCACGACCCGGCCCGTGCCGTCCTGCCGGCGGATGATGAGCGGAATGTGAGTGTCGTAGCCGTAGGGCGAGCCGTGACTGGCGGTTACTGCCGAGAGCGGCGCCGGCAGTACGTTGGGTTCCGGTATCGCGATCAGATCCGCGCTCCGCTCGGCGTAGTAGCTGTTCAGGTAGAGCTCGTGCAGGGAATGCGAGGGGTCCAGGTCGGCCGGTCTGATGACCTCGGCGATCAGCGGGCAGCCGCTCATCGCTTCGATGATCGTGTCTTCCACCGCCGCCCGATCGGCGCCGACCGCTTCGATCGCCTCAGCGTCGAGATAGAAGGTGTCGAGCAGGAACTCGCCGCTGCCGAAACGCTCCTCGAGGCGTGCAAGCAGCCGCTGTACGCAGAGCGTCTGTTCGGTGCCGAAACGACCGCCGTCGCCGCCGTCGCGCACGACGAGTTCGGGCACGACGCCGACGCCGTGGTCCGCGGAGAGTCCGATCAGCACGTTCTCCAGACCGACCTTCTCATCGACGAAATCGAGCAACTCGCCGATCGTGCGGTCGAGCCGGAGGATCACATCAAGCGTCTCCGGCGCGTTGGGACCGAAGCCGTGCCCCACCGTGTCGAGAGCGGAGAAACTGACCGCCAGCAGATCGGGAAACTCGTCCGCGCCCAGGTCCTCGGCGTCGATCAACGCCTCGGCGAAATCTCCGAGGTAGGCGTCCAGGAAGGGCGACCGATAGATGGACGCGTAGAAGGCCGATCGTTCGACCGTGTAGCCGCCGAGGGCATGCGGGAAGGTGTCGGCGAATGAACCGCGATCGAGTGGTTCGATGTCGTAGGCCGAAGTGTGCTCCAGCGGCAGAAGGGGCTCCCAGGCGGTACCGAAGTGGACCGCGAGCCGGTCCTCGCCGTTGAAGCGCTCAAGCCACTCGGGCTGCGAGTCCGGGTCGCCGTAGTAGGGCGACGTCACCCAGGTTCCTCTCAAGCGGCTGTACCACCAGGCGCCGTCCGCGTGGTGCCCTCCCATCAGAATCGCCGCCCGGTCCTTGCCGCTGGCGGCGAACACCTTCGACTGGGGCCAGGCGGCTTTCATCAGGTCGCCGATCGAGGGTGCCAGCATGTTGCGCGGCGAGACGCCGTAGTCGGGATCACCGCAGCAGTACGCGTCTTCGCCCGCCTCGCGGTCGAACCAGCCGTTGGCGATGATCCCGTGCCGTTTCGGGAACACGCCGGTGGCCAGGGTGGCGTGTCCGGGGGCGGTTTCGGTGGCGGCGTGGAAGTGGTGGGCGTCGGTGAAGACGACGCCTTCCTGGAGCAGGCGCGCCAGCCCGTGGTTCAGAAGGGGGCGGAAGCGTTCCAGGTAGTCGGCCCGCATCTGATCGACGGCGATCAGGAGGACGAGCCGGGGCGCGCCTTCAGGGACGGCGCTGCCGGTGGTCTCTCCGCCGCTGGCTTCGGCTTCCGGAGCGTCGGCGGGGGCGCCGCAGGCCAGGGTGAACGGCAGTGCGGCAAGCGCCAGCAGCAGTGCGAGTCTCTTCATGTCTGGAGTGCCTTCAATGGGTGGCGGCCGTCGACGTGGCCCATGAACGGGGGATGGATTCCGTAGCCGATGAGTTCCTGGACGGTCTCGGGCAGATGCGGCACTTCGCCGGCCGGCACGCCGAGGATGAAGTTCTCCTGCTGGCGGGCCCATGCCGGGCAGTACTGGATGGTCAGCCCGAGCCGGGAACCCGCGGAGCAGTTCTCGCCGCCCCCGTGGTAGAGCGTGCCGAGGAAGATGAGCAGGGAGCCTGAGGGCATGATGACGGGCCGGGCTTCCGCGTCGTCGGGCCGGTCGCCGTTCCAGCGGTGGCTTCCGGGCACGATGCGGGTAGCGCCGTTGTCCTCGGTGAAGTCGTCGAGCGCCCAGATCGTGCTCACGCCGAGCGCCTTTCTGGGCCGCGGCAGCGGGTAGAACGAGTCGTCGTGGTGGAGGCTCTGCGCGACTTCGCCTGGGTGGATCAGGATGGCGTGAGCCACCGAGAGCAGGAAGCCGGGTCCGAGCGTCGCCTCGCAGGCCGCCATGACCGCGGGGTGCGCGACCAACCCGTCGAACAACCGCGACTTCGAGAGCAGGCCGTACACCCGTTGCGTGTTGTGGCCCTCGAAGGGATTGCGGCCGAACAGATGGCGTTCGAAGTGGGGCTGGAGCACTCCGCGCAGCGCCTCCTGCTGTTCGCGGTCGAGTACTCCTTCCAGGATGACGTAGCCGTTCTCTTCGAGTTCGTCGAGGTGGGTCATCGCGGATGAGACTATCCTCCGCAGGCTCCATGAAGATCTTCGACGCGGCCCGGACCGCCGAACTGCTCCCCTGGGGTGCTGTTGTGGACGCACTCGAGACGGGTTTTCGCGACGGTTGCGAGATGCCGGTGCGCCACCACCACCGGGTCCAGGCGCCGGCCGACGAGCCCGATGCGACGCTGCTCCTGATGCCGGCCTGGACGGTCGGCGGCTACCTGGGGGTCAAGGTCGCGACGGCCTTTCCGGGCAACGCCTCGCGGGGTCTCGACACGATTCAGGGCAGCTACATCCTGGCGTCGGGAGAGACCGGCGAGCCGCTGGCCCTGATCGACGGCGCGGAACTGACGCTCCGGCGCACCGCGGCGTCGTCGGCGCTGGCTGCGCGGTTCCTCGCCCGGGCGGACGCCCGTCGCCTGCTCGTGGTCGGCACGGGCAACCTGGCGCCCCATCTGGCCGGGGCCCACGCCGCCGTGCGCCCGAATCTCGAGGTCGAGTTCTGGGGTCGCCGGCCCGAGCGAGCGCTCGCGGCGTCGCGATCGCCCCTGCTCGAAGAACTCGCGGCGGGCACGGCAAGCGACCTGGAGGCGGCGGTCCGCGGCGCCGACATCGTGAGCACCGCGACCCTGGCCACGGAACCCCTGGTCCAGGGCGACTGGCTCCGCGCCGGCATGCATCTCGACCTGGTCGGCGGCTTCACGCCGGCGATGCGCGAGGCGGACGACGAGGCGGTGCGCCGTTCCACCGTGTTCGTCGACACGCGAGGCGGCGCTCTGGTCGAGGCTGGCGACCTGGTTCAACCGATCGAGTCCGGCGCGCTGAGGGCCGAAGAGGTCGCCGGCGATCTCTACGAGCTGTGCCGCGGCCGGCACACGGGGCGTCGGGACGCCTCCGAGATCACCCTGTTCAAGTCGGTCGGCGCCGCACTGGAGGACCTCTTCGCTGCCATCCTGTTGTGGGAGCGGAGTGGTGGCTAGACTGTCCTGTCTATGCCAAAGGTACTTCCTGCTGTCCTTCTCCTCGCCGCCCTCGCCGTGACCTCCTGCGCCGCCCCCGCGGCCGGCCCCGGCGACCCGCCGCGGGCCGAGGCGCGGCCGCACGAACTAGAAACCCACGGCGACGTGCGGGTCGACGAGTACTACTGGCTCCGGGAACGCGAGAACCCGGAGGTGATCGCCTATCTCGAGGCGGAGAACGCCTACGTCGACGCCGCGCTGGCGCATACCGAAGCGCTCCAGGAGAGCGTGTTCGCGGAGATCCGCAGCCGGGTCGTCGAGGACGATTCATCCGTTCCCTACCGTGACGGCGACTACTGGTACTACACCCGCTACGAGGAGGGGAAGCAGTACCCGATCCACGGCCGGCGGCCGGCCGATGGCGACGTCTTCGGCGGCGACCAGGATCCCGAAGCCGAAGAAGTGCTGGTTGACGTGAACGAGGTCGCCGAAGGCAAGGAGTACACGGCGGTCCGTCCGTCCGTCAGTCCGGACCACCGGATCCTGGCGTACGGCGTTGACGACGTGGGACGCCGCTTCTACACGGTTCGGTTCAAGGACCTGACGACGGGTGAGACTCTCGCCGACGAGATCCCGGACGTGACGGCGAATCTCGTCTGGGCTGCCGACAGCGCGACCCTGTTCTACGTCCGCCAGGATCCCGACACGCTGCGCGCCTACCAGGTGTACCGGCACCGCCTGGGTTCCACCGAGCCGGACGAACTGGTCTACGAGGAGCCGGATGAGACGTTCAGCGTGTTCCTCGGGCGGACGCAGTCACGGAAGTACCTGCTGGCGACTTCCAGCCACACCCTGCGCACGGAGGTGCGTGTGCTGCGGGCCGACGATCCGGACGGCGACTTCGTCGTCTTCGAGCCGCGGGGAGAACGCCACGAGTACAGCGTGGATCACCTGGGGGACCGCTTCTGGGTGCGGACGAACGACGGGGCGCCGAACTTCCGGCTCATGTCGACCGCCGAAGGCGACACCGGGCGCGCGGCCTGGCGCGAGGAACTGCCGAACCGTGACGACGTGCTGTTCGAGGGCTTCGAGCTGTTCGATCGTTTCCTCGTGCTGGCGGAGAGGCGCGAGGGCCTGGAGCAGCTCCGGATCGAGCCGATGGGCGGCGCCGCCGTCGAGGGCCATGACCTCGACTTCGGCGAACCGACCTACTCGACCGGGCTCGGCGCCAACCCGGATCCGTCGTCCGGGACGCTCCGCTACGTCTACCAGTCGCTGACCACGCCGCGGTCGGTGTTCGACTATGACCCGGTGACGCGGGAGAAGACCCTGCGCAAGCAGGACCAGGTGCTGGGCGGCTTCGATGCCGCGAACTACCGGAGCGAACGGCTGTGGGCCACCGCGGAGGACGGCGCCCAGGTGCCCGTGTCGCTCGTCTACCGGCCCGACCTGCGCTCCGGGGACGACGGCAGTCCGCTGCTGCTCTACGGCTACGGTTCCTACGGCTCGAGCATGGACGCGTCGTTCAGCTCGCCGCTCCTGAGCCTGATCGACCGCGGCTTCGTCTACGCGATCGCCCACATCCGCGGCGGCGAGGAGATGGGCCGCTCCTGGTACGAGAACGGCAAGCTGCTCCACAAGAAGAACACCTTCACGGACTTCATCGCCGCCGCCGAACACCTCGTGGCCGAGGGCTACGCGGACCCGGACCGGGTCTACGCGATGGGCGGCAGCGCCGGCGGTCTGCTGGTGGGTGCGGCGTTCACGATGCGCCCCGACCTCTGGGACGGCGTCGTGGCCCGGGTACCCTTCGTCGACGTCGTGACGACGATGCTCGACGCGAGCATCCCGCTCACCACCTTCGAGTGGGACGAGTGGGGCGACCCGAGGGTCCGCGAGTACTACGACTACATGCTCTCCTACTCGCCCTACGACAACGTGGAAGCGCGGGACTATCCCCACCTGCTCGTGACCACGGGCCTGCACGACTCGCAGGTCCAGTACTGGGAGCCGGCGAAGTGGGTGGCGCGGCTGCGGGCCAACAAGACGGACGACAACCTCCTGCTGCTCGAGACGAACATGGGCGCCGGCCACGGCGGCGCATCCGGCCGCTACGACCGCTACCGCGAAACCGCCCTGGTCTACGCGTTCCTGCTCGATCTGGCCGGCCTCGGCGACTCCTGAGTCGAGACGTGGCGATCGACTTCAGCGACCGGCGGGACCAGCTCAAGCGGCAGCAGGCCGGGAGCCTGCGCTTCGTGCGCGTCGTGGTGCGCCTGGCGCTCCTGTTCGCGATCGGGGCGCTGGCCGTGCTGCAGGGCTTTTCGCCGACTTCGTGGTTGCTCCTGGGCCTGCTCCTGGCCTGGGGCGCGTCCATGCCGTTCCTGCTACGCGGCATCCTGCGGCGGGTACGGGCGCTCGACCATCTCGCACGGTGGCAGCAGTTGACCCTGATCTGGACCGCGGCGCTGATCCTGATCGGCGGCTTCGCCGTGCTGGCTCGGTATGTCCTGCTGCCCTCCGCTCCCGGTTGATGGAGTTCACTCTCACCGGACAACAGCGGGCCTTGTGCGACGGAATCGCGCGCACCTGCGCGGGTTTCGACGACGAGTACTGGCTCGAGGTCGACAACGAAGCGCGGTTCCCGAACGAGTTCCACCGCGCCATGGCCGAGTGCGGCGCACTCGGCATCGCCATGCCGGAGGCGTACGGGGGTTCCGGCCTGGGTGTCACCGAAGCCGCTCTCGTGATGCACGAAGTCGCCCGCGCGGGCGGCGGCATGAGCGCGGCGTCGGCGATCCACATCAACATCTTCGGTCCGCACCCGATCGTCGTCTTCGGCAGTGAGGACCAGCGACGGCGGTTCCTTCCGCAACTGATCGAAGGCCGGGCGAAGACCTGCTTCGCGGTCACCGAGCCCGACGCGGGTCTGGAGACCACGGCGATCACGACGCGCGCCGAGCGGCAGCGGGACGGCGGCTACATCGTCCATGGCCGCAAGATCTGGACCACGACCGCCCAGGAGGCGGACCGCGTCATGCTGCTTGCGCGGACGACGCCCAGGGCCGAGACCGGGAAGGCGACAAAGGGCCTTTCGCTGTTCTACACGACGCTCGACCGGTCGAAGGTCGAGGTCCGGCGGATTCCGAAGATGGGCCGGGCCGCCGTGGACTCGAACGAACTGTTCATCGACGGGCTCGAGGTGCCGGTTGAGGACCGGATCGGCGAAGAGGGACGCGGCTTCGAGTACATTCTGCACAGCCTCAACCCGGAGCGGATCCTGATCGGCATCGAGGCGGTGGGAGTGGGCCGGAACGCCCTGGAACGGGCAACGGACTACGCTCGCGAGCGCCGTGTCTTCGGCCGGCCGATCGGCCAGAACCAGTCGATCCAGCATCCGCTGGCGGAGTGCTGGATGGAGCTGGAGGCCGCGTTCCTGATGGCGATGCAGGCGGCATCGCTCTACGACCGCGACGAACCCTGCGGCCACTACGCGAACGCCGCGAAGTACCTCGGCGCCGAAGCGGGCTTCAAGGCCTGCACCCAGGCGGTCATGACGCACGGCGGCATGGGCTATGCGAAGGAGTTTCACGTCGAGCGGCTGATGCGCGAAGTGATGATCCCGCGCCTTGCTCCGGTGAGCCCGCAGCTCATCCTCTGCCACATTGCCGAGAAGGTTCTCGGCCTCCCGAAGAGCTACTAGCGCTCCGCCAGGAGTTCGGCCGCCGTCTTCCGCAGGCCCGGATGCCACGCGTTCGGCGCGATCTCGACCAGGGGTTCGAGGACGAAGCGGCGCCGGTGCATCCGGGGATGCGGCAGGACCAGACCGGGCGCGTCGATGATGCGGTCGCCGAAGAGCAGCAGGTCAAGATCGATCGCCCGGGGGCCGGTGGCGGTGCGGTCACGGCCGAGGGCGGCCTCGATCCCGAGCAGGGCTGCCAGCAGTTCGTGGGCGCCAAGGTCAGTCTCGAGCGCTGCGGCCGCGTTCAGGAACTCGGGGTCCGCCGCGCGGACACCGCGCTCGGCGACCGCCTCGGTTCGGTGGAAGGTCGAGACCGACCTCACCTCCGCGAGCCGGCGCAAGTGACCGAGGGCCGCGCGCAGGTTCGCGCTCCGCGGCCGCAGGTTGGAGCCCAGGGCGATGAACGCGCGGGTCACGGACGCCAGTCGATCTCGGCGCCGACTTCGGCGACGCCGAGCTCGCGGGCTGCTCCAGGCTTCGAAACGCGGACCCGCAGCGACTCGATCCGCTTGCGGGTCTCCTGGCCGTCCGCCGGACCGGCGACCGCGACGGCGATCCGCTCGGCCAGCGTTTCGATCAGCCGGTACTCGCCGCCTGCCGCCACGGCCTGGGCGAGGTCCGCGATCTCGGCGTAGTCCGTGGTTTCGCCGATCTCGTCCGGCGCTCCCAGGGCCGCGGGCGCCATGTTCACCTCCACGTCCACAACGAGATCCTGGGGCGCCGAACGTTCCCTCGCCGTGACGCCGATACGGCATCGGCAGGGGATGCCGCGGGCGAGGACCCGCCGCCGCGGCGCCGGCGCCCGGCGATGCCGGCGCAGGGCGCCGATGCTCTCCGCCAGTTGCCGGTGCTCCCGCACGTCGTGGACCCGCAGCACGTCGACGACGTCGAGGGCCGCCGCCCAGCCGTTGACCGCCAGGGTTCCGGCCAACCGCTCCTCGACCGCCACTCCGCCGAGCAGTCGGTCGAGGAAGGACTTGCGGGATACTCCGAGGACGATCGGCGTATCCAGTTCGCGCAGCTCGCGCAGGTTCGCGAGCAGGTCGAGGTTGTGTTCCAGAGTCTTGCCGAAGCCGATCCCCGGGTCCACCAGCACGTTGACGCCGAGGTCGCGTCCGGCCGCCACGCGCTCGGCCAGGTAGTCGCGGATCTCCGCCACGACATCGTCGTACAGGGGTTCTCTCTGCATCGTGCGGGGTTCGCCCTGCATATGCATCGCGATCACCGGCGCTTCGTGCCGCGCCGCGACCTCGAGCATCGCCTCGCCGGCGCCAGAGATGTCATTGATCAGGTGTGCGCCCTGTGCAAGCGTCCGGTCGGCGACTTCGGGCTTCGCCGTGTCCACGCTCAGGGGCACACCGAGATCGAGCGCGGCGATTCCCTCGATCACCGGCAGCAGGCGCGCGAGCTCGTCCTTGGCCGTTACGGGATCGGCTCCCGGCCGCGTGCTCTCGGCACCGACGTCGATCAGGTCGGCGCCTTCCGCCGCCATTCGTCGAGCGTGTTCGAGCGCCTTGTCCGGACCGTCGAAGAGACCGCCGTCCGAGAAACTGTCGGGCGTCACGTTCAGGACGCCCATCACCAGGGGGCGATCGCTGAACGCGAGCGTGTGTGCGCCGCAGACCAGTTCCATAGGTGAAGTCTAAAGGTGGAAGGCGGGCTGTTACCGTCGCCGGATGGGTTGGCGAGGCGGTGTCGGGCGGTTGGCCGTCGTCCTTGGCGCCGTCCAATTGTTCGCTCTCCGCCCCTGTCTGGCCGCTGCGCCGGAGGACTGCGGATTCAGCTTCTCCGAGGTAGCCGCCGAAACGGGGCTTCGTTTCCAGCACGACGCGGGCGCTGCCGGTGGCCTGCACCTGCCCGAGACGATGGGGGCCGGCGTCGCCTGGATCGACTTCGATGGCGACGGCTGGCTCGATCTCTACCTCGTGCAGTCGGGGCCGTTTCCGCCGGACGGCGGGGCGGCGGCGGACCGGCTGTTCCGGAACCTGGGACCGGACGAAGCGGGGGAGTTCCGCTTCGTTCCGGCCGGCGCCGGCGACCTCGCCAGCGGCTACGGCCAGGGCGTCGTGGCGGCCGACGTCGACGGCGACCGGGACGTCGACCTGCTCGTGTCGCACTACGGTCCGACGGTGCTACTGCGCAACGACGGCGCAGGGCAGTTCGCGCCGGCGGAGACGCTCTCGGCAGCGGGCGAGGACGAGTTCTCCTGGGGCTCCTCGATGGCGCTCGCCGACGCGGACGGCGACGGCGATATCGACCTCTACGTCAGCCGCTACCTGGACTACGACCCGGAGCACGGACTGGACTGTCGCCGGGACGGGCCGGACTCGCCGCCGGAGGTTTGCGACCCGTCGCTGTTCGTGGGCCAGCACGACCGCTACTACGTGAACCGCGGCAGCGAAGGGTTCGAAGATGAGACGGAGGCCGCCGGTCTCGGCGGCGCCGACGGCAAGGGGCTCGGCGTTCTCTTCGCCGATCTGGACTCGGACGGCTGGCCGGATCTCTACGTGGCGAACGACCTGACCCTGAACCTCCTGTACAGGAACCGGGGAGACGGCAGCTTCGACGACCTGTCCCTGCTGGCGGGTGCGGCCGTCAACCGCAACGGCCGGCCCGAGGCGGGCATGGGGCTGGCCGTGGCCGACTTCGACGTCGACGGTGACCCCGATCTGGCGGTGACCAACTTCGACGTGGAGACGAACACGCTGTATCGAAACGTCGGCCGGGCGGCCGGGATGCTGTTCGAAGACGCTTCGGCGACGACGGGCTTCGGTCAACCGTCGTTCAACCTGCTCGGGTTCGGAATCGTCGCCGAAGACTTCGACCGCGACGGCGCTCTCGACGTGTATGTGGCAAACGGCCACATCTTCGCTTCGCCCCGGCGGGACAACACCGAGCACCGGCAGCGGAACCTCCTGTTGCGCGGCGTTGGCGACCCCGACCCCGGACGGTTCCTCGAGATTCGGTGCGCATGGACCGAGGAGGAGCCGCTGGTCAGCCGGGGCGCGGCGGTGGCGGACTTCGACAACGACGGTGACGCCGACCTGGCGGTCACCGCGAACGACGGTCCGGCGCGGCTGTGGCGGAACGACACGCCGGGGCCGGCCGGCGCCACGTGGCTGGGCCTCGAACTGCGCAGCCATTCTCCGAACACGCAGGCGACGGGAGCTGTCGCGACGCTCACCGGTGCCGGGGAGCAGCCGCCGGCACGGCGCTGGGTGACCCGCGGCGACAGCTACCAGTCGTCGAGCGGGCATCGCGTGCGCTGGGCGGTTCCGGCGGGCGGCAGCCCGTCGCGACTCGACCTCCGCTGGCCGTCCGGCCAGCGGACCCGAATCGTCGATCCGCCGGCAGGCGCCTACCTCGTCGTCGAGGAACGACCGTGAAGTCGACGGTTCTCGCCGCCATTCTTCTTGCCGCGGTTTCTTCACCGGCGGCTTCCGCGTCGCCGTTCCTGGAACCGACCCGGTTCACCCTCGACAACGGGATGACCTTCCTTATCGTGGAACGTCCCGGACGTCCCCTGGTGGCCGCCGTCTGGGCGGTGCGCGGCGGCTCGGCGTCGGACCCGCCCGGTCGCCGCGGCCTCGCTCACGTCGTGGAGCATCTCCTGTATGCCGGCAGCCGGACGATCGGCACCCGTGACTGGGAGGAGGAGGCGCCGTTGCTCCGGCGCTGGGAGCGGCTGTACGAACAGTCCGTCCGGCGCGGCGCGGCGGCGTCCGGTCTGGAGCGGGTGGAGCAGCGCCTTGCAGCTCTTCAGCGGCCCGGCGCCTACGCCGGCGTCTACACGCGGGCGGGCGCGCTCGGCATCGACGCGTTCACCCGCCACGACTCGACCGCGTTCCAGACGCTGTTGCCGAAGGAGAAGATCGAACTCTGGTTCTGGATGGAGTCCGACCGCCTGCTCGAGCCGGTGTTCCGGGGCTTTCGGCGGGAGCTGGCGGTGGTCGAGCAGGAGCGACGCCAGCGCATCGATTCGAGCCCGGCCGGTACCTGGTTCGACCTCTTCGACGCCGCCTACTGGGGCGCCGGGCATCCGTATGCCCATTCGCCGGGCGGCGAACGGCTGGAGGTGGCGCGCCTGCTCCCCGCGGACGCGCGGTCCCACTTCGAGGCCACCTACCGGCCCGACCGGCTGGTGGCGGTGCTGGTGGGCGACGTGTCTCCGGCGCGAGCGCGGGAGCTTGCGAAGCGGTACTTCGGCAGGTTGAAGGGCGCCGGCAGCCGCAGGGCGGCCGCGGCGGAGAAGCCAGCCGCGCCCGAACCGGCGCTCGGTTCCCTGGAAGGTCTCTGCGCCTGCCGGAGCCAGGTCGAGATCCGGTACCCCACAGTGCCGTTCGCGGCGGCCGGCGACGCGGTTGCCCTCGACGTTCTGGCCGGCCTGCTGAACAGCCGTTCCGGCCGGCTGTACAGGGAGCTGGTCACGGGCGAGGAACGGGTTGCCTTCGCGGCCTCGGCGGAGCACGTGTCGCGAGAGTTCGGCGGGTACTTCGCCGTACGGATCGAGGCCGGCGAGGGTGTGCATCTGCCGGAGCTGACCCCCGCCTGGGATCGGCTGCTCGAGAGGGTCCTTGCCGGCGGCGCCCGCGACTCGGAGCTCAAGCGGGTCCGACGGCAGCTTCTGACCGATTCCTGGCGTCAGTTCGAACAGGACGCCGGGCTGGCGCACCGGCTGGCGGCGGCCGAGGCGCTCGGCGGCTGGCGGCAGTTGACGCGGTGGCTCGACGCCGCGGCCGATGTCTCGGCCGATGACCTAAAACGGGTGATCGAACGTTATCTCCGGCCGGCCGACCGGGCGGTCCTTTCCCTGACCCGCAGCGGGAGTGCCGGACGGTGAGCCGCCTGCTCGCGCTCGCGGTCGTCGCGGCGGTGACGCCGCCATTCACCGCGCCGGTCTCGGCGCAGGCGATTCCGGAGCGGCCCGAGGATCTGCGGTTTCGGCCGTCGGTCTTCGAGCCGCCGCCGGTTGCCGGGTTGCGCTTCGAACTTGGGAACGGCGTGCCCGTCTATGTCGCGCCCGATCGCAGCCTGCCGCTCGTGGACATCGTGCTGGCGCTGCCGGTCGGCGACCGGGACGAGAGCCCGGGCGAGGACGGACGGGCGTCGATGACGGCGGCGATGGCGCGGCGCGGCGGCGCCGGCGAGTTCGGTCCCGAGGAGTTGGACGACGAGATCGACGCCCTGGGCGCCCGCATCGAGGCGAGCAGTTCCTGGGGGCGTACCGTGCTGGTGCTCGATTCGGGTTCCGAGTCGGTCGACCAGGGCCTGGAACTGCTGGCATCGATCCTGTTCGAACCGCGGTTCGACGAAGCGCGGCTGGCTCAGGCGAAGGAGAATCTACGCGCCAGTCTGTCGGCGGAGGCCGACGACCCGCGGGCGGTTCTCGAACGGGAGTGGCTGCGTCTGGTTCACGGGCCCGGCTCTCCGCGGAGCCGCCGCTTGACGGACGCGTCCGTCGAGGCGTTCGATCGCGATGCCCTGGTCCGCTTCCACCGGCGGCACTGGGGTCCGGCGGGAGCGGTGATCGCCGCCTCGGGAGACGTTGACGCCGAGGCGCTGGTGGCGCGCCTGGACGAGCTGTTCGGCGATTGGGAGCCACGGTTACCGGAAGCGGGCGGGGAGGCGAAGCGCCTCCCGCAAGGACCGCCAACGGAGTCCGCCGGGGACGCGGCTTCGGCCGGCGACGGAGGGTCGGCCGCCGATTCGCCGGGCTGGTGGACGATCGATCGACCCGGCACGCAGGCCGCGCTCGCGTTCGGCCAACGTGGTGCGCTGTTCGACTCGTGGGACGACCCCGATCGCTGGGCCCTGATGCTGTTGACCGAGATCCTGGACGGCCCGGGCGCGGTGTCCAGGTTGCGCTCGAGGCTGCAGCTCGAAGAGGGGCTCACCTACCGGGTGCTCACCTACTTCGATCTCGACGTCGCGGCCGCGGCGGATTCCGACCGCAGTCACCGCACGGGGGAGTTCCGCGTCTTTCTGGAGACGATCCCCGAATCGGCCACGGCGGCAGCCGCCGTGGTGCTCGAAGAACTCCGTCGGCTGTTGCGTGACGAGGTGCCCGAGAGCGAGATCGCCAGCGCCCGACGGTCGCTTCTCGCTCGCCTGCCGCTGCTGTTCGACCGTCCCGAGATGATTGCCGGCCGGTACGCCGAGGACGAGCTGCTCGGCCGTCCTCACGAGTACTGGTCGGTGTACCGCGAGCGGCTTGTCGCGGTGACCGCCGCGGACATCCTGGGAGCGGCTCGCCAGTTTGTGGACACCGAGGGATCGGTGTTGCTTGTGGTCGGCGCCCGGAATGCCGCGATTTCTGGCAGAGGTTCCGAGAAACTGCGCGATGTTCTTGGTGCACCGCGTCCGCTGAAGCGGTAGTTTCGTGCTACGACAGCGGCCGACGGTCGCGGGAACAGTCTCGAAATCGGAGGAACATCGTGTTTCCGTTGACTAACAGGAGGTTGGACTTGAGACAGTGCGGAACCGTTCGTCGATGCAGCCGCGGGCTGCTCGCTGTCAGTCTGTTGCTGGTCGCGACCGCGGCTGAGGGACAGCGATTCGTCAGCCTTGCGTCCGCCGCTGACGAGCGCAGCGCCGCGGCGCGCGCGGCCGGAACGGCGATCGTCGTCGATCAGGACCTGGTTCGTTCGGATCCGCAACGGCTGGAGCTGCAGGGGACCGACGGCCGGATTCTGGTCGCCGAACGCAGTCTGTTCGAGGATCGGGGAGACGGCAACGTGATGTGGGCGGGCCGGTTCCCGGGCGCGAACTACGACAGCGTCGTGCTGACGGTTCAGGACGGGCACCTGCAGGGCATGTTCGCCGAGCCGGACCGCGTTGCTCACTGGATCCGTGCCGGTAGGGACGGCCAGGGTTGGTTGGACCAGCCCGTGGCGCGTGGACCGGCCGGCGGTGCGGAGTTCTGTGCGGGAGGCCTCGTGTCCAGTTCGCCGGGGACGGGCGCCGCGGCAGGAGCGCTGCGAGCCGACCCGCCGACCAGGATAACCAACGAGTCGAATCACGATCGAATCGACATCCTGGCCCTGTACACGGTGCAGGCGGCGGAGGCATGGGAGAGCTTCGGCTACGGCACGCCCCGGGCTTCGATACAGGCCGCCATGGACTTCCTCGCCCTCGTCTTCCGAAACAACTCGATGCCGGTGGGCGTGCATCTGGTTCATGTCGCCGAGGCGCCGGCCGCGCTGGACGGCGCCAGGTCTCTTCTCAACCGCCTGTCCGACCTTCGCGAGGTGGCGGAGCTGCGGGCCGCGCATGGGGCGGACATGGTCCACCTGTTCACCGGCGAAGCGCCGAGGGAACTCGGCTACTGCGGTATCGCCTGGCTGCTGACCCGTGCCGGCGAGCGGGACGAGTGGTCCAACGCGTACGGTGTAACGACGGCAGAGTGCAGTTTCCCCGCCCAGGAGGGTACCTATCCCTACTTCGGTCAGGTCTTTGCCCACGAGATCGGTCACGGTCTGGGAGCGAACCACGATCCGAACAACACAGGGATCAGTCGGGACGTCGCGGTGAGGCCGTGGGCGTTTGGCCATTTCGACATCGACACCGTTCCCACGGTCGAAACGATCATGAGCTACCGGAGCTACATCCCCCGCCAATGGGTGCCGTTCTTCTCCTCCGTGCGCATCCGGCCGAACGGGTGGACGATCGGCCGGGAGGGGGAGAGAGAGAACGAACGGGCTCTGTACGACACCGTGCCCCTGGCTGTTCAGTACAGCGATTACATGCCGGATCCGGCGGAGTTCGACGAGTCTCCCGGTTGGGTGCCGGCCGCGCCGTCGAACCTGATCGTCAAGGCAACGAGCAGCACCAGCGTCCGGCTGGAGTGGAAGGACCAGTCGGACGACGAGGCCGGCTTCCAGATTCAGGTCCGGTCCGCCGGGGACAGGTGGAGGAATCTGTTTGCCGTCGAGGCCGATGTGGAGACGGCGACGCGCGGCACGTTGAACCGCGGCGGGCGGTACATGTTCCGGGTGCGCGCCTACCACGACCTCGGAGGAGCGGACAGTGACATCGTCGCGGTCACGTTGCCGACCGGCGACGGTCCCGGGCCCGGCCCGGGAGGGATCAGCGTGCCGGACGACATCACGGCGACGGCCAGCGGTTCGACCGCGGTCGAGTTGGGATGGTCGGGCGCCGCGAACGGCACTGTCGAGGTCGAGGCCCGGTCCTGGAAGGAAGGGTGGCGCAACGTGGCCTCGACGGATGCCGCGGCCGGCCGGGTGAGGGTGGAGGGCCTCGACGCCGAGGCGCCCTACACGTTCCGGCTGCGCGCGCGCGCAGCCAGCGGCAGGGTCTCTTCGTGGTCGGACGAGATCAACGTGACGACCGGCGATCCGTCCGGCCCCTGCCGGCCGGGGGGGCAGTACCTGTGCCTGTCCGGGGGCCGCTTCGAGATCCAGGCGCACTGGAAGGACCACAACCGGGAAGGCGTCTACGGGAACGGGACAGCCGTGCCGATCGACGTCTCGGACGAGTCCGGGATGTTCTGGTTCTTCAACAGCTCGAACATCGAACTCGTGGTCAAGACGCTCGATGGTACGAGCCTCAACGGCCACTACTGGGTGTTCTTCGGCGCCCTTTCCGACGTGGAGTACTGGGTCACGGTGCGCGACACGGCGGGCGGAGGCAGCCGGACATACCACAACCCGCCGGCGGAGATCTGCGGTCAGTCCGACAGCACGGCGTTTCGTCCTGTCATGGCCTCCGCGTCAGGCGACCCGGCTGCAGCGGACGGGAACGCCGGAATCGACCTGGTGCCGATGACGGCGCTATCGATGGACCTGTCGTCCGTCGCGTCGGCCCAGGACGGCGGCGGCACCTGCGAAGCCGACTCCGGCCGCCTGTGCCTGCACGATGGCCGCTTCGCGGTCGAAGTCGAGTTCACCGATCCGAACGCGAACGAGAGGAAGGCCGGCCAGGTCGTGTCGTCCCTGACGACGAAGGAGACCGGCTTCTTCTGGTTCTTCAGCCGGACCAACGTGGAGCTGGCGGCGAAGGTGCTGGACGGCCGAGAGCTGACGGGCAAGTACTGGTTCCTGTACGGCGGCCTGTCCGACGTGGAGTACACCATCACGCTGACGGACACGGTGACGGGGGAGTCCGTGCCGTACCACAACGAAGCGGGCAGTCTTTGCGGCGGGATCGACACCTCGGCGCTGCCGCGCTAGGGAGAGCGTAGCTTCTACCGACCGGTCGGACTCCATGACGCTTCTCCGGCGGAGGTCTATACTGATTCATCATGAGCGAACTACGGTTTCCCGCAGGGAATGAGTGTGCTTGCACGTCCCTTTCAGGCCGGCGGCGGAGGCGGCTTTCGCCGTCCTGTCTGCCGCTTCTCCTTCTTTTCTTTCTTGCCGCGAGCGTTCAGGGTCAACGGCTTCTGAACATCGTTCCGCTGGGCGATGATCCGACCCTGGACGGCTGGTCCGTCGAGGTCGATCACGACCTCGTCCGTTCGGCGCCGCAGCGGCTCGAGTTCGAGGCGCCTGACGGCCGCGTGCTGACCCCGGAGATGCGCGTCTTCGAGGATCGCGGCGACGGCAACGCGATGTGGGTTGGCGGCTACCCCGAACTCGGCTACGACAACGTCGTGCTGACGCTGCAGGACGGCCACCTGCTGGGGCGTTTCGGGCTGCCGGAAGGCGGCACGTACTGGATTCGCTCGCCCGGCCAGGGTTCCGGCCGCCTGACCGAGGGCGGCGAGGCTTCGGCCCGCGCCTGCGGCGGCGGCGTCATTCCGGACCGCGACCCGGGGACGCCGATCGCGGCGGCGGCGCGCGCGGACACGCCCCGGCGGGTGACGGCCGCGTCGAACCACGACCAGCTCGACATCCTCATGCTCTACACGGCGGCCGCGCGAGAGCGGCTGGAACAGGCGGGTTGGGGGCCGCCCGCGTCGTTCATGCAGCATGCGATGGATTACCTGAACCTGGTGTTCCGCAACAACCAGGTGACCGTGACCGCGAACATGGTGCATCAGGAGGAGGCGCCGGCCGTATTGGGTCAGTACAACAACCCGCTGGGCCCGCTCGCCAACAATCGAGACGTACACGATCTTCGGGTGGAACACGAGGCGGATCTGGTCCATCTGTTCTTCAACGCCAACGCCGGTCTCTGCGGCCAGGCGTTTCTGATGACGCGTGGAAGCACGGCGGCGAACTTCTGGAGCAGCGGCTACGGCATCACCTCCGTGTTCGGCGGCTGCGTCAGCGCCGAGCGACTGGTGCGGCCCGACGAGCACGCGAACCAGGTCGAGACATTCGCCCACGAGATCGGGCACAACCTGGGCGCCAACCACGACCCGGACAACACCGGCCTGGAGCCCGCCAACGCCATCTATCCCTACGCCTACGGCCACCACAACTTCACGCCGCAGCCCAACCGGAAGAGCGTCATGAGCTACAACGAGGGCCGGCAGTTGCCCTTCTTCTCGACCGTGCGGCTGAAGCCCGACGGGTACACGCTCGGCGTCGCCGGCGAGCGGGAGAACGAGCGCGCCGTGCAGCAGACCGTCCACGTAGGCGTCCGGTTCAGCGACTACCTTCCCGATCCGGGAGAACCCCCACCCCCACCGCCAGGCGATCGGCCGGCGCCGCCCACCGGCGTTTCCGTGGTAGTGACGGGCAGCACAAGCGTCAAGGTGACCTGGACCGACGCGTCGGACAACGAGCACGGTTTCCACGTCCACGCCCGGCTCGCGGGCGGCGGCTGGCGGACGGTGGCGGAGGCCCCCGCGAATGCCGAGTCGGCCGATGTGGGCGGCCTCCAGCCCGGCGGCCGCTACGACTTCCGCGTCCGTGCCTGGAACCGCAGCGGCGGCCGGAACAGCGGCGTCTCCACGATCGTTCTGCGAGACGTGGAGTACACGGACTGCGTGCCGACGGCGTCGCAGATCACGTTCGAGCACGGCTTCACCGTCAGCATGTGCGTCGAGTACCAGAAGGACGGCGAGACGGTGGTCCAGGATGCGAAGGACTACGGTCTGGAGTCGGATGAGTCCGGCATCCTGTACTTCTTCGACCGGGACAACGCGGAGGTTCTGGTCAAGGTTCTGGACACCTGCAAAATCAGCGACTACCGCTGGGTGTACGTGGCGCCGGTGACGGACCTCGCGTTCAATCTCTACGTGGACGAGACCGCGACCGGGAGGCGGTGGCCACACCGGAATCCGAGGGGCGGGTCGACTGCGACGACCCGGAGCGACAACCGGGCCTTTCCGTGCGAGCCGCCTGGCTCGGCGGCGGCCTCGGCAGGCGGCGGCGCGACGGGCGTGGAACTCGTCGATACCGGCTTCCCGGATACCAGGTCCGCGGTTGCCGCTTCACCGCCGATCGCGCTGCGGCCGGCGCCGGTTGGAGTCACTCAGGCGATCGGGGCGGGCGAGGCGACCGGCTGCGAGCCGACGCCTGTGGCGACGCTGGCGGGTGGCTTCACCGTGAACATGTGCGTCGAGTACCTCCAAGATGGGACATCGCAGGTGAGGGCGGCCAGGGACTTTGGCCTGGACTCCCTGCAGTCCGGTCTCCTGTACTTCTTCCAGCCGAGCAATGCCGAAGTCCTGATCAAGGTGCTGGAAGGCGGCTGCAACGTGAACGGCCACCGCTGGGTGTTCGTGGCGCCGGTGACGGACCTTGCGTTCAATCTCACCGTGGTGTCCCCGAACCCGGACGACGAGGTGTGGACGCACAGCAACGTTCTCGGCCGGACCGCAACCGCGAGAAGCGACAACCAGGCGTTTCCGTGCAGCGACTGACGTAGCTTGCCGAGTCCGGCTCCCTGCGGCGGCCGAGGTCAGTAGACCGCCGTCTCCGGATAGAACGCGTACCAGCCGAACCAGAAGGCGACGTGGCCGGGAACGCGCGGCATGAGTTCGCTGGCTTCGCCCTCTCGCGCCAGGCCCTCTTCCCCGATCCACCAGGAACTGCCGTCTTCGGCGTGGAGTTGGCGAAGCGGCGTTTCATCGGGGGGGTGGAACGTGAGCCGGCCTCGTTCGTAGACGCGAACGGCGTCGCTCGCCCTGTCCAGGACGAGGACGATTCGCCGTCCGCCCAGTGTGTCGTGAACGATGCGTTCGGAGCGCAGCTTCTCGAGCGGGTAGGCCTTCGCTTCGCCGTTGACATGGAGTGCGTACACGAGAGCGTTTCGCTCCAAGGCGTCACTCTGCCGCCAGACCGGGAACTCGACGCCGGCTCGCGCGGCGTCCGCGGCGCCCTCGACGTAGCGGTAGCCGGTCCGCTGGGCCGTCGCCGGATCCGGGACCATCACGGTCGTGTCGGGATGGCGCTGCCGCCAAGCGTCCCAGCGGGTCAGAGTCATCGGCAGGATCGTGAGTCCGGCTCCCTCGGCGGCTCGCCGCCCGACCACGGCCTCGCCGGTCAGGTTGCTCCACAGGCTGAGCGTGGCGCGGTCGAACATCAGCTTGTTCGAACGGTAGAGCAGGCCCGAAGTGCCGAACATCAGCCGGTCGCCACTCTCGTCGACTGCCTCGTACAGGATTCCCGAACCGCACAGCGTGCAGAAGGAGAGCGTGATCGGTCGACCGCCCACCGTGTCGTTCAGGAGTTCGTGCCAACTGAGGACCTTCACGGGATAGGCACGATGCTCACCACCGGCACGGACGCCGAAGACCGTGTCCGTATCGCGCATGAAGACGGCGGTATCCGCGGGGACGGCTTGAGGGTCGTCGATGGCGGGGATGCCGTCCAGGGGGACGCCGCCCCACTGAACTTCACGCAACCGGAGCTTCACGGTAGCGCCGGGACTCAGGATACGCCGGTAGACGGGGTCGATGCGGGAGAAGAGCTCGCCCTTCCAGGCGACGTAGCCCGGCGGCGTGTCGAGGTTCGTCAGACTGCCTGCGAACATGAACCAGTCTCGGTAGCGGCTACCCAGCTTCTTTCCGGACAGGTCTTCCAGGAGCCGCAGGGCGTCTGGTCGCGCCTCGGTGGGCATGAAGAAGTAGGCATCGACCAGGGGCACCAAAGCCGAGGAACCGATACGGGCCAGTTCGCGTGCCGCGCGCTGTCTCGCCTTCGGCTTCCCCGACATCAGGCGTCTCAGGGGCCCGGCGTAGACGCCCTCCCTGGTCGTGTCCGTAGGAAACGCGGACTCCAGGCCGAGCTGACGATGGCCCCACTCCCCATCCCTGAACGGCTCCGTATCGACCTGCCCGGGCGCTTCCTGCGTCAGGACGACCGAGGCGCTCAGGATGACCAGGAAAGGGGCAACGGCAAGACGTTGACGGGCGTTGGAGGCCATGGTCGCGAACTCGGACGGGTCGATAGTATCGCTGCCGTGTTGAACGCCGGAGTCAACGCCGGAACTTCCGGCGTCACTGACGGGTTACGATCCCGGCATTCGCGATCACCCGGTCATGGCCGGGTCATCTCGTGTTTCGTCGCCGGTCTGCTTGTCGTCGGCGCGGCGTCAGCGTCGGCTGACGAGCCACCGGTCGTCATCGAGGGCCTCGAAGTGACTCCGGCGGAGCCCGGGCCGGAGACGCTCTGCCGGCTCAGCGTAACCATTCGCAACAGTGGTGGGCGGGCTGCCTACAGTTTCGCCTTCGATGTCGAGTTGAACGGGATACGTCTTCCCGTGTACGAGAAACAACTCTTCCTGCAGGTCATCGATGCCGGCGAATCGGAGGAGGTCGCCCTCTTCAACTTCTGGACCTCTGAAACCGGCCGTCCGGCGGCGGCGAACGGCAAGCTCGACGTGCTGGTTCGCCTTCGGGAGGCGCGATGGGTCGAGGTCTCCGAAGTCGAGGAAGACGGCGAGACGGTCGAGGTGTGGACGCCGTTGGGCGACGTGCCTGGCCTGCCGCAGACAGTCAGCGTGACGCTCAATCTGAAGTGAGTTCTCCGGGCGCTTCAGCGCTGAGGCTTGCCGGCGTTTCCGCCGTGGTCGCGTTGGCCTGCGCGGCGCCGCCCGGGGAGGTCGAGGCGTCCGGCGATGAGCGGCTGCCGCCGATCGTCCTGGTCTCCATCGACACCCTGCGATCCGACCGGCTGCCGGCGTACGGCTACGACGGGGTCGAAACGCCCGCCGTCGACCGGCTGGCAGCCGACGGCGTCCGGTTCGAGCGGGCCTACACCCACGTGAACGTGACCCTGCCCTCCCACGCGAGCCTGTTCACGGGCCTGCTGCCGCCCGAGCACGGCGTCCGCGACAACGCGGGCTACCGGCTGGATGAGGCGATCCCGACACTGGCGGCCGAACTCGGGCAGGCCGGCTACGCGACCGGCGGATTCGTCTCGTCCTACGTCTTGCGCGCCGGGACCGGGATCGCCCGGGGCTTCGACGTGTACGACGACGAAGTCGGATTCGAAACCGGGCGCCAGTTGGGACAACTTCAGCGCCCGGGCGGCGAGACGCTCGCCGCGGCCTCCGAGTGGCTCGACGGCGTCGCCGGGGCGCCGTTCTTTCTCTTTCTGCACCTGTACGAGCCGCACGCCCCCTACGAACCGCCACCGCCGTTCGCCGAGCGCTACCGGGAGAACCCGTACGACGGTGAGGTCGCGGCCGCGGATGCCGTGGTCGGCGCGCTGATGCGGCGCCTGGAGGAACTGGGGGTCTACGACAACGCGCTCGTCGTCCTGCTCTCGGACCACGGGGAAGGCCTGATGGACCATGGCGAGATGGACCACCTGATCCTGATCTACCGGGAAGTGCTCCAGGTTCCGCTGATCGTCAAGCTGCCGGGCGGGGAGCGGGCCGGTGAGCGGGTCGCGGCGAACGCCCAGCTTGCCGACGTGGCGCCGGCCGTCTACTCGCTGCTTGGCCTGGAACCGCCGCCGGGGCTCGCCGGCGAAGACCTGCTCGCTCTCGGTACGGGCGCGCCGGACCGCGCGCCGCGCCGGATCGTGTCCGAGAGCGTCTATCCGCGGATCCACTTCGGCTGGAGCGATCTGGCCTCGGTCGTCGAGGGCGACCTGCACTTCATCGACTCGCCGGAGCCGGAACTGTTCCGCCTCTCCGAAGATCCGGGCGAACGGAACAACGTGATCCAGGAGGAGCGGACGGCGGCGCGGCGCCTGCGTGCGGCGCTCGCGGAGATCGACCGATCCCTGGCGGCGCCGGCCGAGGACGATCCGGAGGTCCGCCGCCGGCTCGAATCGCTCGGCTACCTGTCGGGCGGCGCGGGCGGCGGTGACGGGCCGCTTGCCGACCCGAAGAGCCGCATCGCCGTCGTCGCGGATCTGGGCCGGGCCATGCGGCTTGCGGATGCGGGCGAGCTGGCCGAAGCGGAGTCGGCGCTGCGGGCGGTGGTGGACGAGGAGCCGCAGCTCGTGCTCGCGTGGCAGTATCTCGGCGATGTGCTCGAACGCCGGAAGCGGCCCGGGCAGGCGCTCGAGGCCTACCGCAAGGCGTTCGATCTCTCCGCCGGGGGCGCCTCCGCTGCGGGCCTCAAGGTCGCGGAACTGCTGCTCCAGGAGGGCAGCGTCGCCGAAGCCCGTGAGCATGCCCTGGCGGTGGTCGACCGGTCGCCGATGGCGAATGACGTGCTGGCCCAGGCGGCGATGCTGGAGGGAGACCTCGAAGCGGCCGGAGAGCTCCTGGAGCGGGCGATGGAGGAACGCGGCGCCCGGGTGAGACCATTGATTACGAAGACGGCCTGGCTGAACAGGCAGGATCGCTTCGAGGAGGCGCTGGCGCTGAGCGAGGGGTTGCTGGCCGAGTTCGGCGAGCGCCGCGACCGGGAGATCCTCGGACACCTGTATCTCTACCGCGGCGCCGCGCTGGCGGCGCTGGGACGTGAGGGCGAGTCCGAGAGCGCCTACCGGGAGGCGATCGCGTTGCGGCCCGATCTTCTCGGGGCGTACTCGGGGCTGGCCTTTCTCCAGGCGCTCATGGGCCGGGGCGCCGAGGTCGGCCGCACCCTCCAGGAGATGGTCACCGTGAATCCGAACCCGGCGGCGTACGCCGAGGCGGTGCGGGCGCTGCGAGCGATGAACGATCCCGGTTCCGCGAACGGCGTGCTCGGCGAGGCCCTGCGCCGCTGGCCGGACGCGGAAGAACTGCGGCCGCTCGCCGCTTCGCAGTGAGCCCGGGCCTTTCTGCCCGCATGTGGCGCAAAGCGGTTAGTCTCTATCTTCATGGCGCCGAGGTCCACCGTAGCGGCGAACGCGCTGACGATTCTCGCCGTCTGGCTGTGCGGCGCGCTCCCGGCGGCCGCCCAGCCTGAGACGTCACGCCCTTCGGGCCCCGGCTTCACGGAGTCCGTCGACGTCCGGGTCGTGAACATCGATGTCTACGTGACCGGGGCCGACGGCAAGCCCGTGCTCGGACTCGGACCGGAGGACTTCGAACTCCGGGTGGACGGCAATCCGGTGCGGATCAGCAACTTCTACGCTGTGGAGCTTCGCGATAACGAGCTCTTCGTGCGCCGGGGCGGCGAGGTCGAGGCCCAGCCCCTGGCGCCGCCCCCGCCCACGGATCCGCGGGAGGCCGACCGGCTGCGCCGGTCGCCGCCCGAGATTCCCGCCGAGCAGGCGCTGCACGTCGCCGTCTACATCGACAACTTCAACCTGACGCCTTTCAACCGCAACCGTGTCCTGCGGGAACTGCGCGCCTTCATTCGCGAGCACCTGCGGCCGGAGGACCAGGTCATGCTGGCCTCGTCCGACCCGGGGCTCACGCTCCGCATGCCGTTCACGAACAACCGCGAAGAGCTGAACCGGGCCCTGCTGGAGCTCGAGGAGGTCTCCGCGCAGCGGATCCACCGCAACAACGAGCGTCGGGATCTGATCAACAACGTGAACGACGTGAACAACGAGGAGTCGATGGAAAACCGGCCCGGCGTTGGGGCGGCGGCGCGGGCCGGCCTGACGGTCGGCGGCGGCGGGAGCTGGGCCCGCAACGAGCTGATGGCCTATGCGGGCTCTGTGCGCAACGACACGAACCTGGCGATCAACGCCCTGACGAGGGTGGTCGAGAACCTCTCTGCGGCGCCCGGCCGCAAGGCCCTGGTCTACGTTGCGGACGGCATCCCGATGATTGCGGCGGAGGATATCTTCTACTTTGTCGAGCAGCTCTACGAGCGCCAGGTGTCGCTCATCGAGATGGCGGAGTACGACCTCTCGCGACGGTTCCAGCAGCTCGCGGCCAGCGCGAACGCGAACCGGACGAGCTTCTATGCGATCGATGCCCGCGGCCTGACCGTCCTGTCTCAGGGCACGGTCGACAGCCAGGTGGCGGGCGCGCCCGGTCAGGCAACGCTGATCGACCAGATCCAGTTGACGAACCTGCAGGCGCCCCTGCAACTCCTCGCCGAGGAGACCGGCGGTCGCGCGGTCATCAATGCGAACCGGGTGATGCCGGACCTGCTCAAGATCGCCGACGACTTCCGCAACTACTACGCCCTGGGCTACATGCCCGCGAACGCCGGCAGTGGCCGCTACCGCACGATCGAGGTGCGTTGGAAAAACAGGCCGCGCGGCGCCTCGGTCCGTTACCGCAGGGGCTACCGGGACAAGACAATCGAATCCCGGATGATCGAGGGCACGCTGTCGGCGCTCAACCTGAACATGCAGGAGAATCCCCTGGGCGTCCGGATCAACAGCCTGCCGGCGAAGCGCCGGTCCGACGGCAACTACGACGTGCCGGTGATCATCGAGGTCGCGTGGAGCGAGCTCGCCCTGATCCCTCGGGACGGCGTCCACCACGGCCGCATCGAGCTCTGGATGGCCGCGAAGGACGAGGAAGACCGCGCGACGGAACCGCACCGAACGGAACTCAACATCGCCGTGCCGGAAGACCGGCTTGGGGAGACGGAAAGCGGTTGGTGGCGGTACGGCCTGGAAGTCACGATGGAGGCCGGTTACCACGATGTCGGCATCGGCCTGCGCGACGACATCGGTGGCCGCCAGTCCTTCCTGCGTGGCGGCATCGACGTCCGGTAGGTGACGCCGCTACAGCACGCGGATCGGCGTCGACGAGGAGTGCTCCCGGTTCGACTGATCGGTCACCACGACCGACAGAGTGTAGTCGCCGGCCGCGAGTCTCTTCCCTGCGACGAAGACGCCGGAGAGCTGGGAAAGACCGGGAGCGGCCTGGGCCCCCGGAGCCAGGACGACCTCGCCGCCGTCGGCGACCTGCTCTCCGTCCGGCCGGAACACCTGCGTGCGGACCGACACCGGACCCGCGCCCAGATCCGAGCCCACGAGGCTGATCGGCGTTTCGCCGCCGGCGGTGACCTCGGGCCGCGCCGCGGGAATGAAGGGCTCGCCGCTGCGCAGGAAGGGGAAGGCCACGTCCTGGCGCTGTTCCGACTCCTCCTCGCGCAGCAGCACCCACTTGCCCGGCTGCTCGGGGAACAGGGGCGGCTGCAGCGTCGCCTCCTCGCCGGGCACCTCGAGCAGCGAGGTGGTCAGCGCGCGGCGCCCCGTCGCATCGTTGCGGACCAGCACGCGTACCGAGTAGGTGCCCGGATCCAGGTCGAAGTGTCCCCAGTACTTCAGTCCGCTCTGGCGCAGCGCCGGGCCGGCCTGCACGGCGTCGAGTCCCATCGCCCGGACGAAGAAGTCGCGCACGATGCCGTGTTCGTCGAGCGCGTAGGCGTAGATCTGGAGCGGCACCGTCCCGCCGTCGATGCCGGCCAGGAGATCCTCCCCGCGGGCCTCGATCAGGACCGGGGCGTATGCCTTGCCGCTGGCGGCGGCGAAACCGGCGGCGAGGACGGCCGCGTCGATCTCGCCGGCCTCGACGCCGCCCATCACTTGCTGGGCCGAGGTCAGCGCGCGCTCGAACGGATTCGTCTGGGCATAGGGCTTGGGCGCGTAGTAGCCCGGCCGGTGGACAATCTGGGTTCCGCGCGGCGCGTCCTTGAGCCGGACCCGCAGCCTGCGGAACTTGCCGTCGAACGTCAGGTCGTTGGGCTGGAAGGCGAGCAGGTAGGTCACGCTCGTGCGCTGCAGCATCTCGGACATCGCATCGCCCAGGTCGGTGAAGTTGGCGAACACTTCGCCGCCGGTGTCCTTCGACATGAGGAAGAGCGAGTCCCGGTTGCTCTGGCCCTCGGTCAGCACCTCGGCGCTCACGTCGACGGACTGGATCGCGCAGTCCGCCTCGCGGAACCTGGTCAGCATCTCGTTGACCGAGCGCTGCGCGGATGAGCTGCCGTAGATCTCCTCGTTGTTGACGCGCCAGGACTGGCCGTCGGCGGCCGCCTGCTGGATCTCCACCATCCGGTCCTGCTCCTCCCCGGTGAGGCTGCGGTTGCCGACGAGGATGGAGCTGTCGAAGCCCTCGGAGAGGAAGACGACATGCTTGCGGCCCTGAACGGTTCCCATCCACGCCGCGAGTTCGCCCATCCCGGAGGTCAGGGCGGCGATGTCGCTGGCGGCGCGGTCACGGTCGGCGGTAGCCTGCAGATTCGCCAGTTCGCTCCGCGCCTGGGATAGCAGGGCCTCGGCGTCGAGGCCGGAGCGGTCGGCGGTCTCGCCGAGGCTGTCGCCCGTTGGCAGTTCGCCGCCCAGGTCTCCGATGACGAGACCCAGCGGGTCGCGGACCGCCTGGCCGGTCTCGATCTTCCCCAGAGTCGCGATCGCCTGGCGGAGCTGGCTGCGGTCGGAGGTGAAGCCGAGCACGAGCCGCGGCCGCGTGTCGTAGAGCGCCACGGCGGCCAGGTCCGTCGGGTGCAGCTCCCGTAGCACGAGATCGGCGGCGGCCTGCTGGGCGCGGCCCACGGAGTCGGGAGTGGAGAACAGTAGGTCGAACAGGAGCAGGAAGTGCCGCCGCGCCGCCACCGGCACGGGCGTCTCCGACACCTTGCCCTCGACGACCTCGAGATCGACCATGTCGAAGCCGGTGATCTCGACGGGCCTGCGGCCGTCGAGGAGTTCGAAGTCGTCACGGGTGAGGCCGCGCAGCGGGTCGCCGCCGCTGCTGACCTGCACCGGCACTTCGACGACGGTGACCGTGGTCGCGTCGCTGAACTGCGCCCTCTTCTGCCGGCGGCCGCGCTGGGCGTCGGCGGCGGCCGCGAGCAGCAGCGCGCCGGCGCACAGGAGGGCGGCCGTTCGGGCCGCGGCAGGGGTGAATGGACGGTTGCCGGATATGGGTTTCGTCATGGGCTTGCTCCCTTGGTCAGGAGATGCGGGTCGGGCTGCGCCGCCGCCGGGCCGGTCCCCGCTCAGTTGAGCACCTTGATGGGGATCGAGTTGGCGGGACGAAGCCGGGTCGCCGGGTCGGTCACGGCGACGGTGAGAGTGTAGTCGCCCGCGGGCAGATCCGCCGGGTCGAAGGCGGCGACGAGCTTGTCGAGTCCTGGAATGCCTGTGACCGTGCGCTCGCGCAGATGGAGCGCGCCGCCGTCCACCGGTTCGCCCTGCGCGTCGACCACGGTCGCTTCCAGGGCCAGGTCGCCGCGGCCCAGGTTGTAGCCGACAAGGCAGATTTCGGCGCCGGCGCCGCCCTGGTCTCCTCGCACCAGAGGTGCCGCGGACGGCACATATGGCTCGCCGTTTACGGTAAAGGGGTAGACCGTCGTCTTCGCGTACTGGTCGGCGGGCTGTTCGCGGACGAGAAACCAGCTTCCGGGCTCTTCGAGGAAGAAGGGGGGAAGCAGCGCGGGCTTCCCGGCCTCGAAGGCCGGCACCCGGATCTCGGCCGTCTCGACTCCAGTGGCACCGGTGAGGCTGTTGCGGACCAGTACGCGGAGGAGGTAGCTGCCCGGGCCGAGTTCCAGGTGGCCGTAGTACTTGAGGCCGGTGTTGCCGAAGGCGTCTTCGCGGCCGGACAGGTCCAGGGTGACGACGCGGCTGAAGAAGTCCCGCATCTCGGACTTCTCGTCCGTGACGTAGGCGTAGATCTCGACGGGCAGGCGGGCCGGTTCATGGCCCTCCAGTAGACCGCCGCCGCCGATCTCGACGATCACCGGCACGTAGGCGAGATCCTCGGCGGCCCGGAACGGCGCCGCCAGCACGTCGATCGCGAGGTCGTCCCGTTCCGCGGCCGCGGCGATCAGGTCGGACGCCAGGAGCCGCTTCTCCATCGGGTGGAGATCGTCGAAGGGGCGCGGCGTGTAGTAGCCCATGCGGTGGGAGATCTGGGCGCTCTTCGGGGCCCGGGCCCGCACCCGGAGGCGGCGGTGTTCGCCCGGCTCGCCGGGGGTCGAAGGCTCGAAGCTGAGCAGGTAGGTGACGGTGGAGGACTCGAGCACCTCGCTCAGTTCGGCGCCGAAGTCGTTCGCGTCCTCGTGCAGGGCGCCACCGGTCTCGTTGGCCAGGTAGTGGAGCGCGTCCCGGTGGACGATGCGGGTGCGGTGCTCCTCCGGCAGGTCTGCGCGCAGGCCGGAGATGTCGACGGTGTGGATCGCGGCGTTCGCCCGCTGGAACTCGTTCAGCATCCGGTTCACGTTGCCGAGAAGCTGCGTGTTGCCGTAACGATTGTCCGTGTCGACGCGGCCATACTGCCCGGTGTCGATCGCCTCCTGTTCGCGGTGCATCTCCTGGTCGAAGAAGTCGGGCTGGCGGCCAAACAGCAGGCGGCCGTCGAAGCCTTCGGTGAAGAGGACCACATGTTTGCGGCCCTGGACGCTGGCAAGGATGCGGGCCATTGCCTGGAGGGACCCGGTCCAGCTCGAGATCTGGCCGCGGGCGTAGCTCTTCTCGTACTTCGCCATTTCGTTGCCGATCACCTGGAGGTAGGCGTTGAGGTCGCGTTCCATGGCGCGGATGTCCTCGTTCACTCCGCCGACATCGAGCGCGCCCGCGATGCTCGCGCTGGGCGCGTCGATCATGAAGCCGAGCGGGTCCTTCGTCGCCAGGTTGAGGAGCCGCGGGTTGCCCAGCGTGGCAATGGCCCGGGCCAGTTGGGCCCGGTCGGGCGTGAACGTGATGAGGAGTTGCGGTCCCGACTCGACGGTCTGGACGGCGACTGCGGCGAGGTCGGTCGGATGCATGTGTTCGAGGACGAACTCCTGGGCGGCGGCGCGGGCCTTGCCAACCGAAGTCGGCGCCGAGAACGAAAGGTCGAACAGGAACAGGAAGTGGCGGCGGGCGGCGGGCGGGATGCCGTAGTCGGCCTCGATCACGCGTCGCTCGTCAGGGGCGATCAGGTCGAGGTCGACGACCCGGAAGCCGGTGATTTCCTGAACCTCGCCGTCGTCGAGGATCTGGAAGTCGTTCGGACCGAGACCGCGGACAGGCTCGCCGTCGCGGGCGGTGACGTTGACCGGCACCTGGACCTCGAATACGAAGGCGCGATCCTCGAACTGGCGCAGGTCGTCCGGTCCCTGGGCCGGCCCGGGCGCGGCGCCCAGGAACAGGCCGGCCAGAGCCAAAACCCCGAATCTCCGGTCCCGCAGCATCGTCGGCGACTAGGCTAGCAGCAGACGCCCCTACGGCGGTCCGCGTTCGATCAGGGCCGCGTACTTGCGCGCCTCCTCGTGGGTCGCGTCCAGCCGCAGGGCCCGTTCGACGTGGTGTTTTGCCTCGCTGAATCGGCCCGCGGCCAGATGGACGCGCGCCAGCCCGACATGGACCTCGGGGATGTCGGAATCGGCGCGGAGCGCGCGGCGCATGTAGTCGAGCGCCAGTTCGCCGTCCCCGGCGGCGAGCGCGGCGTCGCCGCGGTACACGTAGAAGAACGGGCTGGCCTGGTTCATCTCCTCGAGTGTGTCGAGAACCGCTACGGCGAGATCGCTGCGGCCCTGGAGCTGGTAGGCGCGGACCAGGTTCGTCAGCAGCGGCACGCTGTCCGGGTGGAGTTCGACGCCTTCCTCGAGCCGGCGCGCGGCGTCGTCGAGACGGCCGCGCCGGAGCAGGACGATGCCGTAGTTGTTGATCGCCTTGTCGAAGTCCGGCGTCAGCCGGACGGCGACGTCGAGCCAGCGTTCGGCGGCGTCGAGATCGTTGGCCATCAACGCCTCCGCGCCCAGGTTGTTGTAGTAGTGCCCGGTGGCCGCGAGGTCGGTGATGGGCCGAAAGTCGCGGTAGGACTTCGGGCGGTAGGGCAGGAAGTCGTAGGTCGCCATCTCGCCGTCCACGTACATGCCGGCGACGATGTGGCCGCGGCTGACCACGACGCCGTCCTGGTAGTTCCAGCGCTGATAGTCCTCGACCTCGACGAAGAACGGGTTCAGCCGCCGTTCCCTCCCGACGGCCACGAACAGGTTGACGAACGACAGGCAGTTGCCGCGGGCGGCGGCGAACGCTTCGTTCGCCGTCCGCGTGGGCGCGAGTTCGTACTCGAGACCGACCAGGCCGAAGATGAAGTCGAGCACCGCGTCGCGGCGTCGCGTCTCGCTGCCGGCGGGGCTGACGCGCTCGTCGACTGCCCGCCGCAGTTTCTCGTCGATGGCGAAGGGGATGGTGACGTCCTGTTGCCACTCCGCGCCCAGGCGGCGCTCGAACTCGGGCGCCAGAGCCTGCGAGCCGTCGAAGGGAACATAGCCGGCGCAGGCGGCGGCGAGCGCGAGGAGCGCCGGCAGCGCCACGCGGAATCTGCTTCGGGTGGACAGCATCCTGCATCTACTGTACGATGCATGCACTCGACAGGTTTGGTCCCTGGGGCGCATCCGTCACGGATTCGTTTGGCGGGCGGTTGTCCGTCAGTCAGGCTTGGGCTGATCACAGGTCCTTTGGCGTGGCGTCCTTGCACTTCGGTTCGGTTAGTGGACGGTCGCAGTACGCGTCAGCGCCGGAACAGAACAAGCCCCACAAAGCAGGGCCATCTGGCGAGAAGCTTCAAGATAATGGACAAGGAGCAGTTTTTTGGATGGGCCGCCGGGTGTCATCGCGCCAGTTTGGCGCGGGTGGTATCCTGGTCGGGCGGCAAAGCCCGCTGGGGAAAGGGTTCCCGGCCACCGCTTGGGGTGGTCCGGGCACTGGCCGATTTGGCATACTCCTTGCGGGATTCCGACACTGTGGGCGAGCCGGTCAGGCTTCGCCCAAACCTCGGGAGGTCCTTCTGGGCCGCTTAGGCAGCCCGCGATCTCTCGCACAACTCACTTCGGAGGGAGTAACGAACGCATGAGTAGACGTGTCGTTTCGACGTTCAGCGTCATCCTTTGTCTGCTTGTCGCCGGCGTGGCCTTTGGCCAGACGCCGACGGGCAATCTCTACGGCACGGTGACGGACGAGTCCGGCGCCGCGCTGCCGGGCGTCATGGTCACGGTCAGCGGCATCGGCGCTCCGCGCCAGCAGTTCACCGATGGCCAGGGCCAGTGGCGCTTCCTGGCGCTCGACCCGGGCGCCTATACCGTCTCCGCCGAGCTTGATGGCTTCGGTGGAATCGAATTCCCCGATGTCGTCGTCGCCCTGGGCCGCAACACGAGCGTGCCCCTGGTGCTGACCGCGGCGCTCGAGGAGACGATCACCGTCACTTCGGAGAGTCCGCTCCTCGACGAGCGGAAGCTCTCCACCGGCACCAACGTCAGCCAGGTCGAGCTGGAGAAGATTCCGACCGCGCGCGATCCGTGGGCCCTGCTCTCGCAGACCCCGGGCGTCCTGGTCGACCGGGTCAACGTCGGCGGTTCGGAGTCGGGCCAGCAGTCCGCGTTCCGCGCTCCGGGCGTCAGCGGCAACCAGAACGACTTCCAGATGGACGGCACGTCGATCACCGACATGGCGGCCACCGGCGCCTCGCCGACCTACTACGACTTCGACCAGTTCGCCGAGATGTCGTTCACGACCGGCGGCACGGACGTGACGAAGAACAGCGCCGGCGTCCAGGTCAACCTGGTGACGAAGCGCGGCAGCAACGAGTTCCGCGGTTCGGGACGGTTCTACAACACGCAGCGCAACGGCTACTTCGGCGGTTCGCTCCCGCAGGCGCAGCCAAACATCGACGCCGAGCTGTACAAGGACAACTTCCAGACCGAGTTGGCCGGCGCCCAGGTGCGGAAGATCGAGGACATCGGCTTCGAGGCCGGCGGCGCCGCGATCCAGGACCGCCTCTTCTTCTGGGGTAGCTGGGGTCAGAACGACATCCAGCAGAACGCCGCGAACGGCCTGGCCGACGACACGATCCTGGAGAACACGGCGCTCAAGGCGAACGGCCAGATCAACGCCTCCAACTCGATCGTCGGCTCGTTCAACAATGGCGACAAGCTGAAGTTCGGGCGCGGCGCGGGCACGACCCGGCCGGCGGCGACGACCTGGAACCAGCGCGGTCCCTCGGCCCAGTACCGGCTCGAGGACACGCACGTCTTCTCGTCGAACTTCTTCCTCACCGGCACCTACTCGCACGGCGACTTCGGCTTCGCTCTGCGCGCCAGAGGAACTCGCTCGGATGAAGACGGACTCCATCCGGACGCGCTCGACCCGCGCCAGGAGGCCGGCGTCTGGCAGGACAACTACCTCTCGGGCAGCAGTTCCCGTCCGTTCGACTCTTACCAGGTCGACACGTCCTACTTCTTCACCACGGGCGCGTCGGTCAACCACGAGTTGAAGATCGGCGGGCGCTTCCGCGAGTTCACCCAGAACTCCGTGTTCCAGTGGGGGCCGCGGGACGTGTTCCACGGCGGCTGGGGCGCTACGGTCGCGGTCCGCGATCACACCGGCGTCGCCGTCTCCGAGTACTCGGCCCTCTGGGCGCAGGACACGATGACGTTCGGCCGGGCGACGATCAACTTCGGCCTTCGGTACGACGACCAGGGCGGGAGCAACGAGCCCTACAATCGGCCGGCCCATCCGGTCGCGGCCTACCGCGACATCTTCCCCGACATCAACTTCCGCGGCTCCGAGGCCGGTTTCAGTTGGGGAAGCATCGCGCCGCGTCTGGGCGCCACATACGCCATCGGCGAGCAGCGCAAGACGCTCCTGCGCGCCAGCGTCTCCCAGTTCTACGATCAGATGGGATCGGGCTGGGTGACCAGGAACTCGCCGTTCGGGGCCTCGTATGCCTACTTCGACTCGGTCACCGGGCAGCTGTACTTTGCAAGAGGCTTTGACACCTCCGATCCGCTGAAGATCGTCGACGAGACGGATCCAGGCCTCGACGCTCCGCTCACCCAGGAGATCCTGGCCGCGGTGGAGCACGCGTTCCTGCCCGAGTTCGTCGTCGCCTTCACGGTGACGCAGCGGGAGGTGAGCGATCTGCTCGACGGATTCTCGCTCTACCGGCTCCCGGACGGCAGCACGCGGATCACCAACCGGAACGACTTCGTGCAGGCCGGGACGTTGGAGACCGAGTTGCCGCGGATCGGCCGCAACGTGAGCATCCCGTACTACGGCATCCCGAACAGGGATCTCGTGAGCACGGGCGGCAGCTACGTCACGAACGGCGACCGGGGACGCGACTATCTCGGCTACTCGATCAGCTTCACGAAGAGGCTGGCGAACCGCTGGATGGCCCGCGGCTTCTACCAGTATGGCAAGGGCGAGTGCAGTATCCCGCGCTCCTACTACGATCACGCTTCGCCCAACGTCGGGCGGGCCGGCTGCCAGGACGGCGACCTCTACCTGACGCGTTCGACCGGGTCCGGCAAGGGCGAGCGGTTCCTGCAAGCCACCTGGAGCTACAGCCTGAACGGCATGTACCAGGTGGCGCCGGACCGGCCGTGGGGCTTCAACGTCTCGGCGAACCTGACCGGACGCGAAGGCTACCCGCTCGCCTACTGGAACAACTCGATCGTGACTCAGTATGGATCGCGCGTCTCTCGCCTGACGCTCAACACCATTCCGGGTCAGGACTACGACCAGTACCGCCTCAACGACATCGAGACGATCGACTTCCGGGTCGAGAAGGAGATCGCGCTCCAGGGTCCGGTCAACATGACCTTCGGCATCGACGTGTTCAACCTGACGAACGAGGGCACCGGCCTCGCGTACCTGCTGAACACCCGATACACGAACGGAGGCAACCTGGACGACAACATCTCGCCGCGCATCTACCGTTTGGGCGTGCGGCTGGCTTGGAAGTAGTCCAGCACGGAGAGTCCGCGGCCTGACGAGTCGGGCCGCGGAATCGACTCGAACAAGAGGGCCGGGGGAGATCCCCGGCCCTCTTTCTTTGTGCGGGTTTGAACGGGGACCGTCCGAACGGCACCCGCGGCCGCGCGTTCTGCCGCTGCCCCTGGGTAGTAGGATGGCCGCGTCGCGAATCGAGGGTCGGACAACGAGGGGAGGACTCATGAACTACGGAACCCGTATCGCCGCCTCGATGCTCGTCGGCGCCCTTCTCGCTGCGGCGGTTTCGGCGCAAGCCTGGGCTGGCCGTGGGCGGTTGAGCGGCACGGTTCAGGATGCGGACGGCAATCCAGTGGAAGGGGCGAACGTTCAGCTCACCCTCAATGGGGCGGGGCCGGAGGCGGTTGCCACGAACGCCAGGGGGCGCTGGGCGCGCGCCGGACTGCGCGGCGGAAACTGGGAAGTGCTCGTTTCCAAGGCCGGCTACGTGTCCACTTCGCACACGGCGGCGGTTCAGGAGTACGCGGCGCCGGCGGATCGGGTCTTTCTGAGGAGCGTCCTGGAGGCGGGAGCCGCGTCGGCTGCCGACGGATCGGCGGCCGCACTGGAGGACAACGAAGCGGCCCAGGCGGCGCGGGAGTTGCTCGAACGCGGAAACTCCCTGCTGCTGGCGCAGGACTACGAGGGGGCGATCCAGGCGTTCAGGGAGGCGTTTCCGTCGCTCCCCGACGGGGGCAAGGCGGCGGTGCTGGTCGCCGTGGCCCAGGCGCAAGTGGAACTGGAGCGGGACGACGAGGCGATCGCCAGTCTGGAGCAAGCCCTCGGCTTTGCGCCGTCGAACGTCGATGCGCTGCGATTGATCAGCCGCCGGCTGACCGCGATGGGGCGGGGAGACGAGGCCCAGCAGTACCTGAACCGGATGCCCGAGGACCAGCGGGCCGACCCGGAGATTCTGGTGCGCGAAGGTGTCGCGCTCTACAATCAGAACGACTTCGAGGGCGCCCTGGCCAAGCTGGACACGGCCGTGGAAGCGGCGCCGGACTGGGCCGACGCCTTCTACTTCCGCGGTCTCGCGAACATGGCTTCGGGCAACAACGCCGCGGCCGCCGCCGACTTTCGCCGGATGCTCGAGCTGGAGCCGGAGGGCGAGAAGGCCGAGGAGGCGAAGCAGTTCGCGGAGTATCTGGAATCGCTCTGAGGAAACCGCTTCGGCAGGGGCCGGCCGCGCTCGTGCTGGCGGTTCTGTTCCTGGCGACCTGCCAGCCGGAGCGGCAACATGAAGAGCAGGCGGTCGCCAGGGCCGCGTCGGCGTGGCCCGTGGCCCCGCCTCCCGGCTTCGCGCGCGACATCGTCCTGCTGACGATCGACACGCTCCGGGCCGACGCGACCGGTTTCGCGGGCAACGCGGCGGCGGCGACGCCGCACCTCGACGAGCTGGCCGCGAGCGGCTGGGCGTTCGAGAGGGCGCACGCGCACAGCGTGATGACCCTGCCGTCTCACGCGAACCTGCTGACCGGCCGGTTGCCGTACCAGCACGGCGTGCGCGACAACGCGGGCTTCGTGCTGCCGAAGTCCGTGCCGACCGCGGCGGAGGCCTTCGCGGCCGCGGGTTTCCGCACCGCGGCGTTCGTCGCGGCGTTCCCGCTGGACGCACGCTACGGTCTGGACCGGGGTTTCGAGGTCTACGACGACGCCTACCCGGAGGGTTCGACCCGCGGCATGGCCGTCGCGGAGCGAAGCGGCGACGAGGTGGTCGCCGCGGCCGTCTCCTGGTGGCGGCGGTACGAGGGCGAACGCAGGTTCCTCTGGGTCCATCTGTACGAGCCGCATGTGCCGTACGAGCCGCCGCCGCCGTTCGCTTCGCGCTTCCCTGATCGGCCCTACCTGGGCGAGGTCGCGGCGGCCGATGCCCACCTGGGCCGTCTGCATCGAGCCGTGGCGCAGGGCGACAGCGCCCGAGACGTGCTCTTCGTCGTCACCTCGGATCACGGCGAGGGGCTGGGCGACCACGGCGAGCAGACGCACGGCCTGTTCGCCTACGAGGCCACGCTCGCGGTGCCGCTCCTGTTTTGGTCCGAGGCGCTGACCGCTGCTCGGGTCGATACGCCCGTCGGGCACGTCGATGTCCTGCCGACCATGCTGGAGGCGGCCGGAGTCGAGGCGCCGGCGCTCTCCGGCACGGCGGGCCGCAGTCTCTGGCGGGACCCCGGCGGAGGGAGCGCCGGCTCGCCCGCCGCGCGGCGCGCGACCTACTTCGAGGCTCTGCACTCGAACCTGCAGCGCGGCTGGGCGCCCCTGCGCGGTGTGGTCGGTCGGATCTCGCCGGAGGAAGGCGCCGGAACCGGAAGTCCCGGCCGGCTCCTGAAATACGTCTCCCTGCCGCTGCCCGAGCTCTACGACCTCGACGCGGATCCGGCGGAGGCGCGGAACCTGCATGCCGCCGAGCGTGACGCGGCGGCGGCGCTCGCGGCGCTCCTGCCGGCCGAGTCGGAGTGGCCGCCCGCGGCGGGCGCGGTGAGCGAGGAGGAACGGCGGGCGCTCCAGAGTCTCGGCTACCTGAGTTCGTCCGGCGGCGTGTCCCTGCCGCGCACGTACGGCGACGAGGACGACCCGAAGGCCCTCGTCGACATTGACCGGATGATCCAGGATTACTCCGCGGCCTGGCAGGCCGGCCGCCTTGACCAGGCGGAGGCGTTGGCGAGGCGTACGATTGAACGTCGGCCCGGGATGGGGCTCGGCTACGCGAACCTGGCCCAGGTGCTGCTGGACCAGGGACGGATCGAGGAGGCGCTTCGCCTGATGATCGACGCGGAGCGGCGCGGTCTGGCATCCCCGTACCTCGAACGGCAGTTGGCCCTGACCCTGGCCCAGGTGGGCCGTACGGGAGACGCGGTGCGCCTGATGGAGGGCCACGCTCGGTCGAACGACCCGGACGCTCTGGACGTGCTCGGCCTGGTCTTGGCTGAAGCGGGACAATCTGCGCGCGCCCGGGAGGTCCTTTCCCGCTCCCTCCAAATCGACGAGCGAAACCCGCGGGCGCGGCAGAACCTGGCGCTGGCGGCCCTGCACGAAGCCGACTGGCCGCTCTGTGAGCGCGAGGCTCGCGCGGCCCTCGCGCTCAACATCGCGCTGCCGCTGTCGTGGAACTACCTGGGCATTGCGCTCTTCAACCAGCGCCGGACGGACGAGGCGATCGAGGCATGGCAGCGATCCGTCGAGCTCGACCCGGACGACCTCGACGTTCTGTTCAACCTCGCCAGCGTGGCGGCGCGGGCGGGCCGGCGAGAAATCGCCCGACCGGCGCTGGAACGCTACGTCAAGGAGGCCTCCGTGCCCTCCTTCGGCAACCGCTATGCCGCAGAGTTGGCGGTGGCGCGGTCGTTGCTGCGCGGGCTCTAGGGGTTGCCGTCCGGAGGGTCTTCCGTAGCGGTCAGCCCCTGCTCCCGCGTGGCCCGCTGATCTTCCGCGTAGAGCTTCTCGTAGCGCTCCAGGAGCGGCGACGCTTCATCGTCCCGTCCCAAGCGTTGCAGCACCCTGGCGAGGCCGTAGATCGCTTCGCTGTGATCGGGCGCCGCGGCGACCGCCCGGCGGTAGGCGTCTTCGGCCGTGGCCAGATGCGTGCGTTCGTCCACCGCTTCAGGCGCATCTCCGGCCGCACCGTCCCAGGCGCGGGCAATGTCGACCAGAAGCGCCGCGTCCGGCTCGGCCAGCGCCGCAGCACGTTCGAGGGACTCCGCCGCCCCCAGGTGTTCACCGCGCCAGAGCAGCAGGCCGCCTAGCATCCGGTGCGCCGCCGTCGAGGACGGTTCGAGCGCGACGGCCTCGCGGGCGTGCAGTTCGGCCTCGGCCGGCTTGTTGTTCTCCCACAGCGTCGAGGCCAGGTCGATGCGAAGGCTCGCATCTTCCGGGTCGAGCAGGACCGCCCGGTCCAGGGGCGCCTCGGCGGCGCGGAAGTCCCGGTTCCGCATCAGTTGGCGTCCCAAGTCGGCCGGCGGCAGTTCTTCGCTTCGGCCGCCGCCCACCGGTTCCGCCGCGCGCAGGCTGTCGAGATGGCCGCGGGCCACGGCGTCGCCAGGCCGCAGTTCCAGCAGCCGTCGCAGCAGTCCGCCGGCCTCGTCGTTCCGGCCGTCGCTCATCAGCAGGACGGCGTAGTCCGACAGGGTCGCCGTATGGGTGGGCTGGGCCTCGAGGGCCTGACGGAACATCTCCTCGGATTCCGCCAGCCGTTCGAGCGACATGAGCACGGCGCCGCGCTGATACAGGCCGTCGGCGCGTCCGGGCGCTGCGGCGAGCGCCCGGTCGGCGGCGGCAAGCGCCTCATCGTGCCGGCCGGCGTCGAGCAGGATCGCCGACGCCGCGTAAGCGGGCCGCGGGTCGGTGGAGGCCAGCCGCGCCTCGCGCGCCAGGACGCTCAACGCCTCCTCGATCTCGCCGGCCGCGGCGAGTTCCAGCGCGCCGCGCACCTCGCGGCCCGTGGGGTCCGCGATGTCCTGCCGTCGCTGGTTGACGGACGCGACCTCGTCGCTCGTGTCGCGTGACAGTTCCTGGAAGCGCTCGAGGACCTCTCGCGCCTCTTCCCGCTCGCCGCTGGCGGCGAGCGCCTGGCCGAGCGCCTGGTAGGCATCCGCCTTGTCGGCATCCAGTTCGGTGGCCAGGCGCAGGAAGGGAACGGCGCGCGCCGCCTCGCCGGATGAGTGCAGGTAGCGGCCGTACTCGAGAACGATGTCGCGGGCCACCGGCGGCGGGTTCTCAGGCATCGGATTCTCGGGCAGCGGCTCGGCGTACGGCGCCAGGGTCGCGATCGCCTCTTCGAGGCGGCCGGCCTGGAAGTAGGCGCTCGCCAGCAGGACGGCGTCCTCGGGTGTGGTGTCGTCGAGCGACTCCATCTGTTCCAGTGCGCCCTCGGCCTCGCCGACGACCAGGTAGGCGCGGGCGAGGGTGCGGCGGATGCCGCCGCCGATGTCGGGAGGCGGCTCGGCGGCGAGATCCCTGAGCTCGTTGATTGCGCCCCAGGGATCCGCCTGCTGGAGCAGGACCTGCGCGCGCAGCATCTTCACGCCGGGGTCGGCGGCGGGCAGCCCTTCGAGCAGGGCCTCGGCCTCCGGCGCCCGCTCCAGGGCGATGGCCCCGGCAGCGGCGGCCGCCCGGGCCTCCACGTCGCCTGGATTCGACGCGGTCCAGGGTTGCAGGAAAGCGTAGGCCTCGGCGGGGTGACCGTAGCGCCCGAGCATCATGCCGAGCGCGCGCAGCGCCGGCGAGTACGGCTGGATGCCGAGCGAGCGCCGATAGTACTCGCCCGCGTCCTGGATGCGGCCCGCCGCCTCGGCCGCGCGACCGGCGTTGTAGAGCACGCCGGCGTCCGGTGGCTGACGCTCGGTCAGCGGGGCGAGGATCTCCATCGCCCGGTCGAAGGCGCCTGCCTCGACGTGGAGGCTTCCGAGCAGGGCGCAGACGGCGTCGCGGTCGCCGGTGCCGCCGGCGGAACAGAGCGTCTCGGCGGCGGCGATGGCGCCCTGGAGGTCGCCGGCGTTGGCCAGGGCCAGCGCCTCGGCGATGTCTGCGGTCGCGTCGGGCGCGGTGCCCTCCTGCCAGAGGCGGGACGCGGGAGCCGCCGCCGCGTCGTCCAGGGGGACGAGGACGGTCGCGGTCAGAATCGCGGCGCCGAGAGCGGCAGAGGGCCCACCGGCGCGGTGGTTACGAATCATGGCGGCGATGCTATCGCCGCACGAGCGCCCGCCTGCCGGACGGCAGGTCCAGCAGCACGAGCGGACGTTCGCCGGACGGCGGCCGGACGACGACGCGGTCGATGCTCTTCTCCCCGGCGAGGCCGAAGCAGGCCGCGAGCGTGCTCTGCGAGAGGTAGGACGATCCCGCCCGCGTCTCGCGTACCTGAGTCGTTTCCCCGGCGGTTAGCTCCACCCGGGTGCCCGGAGCGAGCGCCAGGGCGAACCAGGCGCCGGAGGCTCGGTTCTCGTACGCCTCGGCGACCTGGTTCGAGTTGACCGCGACGAGGTCCAGGTCGCCGTCGAGGTCAAGATCGGCCACTGCCGAGCCTCGGCTCGTGCGCACGGAATCGAGGCCGACGTCACGTCGCTCCCGGAAGCGTCCGTCGCCGAGGTTCTCGAACAACTGGTTCGGCTGTTCGTAGGCGCCGACTTCGGAGATGCTGGCTGCCCGCGGCTGAATGTGCCCGTTGGCGACGAAGAGGTCGAGGTCGCCGTCGAGGTCGGCGTCGAACGCGTTGACTCCGAAGGCCAGTCGCTGCAGGGAAGGCTGCGCCAGGCCGGCAGGGAAGCGCCGGTCGAGGAACACGCCGCCGCCGGCGTTCCGGTAGAAGGCGTTCGTCTCGAGCGCGAAGTTCGTGACGACGAGGTCCTGGCGGCCATCGCCATCGAGGTCGGCCAGTTCGACGCCCATGCCGGCTTCGGCGGCGCCGCTCCGGTCGAAAGCCGCGCCGGAGAGTAGGGACTCGTCCTCGAAGCGGCCTCCGCCCAGGTTGCGGAAGAGCAGGTTCGGATCCTTGTCGTTTGCCACGTAGATGTCGGGCCAGCGGTCTCCGTCGAGGTCGCCGATGACGACGCCCAGGCCGGCTTCGGCCGGGCCGTCCAGACCGCTGGCGGCGGTGGCATCCACGAAGTGGCCGCTGCCGCCATTGCGGTACATGCGGTCCTGGACGCCGTTGTACATGTCCGGATGGCAGTAGCCGGCTTCGCCGGTGCTGGACTCGCCGCCCTCGCCCTCGCTCCTTCCGCTCAGGCCGCAAGGCTTGTGGTTGCTGAGCGAGAAATCCGTGTAGTTCGTGACATAGAGGTCGGGGTCGCCGTCGAGGTCCAGATCGCCGAAGGCCGCCGAGGCGCTCCAGCGCGGGTCGGCTACGCCGCGTTCCGCACCGGCCGCGCGGAAGCTGCCGTCGCCGAGGTTCAGGAAGAGCTCGTTGCTGCCGAACGCGGTGACGTAGAGGTCGAGGTCTCCGTCGCCGTCGACATCGCCCGCCGCGCCACCGATTCCGTAGCCGCCGAAGTCGATGCCGGCCGCGTCCGTTACGTCGACGAAGCGCGGGGCGTCGCCGCCGGCCTCGTTGCGCAGGAGCCGGGAGCGGGCCGCTGGCCCCTCGTATCCCGGCAACTCGCCGCCGTCGATGAAGAAGGCGTCCTCGTCGCCGTCGCCGTCGTAGTCGAAGAAGACGACTCCGCCGCCCATCGTCTCGACCATGTAGTGGCGGCCTGTGAAGCCTGCGGTGTGCTGGAAGTCGAGGCCCCAGTCGGCGGCGACCTCTCGGAAGGCGATCTCACCGCTCGAGGCGTCGAGCGGAGCCGGCGGGCCGTGCAGCGTCAGGAACGCCGCGAGGGAAAGCGCGGCCAGACGACCCGCGCGGCCGGTTCGCTCCATCATCGGACCACCCGCAGACGCCGGCCGCCTGGCAGTTGCGGCAGCCTCAGTCGGCCCTCCACCGGCCAGCGGATCCGAATCTCCACCGGGTGGTCGGCGCTGGGCGCGCCGAACGTCTGGGTCAGTGAGTTCTGGGACAGGTAGGACGATCCCGCCCGCACCTCGCGGCGCTGGATCCGCGTGGCGGAGCGGAGTTCGATCACCGCGCCCACCGCGCGCCGGTTGGCCGTACCGCGGTCGACGAGGTCGACTTGAACCGGGTCTCCCTTGCGCGTGCTTTCGTTCCGGTAGATCTCGGCCCGGTCGTTGCAGTTCGAGATGACGAGGTCCAGGTCGCCGTCGAGGTCGAAGTCGGCGGTGGCCAGACCGCGGCTCACGCGGACGGCGCCGACGCCGCTGTTCTCGACCTCGGCGAAGCGCTCGCCCAGGTTCTCCAGGAGCTGGTTCGGTTGTGCGTAGGCGGCGTCGGCGAAGCCGGCGTGTTCCGAGATGTTGTGAATCACATGACCGTTCGCGACGACGAGATCCAGGTCGCCGTCGAGGTCGAAATCCGCGAGGTCGGCGCCGAAGCCGACCCAGGGCATCGAGGGTTCGGCGATGCCGGCGACGAAGCGGCGTTCGAGGAAGAGGCCGTCGCCGCGGTTCGAGTAGAGGGCGTTCGTCTGCCGGTCGAGGTGGGTGACGATCAGGTCCTCCAGGCCGTTGCCGTCCACGTCGCCGACCGCGATGCCCATGCCGGCCTCGGCTTCGCCGCGGTCCGAGAGGCCGGTGCCGGCCAGCAGGGCGTCGTCCTCGAAGCGCGGACCCTTGCCGGCGGGCCGGTTGACGAAGTGGAGGTTGGGATCCATGTCGTTCGCGACATAGATGTCGGGCCGGCGGTCACCGTCGAAGTCTGTGATCACGACCCCCAGGCCGGCGTGGCGGGGGCCGGCGAGACCCTCCTCGGCGGCCGCCTCCACGAAGACAGGCCCGCCTTCGGGGCCGCGGTCGTTGCGATAGAAGCGGTCGGGGAGGCCGTCGTAGGCGTCCGGGTGGCAGTAGGAGCGCGGTCCTGGCGGCGGGTCGCCGCAGCGCACGTTGTTGTCATAGCTGAAATCGACGTAGTTCGCCACGTACAGGTCGAGGTCGCCGTCGAGGTCGACGTCGCCGAAGGCCGCGGAGGCGCTCCAGGAGGGATCAGCGCCGCCGGCGTCGTCCGGCGCGGGGACGAAGGCGCCGTCGCCGCGGTTGAGCCAGAGCCGATTCGGACCGAAGGCGGTCAGGTAGAGGTCCGGGTCGCCGTCGCCGTCCACGTCGCCGGTGACGGCCCCCATCCCGTAGCTGTCGAGCCGGATGCCGGAGGCATCCGTCACGTCGACGAACCGGCCGCCGTCGTTCCGGAGCAGGGTTGTCCGGCCGGGCGCGCCTCCGTGGGGGGCGGGATCGCCGCTGTCCACGAACAGCAGGTCGTCGTCGCCGTCGCGGTCGTAGTCGAAAGCGACGACGCCGCTGCCGACCGTCTCGATCATGTAGTAGTCACCACGGCCGCCGTGGCGGTGGAGGAAGTCGATGCCCCAGTCGTCGGCCGCGTCGACGAACCGGAGTCCACCCGCCGTCTCGGCGGGGGTCGCCACCGCTAGCGCGGCCGCGAGTGCCGGGATCAGGGCGAGAACCACGGCTCGCGGGCGGGTTCGCCGTTCAGGTATGCGGCAAGGCGCCGGGACTGGCCCGCGGTCGGCGTGCCGCCACGCCGCCCTACCTCGTCCAGCACCTGCTGCTGCATGGCCGCCGCGCCCTCGAAGTCACCGGTTTCGGCCAGCGCCATAGCGACCGTCTCGGCGTGCTGCAACGACGGCCGCTCGGACATCAGGCGTTCGGCGATCGCGAGCGCTTCCGCGCCGTTGCGCACACTCGGATCGGGGCTCGCGGCCAGCAGGCGCGCGAATAGCGTGTCCAGGTGATCGGCGGTCGCGACGGCGTGGCCGCTCGCGCCGGCCAAGGCGCGGCGCGCGCTGGAAAGGCCGCCGCGGGCCGCGGCGTAGCGTTTGCCGAGGATGAGTGCCATCGCCCGGTCGCGGTGCCAGTCCGCGTTGGCCGGGTCTCGGGCGAGAGCGCGGCCGAAGTGGCTGGCCGCTTCCGCGTACCGTTCGTCGCGTGCCAGCAGCCTGCCAAGGAAGGCATGGGCCTCGGCCAGATCGGGATCGAGTTCGATCGCCCGGCGAAGATGCCCGATCGAGTCGCTGCCGTCTCCGGTAGGGGTACTGAGTCCGTTCGCCGCTCCGTCGGCTGGGGCTCCGGCCGGCAGGTTCGTTGCCGCGAGCACGGCCAGACGGTAGTGCGCCTCGGCGCGTTCTCTGCCGGCGCCGGGTGCGGCTTCGAGGACCTTTCCGAGGGCAACGCGAGCTGGTTCGACGGCGCCTGCGGCCTGGTGGGCGGCGCCGAGAGCAAGCTGTGCCAGGGGCAGCGCCCCGTCGCTTGCCACGATCTCGGTCAATAGAGCAACGGCCTCGTCGGATCGCTCGAGCCTCGTGAGGACGTCGGCAAGGCGGACTCTCGCCTCGACGTCTTCGGGGTCGATCTCCGCCGCACGCCGGAAGTGGCGTTCCGCGCCCGCCAGGTCGCCGCGTTCCGCCAGAATCAGCGCGAGGTTGTACTGGGGGTCGCGGTAGTTGTCGTTGATCGCGATGGATTCCCGTAGCCGCGCCTCCGCCTGCTCCTTCTCGCCGAGCTCGATCAGGGCCATGGCGACGTTGAAGATCGTGAGCGGGTCGTCCGGGAGCGCCGCCAGGGCTTCGAGGAACGCCGCCAGCGCGGCCCGCGGATGGCCTTGCCGCATCGCTGCCGTGCCCCGCTTGATGTGGGCTTCCCGGCTTACGTTCAGGCGCTGCAGGGCCGCGAACAACGGGTCGGGAAAAGTCACGCTGAGTTCTTCGTTCAGGTCGCGCTGAGCGGCGGCCTCCTCGCGCCGGCCCAGGCGCCGGAGCGCGAGGCCGAGGTGGTGGTGCACCACGGATCCTTTCGGCTGGCCGACCAGGGCGGCCTGGAAGAGATTCGCAGCTGACTCGTAGTCACGCCGTTCGAAGGCGATGCGTCCCAGTCCGAGTCGGGCGGCCGACGAGTAGGCCGGATCGCTCTCCAGAAGCCGTCGGTAGTCTGCGGCGGCTAGGTCGAGCAGTCCGATCTCGAGACGGATGTCAGCCCGGTGGGTAAGTGCGGCGAGGTTGTTCGGCATGAGCGTCACGACCCGGTCGAGCGCCGCCAGGGCCTTTTCGAGCTCGCCCTCGTACCGGTGGTGGATCGCGAGGTAGTAGGCCCAGCGCGGGTCGTCCGGCGCGAGCGCCTGGGCGTTGCGGAGCGCGGCCGCCGCGGGGACCATGAAGTCGTAGAGCAGGTAGAGCTCGCCGACCCGGCCGAACAGCGCCGCAAGACGGGCCGGTTCGGCCCCGGGTTCGTCCAGGGCGCGGTCGAGCGCGCCCTGCGCGGCGGTCATCTGCGCCTGGGCGGCCGTCTCGTAGTGGTCCATGCGGGGCGGTTCCACCGGTTCGAGGGCTATCTGCGCATACGCCGGAGCGAACGCCAGAACAAGCAACGGAGGGACCCGCTTCACGGGACCGCTTCCGGCCGCACCGTCCGCTCGCCGCTGCCGCGTACCAGGGTTGAGTAGCGGCCCCGCTCGCGTAGTTGGAAGGTCTCGCGCTCGCCGCCCGGCCATGCGACGACGACGGCCAGCGGGTCGTCTCCCGCCAGGAACGCGACGCGCGGGTCGTTCGCGGCGGCGTAGGAACCGTCGCTATGAAACCGGCGCCAGCCGCGGATGGACCCGTCGCCGCTCTCGACGCCGATCCGGGCGCCGAGGGCGCGCCGTCCCGGCGTCGCTTCGTTCCGGCCGGGAAGCCGCAGGTCGACTCCGGCCCATCGCTCCGGCGGCGGGCGCCGCCGGTTGAGGAGGATGCGCGCCGGCCCGTTGTTGTTCGCGACGACCAGGTCCCGGTCGCCGTCGTTGTCGACGTCGCCGGCCGCGAGCGCGCGGCTCACTTCGGCGACCGCGGGACTCTCGAAGTCCGGCGCCTCGGTGAAACGGCCTTCGCCAAGGCCGCGAAACAACTGGTTCTTCTGTCGCAGGGGCAACTCTTCGCCATTCCGGAACTGCTCATCGATTCGCTTGACCGCGCCGTTTACGACGGCGATGTCGAGTTCGCCGTCCCGGTCGTAGTCGAGTACCGCCGTGCCGAAGCCGGTGTAGAGGAAACTGGGCCTCCCAAGACCGCTGGCTCGCGTGCCGTCGTCCCAGAGACCGTCGCCGAGATTCACGTAGAGCGTGTTCGTCTCGCGATGGAGATGGGTCATGAACAGATCGACCAGCCCGTCGCCGTTCAGGTCTTCCGCCAGCACGCCCATGCTGGCCTGGGGCTGGCCCGAGGCGTCAACCGCGGCGCCTGCGAGAGCGGCGTCGTCGACGAATCCGGCGCCGGCCTGGTTGAGCAGCAGTGCGTTCGCGTGCTGGTCATTGGCAACGTAGACGTCGAGGAGGCCGTCGTCGTCGAAGTCGGCGACGACGGTTCCCAGCGTCGGCCGTCTGAGATCCTCGAGGCCGAGACGGGCCGTCCAGTCCGCGAATACCCCTCCTCCCAGGTTCTTGAACAGCCGGTTCGCCTCGGCCTGGTAGGCCTTGGGGCCGCAGTAGTCGAGCACGCCTTCCGCAGAGGCGCACTGCTTGTGGATGGCCACCCGGAACTCGACGTAGTTGCCGACGAACAGGTCGAGCAGGCCGTCGGCGTCGAAGTCGAAGAAGCTTGCGGCGGCGCTCCAGCGGGGGTCGGCCGCGTTGCTGCCGGCGCTGATGTCGGTAAAGCGGATGACGCCCGGTTGCGAGTCGTTGCGCCAGAGTTCGTTCGCGCCCAGGTTCAGGATGTAGAGATCCGGGTCGCCGTCGTTGTCGATGTCGCCGACGGCGGCGCCCATCGCGTAGCCGCGCGCGTCGAGACCGCTTTCCGCGGTCACGTCGGTGAAGCGGAGTTCCCCGGCATCGAGATCGTTGCGGAAGAGGCGGTCACGAAGTGCGGGGGCGGCGGCGCTCGCGATCGCCTCGCCCGACGGCGCCAGGAGATGTCCCTGGCCGAGATAGAGGTCAAGGTCGCCGTCGCCGTCGAAGTCCGCGAGGGCGACGCCGCTGCCCATGTGTTCGGCGAAGTAGAGCTCTCCCGTCATGCCATTGACATGGGTGAAGTCGACTCCGAGTTCAGTGGCACGGTCGACGAAGACCGGTTTGGAGTCTTCCGTCCGGGCGCCCGGGGCGGCGCCGGCAAGTGCCGCGGCGAAGGCGAACACGAGAGCGCACGTTCGGCCGCCGCTTGTCACACGCGGCGCTTGACTGGAGTCCATGACGTTACCTCTTCGGCCGCTGCCGCGAGGCCGTCCATTCTATCGGCGAGCGGTGCGCGACCCTCAGACCAGCGCTACCGCCGGCGCGGTTCGCGGAGCCCCGACGCGGCCCGTTCGCCCGTATCCCAGATTGTGGAGCACGTCCTCGGTCGTGTGCCCGGGCACGATGTCGCACGCGAAGCCTCCGCCCTCAGCGTCGTCGATCAGGAGTTCGGTCGCTTCGGGAAGGACGCAGTGCTTGCTGCCGCGCACGCCGCCGAGCATCTCCTGGTAGGCGCCGACGGAGAAGAACCCCACGTAGAGCGGCGCTTCGTCGAGCTCGGCGGCCGCGATCTCCGGGAGGAAGAGCGGCGTCGCGCTGCCGCGGGGAGGATAGACGTCGTCACGGTCGCAGGTGATGCCCCCGAGGCGGAGGCGCCGGAAGGGGCGGTCGAGGTGGTTGAGCGGCAGGCAGATGAAGTGCTCGCCGAGAGCCCAGGTGTCAGGGAACGACGTCATGATGGAACCGTCGACGAGGTACCAGGGAGGGCCGGCTTCGTTGGCCTTGACCGCGATGACCCGGAACAGGTGTGCCGCGTGTTCGGACACGGTGTAGCGCCCGAATTCACCGATCACTGCCGGCGGTCTCGTGCCGTGGCGGGCAGAGAGGTCGAGCGCCTTCCCTAGCAGGAGGCCCGCGAACCGCTCGTAGTCGAATCCATCGTCCAGTGTGGTTCGGCCGGGCACGCCGCCGCCGAAGTCGAAGAAGCGAAGGTGCCGGTGATCGCGTGCGAGGCGAGCGAAGAGGTCCAGGCCTGGCTCGAGGGCCTGGACGAACTGCTCCTCGCTGTCGCTCGAGGCGCCGAGCATCGCGTGCAGGAGGACGAAGCGGGCGCTCGGCGTCCGGTCGATCTCGAGCGCCAGTCGCTCCAGTTCGCCGGCATCCACGCCGAAGCGCGAGTCCCGGTCGGTGGTGCGTCCAGACGACCATTCGCCGGCGCCAGCGTCCTCCTGCGTCCGCTTCAGGCGGATACCGAACTCAAAGTCCACGCCGCGGCCGGCGAAGGCGCCGAGTTCAGCGGAATCCTCGAGAATCGGAATCACGCGGCGGTGTTCACCGCGGAGCGCCAGCAGGTTCCGCGCGTAGGCGCTGCCCGGTCCCTTGAACCCGTTGGCGAGCACCATCCGGTCTTCCGGCAGCAGACCGGCGCGGATCATGCGGCGGGCGATCTCCACGTCGATGTCGGACGACATCTCGTGGTGGGCGCCGGCCGTCAGGGTCGAGCGGACGATCTCCTCCGCCGTGTTCGCCTTCGAGGCGAAGGCGAAGTGGAACGGCGCCGGGTAGCCGGATTCCTCGATCGCGCGGCGGAAGCAACTCTCCATTGCCGCCACCTGGGCGCGGATGTTCGGCAGGAAGGCGATCTCCAGGGGGCTGGGCATTGCGTCGCCGGTCAGGCCGGCGGCGGGAGATCGGCCCACCTCGAAGAACGCTGCGAGGTCCAGGCCGTGCACACGCAGCCTGCCTCGGGTTGCTTCGAGAAAGGGGTTGAACCGGTATCCCTCGGGTACCGGTGCCGGGGACTGCCAGCCGATCCTGCAGGCAACGGAAGGCGGCGCGTGAATAGAGTTCATGGCGTCCCCTGGGGAGCATTCTAGCTGTCCGTGAACCGTATCCTTGACGTATGACGGAGGTGCTCAAAGAGCGGGCCGAGCAGGTCTTCCTGACGGGCGTCGCGGCCGCCGATCCGGCGGCGACGACCGCTTCGGCCGTTCGCGAACTCGACCCGCGAGCCGCGGCAGGCGGCCGTGTCGCGGTGTTGGCAGTGGGGAAGGCGGCGTTCGGGATGACCCGAGCCGCGATCGAGGTGCTTGGCGACCGCGTACGACCCGCAGACGTGCTGGTCGTTGCTCACGACGAGGCGAAGCGCCTTGGTCACTTCGAAGCCCTGCGATCCGGACACCCGCTGCCGGACGAGCGCGGTCAGGCCGCGGCGAGAGAGGTTGAACGGCGGGCCGCGGAGCTGGGGGCCGGCGACCTGGCCCTCCTCCTGATCTCCGGGGGCGCTTCCGCGCTGCTGCCGGCGCCGGCGCCGGGCGTCCTGCTGGAAGACAAGGTGGAGGCGACCCGCCAGCTCCTCCGGAGCGGCGCCACGATCCACGAACTGAACGCGGTGCGCAAGCACCTGTCGACGACCAAGGGTGGAGGACTGTTGCGTCGATTGCGTCCGGCCCAGGTCGTGACGCTGGCCCTGTCGGACGTGGTCGACGACGACCCGTCGGTGATCGGCAGCGGTCCGACGGCGCCCGATCCATCGACGTTTGCTGACGCGCGCGCCGCTCTGGCGCGCTGCGGCGTTCTGGACACGTGCTCCGTGCGGGTGCGGGCGCGGCTCGAGGCGGGTATCCGCGGGGAATTGGAAGAGACGCCGAAACCGGGCGATTCCGTCTTCGACGGGGCGATCCACCGGATCGTCGGCGGCAATCGGACCAGCGTCCGCGCGATGGCGGCGGCCTGCGGCGGCGACGTCGAAGTCGAACCGAAGCCCCTCGAAGGCGAGGCGCGCGAAGTCGGCGCTGCGCTGGCAAGGCGCTTCACTGCGGCGCCGCCGCCCGCGTACGTCGCCGGAGGCGAAACGACGGTCACCGTGCGCGGCGCGGGCAAGGGCGGCCGCAGCCAGGAGCTGGCCCTCGCCTTCGCGCTGCAAGCGGCGAAGGGTCCGCTCGCGGAACGGTCCGACTGGGTGTTTCTCGCGGCCGGTACGGACGGCCGCGACGGCCCCACGGATGCGGCCGGGGGCATCGTCGACGCGGCCACCGTCAACCGCATCCGGACCGCCGGCGTCGACCCGGCCGCAGCGATGGAGGAAAACGACTCTTACGGCGCTCTCGACGCTGCCGGCGCGTTGCTGCGCACCAGTGCGACGGGCACGAATGTTGCAGACCTCGTCGTGTTCCTGTCGAAGGTCTAGAGTTCTCGGGTAGAAGACTGAAGTTCTCGGGCGCCGCTTGCCCTTGGAGGATTCCGTAGTGAAGAGGAAGTGCATGAGGGTGCCGGTTGGTGCCGGGCCTGCAGTCGTTGGGCTGGCGCTGCTGCTCGTGGCGCCCGCGGCCGGCATCATCTACGTTGACCCGGGCGACGCCGTGATGGTGGACCGCACACCGATCATCGTCTTCGGTGAAGTGCGGTCGGTAGAGGCGGCTTCGGGTGCGAGGCACCCGTCCACCGACGCGATCTTCGAGGTGGAGCAGGTGTTGAAGGGGAGTGTCCCGGGCGGCACGATCTTGGTTCGGCAGTTTGGGGGCGTAGGCGAAGACGGTGTGTACTCGGGTATCCGCGGGCTGCCGATGATGGCGCCGGGAGACCGGATGCTGCTCTTTCTCGAGGAAATACCGGATGCGCGGCCCATGCTCGCGTACCGCACGGTGGAGTTGTCGTTGGGCATGTTCTTCGAAGTGCCGTCGGCCGCGGGCAGCCTGCTAGTGCGTGAGGTTGCGTTTCATGAGGAACTGCCTGCTTCAGCGGATGGGACGGAGTCCGAGTCGTTGAGCCAGCGGCCCCGGATCAGCGGGAGCTTCCGCGGCTGGATCGGCGACCGCGCGCGTGGCGTGGAGCGGGAAGCGGACTACTTCGCGGCTGCGCCGGCCGACGGGCCGGTCTCGGTCGTTTCGCCCTATCGGTTGCTCGCCTCGTCTTCCCGTTGCGCGGCGCCGAATCTCCCCATCCGGTGGCGGCAGTTCGATCGGGGACGCACCGTCGGGTTCACGATCCAGGCCGACGGACAGCCCGGCATCCCGGGCGGGGGCATCGCAGAGGTGGCGCGCGCAATGCGGGCCTGGAACGAGGATCCGGAAAGCAGCATTCAACTGATGAACCTCGGCACGACGAACAAGAAGGCCGAGGTCGCTCGATCGGATGGGGTCAACTCGATTCTCTTCGAGGACCCGCATGACGTGATTCCGGGCTACTTCCAGAGGAGCACCGGCGGCATTCTGGCTATCGCTCTCACACGCTTCGTGTGTGCGGAGGAGAACAAGCACAAGATACCCGGCAACAGGGCGCAGGAGGCCCTGCCGATCGTCGAGGCGGACATCCTGACGCAGGATGGCTATGGCCGGAGTTGGGCGGCGCTGAGCCTCAATCCCAACAAGGTCCACGAGCACGTGATGGCGCACGAGTTGGGTCACACACTGGGCCTCGCCCACTCCTGCGCCCAGGGGTTTGCCGACACGTGCAGCGCGCTGACCGCCGATTCGGTGATGAAGGCGACCGCCAGCGGCAAGCACATCTACAGGGGCGGCCGGCCGAACGCCGACGATCTGGCCGCGGTGCGGTTTCTCTACCCGGCGCACGGCGGCCCGGCGAGTCCGTCCGACCTGACCGCCAGGGCGGTCGATCAGCACCGCCTGGCGCTCGCCTGGCGGGACAACTCGAATGACGAGACTGCCTTCGACATCTTCGAGCGGTCGATCGACGAGACGGACTTCACCCTGATCGCCAGCGTCGGGAGAAACACGACGTCGTTCGAGGTGGAAGGACTACCGGCAGCGACCTACCGCTCCTACCGCGTGGCCGCGAGCAACGCCTCCGGCCGCTCCTCGGCCACCAACGAGGCGAGCGCGGTCACGCTGGGCGAAGTAGGCGCATGCGTCGAAGATGGGCGGACGCTGTGCCTGAATGAAGGCAGGTTCCAGGTGACCGCGACCTGGGCCGCGGAGAACGGCGAGGCAGGGCGGGCAGGCTCAATGCCCTTGACGCCGGACACCGGCGCCTTCTGGTTCTTCTATCCCGGCAACGTCGAGATGGTCGTCAAGCTCCTGGACGGCTGTGGAGTGAACGAGCACTTCTGGGTCTTCGCCGGCGGTTTGACCGACACCGAGGTCCAGTTGACGGTTGTCGATACGGAAACCGGCATCGCCGGGACCTGGTTCAACCCGGAGGGGACGCTTCTGTCGCCGATTCAGGACAGCAGGGCGTTCGAGACCTGCAATTCCGACGAGACCGTGGCGGCGGCGAACTCGGCGACGGCGATGCCCTCGCAACCTCTCGCCCGGCGACTCGACCCCGACCGTGAGGTTCGACTGGCCCTGGAGCGCTTTCGGGCCAGCCGTGTCGAACTGCCGCAGTCCGCTCCCGGCGAGTGCAAAGCCGACGACCGGACGCTGTGCCTCGAGAACGGCCGCTTTCGCGTGCGCCTGGACTGGGAGAAGGCGGACGACGAGATCGGTTCCGGCAGTGCCCTCCCGCTCAGCGGCGACACCGGGCTGTTCTGGTTCTTCGAGCCCGACAACATCGAGATCGTGATCAAGGTCCTCGACGGCTGCGCGGTGAACGGTCACCGCTGGGTCTTCGCCGGGGGACTCACCGACGTGGCGGTCAAGATGACCGTCGTCGACGTCCAGACGGGCGCCACGCGAGACTACGTCAACGGCCTGGGGCGACCATTCCGTCCGATCAAGGACACGGGTTTTTTCTCATGTTCGGCGACGGACGATCATGGTGACACGAGTGTGGCCGCGACGGACATCCCCCTCGAGGACTCGCTGGCGGGCCACCTGGGGCCCGGCGACAGCGACTACTTCGTCTTCCGGGTGCCGCGCGCGGGCCGTGTGCAGCTCCGCACCACGGGCTCGACCGACACCGAAGGTGTGCTGATGAACGCTGCCGGGGAGGTTCTGGCCAGCGACTCGGACTCCGGCGCCGAAAGCAACTTCCGTCTGACCGCTCGAGTCGGGCCGGGCACGTACTACGTGCGCGTCGCCGGCAAGGACGCCGAAACGACGGGTGCCTATGAGCTGCACACGGGGTTTTCGGCCAGTACGGTGATCTCCAAACGGGATCGGGACGCGCTGATCGCGCTCTATCGCGCCACCGATGGCCCGAACTGGACCAACAGTGAGAACTGGCTCAGCAACCGTCCCCTGGACGAGTGGTACGGGGTGATCACGGGCGCGAACGGGCGCGTGACCTGGCTTGAGCTGAGCGACAACGGGCTGAAGGGCGGCATCCCGGCCGCGATCGGCAATCTGGATCGGTTGCTGGTGCTTGTCCTGAGCGGAAACCAGTTGACGGGGCCGATTCCTGGCGAGTTCGCGAATCTCCGCGAACTCGTGTGGCTGTTCCTGCAGTCGAACGAGTTGACCGGCCCGATTCCGACCGAGCTGGCGAGCCTCCGCAACCTGACGTACCTGTACGTGCACTTCAACGAACTGACCGGCGCGATTCCGCCCGAACTGGGGCGCCTGCCCAACCTGGCTTTCCTGCGGCTGGGCTACAACGATCTGACGGGCGGGATTCCCGCTTCGTTCCGCAACCTGAGGCGGTTGAGACTCCTGGAGGTGCGGGACAATCAGTTGACCGGAGCGATTCCTCCCTGGCTCGGCGAGTTGACGGCGTTGAACTGGCTCTGGCTCGGCGACAACGAGTTCTCCGGCGGCATCCCGCCGGCACTCGGCGATCTGACCGACCTGGTGTCCTTCCGTCTCTGGTCCATCCCGCTGACCGGTCCGGTGCCGCCCGAGATGGGTCGCCTCACCGAACTCGAGGAAATGTACATCCACGATACGGAGCTGTCAGGCGCTCTGCCCGACGAACTGGTCGATCTCGGAAAGCTCGGAATCTTCTGGTTCAACTTCAGTGAGCTGTGTGCTCCGGCGACCGCCGAGTTCGACGAGTGGCTGGATGGGATCGAGGACTGGCGGGGCGATCGCTGCGACTAGCGATGCTCCGGGTCAGCCGGTCGGGCTCTTGACCGGAAACGCGTCCAGACCCGGGTAGAGGGCCCAGTCGCCCAGTTCTTCCTCGATGCGGAGTAGCTGGTTGTGCTTCGCGACGCGGTCGCTGCGGGCGGGGGCGCCGGTCTTGATCTGGCCGGTGTTCCAGGCCACAGCGAGGTCGGCGATCGTCACGTCTTCCGTCTCGCCGGAGCGGTGGCTCATGACGACGCCCCAGCCGGCGGCGCGGCTGCGCTCGACGGCCGCTGCGCTCTCGGACAGGGAACCGATCTGGTTCACCTTGCACAGCAGGGCGTTGCAGGAGCGCTCACGGATCGCGCGGTCGAGGCGATCGATGTTCGTGACGAGCAGGTCGTCGCCAACGAGTTGCACGTCGTCACCGAGACGCCGGCAGAGTTCGCTCCAGCCGGTCCAGTCGTCCTCGGCCAGCCCGTCCTCGATGCTGATGATCGGGTACTTGCGGCACCAGTCGGCCCAGAGGTCGACCAGTTCGCCGCTCTCGAGCTCGCGGCCTTCGATCGGCAGGCTGTAGCGGCCGGTCGCGTCGTCGTAGAGCTCGCTCGTTGCCGGGTCCAGAGCGAACCGAATCTCCTCGCCGGGCCGGCGCCCCGCCGCCTCGACCGCTTCCAGGATGACCTCGACGGCGCGTTCGTTACCGCCCAGGGCCGGCGCGAAGCCGCCCTCGTCGCCGACCGCAACGGAGAAGCCGCGGTCGTGAAGGATCGCGCGTAGCCGATGGTAGATCTCGACGCCCCAACGAAGGCCCTCGGCGAAGGAGCCGGCGCCCGTCGGCATGACCATGAACTCCTGGAAATCGGTCGAGCCGGCGGCGTGCTGGCCGCCGTTCAGGATGTTGAGCATCGGCACCGGTAGGGTGCGGGCTTCGTTGCCGCCGAGTGAGACGTAGAGCGGCACGTGGTGCGCCGCCGCCGTCGCGTGCGCGGCGGCCAGGCTGACTCCGAGCACCGCGTTGGCGCCGAGACGGCCCTTGTTCGGCGTGCCGTCGAGCGCCAGGAGAACGCGGTCGAGTTCGGCCTGATCGGCGGCGTCGAGGCCGCGCACGGCGGCCGCGATTTCGCCGTTGACGTGCCGTACGGCGGCCGTCGTCCCCTTGCCGCCGTAGCGCGCGGCATCGCCGTCGCGCAGCTCGACCGCTTCGTGGCGGCCGGTGCTGGCGCCGCTCGGGACGATCGCGCGGCCGCGTGCGCCGCCCTCGAGGACGATCTCGGCCTCGACGGTCGGGTTGCCGCGGCTGTCGAGCACTTCGCGGGCGGTGACGGAAGAGATGGTTGTCGTGTTCGCGGTCATCGGGGTCGGCGGAGCCTACTATCGGATGGCAGGCCGGCGCACCGACACTCGCTACCGGCTAGGATGCGCCGACTCCATCAGGCCAATCCGGGAGGGTGCGAATGTCGAGGTTCGATCGCTGGGCGGCGCCAGGTTTCTCCGTCCTGCTGGCGGTATCCGTGGCCGCGCCGGCTGGGGCGCAGTACGGCGCGGAAGGCGGGGAGTGGCGGCACTTCGGCGGCGACAGCGGCTCGACCCGCTACTCGCCCCTCGACCAGATCGACCGGGACAACTTCTCGCAATTGGAGGTGGCCTGGCGCTGGGAGTCGGCCGATGTCCTGCTGAAAGACGTGTCCGACAAGACGCCCGGGTCTTACCGGAGCATGCCGCTGATGATCGACGGCGTCGTCTACGTCGCGACGAATCTGGGGCAGGTCGCGGCGCTCGACCCGGCAACCGGTGAGGCGCTCTGGCGGCACGATCCGAGGGACTGGGAGATCGAGCAGCGGGGTTCCCTGGTCCAGATCCGCGGCATCGAGTCCTGGACCGACGGCAAGGCGGAGCGCATCCTGATCGCGACGCGCGGCGGACGGCTGGTGTCGATCGACACGAAGACCGGCAGGCCGGATCCGGAGTTCGGCGAGGAGGGCGTCGTCGACCTGATGCAGGGTCTCCTGCCGGGGCGGGCGAACCGGAACATGAACTGGACGGCGCCGGTGATCGTCGTGGCAGACACGATCGTGGTCGGCGCGACGGTCTTCGACTTCCCGCTCCGCAACAACAATCCGCCGGGGGACGTGCGCGGCTTCGATATCCGCACCGGCAAGCTGAAGTGGACGTTCCACGCCGTGCCGCGGGAGGGCGAGCCCTACCTCGAGACCTGGGAGAACGAGTCCTGGCGGAAGATGGGCAACACGAACGTCTGGTCGATGATGAGCGCCGACCAGGAGCTCGGCTACGTCTACCTGCCGTTCGGGACGCCGACGAACGACTACTACGGCGGCGACCGCCATGGCGACAACGTCTACGCCGAGTCGATCGTCTGCCTCGACGCCCGCAACGGCGAGGTCGTGTGGCACTTCCAGACGATCCACCACGGCGTCTGGGACTACGACCTGGCCTCGGCGCCGAACCTCGTCGACATTGTGGTCGACGGCAGGGACATCAAAGCGGTCGCGGTCGTCTCCAAGGTCGCGATGACCTACGTCTTCGACCGGGCCACCGGAGAACCCGTCTGGCCGATCGTCGAGACGCCGGTCGACTACCACTCGCGGATCCCGGGTGAGAAGCTGTCGCGCACGCAACCGTTCACCACCCGGCCGCCGCCGTTCGAGACCCTGGGCATCGACTACGACGACCTGATCGACTTCACGCCGGAGCTGCGGGCGGAGGCGTTCGAAGTGATCCGGGACTACGTGATCGGCCCGGTCTTCACGCCGCCGATCATCCACGGCGAGGACGGCAAGCGGGCCTACCTCCAGAACCCGGGCCCGGGCGGCGGCGCGAACTGGACTGGCGCGTCCCTCGACCCTGAGACGAACATCCTTTACGTGCCTTCGCTGACGAGGCCGGGCGCCATCTCGCTGTCGGCCCCCGACCCGGCGCGCTCCGACTGGCGGTACTCGATCAATCGCCGGCCCATGCCCAAGGTCCAGGGCCTGCCCCTGCTCAAGCCGCCCTACCGGCGGATCACCGCGTTCGACATGAACCGTGGCGAGATGCTGTGGCAGGTTCCACTGGGGGAGGGACCCCGAGACCACCCCGCGATCAGGCACCTGAACCTCGGGCGGCTGGGCACGCCGCCCCAGGACGGCGTCGTCACGGAAGGCGGCGTCCTGGTGACGAAGACGCTGATCGTCTCGATCGAACCGATCGTCGACGAACTGGGCGACCGCTCGGCGAATGGCAGCTACCTCGTCGCCTTCGACAAGGCGACCGGCGAACTCCTGGCCCGGCTCGAAGTCGACCGCAGCCTCCACGGCGGACCGATGACTTTCATGCACCAGGGCCGCCAGTACATCCTCATCGCCGGCGGCGGCGAACGCCCCGGCCCCGGCCGCTCCATCGCATCGACCGCCATCGCCGACGCACCACCACCACCTCCCCGCCCACCCCCGCGGAAGTCCGAACTCCTCGCGTTCGCGCTGCCGCAGTAGGGCGGCGTCGCGCCGCTACGCCCGCAGGCCGGGCAGCGGGCCGACGAGGGAAATGAAGTCGCCTCGTTGGCCGTACGCGTGCTGGAGTCCGACGTGGTTGAGGTCCAGGCCCATGGCTTGGGCGATGCTGACCAGGAGGCGCTGGTGGGGGACGCCGGCGAACCGGGTGAGACCGCCGGGGGCCACCTGGGCCGGGACCCGCATCTCGGCGGGAGTCTCGTGTGGCCAGTACAGGTAGCGGCCGGTGTCGAAGGCCCAGGCGCCGCCGATCAGGACGGGGCAGTAGTTGCGGTAGCCGTGCCAGCCGTCTCCGAGTTCGGAGCCCCAGACGATCAGCGTGTTGTCCATCAGCGAGCCCCCGCCCGCGTCCGGGATCGACTCCAGGGTGCTGACGAGACGGGCGACCTGCTGGCCGTGGTAGGCCGCGTACTGAGTCATCGCGTCGTGCTTGCGGATGTCCTCGTGGATGTAGTGGGCGATGCCCTTGTGCACCTTGTCGCTGATGTGGTCGGCGCCGAACTCGGCCGTCGGCATCTCGCCGAGGGAGAAGGAGACGACTCGCGTGATGTCGCAACTGAAGGCCGCGGCGATGATGTCGACGAAGGCATCGAACTGCAGGTCGTAGCGGTCGAACGAGGCCGCGGGGCGGGGGGGCGCGTCGCAGGAGAGCGTCGCCAGGCCCTCGAGCCGGTGGCCGAGCCGGTCGACGAGGCCGAAGTGGGACTCGAGCCGGGCGCGGTCGTTGGCGTCGAAGCGCGCGGCGACTGCCCGGTACTCCTGGTACGCGAAGTCCAGGGTGCTGCGCCGGTAGGCGCCGACCGTGTCGCCGGAGGACGCCGGCCCGAAGACCCGGTTCCAGGCACGCAGGGGTGTGTTCTCGGCCGGCAGCCGCACGCCGCCGCTGCTGTAGCTGATCGGGCGGCCCGCTTCGAGCGCGGCGTCGACCGAGACTTCCAGCGACGGCAATCGGTCCGCCCGAGCCACGTGCGCGGCGACGAGCTGGTCGATTGAGGCCGACGTCGAGCGGGTGTCGCGGCCGGCGAAGTCCGCGTTGTTGCCGGTCCAGGAGTGGACCCAGCCGCGGTCGTGCCGGTTGCCGCCGCCGTCGAGTTCGGCGGTGGCCAGGGACAGGCCGTCCAGGGCGAGGATGCGGCGCCGGTGCTCGTAGAGCGGAGCCAGGGGCCTGCTGAATGCCGTCTCCGGGAGCTGCTCCAGGTCGACGGACCAGGGCTCGCTCTCGGAGACGCCCTCCGGACGCATCTTCCAGGTGGCGTAGGGCCAGCCGTGGCAGTGGCTGATCAGGATCAGGCGCCGGACCTGGGCGGGGCTCTGGGCCAGCGCCCGCAAAGCGCCGCCGGGCCAGCCGGCCCCGAGCGCGGTGAGACCTCCGAGTTGCAGCAGGTGTCGTCGAGAGATCATCCGTCGGCTCCTGAGCCTAGCCGGTCCCGCCTTGGCGAAAGAGGTCGCTGGTCGCGATCGAGACGAGCAGCTCCTTGATCGAGTCGTTGTCGCGAAAGCTCTGCTGGATCGGCTGCAGGCCGGGTGCGGTTCGGTCCAGGTGGCTGCCGAGCGCGTAGCGCGTCCAGTGGAGCGCGTAGCAGTCCCGCACGCGGCGGCTCGCGGCAAGCTCGTGCGCGAACTCGACGCCGTTGGCGAAGGTGAGTTCCTCGGCGCCGGGCAGCCGGAGCGAGCCACTGGCGTCGACCGGAAGTCCGTTGTCCTCGGCGCGCCAGGCGCCCATCGCGTCGTAGTGCTCGAAGGCGAATCCGGCCGGATTGATCCGGCGGTGGCAGGAGTTGCACTCGCTCGGCCTGGTGGCGGCGGCGGTCCGTTGGCGGTTCGTGCTCTCGACGCCGAGTGCGTCCGGCGGTAGCGCGCTCTCGACGCCTTCGATCGGATCGCCCATTTCCAGGCAGGCGATGCGCTCCAGGATGCGCACGCCGCGGGGGATCGGACCGGGTTGCACGGCGTAGGCGCCGATGGCCAGAACCGACGGCAGGGTCAGCACGCCTGCCCGCTGCGTGGGGTCCAGCACGACCGGATCGAGGGTGAGCGGTTTCTTGAGTCCGACCGATACGGAGACGTACTCGATCTGCCGGGTCACGGCCGTGCGTCCTTCGTCCGGGGTCGTCGTGGCGCCGTAGATCGGCGACGTGTTGCGGGACATGTAGCCGTGATTGCCGGTCATCAGCTCGGTGAACGTCCCCGCGCGGTCGAAGATCGCCTCTTCGACGAACAGCTCGGTCTCCAGCCTCATCGAGTGCCGGATCGGCCCCATGATCGCCGGCCACTTCGTGTCGTCGTCGCGCGCGTTCCTGAGTGTTCGGGAAATGCCGAACCGTGGCCCGAAGGCGCGGCGCGCGGGCGCGATGAGAAGCACCTGGTCCGTGCCCAGCCACTGGTGATGAAAGTGAACGACGGCCGGTCGGGCCTTCGGGTCGTCGAGCATGCGCCGTGCCTGCCGTTCGACGCCTTCCGCGGTCTTGAGTTCGCCGGCGCCGGCGGCCCGGAAGAGTTCCTCGTCCGGCATCGAGTCCCATAGGAAGTACGAAAGCCGCGTGGCGAGCTGCCACGCATCGAGGTTCGTGGCCTCCGTGGCGCCCGTCGCGTCCGGCTCCAGCTTGAAGTGGAACGCAGGCGCTTGCAGGATGCCGGCGACGGTGAGCGCCACGGCCTCGTCGATCGGTTCAGTGGCGGCTTGCGCCTGCCAGAACGCTTCGATCCGATCGCGCTCTCCATCGCGCAGCGGCCGGCGATACGTCCGTTGGGCGAAGCGGAGGATGCTCGTCGCGGCACAGTCCTCGCGTTCCGCGGCCGGCAGGTCGGACCATCCCGAGCAGGTGAAGAAGGTCGGCGAGAGCAGGGCGAAGGCCCCGAAGTGCATCCCGGCGAGGTGGAGTTCCTCCACCTGGTAGGAGGATGGACTCTGGCCCTGTGCAATGCCCTCGAAGCCGTCGGTGCCGGGCTCGGCCGGAAACGGCCACGGCCACGGGTCGGGCGGCGGCGGCGGCGAAAACACGCCCTTGCTGGCGGTGCGCCGCGGGCTGATCCGATCGGCGACGGCCGGGCGCTTCGGCCATTGTTCTCCGTCCCTGGGGAAACCGAGCAGGTCGGCGACCGTGTTGTTGTACTCGGTCGGCGTAAGCGCCAGGGGTGCCGGCTCGGTGGTCTCGCCGGGTTCTTCAGATGCGCCGGCCACGGGCAGCGTTAGCCCGGCGGCGCAGAGGAGCGCCAGCACCATTCTGAGATCAGGTTTCATGGTGGATAGCACGGACTAGAGGGCTCCGGCGCGGACGAACTTGTAACACTGTATCAGTCCCGTTTGTTCCGGGACGAGAGCGGGTGACCGGTCCGCGTCGGTCAGTCGGCTTCCCGCGCGCCGCTTCCCGAAGTCCGCAGGATGAAGGCGTCGAGCGTTTCCTTCCACTGCGGCAGCAGGGACTGCTCCACGTACATCATGTGCCCGGCGGCGAAGTCCTCGCGCTGGATGTTGGCCCTGAGTTCCGGCGGCAGACCCATGTGGTCCATCGTCCAGACGGCCGCGAAGTAGGGCGTCGCCAGGTCGTACAGGCCGTTGATCAGGAGCACTTCGAGCGCCGGATTCCGGCGCATGGCGGCGGCCAGGTCGGGGGCGACGTTCGGTGTGCCGTCGCCGCGCGAGAAGCGGCCCGCGCTCACCCGCCCCCAGTTCCAGTCGCGGACGCCGCCGCTGGGAACGTACTCGCGGTCGCCGTCGTAGCCGAGTTCGCTCCGCAGGTAGCTGTTGAACGCCGACGTGTAGGCCGAGCTGATCGCGGTGGACTGCGGGTCGTGGGAAGGCCTGGCGCCCAGCGTGTCTCCGGCGGGGCCGGTGAAGCGCGCGTCCAGGCGGCCGACGACCTTGCCTTCGTCGCGCAGCAACTCGGCCTCGAAGGCCGGAGCGGTCACCCGCAGGTCCGACTTCTCGATGAAGTCGCGGGAGAGCCCGGTGTAGCGGTGCAGGCGGTCGACCACCCGGGCGCGGGTGTCCGCGTCCAGCGTGCTGCCCCGAAGCAGCGCGGTGGCGTAGTCGGTGAGCGCCCATTCCTCGACTTCGGCCATCAGGGTCTCGAGGTCCGCCGGGGTCTTCTCCGGCAGCGCGTCCAGATAGCGGGCGGCGACGGTGTAGGACGGCAGGTTGACGATGTAGGGGAGGTCGTCGCCGGGCGCGAACTGGATCGTGTTGAACTGCAGGACCGCCGAGACCAGGACGATGCCGTTCAGGTCGATGTTCGCGCGCTGCAGGTGGCTGGCGAGCACGGCCGATCGGGTCGTGCCGTAGCTCTCGCCGAGCAGGTAGCGGGGCGAGTTCCAGCGGTCGTGCACGCTGAGGAACCGCCGGATGAACTGTGCAAGCGACCTGGCGTCCTCGTCGATGCCCCAGTAGTCGGAGCCTGGGGTCTCGCTCAGGGTGTGGCTGAAGCCGGTGCCTATGGGATCGACCATCACGATGTCGGCGATGTCGAGGATCGTCCAGGCGTTGTCCTCGAGAGGGTAGGGCGGCGCTCCCTGCGGCCCGATATCGGGGGTCACGACGCGCCGCGGCCCCATGATCCCCATGTGCAGCCAGAAGGACGCCGAACCGGGGCCTCCGTTGTACGAGAAGACCAGGGGGCGCTCCTGCGGCGACGCGCCGTTCGTCCGGAAGTAGGCCGTGTACCAGAGTTGCGCGGCCGGGGCGCCGTCGTCGTTGTCGAGCTGGATGCCGGTGACGACGGCGTCGTACTCCACCGTCTCGCCGCCGACCTCGATCGAGTGGCTGGTCTCCCAGCGGCCGGGAGGAGCGGGCGGCTTGGCGGCGGCCGATGCGGCATCGCCTTCCTCCGCAGGCGCCGGAGCAGCCCCGGCCAGGGCGGCGACGCAGATCAGGGCGAGAAACGGCTTGGCTGCGGCGAGCAGTGGGCGGTCTGAGAACTTCATCGGGTTATTGTAGACAGCCAGCTACGGCAGGCGTCCGCGGAGCTCGGCGGACCACGAGAGGGAGGATCCATGAGACACGCTCTTCGACTGACGATTCGTGCCTTGCTCGCCGCGGCCACGGTGTTCACGGCGGGTTCGCTGTGGGCCCAGGACTGGACCACGACGACCGACACCCACCAGTTCATGGAGGTCCGCAACGGCATCTGGCTGACCCAGACGACGGCGCGGGTGTTCAACAGCAACGCGCTCGTGGTCGTCAACGACGAGGACGTCGTCATTGTGGATTCCCACGTGACGCCGGCCAAGGCGCGCGACCTGATCGCCTCGATTCCGGCGATCACCGACAAGCCGGTGACCGCCGTCATCAACTCCCACTTCCACTGGGACCATGCCCACGGCAACCAGGAGTTCGCTGACGTGCCGATCATCGGCCACGAGTACACGCGGATGAAGATGGCGACCGCGCCGCTGGAGGAGCCAACCTACGTCCAGGGCATCACGGGTAATGACGGGAGGCTGGCGCAACTCGCGGAGCAGATCGAGGCGGCCGAGGACGAGGAAGAGCGCGCGGGACTCGAGGCGTATCGCTCGATGTTCGCCGCCCATGCCGCGGACTTCGACGAGATCGACCCGCTGCCGCCCGACGTGACGTTGAACGAAAAGATGACCCTGTTCAAGGGAAGCCGGGAGATCCAGATCGTCTTCGTCGGGCGCGCTCACACCGGCGGCGATGTCGTCGTCTACTTCCCGCAGGACAGGCTCGTCTTCACCGGCGACATGCTGTTCGGCGGCCCCTCCTTCATGGGCGACGGTTACGTCGACGAGTGGTCCGAGACGCTGGAGAACCTCGCGGTGCTCGACTTCGACCTCGTCGTTCCGGGGCACGGCCCGCCGTTGACCGACCTGAGTGCGATCGAGAAATCGCAGGAGTACTACCGCGTTCTCTGGGAGCGGACGGCGGAGAAGCACGCGGCCGGCGTGCCGGCGGAAGAGGTGTCCGGAACGCTCGACCTTTCCGCCACGGCGTTTCCGCAACGGCAGCCCTCCGAGGTCGAGGTGAAGCGGATGTATCACCGCATGGAGAACCCGGACTGAGACCGCCCCGCCGCTCCCGGTTCCTGCCGCGCACCCGCGACGGCTGGATTGCCACGGTCGCGTTCGGTGCGGTCTTCCTGCTGGCGATGCCGCCGGTCACCCACACGCTGCTGAACCGGGTCGAGCCGAGCGTTCTCGGGGTGCCATTCCTGTACCTGGCCCTGTTCGGCGTCTACGTGGCCCTGATCGCCGTGCTGATCTGGGCCTATCGCCGCGGCGTGTAGCGCCTGATGGAGACCTGGGTCGTCGCGACGAGCCTGATCAGCGTCTACCTGCTGATCACCCTGGGCGTTGCCGTCGTCGCCAACCGTCACATGACGGTCGACATGGAGGACTTCCTCCTGTGCGGCCGGCGCACCGGCTTCATCGTCCTCTACCTGACGGTCGTCGCCACCTACCACTCGGCGTTCGCCTTCCTCGGCTCCGGGGGCTTCTTCTTCACGCACGGCATCGGTTTCTGGTCCGCCGGCGCGTGGACCCTGCTGGTCGGGGCCGCGACCTACGTCATCGGGACGCGCATCTGGGCGCTGGGCAAGGCCTTCGGCTACATCACGCCGGCCGATCTGCTGGCCGACTTCTACGAGTCGGAGGCGGTGCGCGTAGCGGTGGCCGTCGTGTCCGTGCTGTTCACGATCCTCTACATCCAGGTCCAGGCGCTCGCCCTCGGCTACATCATGGACGTGGCGACCGACGGCCGGGTCCCGTTCGAGTTGGGCGTGCTCATCATGCTGACGGTCGCCGTCGTCCACCTGATGGTCGGCGGCCTGCGCGCCGTCTACTGGACCGACGTGTTCCAGGGCGCGTGGATGTACGTGGCGATCTGGGCCGGAGCGCTCGTTCTCTCCTTTGAGCTCTTCGGCGGCCCGGTCGAGCTCTGGCAGCGGGTGACGAGCGAGCGGCCGGACATGCTGACCCTGCCCGGTCCCGAGGGCTTCTTCACGCCCGGCATGTGGGTCGGGATGGTCCTCACGCTGTCGTTCGGGATCATCTTCCAGCCCCACATGATGATCCGCTACTACACGGCGGTGGACGGCAAGACCCTGAAGCTGCTCGGCGCCACGACGCCGATCTACCTGATGACGCTGTACATCCCGGCCGCGCTGGTCGGCCTGGGCGGGGCGCTCGTCATGCCGGAGCTCGAGCAGGCGGACCGCGTCTTCCCGGAGCTCCTGTTCCAGCACGCGCCGGCGTGGCTGACCGGGATCATTCTCGCCGGCGCGGCGGCCGCCGCGATGTCCACCCTGGACTCCATCCTGCACGCGAACATGACCGTGCTGACCCGCGACGTTTACCAGCGCTACATCGCGCGCGGGCGGAGTCAGGCGCACTACGTCTTCGTCGGGCGCGCGATCGTCTTTGCACTCCTGGCAGTGGCCTTCGCGCTCTCGATCACCGAGAGCGACCTGCTGGTGGCGATCGTGACCCTGTCCGGGGCCGGAGCGCTGCAACTGATGCCCGCGATCGTCGGCGTCTGCTTTCCCGGCCGGCGCTCGCTGAGCCGGGCGGGTGTCCTCGCCGGCCTCGGCGCCGGGCTCCTGACCCTGGCCCTGACGCTGCCGCTGAACCTGGGGTTTGTCCTGCCCTGGGGCGCCCATCCGCTGGGCATGCACGGCGGGCTCTGGGGGTTGTTCGCGAACACTCTCCTCGCCGTCGCCGTTTCAGCCTTCACGCCCGGCCCCTCCCGCGAAACGGTGGCCCGGGTCCACGGCGAGGTCGAGCGCTTCGTCTACGGCGGAAAGTAGCTCGGCCAGTAGACGGTAGCCGCCTCGCTGTGCGATTCTCCGCAGTCCGATGAAGCGGATCGGCATCAGCACCGGCGGCGGCGACGCGCCCGGCCTCAACGCGGTGATCCGGGCAGTGACCCTGGCCTCGATTCGGCGCGGCTGGGAGGTGGTCGGCCTGTTGCGCGGCTACGGCGCCTTCTTCGATCCGAGCCAGATCCGCATCCTCGACCGCGACGCCGTGCGCGGCACAACGCACCTCGGCGGCACCATCCTGGGCACCCGCAGCGGCGCCTATCCCTTCGAACGGCGGGTCGAGCAGGACGACGGGTCGGTCGTCGTGGAGGACGTGACCGAGGAGGCCGTGGAGGGGTTCCATCGTCTCGGACTCGACGCGCTGGTGGCGGTGGGCGGCGACGGCTCCATGCGGCTCGCGCTCAAGCTGCACAAGCACGGCGTACCGGTGGTCGGCGTGCCGAAGACGATCGACAACGATCTCGCCGGCACCAACGTCACCTTCGGCTTCCACACCGCGGTCGACGTCGCGACCGCGGCGATCGAGCGCCTGCACTCGACCGCCGAGGCCCACGATCGCATCTTCGTCGTCGAGCTGATGGGCCGCTACGCGGGCTGGATCGCCCTGTTCGCCGGTGTCGCGGCGACGGCCCAGGTCATCCTGATCCCCGAGATCCCGTACGACATCGAGCACATCTGCGACCACCTGATGGCGCGCGAGAGGCGGGGGCGGCACTGGGCGGTCGTCGTGGCTGCCGAGGGCGCGCGGCCCGTCGGCGGCGACTTCACCTGGTCGAAGCGGATCGGTGGCCAGACTGAAACCCTCGGCGGCGTCGCCGAGCGCGTGGCGACCCAGATCCATGAGCGAACCGGCAAGGAGACCCGCACCGTCACCCTCGGCCACCTCCAGCGCGGTGGTCAGCCGATTCCGTACGATCGCCTGATCGCGCTGCGCTTCGGCGCCGCCGCCGTGCGCCAGATCGAGGAGGGGGAGTTCGGCGTCATGGTCTCGCTCGACCCGCCGACCGTCCGGGCGGTGCCGCTTGAACTCGCAGTCAGCCGCATGAAGAGCGTCCCGCTCGAAGCCGACGTCGTCGCCACTGCACGCGACCTCGGTATCTGCCTCGGCGAGTGAGGTTCATCCATTTGGTACGGTAATCTGTACCAGATGGAGACCAAGGCAGCACGAGCAGAGCCATTGAGCGTTCCGGATCTCGAGCAGATCCGCGGCGGCGCTTCCGCGCACATCCTCGCCGACCTGAAGCGGCTGCTTCAGGTCTCCGACCTGGAACTCGTGGCAATCGTCGGTATACCCCGCCAGACCATGCTCCGCCGGCTCAAGCAGGGACGTCTCACTCGCCACGAAAGCGACCGGGCGGCGCGACTGGCCCGGGTCTACAACGCGACACTCGAGTTCTTCGACTACAACCACGAGAGCGCCGTTCGCTGGTTGAAGCACGGCAATCCCGCATTAGCCGGGGAGACGCCCCTGGAGCACTCGGACACGGAAGTAGGGGCCGAAGAGGTCCTGACGGTCCTCCATCGCCTCGCCCACGGCATTCCCCTCTGAGCGTCGCGTGAAAGTGTGGCGGCTCGCCCGGACGCAGTGGGCGCCGGACGTCAACACGATCCTCAACGGTGAAGGCGCCTTGCGCCGTGGCGGCAGGTGGAGTCCGGCCGGAATGCGGGCCGTCTACTGCAGCGAGACCTCGTCCCTGGCCGTTCTGGAGATTCTGGTCGGCCTGCCCTTCGGTGTGGACCATCCGGCGTACCGGATCGTCGATCTGACGGTGCCGGACGACTCGATCGTCCACCTCGATGTCGAACCGGCAACCCCCGACAGCCAGAGCCTGGGCGCCGCCGCCCTTGGCCGCCACCTGGCCATCGCCGTCCCGAGCGTCGTCAATCCGCTCGAGAAGAACGTCGTCATCAACCCCCTGCATCCACGGTTCGACCGTGTGAAGCCTGGCTCGCTGCGTTCTTTCCGCCTCGATCCGCGGCTCGGGTGAGATTCTCGGCCAACTGGCCTACGACAACGCCTCAACCACCTTCGTCAGCGTGTCCTTCGCGTCTCCGAACGTCAGCACGGTGTTCGGCGCGAAGAACAGTTCGTTCTCGATGCCGGCGAAGCCCGGTCGCATGGAGCGCTTCAGCACGATGCAGGAGCGCGCGAGGTCGGCGTTGAGGACCGGCATGCCGTAGATCGAGCTCGCCGGGTTGTGCTTGGCGGCCGGGTTGACGACGTCGTTGGCGCCGACGACGAGGGCGACGTCGGTGTTCTTGAAGTCCTCGTTGATCTCCTCGAGTTCCATCAGGGAGGTGTAGGGGATCTTCGCCTCGGCGAGCAGGACGTTCATGTGGCCGGGCATGCGGCCGGCGACGGGGTGGATCGCGTAGCGGACCTGGGTGCCGTTTGCCTCGAGGATCTCGGCGAGTTCGCCGACGACGTGCTGGGCCTGGGCCACCGCCATGCCGTAGCCGGGACAGACGATGACGGAACCGGCGCTCGAGAGCAGCATCGCCGCGTCACCGACAGAGGCCTCCTGGACGCGTTCTCCACCGGCGGCTGCCATCGCGGCGTCTTCCTCGTCGACCTTGCCGAAGGCGCCGAACAGGACGTTGCGGAACGAACGGTTCATCGCCTTGCTCATGACGACGGACAGGATGAAGCCCGAGGCGCCGTCGATGGCGCCTGCGATGATCAGGACGTTGTTGTCCAGCGCGAATCCGGTAGCCGAGGCGGCCAGGCCGGCGTAGGAGTTGAGCAGGGTGATGACGACCGGCATGTCGGCGCCGCCGATCGGCGCCACGAACAGGATGCCGAGCAGCAGCGGCATCGCGGCCATGGCGTAGAACAGGACCTGGTTCGACGGATCGATCGTGACCAGGACGAGGAGCACGAAGGTGCCCCCGAACATCAGGATGTTGCTCTGGTTCTGGAGCGGCCAGGTGATGTTGCGGCCGGGAATGAGGCCCGAGAGCTTGCCGAAGGCCATCAGCGAGCCGGTGAAGGTCAGCCCGCCGAACAGCACCTCGAAGCCGATCGCGGCCATCGTCGTGTGGTCCATGTGCCCGGCGATGACCTGCTCGCGGTAGTACTCCGAGACGCCGACGAGCGCCGCGGCGAGTCCGCCGAAGGCGTGGGAGAGGGCGATCCGCTCGGGCATCCGGGTCATCGGGATGAGCGCCGAAATCGCGATGCCGATGGCGCTGCCGATGAAGAAGGTCAGCAGGATCCACTTGTACGTCTGGAAGAAGCCGGCGATCTCGAGGTGGGCCATGATGTCCGGGTGGATCACGGTGCCCCAGATGGCGAACACCATGCCGAGCTCGGCGAGGATCAGCCCCCGGCGGGCGGTATGGGCCGCGGTCAGGCCCCGCAGCCCGAGGATGAACAGGAACGACGCGATCAGATAGAGCGTCTCGACCTGGTCGACCACGATCAGGCGTCTCCGGCCGCGTCAGCCTTCGGTTCCTGTTTCTTGAACATCCGCAACATGCGGTCCGTGATCCAGAAGCCGCCGACGACGTTGATCGTGGCGCAGAGCACGGCGATGGCGCCGAGGACGGTGCTCACGTTGTTGTAGTGAGCGCCGGCGGCGACCAGGGAGCCGACCAGGGAGATGCCGGAGATCGCGTTCGTGAACGCCATCAGCGGAGTGTGGAGCAGGGCAGGTACACCCTTGATCACGCCGTAGCCGACGAAGGCCGCGAGCATGAAGATGTACAGCCCAAGGAAGATCTCGAGCATTTCGGTTGCTCCTCCTTGCGCGGGGTTCGGGCCTTGACGGGTGGGTCAGGCCAGTGCTTCGGCGACCTGTTCGTCGACGATCTCGCCGTCGTGGGTTACCACGCAACCCTTGACGATCTCGTTGTCGAAGTCGAAGCTCAACTCACCGTCGTTCAACAGGTAGAGCACGAGCTTCTCGGCGTTGCGCGAGAACATGCGGCTGGCGTCGGCGGCGAGGTCGCTGGCCAGGTTGAGTGGGCCGAGGATGGTGACGCCGTTCACGTTGACCTCTTCGCCCGGCTTCGTCAGTTCGCAGTTGCCGCCCTGCTCGGCGGCCAGGTCGACGATCAGCGAGCCGTGCGGCATGCCCTCGACCATGTCGGCCGTGATCAGCCTGGGTGCCGGGCGACCCGGAATCAACGCCGTCGTGATGCAGGCGTCGGTCGAGCGCAACCGTTCGGCGATCACTTCGTTCGCCCTCCGCTGGCTTTCCTCCGAGACCTCCCGGGCGTAGCCGCCTGCCGTTTCGGCGTCCTCGATCGCGGGCACCTCGACGAAGGAGGCGCCCAGGCTCTCGACCTGCTCCTTGACCGCGGCCCGAACGTCGTAGGCCTCGACGACGGCGCCCAGCCGGTGGGCCGTGGCGATGGCCTGCAGTCCGGCGACGCCGGCGCCGAGGACCAGGATCCGGGCCGGATCGATGCGCCCGGCGGCCGTCATCAGCAACGGGAAGAACTGCGGCAGGCGGTAGGCAGCGAGCACGGCGGCGCGATAGCCGGCGACGGTGCTTTGGGAACTCAGGACGTCCATCGACTGCGCGAGCGTGACGCGGGGAATCCGGTCGAGAGCGATCGCGGTGAGCCGGGCGGAACGTAGCTGTTGCACCATCTCCGCGGCGGTCAGCGGGAAGAGCAGGCCGACGACTGCCGCTCCCGCCTTCGACGCCCCGATCTCCGTGGCATCCGGCGCCTGGACGCGGACCACGAGATCGGCCGAGCCGAGCACGTCGGCGGCCGTCGCGGCGATCTCGGCGCCGGCTTCGCGGTACGCGTCGTCGTCAAAGCCGGCTGCCGCACCGGCGCCCGCTTCGACCACGAAATCGACGCCCTTGGCGTGAATTCGGGCGACGCTCTCGGGGACCAGGGCGACCCGGCGCTCTCCCGGATGCGTCTCGCGTACGACTCCGCCAATCATGTTCGGGAGGGAACCTGCATGTCCGCGCGCGAAGGTTATGTCCCGGAGGCGTCGCGTGCAAACGGGAGGGAGTGCTCGAGAGCGCTGGAAGGCTCAGGGGGTTCCGAAGCCAGCGTCCTGGACGGCCTCGCGCAGGGTCGAGGCGGCGGTCGCGCCCCAGACCGTGGCGGTGCCGCCGCTCAGGTCGACACGCGCTGCCTGAACCCCCGGCGCGGCGAGCAGAGCGGATTCGACCGCGTCCGCGCAGTTGCCGCAGGTCATGCCGGTCACCGCGATTTCCACCGCCCTGCCACCCGGCTCGCCGGCCGCCACCTGCTCGGCCGACCACCGGTCCGCTTTGGCGTTGCGCCGCCAGCGCCTGAATTCCTGCAGGCCGAACCAGCCGAACATCAGCACCAGCAGAATCGCAGTCGTCGCGGACCACCAGGGCACACCATGCTCGTGTGCGTGGCCGGCCACGAGCGCGCCGCCGCCGACCACGCTCTCGAACAGCACGGCGAAGGCGAGGCTGCCCACGATGACCGTGGCCAGGTAGACGGCGGTGACCTTGCGGCCGAAGCCGCGGTAGACGGCGCCAACCGTGGCGACGTTCGTCGCGGGGCCGGCCATCAGGAACACGAGGGCGGCGCCCAGGGGCAGCCCGTTGGCGACCAGCGCGGCGGCGATCGGCACCGAGGCCGTGGCGCAGACGTAGAGCGGCAGGGAGATGACCAGCGCCGCCGCCGCCGCCCCGAACGTCCCCAGCGCGGCCAGGTCCAGCCACGCCTGTTGCGGCAGCAGGACCTCGATCGCCGCGGACACGAGAATGCCGACGGCGACCCAGCGCCAGATGCTCTGCAGGAGTTCCCCGCCGTGGTCGATCATCTCCCTGATCTTGGGGACGATGGTTCCGCCGACTCCAGGGCCGCCGCTGGACTCGACGCCGGCTTCCTCAGCCGGGGCTTCGTCCTCGACCGGGGCGCCGTCGTCCTTCATCGCCTCGACCCACCAGCCGCCGGCGATGCCGGTCACCGCCGCGGCCGCGACCTTGAACAGGGCGAAGGGCCAGCCCAGGAAGGTCGCACTGACCAGGATCGAGTCGACACCGGTTTGCGGCGTGCTGATCAGGAAGCCCATCGCCGAGCCGTTGCTGGCGCCGGTGCGCTTGAGGCCGATGCCGGCCGGGATCACGCCACAGGAGCAGAGCGGCAGCGGCACGCCCAGGACAACCGCCTTGACCGCGCCGCCGTAGCCGCTGAGCTGGCGCCGGATCAGGTTCCGGGGGAGCAGGACGTGCAGCAGCGCGGCAAGGAGGGCGCCGAACAGTAGCCACGGGGCGAGCTCCGCGAGCACGCTCCAGGTCGCTTGCATGAAGCCCGTCATTGCTGAGTCACTCTATCGTCATCGTCGCGGAAGGCTGCCGCGGTTGGGACACGAGAATTAGTGTAGACTAAACTTCTGATTCGCGCCAGCGAACACCTCGGCCGCCAGCGTGCCAGCCACGAGAACATGAACCCCCTTTTCGCCCTCCTTATTCTCGCCGTCGTCGCCGGCCTGGCCGTCCTGGTGGCATGGCCCGACCGTGGCTGGCTGTGGCGCTGGCGCACCGGTTGGCGGGCCCTGCACCGCACCCGCACCGAGGACGCTCTCAAGCACCTCTTCGACTGCGAGTACCAGGGGCGTCAGGCCACGCACCAGAGTCTGGTCGGCGTGCTGCGGCTCGGGGGCCGGCGGAGCACGGAACTCCTTGCCCGCATGGAGAGACTGGGCCTCATCGTGTCGGCGGAGGGAGGCTTCCGGCTGACTGCCGAAGGGCGCAGCGAGGCGCTGCGCGTGATCCGCATTCACCGGCTGTGGGAACGCTACCTGGCCGACGAGACCGGACTGGAGCCGGAGCGCTGGCACCCGGAGGCGGAGCGCCGGGAGCACCGGACGTCGCCCCAGCAGGCGGAGGATCTGTCGGTGCGGCTGGGGCATCCGCCCTTCGATCCCCACGGCGACCCGATTCCGACCCGGGAGGGCGACATGCCGCCGCGAAGCGGGCGGCCGCTGACGGACTTCGCAGCAGGCGACGAGGTGGATGTCGTTCACGTCGAGGATGAGCCCGCCACGATCTACGCGCAGTTGGTGGCCGAGGGCGTGCATCCCGGCATGAAGCTGCGGATCACGTCCGTGGCGCCGGAGCGCATCCGTTTCGAAGCCGACCTGGACGAGGTCGTGCTGGCGCCGATCATCGCGGCGAACATCTTTGCCGTGCCGGCCGCGGAGGAGACTTCTGACGGGACGTCGGTGGCCTCGGACGCGACCGGATCGCTGTCGGACGTGGCCGTCGGCGAGCAGGCGCTGGTGGTCGGTTTCTCCCGCTTCTGCCGCGGCATGGAGCGTCGCCGGCTGCTCGACCTGGGGCTACTTCCGGGAACCCTGGTGGAAACGAAGATGGCCAGCCCTTCGGGTGACCCGGTCGCCTATCGGGTGCGCGGCGCGGTGATCGCGCTGCGGCGTTCCCAGGCAGAGCAGATTCACGTGCAGCAGTTCCAGCAGGAGGCGCCGGCATGACTCAACCGGCACTCGCACACGACTGCGCGAACTGTCCGGCGCACCATCTGGGCAACCTCGTCCGGCTCGGCGTCGACATGAGCAACTGGGACTACGTCGTCGCCCTGGCCGGCAACCCGAACACCGGCAAGAGCACGGTGTTCAACGCACTGACCGGCCTGCGCCAGCACACCGGCAACTGGCCTGGCAAGACGGTGACCCGCGCGGAAGGCGGATTCGAGTACGGCGGCGACCGCTACAAGCTGGTCGACCTGCCTGGCACCTACTCGCTGCTGTCGTCCAGCCTCGACGAGGAGACCGCCCGCGACTTCATTCTGTTCGGCCGCCCCGACGTGACCGTGATCGTGGTGGACGCGACCCGCCTCGAGCGGAACCTGAACCTGGCGCTGCAGGTTCTGGAGATAACGGACCGCGCGGTCGTCTGCCTCAACCTGATGGACGAGGCGCGCCGCAAGGGGCTGACCGTCGACGCGCGGCGCCTGGCGCGGGACCTCGGTGTGCCGGTCGTGGCGACGGCGGCTCGCTCGGGTGAGGGGCTGGAGGAACTGAACCGGGTCGTCGCGGAGGTGGCGACGGGTTCCTACCGTTGCCGCCCGCGACGGGTGGGGGGCCGCTCCCCGGTCCTGAGCGAGGCGACGCGCCGATTGTCCGGAGCGATTCAGGATGCCTTCCCCGCGCTGCCAAATCCGCAGTGGGTCGCTCTCCGGCTCCTTGACGGCGACCGCACACTGGCCGCGGCGGTGGAGAGCGGATCCCTGGCGGAACTCGTCGATCTGGGCGTGCGGGAGGATGGCGACGGGACCGCCGCTCCGACTGTCGCCGAGCCGGAGGCCACTCGAGCGGCCGCCGCCGAGCTGGCGGAACCGCGAGTAGCCGCCGAGCCCGCGGCCCGCGCGGCGGTACTCGAACTGGCGGGCCAGTTGCGATGGGGAGTGGGCCGGAACTTCCACCAGGCCCTGACCGAGGCGGTCTACGCCGAGGCCGCTCGCATCGCCGATCGCGCCGTCTCGCGCGACGGTGAGCGGCGTCGCTTCGACTTTGACGCCACGCTCGACCGCCTCGTGACCAGCCGGGTGTTCGGCTTTCCGCTGATGCTGCTCATGCTGACGGTCGTCTTCTGGCTCACGATCGCGGGCGCCAACGTGCCGTCGTCGATGCTCGCGACTCTCCTGATCGACACCGTGCATCCGCTGCTGAAGGATGTGGCCGCCGCCTTCGGCCTGGTCTGGTGGCTCGACGGGCTCCTGATCGACGGCGTGTACCTGGCGACCGCCTGGGTCGTCGCGGTGATGCTGCCGCCGATGGCGATCTTCTTCCCGCTCTTCACCCTGCTCGAGGACTTCGGCTACCTGCCGCGGGTGGCGTTCAACCTCGACCGGATGTTCCACCGCGTCGGCGCCCACGGCAAGCAGGCGCTGACGATGGCGATGGGCTGGGGCTGCAACGCGGCGGCGGTCGTTTCCACCCGGATCATCGACAGCCCGCGCGAGCGTCTGATCGCGATCATCACGAACAACTTCTCGCTGTGCAACGGACGATGGCCGACGCAGATCCTGATCGCTTCCATCTTCATCGGGGGGCTGGTGCCGGCCCATCTCGCCGGCGCCGTCTCGGCCCTGTCGGTGGTCGGGGTCGCCGTGCTGGGCGTCCTGCTGACCTTCGCCGTCTCCTGGTTCCTGTCGCGCACCGTGCTACGCGGCGAGGCGTCGGCGTTCTCCCTCGAGCTGCCGCCCTACCGGCCACCGCGGGTGTTGCAGACGATCTACACGTCGATCATCGACCGGACGCTGATCGTCCTCTGGCGCGCCGTCGTGTTCGCGGCTCCCGCCGGGGCCTTGATCTGGCTGCTTGGCAACATCCGCGCCGGCGACGCCTCGCTTGCCGAGACCCTGATCGGGGCCCTCGACCCGTTCGGCTACGTCCTGGGACTGTCCGGAATCATCCTCGTCGCCTACATCATCGCGGTGCCGGCGAACGAGATCGTGATCCCGACGATCCTCATGCTTACAGTGCTCGTCGCGGGCTTGCCGGGAGTCGGCGCCGGCGCCGGCGTCATGTTCGAGCTCGATTCCGAGGTCGCGACCGCTCAGGTCCTCGAAGCCGGCGGCTTCACCCTGCTGACCGCCGTCTGCCTGATGCTCTTCTCGCTCGTCCACAACCCGTGTTCGACGACCCTGTACACGATCTGGAAGGAGACCCGAAGCGTCCGCTGGACCGCCGTCTCAGCGTTGCTGCCCATCGCCATGGGCTTCCTGCTCTGCTTCGCCGTCGCCCAGGTCTGGAGGGCGCTGACGTAACGGCGCAGTCGCCGCGCGCTACTTGCGTCCGTACCGGCGCTGGAACTTCTCGATCTGGCCGGCGCTGTCGACGAAGTGCTGGCGTCCCGTGTAGAAGGGGTGGGACGCGGAGGAGATCTCGAGCCGGATCTCGTAGTGCTCGACGCCGTCGATGTCCCGGGTCTTCTCGCTCGTCATCGTCGACTGGGAGATGAACTCGGCGTTCGCCGACGGGTCGATGTACACGACGGGGTGGAGCTTCGGGTGGATATCGCTCTTCATGGTGTTTCTCGCTCGTGTTGGGCCCAGGAGGGCGGATACGCCGCGACGCTTCCGAGGGCGGGCGATCATAACCGAATTCGCCCCTAGACGACGATGTTGACCAGCCGCCCCGGGACCACGATCACCTTGCGGGGCTCCTTGCCGTCCATGAAGCGGCGGGCGTTGTCCGAGGCGAGCGCGAGTTGCTCCAGGGTTGCCCGGTCGGCGCCGGCGGGCACCTGGAGCACGTCGCGTTTCTTGCCCATGACCTGGACGACGACGTTGATCGTTTCGTCGACCACCAGCTCCGGGTCGTAGGCGGGCCATTCCTGGTGGCAGATCAGGCCCTCGCAGCCGAGCCGGGACCAGAGCTCCTCGGCGATGTGCGGCGCGAAGGGCGACAGGATGCGCAGGAACGCCTGGAGTGACCGGCGCGGCACGCGGTCGGCGGCGGTCGCCGCGTTGACCCAGATCATCATCTGTGAGATCGCGGTGTTCATGTCGAGCGAGTCGATGTCCTCGCCGACCTTGCGGATCGTCTTGTGGAGCTGCCGTTCGAGGTCGTCGCCGGGCGCGGCTTCGTCGTCGCCGACCCTCCCGGCGAGTTCGCCGGTCCGTTCGTCGACGACCAGGCGCCAGGTCCTGCTCAGGAAGCGGTGCACGCCGTCGACGTCCTTGGTCTGCCACGGCTTCTGCTGGTGCAGCGGCCCCATGAACAGTTCGTGCAGCCGCAGCGTGTCCGCGCCCCAGCGTGCGATCACGTCGTCGGGATTGGCCACGTTCAACTTCGACTTCGACATCTTCTCGATCCGCGCTTCGAGCGGCTCGTTCGTGCCGGCGAGGAACACCCGGTCATCGCGCCAGTCGACGGTGTCCGGATGGTGGTACTTGCCGCCCCGGTCGCGGTAGCTGTAGGCGAGGATCATCCCCTGGTTGAACAGGCGGGCAAAGGGCTCCGAGGTCGAGACGAGGCCGGCGTCGTACAGCACCTTCTGCCAGAAGCGGGCGTAGAGGAGATGAAGCACCGCGTGCTCGACGCCGCCGATGTACAGGTCGACCGGCATCCAGTAGCGCTCCAGCTCGCGTGACCAGGGGGCCTCCGTGTTCTTGGGATCGATGTAGCGCAGGAAGTACCAGCAGGAGCCGGCCCACTGGGGCATCGTGTTCGTCTCGCGCCTTGCCTTGCGGCCGTCCGGCAGGGTAACGACCAGCCAGTCGTCGGCGGCGCGGGCGAGCGGCGGCCGGCCGTCGGCGGTCGGCTTGAACTCGTCGACCTCCGGGAGCTCGACCGGCAGGTCCTCGCGTGGCACGGGCAGGATCTCGCCGGTGGGCTCGCCGTCGTCGTCGAGCACGTGGAGGACGGGGAAGGGCTCGCCCCAGTAGCGCTGGCGCGAGAACAGCCAGTCGCGCAGCCGGTACTCGACCCGCCGGGTGCCGTGTCCTTCCTCGACCAGCCACTCGATCATCCGCTCCTTCGCCTGGTCGACCATGAGTCCGTCGAGGAAGCCGCTGTTGATCGCGGGGCCGTCCTCGAGGTAGGCGTCGCCTTCCCAGCCGGCCGGTGGTTCGACGGTGCGCACGATCGGCAGGTCGTACTGGACGGCGAAGTCCCAGTCGCGCTGGTCCTGGCCAGGGACGGCCATGATGGCGCCCGAGCCGTAGCTCATCAGGACGTAGTCGGCGACCCAGATCGGGATCGGCTCGCCGGTGGCCGGGTTCGTCGCGTAGGCGCCGGTGAACACGCCGGTCTTGCTCTTGGCCAGGTCGGTCCGCTGCAGCTCGCTCTTGTTGACCGCCTCCTGGACGTAGGCGTCGACCGCGTCGCGCCGTTCGGCGGTCGTGATCTCGACGACGAGCGGATGTTCCGGCGCCAGCACGCAGTAGGTGGCGCCGAACAGGGTGTCCGGCCGGGTCGTGAACACGGGGAAGCTGTCGTCGGTGGCGGCGATCGGCATCCGGATCTCGGCGCCGTGGGACTTGCCGATCCAGTTGCGCTGCATCTCCTTGACGTACTCGGGCCAGTCGACCTGGTCGAGGTCCTCCAGCAGGCGCTCGGCGTAGGCGGTGATCCGGAGCATCCACTGCCGCATCGTCCGCCGTTCGACCGGATCGCCGGTGTCGACGTAGGCGCCGTCCTTGACCTCCTCGTTCGCGAGCACGGTGCCCAGCGCCGGGCACCACCAGACCGGCACGTCCTCGAGGTAGGCGAGGCCGCGCTGGTGGAGTTCGAGGAAGATCCACTGGGTCCAGCGGTAGTAGTCCGCCGCCGACGTGTTGACCTCCCGCTCCCAGTCGTACGAGAAGCCCAGGCGCTCGATCTGGCGGCGAAAGTTGGCCACGTTCCGCTGGGTGATGAGGCGGGGATGCTGGTTCTCGCGCACCGCGGCGCGCTCGGCCGGCAGGCCGAAGGCGTCCCAGCCCATCGGATGGAGCACGTTGAAGCCCTGCATCCGCTTCTTGCGCGCCACGACGTCGGTCGCCGTGTAGCCCTCCGGGTGGCCGATGTGCAGCCCCGCTCCGGAGGGGTAGGGGAACATGTCGAGCACGTAGTACTTGGGCCGGCTTGCGAGGAGCTCGGGGTCGTCCGGGGTCCTGAACGCCTCGTGCTCCCGCCAGATCCGCTGCCACTTCGGCTCGATCCCGGCGGCGTCGTAGACGTGCCGGCTGGGCCTGGATGGCTTGTCCCTGGTCGTCATCTGCGTCACCGTTCGGCTGCGTCGAGGCGGGGAGCGGGGGAAGCTCCGGCACGGCTGCGGAGTGTAGCGCCAGGTCCGGCCGCCTCTCCGCTACCATCCAAGCTCATGGATCCACTGCACGAACAGATGAGGTCCTGGCGCCGGGACTTCCACCGACACCCCGAGCTCGCGTTCGAGGAAGTGGAAACCAGCCGCAAGGTGGCTGCGCTGCTCGAGTCGTTCGACGGCATCGAGGTCCATCGCGGCCTCGCCGGCACCGGCGTCGTGGGCGTGCTGAAGTCCGGCTCGTCGGACCGCAGCATCGCGCTCCGCGCGGACATGGACGCGCTGCCGATCGAGGAGGAGAACGAGTTCGTCCACCGCTCCCGGAACCCCGGCAAGATGCACGCCTGCGGCCACGACGGTCACACGGCGATGCTGCTCGGAGCGGCGAAGCACCTGTCCGAGCACCGGTCCTTCGACGGCACGGTCTACTTCTTCTTCCAGCCCGCGGAGGAGAAGGACGGCGGCGCCCGCGTGATGATCGAGGAGGGTCTCTTCGAGCAGTTCCCCGCCGAGGAGGTCTACGGCGTCCACAACTACCCGGGAATGGAGGTCGGCAACTTCGGCCTGTGCGCCGGGCCGCTGATGGCCGCGATCGACGTGTTCGAGTTCGCGGTGACCAGCGCCGGCGGCCACGCCGCGTTCCCCCACGGCACGGTCGACCCGATCCCGATCGGGGCCGAGATCGTCCTCGCCCTGCAGACGATCGTGGCCCGTAACGTGGACCCGCTCCATAGCGCCGTGATCACGGTGGCCCGTGTTCACGGCGGGCACGCGGACAACGTGATCCCGAGCCGGGTCGTTCACGGCGGCTGCGTCCGGGCGTTTCTGCCCGAGGTGCAGAAGCTGGTCGAGCGGAGGATGCGCCAGATCGGCCGCGGCATCTGCACCGCCCACGGCGCCGGCTTCGAGTTCCAGTACCGCCACTACTACCCGGCCACGGTGAATCACGCCGACCAGACCGAGAAGGCCGCCAACGCCGCCCGCGAAGTCGGCAGGGAAGTCACCACCAGCCTCGCCCCCGTGATGGGCTCCGAAGACTTCGCCTACATGCTCCAGGAACGCCCAGGCGCCTTCATGTTCCTCGGCAACGGCGAAAGCGCCGGCCTCCACACCCCCCGCTACGACTTCAACGACGACGTCCTCCCCGTCGGCATGCGCTACTGGACCACCCTCGTCGAGACGCAGTTGTCCGCGTAGCGGCGCTGGCGGAACCCGGCCGCTGCGCCGCCGTCGCTACGCGCAGTTGCAGAGTTCGATGAAGAAGGCGCGGACGGTGTCGAGGAACTCGGGGGAGCTCAGGGTGGTCATGTGGTTGGCGCCTTCGATGACGTGGAGGCGGTGCTCTTTCATGACGTCGACGAGGGCGTCGGCGTTGGGCTTCAGGGGATCGTCGCTGCCGATGATGTTGAGAGTCGGCACCTTGTTGATGCGGAGGAGTTCGGCGTTCACGTCGAGGGCGGGCATGCCGCGGACGACGGCGGCCAGGGCCATCTGGTCGTTCGAGGCGACCATCGCCTGGCCGATCGCCTGAACCTGCTCGGGCGTCGGCGGTTCCTCACCGGGCCAGAGAAACTCGACCAGAGGACCGCCGCCCTTGCCCGCCTCGAGGGAGGCGGCCAGCGCGTCGAACATCGCGTCGTCGCGCAGCTCGGGGCTGGGCCAGCCGGCGCCGCCGACGACGGCGGACATGAGCCGGTCAGGCGCCAGGGCTACGAGCTTCATCGTGATGAAGCCGCCCATCGAGTAGCCGACGACGTGCGCCTGCTGCAGCCGCAGATGGTCGAGCAGGTCGACGACGTCCAGGGCCATGCGCTCGCCGTAGCTCGCGGGGTCGTGCGGCTTGTCGCTCATGCCGTGGCCGCGCTGGTCGACGGCGATGACCTGGAACTCCTCTGCCAGCCGGCCGATGATGCCTGCGGCCCCCCAGTTCGAGGCGGCCGTGCCGGTGATGCCGTGGAGCAGCACGACCGGGTCGCCGCGGCCTTCGACGAGGTAGTGGATCTCCACGCCGTCACTGGCCGTGAAGGACTGGGTCGAGGCTTCGCCTTGGGCGTAAGCGCCGGTGAAGGCAAACAGTGCGAGGAGGGCCGCCAGAGCGGCCGCGAACATCGACGCGGGTTTCTTCGTATCTCTTGTCATGGAGGCCTCCAGGAGTCGGCGAAGGCTACCAACCTGACGCGCAGCCAACGGCTCCCGGCGCCCGTCGCTGCCGTAGTGGCTTTGTTACGCTGCCGCCTGACCCGACCGGATCACTTACTCACAGGGAACCATGGACATCGAGAGTGCAGCACGCCGCGTCCGCGAAGACGGCTACACGGTCGAACCAGGCTTCCTCGGCGAGGAGATGTTGGAGCGGCTGCGTCGCGACCTCGCGCCCGTCTTCGACGCGGTCGGCAGTCGTATGACGGACGACTACGGCCAGCAGACCATCCATACGCACAATCTGCTGGCCAAGACCCGGGCCGTCGACGAGCTCCTCATGGACGACCGGCTGCTGGGGCTTGTGGAGGCGGTGCTCGGACCGGACTACCAGGTCTCCGGCGTCGCTGCCATGCGACCCGGACCGGGCGACCGTCCTCAGCGGATGCACCAGGACGACGGCCACTATCCGCTTCCGCGGCCGCACGTTCCGCTGATCGCCAACACGCTGATCGCACTCGATCCCTTCACCGTGGAGAACGGAGCGACCGAGATCGTTCCCGGCAGTCATCGCTCGGCCGATCCGGTGGATCCCGACGTGCCGACAGTCACGGTGGAGATGCCTGCCGGGGCCCTGTTCCTGTGGGACGGCGCCGTCTGGCACCGGGGCGGCGGTAACTCGACGCGGAACGGGTACCGACGCTCTCTCAACTTCAACTTCAACCTGGCGTGGCTCAAGCAGCGGGAGAACCAGTTCGTCGGCGTGCCGTGGGAAGTCGTGGTGGAAATGCCCGAGAAGCTGCAGGCGTTGATCGGTTACAAGCTGACCAACCGCGGTCTGGGCACGGTGGACTACCGCAACCCCATCGAGACCGTGAAGCGGCGACTGGCGGAGACAAGGGGAGAATGAGATGACAGCAGCATCCGCGACGGAAACCAGGGATAGCGAATCGAAACCGCGGTCGGTGGTCGAGTCGGCCGTCGAGACGGCCCACAAGGTGGCGCTCGCCGGTGTCGGCGTGGCGGGCGAGGCGGCGGACGCGGGAGCCAAGGTCTTCGACCGGCTGGTCGCGCGCGGCGAGAAGGTCGAGAGCCAGGGCCGGGAGTCCTTGAGCGGCTGGCGGGACAAGGCCGAGGAGAAGGTCCAGCAGGTGCGTAGCGCGGCCGAGAAGGGGATCGAACAGACCCGGACCAAGGCGCGGACGGGAATCGATGAGCACCTGGAGCGGCGGCTCGAGAAGCTCGGCGTTCCCGGCAAGGCGGATCTGGAGGCCGTGATCGAACGGTTGAGTGCGATCGAGGCGCGGCTCGATGTGCTGGAGAAGCCGAAGCCGCGGCGGCGGACGGCGAAGAAGAAGGCGTCCGCGAAGGCCAGGTAGGCGCGACCGTCAGTACGGATTCCGCCTCTGGCGGATGCCCATGAGGGCGCCGGCGCACCGAGTCTGGAGCGCGGCTATCTCGTGCTCTTGCGGCGGGCTCGTCGTTCAGCCCGCACGGCGCGGTGGACCTGGGGCACGGTGGCCGATTCGGCGCCGGCTCGGATGCGGTCTTCGGCGAGATCGAACGCCAGCTTCCACTGCCGTCGCAGGATCGCGTGGGCGGCGAAGAAGCCGTAGCAGGGGTCGTACATGTGGGTGGCCTCCGACGTCACGCCGTTCACTTCCAGCACACGGAGAGCTTCGCCGCGCTGGAGGGCCTCGGCGCTCGGGACGCGCACGTCGAAGCGGCCGAAGTCGAAACCGTGGTAGGCGGTGCAGATCGCGTTCATCGCCCGTTCCAGTTCCGGCGTGTGCAGGTCGTTGGCGTCCAGGAAGATCGTCCCGCGCGAGTGGGCGCCGACCTGGGTCAGCTCGACTCTCTCGCCGGCGGCCGGGATGTGCGTCGCCGCTTCGGGATGTTCGCGCCGGTAGATGTGCGCGATGGCGACCGCCCGCGGGTCGTCGAGGATCAGCCGGTCGAGGGTGCTGGTTCCGTCGCCGGTCACGGTGGGGCGTACCTTGTGGGTGATCGAGAAGACGTGCCCGTCGCGTTGGCCGGGGTGGCGGGCCCAGAACACGCCGTACTCCTCGCCGTCGACGTACTCCTGGGCGAGCGCGGGTCCCGGCGTGGCGTCGAAGAACGCTGCCGCCTCGGCTTCGGAGCGCGCGACGGCGACGCCGCGGCCGCGCTCGCCGGTGTCCGGCTTGAGCACGACCGGGAAGCCGAGGTTCTCGTCCTCCTGGAACCGGTCTAGAGCCGCGATGCGTTCCTCCGGGCTGCCGGTCGGCATGCGCCTCCAGGCCGGCAACGCCTCGCCGATTCCGGCCAGGCCGTCGAGGATGTCGCTCTTCGACTCGCCCAGCAGGCCGCCGAGCGGCATGGCGGGGTTGATCGCGGTGAACGCCGTCAGGCTGCCGCGACGCAGGCCCTGCCACAGGATGTAGAGGGCGAGCGGCGGGTAGAACGCCCACATCGGCCAGAACTCCCAGTGCCGGATGCGCAGCAGCCGGCCGCGCCAGAGGCGGCGCCCGCGCCAGGTGAACAGCGGCACGACCACGCTCCGCACGGTGAAGATGACGAGAGCCAGGACCACCACCGCGCCGAGAAGCCCCCCCGGCAGGCGGCCGCCGAAGCGTTCGACCGCCTCACGTCCCAGGAGCGCGTTGACTCCGACGAAGGCCGGGGTCCAGATCGCCACGGCGAGGGCGAAGTAGAAGCAGAAGCGGAGCAGACTCGTTCGCAGGATGCCCGCGGCGAGGCAGGTCGGCAGCCGCGTCCCGGGCAGGAAGCGGCTGACCAGGACGACCGTCAGGGCTCGGCGCCGCAGCCAGGCCGACGCCTCCTCGAACCTCGCTTCGCTGACCCACCACTTGAAGGGCGGTAGCCAGAGAGCCGGCCGTCCGAGTACCCGCGCCAGCCAGGCGATGCCGAGGTCGCTGCTCAGGATGCCGGCGTAGCAGGCGGCGACGGCGACCGGGAAGTCGAGCCGGCCCTGGGCTACGAGCAGGCCGGCGGTGATACAGGTCAGGTCCTCGCTGGCGTACGCGGCGAAGACGAGGAGCAGGAAGACGATCAGCAGGGCGGGCCCGGTGAACGGCGGCAGGTCCAGGTCGTCGAACGGCAGCGCCGCTCGCCGCAGCCGTTCCGGTTCGGCATCGGCGCGCGTCGGTGCCTCTCCTGCCTCGACACGGCTGAGGAAGTCCTCGATACGGGCCGCCAGGTGCTCGCCGCCGCGAAACAGGAAGAAGTGGCTGTCCGGCCGCATCCACAGCTCGCTGTGCGGCACGATCCGGTGGTGCTCGCGTGCCGCGGCGGCCGGCACCAGTGGATCCTGCGCGCCGTGGATGATGAAGACCGGCACCTCGAGGGATTCCAGGATGCCACGCAGCGGCCGCTGGTCGGTGTCGTAGAAGTTGCGGGCGTAGGAGCGGGCGACGGCCATGTCCAGGGCGCCGAAGTGGGGGACCAGGTTCCGCACTCCCCAGAACAGGCCGAGCTGAAGGCCGTGGAGGCCGTGGTTGACCCGGTAGTCGCCCAGGAGCTCTAGTTCCTGGACGCCGATCGAGGACATGAGAATGACGGAAGCGACGCGCTCGGGCGCCTGGTCGGCGAGATGCAGCGCGACCGCGCCGCCCATGCTGAAGCCGAGGACGTGGAACCGTTCAACGTCGAGCCGATCGAGCAGCCTGAGGGTCGAGTCGGCGTGGCCGCGGGAGGAGTAGTCGGCGACGCGATGGTCGGAGGCGCCGAAGCCGGGAAGGTCGGGCGCGATGGTCCGCCGCTGGAGAGCGTCGGAGACGCCGTTTGGTTGGCTCGGGGAAGAGTAGTGCAGTCTGGACCTGAGACTGAAGAAGTTCTGGGAGCTACCGGGCGATCCATGGAGGAGCACGAGGGGCAGCGATTCCGGGTTCGGTGAGTCGGTCTCCTCCCATGCGATGCGCAGTGTGTCTTCTCCGTTCGGTGCGGGGATCTCCATCGTCGGCTTGAAGCTCCATGGGGAACGCGTGAGCACGAAATCGCCGTCCGGGGCGGGAAACTCCAGCAGAAGCACTGATGGGTGTTGCTCGCCGGCGAATCGCACGACCGTCGAGACAAGGAGCAGCGCGGTGTAGACGCCGATCGCGATGCGAAGCCAGCGGCGGCGCCGCCTGGAGGTCGTCATGGGAAGCGACGGTCGCCGGTCGAGGCGGCGGCTTTCTCACTCGAGATCATGGGTCGGAACGAGGCCGCCATCCGCTCCCGCAGGCGGCGGGCGAGTTCCTTGCGGTCCGGGTGCCGGAACGGTCCTTCTCCGAACTCGAGTTCGGCCTCGATCCGGCGGAGCTTGAGCAGCTCGGGCGCGTGGGGCGTCAGCGGCATGTCGCCCCACCAGGCGACGCTCAGGAAGGCGGGATCCTCGTCGTCCGGCGTCTCGTAGCGCAGTACGGACCAGTGGACGGGCAGTTGTCTGGCGGCGGCGGGCGCGAGCAGGGAGGGCTTCAGCGTCGCCACGGCGTCTCCCGGTGTCGAGGTGCCCTCGGGGAACAGGATGACCGGATCGCCCGCTTCCAGGGCCTCGGCGATCTGCTCGCCGACCCGGGTCACGTCACGCCGCCGGCCGCGGTCGACGAAGAGGATGTCGACCGTCCGGCACACGGTTCCGGCCAGGGGCCAGTCCGCGATCTCGGCCTTGGAGACGAAGCGCGCCGGCGAGTGCGCGGCGAGGACCAGGATGTCGATGTAGGAGATGTGGTTCGAAACGAGCAGACAGGGCGGCGCGGGCGGCGCGCCCCGGACCGTGACCCGGCAGCCGAGGACGGCCAGGCATGCGCGGCCCCAGCGGCGCATGATGCCGGAGCGGACCCTTCGCCAGGTCGGGTAGCGGTGGCGTGCGAGAAACGGCTTCAGGAGGAACAGCGGCAGCCACGCGGCCAGCGTGAGCAGGAGGAACGCCGGACCTCGCCAGACCAGCCGGCAGACGCGCAGGAAGCGCATTCCCTCAGGTGTCGTCGGCCTGCGTCGCCGAGTCCGCCGGAGCCTGGTCGAGTCCGAAGATCAGCCGGATGCGCCGGCTGAGCGTGGCCGTGTCCATCAGCACCAGGTAGTCGATCGTCTTGAAGTCGCGGTCGATTGCCGGCCGGCTGCAGACGAGGGCGCCGTAGCGGAGGTAGGTCGCGAACAGGGGCGGTATCTCGACCTCCGGAACTCTCTCGACCGTCTCGGACGGCGCCTCGCAGCGAGCGTGCGGGAGGACCGGTACGTCGCGGTCCGGCCGGACCTTGCCCGCCGCGACGAGCTGCCGGTAGAGCCGGATGCCGGCGGCCTGGTCCTGGCTGGTCAGGGAGCAGCAGCCGAACAGATAGCGGAGCCGGTTGTGGACCATGTAGCGGGCCAGACCCTGCCAGAGCAGGAACAGGACGGTCCGCTTCCGGTGCCGGCGGTGGATGCAGGCGCGGCCGATCTCGACCGAATGGTCGAGCACGCCGCGGGGCAGGGCGTCCAGGTCGTACTCGGTGGCCGAGTAGAAGCCGTTGCCGCGGGCCGCCATAGCGGCCGTCTGCATGCGGTAGGTGCCGATCATCGTGCCGTCCTTCTGCTCGACCAGCATGTGGTGGCAACTCGCGTCGAAGTCGTCCGTGTCACGGCCAGTGTCGTACGACTCGTCGAGCCCCTCGCCCAGCTCCAGGTTGAAGACCTCGAAGCGGAGCGCGAGCAACCGGTCGATGTCCTCGGCGGTGCGGGCGAAGCGCAGGCGGTAGGGACCGGCTTCGATCTGTCCGTCGGGCAGGTGCTCGGGGCTGGGGATCGCGGCGGCGCGGGTTGGCCCGGCCGTCGGTGCCTTGTCGCGGGCCGGATCGGTCATTCCCGCGTCACCCTGCTTGCTGGTTGCGGCCGGTGAGGACGGACGCCCGCCGCCGCCGAGGTGATGGGTGCCGGCCGGTGCGGAAGGACCATCAGCACGAGGCGTTCGTTCTGCCGCCTCAGGATGCCGGTGATCTCGACGGGCTCGCCGATCCACTCGAGTACTTCGGGCCCCACAGGCGTGCCGAGCGCGTTCATCAAGTGAACGAGCTCTCGCTCGCCGCTTTCCGTTCGTACGAGCAGGGCCGCCGGAATGCCGCCCCGGATACAGAGGGATGCGCAGTCCCGGTGGGGCTTGCCTCGGCCGGGCTTCATCGCCCCCAGGTAGCACTTCGTGTCGACGATCTCGCCGACATACGTGGCGTAGCCCTCCGGCGGGTCGCCGTCGCTGACCTGAAAGCGGACAGTGCCTCCGGCCTCCGGGCCCGAAGGTCGTGCCTCTTCCGGTCGCACCTCACTGCCGGCGCCGACAACCTGCAGGGAGCGTACTTCGAGCATTGCCGCTTCCGGGCTCTGGATCAGCGTTCCGGAAACCCTGGCCTCGACGCCCGGATCAGACTGCCAGGCCAGAGACACCCGGCGATCCACCTTCAACCCGCGCTTTCCCTCCACGACCAACAGGTAGCCCTGAGCCGGTCCGTCCGCCGTGAGCAGCCGGGGATGGGGGTCGACGAACAGTTCGCCTTCGTAGTCCCTCACCGTGCCGTACTCGAACACGCCTTCGTCGAACCGTTCCAGAAGCAAAGCCAGACAGAGGCCGACCGCAGCGGTCAGGACGACGAGCCCGACGGCCAGCCGGCGCGCGAACCGGCGGATGCCAGGGGCCGTCTCGTTGACGTAGCCGACGTAGAAGTCGTCGTGGCGGTCGCCGTTCACGAAGGCTTCTCGGTGCCGGCTGCAGAGGCGACCCGTGCCGGCTCGGCGCGGGTTCCAGGCGGGTTCGGCTGGGGATCGACCAGCACCCGACGGTCCGCGACGCGGACATTGAAGGTCGGGATCGTCTCTGTGAACGGCGGCGGCGAGCAGCCGTCCTCCGGACGGTACTGGTAGCCGTGCCAGGGGCAGGTGATGCAACCGTCGATGACCCGGCCTTCGCCCAGCGGCCCGTTCTGGTGCTGGCAGACGTTGGAGACGGCCGCGATCCGTTCGCCGCCGTCAGCGCGATAGCGGAACACGGCCACCCGCTCGCCGCCGAGGACGAAGATCAGCGCCCGGTCGAGCGGAATGTCGGCGACCGCGCAGACGTCGACCGTGGAGCTTTCCGCCGCGGCGGCCGGCGCCGGCGCGCGTTCGCGCCAGCCGGCCACGAGGTGCAACGAGGCGATGCCGGCGAGGCCGATTCCCAGCAGAACGGCGAGCGCCAGCGGCCGCTCCGCGGCCTGCAGGCTGCCCAGCGCGACGTGCACGAGGATCAGCCCGTACGCGAGGTAGACCAGCATGTGGAGCGACTTCCAGACCGGCGCGGTCAGGTTCGCGAGCCAGAAGTCGTGCGAGGTTGCCGCCAGCAGGAACAGGATTGCGAGCGCCGCGAGGCCGAGCGCCTGGAAGGGGAACTGGGTCAGGCTGTCGTAGTTCCCGTTGCTGGCCAGCACGCTGACCAGGGGATTCAGGACCCCGAGGCCGTGGAACTGGACGATCGAGAATCCGCCATGGGCGAGAGCCAGCAGAAACAGGCAGACGCCGAGGTGGCGCCGGTTGTAGAGCAGGGGCAGGAACCGCGGGTCGAGCCGGCAAAGCGGCCCGATGGCGAGCACGACGTGCAGCAGCAGCAGGGCGCTGGCGCCGAAGCCGCGGATCAGCAGGGTCTCGATCGTCGCCTGCGGTCGGATCGCGATTCCGATGCCGACGAAGAGACCCAGAAAGGCCACGACGCCGCCGGCGATCGTCAGGTCGTAGAGCTTCTTGTTGCGGTTCCAGAGGACCGCCTGGTACTCGGCGCTCACGGATCCGGCGCGACCTCACGCGCTTCGGGAAGGGCGTCCACGAGCGGCGGCTCGGGACGAAGAAGAACCGCGGCGGCGAGCAGAAAAGCCAGGACGGGGAACAACACCGTCCAGATCAGGCGGTGACGCCGCCGCAGACCGTGGATCACCCGGAGGCCTGCCTCGGTCGAGCTGCGGCCGTGTCGCGATGGGCGTTGCGCTCCGAGGGGGGCTGCCGGCCGGCAAGCCACCTCGGCAGAAGGACGGGCCAGAGCACGGCGACGCCGGGGAGGATGATGAGCCGGAAGCCCAGTCCGGCCGATCGTGCTGCGGGATCGATCCGGCCGACGCCACGCCAGGCGAAGAACGGAGCGAAGACCAGCCCGCAGGCGATGTACACGGTGCAGAGCAGCACGACGACCTCGGCGGCGCGCACGATGGACATCGCCGGGAGTATACGCGCGGAGTTTGAAGGTTCGATCCCGTAGACTCCGACCGCTTCGACGAGGAACCAGGAAACCGGAGAAGAGAACATGCCGCTCACATATCGTTCGAACGGATCGACTCTCTCCGATAGCCCGGGCGGGTTCCTGCTCGCCTCTCTGCTCCTCGCGGCCGCACTGCCGGCGGCCGGCCAGGAAATGACCGTGGAGGCCTACGAGCCGCGCTCGACCCTCAAGGTGCCGGGCGGTCCGGTGACCCGCGCAAAGTTCCCGTTCGTCGACGCCCACGGCCACATGCGCGGCAGCGATCCGGCGCGGATCGACCAGATGGTCAGGGAGATGGACAAGATGAACATGGCCGTGTTCGTCAACCTGAGCGGCGGTTCGGGTGAGCGTCTCAAGGCGACCATCGCGGCCACCAAGGGTCGCTATCCGGGGCGGTTCGTCGTCTACGCGAATGTCGACTTCTCAGGCATCGGTCAACCCGGCTGGGCCGACCAGGCGGCGGCGCAGCTCGAAGCGGACGTCAAGGCGGGCGCGCAGGGGCTGAAGATCTACAAGAACCTCAGCATGTTCCAGACCGACAGTGCCGGCAGGAGAGTGGCGGCGGACGACCCGCGGATCGCTCCGGTGTGGGAGAAGGCGGGCGAGCTGGGCATCCCCGTTCTGATTCACGTCGGCGAACCGTCTCCGTTCTGGGACCCGTGGGACGAGCACAACGAGCGCTGGCTCGAACTCAAGATGTTCCCGAACCGGCGCCGCGACGACCCCAAGCGCTTCGCGTCCTTCGAGCAGACGATGTCCGAGCAGCACAACCTGTTCCGCAATCACCCGAACACGACCTTCATCAACGCCCACCTGGGCTGGCTGGGCAACGATCTGGCGCGGCTCGGTGCGTTGCTCGACGAGCTGCCCAACGTCTACACGGAACTCGGCGCCGTCCTTGCCGAGCTCGGCCGGCAACCGATCACGGGCGCGGCCTTTCTCGAGAAGTACCAGGACCGCGTCTTGATGGGCAAGGACTCCTGGGATCCGATCGACGGCTACCACGTCTACTTCCGCGTGCTGGAGACGCGGGACGAGTACTTCGACTACTACCGGAAGCGCCACGCCCACTGGAAGATGTACGGGCTCGGACTGTCCGACCAGGCCCTGGAGAAGATCTACTTCCGCAACGCGCTGAGGATCGTGCCCGGCCTCGACCGGGGCCTCTTCCCGGAGTAGACCGCCGCGCTAGGGGCCGGTCGCTTCGCTGGCCTCCGCGGCTTCCGGCTCCGGCGAACCCGTGCAGTCGCCGCAGTGGACGTCGTCGACCGCTTCTCCGGCGGCGAGCGACGCGACCCAGTCGCGGATCTTCACGCCGTCGGATTCGTACGTGTAGAACTGGGGCCGCAGCATGATCGTGTGCAGCTCGCCTGCCGCGATGTAGCTCCGGTAGTTGTCCTGGCCCTCGAGCGCCGCGTCGATGTCGGCTTCGTTGGCGTCGAGCAGCGGCTGAAGACCGCCGCTGACATCGGTGCCGGCAATCTCCAGGAACTGAATCTGGACATCGTCTTCCGCGGTGTCGTAGCGCGTGAACATCGCCTCGGGGTGGGCCTTGGCGGCCTGGATGTAGAGCGCCTCGAACGAGAAGTTGTCGGTGTCGACCTCGTTCATGTTCTCGAAGTGGGAGAGCGCGGCCAGGGTTCCCCAGGACTCGTGCGGCCGGCCGTCGGAGAGGTTGCGGTAGCCGCCGGCGCCGTCGCCGAGCGCGGTGACGCGGGCGTCCGGATAGTTCTCCGCGAAATGGCGGGCGTAGACCGGCGAGGGGATCGAGCCGGCACTCGAACCGGCGATGAATACGGTCTCGGGACCCAGGAAGTGCTCGTAGGTCCAGTCGAGAGCCGCCCCGCCGTTCGTGTAGCCGCGGTGATGGATGGTGAACTCGCGCGCCGGCGCATCCTCGGTGGCCGCGGCCTCGTAGACCGTGTCGCTGTCGCCGATGTGGACGTCGCCGGTGCAGTAGGGCACGAAGACGAAGCTGTGATCGGCGAACGGGTTCTCGGGGTGGTTGAAGGCGACGATGCCGTGGGCCGCGCCTTCCTCGGGCTCCGTGCCGCTCGGCGAGCGCATCTCCTCGATCGCGGTCATCGTGTAGGTCGGCCGGCCCTGCGGATCGCAGGTCTGGGCGGTCCAGCAGCCGCCCCCGCCCTGGAGGTAGAAGACGAGCTGGGTCGGATCGGCCTTGCGGACGAAGAACCGGAACGGCGAGCCGTCCGAGCAGGTCGTGCTTCCCCCCGGCGTGATCGTGTTCCAGCCTTCGCCGAGGTCGGCGAGGGGCGCCTCGAGATCGACCGGTTCGGGAACTTCCTCGGCCGGCGCGCAGGCGAAAGCGGCCAGCGCGAGCAGGGCTGTGGTCACGATGAGGGAGGTGGAGTGGCGGTTCTTCATGTCGTTCTCCTTCGTGTCGATTGCTGGCGTCAGCCGCGGGGAGCGAGCCTCGCCAGGGCGTCCAGGTCCGCGCCCGGCTTGCCGTCGGGTCGGAACGCCTGGATGCAGACGTGATCGGCGCCAGCGTCCCAGTGGGCCTGGATGCGTTCGCGGATCCGGTCTTCCGTTCCCCAGGCGACCAGGGCGTCGACCAGGCGGTCGCTGGCCTGGAACTCCTGCCAGTCGTCCTCGGTGTAGCCCAGCTCGAGCAGGCTGTTCTGGTAGTTCGGGGCTCGCAGGTAGACGTAGAGGTTGGCGCGGCCGATCTTGCGGGCCGCCGCGGCGTCCGTGGTCAGGATCACCTTCTGCTCGGGACAGAGGAGCGGCCCGTCGCCCATGATCTCGCGCGCCCGCCGTGTGTGCTCGGGCGTCACCAGGTAGGGATGGGCGCCGTCCGCGCCGGTGGCGGCGAGCTTCAGCATCAACGGTCGGAGCGCGGCGATCACGATCGGCGCCTCCTGCTCGGGTTCGGGGCCGCGGTAGAACGCCTTGCCGACAGCCTCCAGGTACTCGCGCATCTTCGGCACCGGCGGCTGGTACTCGTGTCCGCGCAGGTTGGTGACCAGGTGCGGGTGGGAGACGCCGAGGCCGAGGACGAAGCGGCCCGGCAGCATCTCGGACAGCGTCTTGTGGACCGCCTTCGTCGTCATCGCGTCGCGGGCGTAGATGTTCGCGATGCCGGTGGCGTGAGTGATGCGCTCGGTGCGGGCGCCGAGGTAGGCGACCAGAGCGAAGGGGTCTCGGCCGATCGCCTCCGGCGTCCACAGCGCGCCGTAACCCTGGGCTTCGATGGCGGCGGCGAACTCGGCCGCCTTGGGCGCGGAGAGGCCGTCGAGGCCGGCCCACACGCCCAGCCGGCCAAGATTGTGTGCCGATTCCGTCATCTCCGTCTGGCTCCTCCGTCGCTGAAGCGAGCGCCGACGGTATCAGGAGCATGCTGGGGTGAGGGTCTCCGGTGCTAACGTCCCGGCGCGATGACAACCGCCGACACCAGGCGTTCCTGGGCCTGGGAGCATTGGTTTGGCTTGACGGGGCTGGCCGCGCTGATCGCGGGCGTCTACCTCGGGCTGTTCGTGGCGCCCACCGAGCGCTTCATGGGCGAGGTCTACCGCATCCTCTACGTCCACGTGCCGCTGCAGTGGAACGCGCTGGTCTGCTTCTTCGGCGCCGGCTTCGTGGGTGCCGCTTCGCTGTGGAAGCGCAAGGCCTGGATCGACGGCATGCTGGTCGGCGTGATCGAGGTCGGCGTGGTGCTGGAGACGGCCGGCCTGCTCTCCGGCATCGTCTGGGCGAAGCCGACCTGGGGCGTCTACTGGGCCTGGGATCCACGGCTGACCTTCACCTTCGTCATGTGGCTGACCTTCCTCGGCGTGCTGGCGCTGCGCCGCTTCGCCGAAGAGCACCGGCGCGCGCCGTGGACGGCGGCGGCGAGCATCGTCGCCTCGGTCAACGCACCCCTCGTCTACTACTCCGTCAACTGGTGGCGGAGCATCCACCAGATGCAGTCGTCGCCGGAGACAGTCCACACGACGATGATCCTGCCGCTCAGGATCAACGCGATCGCCCTGTTCCTCGTTTGCGTCTGGTTCGTGGCGCGCCGCGCCCGGATCTCCCTGGCGCGGCGGCAGGCCGAGGCAACCGCTCCGCCGCCGCGCATTCTCACCACGGGCTGATCGGGAGACCATTCATGACCGCGTCGAGCTACGAACAGATCCTGGTCGAGGACCGGGGCCGTACCCGCATCCTCACTCTGAACCGGCCGGACAAGCTGAACGCCTGGACCCGGCAGATGAACTTCGAGCTGGTCAACGCGATCGAAGCAGCCAACGACGACCCGGGGTTGGCGGCCATCGTCGTCACCGGCGCCGGACGAGGGTTCTGTGCCGGCGCCGACATCGGAGCGCAGTTCAAGGCCCGGCTCGACGGCGGCGAGGCCGCGGAGGAGGCCGACCGCAGGCCGACTCGCCCGTGGGTGGAACTGGTGCGCGAGTCGAAGCCGATGATCGCCGCGATCAACGGCGTCGCCGTCGGTGTCGGGATCACGCTGGCCCTGCCATTCGACGTCATCGTGCTCTCGGAACGCGCCCGCGTCGGCATGTTCTTCGTGCGGATGGGACTGGTGCCGGAACTCTGCTCCTCCCACTTCCTGATGCAGCGGGTCGGCTGGGCGAAGGCGAGCGAGATGTGCCTGACCGGACGTCTCTACGACGCCCCGGAACTCGAGGCGATGGGCTTCGCGAATGGCGTCGTGCCGCACGAGGAGACGCTGGATCGGGCGCTCGAGATTGCCGACCGGATCGGCGAGAACGCGGACAGTTCGCTCCGCGCCATCAAGCGATTGCTCACGAAGAACGGCTCATCGCACGACCTGGACGAAGTCCACCGCCGCGAGATGGAAGAACTGAACGCGGCCTACGCGAGCGACGCTCACCGCGAAGCCGTCGCCGCCTTCATGGCGAAGCGCTGAGCCCAAGCGTGTCGGTGCGCCGGCCTTCTGGCCGGCATCCGGCGCGTCTTCAGCGACGTTCCACTGTGAGCCGACACAACAGCGTGTTCTGCGTCTCGAGGTCGGGCGACCAGATCAGGCGCGCTCCGTGCCCCCACGAGATGGCGTCGTAGCCGCCTTTCGGCCTGACCGCCGCGGCGCTGTGCTCGACCGCTGACGGCCATTCGCTGTCGTCGAATCCAGGCTCCCGCCATCCTTCGGGCTCCGGCGTTGCCGCGAACTGGCAGGGGCCGACGCCGGCCTTCGGATCGGCCTCGTCCTCGCAGGCGCGGTCGAGCGGCGCTTCGTGGATCACCAGGCAACGCCAGTCGTCGTTCGTCACGGCGACAGGATCCCCTGTGGCGGCGTCCGTGAACTGCGCGATGAGTCCGCCGTCGCCCATCTGCTGGTTGCCGCGGCCGATGTACTCCAGGCCCGTGTCATTCTCCTTGAAGTCCTTGGCGACGAAGTTCAGTTGCAGGGGATAGTCGGCGTTGAAGACGAAGGCCTCGGCGTTGAACGACCGCTCCGTCGTGATCGACACGGAATCCTCGATGACTAGGCGGTCGCCCAGGTAGAAGGCGAACCAGTTGTCGGCCCAGACCTCGCCCTTGATGGACGAGGTTCCCGGACCGTCGACAGCCGTGACCGCGGGCGGGCCGCCGCCGCAACCGGCCAGCAGGACAGCCAGAATCGCCGCACCGAACGACGCGGTCCGCGTACCAAAGTCGTGTGGACTCAGGAGTTCGGGCTCGCCGCTTCGCGGCTTCGCGCCTGGTGCCGGCCGGAAGGCCGGCGCACCGACATTGGGGTCTTGCATGGTGGATCTCCTTCAAGGCAGCGCGAACGCCATCAACTCCGGCACGCCGTCCGTCTCGCGCCTGCCGGCGACGGTCAGCGCGATGTACTGCCGGCCCTCCCAGAGGTAGGTCATCGGCGTGCCGAGCCCGCGCGCCGGCAGGGGCACCTCGGCGATCACGTCGCCGGTCCGCTTGTCCCGGGCGACGAGGCGGTTGCCGCCGTCGTCCTCAGGAGCATGCTGGCCGTGGATCAGCAGGGTCTTCGTCAGCAGCGGCCCGGTGTAGGTGTCGCCGCCGAGCGGAGGCAGGGCGAGGTTCTTCAGGCGCGGGTGGTTGCGCAGCGTGTCGTTGTTGCCCAGCGGCTTCATCCATACGTGCTCGCCGGTGTTCAGGTCGATCGCCGTCATTCGCGTGTACGGGGGCTTGAACAGGGGCAGACCCTCCGGCATCTCGGGCCGCCGGCCGCGGCCGCCGTGTGTGTACCGTAGCGTGCCGCCTTCCAGTGGATCGGGCGTGTAGAACGTGACCATGCTGAACGCGTTCCGCGACGGCACGTAGAGCCAGCCGGTCTCCGGATCGACCGCTGCGCCGTACCAGTTCGCGCCGCCTCCCGCCGACGGCCGGAAGATCGTGCCCCGCTTGCCGCCGGGCTCGGGCAGGGACGGGGGCGTGTAGAGCGGACCGATCCGGTAGTCCTCGATGACGTCGAGGGCCATCTTCCTGATCTCGGGCGTGAAGTCGGCCAGGTCGTCTTCGGTCACGCCCTGGTACTCGAACGGCGCCGGCTTCGTCGGAAACGGTTGGGTCGGCGCGGCGGTGTCGCCGGGCATCGTCGCCGGAGGCACCGGCCGGTCCTCGATTTCCCAGACCGGCTGGCCCGTGACGCGGTCGAAGACGTAGAGGAAGCCCTGCTTGCTGACCTGGGCGACGATCTGTCGGGCACCGCCGCCGTTGCGACCCGGGAGGTCGATCAGGGTCGGCGCGGCCGGGAAGTCGTAGTCCCAGAGGCCGTGGCGGACGGCCTGGAAGTGCCATAGCTTCTCGCCAGTCTCTACGTCGACCGCGACGAGGCTCTCGGAGTAGAGGTTGTCGCCCGGGCGGTGGCCGCCGTAGAAGTCGTTCGTCGCGGTGCCGATGGGCAGGTAGACGATGCCGTTCTCGTTGTCGCCGGAGAGCATCGTCCAGACGTTCGCGTTGCCCGAGTAGCGCCAGGACTCGTCCTCCCAGGTCTCGACGCCTTCGTCGCCCTCCTGGGGCACGGTGCGGAACACCCAGCGAAGCTCGCCGGTTCGCGCGTCCCAGCCGCGCACCCAGCCGGGGATCGACTCCTTGGTGATCCGGCGGTCGGCGATCGAGGCGCCGGTGACAACGACGTCACGGACCACGACCGGCGGCGACTGCATCGAGTAGAGCAGGGCGTTCAGGTAGTCCCGCTCGCCGCGGTTGGCGCGCGGCAGGCCCTCCATCAGGTCGACCCGGCCGCGGTCGCCGAAGTCCTCCTCCGGGCGTCCCGTGCGGGCGTCGACCGAGAGCAGGTAGCCGTCGCCGGTGCCCCAGTAGACGCGGCTGTCCGCGTCGTCGCCTTCCTCGCCGTTCGTCCAGTACGCGACGCCGCGCTGGTTCCAGACCACGGTCATCGTCGTCGTGCCGCTCTCGTAGCTCTTCGGGTTGTACGCCCAGACCGTCCGGCCGGTGCCGGGGTCGACCGCGGCTCCGATCGAGATCGGCGTGTTCAGGAACAGCAGCCCCTCCTGCATCAGCGGCGTCGCCTTCAGGTTGCGGATGAAGGGAGCGCGGCCGGCGCGCCAGAGCAGCGGATCGTCGTCCTTCAGCCGGCTGAAGATGACGTCGCGGTCGGCGTACCACTCGCCGCCCGCCTCCGACTTGCTGAGGAAGCCGTCCACCGACCGCCAGCGCCAGGCCACCTCGAGTTCGCCGAAGTTGCCGGCGTCGATCTGATCGAGCGGCGAGTACTTGGTCGACCCCACGTCGCCGCCGTAGCTCGGCCACTCGCCGGCCGGGGCGCCGCGCTGGGCGGCTGCTGTGGCGGCCAGGCAGAAGCCGCAAGCAGCCAACGCCGTGGCGATCGTGACTCGTCGCATGTCGATCTTCGTTGGTTCCGTTCTGGGAGGCGGCGCCAATCGTACCGACATGGCGCACACTGGGTGCGCCGGCGTCCCCGCCGGCATCCGCCGAAGGCGGAATCCGGCGCTTCTCCCGGCGGCTATGCTCCCGGCGAGTCGATGGGCGGATCACCACAGCTACGCGTGGGCATCGTCGGCGCCGGGTTCCTCGCCGAAACCAGGGCGCGCTGCTGGAAGCAGGTCGTCTCGGCCAGCGTCGCCGGCGTCGCGTCGCGCCGCCGCGAGCGTGCCGAGAACTACGCGCAGCGCTTCGAGGTCCCGGCCGTCTTCGACGACCTCGACGCCATGCTCGCGGACCCTCTGATCGACGTCGTCGATCTCTGCGTCCCCAACCGGCTGCACCGGGAGATGACCGAAGCCGCGGCCGCGGCCGGCAAGCACGTCATCTGCACGAAGCCCCTGACCGCCTACACCGGCCAGGATCTGCCGGAGGACGCGAGCGACGCCGACGTTGCCGGCCGCGACCGTCGCGAGATGCTGCGAGTCGCCGAAGCGGACGCGCGGGCGATGGTCGAGGCGGCGAGGCGGGCCGGCGTGCAGCTTCTCTACGGCGAGAACTGGATCTACGCACCGGCCTTTCGCCGCGCCCTCGGGCTGCTGGAGAAGGCGGACGCGGTCCTGCTGGAGATGCGGGGCGGCGAGTGCCACAGCGGCTCTCACTCTCCCTACTCGCGGGTCTGGCGGCATACCGGTGGCGGCGCCCTGATCCGGCTCGCCGCCCATCCGGTCGGCGCCATGCTCCATCTGAAGCGGGTGGAAGGGCTGCGGCGGTCCGGCCAGCCGGTACGACCCGCCTGGGTCAGCGCGGAGACTGCCGATCTCAGCGCGGTCGCAGGCGTGTCGGCGGAGGAACTCCGTATCGCGGGAGGCTGGGGCGAGGTCGAGAACTGGGGCTGCGCCGTGATCGGCTTCGACGACGGTTCGCGCGCCGTCGCCTGGGGCGGCGATCACGTCCTCGGTGGAATGGAGAGCGCCCTGGATCTGTTTGCAAGCAACTGTCGGCTCCGGCTCTCCCTGAGCCCGAACGACATGCTCCGCGCATACACGCCCGACGGGAGTGTCTTCGACGACGCCTACATCATGGAGAAGATCGAGTCCGGCGCCGGCTGGACGACGCCGATGCCGGACGAAGACTGGACATCGGGTCAAGTCGGCATGTGCCAGGCGTTCGGCGCCAACCTGCTGGACGGCGCGGCCGCCGAGTCGGACGGCGAGCTCGGGCTGGAGGTCGTGCGGGTGCTGTACGCAGCCTATGTGGCCTCGGCCGAAGGACGACGGTTCGACTTCGAGGAACTTGGGGAGAACGTGAAATGAGACCGCTTACGTTGCGTTTGTTCGGTTTGCCAATGACCCTGGCGTTTCTGGCCGCCGTTCCGGTAGCCGCGCAGAACGGCCCGTACATCGGCCTGGAACTCGGCCACGGAAGCGGCGCTTCCATGACCCTGGACGGCACCGACAACGACGTCGCGACGACCTGCGACGGGTGGATCGTGCCGATCGACGGTACGAACGCGGGCTGCGATCCGCCGCCTTCGGCATGGTCCTCGGACATTGGCGGCAACGCCTCCGGGATGATGGGCGGACTCGCGGTCGGCTATCGCTTCGGCAACATCCGCGCCGAACTCGAGTACACCCACTCGGCGCTCTCCTACGACTCAACCGCCGATCTGGCGGCGACCGACGACGTGACGGTGGACAAGGCGCAGCAGGAACTCGAGATCGCGGAAACCAGGATCGAGACCGTGCAGTACGAGAGCTTCTTCGCCAATGCCTACTGGGACTTCGCGCCGGGCGCAAGAGTCTCCCCGTACGTGGGCCTCGGCATCGGCACGGCGGATGCCTCGATCGACTACTTCAACCGGTGGAAGCGCAACAGCAATCCTGACGCGATCACCACGTTCGCCGGCCATCCGGACGAGGAGAGTCTGCGGCGGATCGTCGCCGGCACGACGACCATCGCGAACACCAAGCTCCAGGACAGCGTGTCCGCCTACCAGTTGCTGGCGGGAGTCGACTTCGCGCTGAGCGACTCGGTGACGCTAGGCATCAAGGCGCGCCTGGTCGAGTACGGCGATTTCGAGACCGGCCGCCTGCACTGGGACCAGCTTCGGAGCCACCACTCGAGTCGCGGGCCCGGTGGCACTGAGGTCACCTACGTGATGTCGAGCGATGATCTGAGCATGTGGGGTGTCAGCTTCGGAATGAAGTACAGCTTCTAGGAAACTGCGCCGCGGAACGGAGCGCAGCGAGTTCCGCGACGCAGCGTCCTGGGGAGGTGGGGGCTGGGGCCAAACATGGAGCCTGCGACAGGTTTGGCGGCGCTGACCCGGACCGGGACGTTTGACCGGAAGCGAACCGCCGGACTAGGTTACGCAGCTTGGCCAGCCTGACCAGAGGACTCCACGAGCGTCCGGAGTCGTCTCCAACTCCGCCGCCGATGGTCATCGACCTGACGATCGACGCGGCCGTTCGCCATCTGTTGGGCCAGCGCCGGGATGACGGCCACTGGTGCGCGGAACTCGAGGGCGACACGATCCTCGAGTCGGAGTACGTTCTGCTGCTTCACTTCCTGGGACGCGGCGACGACCCGCGCGTTGCGGCGTGCTGCGAGCGGTTGCGCGGCCAACAGCAGCAGGACGGCGGCTGGGCGATTTACCCGGACGGGCCGACGGACCCGAGCGTGTCGGTCAAGGCCTACCTGTGCCTGAAGCTCGCCGGCGACGATCCCCGATCGCCGCGGATGGCCGATGCGCGCCGGGCGATCCTGCGGGCGGGCGGACTGCGGGCGTGCAACTCGTACACGAAACTCTACCTGTCGATCTTCGGTCTATGGACCTGGCGGCGGTCACCCGCGGTGCCTCCGGAGCTCATCCTGCTGCCGCGCTGGTTCTACTTCAACCTCCACGAGATGTCCTCCTGGACGCGGACGATCGTGGTGCCGCTGTCGGTGATCTGGGCCCTCAGGCCGAGCGTGCCGCTGGACGTGACGCTCGACGAACTTCACGGGGATTCCAGGCCCGGACGCGAACGGAGGACTCTCTACGAGTCGTTCTGGTCCTTCGTGTTTGCAGGCGTCAACGGCCTGATCAAGCTGGTGGAGGTCATGGGCCCCGTACCCGGGTGGCGTCGCCCCGCCCTGAAGAAGGCGGAGGAGTGGCTGGTTGCCCACGTCGAAGGCTCCGATGGTCTGGGTGCGATCTTCCCGGCGATGGTCAACGCGGTCATCGCGCTCCGCTGCCTCGGCTACGAGGAGAACCATCCCCTGGTCCAGGGTCAGTTGCGGGAACTCGAGCGGTTCGAGATCGAAGAAGCCGGAGAGATGCGGCTCCAGCCCTGCTTCTCGCCGGTGTGGGACACGGCGCTGGCGGCGGGCGCCCTGCTCGCGGCGGACATGGACGGGAACGAGGCGCCCATCCAGGAGGCGCTGGCCTGGCTGCTCGATCGCGAGATCACGGTTGGCGGCGACTGGCGGGAGAAGAGTCTCCAGGACGCGCCGGGGGGCTGGTGTTTCGAGTACCGGAACGACCTCTACCCCGACTGCGACGACACGGCTGAAGTCCTGCTCGTGCTCGCCGCGGTCCGGGGCCGGACCGGCGAGCTGGAAACTCGGAGGCAGGCCGCGGCGGCGCGCGGGCAGCGCTGGCTCCTTGGTCTGCAGAACCCGGACGGAGGCTGGGCCTCCTTCGACCGCTGTTGCGACAAGGAGGTCCTGACCCTCATCCCCTTCGCCGACCACAACGCGATGATCGATCCGAGCACCCCCGACATCACCGCCCGGGTGATCAGCGCCCTGCTGGCGCATGGACACGATCCGGGCGATGGTCCGGTCCGACGCGCGACGGACTACCTGCTTCGCGAGCAGGAAAAGGATGGGAGCTGGCCGGGTCGCTGGGGCGCCAACGGCATCTACGGTACCTGGCTCGCTCTCTCGGCGCTGGCGCCGCTGGCTACGCGGACCGGCGGCCGGGCCGGGGAACGCCTGAGCCGGGCATGCCGTCTCGGCCGGCGCTGGCTGCTCGCGGTGCAGAACGAGGACGGCGGCTGGGGCGAGTCGCTTCGCTCCTACGACGATCCCGGCTTCAGGGGCTGCGGGCGCAGCACGGCTTCACAGACCGCCTGGGCGATGATGGGTCTGATCGCGTCGCTCGAATCGCGGCCCTGGAGCGACGACGCGGCACAGGCCGTGGCGGCGCTGGACCGGGCCGTGGCGTTCCTGCAGGAGCGCCAGCTCGACGATGGTTCGTGGTACGACCGCGACTGGACCGGCGTAGGCTTCCCCGGCGTGTTCTACCTCCGCTACCACGGCTACGCGCAGTACTTCCCGCTCGAGGCGCTGGCTGCGTACAGACGGCTGGCCACACCGGAGCCTCAGGCGACCCGCCGACAGCCGGCTACCAACTGACCCGATGCCCGCGAAAGGACCCCGCTGAGCTTCATGCGAACACCGCTCCACATGGTGACCGACAACCTGAGGCACCAGGCCAGGAACGCGCTCCTGGGCAGGCGCCGCTATCCGTTCGTCCTCATGCTCGAGCCGCTCTACACCTGCAACCTGGCCTGCCTCGGGTGCGCGGTGGAGAGGCACACGGGCAAGCTCAGGGACAGGCTGCCGGTCTCGGAGTGTCTCGACGCGGTGCGGGTGAGCGATGCTCCGGTCGTTTCGATCTGCGGCGGCGAGCCGACGATCTACCCCGAACTCCCGGAGTTGATCTCCGGGATCATCGCCCGGCGCCGGCACATCTATCTCTGCACGAACGCCCTGCTCCTGGACACGAAGGTCTTCGATCGGGTGCCTCCGAACCGGCGCCTGACGCTGAACGTGCACCTCGACGGCATGCGCGAGACCCACGACTACGTGTGCGCCCGCGACGGCGTGTTCGACAAGGCGATCGAGATGATCCGTGCGGCGAAGGAGCGCGGCTACCACGTCACGACGAACACGACCGTGTTCAAGGAAACGCGGATCGACGAGGTGGAGGAACTGTGCCGGTTCCTGCGTGACCTCGACATCGACGGCATGCTGATCTCACCCGGCTACCAGTACGAGTCGGTGGACCGCGACATCTTTCTCACCCGTCAGGACACGGAGCGGAAGTTCAGGCGCATTCTCGAGATCGCGGACGACTACAAGCTGACCTCGACCCCCATGTTCCTCGAGTTCGCGGCCGGCTTGAGGGACTACTCCTGCTCGCCGTGGAGCACCGTCACGAGGACGCCGCTCGGCTGGAAGGGCCCCTGCTACCTGATCGGCAAGCGCCACTACGCGACCTACGAGGAGTTCTGGGAGCAGACGGACTGGGACTACTGGGAGTCGCGCCAGGATCCGCTGTGCACGAACTGCGCGATGCATTCGGGGTTCGAAGCGTCGGTCGTGCGCGAGGTCCGGAAGAGCCCGAAGGACGCGCTGCGCCTCGCCGCCTGGCACTTGTCGGGATGATGGCCGCGGCGGCCCGGCCCTGACGACTCTCGTCACCGGCGGCACCGGCTTCGTCGGCGCGCACGTGGTTCGGGCGCTGCTCGCTCGCGGCGGAGACCCTGTGCGCTGCCTGGCGCGGCCGGGCGGAGACCGCTCGAACCTCGATGGCTGCGACGTGGAGATCGTCGAGGGCGACCTGCGGGATGCGGGGAGCCTTCGGACAGCCTGCGCGGGCTGCGTCGAGGTCTACCACTGCGCCGCCGACTACCGGCTGTTCGTCCGCCGCCCGCGTGACATCTACGCTTCGAACGTCGACGGCACCCGCCACCTGCTGGCGGCGGCGGCCGAGGCGGGAGCGGAGCGCATCGTCTACACGAGTTCGGTGGGCGCGCTCGGACTGGAACAGGGCGACCTTCCCGCGACCGAGACGACTCCCGTCCGCGTCTCGGCGATGGTCGGGCACTACAAGCGCAGCAAGTACCTCGCCGAGCGCGTCGTCGTCGAGGCGGCCGCGGCCGGCGCTCCGGTCGTCATCGTGAACCCCTCGACACCGGTCGGTGAGCTGGACGTCAAGCCGACGCCGACGGGCCGGATCATCGTCGACTTCCTGACCCGGCGCATGCCGGCGTACGTCGACACCGGGCTCAACCTGATAGACGTGCGCGACGTCGCCCGGGGCCACCTGCTGGCCGCGGAGCACGGCCGGGTCGGAGAGAAGTACATCCTCGGGCACCGCAACGTCACGCTGGTCGAGATGCTGCGGATGCTGGCCGACATCACGGGGCTCCAGGCGCCGCGCCTCCGGTTGCCGCACTGGTTGCCGGTCGGCGCCGCGGCTCTGGCGACCGGTTGGGCGCGATTGGCCGGAGGCGAACCCCGCGTCCCGCTCGACAGCGCGCGCATGGCGCGCCACAGGATGTTCTTCGATGCGGGCAAGGCGGTCGGGGAACTCGGCCTGGTTCAGAGCCCGATCCGGGAGGCGCTCGGGCGCGCGGTGCGGTGGTTCGAGGAGAACGGCTACGTGAACGGGCCACGCCGGTGACGACGGCGGACAGCCGGCCTCCGGCAGGGGAGACGATCTATCTGGCCGCGATGAGGTCCGAGGCTTCGGCCCTGCTGCGCCGCGTGGAGGGCGCCTCGCGCGTCGGGGATGGCGCGGCCGCCGCTGCCGTCAGGGGCCGCATCGGAGACCGGCCCGTCCAGGTGGCAGTCTGCGGCGTCGGTGAGCGGGCAGCGCGGCGGGCCGCCGAACGCTGCGTTCGCCTCGCCTCTCGGAGCGCCTGCGGCAGGGTGGTCTGGTTCGGCATCGCCGGCGCCCTGTCGCCGGACCTCGAGGTTGGCGACCTGGTCGTCGGGCGGACGGTGGTGGCTCCGGACCAGCCGTCCGTCGACCTCGACGAAGCCCTGGTCGAAGCGGCCGCGGCGCGGGGTTGCCGGCCGGGGGTTCTGGTCACCGCTTCCGGCCTGGTGGTCACCGCTTCGTCCCGCGAGGCGCTGTGGCGGAGCACCGGCTCTCAGCCCCGGACCGCCGTCGACATGGAGACCTTGGCGGCGGCCCGGGTGCTTCAGCGCGCCGGCATTGCCTTCGCGGCGGTGCGCGCGATCAGCGACACGGCGGCGGATCGGCTTCCGTCCTGGCTCGAGCGCGCGTCGGCGTCCGGCGGCGGCTTCCCGCTGAGCCCTGTTGTTCGGGGGGCTCTGACGCGTCCCTCGGCGCTGGTTCCCCTGGTGAAGATCCGCCTTCGGACGGCCCGTCTGGGCGTTCGGCTGGCGGAAGTGGCCGCGTCGCTGGCCTAGTCGACGTCGGACCCGGGGACGCGCGGTAAGGTACGCGCCCTCACCGCCCACGCGACCGCACGGAGTCCCGCGAATGCGATTCAGCTACTGGCCCGCCCCGACGATGCCCTGGACCGACCTGTTGGAGATGTCCCGGCACGTCGAGGCAACCGGCTGGGACGGCATCTGGTACGCCGACCACTTCATGCCCAACGGCGAGGACACGTCGGTGCCGTGGGCGGAGAGCTGGACCACGATCGCCGCTCTCGCGGCGGCCGTGCCGCGCGTCCGTCTCGGCCCGCTGGTCACGGGCAACACCTACCGGCATCCGGCGGTGCTGGCGAAGATGGCGGCGACGATCGACCACATCTCGGGCGGCCGGGTGGTGCTCGGCCTCGGCGCCGGCTGGCAGGAGAATGAGCACCTCGCCTACGGCATCCCGTTCTACACGATGGGCGAGCGGCTCCGCCGTCTGGACGAGGCCTGCCGGGTGATCAAGGCGCTCTACGGCCAGCAGGGGGCGAACTTCGTCGGCGACGCCTACCAGTTGGTCGATGCGCCGCTCGAGCCCAAGCCGGTCCAGGACCCGCTGCCGCTGATGATCGGCGGCGGCGGCGAGAAGGTGACGCTGCGGATCACCGCACAGCACGCCGACGAGTGGAACGTCTGGGGCACGGTGGACATCCTGAAGCACAAGATGGCGGTGCTCGACGCCCACTGCGAGAACGTTGGAAGGGACCCGGCTGAGATCGAGCGGTCGGCGGTGGCGCTGCTCTTCCTGAGCGACGACGAGGCGTTCCTGTCCAGGGTGCGGGCACGCGGCACGGGAATGCCGTCGAACATCGGCGGCGTCTCGGAGATCGTCGACGCGGTCGGCGCCTACCGCGACGCCGGCGTGCACGAGTTCATCGTGCCGGCGTTCAACCTGGGCGGCAAGGAACGCCAGAAGGAAGTCCTCGACCGGTTCATCGAGGAGGTCGCGCCTCCCTTCTGGTAGGTGACTAGAATGGTCGGGCATGGGACCACGCCGCTCCGACCTCGGGATGTCGCAGGAAGCCATGCTGGCTCTCGCCGAGAAGGCGGCGGAGCTCGCGGTGGCCCGGATCGAGAGCCTGCCTGGCGAGAGCGCCTGGGACGGAGAGTTCAAGGAAGGGCTTGAGCGGCTGCTGCTCGAGAGTCCGCCGGAGGAGGGCCGCCCCGCCGAGGAGGTCCTGCAGCGGGCGGTAGAGGACATCCTCCCGATGACGACCCGGCTGGACCACCCCCGCTGCTTCGGGTTCGTTCCGTCGGAGCCGACGTGGCCCGGTGTGGTCGCGGACTTCCTGGCCTCCGCCTGGAACGTGAACACCTGCACCTGGCTGGTTGCCAGCGGCCCCAGCCAGGTCGAACTCGTCGTCCTGGACTGGTTTCGGCGCTGGCTCGGCTATCCGGACGGTTCGGGCGGGTTGCTGACGAGCGGCGGTTCCGCCGCCTGCGTCGACGCTCTCGTGGCGGCCCGTGAAGCGGCCGGCGATCCCGAGCGCCCGGCGGTTTACATGAGCGACCAGAGCCACAGCGTGCAGGCGCGTGCTGCGATGGTCGTCGGCGTCAGGCGTGAGGCCATTCGCCTGATCCCGACGGACGGGGATTTCCGCCTGGACATGGCGGCTCTCGCGCGCGCCGTCGCGGAGGACCGTGCCGCGGGCCTCGTGCCCATGGCCATCTGCGCGAATGCCGGTGCCCCCAGCACGGGAGCCATCGATCCCCTGCACGCCATGGCGGACTTCTGTCAGGCGGAGGGCGTCTGGCTCCACGTGGATGCCGCCTACGGTGGCTTCGCCGCGATCACGGAGAAGGGCGGCGAGCTTCTCAGCGGAATCGAGCGAGCCGACTCGATCGGACTGGATCCGCACAAGTGGCTGTTTCAACCGTACGAGGTGGGCTGCCTGCTGGTGAAGGACAGCCGCACGCTCGAGGGCCCCTTCGCCATGAGCGCGACGGTTCTCCAGGACACGGTCTGGGGAGCGAACCATCCGAACCTCGACGACCGCGGCCTTCAACTGAGCCGGTCGTTCCGCGCCCTGAAGATCTGGATGTCGATTCAGACCTTCGGCATGTCCGCGTTCAGACGGGCTGTCGCGAACGGGATGGACCTCGCGAAGCGGGCCGAGGAGTACGTTCGGGAAAGTCGGACCCTGGAACTGCTGACGCCGTCGTCGCTTGGCATCGTCTGCATGCGCGTCAACCCTGAAGGCGCCGGTCTGGAGAGCGACACGCTCGATGACGTCAATCGGGAGGTTCTCGCCCGTCTGTTCTGGGATGACCGCGCGTTCGTCTCGTCTACTTCGCTCCACGGGAGCCTCTCGCTGCGGCTCTGCATCATCAACCACTCGACGAGTTGGGACGACGTGCGGGAGACGCTGGAGGCGATGGAGCGGTTCGGCGCCGAGGCGCTCGCGGCCTGACGGCCCGGCTTACGGGTAGTACCCCGACATCGTCCGGACCTCCGCGTCGCGGGCGTCGACGTCGACCCGCACCACCCGGAACTCGCTCTCGGGCCTGCTGCTGGTCGACTGGTAGGTGAGCAGGTACCGGTTCCGCAGTTCCCGCTCGATCCGCGCGTAGATCGCGTCGAGCTGGCTGACTCCGTCGATGAAGAAGGCCTGGCCGCCCGTCTCCTCGGCGATGCTCTCGAGCACGCGGCGCGTCGTTCGGTCCGCGGCCGCTTCCCGGAGGCCGATCGCGTAGATCGTCACCCCTGAACGCTGCGCTGTCTCGAGCGCGCTCTCGAACGTGAACGAGCTGTTCTCGTCCTTGCCGTCGGACAGAAGGAGCAGGGCCTTCTGGCCGCTGATGCCGTCGAAGTAGCTGAGAGCGAAGACGAGGCTGTCGTAGAGCGACGTCGTGCCGGTCGCCCTGAGGCCCGCCAGCGCCCGCGCGAGCTGGCCCCTGTCCTTCGTGAACCGGCTCTCGACCCGCGCCCGGTTGGCGAAGGCGAGGACCGCCATCCGGTCCTTCGGCCGGAGTGTCTTGTCGACGAAGCGCTGGGCGGCGGCTCGCACCTGCCCGATCGAGTCCTGCATCGACGCCGACACATCGAGCAGGAGGCCGGCGTGGAAGGGCGTGTCGTCGACCCACTCGAAGCGGCGAACCGTTTGCTGAACGCCGTCTTCGGTGATGCGGAAGCGCTCCTGCTCCAGCTCGGGAATCGGGCGGCCCCGCTCGTCAACGACGCTGGCGAAGAGTTCGACGTACTGCACGTCGATTCGCTCGACCGGGTTCGGGCTGTTGATGAAGACGACGTCCTCGGTGCTGCTGCCGTCGGCCAGAAACGCGGCTGCGCGGAGATAGGTCAGGTTTGGACCGTCGAGCACGACCGGCTGGACCCATGGGGGCTGGTAGAGCGTCGCGATCCGTTCCTCCCCCAGGAACAGCTCGAGGCGTTCGATCTCCTCGCCGTCCGGCACCGCGATCTCGACGGCCGCGCGCGTGCTCTGCAGGTACTGCTCGCCTGAGCGCGGTTCGATGAACCGGGCGCGGAAGCGCTGGCCGCCGCGGTTGACCGACATCTCGTCCGACGCGACGACCTTGCCGTCCTTTAGACCCTCCACCCGAATCCGGTGCTCGGTCGGGTGCGCGCCCAGGTTCAGTTCCACGCCGTACGGCGGCCGGCGCTTGCGCAGGATCTCGCGGCCGTCGAGCGAGAAGGCGACGGCATCGAAGTCGCCGATCGCATGGGTGGAGAAGCGCACCATGCCGACCCGCAGGCGCTCGTCCCGCGGCGGCACGAGGCGGAGCAGGCGTTCGCCGCGGGCCGCCGCCTGGTTGGCTTCAGCGAGGGCCGGGAAGGTCTCCAGGATGGTCTTCCGCAGCGATTGCGCCTCCTCGAGGTTCGGAACGTCGATCGTCTCGTGCACCACGGCGAACTGTTGGCCGAAGACATCCTCGATCTTGAGCCGGATCTGGACCTCGCCTGGCCGCAGGTAGCGTGTGAAGACGAGCGGGATCGAGTCCTCGGCGCTGGCGCTCGCGGGGAGCTCGAAGCGGTAACGGAACGTCTCGAACAGATGGTCGTCGCGGATGACCTCGCCGGTCATGTGGAAGCTGTGGTACTCCCGTTCCTGAAAGCTCCTGCGGCCGGCGCTCGGCCCCGGCACCATCACGAGGCCGTGGGTGACGGTGCGCGTCTGGTTGCGGCCCGGATAGTCCCATTCGATGTCGATGTCGAAACGGGGGGCGCCCTCCGGGACGTCCGTGTTGAAGGCGGCGAAGGTCGCGAGCCACTCATCGGGCGGCTCGGGCGGGCCGGACACCTCTTCGATGACGCCGTTGCTCGCCAGGTCGCGCTGGACCGCCTGTGCGGCCCATCCGAACCACTCGTCCGCGCAGAGGACGGTGATGTTCGTGGTGGGCAGGCCGCGACGGGACGTCGGGCGGCGCACGGGGCTCTCGTGCCAGAAGACGTAGGGCTTGTTGCGGCTCGTGGCCAGGAAGATGACGACGAAGTGGCGGGAGGTCCGGTCGCTGCCGCCGTAGAACCAGATCTCGAGTTCGCTGGTTCGCGAGAGGCAGTAGGCAGCGGTCCGGCCGTCAGGGAGGATGAAGCGCCCCGGCGGGCCGTTCAGCAGGTAGAACAGGGCGCGTGCGTCCTCCAGCGTGCCCCATTGCGTGAGCGCGGCGTCGACCCGATCTTCCCAGAGGACCTGGAGCTCGTTGAGCTGCGTTCTCGGGTCGGGATCGCGAGCCTTCCAGAAAGCCTGGATGAACGCCTCGCGGCGGTAGTCCTCAGGCAGGCTGACGAAGAACTCACGCTCCTCGTCGCTGATCAACGGGCCGACCCGCTCCAGCCAGCGGACGAAGCGGGAATCCAGCGGCCGCGGACTCGCGGTGTCCTGGGCGGCGGCCGCTGAGACCAGCAGCGACGCGGCGAGTGCGGATGCGATCCTGGTGCGGGTGGTCATGGGGGTTCGTCGTCCGATTCTGCAACGAATCGGTTAGTGGCCCGAACCTCCGCGCCTGCGCACCTGCCGCGCGACGGAAACCGGCACCATCAGACCGAGGACTCCCGCCACCAGGCCGAGGTCCTGCGTCAGCCACGCTTTCGGGCCGAGGCCGCCGACGACGACCTGATCGACCATCCGCAGGAACAGGAACATCGAGGCGATGAGCAGGGGGGAGTTGTACTCCCGGAGGACGACGGTTCGCCAACTGAAGCGGGTCTCCGGGGGCTGCCACAATCGGGGCCGGGGCCAGAAGGCCGGCGTTCGCTCCGACCAACGGCGGTGGATCACGCCGAAGCGCTCGCCGAGGAACCGCTCCTCGGCGGCGATCACCCGTTCGTAGAGCAGCCAGTAGACGAGCAGTGCTATGACCACGAACCACCACGACTTCAGGGCGAGCGCGAAGCCCAACAGGACGAAGAGGTTGCCGAGATAGACCGGGTGCCGGCAGAGCGAGTACATGCCGGTCACGTTCAACTGGCTGGCGCTCGGCGCCCTGCGGCTTCGGGTGGAAGCGCCCGGAGGCGCGGAACCCAGCGCCGCCCACCTCACCCCGAGTCCGAGCAGGGACACGGCGAGGCATAGCGTGAGCCAGCCGAGTCCCGGGTCCGCAGGCAGTACCGCCGACCGGCGCTCGAGCACCGCCAGCGCCGCGGCGGGCAGCAGGAACACGACGAACAGGCTGCGGTGCCGGAAGAGGAAGAGGCCCTGGTCGGCAAGCCGCCGGCTGTCGTTCATCGCCCGGATCTTTCGGCCGCGGTAACACGGGCGGCCGCTTCCGGAGTCGTCAGCAGGACATGCCCCTGCTCGGGATCGTGGTCGCGCGCGACCTCGACCAGGTCGAGCGGAGGCGAAAGACGCTCCAGGTTGTCCCGTTCGATGAGAAGCCAGACGGGCCGATCCGTGCGGGCGACGTAACGCCGCAGGGCTTCTTCGTCGCCCTCGTCGTGGGCCAGGGTGCCGCGGTGGAGGTCGACCGCGAACCGGCGGGTGTAGAAGAAGAAGGCAGCATCCGGAACGGGGTAGATCGCGTAGGGCTCGTCGGGTTCCGCCCACTGGACCAGGTCGGCCGAGAGGGCGCTGGCCGACTTGAAGACGTCGCCCAGCGGCAGCAACCACACGGCGGTCACCGACATGGTGAGTCCAAGGCCTGTCGCGAGGCAAGCTACCAGGAGATCCGGCCGCCGCCTGGCAGCCAGGTAGAGGCCGATCAGACCCGCGGCGAGGGGGATGGCCGCGACCGCCTGCAGCGAAGCGATGGCTCCTTCAGGTATCGAACCGTCGGGCAGGTCCCGTGCCGCGACCGGCGCCGCGGCCGCTATGACGCCGAACAGCAGCGGTACGGTCGCCGCCGAGATCAGGAATGCCGTGCGGAAGCGAGGCCAGCGATCCCGGATCGCCAGCACACCGTAGGCGACCAGCATCGCGAGCGGCGCCGCGAGCGCCAGCAGGTAGACGGTCCGCTTGCCTCCCGACACGCTGAAGAAGACGAAGGTGCTGGCGATCCAGATCAGGAGGAAGCGAACCGCCCGCGCTTCGCGGCCGGCCGCCTCGCGGTGAGACACGCGGAAGGCGGCGTAGACCGCTACCGGGGCCAGCAGCGTCCAGGGCGCGAACGTGCCGGGCAGGGTCCGGAAGTAGTAGTGCCAGGGCCGGGGGTGGTAGGTCGCCTCGGCGTAGCGCGACACGGTCTGGTCGAGGATCAGGGCGTCGAAGTAGGACTGCCCGGCGATCCACACGGCCGGCCCGAACCAGGCCAGGACGATCGCGGCCCAGAGCAGGAGGCCGCGCCCCAACCGGAGCTCGGCAACGCCGGCCCGGTCGCGCTCGAACGCGAGGTACGTGACCACCGCGAGGAGCGGCGCGATCAGCCCGACCGGCCCCTTGGCCAGGGTGGCCAGTCCCAGGCAGGCGAAGAACAGGAGGTTGGCGAGTTGGCCGCCGGGACGCATGGCCGGATCGTCCGGGGCCCAGGACCGGCCACGGGCCCAGAACAGGATGGCGAGCAGTTCGAGAAAGGTCAGCGTCATGTCGATCTGGCCGACCCGTCCGTTCCACATCACCAGGGCCGACGTCAGGAAGATCGGCGCCGCCAGCCAGGCGGTCTTCCGGTCGAACAGCCGGCCGGCGAGCGCGAACACGACGAGCACCGAGCCGATGCCGGCAAGGAGAGACGGCAGACGGGCCGCCACCTCGTCGACGCCGCCGCGAAGCGCGCCGAACAGGGCGATGTTCCAGAAGTGGAGCGGCGGCTTGTGGTCGTAGCGTTCGCCGTTCAGGCGCGGCACCAGGAAGTGCTCGATCGCCCGCGGCTCGAGCAGCATCTCCCGCGCGACCTCGGCGTAGCGCGGTTCGTCCGGGTTCCAGAGGTCGCGGCTGCCGATTCCGGGCAGCAGCACGGCCGTCGCTGCAACGGCGAGGACGAGGTAGGGAAGCAGGCGTCCTCGCACGGATCGATCCTGCCACAGGGGCGATCTTGGCACCGGAAGGGGCGACCGCCGCGCTCCGCTGTCCTTCGCGGCGATAAGGTACCCGTTCCGTTGACAGAAGGCCGGCGCACCGGCAAGGAAAGAGGATCAGGCGATGGGCCAGCTACCGAAGTCCGTGACGATCACGGACGACACGATGAGAGAGGGTCTGCAGATCGAGAGCGCCGACATTCCGGTCGAGGACAAGCTGCGGCTGCTCGACGCGCTTGGCGAGACCGGAGCCAGGGTCATCTCGATCGGTTCCTACGCGCACCCGAAGTGGACGCCGCAGATGGCCTGCATCGACGAGATCGCCGAGCGCTTCGTGCCGAAGCCGGGCGTGCGCTACACCGCCGCGATCTTCAACAAGATCGGGTTCGACCGCGCGGACCGCTGGTATCCCAAGCTCGATGTCCGGCAGCGAAGGTTCGGCACGCACGTCGAGCTTTGCGACACCTTCGCCCGGCGCAACTACAACGCGACCCAGGCGCAGCAGATCGAGCGCATCCCGGGGGTGATCGAACAGGCCCGCGCACGCGGGGCCGAGACGGGCGCGGTGGCGATCGGCAATCCGTTCGGATCGAACTTCGAGGGGGCGTTCACGCTCGAGCAGCGGATGGACCTGCTGGCGCTGATGATCGACCGCTGGCATGAAGCCGGCTTCCGGGTCACCCGCTGCGCCATCATCGAGGCGATGGGCTGGAACATGCCGCACACGGTGCGGGAGACGCTGCTCGCGATCCGGGAGCGCTGGCCCGAGATCACGGACTTCCACTGCCACCTGCACAACACCCGCGGGGCGGCGATGGTCAGCTACTACGAGGCTCTCAAGCTGGGCGTGCGCGAGTTCGATACCTCGATCGGCGGCATGGGGGGTTGCCCCTACTGCGGCAACGGCCGCGCGGCGGGCCATGTACCGACGGAGGACTTCGTCGATTTCTGCCACGAGCTGGGGATCGAGACCGGCTACAAGCTCGACAAGCTGATCGAGGCGGCGCAGATCGCCGAGGAGGTGGTCGGCCATCCTCTCTGGGGCCACGTCTCCAAGGCGGGACCGCGGCCGCGCGGCGACGGCGATCTCTACCCGCGGCAGATGCCCTTCGTCGAGACGCTCGACGAGGCCTCCCACTTCCGCAAGGGATCGCCGGTCTACGCCGGCCAGCGGTCTCCGTGGCGGCCCGACTCGGCGCTGTACCAGGCGTGACCGCCGCGGCAAAGAACCCGGGCGCGGGCGTTCGTTACGAGGCCGACGGGCGGCCGCCGACGCTCCTCGCCGCGACGATGGGGCTGCAGTACGCGACCCTCTGTGTCGCCGGCATCGTGCTGACGCCGGCGATCATCGTCCGCGCCGCCGGGGGCAGTGACGAGTACCTGGCCTGGGCGGTGTTCGCGGCGATCTTCGTGAGCGGCATCGCCACGATCCTGCAGGCGGTGCGCCTGTGGCGGATCGGCGCGGGCTACATCCTGCTCATGGGCACGTCGGGGGCGTTCATCGCGGTCAGCATCGCTGCCCTGAGCCAGGGCGGTCCCATGCTCCTCGCCAAGCTGGTCATCGTCTCGTCGCTGTTCCAGTTCCTGCTCTCCGCCCGGCTGCTGCTGTTGCGGAGGTTGTTCACGACGACCGTCACGGGCACGGTCATCATGCTGATCTCGGTCAGCGTGATGCCGATCATGTTCAACCAGTTGACCCTGGTTCCCGACGACGTGTCCCGTGCCGCCGCTCCGATCACGTTCGTGGTGGCCATCGCGGTCATGGCCGGGTTCGGCCTGCGTGCCAGGGGGATCGGGCGGCTTTGGGCGCCGGTCGCCGGCGTCGTGGCCGGCTCGATCGTTGCCGTGCCTCTTGGGCTTTACGACTTCGACCAGGTGGCCGCGGCCGCGTGGATCGGTGCCCCGGCCGGCGGCTGGCCCGGGTTCGACCTTTCCTTCGGGCCGGCCTTCTGGGCGTTGCTGCCTGGCTTTGTCATCGTGACGTTGATCGGCGCGGTCGAGACGATCGGCGATGCCGTGGGTATCCAGCGTGTCTCCTGGCGGACGCCGCGGGCGCCTGACTACCGGGCTGTCCAGGGCGCCGTCGCCGCCGATGGGCTCGGCAACCTGCTCTCGGGTATCGCCGGCACCGTGCCGAACACGACGTACTCGAGCAGCATCTCGGTCACGGAACTGACGGGCGTGGCCTCGCGCCGGGTAGGGATGTGGATCGGGATCATCTTCCTCGGTCTGGCTTTCCTGCCCAAGGCGCTCTCCCTGGTCCTCGCGATCCCCGGTCCGGTCGTCGGCGCCTACGGGCTGGTGCTGATCGCCATCCTGTTCGTGCTCGGGGCCCGCATCGCCGGGCACGGAGGGATCGACTATCGCAAGGCGCTCGTGATCGGCGTGTCCTTCTGGATCGGCGTCGGCTTCGAGAACGACCTGATCTTCAGCGACCAGCTGGGCGGTTGGGTGGCCTCGATCCTGGGCAACGGCATGACCGCCGGCGGCCTGACCGCCATCGGCCTGACCGCGTTTCTCGAATCGACCGGTCCGCGCCGCCGCCGGCTCGAGGTCGAGGTTGCGCCCAGGTCGGCCTCACGGATCGGCGGCTTTCTCCGGACTCTGGCGGAACGGGCGCGGTGGACGCCCGAGGCCTGCGATCGCCTCTGGTCGGCGGGCGAAGAGGCATTGCTCAGCCTCGCCGGCCTCGACGAAGAGGAAGGCGGCCGGAAGCGCAGCCTGCTCGTGGTCGCGAGAGTCGACCGCCAGACGGCCGAACTCGAGTTCATCGCGGCGCCCGGTGGCAGCAACATCGAAGACCGGTTGGTGGTCATGGCGCCCGATGCTCCAGCTCCCATCGAGAATGAGCTTTCACTGCGGCTGCTGCGGCACGTGTCGAGCTCGGTGCAGCACCAGCAGTACCACGATACGGACGTCCTCACGGTCATCGTCAGCAGCGACAGTCAGGAACCGACGGGTCAGGTGGACGCGGCGGGAATCTAGGAGAGCGCTTCCTTCTTGTAGGATTCCGCGGCGGATATGCCGAACCCCCACCTGACCTTCGTGGAGGAGATCCTGCTTCTTCTCCTGGATGACGAATCCGGCGCGATGAAGCGCGTCGCGCCCAACGTGATGGAGTTGCTCCTCGCCGGCGCGATCCTGATGGACCTCGCGTTACGCGGGCGCCTGGATTGCGACCTCCAGCGACTCGTCGTCGTCGATCCGACGCCGGTTGGCGAGGAGATACTGGACGGCCCGCTGGCGGAGATCGCGGAGGCCGCCGACGAGGCCGACGCCCGCACGTGGGTGGTGCGTCTCTCGGCTCGCAGCAAGCAGGTCCAGGAGGCGGCCCTTGCGCGCCTCGTCGAGCGGGGAATTCTCCGGGTCGAGGATCGGAGCTTCCTGTGGGTGTTCGGCAGCCGTCGCTATCCGATGATCGACGACCGGGAAGAGCGGGAGGTCAAGCTGCGGATCCTGGACGTGCTCCTGAGTGACCGGATTCCCGCGCCCCGAGATGTCGCTCTTATCTGTCTGGCCGATGCGTCGAACGCCTTCCAGGTCATCCTGAGCGCGCAGGAGCTGCGCCACGCCGCCGCCCGGATCGAGTTGGTGCGCGGCTTCGATCTGATCGGTCAGGCGATGGGCCGGGCGATCCAGAAGTCCGTTCAGGACATTGCCGCCGCGACGGCGACGGCGCATCATCCCTTCTACTGAGTGCGAACAAGACGCAAAGAGGTGTGTACGTGATCGAGAGCATCAAGATCGGGAAGTCGGCAATCGGGGGCGAGACGGTTGGCGACGTGACCGTCTGGGTGCCGGAAGGGCGGGTCGACGCCTCGAGTGCGCCGGACCTGGAGCAGGCGATGACGTCCGAGATCGCGGAAGGCGGAGAGGCCGTCGTCCTCGACCTGAGCCGCACCCGCTACATGAGCAGCGCCGGCCTCCGTGTCGTACTGGTCGTGGCCCGCCAACTGCAGGCGCGCAAGGGGAAGTTCGCCGTCTGCGGCCTGAACGACGAAGTGAAGGAACTGTTCGAGGTTTCGGGCTTCAGCCTGATCGTGGGCATCGAGCCGGACCGCGACGCCGCGGTCGCCGCCGTCCAGCAGACCGGCTGACGGCCCGCGCGAATCCCTACAGCGTCCAGCCGTCCCGGTAGGTCGGCTGGATGTACTCCCGCGGCACCTCGACGCCGTTCGTCACCTTCAGCTTCTTCGGATTCCAGACGATCTCCTGCTGCGTGCGGACCGCCAGGTTGCCGAGCAGCGCGGTTTCGGTCATCGGACCCGCGTGATCGGCGAAGTTGGAGCCGTCGGGGTTCGTCGTGCCGGCCTTGATCGCGTCGATCCACTGCTTGTAGTGCCCCTCGGTCCGCTCGTAGACCTGGGGCAGCGGGTTCTTCGTGATCTTCTCGTGCAGCTTGGACGGGTAGATCGTGGGCCTGCCGGCGTAGATGTCGGCGACGATCACGCCCTCCGTGCCCACGAAGAGCTGGCCGCTGTTGCGCGGCGGCCACTTGCCCTCCCACACCTTGGGCATCGCCGGCGTGAGGTTCCCGTCGCGCCAGACGACGGTCATCTTCGGCCGGTTGCCGCGCGCCGGATACTCGAAGGTGATCCGGGTGGCGGCAGGAGCCGACTCCTTGAACAGCGGCGTCGATTCGGCATGGACCGATGACGGGTCCCGCAGGTCGAAGATCCAGAACGCCGCGTCCATCGCATGGCAGGCGATGTCGCCGATGGCGCCGGTGCCGAAGTCCCACCAGCCGCGCCAGGCGAAGGGGTGATAGTAGTCGGGGTGGTAGGGGCGTTCCGGCGCCGGGCCGAGCCACAGGTCCCACTTGACATGGTCGGGCACCTCGTGGACTTCCTTTGGGCGCGGTATTGCCTGCGGCCAGATCGGCCGGTTGGTCCAGTACTCGACGCGGTTCACCTCGCCGATCACGCCGCCCTCGATCCACTCGCGGATCAGGCGCGTGCCCTCTGCGGCGTGGCCCTGGTTGCCCATCTGGGTGGCGGTGCCGGCCTTGCGGGCGGCCTCACCGAGCATCCGCGCCTCGCCGATCGTGCGCGTCAAGGGCTTCTGCGTGAAGACGTGAAGGCCGCGTTCAAGTGCCGCCGCGGTGATCACGGCGTGCGTGTGGTCGGCGGTTGAAACGAGGACAGCGTCGAGGTCGCCGTGGGCGTCGAACATCTCGCGGTAGTCGTGGTAGCGCGCGGCATCCGGGTGCGCGTTCATCGTCTCCTCGGCGCGCTGCCAGTCGATGTCGCAGAGGGCGACGATGTTCTCGCTGGCGACGCCGGCGACGTCGCTGCGGCCCTTGCCGCCGGCGCCGACGGCCGCGATGTTCAGCTTGTCGCTGGGCGCCTCTTCGCCGCGTCCGAGGACGTGGCGGGGGACGATCATCCAGCCGGCGCCGGCTGCTGCGGCGCCGAGCACGCTGCGGCGGCTCAGGTCTTGTTCGGGCATGAGGAAGTGCCTTTCGCGGTGGTGTGTTCGAGTGTGCGTTAGGTTAGCGCACTCGTGACGAACGCGAAGGTCAGTTGGACGTGCGGGTTTTCGGCCGCGTTGATCGGTCTCGTGGCCGGCGCCGCCGGGGCGGAAACCGGCGAGCAGGGTCGGTCCGCGTACGGCGAATGGCGGCACCACGGCGGCGACCACGCTTCGAGCCGGTACTCGCCGCTCTCCCAGATCGATGGTTCGAACTTCGGCCGGCTCGAGATCGCCTGGCGCTGGCGCACGGCGGACCACGACGTGCCACTGGACGTGTTGCCGGGTTACGACACCGGGTTTTACCGTTCCGTGCCGCTGATGATCGGCGGCCGTCTGTTCGCGCCGACCAGCCTGGGCCAGGTAGCCCTGCTCGACCCGGCGACCGGAGAGCAGAAGTGGGTCTACAACCCGAAGACCTGGGAGCGCGGCGGCACGACGATGCGCCCGGTCGGCGCCCGCGGCATCGAGTACTGGTCGGACGGCGAGAAGGAGCGCCTGTTCGTCGCCACGATCGGCCGCCAGCTCGTCTCGATCGACGCCGCCACCGGTCTGGCCGACCGCGCGTTCGGAGAGGACGGCGTGGTCGACCTGGCGCAGGATCTCGGCCCCGGCGACTACGCGATCCGGCACATCACCCACGGAGCGCCGCCGATCGTCGTCGGCACCAGCGTGATCGTCGGCTCGAAGATCTTCGACTACTCGATCAGGAGCGACGCGCCGCCCGGTCATGTGCGCGCCTACGACGTTCACACGGGCGAGTTCAAGTGGCGCTTCAACACGATCCCGCGGGACGACGAGTACGGGGTCGAGACCTGGGAGAACGAGTCCTGGCGGACGGCCGGCAACGCGAACGTGTGGACGTCGATGAGCGCGGACCACGAGCTGGGGTACGTCTATCTACCGACCAGCACGCCCTCGAACGACTACTACGGGGCCGACCGGCCGGGCGACAACCTCTTTGCCGAGAGCCTGGTCTGCGTCGACGCGGAGACGGGCGAGCGCGTCTGGCACTTCCAGACCGTCCGCCACGGCATCTGGGACTACGACATCGCGTCCGCTCCGAACCTGCTGGACATCGTCGTCGACGGCAAGCTGATCAAGGCGGTCGCCCAGGTCTCGAAGACCGGCTTCACCTACGTGTTCGACCGAGCCACCGGCGAGCCGGTGTGGCCGATCGAGGACCGGCCGGTGAACCACAAGTCGACGGTGCCGGGCGAGAAGCTGGCGGAGACCCAGCCGTTTCCGACGAAGCCGCCGGCCTTCGAGCGGCAGGGCGTCAGCGAGGACGACCTGATCGACTGGACGCCGGAACTGCGGGAGGAGGCGCTCGAGATCGCCGGGAAGCTGGTGCTGGCGCCGATGTTTCCGCCTCTGATCGTCCAGGGCGAAGGCGGGAAGGAAGGCGTCATGGTGGTGCCCGGGGCGGCCGGCGGCGCGAACCACCCCGGAGCGTCCGTCGACCCGATGGCCGGCGTGCTCTTCGTCGAGTCGCAGCACCGGCCGACCGGCATGTCCCTGATCGAGCCGGATGCGGCCCGCCGCCCCGACTGGCGCTACGTGATCGCCTACGTCAACACGGGCGGGCCTCAGGGCCTGCCCCTGACCAAGCCGCCATACCGGACGATCACGGCGATCGACCTGAATCGCGGCGAACACCTCTGGCAGGTCCCCGTCGGTCCCGGCCCCAAGGACCATCCGGCGATCGCTCACCTGAACCTCGGCGACATGGGCACCCGCTACATCGGCATGCCGGCGGACGGCGGTCTGCTCGTGACCCGGACGCTCCTGATCGGTTTCCTCGCCCTGCCCGACGAGGACGACCCACGCATCTCGAGCGGCGGGCTGCTGCGCGCCTACGACAAGACGACCGGCGAGATCGTCGCGGAGGTGGAGACCGACGTCTGGCTGCACGGTCCGCCGATGACCTACATGCACGAGGGCCGGCAGTACATCGTCATCGCCGGGGGCGGTGCCCGTAACCGCCGGATCCCCGACGAACTGATCGCCTTCGCGCTACCGGAGTCCGAGTTAGGAGGCTAAGTCGATGAAGATGCCAACGTCGTTTCTGTCGGTGCGCGGGCCTTCCGGCCCGCATCCGGCGCGAAGCGCCGGTTTCCGGACACTGTTCGCTGTGGCTGCGTTCGCGCTACTTGCCCCGCCGGCCGCAGCCGCCGCCGAATGCGAACCCCGGGAGGCCGAAGGCCCCGTCACCGTCGAATCCTGTCCGATCGAGAACGCCAACTACCCCCTGGTGCGCGCCGAGATGACGGTGCCCGGCACCATGTCGGCGGTCATCGCCCTGCTGGACGATGCGGCGGCGTGCCCGGAATGGCAGGCCATGTGTACCGAAGAGACCGCGGGGCCACTCGACGCCCCGTTTCAGACCCTTCGCCAGCGCGTTTCGGGCAAGGGGATGAGCCGGCGGATCTCGATGAACAGCGCCGCATGGTGGCGAACCGCCGACGGCCACGTCGTTGGCGACATGATCGGCGCGGACGATCAGACGCCTGCCTTCAAGGGCAAACGCGTGCTCTGCATGCGTACCCGCTGGTTCCTCTCGCCGGGAGACGAGGAAGGAACGATCCACGTCGTCCAGAAGTCCGTCAGCGACCCGCAACCGCCGTTCGGCCTTGGCGCCGGAGTCGTGACGCCGCGCACCGCGAAGACCCTGCTCGAGACCTTCACGAACATGAGCGCCCGGCTCGCCGGCGGTCAGCACCGCGCCGGCCCGGCGATCGAGTCGCTGCCCCTGCTGGAGCACGAGTTGCCCGGCGTCGGCGAAGAGTTCGCCCACTGCCAGGCGGCGCGCAAGTAGAACGCTGGGTGCGCGGGTCTGTTGCCGCGGGTCTTCTGACCCGCGGAGAACACGCGCCGGAGGCGGCCAGAAGAACGTGCCGGCCGTGAGGCCGGCGCCACAACTCAACGGTCGGCGTTCTCCGCGCCGAACACGCCGTCGAGCACGGCCCGCACGCGTGGCAGCAGCGGATAGGTCTCCGGGTCGGAGTCCGCGGCGGTGTAGCCGACCCACACGGCGACGACATCGCGACTCGGGTTGACGAGCAGCCCCTGGCCGGCCCAGCCGCCCTTGTAGACGTCGTCGTTCGTGAACACGAGGTCCCACTGGTAGACGTTGTGCCTGACGCCGGGAGGCTTGCCGCCGAAGCGGGCGTTCTCGAGCAGTTCCGGCCGGCCGCCGTGGAGCAGCAGGTCGATGTGCGTCTCGGGCACGATCCGCTCCGGTGAGACCCTGCCGTAGCTCGGCGTGAAGAGGAGCCCGAAGCGGGCCATGTCCCGGGGACGCGCCAGCAAGCCGCCGGAAGTCAGCGCAATCCCGTACCGGTTGGCGTAGATCGAGGCGTCCGCCTCGGTGCCGATCCGGGTCCACACCTCGCGGCTCAACGCGTCCTGAAACGGCATGCCGGTGACCTCCTCGACCAGCCAGCCGAGGACGAAGGTGTTCGTACCGCTGTAGTCGTAGCCCGTGCCCTGCTCGGCCCAGCGGCCGACCCGGAGGTTCGAGAGCATCGTGTAGGGGTCGTCCGGCGTCGCTTCGCTTCGCACGGCGTCGCCCAGCGAGGCCTCGAACTGGTAGTAGCAGGTGCTGCGGTCGGTGTAGTCGCCGTCCGGGCAGTCGACGCCGGAGGCCATGTCGAGCACGTTGCGGACGGTGACGCCTTCGAAGTCCGAACCCCTGAGCGCGGGCACGTAGTGGTCGACGGGCTGCGTGGAGTCGACCAGCCCGCGGTGCTCGAGGATCGCCACCAGCGTCGCCGGCAGGACCTTGGTAACCGACCACCAGATCGGCTTCTCGTGGGGCTGCATCCGCGGGTAGCGCTCGAAGACGATGTCGCCGCGGTGAAGGATGACGATGCCCATCGTCGTCGAGTGTTCGCCGTGAAGGTAGGCGTCGAACGTCGTCTCGCCGGCGGGCGTGTCCACCCGATGGTCGGCGATCGCGGCCAGCGGGCGAAGCGCCAGCTCCCTGACCGGGCCGTCGCGGTAGACGTTGACGGTCGGCACGACCTGGTGGAGGTTCCGGTTGCGCCAGGCCATCGCTTCGCCGGTCTCCGTCCACCAGACTTCCTCGGCGGGATCGGGAAGGGCGCGGTGCTGGCGGAGGTTCTCAGCGACCGTCGAGGCCGGTTCGAGGTTCGGCGCGTCCTCCTCCGCGGCCGTGCAGGCTGAAAGCGCCATTGACAGTCCGAGAATGAAGGTGCCTCGTCGCATGGCGACAGTCTAGGACGCCGTCTGACTCAGTCGATCGTGCCCAGATAGTGCCAGATCGCTTCGAACTGTCGCGTCGCCTCGCCGTCGAAGACATCGTAGAGAGCGGTGTAGCCGTCCTCGTCGACGAACTGGGGCATCTTCGTGCCCGGCAGGATGCGCTGGGGATCGCGCAGGAACCAGTCGAAGAACGGGCGCCGCAGGCGCCGGCGGACGAGATCGAAGTTGATTGCCTCCTCGGCGCCCTCGCCGCCCAGCGCCGGTTCGCCGCCCAGGGCGTGGCAAGCATGGCAGCCGAGGCGGTCGCCGCGGATGAGGTCGCTGCCGACCGCGGCCAGCTCGGCGTCGACGGGTTCGGGGTCGGGCGGCGACGCGGCCAGCCCGTGCTGTCGGTGCAGCCCGGCCGCGAAGAGGTCGGTCTCGTCGGGGGAGGCGGGCGCTTGCACCTCCGGGTGCGGGCGGGGAATGTCGGCGGGGTGGCCGGCCAGGTAGTCCGCCAGCCAGTCTCCGCGGAACTTCTCGCCGGCCCAGGTCAGGTCCGGGGGAGCGGGGGCCGGCGGCCCGGAAGCGGGCGCGCCGTCCCTGCTGTGGCAGACGAGGCAACCGTCTCGCCGGATCCGGCGTTCCGCGTACTCGGCCGGCACGACCCGGGCGAGAGACGCGGCGTCCTCGGCAACGAGATCGCGGGCCGCCCGCCGGGACCGGCCCCGGTCGAGCGCCGTCGACCCGGCGTGTCGGAGAGACGCCGGAGGTACTGGTTCTTCCGGCAGGTAGTCGTTGCTCCAGGTGAGACGCATCGAAGCGTCGCCGCCGGCCGGACTGCTGTAGACCAGTTCGATCGGGTTGAGGCCCTTGTTCAGCCGCACTTCGCCGGCGGTGGCGGCCGGCGCGCCTTCGCCCGGCAGGGTGTCGCGCTCGAGGACGACCTGCCCGCCGATACTCAAGCGGACGCCGCCGTTGCCGCGGACGGCGAAGCGAAAGGAGTCGTTCAGGTCGAGTTCGATCGCGCCACGGAAGGTGGCCTCGAACGCACCGGGTTCGAGGAACGGGCTCGGCGGTTCGCGCTCGGGTACGTAGAGCGCGGCGAGCCGCGCGACCCGGGCGTCCGTCGCATCGCCTCCGCGTGTGCTGAGGACGAGCTCCAGGCCGGGGCGGTCGAGGTCGTCGGCGGGCGCCTGCCCGGGTTGCGCTGCAAGCGGACCTTGTGACGCTGCCGCCAGCAGGGGCAGAACGGCGAGCCCGCGGAAGCGCACGACGAGTCCGGCGCCCCTTTCAGTCGGCGCCCGCGAGGATCTCGGCGCCACGCCGGGGGCCCAGTTCGTGGATCGTGCCGTGGACGAACTCCCGCATCCGCCCGCCGTCTCTGCTTCTCAGATTCATCTCCAGGTGGTACTGCTGTACCGGCAGGATGTCCGGGATCTCGATGAACACCGACCGGCCATCGGCGGCGAGGGTCGCCGATGGGATCGACAGCTCGTCCTCGCCGACCCCTTCCCCCAGGACGCGGTAGTCCTCAGAGCCGTAGCTCGCCTGGCGGAGGTACCGCCAGATCCGCATCGAGTAGTTGCCCGGGTCGCCTGCGGCGTCCGGGTCGACTTCGGTGCTGAAGCGGACGACGATGCCGTCGCGGGCGGTTTCGTAGGCCACCGGGATACGCAGGGATTGGTCGGTGCGTCGCGCGCGGTAGAAGCCGCCGGGCTGGGTGCGGTCGCCGGCCCATGCGAACAGACCACAGACGTAGAGATGGCCGTCGGCGGGGTTGAAGCGGCCCCGGATCAGGCCGGTCGGCGCGGCGGTGACGGGAAGTTCGATCACGGCCGCCTGGCGGGCCGGGCCGGCACCCCGCGGAAAGGCCCCGTCGAATAGCACGGAGAACATCTTCCCGTTCCCGTAGGAGAGGTAGATCAGGGAGTCGTCGAGTTCGCCCCAGCGTTCGCTCCGTACCCACACCGGCGCCGACGGCGAACGGTCGACGTCGTGGTGAATCCAGGTCACGGGCTGAACGAAGTCGTTCGGGTCGCGATCGGGCTTGCGCCAGGCCCGCATGTAGCCGTGGAAGGTGCCCGGCTCGACCCAGTTGATCCGGTTCTCCGGGATCCAGTGCCCCTCCTGGTCGGTCACGATGACGCTGCCGTCCGGGTTGACCACCAGGCCGTTCGGGGCCCTGAAGCCGTTGGCGACGATCTCGGTCGAGGAGCCGTCGGCCGCGACCTTGAGGACCGTACCGTGCTGGGGCACGCGGGCGTCGAAGTCGTGTCCGGCGCCCTTGGCGTAGTAGAAGTTGCCCTCGTCATCCGTCTCCAGGCCGACCGCGAACTCGTGGAAGTGGGCGGAGGCCTGCGCGTCGTGATTGAACGCTTCGTAGTGGTCCGCCTCGCCGTCGCCGTTCAGGTCGCGCAGCCGCGTGATCTGGTCACGCGAGGTGACGAAGATCTCGCCGCCGCGCGTGTTCACGCCGAGCGGTTCGTACATCCCGGTGGCGAAGCGCTTCCAGGTGACGGCTCCGATCTCTTCGCCGCCCAGGCCGTCGACGAGCCAGACGTCACCCATCCAGGTCGCGACGACCGCCCGTTTGCCGCCGTCGAGGAAGTCGAAGCCGCCGAGGCGCATCCAGGAACGGTAGGGGTTGTCGAGCGGCGTCGTGATCGCTTCGAGCTCGAAGGGCCCGCCGCGACGGCCGAGGACGCGACTTTCGGTCGTGAGCGTCTCGGTCCATTGCGCTGGCCCGCCTTGGGTCAGCGGTTCGAGATCGACGCCCGGCTCGACGCCGGCCGCCCTGGCCAGGAATCCGGCGTTCGACCGGCCGCGTCGCCCGATCACGACCTTGAACCGGACCGGTTCATCCCCGGCGCGAACGCTCAGGCGGAGGTCGTCGCCGTTGCCTTCGGCCCACTGGACGCCTGCCGGCGCGCCGACGAGGGCCGCAACGATGGGTCCGCTGTGCTCGCCCCGGTCCGCCGCATTCGGGCGGGGTTTGCGGAAGCCGGCGGCTTCGCCGTCGCGCCAGGCCCGTCCGCCCTGCTGGTGTGCCACCTGCACGGCGAGGTCGGTGTCCCGAGGCCCGATGTTCAGTGTCCGACTGAACAGCCCGCCACCCTCGGAAGCCCCGAGTTCGAGGACTTCTGCTTCGCCGACCCGGTAGTGCAGCACGACCTGGTCGCCATGGACGTAGTGCCCGAGCCAGCGGGCGACGCCGGGATCCTGCGGACCGAAGCGTCGGCCCCCGCGGCCCGCGATGCGGGTGTCACGGAAGTCGTCGCCTGCCCGCGACCAGCCCGGCGCGTCCGGATTCGTGAACACGAAATCGCCGACGAGCGCCGGCTCCACCACGTGCCTGCCGTTGTAGTTGATCGAGTTCCAGTCCATGAAGCCGGGCCCGGTCCAGCCCGCCGCCCAGCGCAGGGTGTCCGTGTCGAAGAGCAGGAACTCAGTGCCCTTGGCGACGCCTCCAGGGCCCTCGTCGAGGCGGATCGCGATGCCCTTGTTCGCGTTGTTGCCCGGCTCGACGATGTAGGAGTGGACCTTGAAGGGCCCGTAGTCCATGTCGGACCACGGGTTGCCGGTCATCTCCTGAGCGCCGACAGCGCCGGCGAGAACGGCGGCTGCGACCGTCAGGCCGGCGGCGGTCAGATGTCGCATCGGCTGGAGAATAGCCGGGGTCAGAGCTGCTGGGCGGGCACGAGTGTTAGCCCGCCGTGCGCCACGAAGTGGCGGAAGTCCCGATCACGCGTAACCAGCGGCAGGTCATGGTCGAGACACGATTGGCAGATCAGCGTGTCCGCCAGGTTGGCTCGGAGTCCCTTGGCCAGAATGCCGGCTCGCAGCCGCGCTGCGCGCTCCCAGTAGCCGGGAGTAACCTGCAACAGCGGGAGTTGACTGATGAGGGCTTTGGTGTCTTCATCCGCCGTGGGGCTGCTGAGTAGTTCCGTCAGCACCACCGGGGGCAAGACGCCGATACACAGGATCAGTGTCTCCTGTACCGCGCTCACGTCGGCTCCTTCGGCGCCTTCAAGGTAGGCGATCAGCGAGCTCGTGTCGAGCGCGATCAAGGCCTAGTCTTCCCGCAGGCGCTTCAGGTCGAGATCGAACCGGACCTTTCCGCGGAGTGCGCGCAGCTTGCCGTATGCGTCGCGGGCGGCGACGAGGTGCAGGCCCTGGCGAACCGTCTCGGTGATCCCGGAGCCGCTCACGTCACGGGCGCGTCGTAGCAGGGCATGGGGCACGTGAACCGTGATCTTCTGGAGGGCCCCGTCTTCGCTCGTTCTTGCGCTCATGGGCGCAAGATACCATAGTACTTGCCATAAGTTGTTACGGCATATGTGTCGATAGCAGCGTGGACGCTCTCGGGTTGACCTCGGCGCGGTCGGAAGCTACCTTCCCCCGCACGATGAAGAAGTCGCTTCTCTGGATCGCCGCTGCAGTAACCGGTCTCGTCCTGCTCGGTATCGGATACGGAACCGGCTGGCTCGTCCACGCCACCGGTGTCGGCCGAACGGTGCCGCTCGAGGAACTCTCGGAGCGAGAGCGGGCCTTCGCAGAGCGGATGCAGAACGTCGACCTGGTCGGCCACTTCACGATCGAGGGGATCGAGGGCCTGGAAGATGTCGAGGGCGTCAGCCGCGACAAGAACCCGGAGCGCTACGAGATCGCGAGTGTCTCGAAGCTCGAGGGGGAGGGCGACCGCTGGCGCTTCGACGTCCGGGTCGTCTACATGACGGTCGACGTCACTCTGCCGGTCGTCGTGCCGATCGTCTGGGCCGGGGATACACCGATGGTCAGCATCACGGACTTCGAACTACCGGGCCTGGGCGACCAGTTCGGGGCGCGGGTTTTGTTCTACGACGAACGCTATGCCGGGACGTGGGACCACGGGCCGTACGGGGGCCTGATGTACGGCATGATCGAACCGGCGGGGGCTGGGGAGTAGGACTGCGTTTCGGGCTCGCCGCTTCGCGGCGAGTCTTCCGCGGGTCAGAAGACCCGCGGCCACAGCCAGCCAGAAGGCCGGCGCACCCAGTGTTTCCTACCAGGTGTCGATGTTGCGGCGCTTCTTGCCGTCGCGGACTGGGGGCGGCGGCACGGAGTCGAGAGTGCGGGCGATCCAGTGCCGTGAGTCGGCGGGGTCGATCACGTCGTCGACGGCGAACGAGGCGCCGGCGGTGAGGGCGCTGCCGCGCTCATAGGCCGCGGCGACGAGTTCCTCGTAGCGGGTGCGGCGCTCCTCGGGGTCCTCGATCGCCGCCAGTTCATTGCGGAAGCCGAGCTTGACCTGGCCTTCCAGGCCCATGCCGCCGAACTCGGCGGTCGGCCAGGCGACGGTGAAGAACGGCTCCTTCAGGTCGCCGCCGGCCATGGCCTGGGCGCCGAGCCCGTAGGCCTTGCGCAGCACGATCGTCAGTGACGGCACCGTGATGTTGGCGCCGACCACGAACAGCCGGCAGCAGTGCCGCACCAGGGCGGTGCGCTCGATCTCGGGGCCGACCATCATGCCGGGCGTGTCGCAGAGCACGAGGACCGGGATGTCGAAGGCATCGCAGAGCTGCAGGAAGCGGGCGCCCTTGTCCGAGCCGTCGCTGTCGATGGCGCCGGACAGGAACTCGGGATTGTTGGCCAGGATGCCCACCGGCCGGCCTTCGATGCGGACCAGGGCGGTCACCATGCCCAGGCCGAAGGAGGGACGCAGTTCCAGCACGCTGCCGGTGTCGGCCAGGGTGTGAATCACCTTCCGGATGTCGTAGACGCGCAGGCGGTTCTCGGGAACGATCCGGCGCAGGAGCCGCTGATCGGGCGCTTCCCAGTTGTCCGTGCGGCCCTGGAAGTAGGACAGGTACTGCCTGGCGGCGTCGACTGCTTCCTCTTCGTTCTCGACCGCGATGTCGACGACGCCGTTCGGCACCTGCACGTCCATCGGGCCGACTTCCTCCGGCCGGAACACGCCCAGGCCGCCGCCCTCGATCAGGGCCGGGCCGCCCATGCCGATGCTCGAGTCGGCTGTGGCGATGATCACGTCGCAGCAGCCGAGCAGCGCCGCGTTGCCGGCGAAGCAGAAGCGGGACGTGATGCCCACGATCGGCACCAGGCCCGAGAGCCGCGCGAAGGAGGTGAAGGTCGGCGTGTCGAGTGGCCGGTAGGTCTCGTCGCTGCGGCCCTGGCCGGCCTTGGTCGTCGAGGCGCCGCCCTGCCGCTTGCCGCCCGTGCCGGCGCGCCCGCCTCCGCCCTCGGCGAACAGCACGACCGGCCGCTTCCATCGGTGGGCCAGTTCGACCATCCGGTCGGTCTTCGGGTGGTTGATCGCGCCCTGGGTGCCGGCGAGGACGGTGTAGTCGTACGCCATGACGACGCAGCGGGAGCGGTCGTCCGGGAACAGCTCGCCGTTGATCGAGCCGACGCCGGTGATCATGCCGTCGGTCGGGAACCTGCGGATGACCTCCTCCTTCGGGAGCCCGGTGCCGGGAGTGAGCACGAGCTGCCCGTGCTCGACGAAGCTGCCCTCGTCGCAGAGGTGCTCGATGTTCTCGCGCGCCGTGCGCTGGTTGGTGTTGCGCCGCTTCCGGACCGCCTCGGGCCGGGCGTCGTCGAGGGTCACCGCGTGGCGCTCGAGTACTTCGGCGAGATCGGGCCGGACGGCATCGAGGTCGATCTCGCCCTCTTCGTCGCCGGTTGCGGCGGCCACGTCCCCTTCCTCGATCAGGGCGAGGACGTGGCCTTCCCAGACCGCGTCGCCGACGGCCGCTCGGAGATCGCGCAGCACGCCGCCGACGTCCGAGCGGATCTCGTGCTCCATCTTCATCGCTTCCATAACGAAGAGGATCTGGCCCTGCGCGATCTCCTGCCCGGGTTCCGCTTCGAGGCTGAGTACCGTGCCCTGCATCGGCGCGCGGAGCGCGGTGAGACCTTCGGGCACCGGCGTCTGGTCGACCGAGGGCGGTTCGGCGGTCTGCAGACCCACCGATGGAGCGCCCGACTTGCCGTGATCGAGCACGGCCAGCGGGTCGACCGCGTCGACCTTGACCCCGGCAAGCCCGCGTCCCTCGCTGTCGCCTCGCTTGCCCGCCTGGCAGGGACGATCATCGAAGATGGTGGCGGCCTCGACCAGTTCGGGCAGCCGGTCGTCGACGAAGCGGGTGTGGACGTTCCAGGCCTGAACCTCGGCATGCTCCAGGAGTGCGCGCAGGAAGGAAGCGTTCGTGTCGATGCCGTCGGTCCTGAAGTCACCGAGCGCGCGGGAGGTCCGCGCCAGCGCGGCGCCGAGTTCGGCTCCGGGCGTTCGGCCCACGACCTTGGCGAGCAGGGAGTCGAAGCGGGGATTCGTCTGGTAGCCGGCGTAGCCGAAGGTGTCCGTGCGCACGCCCGGTCCGGAGGGCGGCTCGAAGGCGGCCAGGACGCCGCCGCCCGGGACCACGCGACCGTCCGCGGCCATCGTCTCCATGTTGACCCGGGCCTGGACCGCGTGGCCGCGCGCCCTGGGCGGATCCTCAGGGCCAAAGCCCAGGTCGACGAGCAGCCGCCCGCGGACTAGCTCGAGCTGGAGTTGGACGAGGTCGACGCCGAACACCTCCTCGGTCACCGTGTGCTCGACCTGCAGACGGGCGTTCGCTTCGATGAAGTAGAACCGCGGCTCGGCGGGCGCTTCGCTTCCCGCCTCGACCAGGAACTCGACCGTGCCCAGGTTGCGGTAGCCGGCAGCGGCGGTGAGGGTGAGCGCCGCGTCGTGGAGCGCCTGCCGCAACTCGTCCGCCAGCGTCGGCGCGGGTGCGATCTCGATCAGCTTCTGGTGGCGGCGCTGGAGGCTGCAGTCACGGTCGCCGAAGTGACAGACGACGCCGTTGTCGTCGGCGGCGACCTGCACCTCCACGTGGCGCATACCGGAGAGTAACTGCTCGATGAAGACGCCGTCGGTGTCGAAGGCCGCGCCGGCCTCCGAGACCGCGCGCCGGTAGGCGTCATCGATTTCCGAGGCCGTCGCGACGATCCGCATGCCGCGACCGCCGCCGCCGCCGACCGCCTTGATCAGCATCGAGGCGCCGGCCGGCAGATCGTCGAAGAACGCTCGCGCCTGGTCTACGGTCACGGACTCGGAGATCCCGGGAACGACCGGTACTCCGTGTTCCGCCGCGAGGGCGCGCGCCCGCGTCTTGTCGCCGAAGAGTTCCAGCGCCTCCGGCGGAGGACCGACGAAGCGGATGCCGGCATCGATGCAGGCGCTGGCGAAGCGGGCGTTCTCGCTCAGGAAGCCGTATCCGGGGTGGATCGCGTCGCAGCCGTGCTCACCGGCGACGCGGAGCAGTTGCGCGCCGTCGAGGTAGGCGGCCGGACCGGTGCCGGAAAGCGCTGCCGACTCGTCCGCTCTCGACGCGTGGAGCGACCGCGCGTCGTCCTCCGAGAACACGGCGACGGTCGGGATCCCAAGCTCCGCCGCGGCGCGGGCTATGCGGACCGCGATCTCGCCGCGGTTGGCGATCAGGAGCTTCATCGAAACTGCACGGACGATCCGAGAGGGGCGCTATCCTACGCGGCCTGCGGTCGCATCCTTCCATTCGAATCGACGAGAGCCGACAACAATGAAAGTCCTTCGCACGCCCGACGAGCGCTTCGCCAATCTGCCCGACTTCGACTACGAGCCCCGTTACACCGTCGTCCCCAGGGGTGACGGCGAGGGCGAGGGCATCCGTATCCACCACGTCGAGGCGGGCCCGGCGGACGGTCCAGTGGTTCTTCTCATGCACGGCCAGCCGACCTGGAGCTTCCTCTACCGCCGCATGATCCCGGTGCTGGCGGAGCGGGGAATGCGGGTCATGGCGCCCGACCTCGTCGGCTACGGCAGGTCCGACAAGCCGACCGAGCGGGACGACTACACCTACCAGCGTCAGGTCGACTGGCTTGGCGCCTGGCTGCGGAGCAACGGCGTCGTGCATGCAACCCTGGTCGGCCAGGACTGGGGAGGATTGATCGGACTGCGGCTGGTGGCGGACGATCCCGCGCGCTTCGACCGCGTGGTTGCCGCGAACACGGCCCTGCCCCTGCCGATGAACGTGCCGGAGGAGACGATGGAGAAGATCGCGAAGTTCCGGGCCGAGGCGCCGACGCCGACCATCATGGAGATGCAGCAGCAGATCTCGCAGATGGGAACCGATCCGGCCATGAAGTTCGCGTACTGGCAGAAGTGGACCTGGGAGACCGAGGACATTCCGGTCGGGATGCTCCTCGCGGGCAGCGTCGACGGGGTGACCCTCACGCCCGAAGAGATCGCGGCCTACGACGCGCCCTTCCCCGATCCCTCCTACAAGGCGGGGATTCGCGCCATGCCCAGCCGGGTGCCGATGCTGCCGAACGACCCCTCGGTGCCGGCCCAGATCGAGGCCTGGAAGGTGTTCTCGGAGTGGACCAGGCCCTTCCACTGCGCCTTCTCGGACAACGATCCGGTGACGGGCGCGGCCCGGCGGCCGTTCGAGGAGCGTGTTCCTGGCGCGAAGGGGCAGTCGCATCCAACGATTGAGGGTGGCGGGCACTTCCTCCAGGAAGGCCGGGGCGTGGAACTGGCCACGATCGTCGCCGACTTCATGGAACAGACGCCGGTCGGCGACTAGAGTGGGAGTCGTGGCTGACCGGCGCAGGCTTCTCCGCCGAGCGTTGATCGCGGTCGTTGCCGTCGGGGCGCTCGCGGGCGCCGCCGTCGCGGCGGCCGGCGTCTACCTTCGTGCGGCGCCCCGGCCGCCGGACACGACGGAAGCGAGACTGCTCGCCGGCGGCGGCGGTGAGGTCGACCACTGCGACCTGCCGGTCCTCGACGGCTCGGGCCTGACCGCGGACGAGATACCGGTCGCCTACACGCCGGGGTGCGAGGGCTACACGGAGTGGCCGGTCCCGGTGCTGGCTGCCTGCACCGAGCCGCTTCCGGCCGGCGCGCCCGACCTGCGCGGCCTGTGGCTGGACCCCAACAGCGGGCACCTGGAACGCGTCGAGCAGTGCGGCGACCGCGTCGTCGTGACCGCCGCGGGTCTGCTTCACGACATGCGCGCCGACGGCACGCTGCGGAATGGCGCCAACGACGTGAACCCGAGCTGCCTGCGGATCCGCAACCGCACGCGCTATCGGGACGGCGTCCTCGAAATGGACGGCTACGGCATCCCCTGGATCCGGGTCGAACGATGGATGGAGGGCGACGAACTGCGCTGGACCCATCCCCAGGCCGGCGACCACCGGATGCGCCGCGTCTGCCAGGTGCCGGCGGACCGCGTGACGCGCCAGCCCTACTGAGGTCAGGCGGGCGTCCGGCCCGCGGCGATCTGGGCGGATCCGGCCTGAGCTACGATGCCGTCATGCTCGGCACGACGCTGGACGCCTCGGCCTATCTCGACCGACTGCGGACGGAGTTGGCGAGGATCGACGCCGCGGCGCTGGAGCGCTGGGCGGACTTCGTCTTCGACGTCTGGAGCCGGGGCGGAACGCTGTTCCTGGCCGGAAACGGCGGCTCCGCCGCGGCGGCGAGCCACCTGAGCGTCGACCTGGGCAAGGGCACCGTGGCGGCAGACCGCCTGCGCGACGAGTCGCTCCGCCGGCTGCGGGTGGTTAGCCTGACGGACAACGTGCCCTGGATCACGGCGGTCGCGAACGACCTGGACTACGAGCAGGTCTTCGTCCAGCAGTTGATGAGCGCTGCCGTCTCCGGCGACGCGTTGATCGCCTTCAGCGGTTCGGGCAACAGCCCCAACGTGCTGGCCGCCGTGGACTGGGCGAACCGCCACGGACTCCGCACCTTCGGCGTGACGGGATTCGACGGCGGTCGGCTGAAGGAGCTTCAGCAGGACGGCGTCCACGTCGATCTGGACGACATGGCCATGGTGGAGAGCCTGCACGTGAGTCTCTTTCACTGGGTGGTGGACGACGTTCACGCCCGCACCCAGCGGACCGGGCGGTACGCCTGAGGACCGCGCCGTGGACTCCTCGTCGACGGGCCGCCGGATCGATTTGCTGGGCCGAGGCGCGACCTGGGTTCACGACATCGCCGGGCCGCCCGGCGCGCCCACGCTGTTGCTGCTGCATGGCCTCGCGGCTACCGCGCTCCTGAACTGGTCGACGAGCTTCGCCGCGCTGGCGCGCGGCTTCCGGGTCGTCGCGCTCGATCACCGCGGCCACGGCCGGGGGATCCGGCCGATCGGCGCCTTCAAGCTGGAAGACTGCGCGGACGACGCCGCGGCTCTGGCCGACCAGCTGGGCGTGGAGCGGGTCATCCCGGTCGGCTACTCGATGGGTGGTGCGGTGGCGCAGTTGTTCTGGCGGCGCCACCGGGATCGCACGGCCGGTCTCGTACTCTGCGCGACGAGTTCCCGTTTCGGCGGGCCGCGGACCAAGCGGGCCGCCTCGGCGCTTGGGCCGCTGCTGTCGCTAGCGGCGAGAGCGGCGCCCCAGTCGGTCTGGGACAGCATGGGCGAGCGGATGCTCGAGAACGTCCAGGACCCCGGCCGGCGTCTGGCATTGAAGGAGGAGCTCGGACCGACGGAGCCTGCCTCGGTGATCGAAGCCGGCGCCGCGCTCGCGCACTTCGATTCCGGTGACTGGCTGGGCGACGTCGATGTCCCGGCCGCGGTCGTGCTGACGCTGCGGGACGAGCACATCCCTGCCCAGTACCAGTCGGCGATGGCGGAGGCGATCCCGGGCGCGGAGATTCGCCGGGTCGATGCCGATCACTACGCCTGCGTGGCGAGGCCGCACCTGTTCGTGCCCGCCCTGTTCGATGCGTGCCGCTACGTCGCGCTGCGCGGTGCGTCCGTGCGGGCCGTTTCCTGACGCCGGCTGAGGTTCACCAACCGCTCCCACGCGACACGACTCCACGCGGTCACCTTCCCGACGCCACGGTCGACCAGGTCGTAGATGACGGGAACGACGAGCAGGGTGAGCAGGGTCGACGTGGCCATGCCGCCCATCGTCAGCACCGCGATCGCGGCCCGGGCCTCGGAGCCGGAGGCGGTCGAGAAGGCGACGGGCAACAGGCCGCAGATCAGCGAGAAGGCGGTCATCAGGACCGGACGCAGGCGCGCCGGCCCGGCTTCGAGAATGGCCTGGCGGCGTGAACGGCCATCCTGCCGGAGCCGGTTGATGTAGTCGATCAGCAGGATCCCGTTCTTCATCACGAGGCCCATCAGCACCAGCAGGCCGATCCCGCTCATCATGTCGAGCGGCTTGTCGGTGAGCTTGAGGGCCAGGAAGGCGCCGATGAAGGAGAGCGGCGCCGACATCATGATCGTGATCGGGTGGACCAGGGAGTTGAAGAGCGACGCCAGGACCATGTAGATCGCCGCGATCGCCAGCACGAAGGCGAAGAGGAGCGAGAGGCCCGTCTCCCGCATGACGACCGTCATGCCGCTTGGGACGAGCTGGTTCGGGGGCACGAGACCGATCTGCCGGCCGTACTCCTCGACCCGGGCGGCCAGTTCGGACTGCGCGACGCCCTCCGCGGCGTTGGCGGCGATCGTGATCTCGCGGGAGCGGTTCTGACGGCTGATCTGGACCGCGCCCTCGCCGAGGCGGATGTCGGCGACGTTGGTGATCGGAGTCAGTTGACCCGAGGCGGTGCGGATCCGGATGAGGTCCAGCTTGGCCGGCGTGTCGCGGTACTCGGGCAGCACCTGAACGCGGACGTCGTAGCGTTCGCCGCCTTCCTCGAAGGCGCCCAGCTCTTCGCCGGCGAGCAGGGTACGGATCGTGCGGCCGATGACGGTGGCCGGCACTCCCAGGTCGGCCGCCCGGTCGCGGTCGACGTCGATCTCGATCTCGGGCTTGCCGGTCTCCCAGCTCGTGCCGACGTCGACGAACGTCGGGTCGGACCTCATCGCACCGACCAGCCGCTTCGAGTAGAACTCGAGGTCCTCCATCCGCGGCCCCCGCAGGCTGTAGGTGACGGCGCGCGCCCCCAACTGGTCGTCGCTCCCCGCGATCCAGTTGATCGGCGACACGGCGATCTCCTCGGCTTCCGGAACTCGCACCAGCAGCCGCTCGCGGACCCGGTCCATGATCGCGAGTTGCCCGAGGTCGCGCTCGCGCTTGTTCGTCAACTGGACGTAGATCGAGGCTCGGTGGGGCTCCTGCCGGCTACCGCCGCCGATCGTCGCGAAGCGGTTTCGGACCTCCGGGTCGGCCGCGAGTACCTCTTCGGCGCGTCTCGTCGCTTCCGCGGTGACGGCGAGCGGCGTACCGATCGGCATCTTCAGGTCCACGTTGAACTCGCTCCGGTCCTCCGTCACGAACAGGTCGAACGGCAGGGTGCGGGCGACCAGGAAGCCGCTCGCCATCGCCGTTACGGCGACGACGATGGTGACCACGCGGTGGCCGAGCGCGCGCCGCAGGACGGCCTGGTAGAAGCGGTCGAGAGCGTCGAGGCCGCTGCCCAGCGCCCGGCTTACCGGGTCCTTCCCCTGACGAGCCGTCAGCACGCGGCTGCCGAGCATGGGCGTGAAGGTCAGGGCGAACACGCTCGAGACGCAGACGGCGATCGCCATCACCATGCCGAACTCGTAGAACCACTGGCCGACGGTGCCCGTCAGGAACGCGATCGGCACGAAGACGGCGCAGAGGGCGAGGGTGGTGGAGATGACCGCCAGCGTCACCTGGCTGGCGCCTTGCTCCGCCGCTTCGCGGCGCCCCAGGCCCTGCTCGATCCGCCGGTAGATCACTTCCAGCACGACGATCGCGTCGTCGATCACGACCCCGATCGCCAGCGAAAGCGCCATCAGGGTCATCACATTCAGCGTGAAGTCGGCCAGGTAGAAGAACGTGAACGAGGCGATCACGGAGGAGGGGATCGCGAGCGCCGAGATCAAAGTGGACCTCGGATTGCGCAGGAACAGGAGGACGACGGCGACCACCAGCAGGCCGCCCCAGAGCATGTTCGAGAACACGGAGTAGATGGAGTCCTCGATGAACACCGCCATGTCGCGGGTGATCAGGACCTCCATGCCGGGGGGCAGGTTGGGTCGCAGCGCCTCGACTTCCGCCCGAACGGCTTCGGCGACGGCGACGGTGTTCGTCCCGCTTCGTCGCCGCACTTCCAGCGACACGCCCCGTTGCCCGTTGAAGCGGGCCAGCGAGCGCTCCTCGGCCAGGCCGTCCTCGATCTTCGCGACGTCCCGGAGGTAGACCAGACGGCCGCCGCGCTCGGCCGCGATCAGGGCGCCGAAGTCCTCGACCCGCTTCACGCGGCCGGAGGTGGTGACGGTCCACTCGCGCTCGCGGCCCTCGACGCGGCCACCGGCCGTCTCGGCGTTCTCCAGAAGCAGGGTGGAGCGGACGTCGTCGATCGACAGGCCGTAGCCGGCGAGACGGACGGGATCGAGCCAGATCCGGACTTCGCGCCGGCGCGAACCGATGATCTCGATGCTGCCGACGCCGGGAAGTCGCTCGAGCCGGTCCTTGACCATGTTCTCCGCGATCTCCGACAGCTCGCGGACGGATAGCGGGCCCCCCAGCATGACGGAGAGGATCGGCGTCGCGTCGGGATCGAGCTGAATGACCACCGGGTCCTCGGCGTCGAGCGGCAGTTCGGCGCGCACGGGAGCGACCTTCTCGCGTACCTGCTGCGCCTTGACGTCCACGTCGTAGTTCGTCTCGAACTCGACGAAGACCTGGGACACCCCTTCCGAGGAAACCGAACTCAGGTCGCGGATGCCTTCGATCGTGTTGATCTGCTCCTCGAGGATGTCGGTGACCTCGGTCTCGACCGTCTCGGGCGATGCTCCGTCCAGGACCGTCGTCACGGTGAGGAAGGGAACCTCGACGTCCGGGTTCAGGTCGACGTTGAGCCGGTTCAGCGACACGAGGCCCAGGACGACCAGTGCCAGGTTCAGCATCAACGCGAAGACCGGCCGGCGGATCGACAGCAGCGGCAGGTTCAGCATCGTGAACTCAGGGCGCGTTGGGAAGCGGCGCGCCGTCGGCCAGCCGTTCGATCAGAGGTCCCGTGATGACCGCGTCGCCGGGTTCGGCGCCGCTTCTGATCTCGACCCAGCGGGCGCCGGTCGCCCCGACCGTCACTTCGATCTGCCGCGCTCGTCCGGCGTGGGCGCTGAATACGTAGGCGCGGCCGTCGCGGTTGAGGACCGCGGCGCGTTCGACGATCACGGCGCCGCCGGGGGTCCGCGGCCTGATCTCGGCGCGGACGAAGGCACCCGCCTTGGCACCGGGGACTTCGCCGGGCACCGGCGCCCGCACTCGGTAGGTGCGGCTCTCGGGATCGATCCTCGCGTTCACCGAGGCGATTCGCGACTCGAAGGGCGCGGCCGCGCCCTCGACGATCAGCCAGGCCGGGTCGCCGACCTGGACCGGCGCCGCAGCGGCGGCCGGCACGTCGAGTTCAGCGGCGAAGCCCGTCTGCTCCTGGATCGTGACGACGACCGAACCCGGGCCGACGATCGCCCCTTCGTGGAGCTCACGTTCGACCACGTGGGCATGGTAGGGACTGATCACTGCGGTCCGCACGAGGTCCTGTTCGGCGCTCTCCACCGCGGCGAGTTCCTGCTCGACGCGAGCCCTCGCTACCGCCAGGTGAGTCAGTTGCTGGTCGAGTTGCTGGGGTGGGGCGACCTCCTGCTCGGCGAGCCGTTGGACCCGCTCCAGTTCCTGGCGAGCCTGTGCCGCTTCGGCCTGAGCCAGTGCCAGGCCGGCGCGCGCCCGCTTCAGGTTGGTCTCGAACGGCCCTGGATCGAGTTGCAGAACGACGTCGCCCCTGGCCACCTGGTCGCCGACATCGCAGTAGACGGCGGAAAGCCGTCCGGAGACCTCGGGCCCGAGTTCGGTCAGGCGGGGCGCGACAACGGAGCCGGATGCCGTCACGAGGGCGTCGACCTGGCCCCGGCGCACGCGGGTGGTCGGGGCGGATTCGCTGCGGGAGGTCGAACCGGCGCCGGCTGCTTCCGTCTGGCCGGCTGCTCCGTCCGCGCCGGCGCCGCGGCAGCCGACACTCGCCAGGCAGAACAGGAACAGGGCGCAGGCTGCGAGCGTCGCGCCTCCGGCCTTCCTGTTCGTGATGTCCATGGCAGTTGTACCCCCTCAGGCTGGTACGCTGCCGGTTGCCGCTTTGGAGATCATATAAGCGCCGGAGGACTCAGATGCGCCTCGCTTCCCCAAGGGTCACAGCTCCCGGTTCGGTCGTCACGCTGGCGGTCCTGGGCCTCGCCTTCGGCCTGTCCAGGCCCCTTGTCGCCGAGGAATTCGACCATGTGCACCTCATTGCCCCCGACACCATGGCGGCGGCGACCTGGTACCAGGAGCTCTTCGGCGGCCGGCTGGGCAAGAGCGGTCCTTTCGACGCCGTCTTCTACGGCAACGACATCCTGAAGGTCCGGGAAGGTGAGCCGACGAGCGGTAGCGGCGGCACGTCGCTCGATCACATCGGTTTCTCGGTCGAGAATGTGGCGGCGACCCTGGAGAGATGCGAGGCGGCGGGCGGCAAGGTGGTCGGCGTCGCGCGGCACGTGGAGACGGCCGGATTCACCTTCGGTTTCTGCGAAGACCCCTGGGGCACGCGCATCGAAGTGATCGACGACATGGACCACGGCGGCGCCCCCGGTCTCCACCACCTTCACGTGTTCTCGAACGACGCCGTCGCGACGGCGGCCTGGTACGCGAAGCAGTTCGGCGGTGAAGTCGTTGCGTTCAAGGGGCTGGCGCCGCTGCACTCGATCCTCTACGACAACGCCGGGGACGAGACCTGGCTGATCGTCAACCAGGTGCCGGGTGAACGGACCGGCACCGACGGCACGGTGGTCGATCACATCGGCTGGCACACCACGGAGTACGATTCCTGGCTCGAACGGTTGCGTGGCGACGGCGTGAAGTTCGTCGTCGAGCCAATGGTGCTGGACGCCGGGCACCGGATCGCCTATGTCGAGGGCCCCGACGGCACGAAGATCGAGCTGGTGGAGATCCTCGACGGGGAATCTCATTGAGGCTGGCGGGGGGCAGGCTCCTGAAGGTGAGGCGGCGGCTCGCTTGTTCGGCCGTTGCGCTGGCGGCAGCCGGACCGCTCGCGGCCCAGGAAACCGGCACGACGGTGGAACCTGCGCGGTTCCACCACATCCACCTGAACGTCACCGACACGGAGCGTTCGATCGACTTCTACCGCGCCACCTTCGGCGCCATGCCGATCGAGTTTCGCGGGGTCGCGGACGCGGTGTTCACCGAGCGGTCCTTCATCCTGTTCAACGAGGTCGAGGAGCCGCCGGACGGCAGCCAGCGAAGCGGCATCTGGCACTTAGGCTGGGGCGGCGTCGACCTTCCCAGCCAGTACCGCTGGCTGGTGTCCCGCGGAGTCGACATCCACACGCCGATCTACCGCCTGGGCCGGGGGCACGTGATCTACGTCAACGGACCGGACCGCGAGATGATCGAGGTGAACACGATGGGTCACCACCGCTTCGCCCACGTCCACCTGTTCGCGGCGGACGTGAACGAGACGGCGGCCTGGTACGAGCGGCACTTCGGATTGGCCGCGCGGCGCAGTGCCGACGGCAACCCGCGGCCGGTGGGTGAGGGCGCGGAGTTCGCGACCTGGGAGGAGTTCCACCGCGAGCATCGGGCCTGGTTCAACGCGTTTCGGGCCGACAACGTGAACTTCATCGTCTACAACCTGCCGGACTACGAACCGGTGGCGCCGTGGTGGCCTCCCGAGGCGCCGCCGCTTCTGGAGACCCAGCCCCAACGCGGCCGGGCAATCGACCACTTCGCCTTTTCCTATCGAGACATCGAGCCGGTGTTCGAGCGGCTGCAGGCGGCGGGAGTCGAGATCGTCGAGCCGATCACTTACCGGCCGGAGTTCGACATGCGGAGCTTCTTCGTCATGGGGCCGGACAAGGTGGCGGTGGAGGTGGTCGAGGCGAAGCCGATCCCCGAGGGCGTGTGGGACTGAGTGAGTGGCCAGCTAGCTGCTAGAGTGCGCCTGCCGACTCGGACAACTGGTTGGAAGCTGGAGGCGCGCATGAACCGCTCGATCGCTGCACTTCTCGTTCTTGGCACGCTCGGACTGACTTCCGTGGCGGCCGCCGCCGACAGCGGGGAAGCCGTCACCTTCCATGAGGACGTGCTGGCCATCTTCCAGGAGAACTGCCAGACCTGTCACCGCCCGGGCGGCGACAACGTTGCCGGCATGGTGGCGCCGATGTCCCTGATGACCTACGAAGAGGTGCGGCCGTGGGCGCGTTCCATCGCCCGCCTCGTGCAGAGCCGCGAGATGCCGCCCTGGGACGCGACGGACCACACTGCCGGCGTGTTCCTGAACGAGCGGACCCTGACCCAGGAGGAGATCGACACGGTCGTGGCCTGGGCGAAGCGCGGCGCACCCAAGGGCGATCCGTCGAAGGGGCCGGCGCCGCGCGAGTGGGAGGACACGGGCGGCTTCCTGATCGGTAAGCCGGACCTCATCGTCTACATGGAGGAGCCGTACTACGTCGGCGACGACGTGGAGGACGAGCAGCCGAACTTCTTCATCACGCTGACCGAGGAGATGCTCCCCGAGCCGCGCTGGCTGCAGGCGATCGAGTATCAGCCGGACGCCGAGTTCGTTCACCACATCACCGGCCGGGCGCTCACCCCGAACGAGGACGGTGAGGTCGACGTGCTGAGCGAGAACACCTTCTCACTCGGTTCGATCGCCGCCGGCGAGGACCCGACGATCTACCCGCCGGGCTTCGGCAACCTGCTGCGGGCCGGCATGGTCGTGCGCCTCAACGTCCACTACCACAAGGAACCCGGTCCTGGGTCCGGAGGCTACGACCGTTCGGCGGTCGCCTTCAGGTTCCACCCGGTCGGCGCCGAGGTCAGGCACAAGGTGACCTGGAACACGATCGGCGCCGGCGCCTTCGAGATCCCGCCGGGCCACGGACATTGGCGCGTCGGCTCGTCCCGGATCTTCGAGAAGGACACCGTGCTGCTGTCGCTCCATCCGCACATGCACTTCCGCGGCCAGAGCATGAAGTACACCGCGTACTACCCCGACGGCGGCACCGAGGTTCTGCTCGACGTGCCGGAGTACGACTACAGCTGGCAGACGAACTACATCTACCGGGAGCCCAAGGTGCTGCCGGCCGGCACCCGGGTCGAGATCGAGGCCGTCTACGACAACTCGGAGACCAAGCTCGAGGAGTACCCGTTCCTCAACATCGGCCGGGCGGTCGACTGGGGCGCCCAGAGCACCGACGAGATGATGGCGCCCTTCCTGGCCTGGACCTATGTCGAGCCGGAAGACGCGGCGGCGATCCGCGCGGCCGGTTCCGCCGGATCCACCGGCGGCGAGTAGCGGCTGCGGCTAGCGCTCGAAGCCCGCGCCCCGATCCAGGAACAGGCTGTCCAGCAACGCCCGCGCGCGCGAGTGCGGGCGCTCCCCAGGGAACACCTGCCGCTAGATCCGGATCGCTTCCTCAGGGCGTGTCAACTCCAGGTGCTCGCAGAGCACCGCGACATCCTCTCGGTCTCGCTCCCGTGCGCTCCTCAGCTTCATCGCCAACAGGTGGCTGGCCGACGCGCCGGTCGCCGTCAGGTAGGGACTCTCATACAGCGTCTGTGCCCGCGCGTCCACGTCCCTGGTCGTTCCTCCAGTACCTTTCGCTGGTCGGGCGCGCTCAACGCGAGAAACTCCCGCGGCAGCCCACACACGATCCACCGTTGGATATCGCCTTCCGGCCACCCTTCTTCGATCCCGACAAGGAAGTCCGCCAACGAGAACCGCCGCGGCCCGGTCGGGGCATCCCTGGTCGGGCCGGCGCGTCCTCCATCCACCTCGACATCCTCCGATTTGATCCGCGCTAACGTGCGGTTGCGCTGAGCGCTTACAGCGCTTCAAATCTACGCGGACCGCACCAAGAACGCTGACCGATCGTCCAACCTCATGCGGTTGCCGGGGTGCCCTGGGGGTAGGTGGTTAGCGGTTTCCGCGCCCACGCTTCAGGGAGCCAGGAGTTGGCGTCGGACGGCGTCTTCAATCAGTTCCTCGGCGTAGCGCCAGAGTTCGGGGGCGCCGTCCTCGATGCAGCCGACGACCTTGCGCACCTGGTCGGCCCGGACGCCGCGCTCCTGCCAGGGCCCGCCGCCGTTGGTGTAGTTGAGGACCACGGACTGCAGGCGGTCCAGGGCCCTCGCGAACTTCGCCTCGGGGCTCTGCCGCGCCTCGAATTCGTCCCAGACGGCGCGCAGTTCGGCCCCGGTCTCGGCTGGCAGCAACCCGAAGATGCGCTTCGCCGCCTGCTCTTCTCGCTCCGCCTGGTCTTCCAGGCCCACCTGGTCGTAGACGTTCGTGTCGCCCGCGTCGATCTCGACCACATCGTGCACGATCAGCATCTTCAGCACCTTGAGCTGATCCAGGCTCGAAGCGGCCGCGTGTTCCGACAGCACCAGCGCCATCAGCGTCAGGTGCCACGAGTGCTCCGCGGAGTTCTCGAGGCGATGGTTGCCGGCGATGTAGGTGTTCCGCAGCACCTGCTTGAGTTGATCGATTTCGAGCAGAAAGCGCATCTGTTGCGCGAGCCGTTTGTTCCGCTCCGGTAGGGCGTCGGTTTCCCTCGGGACATCATCGGACAGGTCGGGCGGCTGTTGAGGGCCGTAGAGCTTGCCGGCGACTTCGAGTTCCCAGTCCAGCATTCGGTCGCCGTCGAAGATGTACCGGCCTTGCGGTGTCAGGCCGCCCAGGGAGTGGGGTAGCCAGAGCCGGTCGTCTTCCCACATTTCGTCGTAGGGGATCGCGCCGATGTCGGTCCAGATCGGCGTGGCTTCGTCGGTTTCCCGAAGGTTGCCTTCGTATCCGGTGGCGGTGAAGGCGTAGACGTGGATCGAGTAGCCGTCGACGAACTGGAACAGGTTCTCGCCCCGGTACTCGAGGCCGAGTGGCGTGATGCCGACCTCTTCCTCGACTTCGCGGACCGCGCAGACGATCGGTTCTTCGCCGGGTTCGAGGCGACCGCCGGGGCCGTTGACCTTGCCGGCACCCAGGCCCCGCTTCTTGCGGATCAGGAGTACCCGGCCGCCTTCGAGGACGAAGGTCAGCGTTGCCTTGTCGACGGCGCGCCACGATCGCCAGTCGATGTCGGCGACCTTCGTCTTGCCCGCGGCTTCGCGCACCGCCGGCATCGTAGCGGAGGGACGGTTACACTGCCCGCCTTATGAAGTTCGGACTTCGCTACTGCAACACGGGTCGCTTCGTCGATCCGGGTCTGGCGGTGGAGTTGGTCCAGGCCGCCGACGAGGCGGGCTTCGAGTCGATCTGGACGGTCGAGCACACGGTGGTTCCCGGCGGGTACGAGTCGGCCTATCCCTACTCGCCGGACGGCAAGATGGCGGGCGGACGCGACGATTTCGACCTGCCCGATCCGTTGATCTGGATGGCGTACGTCGCCTCGCGGACGCAGCGGATCCGCTTCGGGACCGGGATCCTGATCGTGCCCCAGCACAATCCGGTGGTCGCGGCCAAGCAGATCGCGACGCTCGATCATCTGACCGGTGGGCGCCTCCTGCTGGGCATTGGCGTCGGCTGGCTGAAGGAGGAGTTCGACGCGATCGGCGCGCCCTTCGCCGATCGGGGACGCCGGACCGATGAGTACATCGAGGCGATGCGCGAGCTCTGGGGCGCCGAACGCCCGACCTACCACGGCGAGTACGTTCACTTCGACGCCGCGTACTGCCGCCCGCAACCGGTCAACGGCAGCGTCCCCATCATCGTCGGCGGCCACTCGAAGCCGGCGGCACGGCGGGCGGGCCGGCTGGGAGACGGGTTCTTCCCTGCCCGTGGCGCCTCGGCCGAACTGATCGGCCTCGCCCGGGATGTCGCCGCCGAGCACGGCCGCGACCCCGACGCGCTCGAGATCACCACGGGCATCGACGAGGACCTGTCGAGCCTGCGTTCTCTGGCCGACCTGGGTGTCGCTCGCGTTCTCGTGCCGGTGGCGCCGATGCCGGGCATGGGACTGCACCTCGGGCGGCCGGACAACGCACAGACCGTGATGGAGCAACTCCGTGAAGCCGCACCGTAGATTCACTACGCCATCGACCGTCGTTCTCGCGGCGCTCCTCATTGCGGGATGTTCCGGCTCCGGCGGCGAGCCGCCCTGGCACTCGGTCCACCTGACCTGGCAGGGCGACACGTCGACGACGATGACCGTCAACCTGGTCGTCGAGGCGGACGGCTCGGACCAGAGCCTGCCACGATCGGCAAGCGTCGAGTGGCGCCCTTCGGGCGAGGACGAAGAGACGTCGTCGGTCGCCGGGGACGCGGCCGAGATCGCCGGCGTTCCGGGTGTCCGCGTGTTCCGCGTCGAGTTGAGCGGTCTGGAGCCGGGCGAGAGCTACCACTTCGAGACCCTGCTCGACGGGCGCTCCGTGGGCGAGACACGGAGCTTCCGCACGGTACCGCGCGATGGTCCGGTGCGTCTGGCGGCGGGCGGCGACGTGGGCACGGAACCGCTTTCGCTGGCGCTTCTGGCTCAGGCGGCGGGGCAGTCGCCGCACATGCTCGTCATCGGTGGCGACCTGGCTTACGCGAACGGGCTCGTTTCGCGGTGGCCGCGCTGGCGGACGTGGCTCGAGCACGTCACCGAGGCGTTGGTTACGCCGGCAGGCCACACGGTGCCCCTGGTGCTTTCGATCGGCAATCACGAGGTGAACGTCGGCCGGGACGGCGGGGTTCCCGCATCGGCGCCGGCGGAACGGAAGGCGCCCTTCTACTTCGGGCTGTTCGGCCAGAACCAGGCGGAGGGCGGTTTCCCGGAGGACGGCGGAGCAACGTACTTCCGGCGCGGTCTGGGCTCGGTGGGGGCCCTGTACGTGCTCGACAGCGGTCACCTGGTGTCTCACCAGGACCAGGCGGCGTGGCTGGCGGCGCACATGGCGGCCGACGCGGATCTGCCGAACCGGCTTGCCCTCTACCACGTCCCGCTCTATCCGGCCCATCGGTCGTACGAAGGCTCGGCGAGGGGTCGCGAGGCGTGGGAGGCGGTCTTCGATCGGGGCGGGTTGACGGTGGCGCTGGAGAACCACGACCACGTCCTCAAGCGCAGCCATCCGATCCGGCTCGGAGAGGTCGTCGGGGAGGGCGAGGGCGTGCTCTACCTCGGCGACGGCTGCATGGGCATGGACGCGCGGACCGTCGACGCCGAGGAGCGCTGGTACATCGAGCGCTCGGCGAGCGAGCCGCACTTCTGGATGGCCGAGCTGTCCGGCGAGGGATCGGTCTTCCGCGCCTTCGACGAGGAGGGCCGGTTGCTCGACCTCGTGACGACAGGCGAGGTCGAGACGCCGCCCGATGCGGGGAGTGTCGAGCTGGAGCTCGACCGGGTCATCGAGGAATCCGCCGACGCGGCCCTGCTCCCCAGCCCTGCTTTACTGCCCCTTACCCAGGTAGCGGTCGCACCAGTTCAGCATTTCGGCTACGACATGTAGTACGGACTCCCGCGCCGCGTAGCCGTGGGACTCGTGAGGCATCGTGACGTAGCGCACCGTGGCGCCGTGGCCCTTCAGTGCCTGGTAGAAGCGCTCGGACTGGATCGGGAAGGTGCCGGAGTTGTTGTCGATCTCGCCGTGGGTGAGCAGGATCGGCTCGTTCACCTTCTCGGCGTGGAAGAACGGCGACATCGCGGCGTAGATGTGCTGGGCTTCCCAGAACGTGCGGCGTTCGTTCTGGAAGCCGAATGGCGTGAGCGACCGGTTGTAGGCGCCGCTGCGGGCGATGCCGGCCGCGAACAGGTCGGAGTGGGCGAGCAGGTTGGCGGTCATGAAGGCGCCGTAGCTGTGGCCGCCGACGGCGATCCGGTCGGGGTCGGCGACGCCGAGTTCGACGACCTTGTCGATCGCCGCCTTCGCGCTCGAGACGAGCTGTTCGACGTAGGTGTCGTTCGCCGTCTCGCCTTCACCGACGATCGGCATCGTCGGTCCGTCCAGGATCGCGTAGCCCTGGGTGAGCAGCAGCAGGTGCGAGGCGCCGCGCAGGGTCGTGAAGCGGTGGGGAGAGCCGGTCACCTGGCTCGCCGCGTTGGGGTTCGTGTATTCGCGGGGATAGGCCCAGAGCAGCATCGGCGGGCGGTCGCCCTCCCGGTGGCCGGGCGGCAGGTAGAGCGTCGCCGACAGGCCGACGCCGTCCTCCCGTTCGTAGGTCAGCAGCCGCTTCTCGACCTGCCGGAGGATCGGCGTCGGGTCGCTGAAGTCGGTCAGGGCGCGCCGGTCGCCTGTCGAGAGGTTGGTCGCGAAGTAGTTCGGCGGCTCGGTCGCGCTCTCGCGGCGGGTCAGGAGCGAGCCGCCGTCCGCCGCAAGCACGGCGACCGCCGCTTCGTAGGTCCCCGATTCGCTGCGGAACAGGCGCTCCGTGGCCAGGGTTTCGAGGTTCAGACGGTCGACGAAGGGCAGGTCGCCTTCGGGCGACGCTCCCCGGCCCATGAGGTAGATGCTGTCTCCGTCCTGGAGAATGGTCGCGCTGGCGGTGCCGCCCCCGGGCCGCTGCCTGGGGAAGCCCGGATCGCCGTAGCGGTCCTCGGCGCTACGGTCGAACAGCGTCCGCGGCTCGTCGCCGCCCACATCGAGCAGGGACGTGCGGGTCCAGCGGGTCTCGCGGTCGAACTCGTTGACGAGGGCCGTGCCGTCGGACGTCCAGGCGACGCCGGCGAAGCGGTACTCCGTGCGGGTCAGTTCCCGCGCTTCGCCGTCGAACGGCGCGTCGAGCGCCAACACGTGGTCACGGTGCGGTACGTCGGCCTTCGGGTCGCCGCCGTCCTGCGCCTCGCTCCAGACGAGCGTGGCCGGCGCCGTGGGATTCCAGCGGTGACCGCGCGGCCCGGTGGGAACGCCGCCGATCGGCACGGCGTCGGCCAGCGGCAGGCTCGCCACCGTCGCGACCTTGCCGCCGTCTCGGGTCCACACTTCGACCGCACGCGGGAAGCGGCTCGCCGGATGCAGCCAGGAGAAAGGACGCTCGAGCCGCTCCATGAGCACGTGGCGGCTGTCGGGAGCTCCGGAAACGCGCATGAAGAGCCCGGGTTCGCCGACTTGGGTCCGCTTCCCGGTGGCCAGGTCGACGGTTTCGATCCGGCTGGTGAAGTGGTACTCGAAGAGCGCCTCGTCGTAGGCGTTGGAGAGCAGGTCCTGGTAAGTGCGTACTGGCGACAGGCGACCGTCATGCTCCTGGATGTTCGGTCCGCTCGGCTGGCGCGGCGGCGAGGGCGGCGTACCCCTGGCAGGCATGCGGAAGCGGCAGAGCACACCGCTCGAATCGAACAGCCACTGGCACGGATTCCCCCACGTCGCATTGAGCGACGCCGAGGTCAGCGCTCTGCGCTTGCCGTTCCCGATGTCGACGATCCAGAGTTCGATCCCCGTGTCGCGGAGGACGGCGTAGGAGAGGTGGGAACCGTCGGGCGAGAACTGTGGCCAACCGAGCGTCGTGCTGCGGGGCGCGTCGATGCGGATGCCTCCGGCACTCGCGTCCTCTTCGACCTGGCGAATCGTCAGCGCGGAGGTCTCGGGCGCCCGCCAGGGCCCGCTGTTGCGCGGGTCGATCCGGTAGCCCGCGAGCCGCTCCAGCGGCCGCGCCTGCCAGGAGACCGGCGGCATGCTCCGCCGCTCCGTCAGCACGATGACGCCCCGGTCCGGGCTCACGAGCACGCCGGGAGTCGGCGGTGCGTCGAGGATGTCGACGATCTCCTGCGGCGGTGTGAGATAGCCGCCGGCGAAACCAGGGTGCGACTGTGCCGCGGCCGCGCCGGCGAGGCCGGCAGCGAGAAGAAAGCAGGCGATGGTGGTAGCTGGTCTCATGGCGAACTCCTCCGGCTGGACTTCGTGAACCATACCGCCGCAGTCGCAAGCTGCGGGTGTACCGTTCGCTAGCATCCTGCCTCCGCCGCTATCGGCGGGCCAGCGACGAGGAGGAGTTGCCGTGAGCTCGCGCCTTGAGCAAGCGATCGAGGCCTTCGCGGCCATGGACATCGAGGACGCCGAGGATCCGCGGGAGACGCTCGCGCTCTCGCAGCGCGACATCCTGCGCGAGTACGTGCCGGCCTACGCCCGCTGGCTCGACGCGCACCCGGAGGCGGACGACGGGCTCTTTCCCGTCGAGCAGGAGTCGGTGGACGAGCAGCGCGAGCGGATGGCGGCGCTCCGGCCGGTGCCGGACGAGGACGTCCGCCGCTGGCTCCGGATCCTTCGGTATCGAGAGCTGATCCGGGTCGCGGTCGCCGACTTCAGCGGCCTCGACGACTTCGCCGCGACGACGCAGAAGATCTCCCAAGTGGCGGACGTCTGCGTCCAGCGGGCGCTCGATGCCACCGGCCTGGACAGGGAGCCGTTCGCGGTGATCGCGATGGGCAAGTGGGGCGGGCTGGAGGTCAACTACAGCTCGGACATCGACGCCCTGTTCGTGGCTTCGGACGACGTCGACCAGGAGGCCCTGCACCGGTTGCAACGGCAGGCGCCGCAGTTCATTCGCCTGATCTCCGACAACACGGGCGACGGTTTCGTCTTCCGTGTGGACATGCGATTGCGGCCGGAGGGGAAGATGGGCCCCCTGGTGCGGACGGTGGGGCAGTACCTCCGCTTCTACGAGCGCTACGGCATGAACTGGACGTTCCAGGCGCTGATCAAGGCCCGCTTCGCCGGTGGCGACGCGGCCGCCGCCAGGGCACTGATCGACGGTACGCGGCGTTTCGTCTTCGACCCGAACAGATCGCCCGAAACCTTGCTGCGGGAAGTCTTCGAGATGAAGCAGATGATCGAGAAGTCCCTCCGATCCAAGGGCACGGAAGTCGGCAACGTGAAGCTCGGCGCGGGCAGCATCCGCGATATCGAGTTCATCGTCCAGTTGCTGCAGCTCTACCATGGCGCCTCCAACAAGAGCCTGCGCTCGCCGAACACGCTGCGGGCCATGTCGCGGTTGCGGGCGCACCGTGTGATCACGCAGGACGAGTACGACCGGTTGCGCGAGGCCTACGTCTTCCTGCGGGTCGTCGAGCACGTGCTCCAGTTGGAGCGCGACCTGCCGGTGCGCCAGCTTCCGCGTGAGCCGAAACAGTGGGCGACGTTCCAGTGGCGGGTGGCCTTCGCACTGCGCCAGCCGCTCGACACACTCGATCTGGGCGGCCGCTACGAAGAGACGGCGGCCGAAGTGCGGCGCATCTTCGGCGAGTTCTTCGACGAGACGATCGAGTTCCTGGAGCGCAAGCACCAGGTGCGGGAACTCTGCCCGGACCTGCCGGCGGAACTGATCGACGAGCACTTCCGGCGCCTCGAGAGCGCCTACTTCCTCGCTCACCCGGTGGAGGAGGTGGCGCGCCACGTCAAGCTAATCCACGAACTCGACGGCGAGCGGTTGTGCCGGGTCGACGTGCGGCACGTCGGTTCGACTCGCCGCGTGACGGTGGTCGCCAACGACTACCAGGGAGAGTTCGCCAAGATCTGCGGTCTGCTTGCGGCCTACGGCCAGTCGATCCTGAGCGGCAGTTCCTACACCTACCAGGACGCGGGCGAGATGGAGTTTTACCGGCGGCCCGGGAGGGCTGGCCGCCGTCTTTCGACGCGGTCCCGAGGCCGGCGTGGTCGCCAGCGTCGCCGCAAGGAACCGAAGTCGCGGCCATCGCGGCATGGCCCCACGCGCATCGTGTACTCGGCGGAGGTCCAGCCGACGCCGGCCTACGCTTCACGGGTCTTCTCGTGGACGGACTTCGAGCGGGACCTGAACAGGCTTCTGGGCCTGCTGGCGGAGGGCGACGCGCAGCGCGCCAACGAGGAACTGACCCTGCGCGTGATGGAGGCCGCCCGCCTGACCGATCCGGACGTCGATGCGGAACAGGTCATGCCTCCCATATCGATCTCGGTCGACAACGAATCGGATGAGCACTGCACGATTCTCGAGATCCGAAGTCCTGACAGCTTCATGTTTCTGTTCGAGTTCGCCAACGTCCTCTCGACCCGCGACTACTGGATCGACAAGGTGGAGTTCGACACGATCGACGGCGAGGTCCGCGACCGCCTGTTCGTCACGACGCGGAGCGGCGGGAAGATCGAAGACCGGATCGGCGTCGACCACCTGCGACTGACGGTGACGCTGATGAAGCAGTTCGCGCGGCGGCTGGCGGTGGCGCCGAACCCGCAACTGGCCCTGCGGCAGTTCGGGGCGCTGATCGACGCGGCCTGCAAGCAGGTGGCCGATCCGACGCAGGCCCTCGCGTCGTCACTCGACGAACTGGCGCGCGTGCTGGGGGCCGGCACGTATCTCTGGGAGGAGTTCCTGCGCCGTCAGCACGAGAACCTGATGCCGCTGCTCGAAGGCATGGCCGACCTCGACCTGGGCGCCGGACGGAAGGACCTGGAAGGCCGCCTCGATGTCGCGCTAGAAGGGCAGGACGCGCCGGACGAGGCCCTCAACCGCTTCAAGGACGACGAGATCGGGCGTATCGACATGCGGCACCTGACGCGACGGATCGAGCGCTTCAGCGATTTCGGCGAAGAGCTCTCGACGCTCTCCGATGTCGTGCTCACGCGGGCGGCGGCCGAAGCTGTTCGGGAGACGGCCGGCGACGAAGCGGAGCCTGGAGTCTGGTGCCTGTGCGCGCTTGGCAAGTGGGGCGGACGCGATCTGGGTTACGCGTCGGACATCGAGTTGATGTTCGTCTGGGACGCCGAACGGCCGCTGCTCGCTCAGTGTGGCGAGTTCTACGAGAGGGCGGCACAACGGCTGTCGCGGTTGATCCGCGCCAAGCGTGACGGGATCTTCGAGCTCGACTGGCGGCTGCGACCTGGCGGTGCTTCGTCGCCGCTTGCGGCCTCGTTTCAGCGTTTCGTCTCGTACTACAGCTTCGATGGCGAGGCGGATCCGTACGAACGTCAGGCCCTGGTGCGGCTACGCACCGTGGCCGGCGACACGGATCTGGCCGGTCGCGTCGAGGCGCACCGCCAGGAGTTCGTCTTCGATCCGCGGCCGCACGACGTCGCGCGGATCCGGCATCTCAGGAACCGCCAGCGGTCGGAGCTCGTCGCCCGCGGCACGACGAATGCGAAGTTCAGCGCCGGCGGCCTGCTGGACGCCGAGTACTTCGTCCAGGTGCGGCAGATCGCGGCAGGGGCCTCGGATCCCGAAGTACGCCGGACGAACACGCTCGACGCGGTCCACGCGCTTCGCGAGCGCGGCCACCTGCCGGCCGACGAGTTCGAACAGGTGGAGCAGGGCTACCGGCTGCTGCGTGCCGTGATCAATTGCCTCCGGATCGTCCGCGGCCATAGCAAGGATCTCGTGATTCCCCCGGCGGATACGAGGGAGTTCCGGTTCCTGGCGCGGCGACTGCACAGTCTCGGGCAGTTGCCGGCTGAGGAAGGTGCCTGGGACCGGATCGCGGAACACATGCGGTCGCTCGAGCGTCTGTTCGACGGACTGTCGGACTGAGAAGGAAAACGCGCCGTGGGAGCAGGAACTCCCACGGCGCGCGTCCCGTGCGATGCGGTGGGGCTATCCGATCGCGACGTTCCCCGTTTCGCCTGTGCGGATCCGGATCGTCTCTTCGAGCGGCAGCACGAAGATCTTGCCGTCGCCGACCCGGCCGGTCTTGGCGCCCCTCGTGATCGCGTCGATCACGATGTCGACGTAGTCGTCGTTCACCGCGATCTCGATCTTGAGCTTGCGCAGCAGGGCGCCCGCTTCCTTGTGACCCCGGTAGACCTCGGCCACTCCCCGCTGGCGGCCTCGTCCCATCACGTTGGAGACGGTCAGCAGGTGAATCTCCTTCTGTTCCAGGAGGTCGAGAACCTCCTGCATCCGGTCGGGCTGAACGATTGCCACGATGTACTTCATGTCATTCCTCCTTCGGCCCTAGTCAACCAGGGTGTAGGCGTTTTCGCGGTGGTCGGTGAGGTCGAGACCGATCCGCTCCTCGTCGTCGCTGACGCGGAGGCCAACGATCAGGTCGACGATCTTGAGCAGGATGAAGGACACGACGGCGGCCCAGACGATGGTGTAGGCGACGGCCTTGAGCTGAATCAGAACCTGTCCGGCGTTGCCGTAGAACAGGCCGTTCGCGTCGTTGCCGGGCACCACGTCGGTGGCCCAGAGGCCGGCCGCAACCGCGCCCCACATGCCGGCGACACCATGGACGCCGAAGACGTCCAGCGAGTCGTCGTAACCGAGCTTGGCCTTGAGCCAGGTGACCGCGAGGTAGGCAAACACGGAAGCACCCGCCCCGACGCCGATAGCGCCAATGGCGCTGACCGAGCCGCAGGCCGGCGTGATCGCCACGAGTCCGGCGACCGCGCCGGTGATGACGCCGAGAAGCGTCGGCTTCGAATCGCGAATCCAGTCGATCAGACCCCAGGCGGCGGCAGCAGTGGCCGTGGCGACCTGCGTGACGACGAAGGCGTTGGCGGCAGAGCCGTTGGCCGCTACGGCGCTACCGGCGTTGAAGCCGAACCATCCGAACCAGAGCAGCCCGGTGCCGAGGACGGCAAAAGGCAGGTTGTGGGGTGGGGAAGTATGTACCGGATAGTCGCGCCGCCGGCCGAGGACCATCGCCGCGACCAGGGCGGAAACGCCGGCGTTGATGTGGACGACGGTGCCGCCCGCGAAGTCGAGCGCCCCGTCGCCGCCTAGGCCGAAGAAGCCCTCCGAACCGCCCCAGACCCAGTGACAGACCGGAGCGTAGACCACCAGCAGCCAGGCGCTCATGAACAGGCAGATGGCGCTGAACTTCATCCGCTCGGCGAAGGCGCCGACCATGAGAGCCGGCGTGATGATCGCGAACATGCCCTGGAAGATCATGAACAGCGGCGCCGGGATGCCGGTGCCGTCCCAGGCGTCATAGCCGAGGCCGCTCAGCAGGAAGTAGTCGCCGCCGCCGATCACGCCGCCCAGGGCGTCGGAACCGAAGGCGAGACTGAAGCCGACGACGACCCACAGCACGGTCATGACGCCCATGCACAGGAAGCACTGCATGAGGATCGAGAGCACGTTCTTGCGGCGGACGAGTCCGCCGTAGAAGAACGCCAGTCCCGGCGTCATCAGCAGCACCAGGGCGCTGGCGGTCAGCATCCATGCCGTGTCGCCGGTGTCCACGCCGTCCTGGGCTGCCGCGGGCGAAGCGGCCAGCAGGGCCAGGAGCAGCGTCAGTACCAGGGCCGGACCCAGACGAAACGTCCGGCCTCGCGTTCTGAAGCTCATTCGAGTACCTCCTCGTAGTCGGTTGGCCAAGGCCGAGCGTCGGCCGGGCGTACCCGGGCATGTATCGAGAATCGTGCCAACCGCGCGGGTCGGCGACAGTCGCGGGCGTCGGTCCGGACGGCGGCCGGGCGGGGATCCGGAAATCCCCGGTTCAATGGGACTTTGGGCAGTACGGGGGGGGAGTCCGGGGAGTCCCCGGACAGGCTCAGCGACCGACTCGCCGAAGCGGTCGCCGCTCACTCGCCGTACAGGAATGTGCGGTCGATAGTTGGGTGCGACAGATTTGTCGCGCGTCCTCCGCGTCCGGACTCAGGGGAGATCGAGCGCCGGGTTGCGGTCGAAGAAGTCGAATGGGCGCAGTTCAAAGCCGTGCCACATGACCGGCATTACGGGCCAGTCCTCGGCGCGGGGCAGATGGTGCATGCCGACCGTGTGCCAGAGCACGAGATCCTCGTCACTGATCGACCGGTTGGCTTCGGTCCAGGCCGGCAGGCCCATTCCCGGCTCGCTCAGGGTGGGATGGTCGCCGGCGGCGAAACGCTCCTCCGGATCGTACGGCGTCACCCAGAGGTGATGATCGATGAATCCGGCGCGCCGGAGCGAGTAGTCATCGGGCACGAACAGGTGGTTGGCGTTGCGGCCCGGCATCAACTGGTAGCTCGTGGGGTAGCCGACCGCGTTCTGGCGGCTTGTGCTCAGAACCCGCCACAGCGCGGGCTTCGCGAGGTTAATGTCGAGCTGGGCGTCCTGCTCGGTCTGCGCGGCGTGGGGCTCCTGAACCCACAGGCTGCGGCGGGGATGGTCGGCCGGCAGCTCCTGCGTGACCAGGCGGTCCGCCACGAACCGGTTGTCCGCGCCGTCGACGTCTAGGTCGAGGCGGTAGCTGAAGTAGTGGTCGTGGTTCACGCCGATGACGTTGCGGTCGAGGAACCGACCGTACGCGTCGGCAGGCGTCCCGGCCTGAAGTGCGTCCACGGCCGCGGCGTTCACAGGGCCGGCCGCCGGGGCCGGTTGGATGGCCGACACGGCGCTCGTGGCCTTGACCTCGAGGAGGCCGGTGGCGCCGACGCGGGCCTCGATCGAGCCGTCCTGGCGGAAGATCCAGTCGAGCAGGTAGTCGTAGTTGCCGACCACGGCGGCGGTGCGCACGACGAGGTCGCGGCTCGCGCGGCTGTCCGGCTGCTCGTCCTCGTAGTGCCGCCAGGACGGGTCTCCGGTCTCGCGCTCGTAGATGCAAGTGGTCCGGGGCACCGTGCGCGGCCGGCCCTGGGCGTTCGTGTTGATCGAGTCGATGTAGACCGCGTGGTCCGGGCAGTCCCGGCCTCGCAGCAGCGGCTTGGCCAATCCCCCCGCCGGGAACTCCCCGGCGTCGATGAAGTTGCGGGCGTACCAGGCGAAGGCCGGGTCCATGTAGGGCACGTAGATCTCGGAAAGCTGGCCCTGGTACATGACCGACCGTGGATTCGCATCCGGGCTCTCGCGGTAGTCGACGAGCGACACCACCAGTCCGGTGCGCTGGTCCGGCCGCAGGTGGAAGCTCCAGTTCTGCCAGCTCACGTGGTAGCCGCTCATGTCGAAGCCGACCCCCTCGGGCAGATCGAGCCTGAAGGGGCCGGCGATCTCGCGCGGATGGTCGAGCGTGGTCCGGTCGTAGTCGGCGTCCACGTCCGGGATCGGCGCCACGCCGTCGTCGACGACCCTGAGCACCTCGCCGGCCGTCAGGTCGACCAAGGCGGTCAGGCCCTCGACCTGGCGCGCCCAGGTGTTCCGGGCGCCGCGAGCCTCGGAGCAGCGGACATGTCCGAGCCGCCGCCCCTTCTCCTCCTCGGTGCCGAAGTAGCCGGGCGGGATCGTCGAGCAGTCCAGGAAGCTGGTGTCGGTGATGCCCCGCTTCTCGAGCCCCGCGATGAACTCGGGATGTTCGAGCACCTTGCCGACCACGGCGCCGAACTCTCCGAGGCTCCAGTTCGGCTGGACGCCGGTGAGCGGCGTCCAGGAAGACACCTTCCCGGCGTTCAGGTCGACCGTCGCTTCGAACGTGTCCTCGCCCTGGCGAACGAGAGCATAGGCGGCTCTCGGTGTCTCGTCGCCCTCTCGCCAGGCCCGGACGACGTCCTTGGCCGGCTCGCTCAGCGTGAGTTGAGAGAAGGTCGTCTCGCTGTCGAGTCGCCCGGCGTCGCGGAGGATCTCAAGAGCGCTCCAGACTTCCTGGTAGCTGAGCTGATCGAGCGGATGATCCGCCGCGGCGGCGGGGATGGCCGCTGCCGCGAGCAGGCAGAGAGTCAGAAGGAGGGTCGGCTTGCGCATGGTTGCTCCCCTTGAGGTCTCGAAGGGTGAGGCCTGGTCGGTGGCCGCTTCAGGGACCGTGTCCCCGCAGTCTAAGAGCTTGCGCCGCGGAACGCTACGTGTGGGTTGCTCGGCGCAAGCTCTTGGACGAGGACGGGATGGGCCGAAACACCGAGTCTGCGAGGAGTTTCGGGGCGCTACTGGTCAGGGAAGGTCGAGCGCCGGGTTACGGTCGAAGAAATCGAACGGCCGGAGCTCGAAGCCGTGCCAGAGCGTCGGCATGACGGGCCAGTCTTCGGCCCGCGGCAGGTGGTGCATGCCGACGGTATGCCACAGGACGATGTCCGTGTCCTGGATCGGCCGGTCGGCCTCCGTCCATTCCGGCAGCCCCATGCCGGGTTCGCTGAGCGTCGGGTGGTCACCGGCGGCGAAGCGCTCCCCGTCGCGCTGCGGCGTGACCCAGAGGTGGTGGTCGATGAAGCCGGCGCGCCGTCGCGGATAGTCGTCCGCCGACAGCAGCGTGTTCGTGTTCCGCCCGGGCATCACCTGGAAGCTGGTGGGGTAGCCGACCGCGTTCCTGCGGCTCGTGCTCTGCACCCGCCACAGCGTCGGCCGGTTCAGGTCCATGTTGAGTCGAGCTTCGTGTTCGCTCGAAGCGACCCGAGGTTCCTGCACCCACAGGCTGCGCCGGGGATGGCCGTCGGGAAGGCTCCGGGCGACCAGGCGGTCGGCCACGAAACGGTTGTCCGTACCGTCGACGTCGATGTCGAGCCGGAAGCTGAAGTAGTGATCGTGGTTGATGGCGACGACGTTCTCCTGCACGAAGCGTCCGTAGGCGTCGGCGGAGGCGTTCTGGAGCAGGGCATCCGCCGCGCCGGCGTTCACCGGTCCGGCGGCCGGCGTGGGCCTGTCGGCGGATGCGGCGGCCGTCGTCTCGTAGGCGAGGATGCCGGTGGCGCCGACCCGGACCTCGATCGAACCGTCCTGCCGGAAAATCCAGTCGAGCAGGTAGTCGTAGTTGCCGACGACGCCGCCGACCCGCACGACCAGGTCGCGGCTCCTGCGACTCTCGGGCCGCTCGGAGGAAAAGTGCCGCCACGAGGGGTCGCCGGTCTCGCGCTCGTAGACGCAGATCGTGCCGGGCACGGTGCGGGGATGGCCGTTGGCACCGGTCTTCGTCGTGTCGATGTAGACGGCGTGGTCGGGGCAGTCGTCGCCCCGCATCAACGGCTTGCCGAGACCGCCCGCGACGAACTCGCCGGCATCGATGAAGTTCAGCGTGTACCAGTCGAACCTGGGGTCCATGTAGGGAACGAAGATCTCGGACAGGTACCCCTGGTAGAGCACCCGTCGCGGGGCGGCCTCTGGTCTCTCGCGGTAGTCGACCAGGGATACGACGAGACCGGTGCGCTGGTCGGGCCGGAGGTGGAAGCTCCAGTTCTGCCAGGCGACCTCGTAGCCATCGATCTCGAAGCCGGGGCCAAGCGGTTGACGGAACTCGATCGGCCCGGCGATCTCGCGCTCCTCGCCGAGCATCTCGCGGAAGTCCGTGGGGACCGCGCGAATCGGGCCGGGGCCCTCGTCGACGACCCGGAGGATCTCCTCGGATTCGAGGTCCACGACTGCGACCAGGCCTTCGATCGCATGCTGGCTGAGTCCATCGGGCTCGCCGCAGCTCACGTGGGCGATGCGGCGGCCCTGTTCCTCCTCCGACCCGAAGTAGCCGCGGGGTCCGGCGCCGCAGTCGACGAAGGTGAGATCGGTGATGCCGCGCGCTTCGAGCCCGGCGAGGAAGTCCGGGTGCTCCAGCACCTTGTCGGTCAGCGACTCGTACTCGCCGCCGTGCCAGTTCGGCTGGACTCCCTCGAGCCGATTCCAGGAAACGACCTCCTCCGCGGTCAGGTCGACGATCGCCTCGAACGAGTCCTTTTCCCTGCGCACCAGTGCGTAGGCCCTGCGGAGCATCGGATCGCCAGCCTTCCAGGCCAGGACGTCCCGCTTGGCCGGCTCCTGGAGCGTTAACTGGGAGAACTTCGTGTCCCGGTCCAGATGGCCGGCGTCACGGAGGAGCACCAGCGTGCTCCAGACCTCCTGGTGGCTCAGGGGATCCAGCGGATGATCCACCGCCAGGGCCGGAATCCCGGCGCTCAGGGCAGTGGCGAAGAGGACGATCAGCGGCGACTTTCTCATGGCGGCTCCTCGTACCGCGCGGCCGGGTGGATGCGCCGGCCGGCGCGATGACTCTTCCGTTCGATTAGGCGACCCTATCTCGCCCGCTGTGGGCGGTACACTCTCCTCCCGGTGAGTTTGCGCATCGTCCCGCCGCCTCCGCGCTCGAGCGTGGCTTCTGCCCCTGCACCGGTTCCGGCGGCGCCGCCACGCTGGCCGGGGCCGCAGGGCCGGCAGTTATTCCGGCAGGCCGCGGACGGAAACAGTCCGCGCCAGGTGAAGACGAGCTTTGCGCTTCAGTTTCTGCACCGGATCGTCGGCCTGGAGCACCTGAACTTCGGGATCTGGAGCGAGGACGATCCCCTCGACGTCGCCGGTCTGCGCCGTGCCCAGGAACGCCTGGTGGCGCGACTGTTCGAGCTGCTGCCGCCCGGCGCGTCCTCCGTGCTCGATGTCGGCTGTGGCACCGGCGTGATCAGCGAGCGGCTGACCGCCCTTGGCTACGACGTCGAGGGCCTGTCGCCCGATCCGTATCACGGCAAGCTGTTCGGCGAGCGGCTGCCGGAGCGACGCTTCCACCTGGGCCGGTTCCAGGAGTTCGAGCCGGATCGCCAGTACGACCTGCTGTTCCTGTGCGAGTCGGCGCAGTACGTCTGGCTCGAGGAGTTCTTCCAGGCGGTCGAACGATCTCTGACGCCGGGAGGCGGCGTGCTGCTCTGCGACTACTTCACCGTGGAGCTCGACCAGGGGAGGCCGAAGAGCGGCCACCCGCTGGACGAGTTCCTGGCCCGGGCCGAGGCGGCCGGGCTGGTGCTGGAGGTGGACGAGGACGTCACTTCTTCGGTGCTGCCGACGCTCCGTCTCGGACAGGCCATCGTGGATCGCTTCGGCCGCGGCATCCTGAGCCTGCTGCGCGACGCCTCGACGTCGCGTTTCCCCCGTCTGGCGGGCGCCGCCTGGCGCCTGGCGGGGCCGGTGACCCGCCGCCTGGACCGGCTTGACCGGTTGCTGGATCCGGAGGCCTTCGCGATGACCAGGCGCTACCGGGTCATGCGCTTCCGAAGCGCGCCCTAGGGCGATGCGTTGGCGGAGTGTCACCGCGCTGGGCCTGTGCCTGGTGCTGAACGCCGTTGGTGCCGGCGCGTCCGGCGAGATTCCGCGGGCGGTGACCCTGGCCGGGAACGAGATCGAGGCGGTGGAGGATCTGGGCGCGCGGTCCCTGCTCGTCGTCAGCTTCCGTCGCGTCGCGAACGGCGGCGCGCGGGAGTGGCGGCGCGCTCTCGACGACGACCCGCGGGTCGACGGCTGGTCGGTCTATACCGTCGTCGTGCTCGAGGGAGCGCCCGGTTTCGTCCGGCGGATGGTAGTGCGAGCACTACGCGCGGACGTTCCCGCCGCGCGCCAGGACTCGTTTCTGATCGTCGAGGAAGGCGCGGACGCCTGGCGGGAACTTGCCGGCTCGAACGGCGAAGAAGAGAACCAGGCGGAAGCGGTCTTCGTGGTCCGACTGGAGGACGGCGAAGTCTGCGCCCGCTCCCGGGGCCTGGCGTCAACGACGGCGCTTGACGGCCTTCTCAGCGCCTCCTGCGAGGGCTGAGAGGCTCAGCACTCCAGGCAGAAGCCGACGCCCGCCGTCACCGCGCGGGACTTGTTGCCGAACCACGGCGGAATGACCGCCGCGAAGCCTCCGGCGGGGCCACCGGCGGCGACGATCAGCAGATCGTCCGGTGACTGGAACGCCGCGTACTCCTGGTTCCGGTTCGCGTCGCTGACCACCGACGCCTTGCCGACCCGTTCCCAGTCGCCGCGACGCACTCGCGCGTGCCGGTGCAGGTAGTTCCGGATGTCCGCTTTGCTCCAGCCGGCAGAGGCGAAGCGGTCACGCAACTGCGGCGGCAGGACGAGGCAGTGGTTGCCGGCCCAGATCGAGTAGTGCAGGAGATTCGCTCGCATCTCGGCGGCGATCGTGTCGAGGATCGCCTCCGGTTCCGTCGTCCACTCGTTCATGATCTGCCGGGGCGAACCGGCGGCGAAGACGGTCACCGTCGAGGCGCCGTCGGGTGCGCCGCGGTCGGCCCCCAGCGACGGCCAGGGCGAACCTTCTTCGTCCTCGGCCAGGCAGTAGCTGAGCTTGCCGGGATGCCCCAGGGTGGAGCGGTCGAGTTCTCCGGGCCGCACGCCGAGCAGGTTGCGGAGGATGAGCCGCACGGCCCGGCCGATGGCCAGCGAGGCCCGGTCGGCGCCGCCCAGGGCGTTGAACGTCCCGGTCATGCCGAGTTCCCGGCGGATCGGTCCGTTCACGATGATCAGCACCGCGCAGCCGCCCGTGCTCGAAGTGGCGCCGTGCAGCAGGAAGGCCGGGTCGCACATAGCTTCCACTGCGGCCGCGACGACCGCGAAGTCGCGGGGGCGACTGCCGGCCATCACCGCGTTGATCGCCGCCTTCTGGGCGGTGATCGCCCGTCCGCGGACCGTCTCCACGCCCAGCACCTGGTCCGGCCCCAGGAGCGCGGCCCCGAGCGCGGCCGTGACGCGGTCCGGCGTCGGTGGCGTGATGGGAAGCCCGTCCGTCCAGCCACGGGCCTCGAACAGTTCGCGGACGCCGTCGTCGTCGCCGGCGGAGTGAACCGAGGCGAGCGGGGCTGGAGCCGGTTGGGCGGCGGATCGTTCGTCGTTCATGTAACGGGGGATCAGCCTACCGGCGCCGGCCTTCCGAGGGCCAGTGGGGGGGTACGATCAGAGGTTCCGAACTGAGGGAGGAGGATGTGATGTCTGGAAGGCGGAGAGAGCGGATCCTGAGTGCGGCCGGGTGGGGCCACTGGTGTTTGGCCGTCGCTGTCGCCATGATGCTGGCGTTCGCCGCCTGCGCGGCACCGGTCGCGGACACCGAGGCTGCCGGCGCGACCGAGCCGGTCAATCCCGATCTGGAGAATCTGGGCCCTCGGGATCAGGTGCTGTTCTGGACACCGGAGCAGCAGATCGCGGGCTACCGGAACGCGGACCTCGTCGGAGCCGCCCGCTGGTTCGAAGCCTCCGACGATCCGTACCCGCTGGCGCCGGCGCCGCAGGACCTGTCGGCGGTGACTTACGAGGTCGAGGGCGAGACATTCACCGTCGAGGACTACATCCAGGATCGTCGGATCGCCGGCCTGCTGGTGGTCAAGGATGACCAGGTCGTGTTCGAGCGCTACGGCCTCGGCAACGACGAGAACAGCCGCTGGATCTCGTTCTCGATCGCGAAGTCCGTCGTCTCGATGCTCTATGGCGCCGCGATCGCCGACGGCTACATCGGCAGCGTCGACGATCCGGTGACGAAGTACCTGCCGTTGCTTTCGGGCGGCGGCTACGACGAAGTCTCGATCAGGGACGTGCTGCAGATGGCTTCAGGCGTCGACTGGAACGAGGACTACGCGGACCCCGAGTCCGACGTGGCGACGTTGCCGGGGCCGATCGTTGATCAGACGCGGTACATGGCGGGGCTCGAGGAGCTCCATGCTCCGGGCGAGGTCTTCAACTACAACACCGGTGAAACGAACATGGCCGGTGCCGTGCTGCGGGCCGCGATCGGCAACAACCTCTCGACCTACCTCGAGCACAAGATCTGGGGCCCGTTCGGCATGGAGGCCGACGCGAACTGGCTGCTCCACGAGCCGGGCGGCGGCGAACTGGGCGGCTGCTGCATCAACGCGACGCTCCGCGACTACGCCCGGATCGGGATCTTCGCGATGAACGGCGGCATCTTGCGAGACGGGACGCGCGTGCTGCCCGAAGGCTGGATGGAGGAGTCCACGGCTTCCAGCGACGGCTATGACGGCTACGGCTACCTCTGGTGGCTGTCGGGCGAGGGCGTGTTCTCGGGCAGGGGCATCTTCGGCCAGCTCCTGTGGATGGACCCGTCGTCCAACACCGTGATCGTCACCCACAGCGCCTGGCCCTACGCGACCAGCTCGGAGTACAGCCGCCACCGCGCGGCCCTGGTCGCGGCGCTCGCCGACGCCGTGCAGTAGCAGCCCGTCGGCTGAACGACGTCATCACCTAGCCCGGCTGTCGGTGCGCCGGCCCTCTGGCCGGCATCCCGGGCGAAGCTCGGTTCCGGAGCGCGCCTATGTGCTGGCGTTGCCCGGTTCCCGAGCGGACCGCGACTCGACAGCAGGGCCTGGCGATCGTCGTCGTCGCAGCCACTGGGTTGTGGGAACCGCAGCCGCCGCAACCACCAGAACCCATGGCAGAAGGCCCTGAGGCAGGGCATCGAGCAGCGGCGCCAGGGGACGGTACTGCAGGAGGTCCGCCCCCCGGTCGCCTGTCCAGTGCCAGGCGGTATGGACGATCAGGGCCGAGATGAGGATGGTTCCGAGGCGTTCATCGGGGAGGCGGCGGAAGACGAAGTTCAGCAGGGGAATCAGCAGCAGCAGGACGAGGAGTTGACCGAGTTCGACGCCGACGTTGAAGGCGAGCAGGGAGGTCACCAGGTGCGAGCCCGCGAACTGGAGGGACTCGCTGAGGGCGAAGGAAAAGCCGAAGCCGTGGACGAGGCCGAAGCCGAAGGCGGCGGTCCAGCGGCGTTCCTGGCCGACTCCGAGGATGTTCTCGAACGCCATGTAGACGATCGAGAGCGCGATCAGAACCTCGACCAGGGTGGGGAACCACAGCGCTCGCGGCGCCAGGCCGGCCGCCGAGGCGATCAGGGTGATCGAGTGCGCCACGGTGAACGAAGTGACGACGAGCACGAGCTGGCGCAGGCGGCGAAGCGGCGCTACCAGGCAGACGAGGAAGAGCAGGTGGTCGAGGCCGCTCAGGATGTGTTCGAAGCCCATCGCGATGAAGTGGATCGAAGCCTGCGCCCAGTTCGGGTCGAGGCGGACCCTGCCCGGTTCGGCGGCGAGTTGAAGCGCTCGCGCATCGCCGTCGGGTGACTCGTAGCGAATGACCGTGAGCACCCGCAGGCCCAGGCGACCGAAACGGGGATCGATCGAGAACCGGGGCCGCTCGCCGGCGCCGTGAGCACCGAGCGGCGTCTCCAGGTGGACATCGAGCAGCGCCTGCCGCCAGACGAGCTGCGTGGTCGCCGGCAGCGGTGGACCGCGGATGTGGGCAAGGGCGCGGTCGAAGTCCGCGAAGGAGCGGTCGGACGGGATCGACAGCCGGACCGCCAGAACGGTCGTCGCCGGCAGTTGGTCGCGGCCAGCGTACAGGTCGAGGTTGGGCGTGATCCAGCGGTTTGCGGCTTCGACGAGCAGGCCACTGGCGCGTAGCGCCTCGAGGTTCAGGATGCCCCGGTAGTCGACCGGGAACTGCATCTCCTGCATCGCTTCGAGGGGCGTGCGTACGAGCACCTGGAGCCGGTCGTCCTGCTGTTTGACCAGCACCTGGACCGTGACGCTGCCAGGGACCTCGTGGGCGGCCGCGGGCTCGCCGGCAAGGAAGAACAGGGCTGCGGCGAGAGCGGCGCCGAGGGGCGTGGCTCGGCGGTTGTGTTTGGCGCGGAGACGACTCAGGGGTCTGGATGCTAGCCGCCGAAGCCCCGTTGTACACTGCCTTTCCGCCTTGGCAGCAGCAGACTCGCGGCAGAACCGCGGAAGATGACGGACTCCAACCACGAGAAAGGCCGCCGATGAAACTGAACCGTTCCTACTGTGTTCTGGCTTGCACGGCGGCCTTCCTGTTCCTCCTCGCGGCCTGCGGTGGCGGCGGCTACGGCGACGGCGACGATGCCGCTGGCGACGGACCCATGGCGCCGCGTTTCGAGGTCGATCCCTTCTGGCCGCAGCCCCTGCCGAACCACTGGATCCTCGGCCCGGCGATCGGCGTGACCGTCGACTCCCGCGACCACGTCTGGATCGTTCATCGGAACACGCCGGGCGCCTTTGGCGCGATCAACGAGATCGGCGCGGCGCAGGATCCGCCGCTCTCCGAGTGCTGCATCCCGGCGCCGCCGGTGCTGGAGTTCGATCCGGACGGCAACCTGGTCGGCCACTGGGGAGGGCCCAGCGAGACGGGCGAGTACGAGTGGCCGGCCTCGAACCACGGCATCCTCGTCGACCACATGGACAACGTGTGGATCGGCGGCAACGGCGGTGGCGACTCCCACACGCTGAAGTTCACTCGCGACGGCCAGTTCCTGATGCAGGTCGGCAAGGCGAACGCCCGGGTCAACGAGGGCGCCGGCGAGGAAGACCCCCGGTTCGTGCGCGACAGCCACGACATGGAGAACTTCGGCCGGGTGGCGAAGCTGTCGGTCGACCCGGAGGCGAACGAGATCTACGTCGCCGACGGCTACTTCAACCGCCGGGTCGTCGTGATCGACGCCGACACTGGCGAGTTCAAGCGCTACTGGGGCGCCTACGGGGAGGCGCCTGACGATGAGCTGGACCTCGGGCAGTACGTGCCCGGCGATCCGCCGGCGACCCAGTTCCGCGGTCCGATCCACTGCGCGGACATCTCCGCCGACGGCCTGCTCTACGTCTGCGACCGCGCCGCCGACCGCATTCAGGTGTTCCAGGCCGACGGCACCTTCGTGAACGAGGTGTTCATCGCTCCCGAGACCCTCTCCCAGGGCTCGACCTGGGATGTCGCTTTCTCGCCGGACGAAGAGCAGAAGTTCCTCTACCTCGCCGACGGCCAGAACATGAAGGTCTACGTGATCGAGCGCGCGAGCATGGAGGTGCTCTACGCCTTCGGCGACGGCGGCCGCCAGCCCGGCCAGTTCTTCGCCGTCCACAGCATCGCCACGGACTCGAAGGGCAACATCTACACGACGGAAACCTACGAGGGGAAGCGGCTGCAGAAGTTCGTGAACCTGGGGATGCGGCCGGTGCCGGAAGAGGACCTGGGGACTCCCTGGCCTTCGGACTAGTCCGGGAGCCGGTAGGCGATCAACTCGAACGGCTCGCCGCGGCCGCCGATGGAGACGACGAGGTACTGCACGCCGCGGTGCAGGTACGTGATCGGGCTGCCGTCGGAGTGGGCCGGCAATTCGACCTCTGCGAGGAGCTCGCCGGTCACCTTGTGGAAGGCGCGGACAGCCGGCACCGTGTAGCGCCAGTCTTCGCGCGCAGCCGACCGCGGATTGGTCCAGGCGAGGCCGCCGGTGACTTCCTCGGGCTGTTCGTTCCACTTCCGCTCCGCCTGCGCCTCCTGGCGGCGGAACGAGCGCGAGTGGCCCGAGCTGACGATCAGGAGCGTCTTCGTGACGAGGGCGTGGCCGCGGACGCCTGAGCCCAGGAGCGGCAGGTCGAGCCCGGCGAGCCTGGGATGGCGCCGCGGCCCCTCGCCGAGCGGAATCTGCCAGGCAATGTCGCCACGGCTCATGTCATAGGCGGTGACCCGCGAGTACGGTGGCTTCGAGATCGGCAGGTCGAAGGGGCCGTGAAAGCCCGAGACCCTGGCCACGAAGTCGAACGACGAGCGGTTTGGGTCGGGCCTCCGCAGCGTGATCAGGATCGGCGCGGTAAAGGACGGCACGTAGAGCTTCCCCGTGTCCGGGTCGAAGGCGCCGCCGGGCCAGCTCGCGCCGCCCTCGAAGCCGGGCATGGCGACGGTGCCGCGCTCGCTGGGCGGCGTGTAGATCGGCCCGTACTGGTGCGAGGTCAGGAGGCGTTCCGCCTCGGCGCGGATCTCGGGCGTGAAGTCGATCACGTCGGCGAGCTGCATACCCTGGCGGTCGAACGGCGGCGGTTTGGTGGGGAAGGGCTGGGTGGCCGAGGTCTGCTCGCCGGGGATGCCCGTCTGGGGGACCTGCCGTTCCTCGATGGGCCAGAGGGGTTCGCCGGTCTCCCGATCGAAGACGTAGAGGAACGCCTGCTTGCTGGGCAACATCGCCGCCTTGACGATCCGACCGTCGACGACGACGTCGCCCAGCACGGCCGGCGCGGCGAAGTCGTAGTCCCAGAGGCCGTGGTGGATGGCCTGGAAGTGCCAGCGGCGTTCGCCCGTCTCGCAGTCGACCGCGACCAGGCTCTCGGCGTACAGGTTGTCGCCGCGGCGATGGCCGCCGTACCAGTCGTTCGTCGGCGTGCTGGTCGGCAGGTAGGCGAGGCCGAGTTCCTCGTCGGCGCTCATCAGGCCCCAGACGTTGGCGCCGCCGGTGATCCGCCAGGATTCGTCCTCCCAGGTGTCCGTGCCGTGCTCGCCCTCCTGCGGCACTGTGTGGAAGGTCCAGAGCTGTCGCCCCGTGCGCACGTCGAAGCCGCGCACGTCGCCCGGTGGTCCGTCGTCGGGACCGAGAGGACCGTCGGAGATGGACGAACCGACGATCGCGACGTCGCGGCAGATGGTCACCGGCGAGCTGACGGTGTACTTGCGGCGTTTGACGGCGCGGTGCAGGCCGGTGGTCAAATCCACGCCACCGTGGTTGCCGAAGGAGCGCACCGCCGTGCCTTCGTCGGCGTAGACGGCGCGCAGGATCGCGTCCGTGCTGGCGTAGATCAGCCGGCCCGGCGCCTCGGGCCGCTCCGGATCGCGCCAGAAGCTGGGGCCCTTGTGGGTGAAGCCGTGGTTCGTGGGCCGGCCGTGGCCGTAGCTCTGCGGATCGTGCTGCCAGACCGTGGTGCCCGTCGCCGGATCGACCGCGGCGGCGATGCCATAGCCGGTGACGACGTAGAGCCGGTCGCCGATCTTGATCGGCGTCGTGACGTGTGTGCGCTGCTTCATCGACGGGTCTTCAAAGCGCGGGTCGTTCGCCATCAGGTCGTTGTCCGGCAGCCGCCAGCGCCAGGCCGGCTCGAGGCGTGCGAAGTTCGAGGCGTCGATCTGGTCGAGCGCGGCGTAGCGGCGCGCCTCGCTGTCTCCCGTGATCGTCGGCCAGTCCGTGTCCTGCGCCCAGGCCTGGGCAAGGCCCGGCAGGAGAAGTGCGGCGCCAAGGAGCGCCGCCGCCGGTGCCGGCTGAGCCTCGCCGGACATCTGCCTCAGTCGAAGGCGGGGATGATCTCTTCCGCGACCATCTGGTAGTGGTCGAGCTTCTGGGTCGGAATGCCGCCGATCATGATCTCGTGGGCGCCGGCGTCGATCATCTCGCCGATCCGGTCGATCACGTAGCTCTTCGGCCCGGCCGCCGTACCTTCGCCGAGGCCGCGGGCTGCGATGAAGCGCCCGGCGGCGACCTCGTCGTCCGTCACGAAGGTCGGCATCAGCACCGTGTGCCGGATCTCGCCCGGGTCGCGGCCCGCGTCCTCGCAGTGCCGGTTGACGACCGAGACCTTGTGCTGGAAGTACTCGCGGGTCATCGGTCCGCGGGCCCAGCCGTCCAGGTTCATCACGTCGCCGTGCCGCGCCAGGGTGCGCAGCGTCCGCTTCTCGCCGGTGCCGCCGATCAGGATGGGGATCGGGTCTCCGTAGCAGCCGGGCGAGAGGGGCGCGGAGTCGAGGTCGTAGTACTCGCCCCTGAAGTCGACCGGCTCGTTGGAGCGGAACAGGGCCCGGAGTAGCTCGACCGCCTCCTCGAAGCGGTCCTGGCGCTCCTTCATCGAAGGGAATGTCCAGCCGTAGGCCTCGTGCTCCCGCTTGAACCAGGCCGCGCCGATGCCGAGCACGAAGCGGCCGTGAGAGATGTGGTCCAGGGTGCCTGCCATCTTGGCGACCAGGCCGGGGTTCCGGTACGTGTTGCCGAGAACCAGGTGGCCGATCTTCAGGTTCTTCGTGATGCTCGCGGTTGCCGCGGCGACGGTGAAGGCCTCCTGCGCCGCGAGGTGCTCCTCTTCCTTGATGCCCGGCGGCGGCAGGTAGTGGTCGGCGTACCAGATGCTGTCCCAGGGGCCCTGGTCGAGCAGCTCGGCCACCTCGCGAACGCTGTCCCAGGTGTTGCGGTAGACAGTGACCTGTGCGCCGAACTTCACGTGTCCTCCTCTCTCGGACTACTGGCCGTTGCGCTGCATGACCATCTTGCCGATGATCTTGCGGTCCATCATGTCGCGAAGCGCCTGCGGCACCTCTTCCAGGCGATAACGGCGCGAGATGTAGGGCTGGATCTTGCCGGAGGCGGCGAGGGCCTCCGTTTCGACCCGGGTCGCCTCGAAGACCTCCGGCTCGCGCATCCTGGAGGCGCCCCAGAACACGCCGACGATGTCGCAGCCCTTGAGCAGGGTGAGATTGAGTGGCATGCGTGGAATGCCGGCGGTGAAGCCGATGACCAGGAACCGGCCGCGCCAGTTGGTGGCGCGGAGCGCGGCCTCGGCGTAGTCGCCGCCGACCGCGTCATAGACGAGGTCGACGCCCTTGCCGTCCGTCAGCTCCTTGGCGCGGTTCTTCAGGTCCTCCTCGGCGTAGTTGATCGTCTCGTCGGCGCCGCGTTCGCGGCAGAGCGCCAGCTTCTCCTCGCTCGAGGCAGCGGCGATCACGCGCGCGCCCATCACCTTGCCCAGCTCCAGGGCGGCGAGGCCGACGCCGCCGGCGGCGCCGAGCACGAGGAGCGTCTCGTCCGGCTTGAGGTTGCCGCGGTACTTCAGCGCGTAGTGGCCGGTGCCGTAGGCGTAGCCGTACCCCGTGGCCTCCGCGTGCCCGAGCCCCGGTGGGAGCTTGCGCACCTGGGAGGCCTTGAGCAGCACCTGCTCGGCGAAGCCGCCGGTCCCGCCGCCGCCAACCACGTCGTCGCCGACGGCAAGGCCGTTCACTTCCGGGCCGACGGCCGCGATTCTGCCGCCCACCTCGCCGCCGACGACGAAGGGCGGCTCTCCCCGGAACTGGTACCGGTTCTCGATGATCAGCGTGTCGGGCCAGGTGATCGCCGCCGCCCGGATGTCGACGACGACCTCGCCAGGACCGGGAACCGGGTCGGGAAGCTCCTCGATCGTCAGGTTCTCCGGGGGGCCGAACGCGCTGCATACAACTGCCTTCATGGTTGCCTCTGAGATGTAGTTTGGTGAAGCGGCCTGTCAGATCTGCCGCTCGCGGCCCTTCCAGTACGGTGCCCGGACGAGGCCGCGCTGGATCTTGCCGGTGGGCATGCGCGGGAGGTCGGTCGCGAAGTCGATGGAGCGTGGGCGCTTGAAGTCGGGCAAGTGCTCGCGGCACCAGGCCAGGAGTTCATCGGCCAGTTCGTCGCCGGCTTCGTAGCCTTCGTCGACCTCGACGACCGACTTGACGCTTTCGCCCCACTCCTCGTGGGGCACGCCGACGGTGCAGACCTCGTAGACCGCGGGGTGCTGCTGGATCACGTCGTCGATCTCCTGGGGGTAGATGTTCACGCCGCCCGCGATGATCGTCTCCGCCGACCGGCCGGTCAGGAACAGGTAGCCGTCCTCGTCGACGTAGCCCATGTCGCCCATCGTGAAGTAGCCGTCGCGATAGGCGGAGGCGGTCTTCTCGGGAGCCTTGAAGTAGACGAAGCTGTTCTCGGACGCCTCGAAGTAGACCGTGCCGGTGGCTCCGCTCGGCACCGGCTCGCCGTTGTCGTCGAGCACCTTGTACTTCGTTCCCTCCACGGTGCGGCCGACGCTGCCGGGCTTCTCGAGCCACTCCTTCGAGTCGACCCAGAAGGTCCCGCCTTCGGTGGCGGCGTAGTACTCCCAGACCACGGGGCCGAACCAGTCGATGATCTTGTGCTTGACGTGGACCGGAGTCGGCGCGGCACCGTGGCAGAGCCAGCGCATCGAAGAGACGTCGTAGCGCTCGCGGACCTCCGGCGGCAACGCGAGCATGCGGTGGAACATCGTCGCCACCATGTGCGTGTGGGTGACCCGGTGGCGGTCGATGAGGGCGAGCGTTTCCTCGGCGTCCCACTTGTCCATCAACACCGAGCCGACGCCGGCGCCCATCGGCATCGCCAGGTTGAGGCCCAGCGGCGCGGCGTGGTAGAGCGGCCCGGTGACGAGCGAGCAGTCCGTGTCCGGCTCGAAGTCGCCCGACTCGCGGACAGCCAGCAGGAACGGCGTCGGCGTCGGGTCGGCCTTGCGGTAGACCCCCTTGGGATGGCCGGTGGTGCCGGAGGTGTAGAGCATCGGCGCGCCCAGAATCGGGTTGTCGATGTTCGAGCCGTCCTCGGCCGCGAGGGCTTCGTCGTAGGACTCGGCGCCCTCGATCTCGCCGCCGAGCGCCAGTGTCAGACGGAGGTGGCTGGAGGCGGCCTGAACCGCGGCGACGGCCGGCGCGAAGGCCTCATCGGCGATCAGGACCCGAGCTTCGCAGTTGTCGACGATGTAGGCGACCTCGGGCGGCGAGAGGTGCCAGTTGATCGGCGTCATGCGCCCTCCGGATCGCTGGCAGGCGACGATCGTTTCGACGAACTCGGGCCGGTTCCGGCACAGCAGGGCGACGCCGACGTCGGGACCGACGCCGTGGGCCCGCAGCACGCGGGCCAGGCGATTGGCGTTGGCGTTCAGCTCGCCGAGGGTGCGGCCGCCGAAGTTCGACAGCACCGCCATTCGTTCGGGCGCTTCCTCCGCGTGCACCGCGACGCCCATGCCGTAGGGCGCGGCGGCCATGAGTCGTTCCTGCAGTGCTGCGTCGATCGCCATGCGGGCCTCTCCGCGGGCGCCGAAAGAGGCCGGCGCCCTGGTTTCCTCGTTGCCTTGCTCTGGTTTCCTGGAGCCGTGTTCCTGGTAAGAGCCGCGAGTGTACCCATAGCTACACTGAGTGCCCATGGCCGCCGCGAACACGCCCGAGACGGTCGAGTTGACCGACCGCGACCAGGCCATGCTGGACGGCGATTCCGGTGAAGCCGCGGCGGTCGCGATGCGCATCCTCGCCACGATGGCCGGCGTCTACGGCGCGGAGCGGCTGCTCGATATCGAGGGCGCCCACATCGACGGTTGCCTGTACCACGGCGACTCGGGCGTCGACTTCGCGGAGCTCCTGGTCGCGGGTGGCGCGCGCGTCCGGGTGCCGACAACGCTGAACGTCGGCGGTCTCGACCTGCTGCACCCGGAGGAGTTCGCCGGCACGCCGGAGCGCCGGGCGAAGGCGCTGCGGCTGATGGAGTGCTACGAGGAGATGGGCTGCCGGACGATCTGGACCTGCGCGCCCTACCAGACGACGCCGCGGCCGGCGCTCGGGCAGCAGGTGGCCTGGGCGGAGAGCAACGCGATCGTGTTCGCGAACTCGGTGCTCGGTGCGCGTACCCACCGTTACGGCGACTTCATCGACATCTGCGCGGCGATCACGGGACGGGCGCCGGCGGTGGGATTGCATCTGGAGGAGAACCGCCGCGGGCAGGTCGTGTTCGACCTGCGGTCGTTACCGCGCTCTCTCCGGTCCGCGTCCTGGCTGCTGCCGGCGATCGGCTACCTGGTGGGCGAACGGTGCGGTAATCGGGTGCCCGTGCTGCTCGGCCTGGAGGCGGCGGACGAAGACGGCCTGAAGGCGTTGGGCGCGGCGGCGGCCTCGTCGGGTGCGGTGGCGCTCTTTCACGCGGTCGGCATCACGCCGGAGGCGCCGACCCTGGAGGCGGCGCTCGGCGGCCGTGAAGCCGAGGAGTGCGTCGAGGTCACGGTGGATGATCTGCACGCCGGACTGCGCAGTCTGTCGACGGTCCCCGCGGCTGCGGCTTCGAGTCCCGGCGCCTGCGGAGACGTGGCGATCGATGTCGTGGCGCTTGGCAGCCCCCACTTTTCGCCGCGCGAGTTCGCGGAGCTGCTGCCGCTCGTCGAGCGTCATCGGCCCTCGGCTGGAGTCGAGTTCGTCGTCTGCACGAACCGGCTCTCGCTCGACTTCCTGGAACGGGAAGGGGCTCTGGAGCGGCTGCGCGCCACAGGTGTCCGCGTGGTCGTCGACACCTGCGTAGTCGTGGCGCCGATCCTCCGCACGCCGGCGGGCGGCGTCCTCATGACGAATTCGGGGAAGTTCGCGCACTACGCCCCCGGCAACGTCGGCTTCGACGTGATCTTCGGCAGCCTGGCCGAGTGTGTTCACTCGGCTCACCGCGGCCGGTTGTGGCGCGATCCGGCGCTGTGGCCGTGAGCGTCGTGGAACTCGAGGGCCGGGCCCTGGTGGCCGGCGCCGGCGCCGGCAGGGTGCTGCGGCTCGAGGAGCCGCTGTCGTTCTGGGGCGGCGTCAATCCGGTGACCGGGACGATCATCGACCGGCGGCATCCGCGGTGCGGCGAGAGCGTCGCCGGCCGCGTCCTCGTCATGCCGTACGGGCGTGGGTCGAGCAGCTCGAGCTCGGTGCTGCTCGAGGGCGTGCGCCTGGGCACGGCGCCGGCCGCCGTCGTGCTGCGCGAGCTCGACGGCATTCTGGCGCTGGGCGCGGCGGTGGCCCGCGAACTCTACGAACGGTCGCCGCCGGTGCTGGTGCTGGCCCCCGCGGACTGGAAGGCTCTCCCGGAAGGAGCCGAGGCCTCGGTCGACGTCAGCGGTTGCCTGCGGATCGCAGGTTGACGGTCCAGGACGTCCAGACCCAGACCTTGAACGTGTCCGTGCTCCACTCGTCCGCGTTGTACTGCGCCAGCTTGATGCCGAAGTCCTGTTTCCAGGGGGTGTTCCATACCGCCATCGCGTCGATTTCGGTGCCGTAGTCCATGCTGCCGACTGCGGAGCGGAACTGGTGCCAGCGGACCGTCCAGTTCCAGGTGTCCAGGTTGTGGTCCAGGCGCAAGTACAGGTCGACCAGGCCGTGAGCGGGAGTGCCGAGGAACTTGTCGGTCCAGCCGTTGAAGCCGTGCAGGGTGGCCAGCGGGGTACGGAAGCCGTAGGTGCCGTCGCCGTCCAGGGCCTCACGCACGGCGCGGACGCTGACGTCTCCCCGGGTGAAGCCGATGCCGGTCTTCTGGTAGTCGAGGTCGACGCTGCCCGGGTGGTCCGCCCAGTCCGATTGGACCGCATACTGGAGTTCCCACAGAACGGAGGCCGCACCGGCGTCGTGCGAACCGTTGTAGCTGGCGCCCCAGTTGGACGTTGAGTTGGCTGCGGCTCCGGGTCGGTCGTAGTCCAGCAGGTAGCCGAAGAGGGCCAGGTTGCCGGGACCCGCCGGGCCCGAAACGTAGATCAGGTGGGAGCCCATGGGCTCCTCGGCGCCGGTGATCCGGTGGGCTCGGTTCAGGAAGGCGTAGCGCAGCGACCAGTCGGCGGCAAGCTCCGCGTCGAGAGCGGCCGCGTCGAAGGCCTGGTGATGCTGACGCCAGCCGACCGCGCCGACGAAGCGCTGGTCGCCGATCAGAAGCTCGGTCCGGCCGAGGGTGAAGGCGACCGGCCCCCGCTCCAGGCGAGCCGCCGCCTGGTTGATCGCGGTGAGCGCCGGATCGGCGATGATCGGTCGATCGCGAACACCGTTGTCGAGTCCGCCGTAGCCGAGGTTGCGGTAGGTGCGGTCGTTGCCGACCGGGGTCACGTCCTCCGCCTCGAGCAGGAACGAAAAGCCGCGGTAGGCCTTCGTCTGCAGCTTGAGGGTCGTCCGCAGGGTCGAAGCGAGCGCCGCGCTGTCGAACGCGTCGTCGTCGGATTGCTCGACGCGGTAGCGGAGACCGACTGAAACGTCCGCGTCGCGGATCGCCTGTCCAAGCGTCGCCGGCCCCTGGGAAGCGTTCTCCTCGTCGCCTTGCGCGAAACCGGGTGAAACGCCGAGGGTCGCGCTCAGTGCTAGCGGAATCAGACACTTGCGCATGATCGGGTTGGATGCTCGCGGAGAAGAAGGTGGAGTCGGCGGAAGCCGTCGGCAGTATACAAGCCGCCGCTCAAGGGGGCCTTCCGGCCGTGCGCCTCCGGTCACCCCGTCGGCGGGCCCCCGACCCAGATCGGCGACGACCAGGCGCGTTCCTGGATCGTGGCCTGCAACTCGGGCCGGGGAGCAACGCCGGCTTTGACCGCGTCCCAGGTCGACCAGCGGCAGGTCGGATTCTCCAGGGCCCGGAGGTAGTAGAAGGCGTGCTGCCCGGACTCGAAGTCCGGGTCCTGCCAGCGGGCGACGAGTTCTGACGCCCCCCTGTCCGGCGTGATGCTGCAGTCGGAGAGGTCGACTTCGGCGCCGTTGTCCGGGCAGCGGTGCGTTTCGGGATCGGGCGTGCCACCGTCCGAGCAGGCAACGTCGAACACCTGTTCCTTCGCCTGTCCGCCTTCACTCCAGCCCTTGATCACCTGCACGCGCTGCAGCGGCGTGCCGAGCGGGTCCTGGAGCGCCCAGACGAGGAACGCCGGCGCCGCCGCGGCGCCCGATCCGGCCGGCAGTTCGCCGCCCATCGGAACACCTTCCGCGTATGCAACTTCGACCACGTCGTCGCGGGTCGCAAGGTCGTCGGGGTAGTCGCCGGCGAAGAAGCGGACGACGATCCGGGGGCCGCTGGTCGCGAAGGTCTCCTTGCGGCGGAACGCGCCGTAGATCGACTCCCGCGTGTTCTCCTCCGCCCAGACGCCGGCCAGGCCGGAGGCGCTCCAGGTCTTGTAGTAGGTGTCGTTGTAGGCCGTCACGCCTTCCTCCGACGCCATCGGCACCGATCCGCGCAACTCGGCCGTCGCGTCCAGGATGCCGACCTTGGCGACGAAGTTCGATTCGTCGAGGGAAGCCCCGCCGTTGTGCGTGTCGCTGGCGCCCACCAGGCCGAAGCGGTAGGGGTTGACGCCCAGCTCCGCCTGGAGCTTGAGCCCGCGCAGGTAGGCGTCGCGGGCGTAGGAACCGCGCGGCCTCGACTTGTTCCACTGCGCGATCCGGTAGGGCATGATCTCGAAGTCCGCCCACTCGTCGTTCGGCGACAGGAAAGGGTGGGTGTCGGAGGTGCCCTTCACCTGGGTGACCTCGACCAGGGGTTCGTTCCGCATCCTGGTCTCGGCGTAGGCGGCGTCGATCGGCTCGCCGGCGAAGTTCACGAGCTGGAACATGTGGCCGTCCGACCCATTCGAGTTGTGGGGGATGGCGAGGGCCTCGATGCCGCGCGATCGGAGATCGTCCATCCACATCCAGAGGTCCTCCGGATTCGCCGAGTCGAGGCGGCCAAACGGGTAGTCGGGAACCGAGCTGTCCCTGAAGATCACGTTGCGGTGGAGGTTGCCGCCGTCGCGGCTCGAGGTGTACTCGTAGGCCGAGAACGTCGTGAAGTTGCCCGGGTCATTGTGGCGCTCGGCCGCTTCGACGGTCCGTTTCCAGGCGGAGCGGATGACGTCCAGGTCCCGGTGTTGCCTCACGTAGGCGCCGCTGCGGAAGGCGCGCCGTTTCTCCGCGATCGTCCGGGCCTGGGTGAGGTCGGCCGCCCGGTCGAGCTTCGATAGCGGGTGGCCGGGCTGCGACATCGCTTCCAGCATGCCGAGATAGTTGGCGTGGTCGGTCACCGCGAGAAAGTCCAGCGGCCGGTCGAGCTGGAGTTCGAGTCCCGCGGGGTGCTCGATCGCCTTGCCCTTGGCGAACTCGTAGGCGTCGTCCGGCGTCGTGCGGGTGCCGAAGATGAAGGCGTCGAACGAGTAGCGGGTGTGGACGTGCAGGTCGCCGAACAGGGCTCGCCTGTCCGCTTCCTGAGCCGTGGCGCCGGCAGCAGCGCAGAGGCCAAGGACGAGTGCGGTTCTCGTCGCTCTGGCCAGTTTGGCGAGGGGCTTTCGCATTTCTCGGCGACCTCCGACAGTTCTGGAATGAACCCACGATAGCGCCAGTTGCGATCGGATACACTTGCTGAGCACTGACCTAGGATCCGAGCCAGCATGCAATTCCGTGCCCGCCCCTGACGCCGCTGGCCGCCCGAACCGGAGACCAGACTCATGAAGACCGCGACCTCTCGCCCTGTTCTCGTCGTGCTCGCTGCCGCCCTTGCCCTTCCGGGCATGGCCGTGGCCGCCGACGCGGACACGCCGACGTTTTTCGCCGACGTCCTGCCGGTTCTGCAGGAGAATTGCCAGACGTGCCACCGCCCGGAAGGCGAGGGCGAGAACATCGGCGGCATGATCGCGCCGATGCCGCTGATGACGTACCAGCAGACGCGTCCGTGGGCCCGCTCGATCGCGCGTGCGGTCGAGAACCGCTCCATGCCGCCCTGGTTCGCTACGGAGGCGACCCGTGGACAGTTCCACCACGAGCGGGTGATGTCGGACGACGAGATCGAGACGGTCCTGGCCTGGGTCCGCGGCGGCTCGCCCGCCGGCGACGCGGCCGATGCGCCGCCGCCGAGGAGATTCGTCGAGGAGGGTTCCGGCGGCTGGTCCCTCGGCCGTCCCGACCTGGTCGTCGCGATGCCGGAGGAGTACTGGGTGGCGGACGACATCGCCGACATCAACATCAACTTCGAGACCGAGCTGACCGAAGAGATCCTCCCCGAACCCGTCTGGGTGCGCGGCGTCGAGTTCAAGGTCGGCGGCAGCGATGTCCATCACATGTGCGCCAGCGTCAGGCCTCCGGGCGGCGCGACGGCGCTCGGCAAGTTCAGCGACAGCTCGCTTGGCTGCATCGCTCTGGGCGCGGAGAGTCACCTGATGGAGCCCGGCTACGCGATGAAGCTCGAGCCCGGCTCGACGATCGAGTTCTCCATGCACTACAACAAGGAGGCCGGCGAGGGCAGCGGCTTCCACGATCGCTCCGAGATCGGCTTCGTGTTCGCCGATGTGCCCGAGAGCGAACTGCGTGAGGTCAAGTTCGATTCGATCGGCAACCTGACGTTCGAGATTCCGCCCGGCCACGACCGCTGGAAGGTCGGCGCCGCACGGGTCTTCCCGGTCGAGACGGACATCCTGGCTCTCTGGCCGCATGCCCACCTGCGGTCGGTGGCGGTGCGCTACGACGCGTACTACCCCGACGGCACGACCGAGGTTCTTCTCGACGTGCCGAACTACGACCAGGAGTGGCAGACGACGTATCAGTACAAGAAGCCGAAGACGATCCCCGCCGGCACCCGGGTCGAAGTTTCGATGTGGTTCGAGAACACGCCGGAGCGTGGCGACGAGCGCGGGTTCGACCCGGCCGACAACGTGGTGAACGGCACGGCCACGACGGACGAGATGATGCTCGGCTTCGTGGCCTGGGCGCCGGTCGAGCCGGTCGATCCGATCGCGCTGCGGCTCGGCGTCGCCTCGATTCAGAGCACCGGCGGCGGGGAGTAGGTAGGCGGGAATGACCGGTTTGCGCGGGTGGTGGCGGCTGCCTTCGGTCGCTGCCGTCCTGCTGCTCTCGGCAGCGGCTTTTGGGGCGCCTGCGGCGGGTCAGTTCGCCGAGACCGAGAAGGTCATCGAGAAGCCCTCGAAGGAGGGTGAGGGTCGCAAGCTGGACGCCTCGGGCCTGACCAACGCCTTCGCGCTGTTGGTCGCCGCGACGCGGTCGATCGACAGGACCGAGGTCGGCGGCGGCATGGTCGAGGTGAACGCCGGAAGGCTGCCGCTCCTCGGTGTGGACTGGGAGGCGTTGCAGGAACACGAACAGGGTCTGTTCGAGTTTCAGACCGCGGCCGCGATCAAGTTGCGCACGGAGGCCGACATCGTGGTCGGTCAACTCGAAGTGCCGGCGGGCAACGTCTCACCCGGTTTCGCGGGTCTCTACAGCCTGTGGCTCCGCCTCGACGACGACGGCCAGTGGGTATTGATCGTGAACCACGAGCCGGACGTCTGGGGCACGATGCACGATCCGGCGAAGGACCTGGGCGAGACGCCGCTGGAGCACTCCGTTGTCGAGGGCAGGAAGTCACGCCTGACGATCGACATCGAGCCGCCGGAAGGCGACACTCCCGGGACGCTCAGGCTGTCCTGGGGTGAACACCTCTGGCAGACGACGGTCGCCGCCGGCTAGGGGCGGGCTCGTCGTACTTCCGCGCAGCGGCTACGCGTCCCGGTGGTAGACGATGTCCTCGAATCGTTCGCGTGGGAACGTGAAGATGAAGACGAGTGGCTCGGTGCCAATGCAGCGAACGGCGTGCCTGGCGTTGGGCGGAATGTAGATGGCCGTTCCGGGGCCGATCTCCGTCTGCAAGTCCTCGATCTCCATGTCGCCGCGGCCGCTGAGTACGTAGTACGTCTCTTCCGGCTCGTGGTGGTGTCGCGAAAGCGCGGCACCCGGCTCGATCTTCGCCACGCCGGTGACGAGCCCGCCGCTCGGACTGCGCTCGCGGCTGATCAGGAGCTTCCAGCGAATGGCGCTCGGGGAGCTATTGGCCGGATCGGCCCAGTTCTCCCAGTCGACGTCCGCCTGGTCGGCGATGACGGGCTTCAGAGCGCGCATTCCTAGCCTGTGGCGACCGAGCTGATCGGCCTCGCGCCCAGCGCCGGCGCGCGCAGGCCGAACGCCACCACGGAACCGACGAGGCAGAGCCCGGACAGGATGGAGAGCGTCAGCAGGTGTGAACCTGACCAGTCGGAGAGCATTCCGGCCAGGAACGGCGTGGACGGTGAGATCGCACCGGTGATCGCGAAGCGAGTGCCGACCGTCGTACCGAACGCGCGTCGGCCGTAGAACGCCGAGTAGACGACCGGGATACACACATACGCGGCGCCGAAGCCCAGTCCGATCAACACCATGGCAAGGTAGGCGAGTACGGCGGTCTTCGCCACGAGCAGGAGGGCGCAACCCACGCCCTCCATGACCAGGACGATGCCGAGGAGCCGCTGGGGCGGCATGAAGTCGCCCATGGAGCCACTGAACCTGCCGAACAGGCTTGCAAGGACGCGAACGCCCAGGATGGCACCGGCCATCACGAGGGTGAAGCCGAGCGACTGGAGATGGACGCGCCCGAAGACGGTGATGATGCCCCAAGGCACACCGTAGGCGATCGAGAGACCGACCAGAACGTAGAATTGGGGGGTGCGTAGCGCGAGCGGGGCGGTCCACTCGCCCAGGCCGCTTGGACCGCTCCGCTCCTCCGGCCCCGCATCACCGGATGTTGAGCTTCCATCAGGTTGCTGGCCGACCTTCTCGGGCGTACCGCGGATGAAGAGGACCGCGGCGACAGCAACCAGGGCCGAGATGCCGGAGATGATCAGCCAGCCGGTTCGCCAGTCGGCGACGCGGAGGATTCCCGGCGCAAAGTAGGTGCTTACGCCGAATCCGACCACGGCACCCCCGCCCAGCACCAGGGCGATGGCCCTCGATCGAGAGCGGACGAACCAGTTCGAGGCCAGAGTCTGCGCAGGGAGGATGGTCCCGAAGCCAATCGCGATGCCGCCGAGCACTCCGTAGGCGAACACACAATCGGCGAAAGAGTCCGCCCGGCTCATCAGCCAGAAGGCGAGTACACCGACCGCGGCGCCGAAGCCCATGACGGATCGGATTCCCAGACGCGCCATCACGATCCCAACCACCGGCCCGAGCAAGTGGTAGATGTAGCTGAAGACGCTGAAGACGAGTCCGGACTGCGCGTCGTTCAGTCCAAGGTCCTGCTGCATTTCGGGCAGGAACAGGCCCCAGCCGTAGTACATCGGCGAGATGCCGAAGCCGTAGCAGAGCGAGCCGATTCCGACGATCCGCCAACCGCTGAACGGGCGCCTGGTCATCGGCTCCAGCTTCCGTGTCTCTGACTTACTGCCTCGCTAGCTTGTCGCGGGTGTCTATTGACTGCCTCGAATCGCTTCCAGCCGGTCGTTGATCTCCCGTTCCAGCGCGGTCCCCGTTTTGACATCGTCTCCGAGCTCGAGATACGCCTGCCTCTTGGCCGCGAACTGCGGCCACGTCGGCCGGCCGCCGCCGTTCGGGTCGCCGGTACGGGCGAACTGGACCCAGTAGTCGATCATCAGCGCCGCGAGACGATCGTCCGTCTCGTCGTAGTTCTCGCCCTGAAGCGTGTTGAAGACGTAGCCCAGCTCGGCCGCGTGATGGGCGCCCCAGGCCGGGTTCTCCGGGTTCACCCGGGTGAAGAAGTACTGGAATGCGGGAGAGGAGACCTTGTCCATGCCGAGCAGCATCCGGCGCGTGCCGCGCAGGAACCAGGTGTCGGTGATGAAGCGGTCGTGCTGCGCCTTCAGCTCCTCGGCGCCGGATGAGGGGTAGAGCTTGGCGACCTTCCCGGCCTGATCGCCGTAGACGCCCTTCAGCATCTCGAGGAACTCCGCCCGATCGGTGATCGGCTGGAAGGCCATGAACATCGTGCCCTCGTTGCGGTTCGTGCCGGCGATCAGGGGGATGTCGTTCTGCTTACCGGCCGTGTAGCGGTCTTCGCTGGACTCGGGCATGAAGGCCGTGCCGTAGGTGACGTGCGGCTCGTAGGCGCCGGGCTGGCCCGCCTGGGGGGTTCCGGTGATGATCGTCCTGGCGTCGAGAGCCCGGAGCGCCTTCGCCGTTTGCTTGACGCCGTCGTCGAGCATCGCCGTCGCCCAGGCGACGCCGACGTCCTCGGCGCTGCCGTGAATTCCGTTCGCTCCCCTGAGCGGACGGACGTTCGTGTCGGTGACCCAGGGGCTTTCCGCGATCGCCCGGTGGATGAGCCCGCTGGCAAGGGGACTCGCCATCAGCGCGTGGACGCTCGTGCCGCCGGCCGACTCACCGAAGATGGTCACGTTGTCCGGATCGCCGCCGAACTGCGCGATGTTTCGCTCGACCCACTGGAGCGCCGCGATCTGATCGAGGAAGCCGTAGTTGCCGGATTCACCGCCTGCCTCCCTGGACAGTGCGGGGTGCGCGAGGTAACCGAGCGGGCCGAGCCGGTAGTTGATCGAAACCAGGACGACGCCCTTGCCAGCGAAGGCGGAGCCGTCATAGCCGACCTGGTTGCTCCAGCCGAGGCTCAGGCCACCCCCGTGGATCCAGACCATCACCGGCCGCGGATCGTCGCCTTCCCGAGCCGCCGTCCAGACGTTCAGGAACAGACAATCCTCCGATGTCCCCGGCAGGGCCTCTCCGGTCACCATCGCCAGGACCGGCGCCTGCGGGCAGATCGCGCCGAACTCCGTCGCGTCCTGCACGCCCTCCCACTTCGCCGCCGGCTGCGGCGGCTTCCAGCGCAGTTCGCCGACCGGCGGCGCCGCGAACGGGATGCCGCGGTAGACCGTCAGGCCGGTGGCGGCGTCGAGAACCTCGCCTTGCAGCTTGCCGGATTCGGTCTTGACTACGCCAGCGCCCAGGCTGGCAGTCAGGAACAGGAGCGCCGCGTTCAGGACGGCGATTGAGCTCTTGCGGCGTCGACTGTCGGCCATGTTGCCTCCAGGCTTTGTTGTCTGTCTTCTGCGAACAGGCCGCTCACTCTACACGTCCGGCAGGGACGTCCTGCACCCTGCATGGCGGCGTCGCGCCGGGAACTCTCGGTGTCTATACTGCGCGCCGTGGCCAAGAGGCTTGTTTCCGGGATGGTGGTCGCCGGACTCTGGGCGGCCTCGCCTGCCCCGGGCGAGGACGTGGCGCGGCTGACTCTCGTTCCGGCCGCGCAGATGGCTGAACTGGCCGCGACCCAGAGGAGCATCACGCGACTCGTAGGTGAGGCTCGTGACGAGTTGGCGGTCGCTCCGAAGCTCGGGAACGGCAGCCTGGGGCCGATCGTGACGAACCTCGATACCGCCACGGCGCAGTCCCGATCCCTCTGGGAGACCTTCGGAGCGGTAGCGGTGGCGGATGGTCTTTCCATTCCGTCGGCTGCGTTCTGCGCGCAGATCACGGGCGCCGCGGTGGTGGAGGAGGACCGCGTTGCGGTTGCCCTGGCGCGGCATCAGGTAGAGGCAATGACGCAGGCGATGACGCGCTTTCGCCTGGAGCCGGCGCATGGGGCGGTAGAGGCGCTGCTCTCGGCCCTGGATGCCGAGTCCTCTGGCAAGGGCAAGATCGCCGAGGCCCGCGAAAGCCTGACACTGGCCCGACAACGCCTCGCCGAAGCCCTCGACCAGTACAGCCGCGGGGTGTTGCTTCCCTTTGCGGACGCCATCGTGAAGGCGCGGAGCAGCGCGACGGATCCGGCCGAGGCGGAGCGAGACTGCGCACCATCCACACCCGTCTCAGTTCCGCCGGCGCCGCCGGTCTCGGCGGAACCGCTGGCGGCAAGCGTAATCGAGGCGCGCCGGGTGGCGGCCTCGGCCGTGCTTGGGAGCGCGCTCGACGCGATTGCCGCCGTGACGACGCCTCCGGAGGATCTCGAGGGCGTCCCTCGCTACATTGGCGGGGTCGTACGGAGCCCACGCAAGATCAGGGCGGTGGATCCGCGCTACACAGGACGCGCGCGCGAGGCCTGCATCGAGGGCATGGTGATCCTTCAGGCGGTGATCACGAAGGCGGGCACGGTCCGGGCCGTGAGTGTGCTCAAGTCGCTTCCGGGACTGACCGAGGCGGCGGTGAAGGCGGTGAGGGGTTGGAAGTTCAAGCCGGCGACACTCGATGGACGGCCGGTCGAGGTCTACTACAGCCTGACGATCAACTTCGTTGCACCGGCCGGTTGTGCCGGCAGGATCTCGCGGCCGGAGAATCCGTGGCAGTGATCGGCAGACCGGGTAGCGGTGGGCCGGGGCGTGCCTGGTCGCTGTTTCTCGTCGTGGCGCTGACCAGCGTTTCGGCACCGGCGCAGTCACGGGCGAGCGAGTTGCGGATGGTCCTCGTGCCCGCCGAGCGCATTCGTTCGATGGAGGAGAACCAGCGGGTCGTGACGGGAATGCTCAGAACCGCCTTCGAGGATGTCGAGGCAGCCGCCAAGATGCTCGGAAAGAAGGGCGACCTGGAGCCGGTTCTGGAGGTCGTCGCGGGTGCCGGTCGATTGTCCTACGATCTTGCGATCCGTTCGCGGGAGAACCGGGATGGGGTCACCGTGCCGCTCATCGGTTTCTGCGGCGAGGATCCCGAGAGCGCGTGGACCAGCGCGGCTGTCAGATCCGGGTTCTACGCCAAGCAGAGAATCGATCGACTCGCCGGGCTCGTGCGGTCGCTCGATCTGGTCGAGACCCGTCGTGCGGTTGCCTCCGCGCTCTCCGGACTGGAGGGGCTCGAGGGAACCACGGACGAGGCCGAGGAGCTCCTGGCCGGGGCAGAGAGTCGTCTGGCACACGCGATGCGGCTCTACGAAACCGGAGTCGCCGGTCCGTTCACCGAGTCCCTGGCTGGAGGCGTGGCCAGACTGAAGGACGCGTCCGTCGTGAGTGAACTTTGCCGTAGCCGGGAGAGCCAGGCGTCGATCGCGCCGGAGAGCAGCGGTACGGACCGTGGCGACGACGCGGAGACTCCGGATCTGAGAGTGGCTCAAGCCACGCGGACGGGAGCCCTGGGGGCGATCCGGGCGAGTCTGACCGCCCTGGATGCGGCGATCCTGCCTGAAGGATCGAGTTCGCAGGAGATCGCTCGCGGTTTCCGGGGGCCGGTACAGACCAGGGCGGTGCCGCCCGTTTACTCGAACTTCGCCCGCAGGGCTTGTATGGAAGGCGAAGTCCGCCTTGAACTCGGAATCGACCGCGACGGGATCCCCCAACGGATCAGCGTTCTCCGCGGCTCTCCCGAGCTCTCCGAATCCGCCATCGCTGCCGCTGAGCAGTGGAGGTTCGAGCCGGCCAGTCTTGACGGGAGAGCGGTGGCCTTCGACTACCGCCTGACTGTGAACTTCGACCTCCAGGGCGCTGAAGCCACGCGCTGCCGGCAGCTCCGGGCAACCGCCCCAACTCCCGGATGAGAGGATCCCGTTTGCCCTGGAACGGTACTGGCACTAAGGTCGTAGCTGCGTGAGGGCCGACGCTGTCAGTAGCCAGGCACGATCCGGGAGAGACCAGATGTCGAGATCGGAAGAGGTTCCGTCCGTGGCGATTGGGCGTGGGCGAGCAGGGAGCGGCGTACTGGCAACGGCTTTCCTGGGTTTACTGCTGCTCGGACTCTGCGTTGAGCCCGTCGAGGCCGCCGAAACCGCGGTGCCGGAACGGGCCGCCGCCGCATCGGTGCCGGCCGCCAGCGAGGCTGGCGGCTGCGTCGAGAGCGACACCGTCCTGTGCCTGCACGAAGGCCGCTACGAGGTTACGGTCGAGTTCACGGTGAACAGCGAGACGATGCCCGCCAAGGTGGCGAGGTCTCGTACGAGGGATTCGGGACTGTTCTACTTCTTCGAGCCGAACAACTGGGAAATGCTGCTCAAGGTGCTCGACGGTTGCGGTGAGAACCAGCATCACTGGGTGTTCGCCGCCACGGCTAGCGATGTCGGCATCAGGCTGGTCGTTCGAGACACGACGCTTCCGGCCCAGAACGCCGACGGCGGCATGATCGTCAACTCGAGGACGTACGACTTTCCACCGATCGTCAGGAGGCCTCAGGGTCCGAATGAGTCCGATGAGGACTACCAGCGGAATGTCCTCGCGAAGGGCCACCCGGCGCTGACCGAAGTCGGCGCGTTTCCCGACGCCTGCACGGCGACCAGCTAGGGGACGGCCCTACGAGTTGATTCGGGCCAGGGCCCGGATCGACTCCTCGATCTCCCACGGCGCCGCATCGGGAACGCCGCAGCGCGCGATGACGTGGGTCATGCCGATGCGCTCACGGTAGAGGTCTAGACCGGCGCGCACCTCGTCGCGTCCGCCGACGACCGCCCAGTTTCCGATGTCCGTCAGCTCCTCTTCCTGCACGAGGCGCGAGCCGGCGCGCGCCATCCTGAGCGCTTGCGCGGTCAGGGCGGAGCTCACGCGTTCGCAGGTGGCCCGGTCCTCCGAGATGAACACCGTGCGCATGACCGGGACGATCGGTCGCGGCGCCCCCTGCGGCAGAGCCTCGCGGTGGAGTTCGTGGTTCCTCGTGAGCCGGGAGACGGTCTCCAGGGGGGAAGACAGGTAGGGAAGACCCAGTTCGCCGGCCTGCTTGAGCGCCAGGGGGCCGAAGGCGGCGACCCAGAGTTCCGGATGGGGCTGCTGCACCGGCAGCGGCGCGATCCGCACGGGCTGACGCGCGCCGGCTTCGCCGACCTCGATCGCTTCGCCGGCCCAGGCGCGCTTCATCAGGTCCAGCGACTCGAGAAAGCGCTGGCGCTTCGTGCTGGGATCGACGCCGAAGGCCGCGAACAGCGCGGGCCGGAAACCGCGGCCCAGCCCGAGGATCACGCGGCCGTTCGAGAGGCGGTCGAGGACGGCCACCTCCTCGGCCGCCTGGAAGGCGTTGCGGACCGGCAGCAGATAGGAGGTCGTGCCCAGCCGCAGGTTCGTCGTTCGCGCCGCGGCGGCAGCGAGAACGACGATGGGCGAGGGGCAGGCGGCGGCGCCGGTGAAGTGGCTTTCCGGCAGGAAGAGGGAGTGGAAGCCGAGCCGGTCGGCGAACTCCGCCTGGTCGGCGATCGACCCCGCCTCGTCGCCCAGGTAGTCGACCCAGGGAGTCAGCCCGATCTCGATGCGGGTCTCCCTCAGCCGGCTCTCCAGTCGCTGAAGCTCTTGCCGGCGTCGGCCAGCTCGGCGAGCAGCGCCGACGGCTGCCAGAACGCGTCGCCGCTCTCGTCCGCCAACTCGCGCATCCGAGCCGCGACCTTCGAAAGACCGACGCTGTCGCCCCAGTGCATCGGGCCGCCCCGGTACACCGGCCAGCCGTAGCCGTTGACCCAGATCACGTCGACGTCCGACGGCCGGATCGCGATCCCTTCCTCGAGGATCTTCGCGCCCTCGTTCACCATCGGATAGAGGCAGCGTTCGAGGATCTCCTCCTCGCCGACTTCGCGCTGCTCGATCCCCTGGGCGGAGCCGAAGTCGCTGATGATCTGCAGCACTTCCGGATCGGGCGCCGAGGCTCGTGTTTCCGGATCGTAGACGTAATAGCCGCGGCCGTTCTTCTGGCCGCGCCGGCCGGATTCGCAGAGGATCTCGCGGATGTCGCGGGATGCCGACTCTTTCTCGTTCCAGCCGATGTCGAGGCCTGCCAGGTCGCTCATCGCGAACGGACCCATCGGGAAGCCGAAGTCGTAGAGGACGCGGTCCACGTCGTAGTACTTCGCGCCCTCCAGGATGATCGCCTGCGCCTGCTGCTGGCGCTGGAACAGGATCCTGTTGCCGACGAAGCCCCGGCAGACGCCGACCAGCACCGGGACCTTGCCGATCTGCTTGGAGATCGTCATCGCGGTGTGGATCACGTCCTTAGCCGTCTTCTCGCCGCGCACGACCTCCAGCAGGCGCATGATGTTGGCGGGCGAGAAGAAGTGCATGCCGATCACGTCCTCGGGCCGGCTGGTGGCGGCGGCGATCTCGTTCACGTCGAGAGCCGATGTGTTCGTAGCCAGTACGGCGCCCGGCTTCACGATCCGGTCGAGGCTGGCGAAGATCTCCTTCTTCAGATCCATGTTCTCGAACACGGCCTCGATCACCAGGTCGCAGTCGGCGAGCGCCTCACGGTCGGTCACGCCGTCGAGCAGGCCCATGCACTGGTCGACCTGTTCCATCGTCATCCTGCCGCGGCTCGCGGTGCGCTCGTAGTTCTTGCGGATGACGCCGAAGCCGTGGTCAAGCCGGCTCTGCTCGGCCTCGACGATCGTCACGCCGATGCCGCGGTTGGCGAAGTTCATCGAGATGCCGCCGCCCATCGTGCCGCAGCCGAGCACGCCGACCTTCTCGATCTTGCGCATCGGGGTGTCTCGGGGCACGTCGGGCACCTTGGCCGCCTCGCGCTCGGCGAAGAAGTAGTAGCGCTGGGCGATCGACTGCTTGCCCGACATGAGCTCGGCGAACAGCTTCCGCTCGTTGTCGAGCGCTTCGTCGAAGGACATGTCGAGGCCGGCCTCGATCGCGCGCACGTTCGCTTCCGGCGCCTCGAAGCCGCGGGTGCGGCGGGCGATCTTGCGCCGGAAGCCGTCGAAGATCTCCTTGCGGTTGGCCCGCGCCTCGTTGACCTTCTCCTCCAGGTCGCGGATCTTCCTGAGCGGCCGGTCCTCGGCGATCACCTTCTCGGCGAAGGCGACGCCGCCCTCGAACACGTCGTCGACGATCTCGTCGATCAGACCGCCTTCCAGGGCCTCCTTGGCGCCGATCGGGTTGCCGATCACGCACATCTCGAGCGCCTTCGGGTAACCGACCAGTCGGGGCAGTCGCTGCGTGCCGCCCGCGCCCGGCAGAATCCCCAACTTGACCTCGGGCTGACCGAACCTGGCCGTAGCTGTGCCGACGCGGTAGTGGCAGGCCATCGCCGTCTCCAGGCCACCGCCCAGGGCCGTGCCGTGGATTGCCGCCACCACGGGCTTGGCCGCGTGCTCCATCGCCTCGATCGCCTCGTTGAGTCCCGGCTCTTTCATCGGCTTGCCGAACTCGGTGATGTCGGCACCGGCGATGAACGTGCGGCCCTTGCAGACCAGGAGCACCGCGGCCACCTCGTCGTCGGCCGCGGCCTTCGCCAGTCCCTCGACCATGCCGGCGCGCACGCCGTGGCTGAGCGCGTTGACGGGCGGATTGTCGATCACGATGAGGGCGACCTCGCCCCGGACTTCGTAGTCGACCATGTCGGTGAGTGGGGTCATGCTTCAGTGCTCTCCTGGCGCGGGCGCGCCGGTGGTTTGACGTGGGATCGTTGCGCGGAAGGGAGCGGTATCGTAGCCGCTCAGTGGGCGTGGCCGAGTCGGTCCAGGAAGCGGCGAATACGGTCCGCGTTCTTGCCCAGGTCGCCGCCTCCCACCTGGGACACGGAGCGCAGGTCAACGGCCGCGCCGGCCTCGTCGGCCCGGACCCGGACCGCGACGAAATCGACGAAGTGGAACCAGGGAGTCGTATCGGCGAACTCGGTTTCCCCGCTCTCGTCGTCGCTCCGGATCAGCTCCCAGCCCATGTCTTCGGCCGTGTGCCGCGCGCGCCAGAGCGCCTCTCTCGGTAAGAGGTCCAGGTGCAGCGTGCCGAGATCGGGATAGCCCCGCCGCTGGAGAGCGGGGACCTGGGCGCCGCCGCTCGGGTAGGCGAAGCCTCCGCCGCGACTGTCCTCCGGAGCGGCCGCAACGAAGGTGGGCGGATCTTCGATGTTGGTGGTGATGTCGTGGATCAGCGGCGCCCCGGCCCTGCCGTAGAACAGCACGAAGACCCAACCGATGATCACCGTCGAAAGGATGGTGCCGCCCCAGGCTTGCGAAGCGCCTCCGCGACGCTGGCCCTGCCGCGTCCGGAGCACGCCGATCAGGCCGAGGAGCAGGGCGATCGCGGCGCACACGGGCATCAGGAAAGCGAACAGGACGAAGCCCACGACGGGCGCGATCAGGTCGAAGCGGGCACCGAGCACGCCGACCAGGCCGGTCACGAGGGCGAGGCCGGCCGTCAGTGGGGAAGCGAGCGCGGTCGTTGAGTTCATGGCGGGCGGAGGGTAGCAGGACTTGCTACGGTTCGGCTGCCTCGTGAGCGACGCTCGTTCCATGTTCCGCCGCCTGTGTGGACCGGCGCTGGCGGCGGTGCTGGTCGCCTGCGGCGCCGGGCTGCCGGACGGGACGTCCGAGGCGCGGCGGCCGAACATCGTTCTCTACGTCGTGGACACTGTCCGCGCAGACCGCCTCGGCGTCTACGGCTACGAGAAGCCGACGTCGCCGCGGCTCGACGCGTTCGCGGCGGGCGCCGTCCTGTTCGAGAACGCCTACGCCCAGTCGTCGTGGACGCGGCCGGCCGTGGCCTCCCTGTTCACCGGCCTGCTGCCGCCCGCGCATCGCACCGTCGGCCGCCGTTCCGTGCTGCCCGAGGACGCCATGACCCTGGCCGAGATCCTGGCCGCCAACGGCTACGAGGGCATGGGCCTGGTCCGCAATCCGAACGTCAGTCGTGCCTTCGGCTTCGCCCAGGGCTTTGCGCGCTTCCGCAGCGAGGACCGGGACCGCGACGAGACGATGCTGGAGCGAGTGCGGCTGTGGCTGGATGAGCGGGAAGGGAGTGGACAGCCCTTCTTTCTCTTCCTGCACGCGATCGACCCCCACGGGCCCTACGATCCCGCGCCGGAGTTCGAGGAGATGTTCGAGGCCGGCGGCGCGCCCGCGCACTACCGGACGGTCCGTTACCTGCTGCGGTTGAACCGCGGCGAGGTGGAGCCCGGGCCGGGGACCGCCGAGGCGCTTTCGCGGCTGTACGACGCCGAGGTGGCCCAGAACGACCGCGCCTTCGGCGAACTGCTCGACGAACTGTCGGTCCGCGGCCTGGGCGAGGACACGGCGGTGATCTACGTCTCCGACCACGGCGAGGAGTTCGCGGAGCACGGCCGCTGGGAGCACGGGCTGTCCCTGTACGAGGAGGTGCTGCGCGTCCCCCTCGTCATGCGCCTGCCCGGGGTGCCGCCGCGGCGCGTGGAAGCGCCGGCGCAGCACATTGACGTCATGCCGACGCTGCTCGGTTACCTCGGCATCGAGGCGCCGCCCACCGACGGACGCGATCTGCTGGCGGCGCGCCGCCGCGGCGACGATCCGCCGGATGTCTACACTCACCTCGACGTCGACGGCCACCGCGCGGCCTCCGTGATCCGCGGCCGCTACAAGCTCGTGCTGCCGCAGTCACCGTCCCAGGGAACGGAGCCGATGCTCTTCGATCTGGATGCGGATCCGGGCGAGCTGGAGGACCTGGCGGCCGGCCGCCCGGATGTGGTGGAGCGGATGCTCGGCCTGCTGGCCGAACGGGATCTTGCCAGCGAGATCACATCCGCCGAGGAGATCGAGGACGATCAGATCGACGAGGACGTGCGCCGGCGGCTCCGGGCGCTGGGCTACGTGGATTGAACGACATGGCTCTTCATCGGCTCATTGACGCGGCCAGGATCCGCTTCTCGCCGCTGCAAGAAGAGACTCGCTGAGGACGAACGAAATGGCCTTTCCCGAGGACGTGCGAGTCGCCGCTGTCGACACGATGATGGTCCCCTTCTACCAGGACGCACTGAAACGCTTCCGCGATCACACGATCAAACGACTCGTTCACGCCATGGACGGCGTCGGCGTCGAATGGGAGCGCGAGGAGCAGCGTCTGAGGTCCCTGGGAGCAGACGAACAGGTCATCGGCGATCTGGCCGCAGATTTCTTCCTTACTGCGATTCATGTCGAGCAGGAGACTCGGAACATCCTGGCGGTCGGTCTGTACCATCTATTCGAGAGACAGGTGACGGTCTTCGCTCGAAGTGCGGTCCGCTTCAGGGGTGGGGACGCCAAGGGCGTCCGAGGCCTTAAGGGTGTCGGAAAGGGACTTGCGGAGATAGGCCTTGACTACCGCGACTTCGCCTCTCTGCAAGAGATCAGGGTGCTTCGAGTCGTAGCGAACACGATCAAACACGGCAGAGAGGGAGCGAGAAAGGAAGAGGACGAGTTGAAGAAGCTCCCACGAGAGTTCTTCCGCGATCCTGCGCTCTCTGACCAGGAGGCCGACGACCACGGTTCCTTGGACTTCGACCTGTATGTTCACAGGCACCACTTGGACGAATGGTGCGCTGCCCTCCTCGGTTTCTGGGAGGAGATGCGTACGCTGTGCTGGAACCAGGAGTCCGTCACGCTCGGTTCAATGGCCTAGGCTGGGCCGGAGCTCGACGCGTAGCTAGGGGTGAAGTGCGTGTGGTGCGCCGATTCGGTGCCTGCATAAGGCCGCTGAGGGCCAACGGTCGGGGCGACGCAGCTGTCGGGCCTTCCCGGGTTTCAGGCAGTCGGCGCGTCCGGAAAGCGCGGGCGCCACTTGCGCAAGTCGACCTCGGCGTGCGCCTCTATCACGCTGACGGTGCGCTGGGCGAACACATGCTTCCGGGCCGCCTGCGCAAGAAGCAGGTTCGTGTAGCGGAGTTCGCGGGCAGCCATGGTGTACGTTCTGATGGCCGTGTCAGCGTCGGAGTGGCGGTGTGCCGAGCTTGGGACTGTCCTGAGTTGGATGTCCGACCTTCGCCGGCAAACGAGCAACCGGGAAGGGCTCAATGGGAGCGCCATGTGGTCGAAGCCGCCGCCGCGTCTTCTGTAGACGCAGAGTACGGGATCGTCTGTGGTGACAAGCGTATGGCGGGAGTTCGACAAGACGTACACGGACCACTGGGACGTCGCTGATCTGCACGAAGATGCTGCCGCTCTCGGAGAGCAGATCTCGCATCATCGTGAACCGGTCTCGCAGATAGGCGAGGTATGAGTGAATGCCGAGTGTCCAGGTGTCGCGATAGGCCCTGATCGTCTCGGGTTCGCGAGTGAAGTCCCTCTCCTTGTCCGTCACCGTCCGCCGGCCAAGCTCTGGCTGGAAGTTCGACGCGAACTTGATTCCATAGGGAGGATCGACGTAGATCATCTGGACCTTCCCGGCCAGATCCTCGCGCCGTGCGAGACTCGCCATCACCTGCAGGGAGTCTCCGAGGATCATTCGGTTCGACCACTCGACGTCGTGACTGTAGAACTGCACGGCCTTCGCGTAGTCCAACTGCGGATCCGCAAACAGGCTCCGGTTGACGTCCTGCCGTGCAAGAACGCGGAGGATGGCTTGGGTCGAGACCCTCTCGTGCATGTGCAGGGCGACGGGGTCAACTTCGAACCATGGGCGTTCCCGCTTTCCACTCCAGTCGAGCCAGGGTTCATGCTGCTTGATCGCCCGGTCGAGGGTGCGAACCTCGTCCTCCGTCAGCGCTCGACGCCCGGCTTCGGCGAGCACCTCCCCCAGCCGGTCGGTCGCGGCTGGGTCGGGGGAGGATGCCAGCCGGGGCGGCAGGTGAGGGTTGTGCCAGTACGCGACGGCCGCCTCTTCACGAAGCTCCCCGTGGGACTCAATGCCGGAAGGTGGCAGGTTCTTCCGCTTCGCCCGATGGGCGATGGAGGCCAGACCGTCGGCGCCGGTGTCGGGAGGTGTTTCGCGTCGCGGCAAGATGCGGGACCCTAGGGAGTTGCGGGTGAGAGAAGTCTAACTGGAACCCGAGCGGAGACACCTGGATCTATTCCGGCTCCGCTCGCCGAGCACACTCGCCGCGCTTAGCGAGGCCGGGACCTAGGCTCGACGGCTTCCGGTGGCTTGGTGTGGGGCAGTGGCCATTCTCTCCATCTGCCGTCTCCAGCCGAGAAAGCACGAGAGCGTCTGATCAGACGCACTGTCTCACGCTAGCTCGCGAGACGCAGCTCCGGTCCCATCCGCGCTTCCAGCGCGTTACTGAGGTGCCCCGTCAACGAGCGGCGGGACTCGAATGCCGATTCGAACTCCGCTGTTGCCACTGGTCCCTAGTTCTCATCACCTGGGAGCAGTCCCTTCACCCATTTCTCTGCGTCGGGTAGGAGTTCCTGTCCAGCCTTCCTGTACAGATAGAGCCGCCAAAGTACTTGCCAGCAACCGTGAACGAACCGGCCTAGCTTCTGTGAGGAGCTCCTACGTCTGAGTTCCGTGAGGTTGAAGGCGATCTTGCCGATGACGCCTTCGTCAGTATCGAGTCGGTAGAAGTGGTCCCAAGCAACATCCTCCAGTTCCTGAAGGTTCTCGTGGATGGACTTGACGATCGATTTGTCCAGGTTGAGCGACTTGGCTTTGTCCCGGAAGTCGTCGATCATCTCTATCAGTGCTTGCAGGTCGTCGTCTGGATCCAGTTCATCCAGTCTCGACACGCAGTAGTCCAGATGAGTCATTGTGTCTCCAGGAATCAGGCTACGCACGTTGTCAACGTTGGTTTCCAGGTTGATTCTGCTGAAGCACGTCAGAACGTTGTCCTTCCACTGGAGGTACTTTTCCGCACGATGGCCGAGAGCGCTCTCAGTCGCCCTCATCGCTCGGGCGGGGAGCTGCAAGTCAGGCGCCATCATCGTCAGCACGACGAGCTGGTCCGGTGGCTCTATGTCGTATCGGTTCGAAAAGAACGCGAGCATGTTGAAGTGTCCGTGGGGATAGTGCAGGAGCTCGTGGAGGAACTCCTGCAGGTCCCTGGCCGGGTTCTGCTGCTGACTGCGGCTCTCTTCTGCTTCTGTCACTTGTGCTTACCGTTCAGACTGGAGGTTGAGGAGAGCTATCGACCGATCGTGCGTCAGAACCTCGCCGGCGCGAGTTCCCGAAGGCAGCCGGCCAGCAACTCGACCCCCTGGTGGATCCCGGCGACGGAGGGGCAGGCGTACGCCAGACGCAGGAACGGTACGTCCTCGGCGCCCGCGTGGTAGGCGGCACCGTAGCCGTACTCGAGGCCACGCTGCTCACTCAGCGCGAACAGCGCTTCGCGGTCCACTTCCTCGGGCAGGCCGACCCACAGGAACATGGCGCCGGCCGGTTTGCGCCAGGTGCAGATGCCGCCGAGCTGATCGGCGAGTGCCGCCAGCAACGCGTCACGCTTCGGCAGCAGGGCGGCGTTGTTGCGCTCGATCTGCGCGGGCAGCCGGCCCCGTAGCAGTTCCGCCACAATGCTCGACGAGAGAGTGCTTTGGCCGGCGTCGAAGCGGTGGTCGAGGAAACGCTGCTGAAGGGGCTGCCGGGCCATGAGATAGCCGATGCGGACGCCTGCGCCGAGGATCTTGGACAGCGAGCCGATGTAGACGACGCCCTTGCCGTTCGCCAGCGCGTACAGGCTCTGCGGCGGCCGCGGCGCGTCGTCGTAGTGGACGTCGCCGTAGCAGTTGTCCTCGACCAGGAGGACGTCGAAGTCGCGCGCGGCTTCGATCATCTCGAGCCGGCGCCCGCGGGGCATCACGGCGCCGGTCGGGTTGTGGTACGTCGGCAGCGTGTAGATGAAGCGCGGCTTCTCACCGGCGGCGGTCAGGCTGTCCAGTGTCCGGCGGAGTTCGCCGATGTCCATGCCATGCTCGTCGAGCGGCACGCCGACCAGCCGGTAGCCGAGGCCCCGGTAGGCGCCGAGGGTGCCCGAATAGGTCGTCTCCTCCGTGATCACGACGTCGCCGGGCTCTTCCATCAGCACCCGGCCCACCAGCGTCACCGCCTGCATGGAGCCGTTGGTCAGACTGATCTCGTCGGGGTCGAAGTCCACGCCCTCGCGGTCCGCCTCGCGCCGGGCAAGCACCTCGCGCAGGCCGGGATGGCCCAGATCGCCGGGGTAGAAGGCGAAGTCCTTCCCGATGTCGAGGATGGCGCGGCCGGCCGCCTCGGCCATCTCGGCGGCGGGGAACGCTTCGGGCGCCGTCATGCCGACCCGCATCGGGATCGGGTCGGTGGCCGAGGCCGCGGGAGTCTCCGATTGGACCATGGCGGCGGGGACTGTAGCAGCCGCAGGCTGGGCGGACTGTACCGACTGTTTGGAGCCTCGACCGGGGGCGATAGCCTGTCGGGGGCGTGCTTGATCTCACGGTTCTAGCTATTGTCGTTGACGCTGGAGGCCCTCCCCAAGTGAGACGAGCATCGTTCGTGTCGGTGACGACCCTGATTGTGGCTGCGCTGACAGCGATTCTGGGCCCGACCGGGATGGGGACACACGTGCTGGCCCAGGACAATCCCGAAACGCTGCCGTCTCTGGGGTGGAGGGCGGCTTCGAGCGCCCTGGAGGCTGACGGCTCGCTCTCGACAGCGTTCTCGTCCGAACTCACGAGCGGCCAGAGGAAGCGGCTCGAGAAGCAGATCGCGGACTTCTCGGCACGATTCGGTTCCGCGAGAGCGCACGGACTCCAAGAAGGCCAACTGCCCCCCAAGGAGTTCTGCGTGTCGTACTTGACACTCGATGGAGCCTGGCGGACTCCGGTATCGGGCGGACTCTTCGACAACACCCTGCTTCTGTCGGAGGTCGCAGTGATCGCGACAGTGCAGGACATCGTTCCTGGCTTCGACGGCGACTGGCCGGCCCTGCTGATCGCGCTGTCTGATGTCAGGCCACTGCGGCCGTCTTCGCCACTACCGAACTACCTGCTTGCGCCAGCTGATCGCATGGTCGCTGCTGATCGGGTGTTCTGCGGCGGCGCATACGAAGATCCGTTTGCTCCGTCGATCGGTCAACGTCTCGTGGTGGTCGGGTCATGGGCACCCAACGCCGTGGCGCGAGTGGGTAATCGTGTGTCGGCGGTCGGCATTGTCGAGGGCGAAGGGCTGACGTGGAGGTTCGGCCACACGCGTGCCACAGATACGGGGCCAGAGACGCTTGATGACTTGTTCACGCGCATGGACGAGTTCATCGACGGGGGCTTGTTCGCGCTAACGGACGGCATCAGGAGGCTACCCGTCGGTCGCCCCGTGGACGACGAGTTGTGGGACGCTCGAGCGGAGTTCTCGCGAGAGTGGCGGCAACACTATGAGGAAGGCTGCCGGCCAATCAGCGCCGATCAAACAGCCGAAGGAGAGTGGCAGATCAGGCGAATCTGCAAAGAAGGTCTCGCAGGCGCGAGTGAGGCGGCTCAACAACTGAAGCGCCCATGGAGTCGCCTCTGTGAAGACGGGAGTGTCATCATCACGACCTCGGCACCGGACGGTACCTGGAGTGTTGAGCGGACCTGCCCTGGTTCCGTGCGTTGAGGGCCACGACAGCGGCTACGGTTGCGCTCATGGTCTTCGGAGCGCGCGGTTGAATCGCAGTGCGAGATTTCGTCCTACGCGGGCCCACCTCTCGCTGACGGACTAGGTGAAGCATGGTCTCCCGTCCCGTCGTCCATGACGTTCTCGCCGTCCAGCGACTCCAACCTCACTCCCAGCTCGCGTTTCCCGCTCTCACGCGATCCTGGCGGGTGGTCGAACATCGTCAGCGTTCGCGCTGACCCGCCCGACGATGACCACCCAACTGACCGTCCAGGCGGCCCGATCCGAGCCGGCGACAGCGACGATGGTGCCGACGACGGCTAGAGAGAGGAGGGGTGCGGACCAGCTGGGCGGGGCAGGGTTGGGCTAAGCGGAGCTCGGCTGCGTCGCAGAACGCGGTGCGAAAGCGCCCGGGAGTATGCATCAGCGACACCGATGAAGGCACGGCCCAACCGGCCGTCTTTCGCTGCCTAGACTGCATCTCGCCGCACTCAACCCGTTTGGCAAGCCTCCAGGCTGTTACCCTCTGCGGCCCTCAACTCTCGACCAAGGAGAAGCGCGCGATGAAGGACCTCTTCGACCTCACCGGCAGGGTGAGCGTTATCACCGGATCGACCAAGGGCATCGGCAAGGCGATGGCCGAAGCTCTGGCCGCCTTCGGCTCGAAGGTCGTCATCTCGAGCCGCAAGGCGGATGCCTGCGAGGCGGTTGCGGCCGCGATCAGCGAGAACGGCGGCGAGGCGATGGCGCACCCCTGCCACGTCGGCCACAAGGACCAGTTGGAACGGCTGGTCGCGGCGACCCGCGAGCGCTGGGGGAAGATCGACAATCTCGTCGTCAACGCGGCGGTGAACCCCTACTACGGGTCGAGTCTCGGCATTCCCGATTCCGCCTTCGACAAGGTGATGGAGGTCAACATCCGGAGCGTCCACTGGCTGTGCCAGATGGTCATTCCCGAGATGCAGGAACGCAAGGACGGATCGATCGTCATCGTGTCTTCGGTCGGCGGCTTTCGGGGCAACGCGGTGCTCGGCGCCTACGCGATCTCGAAGGCGGCGGACATGCAACTCGCGCGGAACCTGGCGGCCGAGTTCGGTCCCGACAACATCCGCGTCAACGCCGTCTGCCCCGGGCTGGTGAAGACGGACTTCGCCCGCGCGCTGTGGGAGGATCCGCAGCGGGAGCAGGCGGTCGCCGGAAGAACACCGCTTCGGCGGCTGGGCGAGCCGGTCGACTGCGCTGGCATCGCGGTCTATCTCGCCTCGCGTGCGGGTTCGTGGACCACGGGCCAAACCTTCACCGTCGACGGCGGAGTGCTGGGCTGCGGTTGATTCGGGTTCTCGGCGCGCTCGTCCTCCTGGCCGGCGGGGCGGCCGCGCAGCCGGTCGGCGATGCCGCCGACACCGTGTTTCTCGCCAGCGGCGCTCGCGTGGGGGAAGTCACTGCGACCTCGGCCGTGGTCTGGACGCGAACGACGGCCGAGCCGCAGCGGCGTTCGGGACAGGAGATCTCGGGGCGGCCGGTAGTGACGCTGGCGTCTGGCGTCGACGTGTCGGCGCTCGAGGGCGCGGTACCCGGTGCGGCGGGCGAGGTCCGGGTCACCGTGCGACAGAGGGGCGACGACGGAGACGCGCGCGTGTTCGACTGGCTGCAGACGGCAGCCGACCGCGACTTCACCCGGCAGGTCCTGCTCGACGGTCTCGCGGCCGACACTCCCTACGTCGTGACGGTCGAGGCGCGGCCGGCCGCTCCGGAGGCCGAGGCGACGGCTCCGGAAACGGTGACGTTCCGTACCGCCCCGGGACCGGACCAGCGGCGGCCGATTCGCTTCGCCGCGATGACCTGCCAGTACTACGGCCGCCGGGATCGTCCGGACGGCTTCGGGATCTACCCCTCGATGGCAGCCGGCCGGCCGGACTTCTACCTGTCGATCGGCGACAACGTCTACTACGACAACGAGTCGCCGCGCGCGACCTCGGTGGAACTCGCCCGCTATCACTGGCAGCGGATGTTCACCCTGCCGGCGATCGCGTCGTTCCTGCGCTCGGTCCCCGGCTACTGGCTCAAGGACGACCACGATCTCCTGCGCAACGACTCGTGGCCCGGGATCGACCCTGGCATCTCGGCGCCGATGACATTCGAAGAGGGCCAGGCGGTCTTCGTCGAGCAGACGCCGGCGCCGGAACGCCCGTACCGCACGGTCCGCTGGGGCAAGGGGCTGCAGCTCTGGCTAGTCGAAGGCCGCGACTTCCGTTCGCCCAACGACATGCCGGACGGCCCCGGTAAGACGATCTGGGGAACCGAGCAGTGGCGCTGGCTGCGGGACTCGCTGCTCGCGAGCGACGCGGACTGGAAGGTCCTCGTCTCGCCGACGCCGATCGTCGGTCCGGACCGGAGCAACAAGGCCGACAACCACGCCAACGCGGCCTTCAGCCACGAAGGCGACGCGATCCGCGAGTGGTTCCGAGCCAACCTGGACGACAGCTTGCTGGTCATCGTCGGCGACCGCCACTGGCAGTACCACTCCGTGCATCCGGAGACCGGTCTGCAAGAGTTCTCCGTCGGCCCGGCCAGCGACGCCCACGCTGGCGGCACGCCGGGCGAGGACCCCGCGTACCACCGCTTCCACCGGGTCGGCGGCGGTTTCCTCAGCGTCGACGTGGACTGGGTCGGGGAGCGACCGCGGATCGTGCTCCGGCACCGGGGCGTCTCCGGCCGGGTGGTCTACGAGGTAGAGCGCCTGGGTTCGTAGACGTTCCGCTCCGTCTCGGCGAGACGCGGAAACTGTCCAAGGGCCGGGAACCATGTGAGCGATGGATGCACCCAAACCGTCCGCCCGCAAGTGCGGCCGTTAGGGGATGTTCCGAGCGGCCCATCGAGAGTATCGGTGCTGTCGTCGTGCCCGCGGCAGCTTCTCCAATTCCTCTTCACTGATACGACCCGGGCTTGGGCCGGGAGCAAACGCGATCGTACAGTTGTCACGGTACACGGTCCAATGGTCCGGCTTGTGCTTGTTGCCGAGCGAATCCAGGCAGTACGGGCGTAGGTGCACGGGCGATTCGCCTCCTAATGCGGCGGCTTCCCTCACAAGCTTCTCCTTCTCGAACATGGCGCGAAATGACTCTCCGTGTCGGAGGCGATGCGGGAGCGACATCGCGGGCGGGCCATGACCGCTTTCAACCTGCCGGAAACGGAGTTTCGCCGTGGGAGAGTCATCGTGGCCAGAGCTCGGCAGCCAGCCCGCCTCGAAGGTGAACTCAGTGATCTCGATGTCGCGCGTTCCCGCGTTAGTCACCGTGAAGCCTGTCGACGAATCGCTGTCCGCGAGGAGGAACCGCAAGCTCGGCGTGGCTTCCGCTTGGTCGCGTTCCTCCCTGGTCTTGAGGATTCGCTTCTGTTCCCGGATGTACCAGGCCTGCACGAGTGTGGCGACGACAATGCACGCGGTCAGCACCACCATCAGCCAATCGGTCATTCCGTCATTCCCCATGGCGTTTTGTGGCAAGTACGGAGGACATGTCCCTGAGGGCTGGCGTTAGCCCTTCAGCCAGCGCTCGATGTGCTGAGCGAAGACCTCGAAGTCGTTCAGATCGTCACCCAGGAATCGGGCCACGCGGTTCAGATCGAGGTCGAGATAGCCGTGGACGATGATGTTCCGGAAGCCGGCCACGGCGCGGAACTTCTCGCCGAACTCCGCAGGTAGCACCCCTGACGCGACGAGAGAGTCGATGGAGTCTCCGTAGGTCGCCGGGTCGTGACCTTCGGTCGACGCAACGTGGCTGGCTATGTCGAGTGCGTTCTGAATGCAGAGCAGGAGGCCCCGTTCGACTGCCCAGCGTCGGCTCGTGTCGGTACGCAGTGACCGCGCGGATGCGCCTTGGTGCCGCTCCAGCTCGCGGAGTGCGCCGCGCAGCGCGGCGAGATGCCGCTCGACGATCGCCGGCTGGACTTGGCCCGGGCTCACTCCGGGCTGCTCCTGTTCGCGTGGCGTCGTGCGTCCGCTTGCTTCTTCAGTTGCGGCAAGAAGTCGAAGTAGCGCGAGAGGGCGTAGCCGGCGCGGGTGGTCGTGGACCTCAGGTCGCGGGTCACCAGCAGTTTTCCGTCGCGCAGGACGCGGTGGTAGAGCAGGGGCGGCGCCCGGTTCAGCAGGACGACGTCGATGTCGTTCGTTCCCAGCTCGGTCATCAGGTCGGTGATGAGTTCCGCGTCATAGCCGTACGGTCCCGGCTCGACCAAATCCTCGTCGATGTACACGGCGACGTCGATGTCGCTCAGGGCGCCCGCGTCTCCTCGTGCCTGCGAACCGAAGAGGTAGGCGTCGAGAATCTCGCGCCGAGGCTCCAGGGCGCGGGTCAAGCGGACCTGAAGGTCGGTTCCGTGGGTGGTCCCGCTACCAGACTGCTCTTTACCCATCTTCGGGATCTCCAAGACTGGAGGGCACGACTCTGCCGGTGCCTATCGTACAAGCGATGCGCGTGTCGGCCTGTGGATTCTGTCCACTGCTAACGTCCGGCCGCTCTTTCGGCATCAGGAGGAACCGAAGTTGTCCACATCTTTGTCCGAAGTGGCCCCGGCGTTCGTCGACATGGCTCACCGGATCGTCTGGTGTTCGGCCGCGACGGTGGACCGGGCGAACCGGCCCCGCTCACGCGTCCTGCACCCCATTTGGGAGTGGGGGGACGGTGTCCTCACCGGCTGGGTGGGTACCGGCCCGACGGCCACCAAGCGCGCTCACCTCGAAACCAGCCCCTACATCTCGTGCAACTACTGGACGGAGAACCACGACACGTGCGTGGCGGAATGCCGGGCGGAGTGGGCGTTCGACCTGCCCGTACGGGAGCGGATCTGGAACCTCTTCAAGTCGACGGCTCCACCGGTCGGTTACGACCCGGCGATGATCCCCGGATGGGACGGTCCCAAGAGTCCGGGGTTCGCCGTGTTACGGCTGACGCCTTGGCGGCTGCGCGTCATGCCGGGAACCGTGCTGCTGGCTGGCGAGGGCGAAGTGCTTAGCTGGACGGCGGATCTCGATCCGTAGAGCCGGCGGCGTCGTCTTCAAGGGGCTCCAGCACCTTGATTCGCGGGGCGAGAACCCGGTGCAGCCGGTTCAGGCGGTCCGCGAGCCACTTGTGCTGCACGGGCCAGTCGGACTCGTCAGTCGGGTCGCAGGATCTGTAGCTGTCTACTCGACAGGCTCCGCTGTCCGGGAGTTCCTCCCACTTCAACTGATAGGAGAGCTCGCGTTCAATCGCTTCCCGGTCCTTCGCAAGTGCGCGAAAGTACGCGTTGGCGTCGCGGAGAGGCTCTCGGTTCTTCAGGACGTGGTGCTCAAAGTACAACCCGGCGCGAATCCACGCGTCCTTTGAGTTCGTTCCGGCGTAGAGATGGAAGCCGGATCGACCGATGGCCACGTTCATCCAGTGTTGCGGAAGGGCCTTCGTTGGCGTTGCGGGTCCCTCGGCAGAACGGAGGACTTCGCGGAACGCGGTCCAGTAGCGAAGCTGCACGTCTGCCATCGGTGACAGTTCGTGGGTTCGTGCGGCCTCGCGCGACCAGTCGTTTGGCTTGGCGACGACGTTCAGTCGTAGCGCTGGCCTCGAATCATCGATTCGCCAGAGTTCGAGCTCAACGCCGAAGAAGTCCGTGTCCTCCGAGATGTCGTTGAGCCAGTCCAGTGCGGCTCGATGCTCGTCCCGGAAGCGGCCGGCGATCCAGACGACGGTCTGAGCCCTCGACCCCGCACCGTAGGTGATGAGCTTGCCGAGGTGGTCGTGGTTGGTGTCGCCAAGTTGATTCTCGATGACGACGGTGCCGGCAGCGCCTTGGCACACCGGATCCGCTCGGTAGCTTCCGATGCTCTTCTCGGTACCCGTTACTTCCAAGTCGTCGCCAAGGCCCAGTGTGCGCGAGAGCTCGTCAAGACTCTTGTTCTTGTTCTGAGCCAGCCACGGTGTCAGGTCCGACGCTTCGTTGGGCCAGGCCTTTCGGAGCTCGACCTTCTGCATCGTCCCCAGATTCGGTTCTCCTGTGTCCATAAGCCTCTCCTGTTTCGTCGGGGGCGGCTTCTAACCTGATGAGTGCTCGGTCGAGCGCGCCCAGCGAATGGCGTCCGCGACGTCCGCTTCCGAGACGCCGAGTTTCGCGACCTTCGCACGCGCGGCCTCGGCGGGTCGCGAAATCACCTCATCAGGCGCGCCGCCCGGCTGCTCCGCTGCTTGAGAACGGTTGGCGGCGGTCGGCATGTCAGCGGTTCCGGGGCGCGTTGTCGCCGCCGGTTGTGCAGCTACGGGTTCTCGGACATGTAGCGCTCCTGGATAGCTCAGATCGTCGCCATCGGCACCGCCAGCCCGGCCACCGGCGACCGCGTCCGGAAGATCGAGCCGCTGCTTCCAGGATCATCCGGGTCGCCGGTGGTGACGACGTAGAGGTCGCGCCGGTCGCTGCCGCCGAAGCAGACGCTGGTGATGTTCCTGGTGGGTACTTCCAGGTGGCTGAGGATCCGGCCTGTGGAATCGAAGCGGGTGACGCAGCTGCCGGCGACGCAGGCGACCCAGAGGCAGCCTTCCTCGTCGACGGCGAGGCCGTCCGGGCGCCCGCGGTCGGGCTCGGCGATCGCGCGGCGGTTGACGCAGCGGCCGTCGTCCGTGACGTCGTGGGCGACGACATGGTTGCGGGCCGTATCGGCGTGGTACAGGGTGCGGCCGTTCGGCGAGAATCCGATGCCGTTGGTCAGGCTGATGTCGCCGTAGAGTTCGGTGGCTTCGCCTTCCGCCTCGATCCGCCAGCACTCTCCGGGTGTCCGTTCCTTCTCGCCGGTGAACGGGCTCGTGCGCATCGTTCCGCAGATGACCCGGCCCTGCGAGTCGACGAACAGGTCGTTGAAGCCGGGAGTCTCGGGCGGGTCGAACAGGATCCGCGTTACCCCATCCCTGACGTGGCAGATGTTGCGCCCGGAGCACACGATGCCGCCGTCGGCGTGGAGCGCGATGCCGCCGACGCCGCGGCGCTTCGGTATCACGGTTTCGATCTCGCCGTCCGGGCTGCGCCGGTAGACCCCGCCGTTGTGGACGTCGCTGAAGTAGAGGCGGTCTTCCGCGTCGACGCGCGGTCCTTCGACCAGGGTGTAGCCGGATGCCAGGAGTTCCATGGGGCGCGGACTGTAGCAGCGGCTCCAGCGCCCCTAGCGCCAGCGGAGGCCGAGCCAGGCGGCGGGGTGCAGGAAGATCAGGACCGTGACGATCTCGAGCCGCCCGATCCACATGTTGAGCGAGAGATACACCTTGATCCCCGCCGGGAAGTGGGCGTAGTTGTCGAACGGGCCGACATCCCCGAGCCCGGGCCCGATGTTGCCGAGCGTCGCGATGCTGGCGGTTACGGCGGTTTCCATGCCCACGCCGGTTAGCCCGACCACTCCGACGCTCAGGGCGAACAGGACGAGGTAGAGCAGCAGGAAGGAGACGATCGCGTGGATCACGTCTTCCGGGACCCGGCGGCCATCGAGTCGCAGCGGTCGCACCGCGCGCGGGTAGACGGTGTGGAAGAGCTCGAGCAGGGAGGACTTGGCGATCAGCCAGATGCGCACGAGTTTCGGCCCGCCGGCTGCCGAGCCGCCGCAGCCGCCGCAGAACATGAGCAGCAGGAGAATCGTTTGGCTCGCTCCCGACCAGAGAGCGAAGTCCTCCGTCGCGAAACCTGTCGTGGTGATGAGGGTGAGCGCCTGGAAGCCTGCTCGCCTCAGAGTCTCCTCGGACAGCGCTCCGGCCCTGATCCAGTCCCACAGGGCCACCTCGTCGCTCTTCAGCGTGCACGCCAGGAGCAGGGTGGCAGCGAGGACGATCAGGAGGTAGAGACGAAACTCCTCGCTGCGCAGCAGGGTAAGCGGCCGCCCCCGGATGGCCTGGAACTGAAACGCGTAGTTGGCGCCGGCGAGGAGCATGAACGCCATGACCGTCCACTCGATCGCTGGGCTGCTGTAGCCCGCGATGCTGCTCGGATGCGGTGAGAAACCGCCCGCCGAGACGGTGGAGAGGGAGTTGCAGACGGCGTCGAAGAGCGGCATGCCGAGACGGACGAGGAGGCCGGTCTCCAGGACGGTCAGGCCGACGTAGAGGGTGTAGAGGGCGACCGCGGTGTTGCGTATGCGGGGCGTGAGCCGCTCTTCCGTCGGTCCGGGGGCTTCGGCGAAGAACATCTGGCGGCCGGCGATGCGGAGCGCGGGCAGGACGGCGATGAAGAGGGCGATGATGCCCATGCTGCCCACCCACTCGCTCAGGCTGCGCCACAGCAGCACGCCCTCGCTGACCGCGTCGAAGTCGGTGAGGATCGTGGCGCCGGTCCCGGTCAGCCCGGACATCGACTCGAACAGCGCGTCGGCGGGCTCGAAGCCGTTCACGACGTAGGGAGCGGCGCCGACCAGGACCAGCAGCAGCCACGACGTGCCGACGGTCGCGAGCCCCTCCATGCGCCGCATCTCCAGGCCCCGCCCGGGCAACAGGCGCGACCCGATTCCGAGCAGGATGGCCACGCCCGCGGCGCCGAGAAAGCCCATCGCGCTGCGGCCGTTGCCGTAGGCGGCTTCGACCGCGGAGGGCGCCAGCAGGACGACGCCGAAGCAGCCGACCAGGGCCAGGGTCGTGCGAAGTACCAGTGAGCCGCGCACGCTCGCTCGCGCCGCCCGTCAGGCCGCCCCAGGCATCAGGCCGAAGGTCGGACCGACGAGTCCCGAGCTCTCCGCCGTGGTCACGATCAGGAGGCGGTCGCCCGGTCGCACCTCGTCTTCGCCGCCGGGGACGATCGTGTTGTACTGGCGCAGCACCCCGCCGACGATCACGCCGTTCGGCATGTCCATCTCTTTCAGCCGGCGCGCCTCGAAGTCTTCCGGGACGAGGACTTCGACGACTTCCGCGAGGCCGTCTTCCAGGGTCGCGCGGTACTCCAGCCGGGGCGCCTGGATCTGGTGAAGGACCTCGGCGATCGCGGCGGATCGGGCGTTCAGGGTGACGTCGATGCCGACCCGCTCGAAGAGAGCGCTGCTGGTGTCGTTGCTGACGCCCGTGACGACCTTCGGGATCCCGAGCTGCTTCGCGATCAGGGAGCAGAGCAGGTTCGTCTGATCGTCGCCGGCCATGGCAACCAGCGCATCGCTGCGCGCGACGCCGATCTCTTCCAGCAGCCTCAAGTCCGTTCCGTCGCCGTGGAAGACGATCGCCCGGCCCACCTGGTCGGCGATGTCATCGCAGCGGCGGCGCGAGGCCTCGATGACCTTCACCTCCGGCCACAGGCCGCTGGTGAGTTCGCGCGCGAGGAGCCTGCCGGTGCGGCCGGCGCCGACGATCGTCACGCTGCGGACCACGGTTTCGGGCGCGGCGAAGAAGCGCTTCGCCACCTGGCGAAGCGGTGTGCGCCGGCCCATGAAGAGCACCTTGTCGCCGGCTTCCAGGCGGTCCAGTCCGCGGGGCACGGTCAGCTTGCCGTCGCGCACTCGGCTCACGATCAGGGCGTTGCGCGGCAAGGGCGCCTCCGCGAGCGTGGGGCCGCAGAGCGGAGAATCGGCCTCCAGCCTGTACTCCACTAGCCAGATGCGGCCTCGATGAAAGGTCTCTACATCGAGGGCCCGGGGCTCGAGCACGATACGGCCGATCTCCCGGGCCAGCGACCACTGCGGCCAGATCAGGTGGTCGATGACCTCTTCGAGAGTGGTCTGCTCAGGGTCGTTGAAGCTCTCGTGGTGCTCGTCCTGGGTGATGAAGCAGTAGGTGGCGCATCGCGCCCGGCCGCGCGCCGCCAGACAGGCGATGATGTTGCGCTCGTCGGAATCGGCGCAGGCGACGAAGGTGTCGCCGTCGGAGATCCCTACGTGCTGCAGGACGGATCGGCTGGCCGCCGGCCCCACCGTGATCTGCAGGTCGAGGTTCTCGAACCGGTTGCGGGCGGCCTCCGTCGGCAGGATGACGAAGACATCCTCCTCACGCGCAAGCGAGGACGCAAGCAGGTACGCGATGTCGCCGCCACCGGCGATGACGACAGCCACGCCGTCCACGATACCGGAGCGGCGCTCGGTGGGCCGCCTTGCGAGATCTAGAAGATGCGCGAGAAGCCGCCGCTCTCGCTGCTCAGCCTCGAGTTGACGACGTTGTTGTAGATCGAGCCGAAGGTGTACCGGAGCTGGATGCCGCCGCGGAAGGAAAGGTCCGTCTCCAGTTGCCGTCGTGCGACGAGAACCTCGGCATCGGTCGCGCCGCCCTTCGGCAGGTAGATCTGATCCCGGATCCTCGAGACGCCTGCGTACACGTCGAAGCTCAGCCCGCGCACGATGTGGTACTCGACATCGGTGTTGAACTCCACCCGGCTGTGGTGGGAATCGCCGATGAAGTGGCTGTACTGGAGGTCGAGGTGGGCCTCCCCCCAGGGCCTCTCCATGCCGAAGGCGATGTACGCGCCCTGGTCCGTGAAGGTCTCCTCCAGCTTGTCGAAGACGGTGATCTCCTCGTAGTCGAGACGGGTGCCGCCGATGAAGTAGGCGAACGTGAACTCGCGCTCGGACGACTCGCTGTACGGGAAGATGTTGTACTCGACCGCCGCAGCCGCCCGATAGGAGTTGTCCAGGTTCAGGAAGGTCGAGCGCCGGCTGCTGGCGCCGACGCCGACGCCCCAGTGCGGAGCCAGGGTGCGGATCACCTGACCGAAGTAGTTCGTGCTGCGCGAGACGTTCTTGTAGGTGCTGCCGTCCTCGAACTCGAAGTTGCTCTCGCGGTAGGAATAGAAGACGCCCATGCCCGTGCGCCACATGTCCGTCGTGCGGCCCGCCGAAGCGCTGGCCTGGTAGGACTGGGAGTCTCTCCGGTCCTCGGTGCGGAAATCAGTTTCCAGGCGGAGGCGGTAGACCCAGTAGTTCCAGGGATCGTCCTCCGGGTCGGCGACCAGGTTGTTCGGCGGGGGATGGAAGTGACCACGGTGCGGCTCGCCCTGTTCTTCCCCGTTCTCGAAGTCGACTACGAGTCCTTCGGCCTGCGGTGTCTCGAGGACGTACCGAACCAGACCCAGTTCCAGCATGCGCTGAACACCGCGGCGGCGCTCGTCGTCCGTGTCTGTGAACGACGACGTGTAGATCAACCTCTGGTCGACGCCTTCGAAGCGCTCCAGGCCGATGAAGTTGAAGGTGTACTCGCGGGAGTTGCCGCCGGACTGGATCGTGACGAGGACATGGACCTCGGCATCCTGCCGATCGCGCACCCAGTTGACGTAGGTGATCTGGCTGCGCTGGAACGTGAAGTCGCAGCCCCAGTCGCAGTCCAGGTAGAGACGCAGTGCCTCGGTGCCCTCGGTCGTTTCGAGCGCCGGCGCTGCCTCCGCCGGTCCGGTCAGGCCGACGAGAGCGAACAGCGACAGGACCGGGAAGATTGGACGCCAGGCGCGGCGTTGTCCATCCCGGACCGGCTTCCGCGACGCCTCGCCCCCGTGTGTTCCAACGTCGCTATGATGCCGGATCGACTCCCGTGAGTTCCGCGTTGGCATCTGTTGCGTGGCCTTGTGGCGGCTCCGGTGGTTGGGCGAAGGGCGGCGGCTGAGTGCCGGTGGAAAGTAACACAGCGAAGAGAGAGACTTGCAGGCGTGAAGCGGCTCCCGTGTGACCAGCCGTCCGATCGGCGAGGAGATCCCCGGTGAGCGTCTTCGACTCGGTTGAGTCAGGCGCCGTTCCGGCACGTGGAACACGTCCTGCGAGCGAACTCTGGCGGCGTATCAAGGCCCTCATCAAGTGGCCGTTCTACCTCGTCTACCAGCGCCGCCTGGAGTCCAAGGTGCGGACCTGGCGACTGCCCGAGCACATCGGCCTCATCATGGACGGCAACCGGCGCTTCGCGCGCCAGCAGGGGCTGGGCAACGTCAGTGCCGGGCACTTCAGGGGCGCCGAGAAGCTGTGGGAAGTGCTCAACTGGTGCTACGAAGCGGACGTCTCGACCGTCACGGTGTGGAGCATGTCGCTCGACAACTTCAATCGCTCCGCGAAGGAAGTGCAGGCCCTGTTCGATCTGTTCGAGGAGAAGACCCGGGAACTCACGAACCACGACGATGTCCATCAGAAAGGCATCCGGGTGCGTTTCCTGGGGCAGATCGAACTCCTGCCGGAAAGCCTCCAGACGGCGATCCGCGAGGCGGAAGCGGCAACGAGCGGCTATGACCGATACCGGCTGAACATCGCGATGGCCTATGGCGGCCGCGAGGAGATAGCGAGCGCGTTCCGCAACTACCTGCTCGACAACTCGGCGGTCGGCAGGTCCCTCGACGAGGTTGCGGACGAGTTCAGCGCCTCATCGATCGAGCGATATCTCTACACGTCCGGCCAACCCGAGCCCGACCTGATCCTCCGCACCAGCGGAGAGGTTCGCCTGAGTGGCTTCCTGCTCTGGCAGAGCACGTACTCGGAGTACTACTTCTGCGACACGCACTGGCCCGCTCTGCGTAAGATCGACCTCCTGCGCGCGCTGAGGTCGTACAGCAGCCGCCAGCGTCGCAGAGGACGTTGAGATTCGGGGATGAGCAGCAAGTGAACAAGACAGCACGCAAGTTCTTCACTGATCTGTTGGCCGCGCCGAGCCCCTCGGGACACGAGGAGCCGGTACAGGAAGTCGTCCGCGCCTACGCGGGCAAGTTCGCCGACGACGTTTCGACCGACATTCACGGCAACGTGATCGCGGCGGTGAACGTCGAGGCCGGCGAGAAGCCGGACGGTCGCCGCGTACTGTTCGCGGGCCACTGCGACCAGATCGGCCTGATCGTCAGCTACATCGACGACAAGGGCTTCCTGTGGGTGCAGCCGATCGGCGGCTGGGATCCGCAGCAACTGATCGGCCAGCGGATGACGGTGTGGTCGAAGGACGGGCCGGTCCCAGCGGTCATCGCCCGCAAGCCGATCCACCTGCTCGACATGGAGGAGCGCAAGCGGGTGGTCAAGATGGAGAACCTCTGGCTCGATATCGGCGCGAAGGACGGTGACGACGCGAAGAGCGCGGTGCGGGTCGGCGATCCGGTGACGCTCGACCTCGGCTTCCAGGAGATGCGCAACGGCCTGGCGAACGCCCCGAAGATGGACAACACGACCGGCCTGTGGGTGGTCATCGAGGCATTGCGGCGCGTCGCCAGGAAGAACCCGAAGGTGGCGGTCTACGCGGTGTCGACGGTCTGCGAGGAGATCGGTCTGCGCGGCGCCCGGACCAGCACCCACGGCGTCGACCCCGATGTGGGCATCGCTGTCGACGTCACACACGCAACGGACTGCCCGACGATCAGCAAGCGCCAGGAGGGCGACCTGAGTCTGGGAGGCGGACCGGTCATCGTGCGCGGCCCGAACATGAACCCGAAGGTCAGCGACCGCCTGGAGGCGGTCGCGGAAGAAGAGAAGATCCCGTTCCAGTTGGCGGCCCTCGGACGAGCGGCGCCGAACGACGCGAACTCAATCCAGATCACGCGCGCGGGCGTCGCGACCGGGCTGATCAGCGTCCCGAACCGCTACATGCACAGCGCCGTCGAGACGATCTCGCTGGACGACATCGATCACTCAGCCGATCTGCTCGCGGGCTTCGCGGCGTCTCTCGAACCGGACGAATCGCTCATCCCCTGATCGGAGGCCCGGCTGGGAACCCGGGCATCCTGCCCGCATCCGGCTTCTGCACTGCTAACCTCCGCCGCCACACTCACCGTCCAACCGAGCGACCGAGAGGGCAACGCCATGCCGATGAAGAACCGTCTGCGCGACAAGATCGACAACGGAGAGCCGGTGCTTGGCGCCTGGTTGGCCTTTCCGGACACGCATAGCGCCGAGTTGATGTCTCGCCTCGGTTTCGACTGGGCGACGATCGACATGCAGCACGGTCTGGTCGACTATCAGCGGGCCACCGAGATGCTGCAGGCGATGACGGCCTCGGACACGACGCCCATCGTTCGGGTGCCGTGGAACGAACCGGGGATCATCGGCAAGATGCTGGACGCCGGCGCTCACGGGATCATCATCCCGATGGTCAACAGCCGCGCCGAGGCGGAAGCCGCGGCGGCCGCCTGCCGGTACCCCCCGCGGGGCAAGCGCAGCTTCGGCCCGTTCCGCGCGGGCCTGCTCTACGGCGGGAACTACCTCGAGGAAGCGAACGAGCAGATCTACTGCATCCCGATGATCGAGACCCAGCAGGCGCTCGACAACCTCGACGACATCCTCTCGGTGCCAGGCCTGGATGGCGTCTACGTCGGCCCGAGCGACCTCAGCGTGTCGCTGGGACTCCGGCCGGCAGCGGACCAGGAGGACGAGAAGTTCACGGCCGCGATCGACAAGATCCTCGATGGCTGCAAGCGCCACGGTCTGTTCGCCGGGGTCGCCGGCACGGTCAAGGAGGCCCCCAAGCGGATCAAGCAGGGATTCCGCTTCGTCGAAGTCGCGCGTGACGGCGGTTCGATGGCCAAGGCGGCGCTCCAGGACCTGCGAACGGTGCGGGCGGCCATGGACGATTCCTGAGCGAGCGACCGCTCAGCGGGAACGAATCCGGCCGGGGAGCGTTCTCACTACAGGGCGGCGCAAGATGCGATGCCCGACGTAGAATGCGAAGAAACGCAGACAGGAGAAGGAACGAACGATGTCGAGAATGAAGCTCTGGCTGGCTGTCGCTCTGGCGCTGGCGGTTGTGGCGCCGGTCGCCGCTGACGACGGGGAAGAGAAGAAGGTCCGCAAGATCCAGGTGAAGAAGCTCGTCGAGTGCGCGGACGGCGAGGACTGCGGCGAGCGTGCAAGCCGGATGATCTTCGTGGGTGACGACGGTGACGTCCGGGTTCTTCACGACGGCGACCACGAGTGGGTTTCCGAGGAGAACGTCGAGATCCTCAAGGCCGGCGGCCACCACGTGGTCATGATCGAGGACGACGAGGGCGACGGCGAAGCCGGCGAGTCCGTGCGACGCCACATGCACCGTGTGATGAAGCGACTCGGCGAACACGGTTCGCGCCTGCACCTGCGGCACGGCGGCGGTGCGTTTCTCGGTGTGGAACTCTCCGATCTCACCCCGGAACTGCGCACTCACTTCGGCGTGCCCCAGGACGCGGGCGTCATGGTCGGCAAGCTCGTGGACGAAAGCCCGGCTTTCCGCGCCGGTCTGGAGGTCGGCGACATCGTCACAGCGGTCGACGGTGAACCGGTTGCCTCTTCGTCGGCGCTCGCGCGGGCGATCCGCGGCCACGAAGACGGCGAGACCGTCGTGCTCGAGGTCTGGCGCGATGGCCAGATGCAGAAGATCAGCGCCACGCTGGAAGAGCGGGAGCGGCGGGTCGAGATGTCCAGCGCTGCGGCCGGCGAACATGAAGCCCGGGTCATCGAGGTCAAGGTCGCCTGCGAGGACGGCGAAGACTGCACGGTCGACGTGGCCAACGCGAACTCCTTCGAGTTCGCGGCCTCGGCCTGCGGGGACTCCGGCGAGTGCGAGGTGAACGTCGACTGCACGGACGGCGACTGCGCCTGCACCGTGAACGGCGAGGCGGTCGACTGTTCCGAACTCGGTCTCTGATCAGAGGCCGTTGCTACGATCCGCGCGATGCGCGCGGGCGTCTATCTCGGCCCCGGTGAAGTAGCGGTCGCCGAGCGGGCGCTGCCGGAACCCGGCCCGGGGGAGGTTCGGCTTCGGATCAGCGCCTGCGGCTTGTGCGGGACCGACCTGCATCTGGTTCATAGTCCGAAACCGATCATCGAGCCGGGCTCGATCATGGGCCACGAGATGGCCGGTTTCGTCGACGACCTGGGAGCCGGTGTCTCGGGCTTCGAGGCAGGCGAACTCGTGGTCGTCGAGCCGCTCGCCTCCTGCGGCGACTGCGACCCGTGCCGCGAGGGCCGCGATTCGATCTGCCGGGAACTCGAGCTCTACGGCATGCGGCGGCCGGGCGGCTTCGCGGAAGCCGTCGTCGTGCCTGCCCGTCGTTTGTATCGCGTGCCAGGTTCCCTGTCGCCGTCTCTTGCCGCCCTCGCTGAACCGTTCGCGGTCGCGGTCCATGGACTTCGGCTCGCGGGCGTGGACCGGGAGGAACCGCCGGCGAAGTTGCTGATCCTGGGCGCCGGTTCCATCGGTCTGGCGGCGGTCGCGGTGGCCCGGGCCTGGGGTTTCGGTCGTGTGGCGATCACGGCCCGCCACCCGCACCAGGCCGAGGCGGCAAAGCGGCTCGGCGCGCACGACGTGCTTGACGCCGCTTCTCCCGAGGACCTGACCGGCGTTGACGCCGATCTCGTGGTCGAAACAGTGGGTGGGTTGGCGGACACGATGACGGCAGCCGGTATCGCCCTCGCACCGGGCGGCACAATCTGCGTGCTCGGCGTGTTCATGGGCCTCGTGACCCTGGACCCTCTCGTGCTGCTTGGCAAGGAAGCGCGCCTGCAATGGTCGAACTGCTACTCGCGGCGGGCGGGCGAAGTCGACTTCGCCGAGGCCGTGCGCATACTGGTTGAGGGTGGGGATGGTTTCGACAGCGTGCTCACTCACCAGATGCCGCTGGACGAGATCGGGCGCGCCTTCGAGATCGCGGCCGACAAGCGTTCCGGAGCGGTCAAGGTGACTGTCATCCCCTGAAGCCGCGCGCCGGCCGCCGTCAGGCCTCCGGCCAGTTCGGGTGCCAGGGACGGGCGCGTTCGAACAGCCGGGCGGCCCGCAGCACGAGGTCGTCCCGGTGGCGCGGCCCTACGATCTGCAGCCCGACGGGCAGGCCGGCGTCCGACAGGCCGGCGCGCACCGTTGCAGCCGGGTGGCCGGACATGTTGAACGGAATCGTGAACGCCGCGACCCCCGCCGGCACCTGCTCCCGGCCCTCGGTGTGAGTGGGGAAGGGACCGCGGGCAGGCGGTGGATCGTAGGGCACGGTCGGCGTCAGCAGCAGATCGAAGCGGTTGAAGACCTCGCCGCACCAGTGATTCAGTCGTCCGCGTTCGCGCGCTGCGGCGCCGAACGTCTCGGGCGTCATCTCCCAGGAACGCTCCAGGGCCTCCGCGAAGGAGTGGGTCATGTCCTGGCGCCGGTTTCGAAGCGGCTCGTGGATCTGGCCGGCGATCAGGAAGTTGCCGAGCGTGCCCCAGGCCGTCGTGAGCATGGGCGGGCCTCCCGGTACATGCTCCTCGAGCGGTTCGACCGAGAGACCGGCCTGATCGAACACGGACGCCGCGTCCGCGGCGACCCTTGCGACGTCCGATTGCACCCTTGCGTAGCCGAGGTCCGGCGACCATGCGATGCGCACCGAAGACGGGAGGCCTGACTCGAGCACTTCGCGGTAGCTCAGACCGGGATGGGGCAGCGAACCGGGATCGCACGGCGACGGGCCCGCGACCAGGTCGAGGAACAGGGCCCCGTCCTCCACGGTGCGGGTGAGAGGACCGTAGACCGCGGTGCTGCCGTAGCCCCAGGCCTTCATCGGCCCGCGCGGTATCCGGCCCTGGCTCGGCTTCAGGCCGAAGGCGCCGGTGAAACTGGCCGGAATCCGGATCGAGCCGCCGCCGTCCGAGGAGGTGACCAGGGGCAGCACGCCGCCGGCCAGCACGGCGGAGGAACCGCCGCTCGATCCGCCCGGAGTGCGCTCGGGGTTCCAGGGCGAGCGGGTGACGCCGAACAGCGGGTTCTTGGTGATCGCGGTGAACCCGAACTCGGGGGTGTTCGTCTTGCCGACGACGATCGCGCCGGCGTCGCGCAGCCGCGCCACCTGCGTCGAGTCCGCCTCGGCGACCGAGTCGCGGAACACCCGCGAGCCCATCGACGTGACCATGCCGGCCACGTCCTCGAGGTCCTTGACGCCGAGAGGCACCCCCTCGAGCGGCCTGGCGTCGCCGGCGGCGCGGCGCGCGTCGGCCGCCTTGGCGTCGGCGAGCAACTCTTCGCGCGGCCGCAGGCTGACGACCGCGTTGAGCTTCGGGTGTGTGGCCTCTACTCGTTCCAGCGTCGCGTCCATCAACTCGGAGCAGGAGACCTCTCCGGTCGACAGAAGCTCCAGGAGCTGAATCAGGCTGAGGCGGTCGAGGTGCATGCCGAATCTCCGGGCTGGTCGTCTGGAGCGCGGAGAATAACCGGCAGCGCGAGCAGGAACAGCGTCCAGCGCTGGATTTCCGTGTCGCGCCAGTTCGCTTCGAAAAGGCCGGCCACGTTGAGTGCCAGGAGGGCGAACAGCACCCCCAGGTAGAGATCGGCGCGCGGCCCGGCCCGGCCGCCTTCGCGGCGATAGCCCTCGAACGCCATCGCCGCCGCCGCCGCCATCAGCCAGAGATAGCTGAGCAGGGACGGTATGCCGCGGCTCGCCGCCATGTGGACGAACGTGTTGTGCAGGTGCTTCACGCGCGGCCGGACCGAGGTCGGATGGCGGTAGGCCGGATACCACTCGCGGACCATGGCCGGGCCGATGCCCGTGACGGGGCGGTCGGCGATCATCTGGCCGCCAGCCCACAGCATGCACAAGCGGTCGTGGTTCGAGGGATAGCGGAGGTCGATCATCGAGGTCGCTCGCTGCCAGTAGGTCGGCCACAGGGTGGGCGCCAGGGCCGCGATCGAGGCCGCGGCCAGGAGCAGCGCGGCGGTGAAGCTCAGGAAGACGCGCCTGCGCTGAAGGGCCATCGCCGCGACGGCGAGGGCGAAGGCGCCGAGCCAGGCGCTGCGGGTCAGGGTCAGAACGAGCGCGCCGCCGACGAGGGCAAGACCGATCCAGTTGACGCGCGACCGCCAGCCGCCCGCTCTGCTGAGGCGGCCGGCGATCAGGGCAAGGCCGAGCAGGAGAACGCCGGAGAACGTCATGTAGTGCGAGAACGGTCCGGGGATCCGCTGGTGGAGCGGTCCGTAGTCGGTGAAGGCGAACTGCGCCAGGCCGTAGACGGCGAGCACGGCGGAGATCCCGACCAGGGACGCGATCGCGACCCGCGCCTGGCGCTCGCCACGGATGAGCAGGAGCGCCAGCGGCAGGGTCAGGACGGCGTAGAGCGTGGAGAGCTCCTGGAGGCTGGTCGCCGGATCGTAGGAGAAGACGGCCGAGAGCACGAAGCAGCCCGCGTAGAGGCTCAGGGGGAGCAAGATCCGCCGCCTCCTTCGCCGGTCCTCGTCGGCCGTGGCGAAGTGGAGCCGCCGCCGGCGGATGGCGGCCCAGATCAGGGTGAAGAAGAGGAGGAAGTTCGACAGCGCGATGCCGAACGTGGTGACGAGGTGGCTCACGAAGAGCCAGAATCCCAGGCTGCCCTCCGCCGCCCGGCACGGCCGGATGAGGGCGCGCTCGATTGCCCTCATCGCCGCCCGCGCCCCGCTCATGCCGGCAGTCTACGTCGGTGCGCCGGCCTTTCGGCCGGCATCCGCCGCAGGCGGAATCCGTCAATCCGCGCCTGTTGCCAACCGCTATCTCCCCCGGCTCCGCACACCGGTCACCGTCAGCCCCGCCCGCGACACCTCGACCTCGATGTCCCGGAGCCCGTCGCCACCCGCCTCGACTCCGGGCGGCGGCTCGAAGGCGATCAGGTACTGGGAACGGAGAGCGCGCTCGATCTCCCGGTAGATGCGGTCCAGGTCCTCGACCGAATCGGCCGCGTGGTAGCGGCCGCCGGTGCGTTCGGCGAGACGCCTGAGCGCCTCGGTAGTGGCCGTGTCGGAGACTCTCAGGGCGATCGGGTAGACGACGACGCCAGCCAGTTCGACCTGCGCGAGCACGGACTCGAAGTCGAGATTGCTGTCCGTGTCGGCGCCGTCGCTGAGCACGACCAGGGCGCGCCGATCCGGACGACCCGCGAACGACGACACGGCGTAGGCGATCCCGTCGTAGAGGCGGGTGGCGCCCCATGCGCGCAGGCCCTCGGCGGCGTAGCGGAGCAGGCGCGTGTCGCCTGAGAAAGGCGCCAGGCGGTCGAGGTCGTGGTTGAACACGATCAGGCTGGCGGTGTCGCGATCGGTGAGAATGCCCTCGAAGAAGCGCTGCGCACTGGTCGCGGCGACGCGGACGCCGCGGCCCATCGAACTCGAGACGTCCATCAGGAGGGCAACGGTGAGCGGTCGGTCGGCGAGGTTCCGGAAGTCGCGGATCCGTGCCTCGACGCCCCGGTGCAGAACGCGGAAGTCGGCCGCGTCCAGTCCCGTTGCCGGTCCCGCCTGCCGGCCTCCGACGGAGACCAGCAGGTCGACGAGGCGCACCTCGATCTCTTCCGGTGCCCCTGAGCCCAGGAAGACGAGGTCTTCGACCGTTTCGCCCGTACGGAGCGTGGCGGCGGCTCGAACGAAGCTCAGCGGCAGGCGCAGCCCGGCCGGAACCCGGCACCGAAACGGCGGTGCGGTCATGCTCTCGAGGAGTTCGGCGTCCAGATGGCAGTCGACGCGGTCGAGATCCCGGCCGGACGGGACGTCGAGGCGCACGGCGAGGTCGAGTGCCTCCTCGATGAACGCCGGGTCGGGGCGCTCGAGCGCGATCGAGAATGGGTGTTCTTCCCGCTCGACCTCCAGCGCGTGACGCGCCAGGAGTGCTCCCGCGGCGTCGTGCCCCCGGACCTCGATCCGGTGGCGGCGTCCCGGCAGGTCGAGGTCCTGCACGAAGGGAGCGGCGGCGACGGTTGCGACCGCCTCGTCATCGCGCAGGAAGACGACCCGAGAGACGGCCGGGCTGGCGAGGACGCGGGCGGTGAAGGTCGAACCGAGGACGCGGCCCTCGGGCGCGAGCAACTCGACGCTCGGCAACTGGTTGAGCGCGATCGTCTCGCGACGGCTCAGGAGGCCGAGGCCTGGGACGTCGGGCGGCGCGTCGAGCACAGGCACTTCGAGCAGGCTGCTCATACGGAGCAGCCCACGGCCCAGGCGATCCTCGGCGCGGATCTCGATCCGGTAGGCGCCGGCCGGCAGCCGCCGGTAGAAGTCGAGGGCGATGTCAGCGTTTCCGCCGCTCACGTGATGAGTGACGACGAAGGCGTCGGCCAGCCGGTCGCGCAGGAAGACGTCGCCGGTGATCGTCACGCGATCGAGGACCTGGCCGGCGCCGATGGCGGCGAGGTGCTCGGGCGGCAGCCGCAGCCGGCCACGCATCGCGGTGCGCCGGTTCTCGGTACCGAGAGGTTCGAAATCGAGCGAGACGCCCGGCAGGGCCATGGCGTCCACGTCGAGCACCGCTTCGACGCGGAGGAAGCGGTCGATCCAGCCGGCTTCCGACGTCGCGGCGGTCCAGTCCAGCCGGTCGATGAACTCCCGCCACCCGACGGCGCGGCCCAGCCGCCGTTCCAGGCGGCGCCGCTCGGTCGGGGTCATGCATCGGCGTCGCTCGGCCTGGTCGAGTACGCGGAACGCGCCGGCCATCGGCGTCTCGGCGTCGTCGGCGCGGCCGCCGTCCTGCTGTTCCCGATCGAAGGTCAAATCGACGCCGGAGGACGGCGACCACAGCCTCATGGACCGGGGGTCGAAGTTCACCTGCTGGACGAACGCCAGAACGCTTTCGTGTTCGTCCGCCGGCGGCTGGCGACCGAGCTGGTGTTCGAGTCGCCAGCCGTCGTAGGTCCAGATCTCGATCCGCCGGAGTTCCGACTCGCAGGGTTCAACCGTCTGCCGGTCGGCCGGCTTGCCGGCCAGGAGCACGGCGCGCTCCATCGCCGGCGAGCGTTCCCTCAACTGGTCGCGGGCCTCGCGGTTCTCCTGCCAGCGCTCGAGCAGACGCTCCGGCCGGGCCGCCCAGAAGGCGCGCAGGAAGCGCTCGCGCGCGCCCGGGCCTTCCAGACGCTCGAAGGCCCGGCGTTCCGCTTCGGCAAGCAGCGGCTCTACCTCCGCGAGCCACTGCTCGTAGAAGTCCGTCAGCCGCGGCTGCGGGCGCCGGCTGGCCTGGGCTTCGGCGGGTGTCGAGGCCGCAGCGAGCAGCGCCGCCGCGACGAAGAGCGCCGGTGCGGCCGCGCCGACGCGGCCGCACCGGGGAAAGAGCTGATTGGAGTGGGCCGAGCCTCTACTCCGGCAGGAGCGCCTTGATCGCGTCGGAAGGCTCGAAGACGCTCGGGTCGACGTCGTCGAAGGTCACGGACTCGATGGTCTGGGTGATCTCCATGCCGAAGGACGGGATGCTCGTGGTCGTGGACGTTGCGAACAGGACGCCGCCGAACTCCTTGTATTCACCCAGGGTAGTGCTCGTTTCCATGGTGCCCATCTCGCTCGTGGTGGTCGCATCCTCGCCGATCAGCAGGCCTGTCTCCACGGCGAAGTAGCGCGACGACTCGTTGCCGTCGACGTCGACGAGATCGATCTGGTAGGCGGCCTGGCCGTTCCATTCGGTCTCCCCGACCGCGGTCTTCTCGGAGTAGAGCTCGTCGTACTCCAGGTCTCCGTGGATTCGGGTCTGGTTCTTCAGGGTGCTCAATTCTCCGCCCTCGAGCAGGCGCGCGCCCTGCATCGGGTCCTCGGACCATCCGAACTCGCCGTTGAACCCCTGAACGTTGCTGCCGAAGCCCGGGATCTCGATGTTCAGGAGGCCCTTGTCGGGTGCGGCAAGGTAGATCGTCGCATCGCCTGACAGGCCCATCGCCGGCATCTCGAAGGCGCCCTTGATGGTCATCGAGGTGTGCGCGCGGATGGCATCTTCGCCGCCGATCGCATCGACATGACGGGCGATGATCTTCTGCTCCTCCGTCAGCTCGGGCGGTGGGGGAGGCTCTGGCGCGGCGGGGGCTGGCGCTTCTCCAGCTTCGTAGGCGGCGCAGGCACCGAGAATCAGGCCGCAGAAGGCGAGTACGAGCAGAGCGTTGCGGCTGGTTGGCTTGAAGGACATGAATGGTCTCCTGAGTTGGTCGCGTGTGCGGGTTCGTGACGCCGTCTACTAGGGCAGCAGCGCCTTGATCGCGTCGGAGGGCTCGAAGACGCTCGGGTCGACGTCGTCGAAGGTGACCGACTCGACGGTCTGAATCATCTCCATGCCCATGGAGACCATGTTCATCGTCGTCGACGTGGGCAGCATAATGGCGCCGAACTCCTTGTAGTCGCTCATCGTGATGTTCACTTCCATCGCTCCCATCTCGCTGGCTTGTGTCATTTCCGCCCCGATCAGAAGTCCGGTCTCCTTGGCGAAGTACTGAGACGCCTCGTTGCCGTCGGGATCAACCACGTCGACCTGGTACGCGGCTTGTCCGTTCCACTCGGTTTCTCCTGCCGTCGTCTGTTCCGAGAAGAGGTCGTCCTGCTCGAGGGCTGCGTAGAACCGGGCCTCCCGCTTCACCTGGGCCAGCATCTGGCCTTCCAGGATCTGTGCTCCCTGCATGGGGTTCTCGAGCCAGGCGATCTCCCCGTTGTAGGCCTGGACGGTTTCGCCCATGCCCGGGATCTCGGTCCTTGAAATGAGCTTGTCGGGCGCCGCGGCGTAGGTCGTCGTCGGGCCGGACATGCCCATGGCGGGCATCTCGAACGTGCCCTTGGTGGTCCTGGAGGTGTGGGCGCGGAGCGCCTCCTCGCCGCCGACGGCTTCGATGTAGCGGGCCCTGATCTCCTCGGGCGACGGCAGTTCGTGGTCGTCGGCGAGGAGGGGCGCGGCGGAGAGCGAGGCTCCCAGGAGCAGGGTGCAGCCGGCTAGCGAAAGAGCCTTGCGGCGCTGGAGGAAAAGGGACATGAAGAGTCTCCTGTGTTCGGTCGCGAGCTGTCGTACTTGACTACGCAGAAGCGATGATTCGGTTGCGGTCGCAGGCGGGTGAGTCAGCTTGCCCACTTGCGAGCCGCGGCCAGCGCCTCCTCCGACGGCGGAATGGTAGGTCGCAGCCTTGACGTCGTGTTGAACGGTTCCGTGTCGATCTCGTCGAGACGCACGTCGCCGGCGAGGACCGCACGCTTCCAGGCCTGCTGCTCGTCGTCGCGAGCCTGAAACTCGGGCATCACCTCACGGGCGAACAGCTCCAGGCTACTCATGATGTCCTCGTGCGTGTTCTTGCCGGCCTGGTTGAGCAGGATGACCTGGTCGACGTGGGCCCGTTCGAGCTCCCGCAGGCGCTCGCGGATCGTCTCCGGCGAGCCGATCAGTTCGCTGTCCGAGCGCCTCCGGCCTTCGGGAGTCTGCTTCCACTCCTGGTAGCGCTCCCAGAAGTTGTTCGTGCCGGGTTCGAAGGGGCCTTCCTTGTTGTAGAGCTGGAGGGCGAACTGGAAGAAGGTCCAGCCGTCGGCCTTCCGTTGTGCTTCCTCGTCGGTCGGCGCGCACATGAAGCCGCTGACCGTCGCCAGGTTCGGGTTCGTCTGGTAGTCGCAGAGCTTGCGCTGGTCGCCCACGAAGGTGTTGTAGTAGGCGTTGACCCAGGCCCGGGCGGAGTCGAGGTCGGCGAACTTGAAGCACAGCGCGCCCATGCCGCGGTGCGCTGCGTAGCGGATCGTGTCGAGCTGCGAACAGGCGACCCAGAGCGGCGGGTGAGGCCGCTGCAGCGGCTTCGGGATCACGTTGCGCAGCGGGAAGTCGAAGTAGTGGCCGTGGTACTCCCAGCCCTCGTTCCAGAACATCGGCAGGCAGGCCTGGACGGCCTCCTCCCAGACGATCCGCTTGTCGCGGAAGCTGCGGCCGAACGGGTGTAGCTCGGTGACGCTCGAACCCTCGCCGAGGCCGAGTTCGACGCGGCCGTCCGAGACCAGGTCGAGGGTCGAAACCCGTTCGGCGACCCTGGCCGGGTGATTCGTCGTCAACTGGACGATGCCGTGACCGAGGCGGATGCTCTTCGTCCGCTGCGACGCCGCGGCCAGGAACACTTCGGGCGCCGAGCTATGGGAGTACTCCTCCAGGAAGTGGTGCTCCACCTCCCAGGCGTAGTCGTACCCGAGGCGGTCCGCGAGTTCGATCTGCTCCAGCGAGTCCTGAAGCAGCCGGTGCTCCGAGTCCGGGCCCCAGGGCTTCGGTAGCTGATGCTCGTAGAAGATGCCGAATTTCATAGGCCGCCGACAGTACCACTGCGCGTGCGGCGGGCTGCTAGGGTCGCGCGGCGGAGGTAACGCGTGATGGCGGCGATGACGGCGGACGAGATTCGGGCGGCGTGTGGAGAACTGACGGGTTGGGAGGCGGATGTAGAAGCGCCTTCCATCGCGCGGGAGTACCAGTTTCCCAGCTTCCCGGCGGCCGTGCGTTTCGTCGACTTCGTGGCAGAACTTGCCGAGGCGGCGGACCATCACCCGGACATCGACATCCGCTACAACCGGGTTCGCCTGACCCTCAGCACCCATTCCGCGGGCGGCGTGACGGAGAAGGACTTCGCTTTGGCCCGTGCGATCGACCAGGGCTGACCTGGCGGAGGGCATACAGGCGGCCGAGCGATGACCCAACCACTCAAAGCGGCTCCGGAGCCTCTCCTCGAGGCGCCCTACTACCTCTCGGTCGGCAACGAGGTCGAGCTGTTCCTGGCCGCCTACCGGGCGCGCATGCCGGTGCTGCTGAAGGGGCCCACGGGTTGCGGCAAGACGCGGTTTCTCGAGCACATGACGCATCGCCTCTATCGGGGAGGCGATGCGGGGGCGCGTACGGGGATCGAGACGCCCCTCGTCACGGTCGCCTGCCACGAGGACCTGACCGCGACCGACCTGGTCGGCCGCTACCTGCTCGAAGGCGACGACACGGTGTGGATGGACGGTCCGCTGACCCGCGCCGTGCGCGACGGATCGATCTGTTACCTGGACGAGATCGTCGAGGCGCGCAAGGACACGACGGTCCTGATCCACGCCTTGACCGACCACCGCCGCATCCTTCCGATCGAGAAACGGGGCGAGATCCTGCCGGCACACCCGGACTTCCTTCTCGTCCTGTCGTACAACCCGGGCTACCAGAGCGTCGCCAAGGATCTGAAGCCGAGCACGCGCCAGCGCTTCGTGGCGCTCGAGTTCGACTATCCGCCCCCCGAGGTTGAAGCGGAGATCATCGCGCACGAAGCGGGAATCGACCTGACTCTTGCGCGGGACCTCGCCGAGCTCGGCAAGCGCATCCGCAACCTCCACCACCGCGGCTTCGACGAAGGGGTCAGCACCCGCCTGCTCATCTACACGGCGCAGTTGATCGCCGGCGGCATCGGCGTGCGCGAAGCCTGCGTCGCCGCGATCTGCCGGGCAATCACCGACGACGACGAGGTACAGCGTGCGGTGACCGAGGTGGCGTCGACGCTGTTGCCTTGACCGCGGTCGCCCTCGACGACGTCGCCCGCGTCCTCGAGATCTACGTCGAGGCGATGCTGGCGCGCCCAGCCGAAGTCCGGCCGCTCGCCGACCTCGAGGCGGGCGACAGGTCGCGTGCGGGGCACCTCGACCTCGAAGGCGCGGCCGCCGCGGGCAGGCCGACCACCGACGGCGCCGCCTTCTACCTGCCGGAGGAGATCGACCGGTTGCCGGACAGCTACGGCAACTTCATGGTCTACCGGATGGCCGTGCTGCACCAGTTGGGCGGCGTGCTGTTCGGCACGTACAGGCGGGGTCCGCTCCGGTTCGCCGACTTCTTCGCCGGTTTCGACGAGCCCGGTCTCGCCCGGGCGCTGTTCGCGCGGCTCGAAGGTGCGCGCATCGATGCGGCGTTGGTCCGAGCCTTCCGAGGCGTGCGCCGGGACCTCCTCCGGCTGATCGACGATGCGCTCGATTCGTCGCTGAGCCCGGCGTCGAGGCCGCCGGCGGGCCGGCAACCGCGGGAAGCGGCCCTGTTCGACCTAGCGCGGGCACTCCTGATGGAACAGCGGTCCCATCTCCAGGAAAGCGCGGGTAGTGCAGGCTCGGCAGGCCGAGTGTCGGTGCGCCGGCCCTCTGGCCGGCACTCCGGAAGGGCAGACGGAGGCTCACGATTCGCAGAAGCCGCGACGTTGCTCAATCCCGGCGCCACAGTCGATCACACGCTGCGCGCCGTGCGCGCGCTCTATTCCGAGCTCGCCGCCCTGCGCTCGGTTCCGTCCTCTTCCGAGCCCGCCCCGGCCGCCGACGATGGCCGATCGCGGGACCGCGGCGCCGGTCCGGACGTCGAAGCCAAAGCCCAATCCCTCGACTTGCCGGCGCCCGCACACCACGGCGACCCCGCGCCGGAGCGAGTCGAGTTGCGCCGGGAGTGGCAGGAGCTCGCATCCGAAGTCGAAGTGCGGGACGACGTGGAACCGGGCCCGATCGCCGCCGGCCTGATGGAGCAGTTGCAGGTCGACGAACTGGGCGTACTCAGCCTGCAGGACGGCGACCTCTCGGGCACCGCCGGGCTGCCGCTGACGGACCTCGACATCACGGGGGCGATCGAGGCCGAAGGTGGCGATGAGGATGCCGAGTTGATCGAACTCGATCCCGAGGAGCTGGCGGCCCGCCTCGAGGAACTGTCGAAGCGGTTGGAACGCGAGCTGGCGGAGGCCGGGCTCGATCGGGAACAGGTCTACTACTACGACGAGTGGGATCACGAGCTGGCCGGCTACCGCCGCCGCTGGTGCCACCTGCGAGAGAAGCCGATCGAGCCGCCCGGAGCGGCCGCGAACCGTGCCGCGGCCACACCGGATCGGTTCGTCGACGAGACGAGGCGCCTCCACGCCGACCTGTTGCGACGCGTCAGGAAGCAGTTCGAGTTGCTCAAGCCGGAGGAGTTCCGGCGCATGCGGCGCCTGATCGAGGGCGAGGAGCTCGACCTCGACCGGGTGGTCGAAAGCCACGTCGACCGCCGCGCCGGCCGGCCGCCGGACGGCGCCGTCTACATGAGCCGCCGCCGCCAGCATCGGGACGTGGCGGCCGCGTTTCTGCTCGACATGAGCGCCTCGACCGACGCGGAAGCGCCGGTCGACGAGCCCGAGCCGGTGTCAGGCCGCGACCCGGAGCCGGAGTACGTCGGCGTGTTCGAGGACTTCGACTGGCCCGACAACCCGCGGCCGTTGCCTCCGGGGCGTCGGGTGATCGACATCGAGAAGGAATCCCTGGTCCTGATGGCCGACGCGCTGGAGACCCTGGGCGACGATTACGCGATCTACGGTTTCTCCGGCTTCGGCCGCAAGGAGGTCGAGTTCTTCGTCGCCAAGGAGTTCGACGACGACTTCGACCGCGAGGCCGAAGACCGGATTGCCGCGATGGAGCCGAAACGCAGCACGCGGATGGGGCCCGCGATCCGCCACGCGGCGGCGAAGCTCGCCGAGCGTGAAGCGAAGGTCAAGGTCCTGCTCATCCTCTCCGACGGCTACCCTCAGGACTTCGACTACGGCAGCGACCGGGCCTCCCGCGTCTACGGCATCCGCGACACGATGGTCGCGCTCCGCGAGACCGAACGTCAGGGCATCTCCACCTTCTGCATCACCGTCGACCCCGCCGGCCACGACTACCTGCGCGAGATGTGTCCCGAACGCCGCTACCTCGTGATCGACGAGATCGCCGCCCTGCCGAGCCAGTTGCCCAAGGTGTATCGCGGGCTGACGGCGTAGGTCAGCGGGTCAGCACCCCCAGCGGCGGCGCTCCGTCCGGACTCTCGAAGTCCACGTCGAGCAGCATCGCGATGAGGTCGGCGATGTCGGTCAGTCCCATGCGGTGGACGGTGCGGCCGGCTTCGAAGCCTGCGCCCCAGCCGACGAAGCCGGTGAGGATCTCGGGGAAGTCGGTGGGGAAGAAACCGTGGGCGCCGCCGTCGGTGGGCCTGATCGCGTCGCCGGTAGCGTCGGAGCCGAAGCTGACACCGAGTGCGCCGGTGAGGGCGAAGGGAACGCCCGGGCTGGCGCCTATCTCGTCGAGTTCGTCGCGCTCGACGATGCGGAACAGCCGGCCGGTGGGTTGAGGCAGGTCGGCGAGGATGGCACGGACTGCTTTCAGCGCCTCTTCGTCCGCCGCGTCCCGCAGGTGAAGGAAGGTGGCTCCGCCGCTGGGGTGGAAGGTGGCGCGCCACTCGCCGCGGTCTGGCTCCGTGCCGTGGAGACCGGCTTCGGCGAGCCAGACGTTGGGCATTATCTGGGTGTGGAGGTCGACGAAGCCGTGGTCGCCGGTGATCACGAAGGCGGTGCGGTCCAGGATGCCGGCGCGCGCCGCGGCGTCCCGGACCGCGCCGATGGCACGGTCGGCGGCGCCGACGGCGCGCCGGGCGCGATCCGACTCCCGGCCGTGCGCGTGCTGGGCGGAGTCGGTCGTGATCAGGTGCAGCGCCAGCAGGGCCGGCCGGTGGGTTTCGAGGACGTAGGCGGCCATGGCGCCCGTCGTGTCGTCCCGGGTGATGTAGGCGGCGCCGTAGTTGCGCAGGTTGAGCCGGCCGGTGGCCTCGCGCTCGAGTTCCTGCCACAGGCCTGCGGTCGTGCCCTCGCGCATCGGGGCCAGGCGGTCGCTGTTCGGGTCGAGGGAGTAGGTCTCGGGCACGAAGCGGTCGATCGGAGCGCCGACGGTGACCGGCCAGGAGATCGCGGCGGTCTGCTTGTCGGCAGCGCGCACCGCGTCCCAGAGCGTGTCGACCTGAATCGAGGACTCGAACCAGTACCACTCGCCGGTTTGTCCCTCCGGTTCGAAGGGCCGGTTGTAGTAGATCCCGTGTCGGGCGGGCAGCGCGCCAGTGACGATCGTCGTGTGCGACGGGTAGGTGACCGTAGGAAACACCCCACGCACGCCCTCGGCGTGTGCGCCGTCGCGCGCCATCTGCTGGATGTTCGGCGCCGGCCAGGAGGAGCCGGGGAGGTAGAAGTCCGGCCGGAAGCCGTCGACCGAGACGAGCACGACGTGGTCAGCCCGCGGCTGTGCCGCGAGCGGAACGGCCGTCAGGAGAAGAACGCAGAGGCCGCAGACCGGGGCGACGAGGCGGACCAGCCCGTGCCGGAAACTGGCGCTCGCGGATGCCGTCACTACGGGGGCACCTACACCGCGGCGGCGAGCCGGCCGTCGTAGATGCTCTGCCGCATCTCTTCCAGCTTGTCGAGGTAGAGCTGCCTGTACTCGTCGTAGTCGAGGTCGAACGGGGCCCGGCCGCGTTCGAAGCCGGCGAAGGTCTGGTTCGGGCCGTCCTCCGCGAACGGGCGCATCGCCTCGACCTGCGCCTCGAACTGATCGACCAGGCGCGGGTGCTCGGCGAGCAGGCGCTGCAGGACGTACACGCCGAACCCGATGTGGCGGGCTTCGTCGCGCTGAATCAGGCGGATGCCGCGGTTGAGCGCGGGCAACTTGCCCGTCCGCTCGAAGATCTTGTAGTAGATCGGATAGCTGGCTTCCGCGCCCACGCCCTCGACGTAGAAGTGGTAGAGCATGATGGCGCGCAGGAGCGCCTCCGGGCTGTCGTCCTCGAACAGCGCGCGCATCGTCGCGGGCAGCCGCGTCGAAAACATGTCGCCGTGCAGGTCGGGGTAGGGGATGTCGACCCCGAAGCGGCCCGGCAGCGCCTCGATCAGCCAGGTCTCGAAGAACTGGACGTGACGCGCCTCCTCGTACATCTGAGCGGTGACGTACATCTCGTCTTCCAGCCGGCCGTCCTGGCGGAAGCGGAACTGGAGCGGCGCGAGTTCGTGGGTCACGCCGCGCTCGCCGACCCGGAAACCGGAAACCAGGCGGATCAGCAGCCTCCGCTCGTCGTCCGAGAACGACATCCAGTCGGACCGCTCCTGCGAGAAGTCGATGTCGGCAGGATTCCACGAACGCTCGTGGGACGCGGTGAAGAGTCGTATGGGAAGCGACGTACTGTCGAACGGCATGGCAACCTCCTTGAGGTGTCGATTGTAGCCCGCCCGGTCTGGTTGGCTGGGTGCCGGGGCGTCAGTGCCGCCGGAACGTGCGGACCAGGAGGAGCATGGCGACCGCCATGAGCAGCGATCCGGCCAGGAGTGGGGCGCCGGGCAGCTCGAACGGAGCGGCGTCGGAGGTGAAGTAGCTGAGCAATCCGCTGGTGAAGACGGGTGGCGCCGCGATCGCCGCCAAACTCATCAGCGACGTGAGCGCCCCCTGGATCTTGCCCTGCTCGGTGGGCGCCACCGTGCCGGCGATGATCGCCTGGACCGCCGGGCCGGCGACTCCCCCCAGCGATCCCGCGAAGATCACGGTGACGAGGATCGGGCCGTTCGGCGCGAGGCCGTAGCCGGCGAAGGCCAGCGTTCCGATGCCGAAGCCGATGAGCACGGCCCGGCGCTCGCCCAGCCAGGTGACTGCGGGTCGCACCAGGAAGCCCTGGACCAGGACCGCCGAAACGCCGACGGCCGCCAGCGCGAGACCGTTCTGGAACTCGTTCCAGCCATAGCGATAGCCGGTGTAGAGCACCCAGGACGTCTCCAGGCCGCGTTGGGCGAGCGCCAGCAGCAGAAAGGCGACCGCCAGACTGGCGACCAGGGGGTAGGTGCGGAGGTGGACGATGCTCGATACCGGATTCGCCTTGCGGAGGGAGAAGGCGCTCCGGTTCTCCGGCGCCAGGGACTCGGGGAGCACGAGGAAGCCGTAGAGCGAGTTCAGGAGGCAGAGGCCGGCCGCGACGAAGAAGGGCAGTCGCAGGTCGATGCCGCCGAGCAGGCCGCCAAAGATCGGTCCGAGGATGAACCCGACGCCGAAGGCGACGTTGACCAGCCCGTAGTTCCGGGCCCGGGTCTCCGCAGTCGAGATGTCGGCGATGTAGGCGTTCGCCGTCGTGATGCTGGCGCCCATGACACCGGCGACGATCCGGCCCGCGAACAGCCAGCCGAGCGATGGCGCGAAGCCCATGATCAGGTAGTCCACGCCCAGACCGAACATGGAGAGCAGGAGGATGCGCCGGCGGCCGAAGCGATCGGAAAGCGCGCCGAGGATCGGGGCGCAGACGAACTGCGCCCCGGCGTAGGAGGCGGCGATCAAACCCAAGGCGACGGCGGCGGACGAGGTGTCGCCGCCCCTGAACTGCTCGACGAGTTCCGGGAAGACCGGGATGATCAGGCCAACTCCGAGCATGTCGAGCAGGATCACGGCGAAGACGAAGCCGACGCCGGCCTGGCGGCGGGGAGGCGCGTGTGGTTGAGGCATAGTGAGGGCGTCGGGAGAGTAGTACGGCTGGCAGGCGCTAGAGTTGACGCCATGATCCACATGGTCGAAGCATCGCGGTCGAGGCGCCTGGGCGCTTTGTTGGCTGTAGCCCTGGTTGGAACTCTCGTGGCCTGCGGTCCGTCGGACGGGCCGCCGCCGGAGCCTCAACCGGACGCGGACACGTTGCGCGCGTCCTTCATCGCGCAGATCGAATCGATCGACCTGGTGGCGGGTCTCGAAACCGACGGCGACGAGGTTCGCTTCGTTCGCCCCGACGGCTCGGGCGAGGACGTCGAGTGGCGCGTGCGCGTCGACTCGCTCGAGGTGGAGTCCGGGGACGGTGAAGGGCCGCAGGTGCTAGGTCGCGTACGGTCTGCCTGGAGTGCCAACGGCCGCCCGATCACGGTCCAGCAGGGCCCTGCCGGGCTGGTGACCGACATGCCTCAATGGGTCCTGGACGCCGGTCTGGCGGCCGGCGAGTGCTGGGCGTTGTGGGACGAAGAAGCGAAGGCGTGGGGCTGGACGTGACGCGGACCGCCCTGGATCCGCGGCTATGATCGAAGGACGCTGGTTTGCATTCCTGGGTTCACCCGCTCTTGGGAGGGTAGTCGGATGAGGAAGAACGAACGGTCGAGAGCCGTGGCGACAATGGGCGCGATGGCCCTGTTGCTCGGACTCGCCGCCGCCGGTGCGGTTTCGGCGGCCAAGAACAACGCCAAGGACGCGGACTGGACGATCCCGCGCACCGCCTACGGCCACCCCGACCTCCAGGGCGTGTGGGAGAACAACAACGGCACTCCTTTGCAACGCCCCGCAGCCTGGGCGGGCAAGGAGCGGCTGACGGACGAGGAGTTCCAGGAGCTGATGGCGGCGGTCGCCGAAGCGACGGATCCCGGCGCGGACGCCCTGTTCGGCGACCAGCTCGTCCTGGCGGCGATCGAGCGGACGAAGGCGACGTCCTACGATCCGACGACCGGCAACTACAACCAGTTCTGGATCGCGGACCGGTACTTCACGAAGCGGACTTCGCTCGTCGTCGATCCGCCCGACGGACTGATTCCGCCGTTCACCGAAGCGGCCAAGGAACGCCTCTGCAAGAGGGTGAAGCACCTGATGGAGCATCCGGCCGATTCCTGGCTCGACCGGCCGATCGCCGAGCGCTGCATCAGCTACGGCGCCCCCTTCATCTTCCCGGGCTACAACGGCTACCACCAGATCTTCCAGAGCGAGAACCACGTCGTCATTCACCAGGAGATGATCCACGACGCGCGCGTCATTCGGCTGGACGACGAGTCCGCTCTCGACGACGACGTCCGGCTGTGGAACGGCGACTCCCGCGGCCACTGGGATGGCGACACCCTGGTCGTCGAGACGACCAACTACTCGAAGAAGAACGACTTCATGGGCTCCTCGGAGCAGCTCACGATCACCGAGCGGTTCACCCTGACGGACCCGGAGACCCTGGAATGGGAGGTCACGGTGCACGACCCGGGGACGTGGACGAAGCCCTGGACGGCGTCGATTCCCCTCAAGCGGACAGAGGACGCGATCTACGAGTACGCCTGTCACGAGGGCAACTACGGGATGGAGGGCATGCTCGCCGGCGCCCGCGCCGAAGAGGCGGCCAACAAGCCGAAGCAGCTAGACCCGGGTGTCGTGTTCCGCTATCCGGGACTGACCTGCGACTTCTGATCGGTTCTCGCGATTCGCGGTGATTCAGCGGATCACCCGAACCTCGATTCCCTCCAGATCGATTCGCAGCCACGACCTGTCGGTGGTGAGGACCGGCAACTCGAAGTGCGCCGCGGTGGCGAGGCAGGCGCGGTCGCCGAGTCCGAGGCCCGTCGGCGCCGTTGCTGGGCGCAGGGCGCCGCTTGACAGGGCCACGTCGGAGTCGAAGGGCAGTGTGTCCATCCTGAACGCCGCCAGAGTGCTCTCGACGTCGGAGCCCTTCCACCCACGATAGTGGAGGAGGGCGGCAACCTCCGCCAGGTTCACTGTGGAGATTGCCGCGCCGTCGCGCATGGCGGCCCCGACGACCTCGGCCCCAGGTTCGCGCCAGATCATGGCCAGGACGGCCGAGGCGTCAAGCAGGACATGGGCCACGTCAGTCTCGCGCGGCCTCTCTGCGTCGCTCCGCGATGAACTCATCGACAGCACTTCCTGTTCGTCCCAGCTTCTCGTCGTACTTGCGAGCCAGGGTCTGGGCGCGGGCAATCGCGGCGTCCAGCGCGGTCTCGACGGTGGTTATCCGGATCGTGTCGCCAGCGAGATCCAGAATGACCTCCTGCCGCGGTTGAAAGCCGAGGGCCGCGCGGTAGTGGGCGGGGACCACGAGTCTCCCTGCGGAGTCCACGACTGCGGTCGTCTGTGTGGGTGGGAGTGTGAGATCGTCTGCCATAGGCCATGAGACTACCACTAGGGAGATGTATGGCACTATCGATGCACAGCCCCATCCGATGCGATCGTGGCAATCACGGCGTTGGACTTGACGCTTGGGCAGGCGGCGCGGCGGGACTGTGCGAACGCGTCACGCCCCGCCGGGCGCCGCCTTTGCCGGCCGACTGCTAGTAGCAGACGGTCTCGCTCTGAAGGATCAGGCCTGTTCCGATCGCGGCTAGCCAGCGGGAGCCAAGGACCAGGCCGGTGGCGGTAAGCACCGCTCCGGCAACCGAGTTGGTCCTGCAACTGTGGCTCCGTTCTCCTCCAACCAGGGTTGTCAGATCGGTGACCGACTCACGGTCGAAGCCGTCGTGGCCACTGATGGCTGTGTTGTCCGCCGACTTCATGAGAAGCGGCTCAGCGAAGGAAGCGCTGATGCTCAGCACGAGGGCGATCAGCGCAACGGTCAGGGTTCTTTTCATGTGTGGTCCTCAGGGTAAGTTTGTGTTCATGGTCGGATGATGGAGCCGCAGCCTTCCGACCCGGCTCAAGGGGAACGTGCGGCGCCGGCGGCGGCAGCTCCGCCTATAGACCAAGACGGAATCGGCATGGGATACGAGGCGAGCTCGTCTCCGGGCAGAGAGCGCGGCTCGCCGAGCGGACGGCCCGACCCGGTTGAGGTCCGGGGCTTCGGGCGGTTCAGCCGTTGAGCATCTTCTCGCGACGTTCGGCGCGGGCGAAGGTGAGCGCGACGATGGCGGCGATGACAAGGGCTACGCCGATGCGGTTCTGGACCGCGATGGCAAGCAACTGGTCGGCGTCAGCTCTCGGCGCGGTGAGAGGATTCCAGAACGGCGAGATCCGCAGGCCAACAGGCGCCACATACCAGTTCACCGCGAGCAAAGCCATCGTTGCCATGGCACCGGCGGCTTCGCTGCGGAACCAGGTGGCGAAGCCCATCGCTGCAACCAGGTGGAAGGCGGCGCCCTGCCCCGCGCCGTAGAGGGTCGGGACGATCGGGAAGGGGGTGAAGAACGCGAAAGTGACCGCGGCCATCAGGCTCAGGCTGATCAGCAGCATGAGGCCGGCCGCGGCGAGCTTCCCAAGCCAGACCCGATGAGCGCCTCCAGGTACCGTATAGGCGATCTCGAGCGTGCGCTGGTCCATTTCGCCGGCGATGATCCGTCCGCCCAGGAACCCGGCCAGGACCGCCAGGGGCAAGCCGATCAGAGTGGTTTGCGCGGCGGCCGGTTCGAAGGTGGGCCGTCTGCCGGCGATCAACAGCCCGGCCTGGATCGCCAGCCAGGCAAGCGGGGCCAGAGGCAGCAGCCAGTGTCGCGGCCCGGCCATCACGACCGCAGAGAGTTGGATCGTCGTGATCATGCCGGCTTGGTCACTGAGTTGCCGGTCAGGAGGACGATGAACGGCCACCGCTCGCCGGGGTGGGATTCCGGGCAAGCGGTGGCCGTGAGCCCACGGCTTTGTCTACAGGGCGCAGACAAAGGGCGCGAGCCCGAGCTTGATCTGGCCGATAGCCAGCAGAATATGGTTCCGGCCCAGGAAGCCGACTATGGCGACTATCGTGCCAGTCGTCTGAACGTCCTCGGTGCAGGTTTCTCCTCGTCCGGTCACTGTTGCCATGTCCGTGCCCGTGAGTGGTTCAGGTCGACTGTCGTCGACGCCAGGCACGTTGGCATCCGTGACCACCATCGGTGGTTCCGCGAAGGTACCGCCGGCACTCAACGCCAGCGCTACCACTGCGACGGGAAAGACCCTATTGATCATGATTCGTTCCTTTCCTCCACAGGTCTCTTGTTGCCGTCGCCCCTGTTCGGACAGGGCGACGACGCGGGCCGGCGGTGGGTCCTCCGAGAGCGGAGAACCCCTTCCAGGTCAGGAGGCCGCCACGCCCATTGGCGCGGCGGCTGGAACTGGACCGCCTATGGACCTAGACGTATCTAGGGACGTTCTTCTGGCGGCAGCGTCTTCGCGGGGCTGGGTGGACGTGGCTGCGTGTTGATCGAAGGCGAAGCTGCAACTCAGCCGGCGAGCATCTTCTCCCGGCGCTCGGCGCGGGTGAACGTCAGGGCGACGATCGCCGCGATCGCGAGGGCGGTTCCGATGCGGTTCTGAACGTTCAGGGCGAGCATCTGCGCCGCGTCCGCCTCTTCCACGGCGAGCGGGTTCCAGAAGGGTGAGACGCGGAACGCGCCGAAGAGCCGGTTGAGGCCGAGGACGCCGATCGTGGCGAGGGAGCCGGCCACGTCGCTGCGGAACAGGGTCGCGAAGCCCATGGCGGCAACGAGGTAGAAGACGACTCCCTGCGTTGCTCCGTACAGGCCCTGGAGAACCGGGAAGGCCGTGAAGAAGGCATAGGTCACGCTAGCGAGGAGGACCAGGCTGACCAGGAGCATCAGGATCGCGGCGGCGAGTTTGCCGAGCCAGACGCGATGGGCGCCTCCGGGCACGGTGTAGGCAATCTCGAGACTGTGCTGATCGAGTTCTCCGGTGATGATCCGGCCGCCCAGGAAGATGGCGAGCACGGCTACCGGTATACCGATCAGGCTGTTCTGCGCTGCCGCCGGCTCCAGGGCAGGTCGCATGCCGGCTACCAGCATGAGCGCCTGTACCGCGAGCCACACCAGGGGGAGCAGGGGCAGCAGCCAGTACCGGCGTCCACCAAGCAACACTGCCGAAGTGCGAAGCAAGGTGATCATGCCGGCGCCTCAGTGCGCGCCGCGCGCGCGAGCCAGAGGTAACCGTCCTCCAGCGTCGGCTCGGCGGGGGCGGCCCGCTCGTCCGGGCGGTCGGCGGCAAGGACCCGAAGGCTACTCGTGCCGTCGGGTTCCGGCTTGCGGTCGGCCAGCATCGCGCCGTCGGGGAGCTCAGGCACTTCTTCTTCGTCCGCCGTCCGCCACGACCACACCCGGCCCTCGGCTTCCCGCGACAGCGCGGCCGGATGGCCGTCGAACACCATGCGGCCGCGGCTCAACACCAGGACGCGATCGCACGCCACGGCCACGTCTTCGACGACGTGGGTCGAGAAGAGCACGATCCGGTCCTTCGCGAGCCGTGAGAGGAGGTTGCGGAAGCGGACCCGCTCGCGGGGGTCGAGGCCGACGGTCGGTTCGTCGACGACGATGATCGGAGGCAACCGCAGCAGCGTGCGCGCCACTGCCACGCGCTGCCGCATCCCGCCCGAGTAGCCACCGATCTGCTCGTCTGCGCGCTCTTCGAGCCCGACTTCCCGCAGCAGGGTCGAGATGCGTTCGGCCCGTTCCAACGTGTCGATCTGGTAGAGCGCGGCATAATACTCGAGATACTGGCGGGCGGTTAGCCGGGGTGGCAGGCCGGCGTCCTGGGGCAGGTAGCCGACGTAGCGCGCGAGGCGCGTTCGGACGCTGAGCAACGGAACGCCGCCAAGCGTGATCCGGCCCCGCGTCGAGTCGAGGATCCCGGTCAACTGGCGGAGCAGCGTCGTCTTACCGGCGCCGTTCGGGCCGAGGACTCCGACCATGCCGCGTTCGACCTCGAAGCTCACTGCGGCCAGGGCCTTGACCGTGTCGATCGGCAGGTCCAGGCCGAACACCTTCGTTGTCGCGGCGCGCCAGAGGCGAAGGATCTGACCACGCCAGCCGCGGGTCCGTCGGCGGCGCGCCGACCGCTGCTCCCGACGCATCGTTTCGAGCCGCGCCGTGCGGCGTCCGAGCTGAACCAGCAGAATGACCGCGGAGACGATGGCGAGCGCGATGAACCCTCCCACTTCAGGATCGGCCACCATCCCCGGCAGGACCAGCCAGGCCAGAAGCGCCCAGGGCAGCAGGGCCGTCAGCACACCCTCGATGCCGCCCGGTGCGACGCGACCGAGATCGTCGGCGCGGCCGCGAGCGCGACGGATCTCGCGCAGCAGCCGGGAGCCGATCAGCAGGACGGCGATCAGCACCGCGATGATGATCAGACCGCCGCGCATCCGGGCCGCCAGCGTGACGGCACCGGCGAAGAGAAGCAGGAGAGGGAGCAGCCGGTCGCGCGCGTCGGCGGGCTCGAAAGCCTGGCCGCCCTGGGCCGCGACCCGTCTGGCGAAGTCGGCGGTAGCCCGCAGCGCCCGGCGCACCGGTCCGGGCAGGCCGTACGTCTTGCGCAGGTGGCGGACCACGAGCCTGGGTGGGCCGGCGGCCGTCTCCGGCTCGGGCGACGGCGGTTTCGGCAGCAGCCCTACGGTGAGGCCGAGCAACGCTCCGGCGATCAGCACCGTGGTCGTGACCTGCCAGAACATCGACTCGATCACGCCGAACGCGAACAGGGGGGTGGTGATCGCGATGACGGCACCGAGCCAGGTCAGCACGACCCAGGGGCCGACGCGGCTGAACAGCTCGTCGAGGCGTCGCAGGAAGACGAAGCCGACCGGGATGACGAGCAGCGTCAGCACGGTCGCGGTCACAAGGCCGCCGATCACGAAGGTGGCGAAGGGCGGCCAGAGCTCGTTCTCGCGCCCGGTGGCGATGGACAGGGGCGCCAGGGCTGCGACCGTCGTGGCGGACGTCATCAGGACGGGGCGGGCGCGCTCGCGGACCGCGGCGAGTGCGGCCGCGCCGGCGCTCCAGCCGGCGCCCAACGTGTGCTGCTGCATGCGGTCGACGAGCAGAACGGCCGGGTTGATCGCCAACCCGAGCAGGACGAGGGCTCCGAGCAGAGCCATCGCCTCGAAGCCGATGCCGGTCAGCACCAGAGCCCACACCGAACCGAGCATGGCGAGCGGAAGAGCGATCAGGACGAGGATCGGCAGCGTCAGTGACTCGAACGTCACGGCCAGGACGAGAAAGACGAGCAGGACCACCGGGACCGCGATGCGGCGGAACCAGTTCGTGCTCTCCCCGGATCGGTCCAGCGCGATGGTCGTGCCCGCTGGCCGGTGGATGCTGGCGATCGCTTCGTCCAGGCTCCGGTCGAAGGCGTCGCGCGCCGGGCCTCGGCGCGGCACGTCCGGCGACAACGTGTAGAAAACCTCGCGCTCGCGGACGCCGTTGTGGTGGGTGATGACCGGGGAAGGCGGCGCCTGCCGCACCTGGGCGAGGGCGGCGACCGGAAGAACGCCCGCAGCGGTCGAGACGCGGAGCCGCTGCAGACCGCTGAGCGACGCGTCGCGATCGAAACGGTTGCCGTCCGCTAGCTGCGCTTCGTCACGCGGACCCTCCAGCCGCTGCACGACGATCGGCAGCTCTCTCCCGTTCGCAAGCGGGAAGCCGGTGGCGATTCGGGTGCCTTCGCGGCCCGCGAGGTTCAGCATCGGCAGCACTTCGTCCAGAAGCACGCCGAAGGTGTCGAAGGCACGCCGATTCGGACTCACGTGGAGTTCGTCCGGCCCCGGGCGTACCGCCGCGTAGGCGCTCGCGATGCCCTCGATCTCCGGCAACCGCTCGGTGACCAGGGCCGCCAGGTCCGTCAACTGCTCGTTGTCGTTGCCGGAGAGGACGACCCTCGATGGGCCGCCGCCGAGCAATTCCTGGGCGCCGCCGCCCCGGCCGCCTCCACCGCCGCCACGGCCCCCGGGACCTTCCCCCTCACCTGGATTCAGCAGCTCAGCGCCGGCGCGCCGGGCCGGCGGCCGCAGGAGCTGACGTACGCGCCTGGCCGTCAGGTCCTCCGGTCGTTCGTCTTCGTCCACGAGATAGACCGTGAGTGATCCGCCTTCCTCCCGGATCACGCTCTCCACGCGGTCGACGCCCTCGACTTCCTGGATCGTCTCGAGACGCTCGAAGACGCGGACCGCCGATTCGAGGCTCCCGCGGCCCTCCGGCAGGCGAACGGCGAGTTGGACCTGGTCGGCGATCGGCGCCTGTCCCGGACCGCTCGAGGCAACGAGGGACAGGGCGGCGATCACGCTCAGGACGATCGCGACGACGACTCCCGTAACCCAACTCGCCGGCCGGCGCAGGGCGGAAGCGAGCACGCCCGCGAAGAGGATCCGCGTGGGATCGGGCGGCGCCTGGCCGCCGAAGCGTTCGCGACGTTGACGCAGTTTGGCCAGCCGGCGGATCGCGGCCGGTGCGGCGAGGTGCCGCGCCAGCAGGGGCACCAGGCCGACCGCCACCAGCAGGGAGCCGAACAGCGGCAGCAGAATGGCCAGGGACAGGAGCCCGATCATGTTCTGGACCAGGGTCGACTCCAGGTCGACGATGACGGCTGGTAGGAAGACGATCGCCGTCGTCACGGAAGCGGCGATGATGGCGCGGCCCGTGCGGCGAATCCCTCCTGCTGCCGCGTCGTCGGGGTTCCTTCCGCGTTCCAGCCGCCGCTGGACGGATTCGAACACGACGACGCTGTTGTCGACGATGAGTCCGATGCCGATGGCGAGTCCGAAGAGCGTGAAGAGATTGAGCGAGAGGCCGGCCACGTAGAGGAAGGAAAGGGCCACCGCCAGGCTGACGGGCACGGCGACCGCGATCACGGCCACCGCGCGCCACTGGCGCAGGAAGAGGAACAGGACCAGGAGCGCGATCCCGAAACCCGAGAGACCGAGGTTCCGTAGCCGGTCGATCTGCGTTTCGACCAGGTCGGCGGCGTCGAAACTGACGAGCAGGCGAATGCCGAGTGGAGCGAACTCCTCGTTGATCTCCTCGATCCGGCGGCGAAGATCGCTGCCGAGCCTGATCAGGTTCGCACCTTCTTCCTGGAACACGACGACGCTGACGCCCGGCTCGCCGTTGACCCGGTACAGCGCCTGCCGGCGGCCGGAGCCGATCTCCACGTCCGCGACATGACGGACCAGGACCGATCGGCTGGGGAGGACCCGGACCTCGCCCATCGACACCGTGCCGGCGGGGCGCCCGTCGAGCATGACGGCCGTCCTTCCGGCTTCGTCCTCCAGGCTGCCGAGGTAGCGCAGGCGCCCGGCCGCGCCGCGGACGGCCGCGGTCACCTGTTCCGTCGTCACGCCCAGGGCCGCGCAGCGGTTCGGGTCGACCCATACGGTCAACTGGCGCGACGAGCCTCCGAAGACCGTCGCCTGGCTTACGCCCGGCACCGCGGCAAGCCGGGGCGTGATCCGTTCTCCGACCAGGTCGTGCAGCGCGTCTGCGTCGTCGGAACCGGTGACCTGCAGGATCATGGCGAAGCTCGAGAACACGCTCGTGTCGTCGGCCTGCACGTCCAGGAAGGCGTCGCGCGGTTGTGTCCGCGCGAGATCGGCGGCGATGCGGCGCATCTCGAGTTCGCGCACCTTCAGGTCTACCCCGCGTTCGAAGCGGACGGCGAAGCTGCCGCTGGAGCCGGTCACCTCGCCCCAGGTCTCGGCCACCCGGGGCAGGGTGCGGACCCGTGCTTCGAGCGGCATCAGGATCTCCCGTTCGATCGTTTCCGGTTCGCTGCCGGGGCGGAAGAAGCTGACGTAGAGCGAGTCGCCCGTGAGCGCCGGGAACAGCTCGACAGGCAGTCTCTGCCACGCGAAGCCCCCCAGCAGGACGAGCGCCACGAAGAACATCGTCACCGCCAGGGGGCGGCGGATGGCGAGCGTGTCGAGACCGGCCTTCACGGCGTGTTCCGGGTCAGGCGTCCGCGGCCGTCCGGCGGCGCCGGGTCACCCTCAGCGAGTCGAGAATCAGGTAGAGGCAGGGCAGCACCAGCAGCGAGCCCACGGTCGACGTGACGATGCCGCCGATGATCGTGAAGGCCATCGGGCTCCGCAGTTCGGCTGCCTCGCCGGCGCCGACGGCGAGCGGCAGAAGAACGAGCACCGTCGTGAGCGTCGTCATCAGGATCGGCCGAAGCCGGATCGCGGCGGCGCGGGCCAGGGCGGCTCGACGCTTGATGCCGGCGGCGATCAGCCGTCGCGCCGTTGCGATCAGGAGGACGGCGTCGTTCACCGCGACACCCGCGAGCACGATCAGCCCGAGCAGCGCCATTACGCCGACCGGCCGACCGATCGGACCCAGCGTGCAGGCGACGCCGACCAGGGCCAGCGGGATCGAGAACAGCACGGTGAGAGGTTGCAGCAGGGATTCGAAGGTGCCTGCGAGCACCATCAGGACGAGGACGATCGCGAGGATGCCCGCGAGCCGCAGTTCGGACGTGGCGCGTTGACGTTCCTCCTCCTCGCCGGCCAGGCGCACGACCAGGCCGGGGGGAAGCTCGGTCGTCGAGATCGCGTCGTTCGTTGCTGCGACGGCGCGCGGATAGTCGCTGCCTTCCGCGATCCTTGCCGTCACTTGCGCCACGCGCCGCTGGTCGCGGCGGAAGACCTCGCGCGCTCCCTCCGTCGGTACGAATCGCGCCACCTGTCCGAGGACGAGATCGGCTCCGGCGCTGCTCGTGAAGCGCAGCCCGGCGAGTTCCTCGGGCCGGGGCTGGGGCAGGGAGAGGACGACGTGGCGCTCCTCGTCGCCGACCGACAGCAGAGTGACCCGGCGGCCGTCGAGCGCGGACTGGAGCACCCGGGCGATCGTCTCGAGATCGACGCCCAGGCCGTCGGCCATCGCCCGGTCGAGTTCGATCCGCAGTTCGGGCGGACCGCCCTCGAAGGACGAGCGCACGTTCCACAGTTCCCCTCGTGTGGCCAGAGCGTCGCGGAGGCTGGACGCCGCGGTGCGCAGGTCGACCAGCGACTGACCGGCGATCTCGATCACGATGGGAGGCCCGGATGAGCCCAGGGCCTCGGCCAGCGCCGAGGTTCCGACCTCCCATTCGATCTCGGTGTCTGGCAGATCGGTGAAGTTCGGCGACAGCGCGGCCACGAGCTGGCTGCCGGTGGGGCCCTCGGCGGACAGTCGTACCAGGAGCCGGGCGGTGTTTTCCTCGGTCAGTTCGGTGGTGACCAGCCGGTCGTCCTCCGGCAGCCGCCCGACCTCGGCCTGGATCGCCTCGAGGTGGTCGCCGGCGGCCTGTCGTACCGCTTCCTCTAGCGTGGATACCGCGGCCGCGGTCGCTTCGACACGTTGGCCTGGCGGCCCGACCATGCGCACCGAGAACTGCCGCGGGTCGGCCGGCGGCAGAAGTTCGCTGCCCAGGCCGAGCAGGACGTTCACTGCGGCCGCGGCGGCCAGCACGGCTGCGCCGACGACGAGCCAGCGCAGGCGGAGGAGGAACAGCACGAATCGTTCCAGCGCACCGAAGGCCCAACCGAGGGGACGCGCCTCGCCGTCGTCCGGATCGGTCGCCAGTGTGACGTCGGCAGCGTGTGCTGCCTCTGCGACCCTAGCCGCCGGTTTGGCCCGCGGCAGGAACCAGCGGGACAGGGCCGGAATCAGCATCATCGCAACGGCGAGCGACGCGACCAGCGAGGCGGTGACGGTGAAGGCGATGCCCTCGATCAGCCGTGCGGCCAGCCCTTGGACGAACAGGACGGGCAGGAAGACGACGCACGTGGTCAGCGTCGACGCGGCGATCGCTCCGGCCACCTCGCCGGTGCCGCGGGCGGAGCTGTCGGCTGCCGAAGCCCCGGGGCGGTGGCGCCGGTGGATGCTCTCTACGACGACGATCGCATTGTCGACCAGCATGCCGGCGCCGAGCGCCAGACCGGCCAGGGTGATGATGTTGAGCGAATGGTCCCAGAGGCGCATCGCAAAGAGGGCGACGAAGAGGGAGACGGGCACGGCGGAAGCGACGACCACGGTCGGACCGAGCGAGCGCAGGAACAGGGCCAGGACGACGACGGCGAGCGCGATGCCGACCAGGGCGGCGCTCTGCAGGTCGGCCATCGCGTCCTCGACCAGGGCGGCGTCGTCGTTGACCATCGACACCTGCACGCGGGGCAGGTCGAGTTCCAGGTTCTCGAGCGCCGCGCGCACGGTGCGCGAGACCTCGACCGTGTTCGCGCCGGCCTCCTTGAACACCTGCAGACCGACGCCCTCCCGGCCGTTGACGCGCACCAGATGGTCGATCTCCCCGTGGACGACTTCGACCTCGGCGACGTCGGAGACGCGGATCGGCTGACGGACCTGCTCGCCGCCGGTCCCCGCCTGAGTCCGGTAACGGATGACGACCCGCTCCACGTCCCTCGGGTTGCGGAAACGGGAGATACCGCGGACCAGGAAGACCTGGCCGCGATCCTCCAGGGTGCCGGCGTCGATGTCGACGTTCTCGGCCACCAGGCGCTGCTCCAGTTGGCCCAGGGTCACGCCGAACGCCTGCAGGCGGTAGCGGTCGACCCGCACGCGCACCTCCAGGTCGCGGCCGCCGAGCACCCGCACCTCGGCGACGTCGGCGAGCTGCTCCATGGCCGGCGCCACTTGGCGTCGCGCCAGCCGGCGGAGTTCGGCGAGATCGGGGCCGCCCGGCTCCGAGGCCAGCCCGAGGGTCATGACCGGCGACTGCCTCGGGTCGAGCTGGCGGACCAGCACTTCGTCGACTTCGGGGTCGGCCGCGACCGGATTGATCGCCTTCTGGACCTCGATCAGGGCCAGGTCCATGTCGGCTTCCCAGTCGAAGCGCACCGTGGCGATCAGCCGGCCGGTCCGGGCGACCTGCTGGACTTCGCGGATGCCGCGCACGGTGAATAGCCGCTGCTCGACCTGTTCGCCGTAGAGCCGCTCCATCTCGGTCGGTGGCCGGTCGCCGGAGCGCACCGCGACGACGATCGTCGGCGAGCGCAGATCGGGGAGAAGGTCGATCGGCAGTTCGCGCCACGACATCCAGCCCACGAGGGCGAAGGCGAGCGCGGTGACCGTGACCGCTACCGGTCGGCGGGCGGCGAGGCGGGCCGGGCCGGAACCTTCACCGGGAGCAGCGATCACGGTTGCCCGACCTCCCGGTGGGCGGCTAACCGGACACCCGGACGCGTGTGCCGTCGGTCAGGGTCTCGATTCCGCGCACGACGATCCGTTCGCCGATCTCGAGCCCCTGGCGGACTTCCGCGATCTCGTCGTCGCCGAGTCCGAGAATCACCTCTCGCCGGACCGCGCGCTGGCCGTCGAGGACGAACACGACCCGGCGGCCGCCACGCTCGGTGACCGCCTCGCGGGGAATGACCGGCACGGCGTTCCGTTGTTCCACGACCAGGGTCACCTCGACGAACATCCCGGGCCGCAGCAGCCCCCCCGGGTTGTTGATCGCCACTTCGGCTCGGAAAGTATGAGTCGTCGGATCGACTTCGGGTGAGAGACGGACGACCGCGCCTTCGAAGGTGATGTCTTCCCAGGCGAAGTGGCGGAGCCGCCCCTTCTGGCCTGGGTGGACACGCGCCAGCTCGGGACCAACCAGGTCGATGTCGGCGACCAGGGAGTCGACGGGAGCGATCCTCGCGACCTGGAAGCCCTGGTAGACGAGCTGCCCGTCCGCGATCGGCATCCCGCTCGTGTCGCGCGCCAGTTCCATCAACACGCCGCCAATCGGTGTGAGCATTCTGGCGCGATCTTCCGTCAGCAGGCTCTGCTCCCAGGTGGCCTTGGCGTCTTCGAGCGCGGTCTCCGCCCGGCGCAGCTCCTCGGCGGCGATCAGTTCCTGCTCGAACAGCCGGGCGCGGGCGTCGCGCTCGGCGAGAGCGCCCTGGTAGGCCTGGTGCGTCGCCTCGACCCGGGCCGCGAGCCGCGCATCCTCGCCGGTGACTTCCGCGATCATCTGGTCGGGGACGACGCGATCTCCCTCGGCAAGCCGGCTGCCGTTGTTGTTCCGCCCGATCTGGAGCCGGCCTGGCGTTTCGACCTGGAGCACGATGCTCTCCGCGGCGCGCAGGGTGCCGGTGGCGACGATCAGGTCTTCGACGTTGCCCGTACGGACTTCGGATGCGCTCACCGGCACCAGGAAGTCGACGGTGTCCGTGGTGCCTGCCGCGTCGCAACCCAGAACCAGGATGCAAGAGGCGGCTGCGGCGCCGAGCCATTGCCGCGCGTTCACGGCGCCCCACCTCCGCCGGTCGTGTCGGCGCCGACACCGTTGTCGAGGCGCACGAAGCGCACCGCGTCGGCGGCCACGACGTTGCCGGTCGTGTCGTTGCTGAGTTCGAGTTCCACGGTTCCGGGAGCGAGATCGAAGTCGCCCAGCACGGCCCAGCCGATGCCCGCTCCCTGAGCGTCGAAGTCGATGGGACGCGAGCTGCCGCCGTTTGTGAGTTCCAGGTCGTAGGTGCCGAGGTTCAGGCCGAAACTGACGTTGACCTGCACGCCGTCCCCGGCGTCGCGCGGGCGATCGCCGTCGTCTCCGATCCGCACTTCCCGCCTCACCTGGCCGCCGCCCGGCACCGGTGACAGGGAGGGTACGTGCATCTCCACCCGCCAGCGGCCGGCTTCGGGCAGTTGGGCAGTGTAGGTGACGCGCCGGCTCCCATCGCCCTTCGCGATCAACGCGGTCGTGCGGCGGTAGCGCCCCCAGCTCGAAGGCTGTTCGTACCGGGACCAGTCAGCCGGAGTGCCGCTGAAGATCGAGTAGACGGGCAACCCCTGGTCGGTCTCGATCGCAGGTGCGAAGAAGCCTGCGAGACCGCCCTGGAGACGGATGCCGTCCGCCTCCGCTTCATCCGTTTCGACCGCGAAGCCGGGGTCCAGGTCATCGACCACGATGGTGCCGGTGCCGCCATCGAGGAACGCCGGCGTCCAGTCGGCGGGCCGGACGCCGCGAAGCGGTTCACTGTCCGAGATCGTCTCGTCGTCGGGCCGGGGCAGTTCGATGGAGAACTCACGCCGGTTCAGGGACAGGTACGGAGACGCGAGCATCGTCCCCGGCGGCCGGGAGGTGACGAGTCCGAACTCGACGCTGGTATGTCCGGGGATGAGGACCGGTTCGCTCGAATCCCAGCGCGCGCCACCGGGGGCGCGCACGGCGTAGCGGAGCCGGAACAGGCCGGGTGCCGCCTCGCCGTTGCGGACGAACAGCCGGGTCTGGTACTGCGGCCCGCCCTGGTCGTCGTCCGGCAGGCGCTCCAGTTGCGCCGCGGAAACCAGGAAGCCCGGCAGGTCCGTCTGGTGCAAGAAGTCGCCGACGAGACCGGCCAGATCGACGCCCGCCTCTTCGGCGGCGCTGTACAGATCGGCGGCGCTGAAGGTCGAACCCCGGTGATCCCGGAGCAGGTTGGCGATCATGGCGGCGGTGCGCTCCCGCCCGGCGCCGTCGAGGATCGCCGTGGCAAGGGCGGAAGTCTTGAGATAGAGCGCGTTCACGGCTTGCTTCGGGTCTTCCTCCACGTCCATGTCGGTGAGGGAACTGCTGAGCACCGCGTCCCAGACGCCGGGCCGGTCCGTGAGGGCCTTGACGATGCCGCTGGCGGCCGAGCCGCCGCCGGCCGCGAACTGGCCGGTGACCCCCCCTTGCATCACGTTCGCGATCGTCCAGCCGAACTCGCGGTCGAACAGGTGAGCGGAGAAGTACGACTCGCCGCCGTTCACCAACTGGTTCACGAGGTTGTGGCAGAGCGCTTCCAGCGCCAGGGCCTCCGGGCCTCGGGCGCCGGTCTGGTACAGGAAGACGTTGCGGATGCCGCCGGCCTCCAGGTTGCCGCCGGAGTAGTCGAGGCGGAAGAACTGCTGCAGCCCGTTCGCCTTTGCCCTGGGCAATCCTCCCTCCTCGTCCTCGAAACGCTCCGGATTGCGGAACCGGAACTCGAAGCGGGCGGTCGGCAGGCTGCTCTCGCTGATCAGCATCATCCCGGGCGGCGCGCGCTCGGTGTCCATGCGCCATCCGCCGCCGTAGGAACGGAGCGTCCAGGGCACTTCGACGAGACTGAATTGCCTGTAGGGATAGGGCATGCCCAGTTCGCGGGCGGTGGCGAAGCGGTCGGCGGCAACCTTCTCGATCTCGGCTCGCGCGTCGGCGAAGAAGTCCAGGTTGCGCAGGTGGTTCGGGTGGAACAGAACTTCGACTTCGACTCCTTCGACCTGTGTCGTCCGGCGGTCGAATCTGCCGGCGACCAGCATGACCTCCGGGACCGCGCCGGCGGGCGCGAATCGTTGGCCCTCGCCTGTTCGCTCGGCCATGCCTGGGCCCGCGACCGTCCAGCCGGAGGGGGTTCCGACCTCGAGGTCGAGTTCGAAGAAGTCCCGCGAGCGCTGCCGTACGTCATCGGCGCCGACGGACGCGCCCGGACGGGGGAGCCACGCGAGAGACGCGGGGAGTGCGACGTGGTTGCGTTCGACGGAGCCGTTCAGGTTGCCGAGCATGACGATCTGCGCGTCCTGCCACTCGCCGGTGTTGTAGTCGATCGCCGAGTCCAGGTAGGCGAATCGGAGGTCGGGCCGTCCGCGGGCGCGCACCCGCACCCCGGTGATCTGGCCGGTCGGGGGCGTCGCGCCGAGGTCGACATCGAGCAGACCGTTCTCGTGGCCAAAGTCGAGCGCTTCGCCGGCAGCGTCCCAGACGCCCTCCACCCGGAGGCCTGGATTCAGGCTGAACAGGGCGCCGGAGCCGGTCGCGGGCAGGAAGTGAACCTCGACGTCGAGGGCAAGCCGTCCGCCCCGTTCGATGTCGACCGAACCCCGGATCGTCTGGAGGTCGACGACCGCTTCGGCCCGGCGTTCCTCGTGTGCGGCCCGCCATGCGTCCCTCTCGGCGATCTGGTTGCCGCTCCACATGGTCGCCGTGATGATGAGGATGGTGCCGGCCGCGAGGCCCGCACCGCCGGCGATCCCCCACAGGCGGCGCTTCGCGTCGTCGAGACGGGGGTGCACGGCGACCGCGGTGGCCAGCAGCCCCACCGCGAGCACGGCGAAGCTGCCCCGGTTCACGAAGTTGAAGCCGGTCCAGATCTGGGGCGCCACCTCCGAGATGTTGCTGATGAAGCCGCCGTTCAGGGCGAGCGGCGGCAGGAGGTAGACGGGGACCCGGAACGTCAGGAAGGTGGTGCCGGCGGCGAGACCGATGCCCGCCAGGGCGGCGATCAACCGGTTGTTGCTGACGAGCGAGACCACTTGCACGAAGGCGACGTAGAGGGCGAGCGCCGGCAGTGCCTCGAGCAGGAGGTAGGCCCAGATGGAACTCCAGAGGGCCGGTTCGCCGACGTACCAGCCAAAGACGGATCCCGCGTGACCGACGGTCTGGATGAGCATCATGGCGGCAAGCGCCACCCCCCAGACCATGAGCACGGTGCCCAGGAAACGGCCGAGCACGAGTTCGGCGTTCGAGTAGGGCCGGGTGTCGAGCACCTCGATGACGCGGTCTCGACGGTCGCGGGCGCGCAGGTCGAAGGCGAGGAAGACGACGCCGAGACCCAGGATCGTCGTCTGGAACTGGGCGGTCTGACTGAGCAGGAACTTGGGGCTGATCGAACCGATCGTCGCCGAGAAGGACGAGAAGAGCCCGTGGATTACCCAGTAGTAGCCGTAGCTCAGCAGGCAGGTGAGGATCGCGAGACCCGAGAACAGCCAGAAGCGGAACAGGCGGCGAACGGTCCGCATCTCGGTTCGGGCGAGCGACCAGACGTGGGAGAGCGAGATCACGGGTGCGCCTCCTTCCCGGTGCCGTCGTCCGCGGGTGGCGGCTCGGCGAACTCGAGTTCCTCGTGCTCGCCGAAGTGCTCGTCGCTGACCAGCGCCTCCGCGCGGCCGCGCGCGACCATGAAGGCGAGATAGCCCTCCTCGAGGGTGGGCGACGAGGCGATCCGCGCGCCCTGCGGGACGCCGCCCGGCGCGGCCACCGCGCGGTACGTCGCCTCGTTCTGGCTGGCCGTGCGCGAGACGATCTCGAAATCGCCTTCGGGCTGCGGCGCGGACATCGGCAGGGTGAGCTCGAAGACCTGGCCCGCCGCTCGTTCGAGCAACTGCGTCGGCGAACCCCGGAACACGACCCGGCCGGCGTCGAGCAGGGCCAGGTCGTTGCAGCCGGTGCCCAGGTCGGCGACGATGTGGGTGGAGAGGATGATCGTCCGCTCCCGACCCAGCGTGGCCATCAGTTGGCGGAAGCGGATGCGCTCTTCCGGGTCCAGACCGACGGTCGGTTCGTCGACAACGAGCAGGCGGGGCCGGTGGATCAGGGCCTGCGCGATGCCCAGTCGGCGGGTCATGCCGCCGGAGAGCTTCTTCACCTTGCGGTGGGCGACGTCGCCGAGGCCGACGTTGTCGAGCACGGTGTCAACGCGTTCGCGCCGTGCGGCGCGGTCGTCGAGGCCTGAGAGATCGGCCAGGGTGTCCAGCACCTCCTCGACGCGGTGCAGGCGCCAGGCGCCGAACTCCTGCGGCAGGTAGCCCAGGTGGGCGCGGACGGCACGACGTTCCTTGATTGCGTCGTGCCCGAACACGGTCACGGTGCCCGCGGACGGTTTGAGCAGAGTGCAGACGATCCGCATCAGCGTGCTCTTGCCGGCGCCGTTCGGGCCAAGCAGACCGAACAGCCCCGCGCCGATCGACAGGTCGACTCCATCGAGGGCGACCGTGCCGCCCTTGTAGACATGCCGAAGACCCTGCACGTCGACAGTCGTGCTCACGATGCTCTCCTCCTCGGTGTCTATACGGTTGTCGGCGGGGCTTGGTTTACTCGTGAGTGTCGGTTGTGTGGCACCCCCTACGGTAGCGCCTTTTCGGTTCCGTGAAACCGGATCGGGTTCGCCCGCGTAAACTGAGTAGTCGTATAGTATGTCGCGCAAGGCGGGAGGACTGTGCCCGTCAACAACGCTGGACACCACACCTCACGGAGACCTCGAATGAACCGTCCCCAGATCTCGTCCGTGACCCGGCTGCTCGCCCTCGGCGCCCTCGCCTCGCTGGCCCTTGCCGGCGCTGCCTCGGCGGCCGCGGTCGACCCCGAACCCGCAACGTTCTACCGCGACGTGGCGCCTGTGCTGCAGCAGGAATGCCAGGTCTGCCACCGCCCGAACGGCGCCAACCTCGGCGGCATGGTGGCGCCGATGGCGCTGACGACCTACGAAGAGACGCGGCCCTGGGCCCGCTCGATCGCGCGCCAGGTCGCTTCGCGGGCGATGCCTCCCTGGGATGCCGCTCCCGAGCACAACGGCGTCTTCGCCAACGAGCGTACGCTGACCCAGGAACAGATCGACCTGCTGGTGAACTGGGCCGAGTCCGGCGCTCCCGCCGGGAATCCCGCGGACGCGCCGGAACCGGTCGAGTGGCCGAGCAGCGACGGCTGGCTGATCGGCGAGCCGGACCTCGTTCTGCAGTTCGACGAGCCCTACTTCGTCGAGGACGATGTCGAGGATCTCTACATCTACTTTCAGACGACGGTCACCGAGGAGATGATCCCCGAGGATCGCTACGTCAAGGCGATCGAGTTCCGGCCCGGCAGCTCGGCGGTCCATCACATCATCGTTCCGGGCCTCGGCGGCATCGCCCCGGGCAACGACCCGGTGATCCACGAGGACGGCATGGCGGACGTGCTGAAGGCGGGCCGCAACCTGCGGTGGCAGATGCACTACCACAAGGAGCCGGGCCCCGGCACCGGCTCCTGGGACCAGTCCTCGGTGGCGCTCAAGTTCTACGACAAGGACGAGGAAGTGAAGTACGAGGTCTTCAACGCGGACCTCGGCAAGTACGACTTCGCCGTGCCGCCCGGTGACTCGGACTACACGATCCAGACCGAGTGGACGTTCCCGTCGGACTCCGAGATCGTCGGCTACCTGCCGCACATGCACCTGCGCGGCAAGGCGGCGAAGTACGAGGCGTACTACCCGGACGGCAGCCATGAGGTCCTGCTCGACGTGCCGAACTACGACTTCAATTGGCAGACCACCTACAAGTACAAGGACCGCAAGAAGGTGCCGGCCGGTACCCGCGTGGTCCTGACCACGGTGTTCGACAACTCGGAAGACAACCCGGCCAACCCCGATCCGTCCGTGACGGTCCGCTGGGGCGAGCCGACGACCGACGAGATGAGCTTCGGCTTCATGTCCTACATCAACGAGGAGAACAAGGGCCGCGGCGCCTTCCAGGGCGACGACGGCCTCGACCTGACGGCGGTCGTCGCCTTTTCCGACGACAGCCGCGACGGCAAGATGCAGCTTGAAGAGGCTCCCGGCGGGGTCAAGCAGTACTTCGAGATGATGGACCAGAACAAGGACGGCGCCGTCGACATGGAGGAGGCGAAGGCCGCCAACGCCTTCCTCCAGCAGATGGCCGAGCAGCGGAAGAAGGCCGAGGCCGCCGCTGCCGGAGCCGCCGGCGGCGAGTAAGCCGCGGGTCAGTTTCGTTCCGTTTGAACCGCCGGCGCGCCGCAAGGCCGCCGGCGGTTTTGCGTTGGGTCAAACGCCGTACGCGTACCGGACCGCCGCCTTTGCCAACAACGCCGCCGGGTCCAGCAGCGGCCTGCCCGCCACCTCCGAGCCCCCAAGCGCAAGCGGAATCTCCGTACATCCGGCGATCAGCACGTCGGCGCCCTCCCCGACCAACCGCCCGGCCGCCTGCTCCAGCAGCGCCCGCGCCCCTGCCGACCCGCCATCCGTCTTGATCCCGCCTCCCTGGTGCCGCCCATCGACGAAAGGACCGTAGATCGGCTCCATCACGCAGCGAAGCTGCAGTTCCTCACCGTCCTCCAGGTCAAACGGACTCACCGCCCGCATCCCCCTGGCCTCCAGCGGCTCGTGGTACAGCCGTGATCGCAACGTCCCGGATGTGGCGAGCAGCCCCACCGAGCCGTCCGGCGCGATACGTGCCGCCTCGTCCGCCGTCACCTCGATCAGGCTGATGATCGGTAGCGGACTCTCGTCCCGCATCTGGTCCAGGAACAAATGCGCGGTGTTGCAGGCGACGACCGCGAAATCGGCCCCGGCGCCTCGCAGCCTCTCCAGGCTCTGACTCAGCGACGGCGTCGGGTCATCCGCCTCTCCGAAGAACGCCTCGGTCCGGTCCGGCGTCTGCGGGATGCTCGAGAGCACCCACTGCGGGAAGTCCTGGTCGCGCCGGGCGCCAACGAGCCGGCTCGCCGCGTCCAGGAGCTTCCGTTCGAAGTCGATGTGGGCGAACGGCCCCAGACCGCCCACGATCCCGATGAGCCGCTCCTGCCGCATGCGGGTCACCGGCGGGGCCCCGGCTGACTCAGGGCTGCTCCGCCGCCGGAAGGAGGGCGCCCGGCGGCTGACGCGGCAGGCTCGGGTGGCGAGGCGCGCCGCCGATGTACGGGTACTCGTCGAAGGCGTCACCGCCTCCCGTCGCGCGTGGATCACCGGTCGCCCGCAGTCGCTCGGTCAGCCGCTCGCCGAGTTCGTCACGCGTCGCCTCGTACTCCGGCTCGTCGGCCACGTTGACCTGCTGATCCGGATCGCTTCTCAGGTCGTAGAGCTCGACCGCCGGGCGCTTCGCGAAGGCCAGTTCGTAGAGCCGGCGATGCTCGGCGTCGCGGTCCCGCTGCTCGATCATGTACGTCTTGGTCGGCCCGTTGTCCGTGTCGGCGTACCAGGCGCCGGGATAGGCAGCCAACTCCTGATTCGGCGTGCCGTTGGGCCAGCGGTCGGGCCGGAAGTTGCGGATGTAGAGAAAGTCATGCGTGCGGATCGCTCGGCCTGGATAGCCGCCCACGTCGGGCGCCTCCTGCGCCGGTACGTGCCGCTCCTTGCCGGTCAGCACGAAGTCGCGTCCGTCGGCGGCGACCACCGCCCCGACCGCGGCCTCGTCGTGGCCGGCTTCCATCAGTGCCATCAGGCTGCGTCCGGTCATGGCCGCCGGTCGCGGAAGGCCCGCGGCTTGCAGGAAGGTCGGCGCCAGGTCCGTCAGGCTGACGAAGGCGTCGATCTCGACTCCGGCCTCGAGTCGTTCGGGCCAGCGGATCGCCAGCGGCACCCGCGACCCGCAGTCGTAGAGGTTGCTCTTGCAGCGCGGGAAGGGCATACCGTGGTCGCTGGTCATGACGACGATCGTCGTCTCCGCTAGACCCTGTTCGTCGAGTAGTCGCAGTGCGTCGCCGACCAGGGCGTCGAACCGCTGCACTTCCCAGTAGTAGTCCGCCACGTCGCCGCGGATGTCCGGGTGATCGGGAAAGGCGGCGGGAAGCTGGATCGCGTCCAGGTCCATGCCGCTCTCCTCGCCCGACCCGGGCCGGAACGGGCGGTGCGGATCGGAGGTGCCCAGCCAGAAGGCGAACGGTTGCGCCTCTCCCAGCCCGCCCAGAAACTGCTCGAAGCTCTCGAAGCGCCTCCCGGCGAGTTCCCGGCCCTCCGTTTCGGTGCGGCCCGGTCCCCATGACTTGCCGGTCGAGCCCGTCCGGTAGCCGGCCGCCTTGAGCAACTCCTGGTACGTCTCGAATCGGTCGGGGAAGACGCTCCAGAGATTCGCCGCGCCTTCGAGTCGCCAGTGCCACTGCCCGGTGAGGACCGCCCCGCGCGACGGCGTGCAGGAGGGCGAGGAGACGTAGGCGTGGTGCGCCAGCGCACCCTCGCTCGCGATCCGGTCGAAGTTGGGCGTCTCGACGACCGGGTCACCGTAGGCGGAAGCGTGCGGGTAGCCCCAGTCGTCGGCGATCGCGAACAGGACGTTCGGGGCGTCGTGTTGAGCCGTGGCTGCAGTGCCGGTGGCGAGCAGGCAGACGGCGAGCAGACTGGACGGTCGAATCACCACGATCGATCCTAGCCGGCGCTACGGCGGGCTAGAGTCACCTGACGATGCGGCTGGCCGTTCGGAACCTGCTTGGAGCATTCGCGCTCTCCGTTCTCTCGCCGGTTCAGGCGCCTGCGCTGACCGACGAGGACGCCAGGGAGGCCGTCCGCCGCTTCATCGAAGCCTGGAACACCCGAGACCCGGACGCCTTCGCCGCGACTCTCCAGTACCCGCACGTGCGGCCGACCGCGGACTTCGACGGTCGTGTCTTCGCTGACGCCGCTGTCTACGCGGCGACCATCGACTTCGACCAGGTGCTTGCGACGGGCTGGGACCGGAGCAGGCTCGACTCGGCGATCGTCATTCAGGCCGGGGAGGGCCAGGCCCACGTCGCGGGGCGGTACACGCGGCTGCGTGCCGACGGCTCGGCCATCTTCAGCAACCAGGTCACCTATGTGGTGGCGGAAGACGAGGGATCGATCGGGATCCAGGCGCGGCTCGCCGCCGGCTTCGACGATCTGTCCGACGGCGACCGTGAGGCGGCTGCGTCGGCCGCTATCGCTACCGTCGAGCGTTACCTCGACGCCTTCAACGCGCGGGACGAGGAGGCGATGACGGCCGCTCTCCAGTTTCCCCACGTTCGGGTGGGAGGCGGCCGCGCCAGAGTCTGGGAGTCTGCCGCCGAGTACATGGAGGGGTTCGACTTCGATTCGTTCGCCGAGCGGCTCGGCTGGGAGCGCTCCGAAGCGGGCTCCATGGAAGCGATCCAGGTCGGCGCCAGAGGAGTGAACGTTGCGGTGACGATTACGCGCTACGGCGCTGGCGGCGCCAGGATCCACAGTTTCGACACGATCTACCTGGTCACGGAATCGGACGGCCAGTGGGGAATCAGGGCCGGCGCCAGCATCGCGCCTTCACCCTGAGGCAGCTTCGTCATGCTGCTGGTTGCCCTCCTCTTTGCTCTCCTGGTCCTCGGTGTGATCTACGACATCGCCCTGGGGGCTGGCCTGCTGCTCAAGCTCTTCTCGAAGACGCCGGACGGGCCCGAGCCCCCCCGCTACCGCGGGCGCTGAGATCAGGCCTCTGCGACCTCTGGTGACTCGCCCCGTGCCGTGCGAAGAAAGCCGCGGTCGAACGTGAGCATCGCCTCGCAGTGCGCGGCGGCGCCGAGGTGCAGGGCGTCCGCGAAGTCCATGCCCTTCGCCGCCCGGTCGAGCGCCTCGACAAGCAGGTTCGGGCTTTCCACCGTCACACCCGGCAGTCCCGAGAAGGCCCGCAGGGCCGCGGCGGCATCCTCGGCGGCAAGACCATAGACGCTGCGCAGGACCCACTCGCACTCGAGGAGGACCGTCGTGCTCACGAAGACGTTCCCCGTCTCGATCACGTTTCGCGCCCTGGCGGCCTGTTCCGGATCGTCGCCGGTCAGATAGCGAACGACGACGTTGGTGTCAATCGCCCGCATGCCGTCGCCTGGCCTCGGCCAGGACGCCTTCCCGCATCTCCTGAGTGGACTTCGGTGGGCCGTCGTAGGCCACGCTGCCGAACACGTCCTCGGGCCGGGTCTCGGGAAGCACCTGCTCGGGCTTGAGCAGGACGCCGTCGGGCGTGTTCTCCACGACGAGGCGCGTTCCGGCTGCCCAGCGCAGCGCCCGGCGAATCGCCTTGGGCAAGATCACCTGGCCCTTGGTCGATAGTGTCGTCGTCAGTGGTTCGTGCGTGAGCATCGGTGGGCTCCTCTCCGTGCGGGTAAGGCGAAAGTAAGATACACGGTTTGGTGTGTGGAGCCAAGTCGGCCAGGCTCGCTGGCCTTGTCGTGCGGGCGCGCGGCTGAGGCGCCGCGGCGGTAGAGTCAGGTCGATGAATCCGAAGCCCCCCGCGCAGCGCCATGCCGCTGTCGTTCGTCGCGCCGACGACGCGCCGGCAAACCAGGTCGAGCTGGGTACGGCAACGACGACTCAGGTGCTCCTGGGCGCCGCCGACGACGCGCCGCATTTCGCGATGCGGCGGTTCCGCATGGAGGACGGCGGCGGGATGCCGCTGCACACGAACCAGGTGGAGCACGAGCAGTACGTGCTTCGGGGCCGAGCCCGGATCGTCCTGGGCGACGAGACGGTAGAGGTCGGCGCCGACGACGTGCTGCTCATTCCCGCGGGCCTGCCGCATTCCTACGAAGTGATCGAGGCGCCGTTCGAGTTCCTCTGCCTGGTGCCGAACCGGCCGGACCGGATCGATCTGGTCGACTGAGAGTGAATCCGCGCCGCCGTCCCCCGGCCGTGCCACGCGCGGCGGGACTCTTGCTGGCGGCGTCCCTGGCGGCGGGGCCTGCGGGCCTGGCGGTGGCGGCGGACGGCGAAACCGTGCCGCCCGACCTCCGCACGCGCACGGACGGCATCGACTGGCCGGGTTTCCTCGGCCCGAACCGCGATTCGAAGTCGCCCGAGATCGGCATCCGAACCGACTGGGCGAGCGATCCGCCGCCGCTGCTCTGGCACCTCGAACTGGGCGAGGGGTACGCCGCGCCGTCGGTTGCCCGCGGGCGGCTCTTCTACTTCACCCGTTTCGGCGACCGGGCGCGCCTGGTCGCCGTCCGGGCCGACAGCGGCGCGGAACTCTGGCGGTCGGAGTACCGCACGGACTACGAGGACTACTACGGCTACGACGGCGGCCCGCGCACGGCGCCGCTGGTCGACGGTGCGCGGGTCTACTCGGTGGGGGCTGACGGCTTCCTGCGCTGCAACCGGATCGTCGACGGTGCCGTGCTGTGGGAGCTCGACACCCACGCGGAGTACGGCGTCCAGCAGAACTTCTTCGGCGTCGCGAGTTCGCCGTGGATCGAGGACGATCTGCTGATCGTGGCGGTCGGCGGCAGTCCGGCCGGCGCCCCGAACATCCACAGCGGTGCGGTCGAGCCGAACGGCACGGCCCTGGTCGCCTTCGACAAGCGAACGGGCGAGGAGCGCTACCGCGTTGGCGACGACCTGGCAAGCTACGCGAGCCCCGTGGTGATCGACTTCGACGGCAGGCGCCTCGGTTTCCACTTTGCGCGCTCCGGTCTGATCGTCTTCGATCCGAAGGCGGGCCGGGAGTTTGACCGCTTCGACTGGCGGGCCCGCCGCTTGACCAGCGTGAACGCGGCAAACCCGGTGATCGTCGGCAACCAGGTGCTGCTCACCGAGTCCTACGAGAAAGGGGCGGTCCTGCTGGAGTACAACACCGCCCCCGAGGGCGACCCGGACGCCTTCCGGTCGATCTGGCAGGACGGCCCGCGCAACCAGGCGATCGCCGCCCACTGGAACACGCCCGTTCACCACGAGGGGGTCGTCTACGTCTCGAGCGGTGAGAAGTCGCCGAACGCGGAGCTGCGGGCCGTCGACTGGGCGACCGGCGAGGTTCACTGGAGCCAGCCCCGCCTCGCCCGCACCCAGTTGCTCTATGTCGACGGCCATTTCGTCGTCCACAGTGAGGTCGGCGACCTGCTGCTCGTCCGCGCGATTCCGGACACTTACCAGCAGGTCGCGCACATTCGCCTGCGTGCCGACGTGGACGGCCGTACGGTCGACCTGCTGCGCTACCCGGCCTGGGCGGCGCCGGTACTGTCGCACGGCGTGCTCTACGTGCGTGGCCGAAGCCGGCTGGCCGCGCTGGAACTCATCCCGCCGCCAGCCCCGTGACGGATCTGCCACCGGCGTCGATCCTGGTTTCGAGCTCCGCCGGGGCTCGCTTGGCGGAGGCGGGAAAGAGACTCCGCGAGTGTCTGGAAACCGGCGACGAGGTTCTGCTCCTGGCACCGTCCCGCGGCGCCGCGGACGACCTGTTGCGAGGCTTGACAGGCACCGGCGACGGTCTGCTGGGCGTTCACGCGATGTCGTTCCACCAATGGGCGCTCCAGGCCGCCGCGCTCGACCTGGCCGCCCGCGGTCTTCGCCCCATCACACCGCTCGGAACCGAGGCCATCGCGGCGCGGACCGCGCGTCTTGCGGCGGCGGACGGTGAACTGGAGCGCCTGTCGGCGGTCGCCGCGATGCCGGGATTCGCCCGCTCTCTGGCGGCGACGCTCGGCGAGCTGCGGTCGGCCGGCGTTTCGCCGTCGACCCTGGCCGGGGATGACGGCACGCGGGACCTGGGCCGCCTGCTCGAGCGCTTTGCCGACGAGATGAAGCGATTCGGGCTTGCCGACCGGTCCGCCGTCCTCAAGCTGGCCGCGGCGGCGCTCGGGGAGGGGCTGGCGATCGTGCCGCCGCGCTCGATCTGGCTGGACCTCTCGGTGCGCAGCCGCGCCCAGGCCGACCTGTTGAGGGCCCTTGCCGGGCGTAGCCGGGAGGTCGTGGCGACCGTCGCCGCGGGTGACGGCGAGTCGCTTGAGTGGCTGACCTCGGCGCTGGGCGCCGAGGCCGTAGCGAACGTCGACCAGGATACGGACGGCAAGGCGGGGACGGCGCTTGGCCGCGTACAACGTTTCGTGTTCGAGACGGGCGTGGACGTGGAGGGGACGCCTCTGGCGGAGCCGCCACCGCCAGGTGGAGGGCCGCCGTCCGTCGACCTGTTCTCGGCCGCCGGAGAGGGCCAGGAGTGCGTCGAGATCGCGCGGCGCATCCGCCGCGCCGCGGCCGGCGGCCTGGCTTTCGACCGCATCGCCATCCTCGTGCGCCAGCCGACGGCCTACCTGCCCCTGGTGGAGGATGCCCTCGGTCGCGCCCGGATTCCCACCTACGTCACGCGAGGCTCGCTTCGCCCCAACCCTGCCGGCCGCGCCTTCCTGGCCCTGCTCGCCTGTGTCGGTGAACGTCTCTCGGCGAGCCGGTTCGCCGAGTACCTGTCGCTAGGTCAGACGCCGGAGCCGGCCGCGGACGGTGCGCCGCCGAAGGTTGAGGAGGCGCCGTGGGTGGAACCGGCCGGGGATCAGTTGGTGCTGAAGTCACCGGAGGCGACGAATTCGGAGTTCACGGTTGTCGAGGCGGACGATGCCGGCGAATCCGACGAAGACGCGGCGCCCGCCGGCGCTCTCCGGGCCCCTGCGCGGTGGGAACGGCTTCTGGTGGACGCGGCCGTGGTGGGTGGCGCAGGGCGCTGGCGGAAGCGACTGGAGGGACTCGACGCCGAGTTCCGGTTGCGCCTGCGCGAAGTCGAGGAGGAGAACGAGGGCCACAGGGGCTACCTCGAGCGCCAGATTGCTCGTCTCGGCACGCTCCGGAGCTTCGCGCTGCCCCTGGTGGAGTTTCTGGACGGTCTGCCGGAGAGTGCCGACTGGGGTGTGTGGCTCGACCGCCTCGGCGAGCTGGCGACGATGGCGCTGCGGCGCCCGCAGTCCGTGCTTGAAGTCCTGGCGGAACTGCGGCCGCTCTCGGAGGTCGACGAAGTCGGCCTCCCCGAGGTCGAGCGCGTACTCGCCGAGCGCCTCAGGTTCAGGTGGCGCGAACCGCCGAAGCGTCGCTATGGGCGCGTCTTCGTGGGCGTGGCGGAGGAGGCGGCCGGACGGTCCTTCGATCTCGTGTTCGTGCCGGGCCTGGCCGAGGGAGTCTTCCCGCGGCGGTCCGCCGAGGACGCCCTGCTGCTCGATGATCGGCGGCGAGCCCTGAGCGGAGCGGGCTACCGCCTGGCGGTCGACGTCGACCGTACCCGCCGGGAACAGCTCCTGCTCCGCCTGGCCGCCGGCGCGGCGGCTCATACGCTGGTTGCCTCGTACCCACGGGTCGATCTCGTGCAGGGCCGGGCCCGAGTGCCGTCGCTGTACGCCCTCGACCTGCTGCGGGCGGCCGAGGGTCGGTTGCCCGACCTCGACACCCTCGGCCGGCGGGCCGCGGCCGCCGGCGCCGCGATCGTCGGCTGGCCGGCGCCCGCCAGCCCGGACGAGGCGATCGACGAAGCGGAGTTCGACCTCGCCATGCTCCAGCCGCTGCTTGGCGGTGCACTGTCGGACGCTGAACGCCGGGGCAGGGCGCGGTTCCTGCTGTCCTCGAACGAGCACCTTGCGCGGGCGCTACGGGCCCGCGCCAGACGCTGGCGCAAGGGCTGGTTTCCGGTCGACGGCCTGGTGGACGTGGGTGACGAGGCCCGGGAGGTCCTGTCCCGCCATCGCGTCGGGGCCCGCTCCTACTCGCCGACGGCGCTGCAGAATTTCGCTGCCTGTCCCTACCGGTTCTTCCTTGGAGCGGTGCTACGCCTGTACCCGCGCGACGAACTCGTGCAACTGGAGCAGTTGGATCCCCTGACCCGCGGCAGCATCTTTCACGAGATCCAGTTCCGGCTGTTCGGCGCCCTCCGCGAGGCGGAGTTCTTGCCGGTGACATCCGCACGGCTCGAGGACGCGTTCAGCGTGCTGGACGCTGTGCTGGAGGAAGCCGAACGCGACTTCCGGGACCAGCTGGCGCCGCCGATCGAGCGCGTATGGCAGGCCGAGTTCGAAGGCCTTCGCGGGGACCTTCGCGGTTGGCTGCGCCAGGTGGCGGACGAGGGCGGCCTGTGGACGCCGGTCCATGCCGAACTCGGGTTCGGCCTGGCGCGGTCGCGCGATCGGGACCCGCAGAGCGTTCGGGAAGCCGCCCCGGTCCTGGAGGTTGCCCGGCTCCGAGGGTCGATCGACCTGGTCGAAGCGGACAGCGCCGGTCGCCTGCGGGTGACGGACCACAAGACCGGCGGCGCGCGCCACGCCGGCACGTCTCTGGTGATCGGCGGCGGCAAAGTGCTGCAGCCGGTCCTCTACAGCCTGGCGGCTGAGGCCGTGCTCGGCCGGGACGTCGTCTCGGGCCGGCTCTTCTACTGCACGCAGCGCGGCGGCTACAGCCTTGTCTCCGTCCCGCTCGACGAGCGAAGCCGCGGCGCGGTCCGCCGGATGCTGGCCACCGTCGACGGCGCGCTCGAGGAGGGCTTTCTGCCCGCGGCGCCCGGCAAGGACGAGTGCCGGTACTGCGACTACCGCCCGGTGTGCGGCCCGTACGAGGACCTGCGCGTCGCCCGCAAGCAGAAGAGTCGGCTCGGAGCGCTCAACGACTTGAGGCTCGAACCATGACCGGCCAGGCCGCGCCGCCACTCGCGGACGAAACCGCCCGCCGGCGGATCCGGGAGGCGCTGGGTGAGAGTCAACTCGTCGAGGCGGCCGCCGGCACCGGCAAGACGACCGTGCTCGTCGAGCGGCTGGTGGCCCTCCTGGAGCAGGGCCTGGGCACCGTTGACGGGCTGGCGGCCGTCACCTTCACGCGCAAGGCCGCGGGCGAACTGAAGCTACGCTTGCGCGAGGAACTGGACAGGAGGCTGGTTGAGCTGCGCGCCGCCGGCGTTGCCGACAGACGCACCGAGAACCTGGAGGCGGCGATCTCGCGCCTGGAGGAGGCGTCGATCGGTACGATCCACTCGCTTTGCGCCGAGATCCTCCGGGAACGGCCGGTCGAAGCTGGCGTCGATCCGGGCTTCGGCGAACTGGCCGAGGACGAGGCGCCGCGTCTCTTCAACCGCGCCTTCCGGAGCTGGATCGAGGAGCAACTCGAATCCATGCCGCCCGGTCTGCGGCGGGAACTGGCGCGGCTCACGGCGGGGCCGTGGTCACCGCGGCAGCCGCCGCTGGACCGGTTGCGCGACACTGCTCTTCGCCTGGTCGAATGGCGCGATTTTCCGTCGAGTTGGCGGCGGCCGGCCTTCGAGCGCGAGGCGCAACTCGGGGATCTTGCGACGCGCGTGGAGCGTCTCGCTGACCTCGTGCGGCGCGGGCGGCGCGGCGACATCCTGCGCCGCGGCCTCGACCGGGTCGTCGAGCTGGCGGCCTGGATCGCCCGGGCGCGGGAGCTGGGCGCCTCGAAGCCGGACGGCGGTGGCGTGGAAGCGGACGGCGACGAGGCGGTTCAGGATCAACTGGAGGCACGGCTCGTCGAGCTGCAGCGTCGCCTGAGCGGCTACGGCGCGCCCCGCAAGGGTCGCGGCGGTTTCGCGGAGGGTGTCGCGCGGGACCAGGTGTGGGAACTCTGGCGGCGGCTGGCGGAGCGGCTGGAGCAGTTCGTGGAGGCCGCCGACGCGGATCTCGCGGCGTTGCTCCGCGACGAGCTGGCCGGTGCGGTCGAGCGCTACGAGAAGGCGAAGAACTCTCTCGGCAAGCTGGACTTCCATGACCTCCTGATCAAGGCCCGGGACCTGCTGCGTTCGGACGGCACGGTCCGAGCCCACCTTCAGCGGCGCTACAGCCATCTGTTCATCGACGAGTTCCAGGACACGGATCCGCTTCAGGCGGAGATCCTGCTTCTGCTGGCCGCCGACAGTCCCGAACCGTGCGACTGGAGGGAGGTGCGGCCGGCGGCAGGCAAGCTCTTCGTCGTCGGCGATCCGAAGCAGTCGATCTATCGCTTCCGCCGCGCCGACGTGGTGCTTTACCACGACGTCAAGGAGATGCTCGCCGGCCGCGGCGTCGAGGTCCTCCACCTGACGACCAGCTTCCGGTCGGTCGGGCCGATTCAGCGAGCCGTGAACGCCGCTTTCGCGCCGCTGATGACCGGCGACCATCAAGCCGGCAGCGCGGACTACATCGCCCTCGGCGAGCACCGCGAACCGATCGCCGGCCAGCCCGCGGTGATCGCCCTGCCGGCACCCAGACCGTACGGATCCCGCAACCTGAGCAATCGGGAGATCGAGGCGTGCCAGCCGTATGCCACGGTCGAGTTCGTGCGCTGGCTGATCGAAGACAGCGGGTTCGAGGTCGAGGTTCCGGACCCGGACCGGCCCGGACAGCGCATGCGGTCGCGGATCCGGCCCCGGGACGTCTGCCTCCTCTTCCGCCGGTTCCTGAGCTGGAACCGGGACACGTCCCGCGAGTACGTTCGGGGACTGGAGGCCGTGGGCATTCCCCATCTCCTGCTCGGCGCCCGCTCCTTCCACGAGCGGGAAGAGGTGGAGGCGCTGCGGTCGGCACTGAAGGCGGTGGAGTGGCCGGATGACGATCTCTCCGTCTACGCGACGTTGCGGGGAGGGCTGTTCGCGTTCGACGACGAGTTGCTGCTGCTCTTCAAGGCCCGCTACGGCACCTGGCATCCGCTTCAGGGCCCGCGGCGAGCACGCGAGGACGGCGAACCACCCGAGGAGTTCCGGTCCGTGGTCGAGGTGCTGGACTTCCTCGCCGAGCTCCATCGCCGGCGGAACTATCGGCCGATCGTGCGCACCGTGCAGGAAGTGCTGGCCAGGCCCCGGGCCCAGGCGTCGATGGCGCTCCGGCCCGCCGGCAACCAGGTGCTGGGCAACGCGCAGCGGGTATGCGATCTCGCCCGCCGCTACGAGCTCGCGGGCGGCCGCTCCTTCCGCGGTTTCGTCGAGCAGTTGGACGAGGAGGCCGAGCGCCCGGCGAGCACCCAGGCGCCGGTGGTCGAGGAGGACGCGGAGGGTGTGCGGATCATGACGGTCCACACGGCGAAGGGGCTGGAGTTCCCGGTCGTCATCCTCGCCGATATGACGGCCGGCCTGTCTCGCGGCGCCGAACGGACCGTGCGCCCGGAGGACGGCTTGTGCGCGATGAGGCTCCTCGGCCTGTCGCCTCAGGAGTTGCTGGACGCGAAGGAGATCGAGGACCGGCGAGAGGAGGCGGAGGGCGTTCGGGTTGCCTACGTGGCGGCGACTCGCGCCCGCGACCTGCTCGTCGTGCCGGCGGTCGGCGACGCGCAACGGAAGGGCTGGGTCCAGTGCCTGAACGATGCGGTCTATCCGCCGGCGGAGCGATGGCGGCAGTCCGAGCCGGCGGAGGGCTGTCCGGCGTTTGGCGAGCGCACTGTCGCCAGGCGTCCACACGACTACGAGAATCAGCCCGAGACGTCGGTCCGGCCGGGCCGCCACAGTTTCCCGGGCGTCGCGGGCGAGGACGGTGACACGGGTTACGACGTCGTCTGGTGGGACGCCGAGTTGCTCGATGAGAAACCGCCGGCGAGCTACGGCCTGCTGGGCGAGGATCTGCTGATCGAGGCCGGCGACGATGCGAACCGAGAACGGTTCGAGCGCTGGCGACGCCATGGCGAGGAACTGGTTGCCCGAGGCACGGAGCCGAGCGTCCGCCCGGTCGCGGTCACCGAACTCGCGAGCGAGCCGCCGGGGGAGTCCGTCGACGTGGCAATCGAGGAACTGGAGCGGTCAGGCGACCGACCCGGCGGAAGACGTTTCGGCAGTCTCGTACACACCGTGCTGCGCGACGCCCCGCTGTCCCGGGAAACGGCCCGAATCGGTGAACTGGCACGGCTTCACGGCGCCCTGATCGGCTCGACGGTCGCCGAGGTCGAAGCGGCAGAAGCCGTGGTGACTGCGGCTCTTGCCAGCCCGGCCGCTGAAGCCGCCCGGGCGTCACAACGAGTGCTGCGCGAGACGCCCTTTCTCCTGCCCCTGGCCGGCGACCCGGAGCATCGGATCGTCGAGGGGACGGTCGACCTCGCCTACCTCGACGACGACGGGAGATGGATCGTCGTCGACTGGAAGACGGATCTCGGCGATCTCGACGCGCCCGCCGGTGCTTCCCGCGACAACGGCGTCTCCCGCGGCGAGCGCTACCGCCGGCAGGTCCGCTGGTACTGCTTTGCGCTGGAGCAGTTGACCGGTACGCCGGCGTCCGGCCGCCTGGTCTTGCTCTAGCTGCGGACTACACGACCTCGCCGATGTAGCGCTCCCGAGCCAGTCGCCAGAACACCACCAGGAAAGCCGTCAGCGGAATCGCCAGGATCATGCCGGCGATGCCGTTGAGCGCCGAGCCCCAGAAGAAGACGGCGACGATGATCGCCATCGGGTGGAGCCCAGTGCGGTCGCCCATGATTCGCGGCGTCAGCACGTAGGCCTCGATCAACTGGACGAGCGCGAAGACGACCAGCACCCAGATGACGAGGTTGAGCCCGCCGCCCTCCTGCCAGTAGCCGATCGGCAGCGCCACCGCAAGGCCGACGATGCTCCCGAGGTAGGGGATGATGTTCAGGAAGCCGAGCGCCAGACCGAGGACCAGTCCATAGCGCAGCCCGGCGATGGAGAAGCCGATGGCGAAGAGCGCTCCCTGGAGGAAGGCGACGACGAGCTGGCCGCGGAAGAACGCCACCAGGATGTCGATGAACTCCTGAATCAGGTAGACGACGTCCTCGCGGGTCCTCGGCTTGAGGAAGGGGAAGAGGTGGTCCAGCTTGCGGAAGCGGTCGGGGTCGATGATCAGGAAGAAGCACAGGTAGACGGGCAGGACGGCCCAGGCGAACAGGGAGGCGAGGCCGGCTCCGATACCCTGGAGGACATCCAGGGTGGTGTCGCCGACGACCCCGAAGCCGGGTAGAAGAGTGGTCAGGTCCATGTCCTCTACCGCGTCGCGGACCCGGCTCCCGAGCGGATTGGTCTCCATGAACTCGTTGACCGCCGGCAACGCCTCGGCTACCCAATCCACCACGCGATCGGATGCGTCGGGCAATGCGTCGATCAATCCAGTCATCTGGGACGCGGCCAGGGCGCCGAAGAACCAGGCGAAGCCGGCTACAGGCAGCAGCAGGGAGAGCAGCACGGCGGCAACCGCCAGGATCCTGGGAAACCGCAGGCGCTCGTTCAGCAACTCGTAGTAGGGCCGCAACACGAAAGCGAGAACCGCCGCGACCGCCAGCGGCAGGAAGACGTTCGAGAACGCGGCGAAGAAGGAGCCGATGGCCCAGAACAGCGCCACGACCGCGGCCAGGATGACAGCGGCCGCGGCGATGGTCGCGGCGGCGGCAACGGTGGCGCGTTGGCGTTCGGAGAGTTCGATCTGCACGGGCGGTTCGTCCCTGCCGGGACGCTACCACCGGGAATCGTCTCCAGGGTGGATACCATCGCGCCATGGCTGCGAAGCGGCGATTCCAGACCGTCAAGGGCATGCACGACCTGGTCGGGAAGGCTCCTGCTTTCGCGTTCGTGGAGGAGAAGGTGCGGGAAGTGTTCTCCCTCTACGGATACGACGAGGTGCGTACCCCGGTCGTGGAGGAGACGGAGCTGTTCGTGCGCGGCGTGGGCGAGGCCAGCGAAATCGTCGGCAAGCAGATGTACACCTTCGCCGACAAAAGGGGGCGCAGCCTGACGCTCCGCCCGGAAGGCACGGCGCCGGTGGCGCGCGCCTACCTGCAGAACAACTGGGCGTCGGGTCCGCAACCGGTCAAGGTCTTCTACATGGGGCCGTACTTTCGCTACGAGCGTCCCCAGGAAGGCCGCTACCGTCAGTTTCATCAGATCGGCGCGGAGTTGATCGGGGATCCCGGGCCCTACAGCGACGTCGAGCTGCTGGTCATGCTGCTGCGCTTCCTGGCGGAACTGGGGTTCGAGGACCTGGAGGTCGGCCTGAACTCGGTCGGCGATCCGGATTGCAGGCAGCGCTACTCCCGGCGTCTGCGGGAGTACCTCGAACCGCACGGTGACGACCTGGGCGCGGACAGCCGGCGACGGCTGGAGACGAACCCCCTCCGCATTCTGGACACGAAGGCGCCCAGGGAGCGGGAACTGCTGGAAGGCGCACCACGACTTCGCGACGAGTTGGGCGGCCCGGCTCGCGACCACTTCCAGGTCGTCTGCGACGAACTCGGCCGGTTCGGCGTCGACTTCGAGATCGACGATCGGCTGGTGCGCGGCCTCGACTACTACACGCGGACCGTGTTCGAGATCACGTCCACCGCCCTGGGCGCCCAGAACGCGATCCTGGGAGGCGGCCGCTACGACGGTCTGATCGCCGAACTCGGCGGTCCGAGCGTTCCCGGCATCGGTTTCGCGATCGGTCAGGATCGGCTGGTCGACCTGGTCCTGAAGATCCCCGGAGCCCGTCAGCGTCTGAACGTCGAGGACCATCGTCGAAGGCCCGTATGCGTGATTCCGATCGGCGCCTCGTACCGTCGGCACGGCATGGAACTGGCCCAGGAACTGCGCGCCGCCGGTATTCCCGCGATCTGTGAGTTCGATTCACTCCGGCCTCTGAAGGCTCGACTGAAGCAGGCGGCCCGGCACGATTGTCAGTGGGTCCTGCTGTTCGGTGAGGACGAAGAGAAGAACGGTGAGGTCGTGTTGAGAGACTTCAACGATGGCAGCCAGGAGACGATTCCGCGGGAGGGTTTCGCGGCCGCGGTGGCAGCGAAGATACGCCCTGACGAACAGTCCTGATTGTGCGAGGATCGGGGGCTTCGCGAGCCGGCGTCCGATCGACGGGCGACCGGCGCGAAGGCAGACAGACGAGACGGATACGCACGTGAAGAGAACGCAGGCAGGAACCCTGACCGCCGAAGAGGTCGGCCGGCAGACAAAGGTCCAGGGATGGGTCCATCGCCGCCGCGATCACGGCGGTGTGATCTTCCTCGACGTGCGCGATCGGAGCGGCGTCGTTCAGGCGGTCGTTCATCCTGAGACCACGCCGGAGGCGGCCGAAGCTCTCCAGCCGGCGCGTCTCGAGTGGGTCGTCGAGGTCGAGGGCGAGGTGGTCCGCCGGGACCCCGACAAGGTGAACCCGAAGATGGCCACCGGCGAGATCGAGGTCCAGGTCGCGAGCGGCCGCGTGCTTGGCCGCTCGGAGCCGATGCCGTTCGGCGTGGAGGGTGCTCAGGACGCCAGTGAGGAGACCAGGCTCAAGTACCGCTTCCTCGACCTCCGCCGGAACGCGCTGCAGAGCAACCTGCGGCTACGCTCCGACTTCACGATCGAGAGTCTGGGCTACTTCCGGGAGCAGGGCTTCGTGAACGTCGAGACGCCGATGCTCACCCGCTCGACGCCGGAAGGCGCCCGCGACTATCTCGTGCCGAGCCGCCTGAACCACGGGAGCTTCTACGCGTTGCCGCAGTCGCCACAGTTGTTCAAGCAGATCCTGATGGTCAGCGGACTCGAGCGCTACGTCCAGTTCGCCCGCTGCTTCCGCGACGAGGACCTGCGCGCCGATCGCCAGCCGGAGTTCACGCAGATCGATGTCGAGATGTCTTTCGTGGACGAAGAAGACGTGTACCGCCTGGTCGAGGGGTTGTTCGCCCGGGTCTTCCCGCTGGCCGGAATCGAGCCACCCGCGTCGTACCCGCGCCTCTCCTACGACGACGCGGTACTCCGCTACGGCAACGATCGTCCAGATCTGCGGGTCGATCTCGAGATCGAGGACGTGACGGACTGCCTGCGCGAGACGGGGTTTCGAGCCTTCCAGGCCGCGATCGCCTCGGGCGGCGTCGTGCGCGGAGTCCACATTCCGGGAGCCGCTTCCTCCAGCCGTCGCCAGGTCGACGAGTACGCCGACATCGCCCGCCGCCACGGCGCCGCGGGTGTCCTCTGGGTCAAGCGGGACGGCGGCGTCCCCTCGTTCCTGGTCAAGGGCGCGCTAACGGACGGGCAGGTCGAGACCCTGGCCGATCGTCTCGGCGTCGAGGAAGGGGGCCTGGGCCTGCTGGTCGCGGGACCGGCGCCGACCGCGGCGGCGGCGCTCGGCGCCCTGCGGGTCGAGGTCGGACGGCGCTTCGGGCACATGCGGGAGGACGCGCACGAGTTCCTCTGGGTCCACGACTTCCCGCTGGTGACCTGGAACGGCGACGAAGGACGATGGAACGCGACCCATCATCCGTTCACCTCGCCGCGGATGGAGGACCTGGACCGGCTGGAGAGCGACCCCGGTTCGGTTCTCTCGCGCGCCTACGACGTGGTGCTGAACGGCAACGAGATCGGCGGCGGTTCCATCCGGATCCACGACCGGGACGTGCAGAAGCGCGTGCTTGCGGTGCTCGGGATCGACGCCGCGGAGGCCGAGCGTCGATTCGGCTTCCTGTTCGAGGCCCTGAGCTACGGCGCGCCGCCCCACGGCGGGATCGCCCTCGGCGTCGACCGGATCGTCATGCTGATGGCAGGCGCCGCCTCGTTGCGCGACGTGATCGCCTTTCCGAAGACGGCCTCGGCGGTGTGTCTGATGACGGAGGCGCCGTCGACGGTGGATCAGGAACAGTTGCTGGAACTCGGGCTGCGCGTCCGCCCGCGCGGCGGCTAGGACGCTCGCGGAGCCGGCATGGTGGACTTCGTTCCGGACGCGCCGCATCGCCTGACCCTCGCGCACCCGCGCGGCGTGAGCGACATCCTGGTCGGGCCGGGTCTTCTGGCCTCGGTCGGCCGCGGCGCGTTGGGCGAGGTAACGGAGTGGTGCCGGGACCGGACCGTGTTTCTGGTGACGAGCGAGGTCCCGGACCGCCACTGCGGCGCCGCGGCGAGGAAGCTGCTCGAGCCCGCCGCCCGGGTCGAGACGCTTGAGGTGCCGGACGGCGAGGCGGCGAAGACGGTCGAGTGCGCCGCCTCCGTCTGGCAGCGGATGCTCGATCGCGGCGGCAAGCGGGACAGCCGTCTCGTCACGCTCGGCGGGGGCGCCGTTGGCGATCTCGGAGGCTTCGCCGCGGCGTGCTTCCTGCGTGGCATCGACTACATGCAGATCCCGACGACGCTGCTGGCGCAGGTCGATGCTTCGGTCGGCGGAAAGACGGGGATCGACCTGGCCGGCGGCAAGAACACGGTCGGGGCCTTCCACCATCCACGCTTCGTGCTCGCGGACATCGACTTCCTGCGGAGCCTTCCGGCCGCGGAGCTTCGAGCCGGCCTGTTCGAGGTGGTCAAGATGGCGGCGCTGCTCGATCTCGATCTGCTGGCACTGGTGGAAGAGTCGCTGGATCGCCTGCTCGCCGTGGACGCCGAGGCGTTGACTCCGGTCGTCGCGGCCTCCATCCAGGCCAAGCTCGACGTGGTCGAGGCGGACCTCGAGGAAGGTGACCGTCGCCGTCTGCTCAACTTCGGACACACGCTGGGACATGCGATCGAGTCCGAGTTCGGCTATCGCGGACTGCGCCACGGCGACGCCGTTGGCCACGGGATGCGGTTCGCCCTGCGCCTGGCTCGGAGACGCGGACTCGATCCGGAGTTCGCGGTGCGGCTGCGTCGCCTGATCGATCGGCTCGGGCCGCCGGCGCTCGAGGACGTCGAACTGGAGCTCGGCGTGCGTCTCGACGCGGACCGCCTGATCGCAGCGATGGGCCGGGACAAGAAGGCTCGCGAGAGCGGCCTGGTGTGGACTCTGCCGGCGGCGCCCGGACGGGGCGAGATCGTCCCCGGCCTCGATCCTGCGCTGGTGCGGAGCGAACTCGAGGCCTTTCTCGACGCTTCGCGCGCTCCGGCGAGCGGGGATTCGCCATGAGCGCGGACTTTGGCGGCGGAACAGCCCTGCAACCGTCCGGGGACGAACTCCGATCGGGCGGTCTGTGGAATCGGCTGCGCCGGGGTCTCGGTCGTACCCGGAAAGGGCTTGCCGGCCGGATCGGCGCCGTGCTTGGCAACGCGCAGCGGCTCGACGAGGGCGTGCTGGAACAACTCGAGGAGACCCTCATCGAGGCCGACCTCGGCGTAGAGACGTCCCTCGAACTGGTCGAGCGCCTCCGGTCCGCGGTTCGCACCGGATCCGTGGCGCGAGGCGATGAGGTCGGGCTCCGGCAGTTGCTGGTCGACGAGGTGGCGGTGCTGCTCCTCGACGCGCCCCGGGCCGAGTGGCCGCCGCCGCCGCGGATCACCCTGCTGGTCGGCGTCAACGGTTCGGGCAAGACCACTTCCGCCGCCAAGCTGGCCCATGCTTCCCTGGCGCGCGGTGAGCGGGTGCTGTTCGCGGCGGCGGACACCTTCCGGGCGGCGGCGGCCGAGCAGCTCCAGGTCTGGGGCGAGCGGCTCGGAATCGAGGTCGTGCGCCGTCCGTCGGGAGGCGATCCGGCAGCGCTCGTGTTCGATGCCGTGCAGGCGGCCAGGGCACGCGCCGTGAGCCACCTGATCGTCGACACGGCGGGCCGGCTTCACACTCGCGGTCAACTGATGGACGAGCTGGCGAAGGTGCATCGGGTGGCGCGGCGAGCGTCAGCGGAAACGGAGGGCGAAACCTGGCGGGTGAGCAACCTCCTCGTCGTCGACGCGGGAACCGGGCACAACGCCCTGGTGCAGGCGCGGGAGTTCGGCGCCGCCGCCCCGCTCGACGCCGTCTTCCTGGCCAAGATCGACGGCACCGCGAAGGGCGGCATGGCGGTGGCGATCGCGCGCGACCTGCGCCTGCCCGTCGCCTGGCTGGGCGTTGGCGAGGCGGTCGAGGACATGGTCGACTTCGATCCGCGGTCCTTCGCGGCCGCTCTCTTCGGATGAGCGAGGGGTCGGGATTCAGCGCGAGCGACGAGCGTGCGATGGCGCGGGCGCTGACCCTGGCGCGCCGCGGCCGCTACACCGTGGCGCCGAACCCCATGGTCGGGGCCGTGGTCACGAGCGGCGGCGAGATCGTCGGCGAGGGCTGGCATCGCCGGGCGGGCGGAGAACACGCCGAGGCGGCGGCTCTGCGAGTCGCTGGAAACGCGGCGCTGGACGGCACGCTGTACGTGAGCCTCGAGCCCTGCAACCACCACGGGCGCACGCCGCCCTGCGCCGACCGGGTCATCGAGTCCGGCGTCAAGCGGGTGGTCTACGCCCACCGCGATCCGAACCCGGAGGTGACCGGCGGCGGTGGAGACCGGCTGCGCGCCGTGGGAGTTCGGGTCGAGGGCGGGTTGCTTGCCGGACAGGCGGTGGAGCTGAACGTTCCGTTCCTGACCCGGGTCGTGCAAGGGCGGCCGGCGGTGACGCTCAAGTGGGCAATGAGCCTGGACGGACGCATCGCGACGGCGACCGGCGACAGCCAGTGGATCTCGTCGGAGCAGGGCAGGAAGTGGGCGCTCGACCTGCGGGAGGAGCACCAGGCGATCGTCGTCGGCAGCGGCACCGCGCTGGCCGACGATCCACGGCTGAACCGGCGGCTGGGTCGGGCCGAAGGGCCGATCCTGCGGGTGGTGCTCGATCGGCGGCTGCGGCTGCCGGCCACGGCGCGGATGTTCGAGATCGAAGGACCCGTCGTCATCTACACGGAGGCTCCGCGGGAGATTGGCTCCCCGACATCGGCGGACGCCCGGGATTGGGCGACGCGGCGCGATCGGCTGCGCAGCGCCGGCGCCGAGGTACTGGCCCTCTCCGCCGTGGAGCCGGCCGGCGTGCTGGAGGACCTCTTCGACCGTGGCGTCTCCAACGTGCTGGTCGAGGGTGGCGGGGAAGTGCTCGCCGCCTTTTCGGGTTCCGGGCTGTGGGATCGAGCGGCGGTGTGCTGCGCGCCCGTTCTGATCGGCGGCGCGGCGGCGCCCGGTCCCCTGGGCGGCGAGGGACCGCAACGGCTGGCCGATGCCTTGCGCCTGGACGAACTGCGAGTCAGCAGGCGCGGACCGGACGTGATTCTCTTAGGCTACAGACAGGGATGTTTACCGGAATTGTCACGGAGCGTGGGCGGGTAGTCGAGGCGCCCGGGTCATCCGACCGGGGAGGTTCGCGCCTGGTCGTCGGACACTCGGCGGCGCTGGCCGCGAAGCTCGAACTGGGCGCCAGCGTCGCGGTGGCGGGCGTCTGCCTCACCGTGGTGGAGCAGGACGAGGCGGAGGGAGCCGCGCGATCCGCGTTCGACCTGTCTCCGGAGACGCTGAGCCGAACGACGCTCGGTGCGCTGCGGGCCGGCAACGAGGTGAACCTCGAGCCGCCGCTCTCGGCCGGTGACCCGTTGGGCGGCCACTGGGTCCAGGGGCACGTCGACACGACGACCCGGGTAACGCAGGTGGAGGAGCAGGGGGACCACCGCGTAGTCACGTTCAACGTTCCGGCCGGACTGGAGACGGGCGTCGTCCTCAAGGGCAGCGTCACGATCGACGGCGTCAGCCTGACCGTCGCGACGCTCGACGACCGGACCTTCGACGTGGCGCTGATCCCGCACACGCTCGAAGTGACGACCCTTGGCGGGCTGAAGCCGGGTGACCGCGTGAACGTGGAGGGAGACGTTCTCGCCCGCTACGTCCAGAAGGCGGTGGAGGCGGCGGTCGCCGCCGCGCTCGAGTCGAAGTAGTCAAGTGACGTCCCTCACGCTTCGGGAACACGTCGCCGAACCCGCCAATCTCTGGATACGCCACAGCTTCTCCCGCTGGCCACCCGCTGCTGAGGACGGGTTCTGGTGCGATCTCGCTACCGGCAGCCTGGGATCGTCCGGTGCCGCCGCGGACGGGGCGCCCGTAGATGCTACGCATGCAGTCGAGCTACTCCGTTCAGTGACCGATGTCGTCTACGTTCCACCGTTGCCGGCTGAACACGGGCCACTCCGCTCGAGCCTGCTCGAAGCGGCGGTCGGAACCGGCGTCCCACTCCTGATCCAGCTCACGCCGGACGACCTGCTGAGTACGAGGGCGCGCGGCTCGCACCTCGCCGACGTGCCACCTAACGCCGTTGTCGTAATCGATCTGCTCGACACTCTGGTGCGCAAGGCCGCCACATGGCGAGGGGACTTCAAGGAGGATCGTCAGCCACGCTTGCCCTTCGAGCCGTCCCCGCTCCAGGACGCGGCACTGGTCTGGCCGCTCGTCACCGGCTGGACCGACCAACCCGGAGTCCTGGAGCAGGCCATGGCCCGGCTCGCCGCAGCGGGGGCAGGAAGAGTCGTGCCGCGGACGATGCACTTCGATGCTCGGGAGCGGCGGCTCCTGGCCGAACACCTCCAGTCGACCTGGTCCGAAGCCTTCGACGCCCTCTTTCACGGCGACGATGCGCGACCCGTCACCTCCAGGTTCGAGAGCGCGGCCGCAGCCGCCGGCCTCGAACATCGCCTGCCACGGCCCCTGCCGGCTCCGCCGCTGCCGGCCCGGCTCCGCGTCGCCCGTGAACTCGCGGGCCACCTGATCGAACTCGGCGACGCCGCCGTCACCGGGGGCGACGCCTACTACCGGGCCGCACGCTTCCTCGACCGCGACGAAGTCGACATCGAAGCCGCCGCCCGCGAAGGCAACCTCAGCGTCCTGCCGTGGCTCGAGGATCCGGCCAGGCGGGCGGTGGAGCAGTGGCTTACCGCACGGCGGGAAGACTGACGCCCCATGGACCTGCTCGTCTTCGACGTCGACGGCACACTGGTCGATTCCGAGGACTTCGACGGCATCCTCTATGCCCAGGCGATCAGGACCGTGCTGGAGATCGATATTGACGAGGACTGGTCCGGCTATCGGCACCAGACGGACAGCGGCATCCTGAACGAGGTCCTGGATCGCAACGGAATCGGGGGCGACCACTCCCTGGCTCACGACTCCGTCAGAAGGGAGTTCATCTCTCTCGTCGCCGACTACCTGGCTGCCCGTGGCGATCGGCTGCCGGAAGTCCCCGGCGCCCGCGCCTTCGTCAGCCGGCTCGCCGGCCGCCCGGACGTCGCGGTCGGGATCGCCACCGGCGGCTGGAAGGAAACCGCCGCGATGAAGCTGCGGGCCATTGACCTCGATCCGGAGACGCTGAACCTCGCCTCCGGTTCGGACGCCGAGAGCCGCGCCGAGATCATGCGGACCGCGGCCACAAGTGCCCTCGGCGGCAGATCAGCCGACCGAAAGACCTACTTCGGCAACCGGCCGTGGGACCGGGAAGCCAGCCGGCGGTTGGGCTGGCAGTTCATCGGTATTGGACCGGACGTGGAGCACAGCACCCGGTTCGACGACTTCCTGGACCGGGAGTCCCTCGACGGCGCGTTGGACCTGACGATCCCTACCGTGGCCGCAGCAACGGGAACAGGATCACGTCCCGGATCGACCGGGCATCGGTCAGGAGCATGACGAGGCGGTCGATGCCGAGGCCCAGGCCGCCGGCGGGCGGCATGCCGTACTGGAGCGCCTCGACATAGTCCCGGTCGAAGCGGTGGGCTTCGTCGTCGCCGCCTTCGCGGGCGCGGAGCTGCTGGCGGAATCGCTCGGCCTGGTCGTCGGGGTCGTTCAGCTCGGTGAAGGCGTTGGCTAGTTCCATGCCGCCGATGAAGAGCTCGAATCGTTCGGTGAAGCGGCGGTCTCCGACCGTGTGCTTGGCGAAGGGGGAGACCTCGACCGGGTAGTCGTGGATGAAGGTGGGCTGGATCAGCTTCGGTTCGACGAGACGGTCGAAGAGGGCCATCAGCAGGTTGCCGTAGCTGGCGTTCTTCGGCAGGTCTTCGTCCAGGCGGGTGAGTTCCGCGGCGAGAGCCGCCTCGTCGTCGACCGCGGCCGGATCGAGGCCGCCGATCTCCAGCAGGGACTGCCGCACGCTGAGCCGCGGCCAGGGGGCCTGGAAGTCGACTTCGTTGCCGCGCCAGGTGCAGCTCGCCGAACCGTCGGCGTGCACGGCATCCAGAACCGCGGCGAACATCTTCTCGGTGAAGGCCATCAACTGTTCGTAGTCGGAGTAGGCCCAGTAGAACTCGAGCATCGTGAACTCGGGGTTGTGCTGGGTCGAGATGCCCTCGTTCCGGAAGTTGCGATTGATCTCGAACACGCGGTGCAGCCCGCCGACCAGCAGGCGCTTGAGATACAGCTCGGGCGCGATGCGCAGGTACAGGTCCAGGTCGAGCGCGTTGTGGTGGGTCACGAACGGCCGCGCCGTTGCCCCCCCCGGAATGGCCTGCATCATCGGCGTTTCGACTTCGAGAAAGCCCTCGTCGAGCAGGCAGGCGCGGAGCGCGGCGATCGCCCGCGAGCGGACGACGAACCGCCGCGTCGATTCGGAGGAGTTCAGGAGGTCGAGGTAGCGGCGCCGGTAACGCTCTTCCCGGTCGGCCAGGCCGTGCCATTTCTCCGGCAGCGGACGGGTGGCCTTCGCCAGCAGGTCGAGGCGGTCGGCCGCGATCGTCAGTTCGCCGGTGCGGGTGCGGATCAACAGGCCGTCGGCGAGCACGTAGTCGCCGATGTCGAGCTGCGACAGCAGCCACCAGCAGTCCTCGCCCACGTGGTTGCGGCGCAGGAGGACCTGGACCCTGGAGTCGGCGCCGTCGGAGATGTCGAGGAACGCCGCCTTGCCGTGGGTGCGGTGCGCGCGAACGCGGCCGGGAACCCTGAGAGAGACGGCGGCCTCCTCGAGCTCGGCTTCGGTCTGCTCGCCATGCCGCTGGCAGACTTCGCCCGGCTCGAGGTCGTACGGGGCGCGCGTGGGGTAGGGGTCGACGCCCCGTTCGCGCAGGCGGTCGCGCTTGTCGCGGCGGTTCTCGATCTGGGCTTCGAGTTCCGACATGGTTCAGCTCGGCGCTTCTTCCTGATTGACCTGGCGGTTCCAGAACGCGTCGTCCGCGAACAGGTCGAAAAGCAGGCGGGCGACGCCGCCGGAGGCTCTGCCGCCGATCTTCAGTACGTCCTGGTGGTCGACCGCTTCGTCCACGAGCCCCACGCCCATGTTCGTGACCAGGGAGAAGCCGAGCGCACGGAGCCCCATGTGGCGGGCGGCGATCACTTCGAGCACGGTCGACATGCCGACCAGATCGGCGCCCAGGGTGCGGTAGGCGCGGATCTCGGCGGGGGTCTCGAAGGACGGCCCGAGCAGACCCGCGTAGACCCCCTCGCCGACCGGGATTCCGGCCTGCTCCCCGAGCTGTGCGAACCGGCGGCGCAGGCCGGGGTCGTAGGCATCCGCCAGGTCGGGGAACTGAGGCCCCCAGGCGGACGGAAGCCGGCCCCTGAGCGGGTTCAGACCGGTCAGATTGATGTGGTCGGAGATGGCCACGATCGAGCCGGGCGGCAGGTCCGCGCGCAGCGAACCGGCGGCGTTCGTGACGACCAGCGACCGCGCGCCGAGCAGGGCGCTGAGCCGCACCATGTAGACGACCTGGGCCGGCGTGTAGCCCTGGTAGGCGTGCAGCCGGCCGCGGCTGTACAGGACCAGTCTGCCGCTACCCGTCCGCACGAGTTCGGCGGTCACGGCGTGGCCCTCGATCGCCTCGACATCGAAGGGGAACAGGTCGGAGAACGCCCAGGGGCCCGCCGCCGGCTCGCCGAGATCCAGGCTCAGGCCGGAACCGGTGACGAGGAGAGCCTCCGGCGTCGGAATTCCCGACTCCAGCCAGCGCCGCCGGCTGTCTTCGAGTTCGGCCGCGAGACTCCTGTCCGGGCCGGTATCCTTGTGTCCATTCACGGCGTTTTCTCGCGTCGCCCGCTCCAGGCTTGGAGTGCGGCAGACCATATCCTGAGGAGTTCGATGACCGAAGACGGCATGCCGCGCGAGTTGATATCGAGGGAAGTGCTCGACCGCCGGGTCGGCGAGCTGGCCGCCGAGATCGAGAGGGACTACGCCGACAGCGAGGAGCTGCTCTGCGTCGGTGTGCTGAAGGGGTCCGTCTTCTTCATGTCCGACCTCCTGCAGCGGCTGTCCCGGCCGCTTGTCGTCGACTTCTTCCAGACCTCGAGCTACCGGGGCGAGACGACGTCGCCCGGCGAAGTGCGGATCCGCCGCGACCTCGATCACTCTTTGGCCGGGCGCGACGTTCTGCTCATCGAGGACATCGTGGACACCGGCTACACGATGCGGACGATCATGGCGCTGATGGGGTTCAGGGGGGCGCGTTCCGTGCGGCTCTGCGTGCTGCTCGACAAGGCCTGCAAGCGGGAGACACCGGTTCAGATCCACTATCGCGGCTTCGAGGTGGACGACGTGTTCGTTGTCGGCTATGGCCTGGACTACGACGACCGCTACCGCAACCTGCCCTACATCGGCGTGCTGGAGGGCGCTTCGGAGTAGCCTCGCGTCGCCGTGGGGTTCGTCTGGCACATCGCAGTCAGGTACTTCCGCTCCACCCGCGCGGATGCGCACATCCGGGCCCTGTCCACCCTGACGGCGGGCGGCCTGGCGGTGGGTACGGCTGCGCTGGTGCTGGCGCTGGCGGCGCTAGCCGGCTTCCAGAACCTCCTGCTGGACGATCTGGCGCGATACACGCCTGCCCTCCAGATCGAACTCGCGGGCGCGGGCGTCACCGGAAACGCTCCTGAGGGCCGGACGACGACGGAAAGCGCGCGGGGCCTGGCGGAACTGGCCGCCGCGACGAACGGTGTCGCGGGCGTACAGGAGTTGCTCTATGCGCGCGGCTGGCTGGCCGATGACGACCGTCCGTTCGCGGTGGAGGTGCTGGGTTACCAGAAGACGCCGCCGCCCTGGATCCCGGTCCAGGGAGAGGCGACGCCCGGCCTGATCGTGCCCGTCTCCGTGGCGCTGCGAATGGGGCTGGCCGTGGGCGACGTGGTTCGCGTTGTTTCGCCTCGGCCCGGGCTCACGCCGGTCGGACCGCAGCCGCGGACCCGGATGCTGCCGGTCGACCTGATCTACCGGTCGGGCCGCGCTGAGGAAGCGGACGATCCGGTGCTGTTGCCGCTTGGGCAGGCCTCCGCCCTGTTCGCGCGGGGGGACAGGCGACTGGACCTGACGCTTGCCCCGGAGGCGGATCCGGAGGAGATCGGCGCCTTCCTGCGCCGGGGAATCGACCCGGCCGTGGCGACGGTCACCACCTGGAGGGAGGCCAACCGGGCGCTTCTCTTCGTGCTGCGCCTGGAGAAGGGTCTGGTCTTCTCGGCGGTGGCCCTGATCGTCGCGGTCGCCTCGTTCGCCCTGCTCGCGGCACTGTCCATGGTGCTTTCGAGCAAGCGCGCCGAGGTCGGCGTGCTGGCGGCAATGGGTGCGCCACCGGTTCGGTTGCAGCGGGTGTTCCTGTTGCTCGGCGCGCTGCTGTCGGTGGGCGGCGCCGGCTTCGGCGGCGCCGCCGGCGCGGGGCTCGCGACGTTGCTCGACCGTTACCGGGTGATCTCCACGCCGTCGGAAGTGTACGTCGTGGACTACGTGCCGTTTCTGGTCCGAGGCACCGATGTGCTCGTCGTGCTGGTCGTTACCGTCCTGTTCACCGCCGCGGCCGCGGTGATCGGCGCGCGCAAGGCGAGCCTCCTTCACCCGGTCGAGGCGATGCGGAGTGCGCGCACGTGATCGCGGTCTCCGGGGTCACCAAGGCCTACCAGGACGGCGCGGTCCGGCGGCAGGTGCTGCGCGGCGTGGACCTGTTGGTCGCGCGCGGCGAGACGGCGGCCATCGTCGGGCCGTCCGGCTCGGGCAAGTCGACGCTGCTCAACATCCTGGGCGCGCTCGATACCCCGGACGCAGGTTCGGTTCGGGTCGACGACGTCGACCTCACAGCGTCCAGACCATCGGCCCTGGCGAGCTTTCGCAACCGGTCCCTCGGTTTCGTCTTCCAGTTCCATCAACTGCTGCCGGACTTCACCGCGCTCGAGAACGTGATGATGCCGGGGCGGATCGCGGGCCGGCCGACCTCGTCTCTCAGTGCCCAGGCGTTCACGCTCCTGGACCACGTCGGCCTCGTCGACCGCGCCGGCGCCTTCCCGCAGCAGCTCTCCGGCGGCGAACGGCAGCGGATCGCGATCTGCCGCGCCCTGGTGCTGGAGCCGGCGGTGTTGCTGGCCGACGAACCGACCGGCAACCTGGATTCCAGGAGCGGCGAGCAGGTGCTGGAGCTCCTGGACACACTGCGGCGGCGCCGGGACACGACGATGGTGCTGGTGACGCACAACCCGGAAGTGGCGAAACGGTGCGGCAAGGTGCTCCGTCTCGATGGCGGCCGCCTGACCGCCCTCGAGGAGCCGGCAGTGCGCGAGCGCCGACATAGACTCTAGGCCGTGTTCGAGAAGTACAACGAGAAGTCGCGCCGCGCGCTCTTCTTCGCCCGCTACGAGGCGAGCAAGCTGGGAAGTCGGGTCATCGAATCGGAGCACATCCTGCTCGGTATTCTCCGCGAGGGAGAGGAGTCGATCATCGAGCTCCTCCAGCGCCTCCAGGTCAAGCCGGAGGATCTGCGCCGCGAGATAGAGGGCGAGCGGGTGTTCGTCGAGCGCATCTCGTCCACCGCCGAACTGCCGTTGTCGGAGGAGTCGAAGAGGATCCTGGCCCACGCCTCGCACGAGGCGGAGAGCATGGTTCATGCCGCGGTCGGCTCCGAGCATCTGTTGATCGGCATCATGCGGGTCGACGGCTGTCTGGCCCAGCGCGTTCTCGCGCAGCGCGGGCTCGAGGTCGCGACGGTCCGCGAACAGGTCGCGACCATCGCCCGCGAGCGTGCCAGCAGGCGCGGCAAGCAGGAGTTGCCTTTTCTGACGGAGTTCGGTCGCGACCTGACCGCGCTCGCGCAGCAGGACCAGTTCGACCCCCTGATCGGTCGGGAGCAGGAGGTCGGTCGCATCGTCCAGATTCTGGCGCGACGGACGAAGAACAACCCCATCCTGCTCGGGGAGCCGGGGGTGGGCAAGACGGCCATCGTCGAGGGATTGGCGCAGCGAGTGTCCCGCGGCCGGGTGCCGAAGTTCCTCGCGCGCAAGCGGATCGTCGCGCTCGACCTGTCCCTGATCGTCGCCGGCACGAAGTACAGGGGTCAGTTCGAGGAGCGCCTGAAGGGCATCCTCAAGGAGCTCGAGGAAGGTGAGGACGTGCTCGTCTTCATCGACGAGATCCACGCTCTGGTGGGGGCCGGTTCGGCCGAGGGTTCCCTCGACGCCGCGAACATCCTGAAGCCGGCCCTGTCGCGAGGCGACATCGCCTGCATCGGCGCCACTACCCAGCGTGAGTACCGCCGGCACATCGAGAAGGACCGCTCCCTGCTGCGGCGGTTCCAGGCGGTTCAGATCAAGCCGCCTTCCGCGGACGAAACCTACGACATCCTGGTTGGCCTGAAGGAGCGCTACCAGGGCTTCCACAATGTCGCCTACGACGACGCCGCGCTGCGCGCCGCGATCGCCGGATCCAACCGTTACATCACCGACCGGCATCAGCCCGACAAGTCGATCGACGTGATCGACGAAGCCGGCGCCCGGGTCAAGCTGCGCCGGGTCCGGGATACCCGGCAGGCGCGGCGGATCGAGCAGGAGATCCGGGAAGTGGTGGCCGAGATGAAAGCGGCAATCTCGGACAAGGACTTCGACCGCGCCGTCCGCTTTCGCGAGCGCGAGATCGAACTCCGGGAAGATCTCGAGAGCATCGAGCAGTTGCATGACCAGGACGTTGAGGATCAGGTCGTGACCGCTCAGGACGTGGAGGAGGTGATCGCCTCCTGGACAGGGGTACCGGTGGCTGCCGTGCGTGGCGACGAGGCGAAGCGGTTGATGAAGATGGAGGACGTTCTGCGTCGCCGGATCGTCGGGCAGGATCGGGCGATCCGGTCGATCAGCCGCGCCATCCGCCGGTCGCGGCTCGGCGTCTCCGATCCCCGCCGTCCGGTCGGCTCCTTCGTCTTCATGGGCCCGAGCGGTGTCGGCAAGACGGAGGTCGCCCGGCGTCTGGCCGAGTTCCTGTTCGGCAGCCAGACCGCCCTCATGCGTTTCGACATGAGCGAGTACATGGAGAAGTACTCGGCTTCCAAGCTGATCGGTTCACCGCCGGGCTACGTCGGCTACGAAGAGGGCGGCCAATTGACGGAGAGGGTCCGGCGCCAGCCGTACTCCCTGATCCTCTTCGACGAGATCGAGAAGGCGCACCCGGACATCATGAACCTGCTGCTTCAGATCCTGGAGGAAGGGAGTCTGACGGATGCCTATGGCAACTTTGTCGATTTTCGTCATGCCCTGGTGCTGCTGACGTCGAATCTGGGCAGCAAGCTGGTGCTCAAGGGCGGGCGCGTGGGCTTCGGCGCCGCGTCGTCGGAAGAGGACTTTGGGCGCATCAGGGAAGAGATCGAAGCGGAGTTGCGCCGCAACTTCAGCCCCGAGTTCATCAACCGCATCGACGAGACGATCGTGTTCAATCCGCTGGGCAGGGAGGAGCTGCGCGCGATCACGTGCCTCCTGCTCTCCGACGTGAACGAGACGCTTGCCGACCGCGGCCTGACCGTCGAGGTCACCAGTGAAGCACGGGAATGGCTGCTGGAGCAGGCGGGCATCGATCCGTCGACCGGGGCCCGTCCGTTGCGGCGCACGATCCAGCGTCACGTCCAGGATGCAGTGTCAGACTTGCTGATCCAGCGTCCCGACGACTCCGTCGAACGCATTCGTGTGGATCTGGCCCAGGAGGAACTGGTCCTGGAGGTCGTTCAAGGCGCTGCCCCTACCGTTGAGGAGGAACCTGCCCTTGCGGAATCCTGATCGAAAGGTGCTTCGACGGCTGGCATGGCCGGGCGCGCTGGTCGCCGCCTTCCTGCTGGCCGTACCGGCCGCGGGCCAGTTGCTGGTCGGCCGGCCGATCGTGTCGGTGGAGTACGCCGGCGTCGAGACGCTGAGCGAAGACAGCCTGAACTACTACCTGGATATCGAGGCCGGGAAACCCTGGGATCCCGGCCGCGTAAACGACCGGATCAAGGACCTCTGGGAGCGCAAGCTGATCGATGACATCTCGATCGCGGCCGAGGCGCAGGGCGAGGGCGTTCTGGTCCGGGTGACGGTCGCGGAAAGGCCGCTCCTGGTCTCGCTTGAGTACGACGGTCTGAAGAAGGTGAAGCGGAGTGACATCGGCGACATGACGGACCGGGAGCGGATTTCGGTCTTCGAGGGCTTGCCGCTGGACCTGGGCGAACTGGCGCGCCTCGAAGAGGCCATCAAGAAGCTCTACGAGGAGCGCGGCTTCCGGTTCGCGGGTATCCACGTCGAGATCCTGGACGCGGGTCTGGGCGAGAAGCGGGTGCTGATCACCGTCGACGAGGGCGGGAGAGTCAAGATCGGCCAGGTCGACTTCGAGGGCAACGAGGTGTTCTCCACCGGCCGCCTCCGGCGGCAGATGGAGAAGACGAAGAAGTCGAATCTGCTGACGCGGATCCGGAAGCGCGACGTGTTCAACTCGGCCACGGTTCAGGAGGACCTCGACAAGGTCAAGGGCTTGTACCGCGAGTTCGGTTACAAGGACGTCGAGGTCGGCGAGCCCGAACTCGACGTGATCGAGCGGAAGCCGAACGCCGAGCGCATCGAGGATCGCAAGCGGCAGCTCGCCCTGGTGATTCCGATCGAGGAGGGCCCGCGCTGGAAGCTGGGGGAGGTCCAGGTCGAGGGGGCCGAGGTGTTGCCGGAGGAACTCCTGATCCGGATGTTCAAGGAGCCCAAGGGCGGCTGGCTGCGCTCGGACATCATCGACGAGGGTGTCGAGCAGATCGGGGAGCTGTATCGGAACAGCGGCTACATCTTCGCCGACGTGAAGATGGAGATCATCGAAAAGGACGACCTGGTCGCCGACATCCTGGTCACGGTGGAGGAGAACGACCAGTTCCGGATCGGACGGATGGAGTTCACCGGCAACGACCGGACCCGGGACCGGGTGCTTCGCCGCCAGATGCTGCTCAAGGAAGGCGATGTCTTCAACTCGGGCATGCTGCGTACCAGCCTGCTGCGCCTCAGCCAGCTCGAGTACTACGTGGTGAACGAGGACGATCCGGTCGAGGTCGACTACGACACGGACGACAAGCAGGTCGACATCACCGTCAAGGGCACGGAGACCGGGCAGACGGAAGTCCAGTTCGGCGGCGGCTACAGCGAGCTGGACGGCTTCTTCGTCCAGTCGGCGCTGCGCACCCGCAACTTCCTGGGCCGCGGCGAGACCGTCGGCGTGTCAATCCAGACGGGTCGTTACCGCGACATCTTCGACGTCTCGTACTACATGCCCTGGGTCAAGGATCGCCCCCAGAACTTCGGAATTCAGCTCTTCAACCGGGACACGGACTTCGACCTCCTGATCGACCAGCGCTACCGGAGCAAGGAGGCAGGCGGCGTCCTCACCTACGGCCGGTCGTTCCGCCGCTGGGAACTCGTCCAGTTGGCCTACAGCAACATGGACATCGAGAGCTACCAGTCGCAGACCTTCTACTTCTTCGACAACCCGGAGCAGAGTGACGACCCGACGAGCGACACGTTCGAGCAGGCGTTCGAGTTCAACCGCCGCTCGGTCACGGCCACCTACCAGTTCGACAGCCACAACAGCCGTCTCGAGCCGACCCAGGGCAAGCGCCTGGTCGCATCCCTCGAGTACGCGGGCGGTCCCTTGGGCGGCGAGTCCTTCTTCATTCGCCCGTCGCTCAACGCGGCGATCACCGTGCCGCTGACGAATCGCGGGCTGCGGACGGTGGGGCGGGCGAACATCCAGCTTGGCTACATCGAGCCGTTCGGCGAGGACGACGCCGGCAACCTGCGCCAGTTGTTCTTCCTGGACCGTTACCTGCTGGGCGGCGAGAACAGCCTCCGAGGCTTCGCTTTCCGTTCCATCTGGGTGCGTGATCCGGAAACCGGCCGGACTCTTCTCGACCAGAACGGCTTCCCCCAGGGCGGCAACAAGAGCGTGGTCATCAACCTAGAGCACCACACTCTGGTCAACGGTCCTTTCCGGGTCGTGACGTTCTTCGACGCCGGCAATGTCTATGGCGACGACCAGGACGTCGACTTCAACCACATGCGAATGTCGGCGGGCATCGAGCTTCGGGTCAACGTGCCCATCCTTGGAGCTCCGCTCCGCTTCATCTACGCTACGAACCTGAATCCGCTGGACAACCTCGGAGGCGTCGACCGGGAGCGGTTCGACAGCTTCGACTTCAGCATCGGAACCAGCTTCTGACGCCTCACGGAGAACTACGAAGATGAACGTCAAACCCACCGGACTCCGCGTAGCGGCGTTGACCGCCGCCGTCATCGCCGGCGTCCTCATGGCTGGGCCGGTCCTGGCCCAGAGCAAGATCGCCGTCGTCGAGGTCGAGCGCCTGCTGCAGGAGTCGGCGCGCGGCCAGGTCGCGGTGCAGGAACTCACTCGGCTCCGGGACGAGAGACAGGCGGAGCTCACGACCAGGCAGGAGCAACTGGCCGCGCTGCAGAAGCAGTACAACGACGGTCGGCTGACGCTGGCCGAGGACCGCCTGGCCGAACTCGAGAAGCAGCTCGAGGACATGACGATCGACCTGCGCCGGGCCCAGGACGACGCGAACCGCGAGATGCAGAAGGTGCAGGGCGAGAGGTTCGGCGAGATCGAGCAGGCGGTGCTGCCGATCATCGCCCAGGTGGGGCGGGAGTTCGGCTACACCGCGATCTTCAACAAGTTCCAGGGCGGCTTGCTGTTCGCGGCCGATGCCGCGGACATCACGAACCTGATCATCGAGCGCTACAACGCCGCGTACCCGGCGACTCCCACGGAGTAGCGCGGGGAGCTACTCGGCGTTGCGGATGCTGTAGAGCTTCGACCGGGTACGGATCAGCAGCCGGTCGCCGGCGACCGCCGGTGACGCCATCGCCATCTCGTCGAGGCTGTTGGTGTGGACTACCTCGTACTCAGAGCCGGCGCGGATCACGTAGGTGTCGCCCTGCTCGCTGAGCGCGAACACGCGGTCGTTGTAGGCCCACGGAGATGAGGTGAAGCTGGCGCCGCCGCGGGGCGCCACGCGCTTCCGGCCGTACACGGGTTCGCCGGTCAGCGCGTCGTACGCCTCGAAGAAGCCGCGGTCCAGGAGACTGTAGTAGACGCCCTTGTAGACCAGCGGCGACGTGTTGTAGTTGCCGGCCTTGGGCTGATGCCAGGCGACGAACTCGCTCTCCGTCGCGTCCCCTTCCAGGGTGATGTCGCCGAGCGCGCCCGGACGGATGGCGAAGACCGGCCGGCGCTGGTCCTGGAAGTAGCCGGAGTTGACGTAGACCATGTCGTGAGCCGCGAACGGCGTGGCGATGGCCGCCCAGGACATGCGGCCGTCCATCTCCCACAGCAGTTGACCGTCCAGCCCGTACGAGCGGATCCGGTTCTTGCCGGTGGTGACGATCTCGGTGCGGGCTTCGTTCTCCCAGACGAACGGCGTGGCCCAGCTCGACACCTCCTCCCGGCTGGTACGCCAGCGCTGTTCGCCTGTGTGTTTGTCGAGGGCGGCGATCCAGGACTCCTCCTCGTTGTCGTAGAGGATGACCAGCAGATCGTCGTGCAAGACGGGCGATGAGGCGGAGCCGTAGTCCCACATGGTCGGGCGGTAGGGCGTGTCGAAGCTCCACACGGACTCGCCCTCCATCGTGAAGGCGTACACGCCGAGGTCGCCGAAGCGCGCGTAGACCCGTTCGCCGTCGGTGGTCGGCGTCTCCGAGGCGTAGGTCTGCTTCTGGTGGCGCGGGAATTCGGGTACTCCGGCCTTGACGGAGCGCTGCCACAGCACTTCCCCGGTCGCCAGATCCAGGCAGTACACGCGCCAGTCGTGCTGCGCCTGCGGCGGTTCGCTGCGCCCGCGGGCCGCGTAGAGACCGGCCTGGGGGCGTTCGAACTCGCCCTCGGAGACCGCGGTCGTCAGGAACACCCGATTGCCCCAGACGATCGGGCTGGACCAGCCGAGCCCGGGGATCTCGGCGATCCACTCGACGTTCTCCGTCTGGCTCCAGCGATCCGGCAGGGCGGGGTTGTCGGAGACGGCCGGGTTCATGCCAGGGCCGCGGAACTGGGGCCAGTTGTCGGTTGCCGCAGCCGCACCGGCGCCGAGCGCGGCGCATGCTAGTGCCGCGAAGATGACGGCGGAACTGGGCCTTGAGTGGTAGCGGTGCGGGTGCAATGTCGCGTTACTCATCGAGATCGGACCTCCCGGTCGCAGGAAGAGACACTGGCTGTGGGTCGGTGCGCATCGTATCCGCTCCGCCGGTTCCGCCTGCCGCGCTTCCGGTAGGCTCGCTCCGTGACCCACCGCCTCGCCGATCTTGCCGGGATGGTTGGAGCTGACCTCCAGGGCGATCCGGATCGGCCGATCGACGGTATCGCCACCCTGATGGCCGCAGGACCCGGAGATCTCTCCTTCCTGACAAATCTCCGGTACCGCGATCAGGCGCTGGCTTCGAAGGCTGGCGCACTGCTGGTGTCCAGGGATCTGTCTCCCGAAACGCTCGCCGACCTCCACACCGACCTGGTGCTCTGCGACGACGCGTACCGGGCCCTGGCCGACCTGATGACGGCTCTCTTTCCGATCCCCGAGGTGGAACCCGGCGTGCACGAGACGGCCTGTGTCGACGCTTCCGCCCAGGTCGATCCCACCGCCCGCGTCGATGCCTTCGCCGTGGTCGGCGAGGGCTCGACGCTCGGTCCGGGCGTGATCGTCGGCGCTCACACGGTCGTGGGCCGCGGCTGCAGTCTGGGCGCCGGCACCGTGCTCCACCCCCACGTCGTGATCTACGACGGCGCCCGCATCGGCGAGCGGGTGGTCGTCCACTCCGGTGTCGTTCTGGGCGCCGACGGTTTCGGGTTCGCGGAGGGCGCGGCAGCCGCGTCCCAGGTCAAGCTGCCTCAGGTCGGCGTCGTCGTGATCGAGGACGACGTGGAGATCGGCGCCAACTCCGCGGTGGACCGGGCCACCTTCGACACCACGACGATCGGCCGCGGAACGAAGATCGACAACCTGGTGCAGATCGGCCACAACGCGCAGATCGGCCAGGGATGCATCCTCTGCGGGCAGGCCGGCGTGTCCGGCAGCAGCCGTATCGGCGATCGCGTGCTTCTGGCGGGACAAGTGGGTGTCGCTGGTCATTTCAGGATCGGCGACGGCGTGCAGGTGGCGGCCAAGTCGGCGGTGTTTCAGGAAGTCGAGGACGATCAGCGCGTCGCGGGCATACCTGCCGTACCGATCGCGTCCTGGCGCCGGCGGAACGCGCTACAGTCGCGCCTGCCGGCGATGCGCAGCGCACTCAGGGCGCTCGAGCGACGCGTAAGCGAACTCGAATCGGCAGGGCGCGGCGGCCGCAACGATCCGACGGCGGACGGGGGAGACGAGACGTGAGCAAGGAACGGGAGGAAGCCGGGAGCGCCGCCGTGAGTGCACCGCTCGGACCGTTCGACTCGCGCTGGATCGCGAGCGTGTTGCCGCACCGCTACCCGATCCTTCTGGTGGACCGGGTGCTGGAGTTGGTGCCGGGGGAGCGGGTCGTGGCGATCAAGAACGTCACCCGCAACGAGCCGTTCTTCGACGGCCACTTCCCGGGCAATCCGATCATGCCCGGAGTCCTCGTGATCGAGGCGATGGCCCAGACGGCAGGCCTGCTGCTGCTGCACGAGATCGAGGACCGGGACCGCCGGGTTCTCTTCTTTTCCGGTATCGAGAAGGCCCGTTTCCGCCGTCCTGTCGTTCCCGGCGATCAAGTGCGGATGGAAGTGGAGTCGCTGCGCCTGCGCACCGTTCACTCCCGCTTCCGCGGCCGGGCCACGGTCGACGGGGAGCTGGCGGTGGAGGCTGTGTGCACGTCCACCATGGTGGCGCCCTGAAGGGCCGCGGATCGCGGCGCGGCTCATGACGGCGACGATCCACGACACGGCGATCGTCGATCGCTCGGCCGAGCTGGGCGATGGCGTGGTCGTCGGCGCCTATGCGGTGATCGGAGCCGGCGTTCAGATTGGCGACGACACGGAGATCAGCTCGCACGCGACCGTCCTCGGCGACACGGTTCTGGGACGGGCCAACCGGGTCTTCCCGTACGCCGCGGTCGGATTCGATCCCCAGGATCTGAAGTACGAGGGCGAGTCGAGCCGGCTCGTCATCGGTGACCGCAACCAGTTCCGCGAGTTCTCGACGATCAACCGGGGCACCGCGTTCGGCGGCGGCGTCACCCGGATCGGCGACGACAACCTGTTCATGACCCAGACCCATGTCGGCCACGACAGCCAGGTCGGCAGCCGGATCGTGTTCACGAACGGCGGCACGCTGGCCGGTCACGTGGAGGTCGAGGACGACGCCACGATCGGGGCCTTCTCGGCGGTCCACCAGTTCTGCCGGGTCGGCCGGCACGCCTACATCGGCGGTTACTCCGTGATCACGATGGACGCGCTGCCCTTCTGCATCACGGTGGGGATCAAGCCGGCCTGCATGGGCGTCAACCGCATCGGACTCGAGCGCAAGGGCAAGTCGCCGGAGGACATCCGGTCGGTCGAGAGGGCGGTCAGGGTGCTGACCCGCTCGCGGAGGAACACGACCCAGGCGCTCGAGGAACTCGATGCCGAGCACGCCGGCCACGCGGATGTCGATGCCCTGATTGCCTTCATCAGGAGTTCCGACCGGGGCTTCATCCGCTCGGCGCGGCGCGGTTCCCGCGGCGCCCGCTCGTGAAGGACGGGAGTTAGCCCTGAGCGCGGAAGCTCCGCTTCGGGCCGCCGTGGTCGGCGCCGGCGCGATGGGACGCCACCACGTGCGCCTGCTGTCGCGCCTGCTGGGGCCCGACTCCGTGCTCGTGGTCGACGCGGATCCGGCGCGGGCCGAAGACGCCGCGCTCGAGCATGGCGCCTCGGTGGCGGCCGGGATAGACGGGATTCTGAACGTGGTGGACGTCGCCGTTGTCGCGGTGCCGACGGTCGATCACCTGGAGGTGTCGGCGCGTCTGATCGAGGCCGGCATTCACGTGCTGGTTGAGAAGCCGATCGCGGCGGATCTCGACCTGGCGGATGCCCTGGTCGCGGCGGCCGAGGCCCAGGGCGTCGTTCTGGCGGTGGGGCATGTCGAGTTCTACAATCCGGCCGTCCAGGAAATGCTGGGGCTGGGACTCGCGCCCCGCTTCGTCGAAGTCGAACGGATGTCGCCATTCAGCCCCCGCAGTCTGGATGTGGACGTCGTCCTCGACCTGATGATTCACGACCTGCAGATCCTCCACGCGCTCGACCCGAGTCCGGTGCGGGAGGTGCGGGCGGTCGGGATCGACGTCCTGTCGGACCGGGTCGACATAGCCGACGCGCGGATCGAACTCGAGTCCGGTTGCGTGGCGAACCTGACCGCGTCCCGCGTCTCGGCCGAACGGGTGCGCCAGTTGCGGGTCTTCTTCGAGGATCGCTACTTCTCGCTCGACTACCAGAAGCAGACGGTACGAGGGGCGCGGCGCGTGCGCGGCGAAGAGGACGCCGCCGGCGGAGACCCCGTGTCCGCCGGCGGGCCGGCGGGGCGGATCCTGGCTGCCGATCTCGAGGTCGAGGGCGGCGAGCCGCTGCGGCTCGAACTCGAGGCGTTTCTCGGCCGCTGTGCCGGCGGCGGGGCGCCGCTCGTCGACGGCGCGGCCGGCCGGCGCGCGCTGGAGACGGCTCTGCTCGTGAACTCGACGATCGCCGGGAGCGCCGGGGCGTGAGCGTTGACGCCCACCCGATAGGGATCATCGGCGGCTCCGGCCTCTACGGCATGGACGAACTCGAGGTTCATGAGGAACGGGCGATCGCGACGCCGTTCGGAAGCCCGTCGGAGGTCTTCGTGCTCGGGGAACTCAGTGGCCGGTCCGTCGCCTTTCTGGCCCGGCACGGCCGCGGCCACCGCATCCTGCCCAGCGAACTGAACTTCCGCGCCAACATCTATGCCTTCAAGAGCCTGGGGGTGGAGCGGCTCATCTCGCTTTCCGCCGTCGGTTCGCTGCGGCGGCGCTACCAGCCGACACACATCGTGGTGCCGGACCAGTTCATCGACCGCACGCGGCACCGGCCGGACACCTTTTTCGGCAACGGCCTGGCCGCCCACGTCGCCTTCGCCGATCCGATCTGTCCGGTGCTGATGGAGGTCTGCGCGGACCAGTCGGCCGCGGCCGGCGCGGTGGTCCATCGCGGCGGCGTCTATGTGTGCATGGAGGGGCCACAGTTCTCGACCCGCGCAGAGTCCTTCATGCACAGGGGTTGGGGCGCGGACGTGATCGGAATGACGAACCTGCAGGAGGCGAAGCTCGCCCGTGAGGCGGAGATCTGCTACGCGACCCTCGCCCTGATCACCGACTACGACTGCTGGCACGAGGAGGAAGAGGACGTGACGGTCGAGGCCGTGCTCGCGGCCCTGCGGCAGAACGCGCGCACCGCCCAGGCCGCGGTGGCCCGGATCGTCGAGTCGTTGCCGCGTGAGCGCCGGCCCGGAGCGTGTCCCTGCGTCGATGCGCTGGAGCATGCCCTGATCACCGATCCGGCGGTCGTTCCTGCGTCCGTGTTGCGTGATCTGGCGCCGATCGTCGGTCGCCTCCTGGGCAAGGGTCGCGACCGATGAGTGCCACCAGGCCTGCAAGAGACGGGGCTGCTTCCGTGCCTCAGCGCGGCGCGGACGCCGCGACTCGATTGCTGCTGACGAATGACGATGGCGTCGACGCGCCGGGTCTCCGCTGCCTTGCCGCTGCTCTGGACGGAGCGTCGACCGCCAGGGGGCCGATCACCTACGACGTGGTGGCCCCGGAGCGCGAGCAGAGCGGTTGCAGCCAGGCGCTGACCCTGTTCCGGCCGCTGCGCGCGAAGCGGGTGGGGGAGGGCTGGTTCGCGGTGGACGGTACGCCCTCCGACTGCGTCAACCTGGCGGTTCACTCGCTGCTGGACCAGCGTCCCGATCTGCTCGTTTCGGGAGTCAACATGGGGGTCAACCTGGGTGACGACGTGACCCACAGCGGCACCGTGGGCGCGGCGCTCGAGGGACGGATCCTCGGCGTGCCGGCGGTCGCCTTCTCGCAGGAGTACCGGATGGCCCGGCGCGCCGACATGGAACGGGCCGCGGCGCTGGCGGCCCGCGCGATCGTCGCCCTCGTCGAGCAGGGGATTCCCGAGCGCATGCTGCTCAACGTGAACTTCCCGTTCGACCCGCCCCGCGGGGTCAGGGTCGCGCGACTCGGCCGGCGTCCCTATCGCAACTCGGTGGTGGAACAGGCGGATCCGCGTGGCGGGACGATGTACTGGATCGTCGGCAAGCCGGACCCGGAGCGTCTCGACGACACGGACGCGGCGGCGATCAGGGACGGCTTCATCTCGATCACGCCGCTTACCGCCGACCTGACCGACGGAGAGTCGCTCGACGCCGGCGACGGGGTTCTGCCTCGTCTGGCGGGAGCATTGGGTTGAAGACGCAGGCGGCGGATCCGGGCGGCGGGTACCTCTACGCCCGCCGCCGCATGGTGGCGAGCCTGGTCGAACGGGGTGGCCTGCGGGACGAGCGTGTGATCGCCGCGTTCGAGCGGGTGCCGCGCCACCTGTTCGTGCCCGAGCATCTGGTCAACGACGCGTACCGTGACCACGCGCTGCCGATCGGTTGCGAGCAGACGATCTCCCAGCCCTACGTCGTGGCGCGCATGACCGAGGATCTGGGCGTGCGGGAGGATGACTCCGTGCTGGAGATCGGCACCGGCTCCGGTTACCAGACGGCGATCCTGGCTCTGCTGGCGCATCGGGTCTACAGCATCGAGCGCGTGGGCCGTTTGGCGCGGGAGGCGATCGGCCGGATCCAGGCCCTCGAGCTGCCGAACGTCAAGGTCCAGGTCTTCGACGGCACCGTAGGCTGGAGCGCCGAAGCCCCGTTCGACCGTGTTCTGGTGTCCGCCGCAGCGCCTCGGGTTCCGGACTCGCTCCTCGAGCAACTGGCGCCGGGCGGGCGTCTTCTGATTCCTGAGGGCGACCGCCACGAGCAGCGGCTGGTCGTCTACCAGAAGCACGACAACGGAACGGTCGCCCGCCAGCTTGGCGAAGCGGTGCGCTTCGTGCCGCTGATCGGCCGTCACGGTTGGAAGACGAAAGCCGAGGCGGCCTCATGAGCGCGGAGGCGAGTCTCTGATGGTGAAGCCAGGGGACCAGTGGCTGAAGGAACGGATTCGCGAGGTTCCGGACTTCCCGAAACCGGGCATCCTGTACAAGGACATCACGACGTTGCTCAAGGATCCCGTGGCATTGCGCGAAACCGCCGATCGGCTCGCGGAGCGGTTCGCCGGCCGGCGCGTCGAGCAGGTGGTGGGAATCGAGGCGCGGGGCTTCATCTTCGGCCCTTTGGTGGCGAACCGGCTGAACGTGGGTTTCGTGCCGGTGCGCAAACCGGGGAAGTTGCCGGCCGAGACGGCCTCGCGCAGCTACGAGCTCGAGTACGGCCGCGACACCCTGGAGATGCACCTTGACGGCGTCGCCGCTGGCGATCGTATCGTCCTGGTAGACGACCTGCTGGCGACGGGCGGCACCGCGAAGGCGGCGGCGGACCTGATCGAGTCCGTCGGAGGGACGGTCGACGCGATCGGATTCGTCGTCGAACTGACCTACCTGAACGGCCGCCGCCGGCTCGACGGCTACGACGTGGTTGAATCCCTGGTCCGATACTGAGATCCTTCGACGGTCGCCGCGCTGGAGGTCAGCGTCGCGGCAACGTCCCAGGGCGCCTGTAGCTCAGCAGGATAGAGCGGCGGATTCCTAATCCGCAGGTCGAAGGTTCGAGTCCTTCCAGGCGCACCATTGCCGGGCGCGCCACGCCTCGCTTCTACTCTTCGATCTCGCGCTTCGGCTTGTCCTCGGCCTCGTCCTCTTCCGGTCCCTTCAGACCCTGCTTGAAGTTGCGGATGCCGCTGCCCAGACCGCCCGCCAGCTTCGGAATGCGGCTGGCGCCGAAGATCAGGACGACGATCGCGAGGACGATCAGAAGTTCGCCGAATCCCAGGGTGGGCATCTTGGGTGCTCCGTTGGTTGGTGTGCCGGGTCCGTAGGGCCGGGTCGCCCCCCGGTGGCCAAGTCTGCCACACGGTCGACCGAGTCGCGGGCGGGTCGGTTCGGCTGCTAGGGTTCGCCGCGTCGGAGGAGATGCGGAATGAGCCGTTTGACACGAGACGAGATACGGCGCGACGAAGTCCGGGAGGCTGTCTTCTCGGCTTCCACCTGGTTCGCGGAGCACGTTCGACAGATCCTGATGGGCGTCGCCGCGGTGATCGCGGTGGTCGTCGGCGTCGTGCTGTTCTTCAACTACCAGGATGGTCGGGAGAAGGAGGCCAGCTACCAGCTCAGCGAGGCCCTGAAGGTCTACCGGGCGCCGATCGACGAACCGGCGACGGACGCGATCGACGACCTGTTCGGCACGCCTCCCGATAGCGCCCCGGACGAGGCTGCCCCGGAGGAGGCGGAGGCGCCGGATGCCGGGAGCGAAACCGGTGTCGACGGCCTGAGCTTCGCTTCGGAGACGGAGCGGCGCTCGGCGGCGAGGACCGAACTGGAGGCCGTGAGGGAGAGCTACGGCTCGACCTCGTCCGGCAGGCTGGCTTCCGTCTACCTGGGGCAGATCGCGGCGGCTGAAGGCGATACCGCGCAGGCGAGGGAGCTGTGGACGGGCTACCTGGAGGCGGCCGGCCGCGATCACGCGATGGCTATCGGCGTGCAACTGAACCTCTACAGCCTGGATCGGGCCGAGGGGCGGGGTGAGGAACTGGCCGCTACGTTGCGGGGCGCGGTGGCGGCCGAATCGTCGCCGCTGCCGAAGGACGCCCTGCTGTTCGAGTTGGCCGCCACGCTGGCGCAGCTCGGCGACGAAGACGGTGCCCGGGAGACCTTCCAGCGCGTGGTCAACGAGTTCCCGGAGAGCGGCTACGCGATCCGAGCCCGGCAGCAGCTTGGTCCCGAAGCGACTGCCGCGTCGCCGTTCACGTTCGGCGGCTAGCGCCGCCAGACCCGATGGCGACGCCCTTCGACATCCTGAACCGGATGCGGGAGGGGCGGACACTGACCGCGACGGAAGTGCGGTCCGTCGTCGACGGTGCTGCCTCCGGCAACTGGACCGACGTCCAGCTCGCCGCCTTCCTGATGGCCGCCGCGATGCGCGGGCTCGACCGGGATGAGACACGGGAACTGACCCTGGCGATGCTCGAGTCGGGCGACCGGTGGGCCCTGGCCGAGGACTTCGGTCCCCTGGTCGACAAGCACTCCACCGGCGGCGTCGGCGACACGGTCAGTCTGATCGCGCTGCCGTTGCTGGCCTCCTGCGGCGCGCCGGCGGCCAAGCTGACGGGCCGGGCCTTGGGTCACAGCGGCGGCACCGCCGACAAGCTGGAGAGCATCCCCGGCGTCCGCCTGGAACTCGACCGCGCCGGCACCCTCGACCTGCTGGATCGCTTCGGCATGGCGATCGGCATCGCCACCGCCGGCATCGCACCCGCCGACAAACGTCTCTACGGCCTGCGGGATCGCACGTCGACGGTGAGTTCGATTCCGCTCGTCGTCGGCAGCATTCTGTCCAAGAAACTTGCGCTCGGAGCGTCCGGGATCGTGTTCGACGTGAAGATCGGCAACGGCGCCTTCTTCGCGGACGCGCGCGACACCCGCTCGCTGGCCTCGAGCCTCGTCGAGATCAGCGCCGCCTGCGGCACGCCTGCCGACTACGTTCTGAGCGACATGAACCAGCCCCTGGGTCGCTGGGTCGGCCACGCAGCCGAAGTGCGGGAAGCGCTGGACTGTCTCGCCGGCGACGGCGACCCGCGGCTGCTCGAGGTGGTGACCGCGATCTGCCGCAAGGCCGCCCGTCTGATGGGACGGGAACTCTCGCCGCGGGACATCGACGCGGCGATCGCTTCCGGCGCCGCCCGGCAGAAGCTCGTCGACTGGGCCGATGCGCTGGGCGCCGAACCCGGCTGGACCAATGCCCTCGACCTGGCGCCGGTCGAAGCCGTCGTCACGGCCTCCGAGCCGGGATTCCTCGCCGCTGTCGACTGCCGCCGCATCGGCAACGCCTTCGCCGACGCCTGCCGCCCGGACCGGGACCCGCACAGCATCGACCACGCCGTCGCGCTCCGCTACGACGTGCGACTGGGCGAGAAGGTGGAACGCGGCCAGGAACTGGCCCGTCTCTACGTGCGCGGCGATCCGGAACCGCTGCAGCGAGAGGTCGCCGCGGCGTTGGTCATCGGCGAGGAAGCTGAGCCGCCGCCAGCCGTGATGGAGTAGCGGCGCAGGCGCGTCAGCCGCTTGATCCCAAGGGGCGGTCAACGGAGTTCGTTCAGCTCGTCATCCCTGGCGGCCGATGGCCAGGTCACCCCTTCCCGGGGCGCCACGGCGTGGGGAAGCCGCTGCATGGCCGCGTCGAAGGTGTAGACGCCGTCCAGCAGTTCGCCGTCGCTCGCCGCGGTCCGGAGCGCCTTGAACACGATCAGCGCGTCTGCGAATCCGACGAGCTTGGCCGACGCCGTTGCTTCGGTCGCTCCGTCGCTGCGGTAAGCGTGGAGCGCTCGCCATACGACCTCGTCGTCCTCGAAACGGATGCTTGGCTCGCTGAACAGCCGTTCGAGGACGGCCACCAGTTGAGCCTTCGGTAGTCGGTACCTCCTGCCGGAGAGTGTCCAGACCGTTTCCACCAGGACGACGTCGGTGACCAGGATCGCCTCGCCGGCAGCGAAGATGTTGGCTACGCGAGCCGCCTGCTCCTCGTCGTCCTGGAGCAGGTAGCGGAGCAGGACGCTCGTGTCGACTGCGATCAAGGCCTCGACACGTCGAGCGCGCTTTGAAGCGACTCGTCGTCGCTCATCGCCGGGTCGCCGGTGACGTGCCGCAGAAAGCCCTTGGCCGCGCCGGCCTCCTTCCGCACAATGGTGATTCGGCCGTCGGCAACGAAGCAGCGGTACTCGTCGCCGGGCTCGATTCCGGCTTCCCTGCATTGAGCGATGGGGAGCGTGATCTGGCGTTTGGCGCTGACTCGCGGCATGATTCTCCTCGCGTCCCGGATGGTGGATGCTGATGAAGGCTAGCCGCGTTCTTTACTCAGAGTCAAGAGGTAAAGAACGCTGCTGCTGCGGCTGAATGCCTCGCTACACTGCGCCGGTGAAGGCTTCGATTCTCGCGGTCGGCGACGAGCTGCTCGGTACGGACCGGCTCGACACGAACTCTCTGGCGCTGACGGAGGTACTGAGGCGGCGGGGCGTGGAACTGGTTTCGAAGGCGGTCGTGGGCGACGATGTCGTTGTGATCGCCGAGGCCCTCGACGCTCTCCGGGAGCGGGCGGAGCTGCTGCTCGTGACCGGCGGACTGGGTCCGACCCGGGACGATCTGACGCGGGAGGGCGTGGCCCGGCTGCTCGGGCGCCCGGTGGCGGTCGACGAGGCCGAGTGGGACCGGATCGAGCGCGGTTTCCGGAAGCTCGGGCGGCGCATTCCCCGGGTCAACCGGAAGCAGGCGGAGCGGGTCGACGGAGCGGAGATGCTGCCGAACCGTGCCGGCGTGGCGCCGGGTCAGCGGATCGTGGATGCCGCGCCCGCGCCCCGGGGCACGACCTACTTCCTGTTCCCCGGTGTGCCCCGGGAGCTTCACGCGCTCGTCGAGGACGCCCTCGATCCGTGGTTGGCGGAGCGGGCCGAGGACGGCGCGGGGTTCGATCAGGTCGAGATGCGTGTCGCCTGCTTGCCGGAGTCGGTGGTCGAAGAGAGGATCACGTCGGTCTACGAACGGTTCGGCGACGGGAACCTGTCGGTCCTGGCGCGGCCGGGCGAGATCCGGCTGCGCCTGCGCGCCGGCGGCCCCGCCGAAGGCCGGTCGCCGCGCCTGGCCGCGATGGAGGAGGCGCTTCGGGACGCCCTGGGTGACGCGGTGTTCTACGTCGGGCCGATCGAGGACGGCGTCGAATTCGAGGGGGCGGTCGGCGGTTTGCTGGCGGCCCGGGGCGAGACGGTCGCGGTGGCCGAGTCGTGCACCGGCGGCCTTCTCGGCCAGCGGTTGACGGCAACCGCCGGGAGCAGCGCCTGGTTCGTGGGCGGTTTCCTGACCTACTCGAACAGGCTGAAGATGCAGTTGCTGGGCGTGCCCCGGGAGGTCCTCGCGGAACACGGCGCCGTGTCGAAGCCGACGGCGATGGCGATGGCCGCGGGAGCCCGGGAGCGTTGCGGCAGCGACTACGGCGTCGGGATCACCGGCGTCGCGGGTCCGGATGGCGGCAGCGAGTCGCGGCCGGTGGGCACGGTCCATATCGCCGTCGCCGGACCGGCGGACTCGCGCTCGCACTTCGAAGCGCGGTTCCCGGGAGACCGGGCGCGTGTCAGGCAGCTCTCGACCCAGTTCGCACTCGAGATGTTGCGGCGCATGCTGCTGTCCGGAGAAGGGCCGGTCGACGCGCTGCCCTGGGCGGCACCGTCTCGGATGGGTCCACCATGACGGCAGCCGGCCCGGTCGCGGTCGTCGCGGCGTACCTGCTGGGGTCCCTGCCCTGGAGCTATCTCATCGTGCGCCTCCATCGAGGCATCGACGTCCGCACGATCGGCAGCCGCAGCGCCGGCGCGACGAACGTGCTGCGGGCTTCCGGCAAGTGGGCGGCTCTGCTCGCGCTGTTGCTGGACGCCGCCAAGGGCGGGGCGGCGGTGGTTCTGGCGCGTACTCTCGACGTCGGCTCCTGGTGGCTGGCGGCGGCCGCGGTCGCGGCGGTCGCCGGGCACGTGTTCCCGCTGTTTCTCGGGTTCCGGGGCGGCAAGGGCGTGGCAACCGCCGCCGGCGTCCTGGCGCTGCTGGTGCCCGGAGCGGCGCTCGGAGCGCTGGTCGTGTTCGTCGTCATGGTGGCGTGGAAACGCTACGTCTCCCTGGGCTCGATCTCGGCGGCCGTGGCGCTGCCGCTGCTGGTCGGCGTCTACTGGTTGAGCGGCGCCTTTCGGGCTGACGAAGGGGGCGATCCGGGAGCGGCTCTGCTCGCGGGCACGGCGGCGATCGCTGTTCTCGTCATCGCCAAGCACCGGGCCAACCTGGTGCGGCTGCGCGCTGGAACCGAATCGCGGCTGGGTAGTTCGCCGTCCGCGCCGGAGACGTCCGGTTGAGCGGCGCCGGAGCCGGCGGCGGCATCGCCGTGCTCGGGGCGGGCGCCTGGGGCACGGCCCTCGCCATTCACGTGGCCCGAGCGGGTGCGCCGGTGCTGCTGTGGGCCCGCTCGGCCGAGTTCGGCGCGAAGCTGGCTTCCGAACGGGTGAACGAGCGCTACCTGCCGGGTGTCGACCTGCCGGCCGAGGTCCGCGTCACGTGGGACCTGCGACAGGCCGCGGCCAGCGGCACGGTGCTCGTCGTCGTGCCTTCGCACGGCTTTCGCACGGTCGTTCGCTCCTTCCTGGAGGCGCGCGCCGGCCTGGGCGATGCCGCCCCGCTGCCCGAGCGGGTGACTCTGGTCTCGGGCGCCAAGGGGATCGAGTCCGACCACGAGGGCCACTTCCGGAGGATGAGCGACGTCTGTGCCGAGGAGGCCGAGTCGGCGGGTGTCGACATCGACTTCGCGACGATCAGCGGTCCGTCCTTCGCCGCGGAACTGGCCGCGGAGCTGCCGACCGCCTGCGTCGTCGCGTCGGAGGAGACCGAGGTCGCCGAACGGCTGCAGGCCGAACTCTCGTGCGGGGCGCTGCGGCTCTACACCTCGACCGACGTGGTGGGCGTGGAGATCGGCGCCGCGGCGAAGAACGTGATCGCGATTGCCGCCGGCGTGCTGGACGGTCTGGGCTACGGCTCGAACACGCGCGCGGCGCTGATCACGCGCGGCCTGCACGAGATGATGCGCCTGGGACTCGCCTGCGGGGGTCGACCGGCGACTTTCGCCGGGCTCGGCGGCCTGGGTGACCTGGTGCTGACCTGCACCGGCGGCCTGTCGCGCAACCGGAACACGGGGATCGAGCTGGGGCGCGGCCGCACCCTGGAGGAGATCGAAACGGGCCGTGCGGGCGTCGCCGAAGGTGTGCGGAACTCGCTCGCGCTTCTCGAACTGGCGACCGACAGGCAGGTCGAGCTTCCGATCACGGAACAGATGGTCGAGATCCTCTACCGGGGCAAGAAACCGGCGGCGGCGATCCGCGATCTGATGGGGCGCGAACTCAAGGTAGAGTCCGCGCTGTGACCGAGCACGAGACCGTTCTCGTCCTCGACTTCGGCGGCCAGTACACCCAGTTGATCGCCCGACGGGTGCGGGAACTCAGGGTCTACTGCGAGATTCACCCCTTCGACCTGTCGGTGGACGAGGTTCGGGCGCGGAAACCGGTCGGCATCGTGCTCTCGGGTGGGCCGGACAGCGTCTACGAGGAGGATGCTCCGCAGGCCGATCCGGAGCTCCTGCGGCTGGGCATTCCGGTTCTGGGTATCTGCTACGGAATGCAGTGGATGTCCCAGGTGCTCGGCGGCCGGGTCGTGGCGTCGGGCATGCGCGAGTACGGCCGGACGGAGATCACCCTGTCCGCGCGGGACGGCGGCCTGTTCTCGGGGCTCGACGCGGAGCAGAGAGTCTGGATGTCGCACGGCGACCGGGTCGACGAGGTGCCGCCCGGCTTCGAAGCGACGGCTTCGGCGCCGACCGTGCCCGTGGTGGCCTTCCACGACCGGGAACGGGCCCTGTTCGGGATCCAGTTCCATCCCGAGGTGACCCATACGGACGGCGGCCGCGAGATGCTCGGGAACTTCCTCTACGGCGCCTGTTCCACTTCCGGCGCGTGGCGGATGGCGTCCTACGCCGAGGAGGCCACGGCGGCGATCGCGGACCAGGTGGGGCCGACGGACCGGGTTCTCTGCGCCCTGTCGGGCGGCGTCGACTCGGCGGTGGCGGCGAGCCTGGTGCGGCGGGCGGTCGGGGATCGCCTGACCGCGGTGTTCGTGGACAACGGTCTGCTGCGCAAGAACGAACGGACGACGGTGGAGCGGAGTCTGAGCTCCGGTTTCGACCTGCGGCTGGTCGTCGTCGACGCTGCGAGCGACTTCCTCGGAGAGCTCGCGGGAATCACGGATCCCGAAGAGAAACGGCGCACGATCGGCCGGGTGTTCATCGAGGTGTTCCAGCGCGAGGCGAAGAGACTGGAGAGGACGGGAGATGGCGGCAGGATCCGCTACCTGGTCCAGGGCACGCTCTACCCGGACGTGATCGAGTCGGTCTCGGCGTTCGGACCGTCGGCGATGATCAAGAGCCACCACAACGTCGGCGGTCTGCCGGAGCGGCTGGGTTTCGAACTGATCGAGCCGCTCCGCTATCTGTTCAAGGACGAGGTCCGCAAGCTGGGCCGGGAACTCGGCCTGGGTTCGGAGTTCGTGGGCCGGCATCCCTTCCCCGGTCCGGGTCTCGGCGTCCGGATCCTGGGCGACGTGACCGCCGATCGGGTGGCTGTTCTGCAGGAGGCGGACGCCATCTTCATCGACGAGTTGCGCGCGGCCGGGCTCTACGACCGGGTGAGTCAGGCCCTGGCGGTGCTGCTGCCGGTACAGAGCGTCGGCGTGATGGGCGACGGCCGCAGCTACGAGAACGTGGTCGCGCTGCGGTCGGTCGAGACCGAGGACTTCATGACGGCGGACTGGAGCCAGTTGCCCCACGAGTTCCTGGGCCGCGTCGCGGGTCGGATCGTGAACGAGGTCGCCGGCGTGAACCGGGTGGTCTACGACCTGACCAGCAAGCCGCCCGGCACGATCGAGTGGGAGTGAGGCGGGCCCTCCTCAGTCGCCGCTGATCGGTGCGATCCGGCTCGAGTCCTTGCGCAGGAGTCCGGCCAGCCTGGCCGCCAGCCGGTCCTGCTGGCGGCGTACCGCATCCTCGCCTCCCTTGGCCTTGGGAATCCAACCGCCGGCGATCATGCCGTGGCCGCCACCGCGTCCATGGCGTCCGACCAGCCGGCGCATGATCCGGGAGGCGTTGGCGCGAGGATTCGTGGTGCGGATCGAGCAGTACAGGCGGTCCTCGTGGAGACCGCTGCACATCGACCAGGTACAACCCTCCAGGCGCAGCAGCAGGTCGGCGATTTCGGGAACGATGTCGGGTTGTGCCACGGGACCGAGTCGACTGAGGATCAGGGTGTCGACCCCGTACAGGTTTGCCAGCGCCTCGCGAAGGGTCTCGAAGTAGTTCAGCGGCAGTCTTGGGTTCCGGATCCGGCCCAGCAGGCGCGGCAGAGCCTGAGCGTTGAAGTGGTCGTGGATCGTGTGGTCGGCGGCGCTGAACCCGCGACAGAAGTCGAGGGTCTCGCTCCGGATCGCGTAGACGATCGCCGTGGCTTCACGGCGCGTGGCCGGCACCCCGGAGGCGAGCAGGTACTCGGCGGTGATCGTGGCCGCGGCGGCGTAGTCGCTCCGGATGTCACCAAACGGAGCCGCGGCCGTGCTGGGGCGCTCGGGATGATGGTCGATCACCATCTCGGGCGCCCGCTCATCCGGCAGCGGACTGTTGCCGGTCGCCGGCTGGCAGTCGACCAGCGCCACGTAGCGGTAGGTGTCCAGCTTCAGCCGGCGGGCCTGACTGAGTTGGAGGCCGAGCGAGCGGACCATCTCCTGGTTTTCGGCGCGGCCGATGATGCCGCGGTAGGCGGCGGTGGCCTGGCGCCGGAACCCGGACCGCAGGACCTTGGTGAGGATCGTGGCGGCGGCGAGCGCGTCGGGGTCCGGGTTGTTGTGGGTAAGGACGAGCCAGCGCGCCCGCGTATCCGTGTTCTCGATGTGCTCGCGGAACGCGGCGAAGCGGCTCCGGGCCAGTTCGCTCAGCATCATCCTCATGCTAGCGCCGCGAGCTTCGCCGGTAGGATCGGCCCGTGATCTCGGAGCTGTTTCACATCGGTCCGCTCTCCGTTTCGCCGTTCGGCGTGATGCTCGTGGCGGCACTGTTCGCGGCCAGCCTCCAGTTGCGCTGGGGCCTCCGGCAGGTGGGCTCGAGCGCTTCCCGCGCCGCGGACGACGCGGCTGCTCTCCTGCTGGCCGGAGCGGTTGGCGGCATCGTTGGCGGCAAGGCGTACTACGCGCTCCTCTATGGGGACTGGCATCTGCTCTATAGCCGTGCCGGCCTGGTCTGGTACGGCGGGTTCCTGGTCGGCGCGGCGGCGGTGCTGCTGGTCATCCGGCGACGGGGGATGCCGCTCTGGCCATCCGCCGATGCCACGGCACCCGCCCTGGCGCTCGGTTACGGCGTCGGCCGCATCGGTTGCCTGCTGGTCGGGGACGACTACGGCGTGCCCACCGACCTGCCCTGGGGCATGACCTTCCCGGAAGGTCCCATCCCCACCGTGGCCAGTGCACTGGAGCGGGAGTTCGGGGTCGACCTGCCGCCGGACGTTGCCGCCGACGCCCTGGTCGCGGTGCATCCCACCCAGATCTACGAAACCGTTACCGCGTTGCTGATCTTCTGGTTGGGCAGGTCGTTGCTCGCGCGCGGAACGGCGCCGGGCGGCGTTGCGCTCCCGGTCATCGCCCTGCTGTCGCTGGAGCGCTTCCTGGTCGAGTTTCTGCGCACCAAGGACGATCGGTTCTTCGGCGTTCTGACGCTGGCTCAGTTGATCGCGATCGCCATTCTGCTCCTGGTCGCTTCGCTATGGCTGCACCGCCGCCGCGCGTCCTGACGATTGCCGGTTCGGACTCCGGCGGCTGTTCGGGGGCGCCCGCGGACCTGAGGACTTTCGCCGCCTACGGCGTTCATGGTCTCTGCGCCCTGACCGCGGTCACCGCCCAGTCCGCGGCCGAGGTGCGTGCGGTAGAGCCTCTGGGGCCCGACCTCGTGCGCCAGCAGTTGGAGACGGCCGAGGAGATTGGCATCGAGGCGATCAAGATCGGCATGCTCGCCGACGCGGCGACCGTCGAGGTGGTGGCAAGCTGGCTGGAGCGGCTGCCGCCGACGCCGGCGGTGCTGGACCCGGTGCTCCGATCGACGTCGGGAACGGCGCTTCTCGGCGCGGACGCGGTGCCAGTGCTCGTGGAGCGGCTGCTTCCACAGCTTCTGCTGGTGACGCCGAATCTGTTCGAAGCGGAGCGTCTGAGCGGGGTGACGATCACCGGTCTGGAGGAGGCCCGCAACGCGGCCCGCCGGATCGAGCGGATGGGCCCGAGTGTCCTGGTCACGGGCGGCCACGGCTATCCGGCGGCCGCCTCCCGATCGAACGGCGGTACCGGCAAGTCTGGCGGTGAGGTGACCGATCTCCTGTTCGACGGCAACCGTTTCGAGGCTTTCGTCCACCCGAGGATACGGACGCGCTGGCGGCGGGGCACGGGCTGTACGCTTTCGGCTGCCGTCGCCGCCGGGCTGGGCTGGCATCTGCCGCTGCAGGAAGCCGTGCGGCGGGCAGTCGCTTTCGTCGAGCGGGCGTTGCGAGCTTCTTACCCCTTGGGACGGAGTGGCGGCCAGGGCACGCTCGATCCGATGGCGGGCCGCCGCGGCCGCCGGTGACGCCGGGCGGTTGGAATGCGGCGGCCGGCGTCGGTGTTTTGCCGGTGCGGTCCCCTATAATCGACCTTCCATGACCTGCACGCCCTCACTCCGATCTCCTGCGTTGGCCCTGGCGCTGATCGCCGGATCGATGCTGATCGCGCCGGTTTCCCTTGCTGCCCAGGAGACGCCTTCCAGGTCGCCTCGCGCCACGTTCGAGGACGCGGTCCACGTCAAGGTGATCAACGTTCAGGTGTTCGTCCGCGACCGGGATGGCAATCCCGTGACCGGTCTGACCAAGGATGACTTCGTCCTGATGGAGGAGAAGCGTCCGGTACCGATCACGAACTTCTACGAGGTCCACGAGCGGGTCAAGGTCGGCGCTGTTGCCGGCCTGGTGCCCGGCGAGCTGCAGACCCACATCATCGACCGGCCCGGGCTCGCGCGCCGGAACTACATCGTGCCGGAGGACGAACGGCTGAACCTGATCGTCTACGTCGACCATCAGAACATCCGTCCCCAGAACCGAAACCGCTTCTTTCGCTACGTCCGGGAGTTCCTGCGCCAGCACGTGACCCGCGACGACCGGGTCATGCTCCTGAGCTACAACCGTTCGGTGAAGGTGGAGCGCGAGTTCACGGGTGATCCCCAGTTGATCGCAAACGCCCTCTACGACCTGGAGAAACACACCGGCGGCCGGACGATGTGGGACTCGGACCGGGCGGATCTGATCCGCGACATCGGCGAGGAAGATCGCGACTATCACTTCGTGCAGGGACGCGTGCGGATCTACTCGCAGCAGATCTACAACGACATGCAGTTCACCCTCGACGGACTGAAGGACTCGGTCATCTCGCTGGCGGGCCTGCCGGGCCGCAAGGCTTTTCTCTACGTCTCCGACGGTCTGCCGATGCGGGCCGGAGCGGACATGTGGGAGGCGCTCGACCAGCGCGGCCGCTCGGTCGACTCGATCGAGTACAACCAGAACTTCTTCCTGGACTCGCTGCAGTACGACTCGAGCCGGCGCTTCACCGACCTCGTCGACACGGCCAACGCGAACGAGGTCTCCTTCTACACCGTGGACGCCTCGGGGCCGATGGGCATCAACTCGCGCGACGCCTCGATGCAGGGCATGGCCTTCTCGTCGAACATCGATTCCGTCGCCCGAGACAACATGCACTCGTCGGTCATGTACATGGCCGAGGAAACGGGCGGCCAGTACATCGTCAACACGAACAACTTCCGTGATGGCCTGAACCGGATCGCAGTCGACTTCGCCAGCTACTACTCGCTCGGTTTCCAGCCCGGTCACGCGGGTACGGGCCGGAGATACAGGATCGACGTCGACCTCACGAAGGAGGCGCAGGAACGGCTCGGCCTCAAGCGTGAGCGCTTCGTCCGGCACCGGGGGAGTTACCGGGACAAGTCGGTCGACACGGAGATGACCGAAGGAACGCTGGCGGCGCTCAAGCTCGGCTACGAGAAGAACGACCTGGAGATCTCGCTGGTCAAGTCGGACGAGATCCGCCGCGAGGAGCAGGGGCTCTACACGGTTCACGTCGACGTCCAGGTTCCGATCGGCGAGATGACCCTGGTGCCGGTGGGGACCGAGGGCGAGCACCTCTTGCGTGCCCGTATCTGGGTGCAGGCGCTCGCTTCGAACGGCGACATCTCCCCGCCCCAGGTCGAGCCGTTCGAACTCACGATCCCGGCCGCGGACCTGGAGCGCGCCATGGAGAGCTACTACACGTACACGCTGCCGCTGATCATGAAGGAGGGCGACCAGCGCCTGACGGTGGCGGTGCGGGACGAGGTGGCGGGAGAAACCTCCTTCGTCACGCGGACCCTGCGTGTCGGCGTCTGAACGGCGCCTGAACTCCGCCCGGCGATGAAGCCGGCCGCGGCTGTCCTGAGATCTCAGCCCCAATGCCCACGAAGATCGTCGAGGCTCTCGCGAACCTGAGCGGACTTGGAGGTTCGCTGGCCCGGTCGGCGGCGGCGCTGCTGGAGGCCGAGGTCGAACAACTGCGCTTCGACCTGGCGCAGAACTGGGCTCGTTTCCTCCGTCTGGTCCTGCTCGCGGCCTTCGTGTTCGGCGCGGTGTTCTGGGCGCTCGGCGCTCTGCTGTTCGCGGCGGGTGCGGGTCTCGCCAGGGTGCTGCCGGTTTGGGCGGCGGCGCTCACGGTGGCCGGTGGCCTTCTGGTGCTGGCGTTCACTCTGATTCGGGTCGTTCGGGCGCGGGCGCGCCGCCTCGAGTCGCCGGTGCGCACCGTCAGGCGCCGCGTCGGCAGCCACCTTGCGTTCTGGCGCGGCGTGCTGGACGACGAGGCCGACAGGGGCGGCACGGCGCCTGGTTCGGACGAAGGCGGTGATGGCAGCGCGCCCGGAGGAACGTCGTGAGCCGGCAGTCGGTAGCGCGGGCCCGGGCGGCGGCCTTGGCGCGCCGCCGTGATGACGTCCGCGAGGCGGTGGCGGAGGTGAGAGACGCTCTCGAGCGAGCGGGCGGCCCCCGCCTGGCGGCGTTGCCCGGGAAAGGCGGGGCCTGGGTCCTGCCGATCGCGGCCGGCGCTCTCGGCATCGCCATCGCGTGGTCGCTGCGGCGACTCCGGAACCGGTGAGCACGCGACGCCTGCTCCTCTTTGCCAGGGCGCCGGTCCCGGGCCGCGTGAAGACGCGGCTGGTGGCGCCCGGAGGCCTGACGGCGGCCGGCGCCGCTTCGCTCCACCGCGCGCTCGTCGCGGATCTGGGGAACCGCCTGAGCGCTGGTCCATGGGAACTCGTCCTCATGTGGGAGTTGACGCCGGATGCTCAGCCTCCCGCGGAACTGGAGCCGACCGGTGTGCGGTGGCGTGGCCAGGAGGGACGGGATCTGGGGGAGCGTCTCTACAACGGGCTCCGCTGGGCGTCCGACGGCGTCGACCATGTGGCCGCGGTGGGTAGTGACCACCCCGACCTCGAATCCGTGCGGGTGGAGGAGGCTTTCGACGCTCTCGACGCCGGCCGTGAGGCCGTGCTCGGGCCGGCGGCGGACGGCGGCTACTACCTGATCGCGCTACGGCGGGAAGCGCTTCACCCTCGCCTGTTCGAGGGTATCTCCTGGAGTGCTCCGTCGGTACTCGCCACGACGCTCTCGCGTCTGGGTGAACTCGGCCTGGACGTGGCGCTGTTGCCGGAAGCACGGGATCTGGACACGGTGGCCGACCTCGCCCGGTTCCGGGAACGGCTCGAGCGCCGGGCGGAGTTGCGTTCGCTCTGTCCGCGCACCGCCGAGGTCCTTCTGTGAGGGTCGTCACGTCCGAGGAAATGCGCGAGGTCGAGGCCGCGGCGATCGAGAGCCTCGGCGTGCCGGCCATCGTCCTGATGGAGAACGCCGCGCGCGCTACCGCGGATGCGATCGTCGAGTGCTATCCGCGCGCCCGCCGGATCGCCATCGCCTGCGGCCGGGGCAACAACGGCGGGGACGGTCTCGCGTTACTCCGCGATCTCACGACTCGCGGCTACGAGGCGACCGCTTTCGTTGCCGGGCCGGTCGACCGGCTGAGCGTCGACGCGACAAGACAGTTCGTGTCGTGCGAACAGCTCGGTTTCTCGCCCCGGTCGGTGCCGGAGCCGGCCGCGGACGACGAGGTGAACGAGGTCTACGACGTCTGGGTCGACGCCTTGCTCGGCACGGGCCTGAACCGACCCGTGGAAGGACCGGTGGCGAACTGGGTCGACTGGCTCGCGAAAAGCCGCGGCGACACGCCGCTGGTCTCGGTCGACGTGCCGACGGGCCTCGACGCGTCGGCGGCGATGCCCCCGGGTCCGCATGTGGCGGCGGATCTGACCGTGGCGTTGGGGTTCCCCAAGGTCGCGAACGTGCTGGCGCCGGCCGCGGACGCCGGCGGGAGGCTGTGGGTCGGCGATCTCGGCGTTCCGCTTCCCGAACCGCCGCCGGGGCCGGACGCCCTCTACCAGTCGCGGCGGGAGGATCTCGTCGGTTGCCTGCGGACCCGGCAGCGCGACGCGCACAAGGGGAGCTTCGGCCACGTCGTCGTCGCGGGCGGATCGACCGGCTACAGCGGCGCCGTGGTGCTGGCCGCGCGCGCCGCGGTCAGAGGCGGCGCCGGCCTGGTGACGGCGGCGGTGCCCGAACACCTCGTGCAGGTGGTCGACGCCGGTTCGATCGAGTCGATGACCCTGGGGCTGCCGAAGCTGGGGAAGGGGTGGTCGCGCGACGCCATCGAACCCCTGCTGCAGACGATCGTCGAGCGTGCCTCGCGCGGTGCGCTGGCTCTCGGGCCGGGCCTGGGGCTCTCTGACGATGCCCGCGTGCTGGCGCGACAGGTCGTTGCCCGGAGCGCGGCGCCGATCGTGCTCGACGCGGACGGCATCTCCGCCTTCGCGGGCGACGCGAAGGCGCTGCTCGCCCGCGACTCGGACCTGGTGATCACGCCCCATCCCGGAGAGCTTGCCCGGCTCCTCGGCGTATCCACCCCGGCGGTTGTCGAGCGCCGCTGGGAGCATGCGAGGCAGGCCTCCCGCGAGACCGGAGCGGTGGTCGTGCTCAAAGGTCGTCAGACTCTGATCTCGGACCCGGCGCTGGGCACCTGGGTCAACCCGACGGGCAACCCGGGCATGGCGTCGGGCGGCAGCGGCGACGTGCTGACCGGTGTGATCGCGGCGCTCCTGGCCCAGGGACTCGATCCGCCCGCGGCGGCCCGGCTGGGCGCTTACGCTCACGGGCTGTCCGGCGATCTGGCGGCGGAGCGCTGGGGAGAGCTCTCGATGGCCGCCTGTGACCTCGTGGACGAGCTGGGAGCCGCGTTCCAGTCGCTCGAAGAATGATGCGCTACCCGAGGCAGGATGCCATCGTTCGAGCCACGTTTCGGTTGCTCGCGCCATGATCGTCCGCACGAAGAGCGCCGACGAGACCCGGCAACTCGGTCTTGAGCTGGCGGCATGGCTCCGGCCGAACGGGACGGCGCTCCTGTTCGGCGACCTCGGATCGGGCAAGACGGTGCTGACTCAGGGCATCGCCGAGGGCCTCGGCCTGGACCCGGCCCTGGTCCAGTCGCCGACGTTCACGCTGATTCACGAGTACGACCGGGGCCCCCGGTCCGACCAGGATCCCGTGCGTCTCGTCCACGTCGACCTCTACCGCCTGGATCCGGAGGAGGTGGAGGCGATCGGCGTCGAGGAGTTCCTCGCCGGGGGCGGGGTCAAGGTCGTGGAGTGGGCGGAGCGGTTGCCGCAGCCGCCGTCCGCCATCGAGGTGCGGCTGCGAATGGGCGCCTCGCCGGAAGAACGGGAGGTAGAGATCAACTGTTAGGGTGCCGCCTCTGTCCGCTGAGGCACGGCGAATCCGGACGAAGGAGAAGGAAGTACCGATGGAAGTGGAACGCGTAGGACTGGTCGGCTGCGGTCTGATGGGCCGGGGCATCGCGGAGATCTGCGCACGGGCCGGTATCCCGGTCACGGTGCGCGAGATCAACCAGGACGTGCTCGACAAGGGGCTCGGCGCGGTGCGCGCGTCACTGGCCAAGAGCCTCGAGCGGCGGCGCATCGATGTCGAGGAACACGACCGGGCGCTGGCAAACCTGACCGGCACCGTCGAACTGTCCGATCTCGCCGGCTCCGACCTGGTGGTCGAGGCGATCGTCGAGGACCTGGAGACGAAGCGCGAGCTGTTCGTCGCGCTGGACGGCATCGTCGGCGACGCCTGCATCTTCGCCAGCAACACGTCCTCGCTGACCCTGACCCAGCTTGCTGCCTCCACGGCGCGGCCCGACCGGTTCGTCGGTCTCCACTTCTTCAATCCGGTGCCGGCGATGCGGCTGGTCGAGGTGGTGCGGACCCTGATGACCGCGGACGAGGCATACGACGCCTGCTGGCGCCTCGCCGAGCGGGTCGGCAAGACGCCGGTAGCCTGCGGGGACAACTCCGGCTTCATCGTCAACCGGTTGCTGATCCCGTACCTGCTCGATGCCGTCCGCGCTTACGAGAACGGCGTCGGCAGCATGGAGGACATCGATACCGCGATGAAGCTCGGCTGTGGCTACCCGATGGGGCCGTTCACACTGAGCGACTTCATCGGACTGGACACGATGTACTCCGTCGCCAACATCATGTTCGACGAGTACCGGGAGACGCGCTTCGCACCTCCGACGTTGCTGAAGCAACTCGTGCAGGCGGGACATCTGGGGCGCAAGACGGGCAAGGGCTTCTTTGACTACAGCTGAGCCGGCGGCGCAGGCCAGGGCGCAGGTGACCCTGCCCGAGGAATCGGTGCAGGCCATCTGCGGCGCCCACGACGAGAACCTGCGACGCGTGGAGAAGGCTCTCGAGGTCACGCTCGGCGTGCGCGGCTCCGCCGTACAGATCAAGGGCGCGGCGTCGGCGGTTGGGGCAGCCGAGCGGTTGTTGACCGATCTGGGCGCCCTGGCGGCGACAGGCCGCCGTCTTCGTTCCGACGATCTGGCCACGGCCCTGCGGGTGGTGGCCGAAGAGCCGGCAACCTCCCTGGTCGACTTCTTCCGGAAGGGCGCCCTGATTCAGGCGTCGCGACGCCTCGTTGCGCCGCGCAGCCTGAACCAGAAGCGCTACCTCCGCGCTATGCTGGACCATGAACTGGTCGTTTCGACGGGGCCGGCCGGCACCGGAAAGACCTACCTGGCGGTGGCGGTCGCGGCTTCGGCGCTGAAGGAGCAGAAGGTGCGGCGCATCGTGCTGGCGAGGCCCGCGGTCGAGGCGGGCGAGAAGCTCGGCTTCCTGCCCGGCGACTTGGCGGAGAAGGTGAACCCCTACCTGCGCCCGCTCTACGATGCCCTGTTCGACATCATCGGCTTCGACAAGGTGTCCCGGATGCTGGAGCGGGAGGTGATCGAAGTGGCGCCCCTCGCCTTCATGCGCGGCCGCTCGCTCAACGACAGCTTCATCATCCTCGACGAGGCGCAGAACACGACGCCGGAACAGATGAAGATGTTCCTGACCCGCATCGGCTTCAACTCGAAGGCCGTGGTCAATGGCGACATCACCCAGATCGACCTTCCGCCCGGACAGCAGTCCGGTCTGAAGCACGCGCTCCAGGTGCTTCGGGGCGAAGAGGGCATCGCGTTCGTGCGTTTCGGGCAGTCCGATGTCGTCCGGCACGAGCTGGTGCAGCGGATCGTCGGTGCGTACGACCGCTGGGAGGCCCGTCACGGTAGCCGTCCCCGGGAGGCTGGATCCCCGGAGAGGGGCAGCCGATGACTGCGGCGGTCAAGGCGACGAAGCGCCGCCGGTCGGACCGCCGGCGGGAAGCTCGCAAGCGGCTACGCCGCAGCATGTACCGGCGCCATGGCGACCGGCTGACCGTCGCCGGCCTGTGGCACTACGCGCTGGAGCTCGACATCGTCTGGGTCGTGGTCATGGTCCTGGCCGGCGTCTGGATCATGGCGCCGCCGGGGGTCTTCTTCGGACCCGATCTGGCGGAAGGGGATATCGCGACCCGCGACTACCGCGCGACCCGGGATGTGCTGCTTCCCGACGAGGAGACCTCGGAGGAGCTGAAGGAGCGGGCCCGCGCGGATGTCAGGCCGCTCTACGACTTTGACGCCGTTCAGGCCGACGAAGTCGAGGCGCGAATCGCGAGTCTGTTCGAGATCGAGCGGGGCTTCGACGAGGTGGCGGAACTCCTGCCCGAGGAGGAGGTGGCCGACGAACGGCTGCGACGGCTGAGGGTCGGCAGCGGCCTGCGGGTCGATGAACGCCACGCGGACCTGCTGGCGACCCGGGTGGGTGGCGAGGACGGGGGCGCCGAGCTGGAGGAACGCCTGACCCGCCTTGTGGGGCTGCTGCTCCGGGCCGGGATCGTGGAGAACAAGGAGACCTTGCTCCAGAACCGCCTGGAGGGCGTCACGCTGCACAACATGCAGACCGGCGAGGAGTCGGTCGAGTTCGACCTCTTCGGCTACCGCGGCTATCCGATCGAAGTGGAGGACTACCTGGAGGCCGAGGTCGGCCGCTGGGCGGGGTGGTCGCGGGCCGAGCGGGAGACGGTCGTCGACTTTCTGATGGTCAACCTGGCGCCCAACGTCTACCTGAACCTGAACGAGACGCAGGAGCGGCGAGACGCCGCGGCGGAGGACGTCGGGCCGGTGTTCAACCAGATTCAGGCAGGTCAGGTCATCGTTCGTCAGGGTGACAGGGTCGACCAGGAGGCGATGCGGCTGCTGCGGGAGATGACGGGCAGCGAAAGCCGTCTGATCCTCCTTCGCTCGCCGCTGGCGTCGGCTCTCGTGCTCGGGCTTGCCGTGGCGTTCCTCTGGGTCGCGTTCCGGCGCAGGCGCCTGGTCGCGGTCGAGGGCCGCGACTTCGGCAGCGTCGTCCTGATTCTCGTCCTGGGCCTCGCGGCGACCCGCGTCGGATTACTGGTAGCGGATGCGCTCGCCGCCTCGTTCCCGATCGAGGCGTTGAGTTCGGCGCGGAGTTACGTGTTCGCGATCCCTTTCGCTGCCGTGGCGCTGCTCGTGTCGGTGCTCTACGGTCGCGGCGCCGGCCTGCTCGCCGGCCTCGTCTTCTCGGTCCTCGTCGGCCGGCTCGGTTGGGTCGAGGCGGCGAACGCGGAGCTCGGGCTGGCGGGGGGCACGATGCTCTACTGTCTGACCGGCAGCCTCGCCGCGGTGTTCGCTCTCGACCAGTTGAAGCGTCGGTCGGCGGTGACGAGAGCCGGCCTGCTGGTCGGACTCGTCAACGTAGCCTCGGTGACGATGCTGACCCTGCTCGGGGATGGCGTGACGGTGACCGTCTGGGGCTTCGAGGTGCTCTGCGGATTCCTGGGCGGCCTGATGGTGGCGGCAGCGGTCAGCTTCGCCGTTCCGGTGTTCGAGGCGGTGCTGTTCAGGACCACCGACATCAAGCTGCTGGAGCTCTCGGACACGAACCTGCCGCTGCTGCAACGCCTGGCCTTCGAGGCGCCGGGGACGTTTCAGCACTCCCTGATGGTCGCGCACCTGGCGAAGGCCTGCTGTGAGGCGGTGGGCGGGAATCCGACCCTCGCCTACGTCGGCGGTCTCTACCACGACATCGGCAAGGTCCTGCGGCCGCAGTACTTCGTCGAGAATCAACGTGAGGGCGACAACCCGCACGACAGCCTCTCGCCCTCCATGTCTTCCCTGATCATCATCGATCATGTGAAGGAGGGAGTCCGGCTGGCGCGCGAGAACCGGTTACCGCAACCGATCGTCGACGCGATCGAGCAGCACCACGGTACGCGCAGGCTGAGCTACTTCCTGGCCAAGGCGAAGGAACAGGCGGAACCGGGTGACGGGGTCAACGAACGCCAGTACCGCTACCCGGGCCCCATGCCCCAGAGCAAGACGTTTGCCGCCCTGATGGTCGCCGACACGGTCGAGGCCGCGAGCCGTACCCTCGGGGACTTCTCCGAGGAGTCGATCCGTGCGCTGATCGAGCGCCTGCTGAACGACATCCTCGAGGACGATCAGTTCAGTCAGACCGACCTGACGCTGGCCGATCTGCGGCGGATGCGCTACACCCTGCAGAACGTCCTGAAGACGGTTCATCATCATCGGGTGGAGTACCCGGGGTTCGAGTTCGGGCGTGGCGGTCGTGGTTCGTTGCGCGTTCTGCCCGGAGGCGCCGGGGGCGGGCCGGTCGGCGACTGACGAAGGCGGTGGCGACCATCGACCTTCAGGTCGCGGCCGCGGTGGAGACCCGGTGCCGCGAGTGTCTCCCGGGGCTCCGCGCGGTGGCCGGCGAGTTGGTTGCCGAGCTGGCGCCGGCGCCGGCGACGCTCACCCTGCGGCTGGTCGGCGACGCCGAGATACGCGAGCTGAACCGCAGCTATCGGCAGATCGACTCGGCCACGGACGTGCTGTCCTTCCCGGGTGAGGAGACACTGGAGGGCCGGCACCTGGGCGACATCGTCATCTCGGTCGAGACGGCCGCCGCCCGTGGCAACGCGCCCCTCGAACACGAGCTCAAGGTCCTGGCGCTGCACGGCATCCTGCACTGTCTGGGCTACGACCACGAGACGGACGATGGCGAGATGGAGGCCCTCGAAACCCGGCTGCGGGCTCGCTTCCTGGGGCCGGCCGGGGACCAGGGATCCAGGAGGACCGGCACGGTAGCTCTGGTGGGCCGGCCCAACGCCGGCAAGTCGACATTGATGAACCGCATGCTTGGAGAGAAGCTGGCGATCGTCTCGGACAAGCCGCAGACCACTCGCCATCGCCTGATCGGCATCCTGAGCACGCAGCGCGGCCAGATGGTGTTTCACGACACGCCCGGCCTGCACCGGCCACTGCATCGCCTGAACCGGCGCATGGTTCATGCCGCCGCGGCGGCGCTCAAGGAGGCCGACGTCGTGTGTCTGCTCCGGGACGCGGCGACTCCGTTCGGGCGCGGCGACGCCTATGCTCTCGACCTCGTCGCCGCGGCGGCGGCGGAGCGCAGCCGGCCGATGTTCTGCCTGCTGAACAAGATCGACCTGGTTTCCAAGCCCCGGCTGCTGCCCGAGATCGAGCGCTATGCAGGCCGCGCCGTGTTCGAGGAGATCGTTCCGGTTTCGGCGCTCACCGGCGACGGCGTGAACGAGGTGCTCGAACTCCTCTGGCGGCACCTGCCGCCCGGGGAGCCGCGGCACGACCCGGAGCTGCTGACGGTCCACACCGAGCGTTTCCTGGTCGCGGAGCTGATTCGCGAGAAGGTCCTGGAGCAGACCCGCGACGAACTGCCGTTCACCACCGCGGTCGTGATCGAGGTCTGGGAGGACGGCGAGAAGCGGACGGACCTGCTCGCCAGCATCCTGGTCGACCGGGAGAGTCACAAGGGGATCGTTGTCGGCCGCGGGGGCAGGCGGATCAAGGAGATCGGCACGGCGGCGCGGCGGGATGTGGAGGAGTTTCTGGAGCGGCGGGTCTACCTGGAGCTGCGGGTGCGGACCGAGCCCGGATGGCGCGAGGACGCGGCGGTTCTGAGCCGCCTGGAGACCGGCTAGACGCTACAGAAACGTTGGATCTCCGGGTCCGCGGACGACAGGGTTGTCGCATCGGCGGGGCGAGCGGGGTCGTCGGGACGGTTCGTTCGCCGTGCCGAGCATCGTTCTCCCCAAGGCACCGGTTGGGCATGGACGTTGCTAGTAAGACCCGTAGCGTCCGGCCCGTGGCTTGCCTAGTACGTGGCCGCGCTGATAGACACGCGGCCTTGACGATTCGTGTTCGTGCGTGCGGTCGGGCGGTGTCCCGGCCACAACAGATTTGGCGCGGCCCCGTCCGCGGTTAGGAACAGCAAAGGAGAACTTCATGTCAGGAGCAAGCCCCAAGTCGATTCTCGATCGGATCCGCGATGAGGGGATCCAGATCGTCGATTTCCGGTTCACCGACTTCCCCGGCTTGTGGCAGCACTTCTCGGTGCCGGCGCGCGAGGTCGACGAGGGCACCTTCGAGGACGGGCTCGGGTTCGACGGTTCGAGCATCCGCGGCTGGCAGGTGATCAACGAGTCGGACATGCTGGTCGTCCCCGACGCGGACACCGCCTTCATCGACCCCTACTACGAGCACAAGACGCTCGTCATGACCTGCAACATCGTCGATCCGATCACGCGCGAGAGCTATGGCCGCGACCCGCGCGGCGTCGCCCGGGCGGCCGAGGCCTACGTGCAGTCGACAGGACTGGCGGACACCGCCTATTTCGGTCCGGAGGCTGAGTTCTTCATCTTCGACGACGTGCGTTTCGACGGCGGTCCGAACTTCGGCTTCTACGAAGTCGACTCGATCGAGGGCCGCTGGAACAGCGGCGCGGACGAAGGTCCCAACCTCGGCTACAAGCCGCGGTACAAGGAGGGCTACTTCCCGGTGCCGCCGACCGACAAGCACCAGGACATGCGGAGCGAGATGATCCTGATCATGGAGGATCTCGGTCTCAATCCCGAGTGCCAGCACCACGAAGTCGGCACCGGCGGTCAGGCCGAGATCGACCTGCGGTTCGCGCCGCTCGTCGAGATGGCGGACGCAATGATGCTCTACAAGTACATCATCAAGAACACTGCCGCCCGACATGGCAAGACAGTCACCTTCATGCCGAAGCCCCTGTTCGAGGACAACGGCAGCGGCATGCACACCCACCTCTCGCTGTGGAAGGACGGAGTGCCTCTGTTCGCGGGCGACGGCTACGCCGGCCTTTCGGACATGGCGATGCATGCCATCGGCGGCCTGTTGAGGCACGCGCCGGCGCTGCTCGCCTTCACGAACCCGACGACGAACAGCTACAAGCGGCTGGTGCCGGGTTTCGAGGCGCCGGTGAACCTGGTGTACTCGCAGCGCAACCGGAGCGCGGCGGTGCGGATCCCGATGTACTCGCCGTCGCCGAAGGCGAAGCGGGTCGAGTTCCGCTGCCCCGACCCGAGCTGCAACCCCTACCTCGCCTTCGCGGCCCTGCTGATGGCCGCGATCGACGGCATCCAGAACGAGATCGACCCGGGCAGCTCGCTCGACGTCGACATCTACGATCTGTCGCCGGAGGAGAGCCAGGGCGTTCCGACCACGCCGGCGACGCTGGAGGAGGCGCTCGACGCCCTCGAGGAGGACCACGAGTTCCTGACCGCGGGCGGCGTGTTCGACGAGGACGTGATCGAGAACCACATCGCGTACAAGCGTGAGAGCGAGTGCCAGGAGGTGGCGTTGAGGCCGCACCCGCACGAGTTCGCGCTGTACTACGACATTTAGGCCCGAAGCGGACTTCGGTTCCACTAGCCGGCCGCGCATCGCTGCGCGGCCGGCTTTCTTTCGTGCGGAGGTCGTGCCGGCTTCGGCTGCTGCTACCGTTGCGCCTTCACTCCGGAGCAGGAGGGTCCTTCCGTGCAAGCCTCAGTGATTCGCACCCTTGGCATCGTGCTGGGGTTGACGTTGACCGTGCCGGCGATGGCCGACGACTGGCCGCAGTGGCGGGGCGCCGATCGCTCCGGCGTTTGGCAGGAGGACGGCATCCTGGAGCGGTTCCCCGAGGAGGGCCTCGAGGCGGCGTGGCGGGTCCCTGTTCGCGGCGGCTACTCGGGGCCGGTGGTCGCGGACGGACGCGTCTTCGTGACCGACTGGCAGCGCGTTGAGGGAACACGCGCCATCATGGGCAAGGAACGCGTCCTGGCGCTCGACGAGGAGACCGGCGAGGAGCTCTGGAGTCACGAGTGGGATGTGAACTACTCGGCGCTGCAGCAGAGCTACGCGATCGGTCCTCGTTCGACGCCAACCGTCGACGGCGACACGCTCTATGTGATGGGGGCAGTCGGCCATCTCATCGCGCTCGAAGCCGGGACGGGCGAGGTGATCTGGAGCTACGACTCCGTGGAGCAGGGCAACGCCAGCATCACGATCTGGGGCTTCACGAGTTCGCCGCTCGTCCACGGCGACCTGTTGATCCAGATCGTGGGTGCCGAACCGGACGGCAAGGTGATGGCCTTCGACAAACACATGGGCGAAGAGGTCTGGCGGTCGCTTTCCTCCGATTGGGAGATGGGATACGGGCAGCCGATGATCTTCGAGCGCGGCGGTGTCGAGCAGCTCATCGTCTGGGAACCGAAGGCGGTCAACTCACTCAATCCGGCTACCGGTCAGGTCTACTGGAGCGTTCCCTGGGAAGTGGCCTCGGGGATGACGGTGACGACCCCGGTGATCGACGGCGACCGGCTGCTCTTCAGCCAGTTCTACCGGGGTTCGCTGCTGCTCGAGTTCGACTCCGAGAAGCCCGAAGTACGGGAACTGTGGCGCGGCCAGAGCCGCAGCGAGATGCCGGAGGAGACGGAGGGACTCCACTCCCTGATCACGACGCCGATCCTCGAGGGCGACACGATCTACGGCGTCTGCAGCTACGGCCAGCTCCGAGGGCTCAACGCCGTCGATGGTTCGCGGCTCTGGGAGAGCGACAAGATGACCCGGCAGGGCCGCTGGGGCGCGGCCTTCATGGTCAGGCACGGCGACCGCTGGTTCGTGAACAACGATCTCGGCGACCTGATCATCGCCCGCTTCTCACGGGACGGCTACGAGGAGATCGATCGCGTCAGGCTGATCGAACCGACGACGCGGTCCGGTTTCGGTCCGCGCAGGCTCTTTGACGCGATGGTGAATTGGACGCACCCGGCCTATGCCAACCGCCATGTCATTGCGAGGAACGACGAGGAGATCATCCGTGTCTCTTTGGCCGCCGAGTAGATCTGCGCGGATCGCCAGCCGGACCGCCCTCGCGGCCCTGCTGCTCGCGCTCGCGGCGCTGCCGGCCGCCGGCCAGGGCCCGGAGGGCGAGCTCATCTTCCCGCTCGAGCACTGGCACAACCACGGTTCTTCCGTCGTCGAGCTCCCGAACGGCGACCTGCTCGTGGCCTGGTTCCATGGATCGGGCGAGCGGCGGTCGGACGACGTGCGGATCCTGGGCGCCCGCCTGCGGGCCGGCGCGGACGCGTGGAGCGAGCCCTTCCTGCTCGCGGACACACCGGGCTTCCCCGACACGAACTGCACCCTGCTGCTCGAGCCGGTCAGCGCGGGCGGCCACCGGCTGTGGCTGTTCTGGCCCACGATCCAGGCGAATCTCTGGGAGAGCGCCCTGATGAAGGTCAAGGTCTCGACCGACTTCGAGGGGCCCGGGCCGCCGGTGTGGCGGTGGCAGGACGTGCTCCACATGAAGCCCGGCGACGGCTTTCACGACCTGGTGGCGGCGAAGACCGACGAGTACTTCCGGAGTCTGGGCTTTTCCGGCGCCACGGATCCGGCCGCGCCGGAGCCGGTCCGGCAATGGGCGGCGCGCAACCTGGAGCAGGCCGCCGACAAGCTGACCCGCCGCATCGGCTGGTTCACCCGCGCCCATCCGGTCCTTCTGCCGTTGCCCGAGGGCGGTCAGCGGCTGCTCCTGGGGCTCTACTCGGACGGCTTCAGCTTCGCCTCCGCGACCTACACGGACGACGGCGGCCATACCTGGACGATGAGCGAGCCGATCATTGGCGGCGGCAACATCCAGCCCACGTTCGCGCACCGCGACGACGGCACCCTGGTCGCCTTCATGCGCGACAACGGCCCGCCCCCGAAGCGGGCCCATGTCGCCGAATCGTCCGATCTGGGCGCCACCTGGACGATCGCTCGCGACCATCCCGATCTGGTCGAGACGGGCGCCGGGCTCGAGGTCCTGAAACTGGACAGCGGCCGCTGGATCGTCGTCCACAACGACATCCCCGACGGCCGCTACCAGCTTGCGGTCTCGGTCTCCGAGGACGAGGGCAGGACCTTCAAGCGGCGGCGCTACATCGAGCGGGAGGAGAAGGGCGTCGGCCGTTATCACTACCCGTCCGTCATCCAGGCCCGGGACGGCCGCATCCACGTGACCTACAGCTACCACGTCGCCGGTGCGCTCGACGACGGCGGCCAGGGCAAGAGCATCAAGCACGTGAGCTTCGATGAAGCCTGGCTGCTCGGCAACGACTGAGAGAGGAATCCGCCATGCGTCAACGACCAATTCTCACTGTCATCCTCGCTGCTTCCCTAGCCGCCGTTCTGCTTTCGGCGTGCGCTCCCCAGGGATCTCGCGGCACGGCCGGTACCGGTGAGACCTTCGCCGGACTTCCGCGCGTTACGCCGGAGAGCGCCGGCATGTCGAGCGAACGGCTCGACCGGATCCGGCCGGCGTTCGAGAGCTATGTGACGGACGGCAAGCTGTCCGGCGTCGTCACCGCCGTCGCCCGCGACGGCAAGGTCGTGCACTTCGAGGCCAGCGGTTACCAGGACGTCGAAGCCGGCGAGCCGATGGCCGAGGACACGATCCTCCGCATGTACTCGATGACCAAGCCGATCGCCTCGGCGGCGCTCATGATCCTCTGGGAGGAGGGCCACTTCCTGCTGTCGACGCCGCTGGCCCAGGTCCTTCCAGAGTTCGCCGACACGCAGGTCTACGTCTCCGGCGACGGCGACGGCATGGAGACGGAACCGCCGCGGCGGCCGATCGTCATTCGCGACCTGATGACCCACACCTCCGGGCTGACGTACACCTTCATCCCCAGCCCGGTGGCCGCCAGCTACGCGGCCGCGGGACTCGAGGGCTCGGCGGACGCCGTGCCTCACGACGATCTGGAGCACTACGTCCGGGAACTGGCGAAGCAGCCCCTGCTGGCCCACCCCGGCACCGCCTGGAACTACAGCGTCGGCCTCGAGGTCGCGGGCCGAGTGGTCGAGGTCGTGTCCGGGCAGAGCTTCCGGGACTTCCTGAAGGAGCGCATCTTCGATCCCCTGGGCATGGTCGACACGGATTTCCATGTGCCGGACGAGAAGCTCGATCGCCTCGCCGTGAACTACGCGCCGACGCCGGAGGGCGGCATCGTCGTGTTCGACGATCCCGAGACCAGCGCCTACCGCGAGCCGCCCAAGGTCGAGATGGGCGGTTCCGGCCTGGTCGCCACCGCCGGCGACTACTTGCGCTTCGCGCAGATGCTGGCGAACGGCGGCGAACTCGACGGGGCGCGGATCCTTGGACCGGAGACGGTGGCCCTGATGATGGACAACCACCTGGGATCGGCCTACGGCCCGTCGCCGATGTCGAGCCTCAACCTCGACATGGGGATGAGCGAGGGCATGGGCTACGGCCTGGGCGGCTACTCGATCACCGACACCGGGCTGACCGGCCTGCCGGCCTCGCCCGGCACCTACGGCTGGGGCGGCGCCGCCTCGACCGACTTCCTGGTCGATCCGGAAGAGGACCTCGTCGCAATGGTGCTGACCCAGTTGCTGCCTACCGGCACCTATCCGCTGCGTCCGACGATGGAAGTGCTGACCTATCAGGCGATCGTGGAGTAGGCGCGAGGAGATGAAGATGCGCAAGCTCAGGGCCGCGAGCCTCGGCGTCGCGTCGCTGCTGATCCTGGCCGGAGCGTCTCTCGCCCAGGAACGCGGCTTCTACGCCGGCTACACCGCCTCGGCCGAGCAGTTCGACGCCACCTTCTCGAAGAGCGTCGACAACACGGCCCCGGACACCCTGGTGCCCGAGCCGCGCCGCGGCACGGTCTTCCACGACCAGGACTCCGCCGACACGGTCGACATCGCGGCCGGCTTCGTGGTCGGTTACCGAACGTCCCCCGGTGATGGCGGCGCGTACCTCAGTACGGAACTGGACGTCCTGTTCCACAGCGGCGAGGCGGACGGCCGGCTCGCCGGCGTGGGCACGTCGCCCGACCGCAAGCAACTGGGCGAGAGCTGGCCGGATGCGTGGTCCCTCGACAAGAAGCGCAGCTACGGCCTGACCCTGCGCCTCGGCTTCCTGCCGGACTCGCTCCGGTCCCGGGACATGAGCGTCTACCTCCTCGGCGGTGTTCGGCTCTTCAAGTCGCGCTTCAGCACGACTTTCGAAGGGTGCCTGACCGCGGAGCCATGTTCGCCATCCGAGTTCGTCTCGGGGAGCGACGGCCGCGACGTGGATCCGGTCGCCACCACCTGGGGCCTCGGCCTGGAGAAACGGTTCGGCAGTGGCGAGTACGCCCGCAGGATCGCGTTGCGCTTCGAGGCGGCCTACAGCGAGTATGGCGACGAGTCCTGGGTCGCCGACTTCCCGGATGTCCGGGTCACCGTGCCCTCGATGGTGGAGGCGGAGGGGATGGGCGTGACGGTCAGCATGGTGCGGCTGTTCGGCGTCGTGGACTAGAGCGTCCCCTCAGCCGTACATCACCGCCGCGGCCTCTTCCCGCAGCGCCGTCGGATTCCCCAGCATCTGCCGGTCGTAGCCGGCGCGCTTGTAGAAGATGTGCATGTCGCACTCGTGGGTGAAGCCCATGCCGCCGAAGACCTGGGTGGTCATGGTCACGGCGTTGCTGGCGACCTCGGTGGCGTGGGCCTTGAGCAGGGGGGCGAGGTGGTCGATCTCGTCGGATCCGCCGTCCCAGGCGTCGGCGGCGTGCCAGAGCAGGGACTGGACCGGGTCGACTTCGGCCAGCACCTCGGCGCAGATGTGCTTGACGGCCTGGAAGGAGCCGATGATGCGGTCGAACTGCTTGCGCTCCCTGGCGTACTCGACCGCGATGTGCAGGCCCTTCTGGGCGGCGCCGAGGGCGTCGGCGGCGAGGGCGATCTGGGCCGCATGGACGGCCCGGCCCGTGTTCTCGACGTTGCCGCCGAGGCTCTCGGCGAGTCCCAGGTCGATGCCGGAGAACGTGACCTCGGCGACTCGCCGGGTGTCGTCGACGGTCTGGAGGGGCTCCACCTCGATGCCCGCCGTGGTCGCGTCGAGCAGGTGCAAACTGCCTCCGTCTTCAAGGAGAAAGGCGTCCGCCCACGCGGCGTCGGGCACGTAGAGCACGGAACCGTCGATCCGGCTGTTCCCGATCGGCGCGTCGAGGATCGGCGTGACCAGGGCTCTTCCTTCAGCGATCCCCTCCAGCAGGTCGCTTCGGCGTTCGCCACTGTCGGCGCCGGCAATCAGCAGCGGCGCCAGCACGTAGGAGGAGTGGAAGTTGACCGGCGCCGCGGCGCGCCCGATCTCCTGGGCCGCGATCCCGGCTTCCTGCATGCCGAGGCCGATGCCGCCGAGGCCCTCGTGAATCAACAGGCCGGTGATGCCCTGGTCGGCGAGCTGGCCGTGGATCTCCTCGTCGCGTCCGGACTCCGACTCCATGACGCGGCGGACGCGTTCGATGCCTACGTCCTGGGCGAGAAAGCGGGCGATCGAGTCTCGTAGCAGCTCCTGCGGCTGCGTCAGTCCAAAGTCCATGTCAGGACTCCTTGTGGCCGGGCCGTCAGGCCGCTGCCGGCTTCGGCTCCCGCGGCAGACCGAGACCCCGCTCGCCGATGATGTTCTTCTGGATCTGGGCGGTGCCGCCGCCGATGATCAGGCCGAGGGCGTACATGTAGTTGCGCTGCCAGTTGCCGTAGTCCCGCACGTGCTTCGAGCCGCGCCTGAGCACTCCGCGCTCGGCCATCGCGTCGATGGCGAGGGCGCAGACGTCGTAGTTCAACTGGCAGTTGTTCAGCTTGACGATCAGGCCGCCGGCGCCGGAGTCGCGCTTCTTCAACATGTCCGTGAGGAGGCGCAACTGGTGGTACTTCATCGCCTGCACGCGGCCCTCCAGCCTGAGCAGGCGGTCACGGTAGACGGGCGAGTCAATCAGGCCGGTCTCGCGCAGGATGTCGACGCAGCCGGCCAGGTAGCTCTCGGTCGCGTTGGAGCGCCCGAGCATGTTTCGCTCGTAGCGGAGCGTGTAGGTGCCGACCTCCCAGCCCTGGCCGGGCCGGCCGACGACGTTCGTGGCGGGCACCCGCACGTCGGTGAAGAAGACCTCGTTGAAGGAGGCGTCGCCGGTCATCGTCATCAGCGGCCGCACGTCGATTCCCGGCGTGTCCATGGACAACACGATGTAGCTGATGCCAGCGTGCTTGCCCGCTTCGGCCTCGGTGCGCACCAGGGCGAACATCATCTCCGCCTCGCGGGCGCCGCTGGTCCAGATCTTCTGGCCGTTGATCACGTACTCGTCGCCGTCGAGAACCGCGGAGGTCCGCAGTGACGCCAGGTCCGAGCCGGATCCCGGTTCACTGTACCCCTGGCACCAGATCATCTCGCCGCGGATGGTCGGCCGGATCAGCTCCTGCTTCTGGTCTTCGGTGCCGTAGTGGAGGAGGGTGGGCACGAACATGCTGATGCCCTGGTTCTCCATTCCGAGAGAGATGCCGGCTTCGGAGAACTCCTCCTCGATGACCAGGCGCGCGAGCGGGTCGGGATCGTGACCGGCGCCGCCGTAGCGCGTCGGGACGGTCCGGGCGGCGAAACCGGCGTCGACGAGCCGTTTCTGCCAGTCGACCGTCCGTCTGCGGACCTCCGAGGCTTCGCCGCCGAAGCCGGGGCCGGCGGGGACCGCGGCGTCCTGGTTGGCGGCGAAGAAAGAGCGGACCTCCTCGCGGAGGGAGTCGTATTCGGAGCTGATCGACGTGTCCATGATGGGCGCGACTCTATCCTGCACGGGGACCCTCGTCAGCGTGCCCGGGCGTTCGGAGTAAGCTGTCGTGTTCGACACTCCGTCGAAGGACAACCTCGGGAAGGGTGGCGACGACAACATGGGCGACGACACGGTGGAAGAAGGGCTGGCGGAAGGGGCCGAGGACGCCGGCGCAGCGAGGCACTCGAGCCGCGATGCCGTGCGTCTCGAACGGTTGCGGCAGGCCGCGGCTTCGGCCGGCGCCGACGCCGTGGTGCTGACGCCGGGAGCCACGTTGACCTGGCTCCTGGGCCACCACTTCGATGGCCACGAGCGGCTCTTCCTGCTCCTCGTGCCGACCGCCGACGCTCCTGTGGCCATCGTGCCCGCGCTTGAGGAGACCAACTTCCGCGGCGTCGCGCCGGCGGTTGAATCGGTACATCTCTGGGACGACGCGGACGGTCCGGAGAAAGCCGCGGCCGCGGCGTTCAAGGCTCTCGGAAAGGCGTCGCGGGTGGCGGTCGAACCCCTCAGCCTGCGCTACATGGAGGCCCAGCATCTGTCCCGAGAGCTTCCGAAGGCGAAGCTCGAAAGCGCCGAGTCGATCGTGAGCGAACTGCGCCTCAAGAAGAGCGACGAGGAGGCGAAAGCGATCCAGCAGGCGTCGAAGATCGCCGAGGCGGCGCTCGAGTTCACGTTGCGGGATGTCAAGCCGGGACGCACCGAGCGCGAGATCGCGGCCAAGCTCTCGAGTGAGCTGTTGCGCCGCGGCGGCGGCGGCATCTCTTTCGGCCCGATCGTCCTCAGCGGCCCGAAGAGCGCGCTGCCCCATGGAGTGCCCGACGAGCGGCAGATGGAGGAGGGTGAGTTCCTCCTGATCGACTTCGGAACGTCGTTCGACGGGTACCACTGCGACATCACCCGTACGTTCGTGGTCAGCGGCTCGCCGACCGATCGCATGCGGGAGGTGTACGAGGCCGTGCTGCAGGCGAACATCCGCGGAGTGGCGGCGTCACGCCCGGGCGTCACCTACGACTACGTCCACAAGAACTGCCAGGCGAATCTGCGCGCCGCGCGCTTCAAGGAATTCATGACTCATCGGACCGGGCACGGCCTGGGCCTCGAGATCCACGAGCCGCCGTCCGTGATGGCGGGCAACACCGACGTCGTCGAGGAGGGGGCGGTGTTCACCATCGAACCGGGCCTCTACCTGGAAGGCTGGGGCGGTGTGCGGATCGAGGACAACGTCCGCGTCACCGCGGAGGGCTGCGATCTGCTCACGTCGTCGCCGAGGGAGTTGCGGATCCTCGGCGCCTGAGCCCTCGGAGGTCGCCCCCTCAGAAGTGCCCTCCTCAGAAGTGAACGTGGAGGCCGATCTGGCCGCGGCGGCTGTCGCCGAGGCCGCTGCGGATCGTGCCGTCGAAGTTGAAGAGCAGCGAACCCTGGGAGGCGTCGAGGCGGTTGTCGGCGTTCGTCAGGTTGAAGATCTCGAAGACCGGTTCGAGCGTGATGCCCGGCCCGACGGTGAACGGGCGGGAGAGCCGGACGTTCCAGGTCAGGAAGTCGTTGTCGCGCCGTAACGTGTTCCGCTGGAGGATGCGGCCGTCGGCGCAGATGCGGTCGGACGGCTGGGCGGCTCTCCGGCCGGGGGCGGCGCAGGACTCCGACACGGGCGAGGCCGAGAGATAGCGGAACACGTTGCTGAGCTGGACCTCGCCGGGCAGGGCGAAGAGCAGGTAGCCCGCGACCTGATGCCGCCGGTCGCGGTCGGACCAGCCGAACTCGGGGCCGAGGTTCGCGGGGTCGGCGTAGCGGAACGTGAAAGGGTCCCGCTCGTTGTCGTCGTCGGAGCGATCCCGGCTGAGCGTGGAGTTCACCTCGAACGTGAGCAGGCCGTCGAAGGCGTCCCGGCCGCGCAGGGTGGCCGTCAGGCCGTGGTAGCGGGAGCGTGCGGAGCTTTCCGTGTTGTTCAGGGCGTTGATGCCGCCGCCGCCCGGATGGGTGCCGACGCCGAAGGGCGCGCCGAAGCCGGCGTGGTTGCGGTCGACGAAGCGGAAGAGTTCGTCCGTTCGCGCGTGCTGGTAAGACAGTTCGGCGGTCACGCCGCGGCCGAGCCGCCGCTCGAAGCCCGCGCCGAAGGACCAGGTTTCGGGTAGCTCGAGATCCCGGTCGACGACCGTGATGTCGGGCAGGAAGGGCAGCGTGTCCGAGCCGTCGATCTGCTCATCGATGGGCGGCACCGGGCCAAGCGCCGGCGAGGCGGCGCTGCTCCTGAACAGGACCTGCTGGAAGGCGCCGTTCGTCGTGCGCGGGCCGGCCAGGACCAGGCTGGGGATGCGGGAGACGTAGGAACCGGCGTTCAGCCGCAGCACGTTGGAGCCGTCGCCGGCGACGTCCCAGACCAGGCCGAGCCGTGGCTGGAAGTTGTCGAGATCGTCGGGGATCGTGCCGTCCGACGGGAACCGCGGATCGTCCAGGTAGGGCGCGAAGTATGTGTCCCGCGGGGTGATCAGAGGGTCAGGGTTCCAGGTTCCCTCCCAGCGCAGCCCGAGGTTCAGGACCACCCGGTCGCTCGCCTGCCAGGTGTCCTGGAGGAACAGGGCGACCTCGTCGACGTCGAAGGCCTGCCTGCCCAGGTCCTCCGGCGGGATGCCGGGAACGGTCGCCGCCTGCAGGTAGAGCAGCACGGGTCCCGTGATCCCGGTCCCAGGCGGGCAGGCGCCGGCGGCGCTGCTCGTGCCGTCGGAGCAGGTCACGTAGCGGTTCCCCTGCTCGACGAACTGGATGAAGCCGTCGACGGAGTCGAAGATGTAGCGGCTGTTGCCGAAGCCCAGGAATTGCTGGGCGATCCCGGTCCGGTTCGCCTCGATCCCCGCCTTGACCAGGTGATCGCCGAGCAGGATCGAGACGTTGTCGACGAGCTGCTTCCGGTCGTCCGCCGCGTCGGCGCCGATCGGCAGGAAGAAGGGCAGACCGATGCGGAAGCCGTCGGCGAAGTCCATGGCGATGTCGGGGAAGGGCCTGCCGCCGAGCACCTGGTAGGGCGGCTGGGGCGGCGGCTCGACTCCCGGCTGCAGCGGTCCGCCGTAGCGCCGCGGCCGGTGCTCGCGGGCCCATTGCAGACGAAACTCGTTCGAGGTCCGGTTGCTGAGGAGAGAGCGCAGGCTGAGGTTGACGGCGTGCGAGTAGTCCTGCTCGATCCCGTTCGCCGACAGGCCCCAGGAGTCGACGTCGAAGGTGCCGTTCTCCTGCTCCGACCAGGTGTAGTTGTACTTGACCGACGCCTGGTGGCTCTCGTTCAGGTTGAAGTCCAGCTTCGCGATCAGGGCCCGGTTGTCGTCGCTGCGCTCGATGGGTCCGAACTCGTCGTCGAACAGGCCGGGCCAGCGGTTCTGGAGGAAACGATCGAGCCGCTCCAGGTTGGCGGGACCAGCGACGCCGCGCACGAGTTGCTTGGTCTCCGAGGCGTCCTGCTCGTCGTACGCGCCGAAGAAGAACACGCGCTCCCGTTTGACCGGCCCGCCGAGCGTGAAGCCGTACTGCAGGCGCTCGAACTCCGGCTTCGCCGCCTCGCCGGAAGGATGCTCCGACGAGATCCCGTCCCATTGCCGGAACGTGTGCATCGTGCCCTCGAGATCGTTCGTGCCGGACTTCGTGATCACGTTGACGAAGCCGCCGGCCGACCGGCCGAACTCGGCCGTCGCGCCCTGGTTGATGACCACCATCTCCTGGATCGCGTCCTGGTTGAAGGTGAAGGCCGGACGCTGCCCGCCGCGTTGCTCGCCGAAGAACGAGTTGTTGAAGTCGGCGCCGTCGACGATGAAGTTGTTGAAGATGCCGCGCTGGCCGCTGATGTTCAGTTCGTCGCCGTCGGGCCCCTGGGAGAGCGAGGCCCCCGGGGTCAGCAGGGTCAGGTCGAAGAAGTTGCGGCCGTTTGTCGGTAGCCCCTCGATCACCTCGTCGGCGAGCCGCTGCGAGGTTGTCACGTCTTCGGTGGCCGCCGTGCCGTAGGCGTCCGTCGACACCGTGATCTCGTCGGCGACGACCTCCTTGAGTTCGATGTCGAGGTTCAGGCTCTCGCCGACTCGCAGCGTCAGGCCGGCGAGCCGCTCCATCAGTCCTTCGTCGTCCCTGGTGACGATCAGTTCGTACGACCCGAGCGGCAGCAGGGTGCGGGCGAAGGTGCCCGCGGCCGTCGTCTCTACGGAGGTCGTGAACCCGGTCTCGGCATGCTGGATCAGCACGTGGGCGCCGCCGACAGTGGCTCCGTCGGGCCCGCGGACCGTGCCGCGGATGATTCCGGTCGTCGCCTCGGACTGGGCGGTTGCGGGCGGCGAGGTCGCCGTGAGGCTCGCAGCCACACCGACGATCGCGAGGAGGGAGCGGTCGAGCATCTGGCGGACCTTATCGCCGCTCGCCATGCAGCATAGGCTCGGGCCCGCCGAGTCGCGGTCGCCCTCGAGGCGGGCCAGCGCCGCGGGATCGATCTGACAACCGTGTCGATCACCTCGTCAACCGGAACGACTCGGAGACCTGAGGAGGCGGAGCGCATTTTCGGAGGTAATCAGGTCGATGTCGCCCTGCTCTTCCAGGAAGGGACGCACGTCCGCGGTCGCCCGCTCCCAGTCCAACGCCTCCAGTCGCTCCACGACCGGCTCGGTCCACGAACGTGCCGTCAGTTCGGCTCCCGTCCAACCGGTTTGGCGTAGCGCCGCGTTGAGCAGCGACAGGTTGGGTGCGGGCCAGTCCGGATCGGTCAGGTACCAGATCAGGTCGTACAGGTCCCGGCCCTTCGCGTAGCCGCGCTGGAGGACGGCATGGAGCTTCCCTGCCAGCAAGGAAGCGCGGTCGTGATGGAAGAGCCTGAGCGTGACGTGACGGCGCACCAGGCTGATCTCGCAGTCCGCCCCATCTGGGGGTCTCGTGTCGACCTCGATCCCGATGGCCAGCGCTTCCGAGCGGTGGGGAGAAAGGCCCAACTCGTGGAGCAGGCCGGGAAAGCGCGCCATCGCTGCATGCACGGCACGGTGCTCGCGGATCCTCAACTCCACGCGGTAACTCTCGGCGCCGAAGTCGGCGCGGACGGCTTTCAGGTACTTCGGCAGATCGTAGGCCTCGCGGCTGCCTTCCAGCGCGAAGTCGAGGTCTTCGGAGTAGCGGGGAAGCGAATGGAGAAACCGCAGGCAGGTCCCGCCCTGAAACGTCAGGGCGGTCATGGCGCCGGCTCTCTGCATCGCCAGGAGGACGCGGGCCTGAAGGTACTCCCTGACCACGTTGCGGGCCCGCAGCGGATCGTGCGGCCGGATCAGCGCCTCGAGGTGGTCCTTCACTGCAGGTCGTATGCGGGCGCCTCGGCGGCGAGTTCGCGGATGCGGCCGGCTGCTCGAGTCGTTTTCGGCGCGTCGAATCGCGCCGCCGCCCGATCGAGGGCGTCCAGATCGAGAGCGTCGAAGTCAAGTCTGAGTTCCCGCAGGAACTCCCTGTCGTCGCCTCCGGGCTGCAGGTAGACGGAGTCGAGCAGGGCCTTCTCCGGGGTCGCCACGAATGCCCGTTGACCGCCGCCCAGGTCGAGCAGTCTGTAGCCGAAGAACCGGTCCGCCTTGAGGTGGCGGAAGGAGAAGCGGCCCGAAGGGAGCCGCCGGATGTGCGGGCGTCCGAGTGTCACGCTGGTGACTTCCGGCGCGTACTCGGGGATTGCATGGGCGAAGGCCAACGCCGCCGGGCCGCTGACGTAGGAACCCGGCGTCAGGCGGTTGGCGAGCAGGAACGGATGCGGGACGCGGCGCTGCCAGGGCGGCGCCAGCGCATACAGGCCGCGCCGCATCTGCTGGACTCTGCCGCCGCGGACCCAGCGTGACAGTTGCCGCATGACGTTACGGGCGTCTTGCGGTCCGGCGAGCAAGAGGCCAGTCTCAAAGATGGGCTCGTCGGCGACCGCGGCCACGAGTTCCTCGAATCTCATGGAAGGAACTTATCAACTCTGGCAAGTTCGGCCATTGGACCGAGTGCCATCCCACTAGCTGAGTGGCCCCCGGTTGCTACACGGGCTCCGCGATGAAGACCGGGATGGTGCGGGATGTCTTGTTCCTGTACTCCTCGTACGGCGGGAACGCTTCCACGGCCAGTGCCCAGACGCGGGCCCGTTCGTCGGCGTCCTGGACCTCCCGCACCTGCATCGCCTGCACCTCCGTGGCGTCCCGGATCTCGACATCGGGGTCGGCCCGGAGGTTGGAAACCCACTCGGGATTCGTGGGAGCACCGCCCTTCGAGGCGACGAGCACGTAGACGTCGCCGTCCTTCACCCGCATCAACGGCGTCTTGCGGATGGCGCCGGTCCGGTGGCCCGTGTGGGTGACGATGATGCACGGCAGGCCGGTGTCGAGCAGGCCGACGCCCTCCGTGCCGCCGCTGCCTTCGTAGAGTTCTACCTGGTCGCGGACCCACTTGATGGGGCTTGGAATGTACTCGGCCATGGATGCTCCTCGCGCGTTCGCTTGCGGACGGAGTGGCGAATCTAACCGACCTTGCCGAGAGGCGGAGTAGATTCCGCCCTATGGCAGGGCGGCCGATGGCGGTGACGATGGGGGATGCCTCGGGCGTCGGGCCGGAGATCGCGGTACGTGCGTTTGCCGAGGGACTGTTGGGCAGTGACAGCGTCATCTATGGCGACGTTGCGGTCCTGAAGAGGGCGGCGGCGGTGTTCGGATTGAATGTGCAGATCCGCATGGTCAGAGACCTGGACGAGGCTGCGGACGGTGCGCTGAACGTTCGCGACTTGGCACGACTGCGAGCGGAGCAGGTGACACCGGGTGTCATGAGTCGAGAGGCCGGGGCGGCGGCTTTGGCCTATGTCGACTGTGCCACGCGTGACGCGTTGGCGGGCAAGGTGGCGGGCGTCGTCACTCTGCCGATGAACAAGGAGGCGACGCGGTTGTCGCGGCCGGACTTCCAGGGGCATACCGAGTTCATTGCGGGGCTGTGCGGCGTCCGTGACTTCGCGATGATGCTGACGGTGCCGGAGGTGGCGGTGACTCACGTCAGCGCCCACGTCAGCCTGCGCGAGGCGATCGAGCGGGTGGAGCCGGTGCGGATCCGCAAGGTGATCGACCTGACCCACGAGGCCCTGTCGCGGTTCATTGAGCGGCCGCGGATCGCCGTCTGCGGGTTGAACCCGCATGCCGGGGAGCACGGCCTGTTCGGTACCGAGGACGAGGAGATCATCCGGCCGACGATCGAGCGGGCTGCGGCGGACGGGCTCGACGTGTCCGGTCCGCGTCCCGCGGACACGGTCTTCCGCCAGGCGATCCACCTCGACCGGTACGACGCCGTTGTCTGCATGTACCACGACCAGGGCCATGCGCCGATGAAGCTCTACGGTTTCGAGCGGGGCGTCAACGTGACGATCGGCCTGCCGATCGTCCGCACGTCGGTGGACCACGGCACGGCCTTCGACATCGCGTGGCAGGGCAAGGCGTTCACGGACTCTCTAGGCCACGCGCTTGACTACGCGTGGAAGCTGGCGGGACGCGTCGACTGACGGATCGGAACCGCTACAGGGATCGGATGGCGAGCAACTCCTCGAGGCCACGCAGGTCGGCAGCGTTCCTCGTGTAGAGCGGCAGGTCGTTGGCTAGCGCGACGGCGGCGATCAGCAGATCGGGGAGACGCCGGCGGCCTGCGCGGCCGCGGGCCAGGAGGGCGGAGTAGATGCGGCCGTAGGCGCGGGCTGCCGCGTTGTTGAACGGCAGGGGATCCCAGGTGGTGGCGGCCCACTGCAGGCGGTCCTGCCTCCGGGCGCGTTCCTCGGCATCCTGACCGGCCGCAAGAGGTCCGACCGTGAGTTCGGCGATCGTGAGGGCCGAAACGGCGGACAGACCTGGGAGTTCCGACGGGTCGATCAGGTCGTAGTCGACGATGACGGACGTGTCCAGCAGGCCGTGGCTGTCGGCTCCGAGTACCTGGCTGGCCTGGAATCCGGCTTCATGCGCCGTCTCTTGAAGGTGTACGGCAGAACTCATGTCCGGCGACTACCGTTCTGCGGTTCCCTGGTCATCGACCCAGGGATCGATGACCGCGTCGATGTCGTTCCGGAAGCGGCGCGCATCGATCCGGGGAGCGGTCTTCGCGGCTTCCTCGAGAACGACGCGGGACACGAATCGTCGAGCAGCCAGCGGCCGCAGTTCGGCCACCGGAGTCCCGTTCCGGGTGATCGTCATGGATTGGCCCTCCTGAACGGCGCGGAGCACCTTCGCGGAGTCGTTGCGTAGCTGCCTCTGGGTGATCTTGGGCACGGGAGGGATCGTAGCAACTGTAGCGTCTTGTAGCAATATGGTCTCCTTTCTGTTCGTTCGTGCTACGGACTTAGACGCAGAATCCGACGGAGATCTCGAACGGGCGAACGCGAGTCCAGCGGACCGGCGCCGTTCGGCCACTAGGATAGGAGGCCTAAGACACCTTCGTCCCTTGGGAGGTCCCTGGCTGATGAACGCATCCCATCGCACACTCGTGACACTCGGCGTGGTCCTCTTGCTGCTGCCGACAGCCTGCGGAGGCGCGGCCGGCGAGGAGGGCTCGAACTCAGACGAACAGCTTGCCGCCCTGGTCGCTGAAGTCGGTCCCGACTGGGAAGTGGTGACGGACTACATCAGCCGTCAAGGCGAGTGGATGCGGAGTCGCCTGGGCAGTCTGGGTTCGGAGAACGACTCCGCGAGTTCGGCGGGCGGAGAGGCCTCCGGACCACCTGATCCAGAACGAGCCGCGGCGGCGGCAATTGCGATTCTCGAGGAGGGAGGCACGCATGAGCGGTCGGTCGACGCGGCGCAGTTTCTGACCAATCAGGCCGCGATGACCGCGAAGGGCGATGAGTACGCCTACCGGGGAGCGAAGGCCCTTCTCGAGTACGCCCCGGACTTCGGGGCGTGGGGAATGACGCTTTCCCGGATGAACATGCTCCGGCGCTTCCGCGACGACGGCGAATCCGCCCGGCCCGCTACGGACAGGTTCTTCGAGGAGCTGGCGACCGAGGCTGAGGACCCGGTGCTGCGTGCGGCCGGTCGCTATTACCTGGCGTTGGGGCGGATGGCGGCCGTCAACGCGGGAGGGCTGGCCGAGGGCGAGCGTGTGGCCAGAAAGGAGGCTGCTCTCGACGCTGCCGAAGGACTGAGCGCGGGCGTCGAGGACGAGGCGCTCCTGTTCGGAATGAGGATGGGCGCGGGGACCTTCGCGGATGCCGAGGCGGACCTGATCCGCAGCATCCGGCACGCCACGGTCGGAAGTATCGTGGCCGATCTGAACGGCAGCCGCATGGACGGTGCCGAGGAAGCTCTGTCGGACTACCGGGGCCGGGTCGTTCTCCTCGACTTCTGGGCAACCTGGTGCAAGCCCTGCATTGCGGCGTTGCCCGAGTTGCGCAGGCTGGTCGAGGACCTCCCCGCGGACCGCTTCGTCCTGCTGGCAGTCAGTGTCGACGCGGAGCTGGAGACGGCGGTCGAGTTCATGGAGAAGGAGCCGATGCCGTGGGTGAACTGGCATGTCGGCATGACGAGCGAGCTGACGAAGGTCCTGGACGTCAGCGCCTTTCCCACCTACATCCTCCTCGACGAGCAAGGCCGGATCCTGGCCAGAACGAGCAGCCTGCCCGACGACTTCCTGGCCCTGATCGAAGAGACGGTGGGCTAGCGGTGCTCTGGGACCGCTCCTCGCTCGCGGTTGCCCTTCTGTTGGCGGCGCTTCTCGCCGGACCGGCGGCGGGCGCTGCGCAGAGCCTCTCCGGCGCCATCGCCGAGGACTACGAGAACGAGCTGAAGTCGCTCTTCGAGCACTTCCACCGCAACCCCGAGCTTTCCTTCCTGGAGCACAAGACGGCCGCCCGCCTCGGGGATGAACTGCGCAAGTCGGGCGTCGAGGTCACGGAAGGCATCGGCCGCACGGGCATCGTCGGCATGATGGAGAACGGTGAGGGACCGCTGGTCCTCGTGCGGGCCGATATGGACGGTCTGCCGGTGGCGGAGAGGTCCGAGCTGCCGTACGCCTCGACGGCCATGCAGGTCGACCTCTCGGGCGAGGAAGTCCCGGTCATGCACGCCTGCGGACACGACATGCACATCACGACGATGGTCGGCGTGGCGCGGCGCCTCGCCGCGATGCGCGACCAGTGGTCGGGCACGGTCATGTTCGTCGGCCAGCCGGCGGAAGAGCGGATCATGGGTGCCCGCGAAATGCTGGAGGACGGCCTGTACGAGCGCTTCGGCGTGCCGGACTACGCGCTGGCGCTCCACGTTTCGGCGGGCAGGCCGGCGGGGAAGATCGAGGTGCCGCCGGGTCTGCTCGCGTCGTCATCCGACAGCGTCGACATCACGGTCTTCGGGATCGGTGCGCACGGGGCGTCGCCACACCGGGGCAAGGACCCGATCTACATCGCGGCGCAGCTCGTCGTCGCGCTCCAGGGCATCGTCAGCCGCGAACTCAACCCGCTCGACCCCGGCGTCGTGACGGTCGGTGCGATACACGGCGGCTTCAAGCACAACGTCATCCCGGACCGGGTGGCACTGCAGCTCACGGTGCGGGCGAACAACGAGGAGACCCGGGAGCAGTTGCTGTCGGCGATCGAACGGATCGCGGAGGGCGTGGGCAGGGCGGCCGGACTGCCGGCCTCGCTGCTGCCGAAGGTGGTGCGGACGAAGGAATCGACTCCGGTCACGGTCAACGACCCGGAACTGGCGGCGCGGGTGCAGGCCGCGATCGCCGCCGGTATGGGCGATGACGTGTTCTACAGCGAGCCGCCCTCGGGCATGGGCGCCGAGGACTTCGCGTACTTCGTCCGCACGGAGCACAAAGTGCCCGGCACCTACTTCAACGTCGGCGGTACGGCCCCTGCCGACCTGGAAGCGGAGGCGGCCGGCGGGCCGCCGGTGCCGTCGCATCACTCGCCCTTCTTCCGCATCGAGCCGGAGCCGTCGATCCGCGCGGGCGTCGAGGCGATGACCCTGGCGGTCCTCGACCTGCTGCGGCCCTAGCCAGCGGCCGTGCCCAGACCGGAAGGTCCGTTCGAGCCGATCACGGAGTCGGCGCTCCAGGAGGTGCTGGCCGAACTCGAGCGTCTCTATCCGGAGGCCGACTGCGAGCTGCGGCACGAGAACGCGCTGCAACTCCTCATCGCGACGATCCTCTCGGCCCAGTCGACCGATGTGAGGGTCAACCTCGTGACGGAAACGCTGTTCGAGCGCTACCGGACGGCCGAGGACCTCGCGCGCGCGGACCCGGCCGTCTTCGAGCAGGAGATCCGCAGCACCGGCTTCTTCCGCAACAAGACGAAGAGCGTGCTGGGCGCGGCGCGGAAGATCGTCGCCGAGTTCGGCGGCGAGGTGCCGGACACGATGGAGGACCTGATCACTCTGCCGGGCGTGGCGCGGAAGACGGCGAACGTGGTGCTCGGCACCTGGTTCAACAAGCCGGTCGGCGTCGTCGTCGATACCCACATCGGCCGCCTGGCCCGCCGGCTGGGCATCAGCCCCGAGAAGGACGCGGTCAAGATCGAGCGGGACCTGATGAACCGGCTGCCCCAGGGCAAGTGGATCTTCGCGGGCCACGCGATCATCTGGCACGGGCGTCGCGTCTGCGCCGCGCGACGGCCCGACTGCGCGAACTGCACGCTGGCGGACTGGTGTCCGCGCAACGGCTTGCCGGACTGCTAGGCTGCCGCGACTCGTGATGAGAGCAATCGTCCGGAACCGACAGGTGCTCGTCCTGGCCGTTGGTCTGGCGGCTGCGCCTCTGTTGGCTGGCCCGCCGCCGGAGCCGCCTCCCTTCTACGCCATCGAGGGCGTGCGGGTCGAGGTCGGCGACGGTACGCTCCTGGAGCGCGTGACCGTCGTCATCGAGAACGGCACCATCACGGCCGTTGCCGAGGACGCGGCGATCCCGGCTCACGCCTGGGTCATCGACGGCGAGGGCCTCACGGTCTACCCGGGCCTGATCGACGCGATGGGGAGTCTCCCGCAGCCCCGGCGGCCTTCCGGCGGCCCGGCTGGGGCGACACCCGGCGGACAGCGGCGCCGGCCGGATCCTGACCGGGCCCTGCCTCGCGGTCCGGAGGATCGTCCGCTGACGACCCCCTGGAAGCGCGCGGCCGACGACCTCACGCTGGACGCGGAGGCGGTCGAGGCCTGGCGCAAGGCCGGTTTCACCTCGATCGCGGCAAGGCCGGGCGACGGGCTTTTCCCGGGCCGGTTGTCGCTGGTTCGGCTGGGCGCTCCCGGTCGCGATCCGGAACACCAGGTGATCGCCCCCGCACTGGCCCAGGTGGCGTCACTGAGCAGCGGCGGCGGCTTCGGCTCCTATCCCGGCGCCCTGATGGGCAGGGTCGCCTACTTCCGGCAACTGCTCCTGGACGCTGCTCACTACGCCGCCGCGACTGCCGCCTACGAGGCCGATCCCTCCGGCTGGCGGCGGCCCGAGTTCGATCGCACCCTGGCGCCCCTGGCGGCCGTCGCCTCGGGGGAAGAACGGATCCTCCTGCCTGGCTCGAGCGCGGTCGAGATCAACCGGGCGCTCCGGCTAGGCGACGAACTCGGTCTCGACTTCGCGCTGTACGGCGGCCAGGAGGGCTATCGCCTAGCCGGCGAACTCGCGGATGCCGGCGTGGCGGTTGTGGTCGACGTCGACTGGCCGGAGCCTCTGCCGGAGCATGACCGGGATCCGGACGCGGACCGGCCGCTCCGCGAGATCCTCCACGAGCGTCTGGCGCCGACGACGCCGGTCGAACTGGCCGACGCCGGCGTGCAGTTCGCGCTCAGTTCCGGCGGCGCGAACGGCGCGGACGACTTCCTGGCCGGCGTGCGCCGGGCGATCGATGGCGGCCTCGAACCGGCGCGGGCGCTTCAGGCGCTCACGCGGGACGCGGCGGCGGTCCACGGCCTGGACGACCGCATCGGTACGGTGGCGGCGGGAATGGCGGCGGATCTCGTGCTGGCCGACGGCTACCCGTGGCGGGAGTCGGCGCGGGTTGAGGCGGTGTTCATCGACGGCGTCCGGTACGACGTCGCCGAGGTCGGGGAGGGCGCTGAGGACGGCGAGAGCGCTCAGGAAGCCGAGTCGGCCGGGGAACCGGACGAGGCGCGGCCACGTGGACGGCGCGGACCCGGCGGTCGCGGAGGCGGGCCGAGCGAAGCGCCCGCGCCGATGCGGCGGGCCGAGGTCGCGGAGAAGTACGCCGAAGTCGCCGGCGACGGGATGGTCCCGATGACGGGGCCCTACCGCCAGGACGACGTGCTGGCGATCACGAGCGCCACCGTCCTGACCATGGCCGGCGAGACGATCGAGAACGGCACGGTGGTCGTGCGTGAAGGCCGGATCGCCAGAGTCGGCAGCGGCGTCGGGGTGCCGAGCGGCGCGCACGTGATCGACGCCGAGGGCGGCTACGTGATCCCCGGAATCATCGATGCCCACTCGCACATCGCAACTGCGGGGGGTGTCAACGAGGGCAGCCTGGCGGTGACCGCGATGGTGCGGATCGAGGACGTGGTCGATCCGACCGACGTCGGAATCTACCGGGCCCTCGCCGGCGGCGTCACGACGATCAACGTGCTCCACGGCAGCGCGAATCCGATCGGCGGCCAGAACCAGGTCCTGAAGCTCCGCTGGGGCCAGGACGCCGACGGGTTGCGGTTCGAGGGGGCGCCGCCGGGCATCAAGTTTGCGCTCGGCGAGAACCCGAAGCGGTCGCGGTCGTTCGGCCAGGGTCCGCGCCGCTACCCGGCGACCCGGATGGGCGTGCTCGACGTGATCCGGCAGGCGTTCACCGAGGCGGAGGAGTATCGCGGGTCCTGGCTGCGGCACCGCGAGGCGGAGGCGGCGGGCGAGCGCAGCCGGCCGCCGGCGCGCGACCTGGAACTCGAGGCGCTGGTCGAGATTCTGGCGGGCGAGCGCCTGGTCCATGCCCACAGCTATCGGGCCGACGAGATCCTCCAGTTGCTGCGGCTCGCGGAGGAACTCGGTTTCCGGATCGCGACGCTGCAGCACGTGCTGGAGGGGTACCGGGTGGCCGATGAGATCGCGGCTCACGGCGCCGGCGCCTCCACCTTCTCCGACTGGTGGGCCTACAAGGTCGAGGCCTACGAAGCGATTCCGCACAACGCGGCGCTGATGACCGACCGCGGCGTGTTGTCGTCGATCAACTCGGACGACGCGGAGGAGATGCGGCACCTGAATCACGAGGCGGCCAAGTCGGTGAAGTGGGGCGGCCTGAGCGACGAGCAGGCGCTCGCCCTGGTCACGATCAACCCGGCGAAGCAGCTTGGGATCGACGACCGCGTCGGTTCGATCGAAGTCGGCAAGGACGCGGATCTCGTCGTCTACGACCGCCATCCGCTGAGTTCCTACGCGGTGGTTCAGACCACTCTGGTCGACGGCAAGGTCTACTTCGACCGCGAACTCGACCGCCTGCGACAAGGGCACCTCGCGGCCCTCGAACAGTCGCTCACGGAGTCTCCGGACGAGGACGGCGGGGAGGAGCCTTGAGCGGACTCAGCCAGCGACCGATCGGATGGCGCCTGGGATCCGTCGTCGCCACGCTGGCGACCCTTGCCCTTGCGCTGGTCGCGCCGCCGGCGACGGCGCGGACGCTGGCGATCGTGGGCGGGACGGTGCATCCGGTCTCGGGACCGTCCTACGTCGGCACGGTGGTGGTGCGGGACGGCCTGATCGAGGCGGCCGGTACCGACGTCGCTGCGCCATCGGACGCCGAGATCATCGACGCCGCCGGGCTGCACGTCTATCCCGGCCTGTTCAACGCCTTCACGTCGGTGGGGCTGTCGGAGATCGGCTCGATCTCGGCCACTCAGGACACGACCGAGCTGGGAGACACCCCTCACCTCAAGGCGATCGAAGCGATTCACCCGGCGAGCGAGATCATCCCGGTGACCCGGGCGAATGGCATCACGCACGTGGTGTCGGCGCCGAGCGGCGGACCGTGGGCAGGCCAGGCGTCGGCCGTGCTGCTCGACGGCTGGACAGTGGAGGAGATGGCGATCGAGGCCAGCGTCGGTCTGGTTCTCGAATGGCCCAGCCTCGAGACCCGCGAGTTCGATTTCTCGACCTTCAGCGTGCGCGAGAAGAAGTTCTCCGAGGCGAAGAAGGAGTACGACCGCACGGTCGAGGAGTTGGCGGACTGGATCGAAGCGGCCCGTCAGTACGACCATGCCCGGTCCGCCGCGGGATCCGGAGCGGCGGTCGAGCGGAACCACGCCCTGGAAGCCGTGGCCGCGGTCAACCGGGGCGAGGCGCCGCTGATCGTCGTCGCCGACCGGGCGCTGGCGATTCGTGACGCGGTGGGATTCGCCGAGGAGCACGGCCTGCGGCTGGTGCTGGCCTCGGGGCGCGACGCGGCGAAGGAGGCCGAGTTGCTCGCCGAGAAAGGTGTGGCGGTCATCCTGGGGGCGGTGCAGGCCCTGCCGGTGCAGGAGGACGACGCCTACGACGCCCCGTTCACGTCGCCCGCCGAACTCCAGCGAGCCGGTGTCGCGATCGCCTTCGGTACGTTCGACTCGTCGAGCGCCCGGGTCCTGCCGTACGAAGCGGCGACCGCGGTCGCCTTCGGTCTCGACCCGGAAGCCGCGCTGCGGTCCCTTACGCTCGGTGCCGCGGAGATCCTGGGACTGGACGATCGCCTGGGCTCGATCGACGCGGGCAAGTGGGCGAACCTGATCGTCACCGACGGCGACCCGCTGGAGGTCCGGACGGCGGTTCGCCGCGTCATCGTCCGCGGTCGCGAGGTCGACCTCTCGAACCGGCACAGCCGGTCGTACGAGCTGTACGGCGGCCGCCCGGCGCCCCCGTAGGGCGGCGCCCCGGCCGTCAGGGCTCCTGGCTGGACTCTTCCTGCTGCTCCTGCGCCTGGAGCATCTCGACGACACGCTGGGTGAGGTCGACGCGGGCGCTGGCGTGGAGCACGCCGCCGATGCTCGCGTTCAGGATCAGGTCGTAGCCGTTCTCGTCGATCAACTGCTGAACGATCGGACGCAGGCGCTCGTTGATCTGTTGCAGCGTTTCTTCCTGTCGCTTCGCCGCGCGGCGTTCGACGTCGTTGGCGAGGCGTTGGGATTCGCGTTGCAGGTCCTCGATCTGGTGCTGGATGCTCCGCAACTCGTCCGGCCCTTTGCCGGCCGCGCTCTGGCGCAGCGCTTCGACCCGGCTGGCGTTTGCTTCCAGGGCGGTCCGGGTTTCGGTCTCGATCTGCTGAAGGAACGCCGCGAGTTCCTTCCCCTCACGAGCTTCGGCGACGACCAGTTCGACGTTGATCGAAGCGACGCGAGTTGCCTCCTGGGCGTAGAGCGCCGGCGAGGCCAGGGCGATCAGCAGGACGGCAGAGCAACAGAGGATGAGGCGGCGACTGGTCATTTGGTTTCTCCACCGGGCGTGTAGATCGGCATCGGGAACGGTGTCACCTTCCGGCTCTCCGCGCGTTCCACATCCCGAATTCGGGCCGTGCCCTGTTTCGTGACCTGGTCGATGCGCAGAACGGAGTGCATGGGCAGGTAGGTGCGGCGGACGCCTTTGAACTCACGCTGGAGCCGTTCTTCCGACGGGTCGACGACGACCTGGGTCCTCTCCCCGAACACGAGCTCGCCGATTTCAACGAAGCCGAGCAGGCCGCCCTGGGAGACGGAGCAGGCGTAGACCTCGTAGATCTCGCCCTGACTCAGGAAGGTCACCCGGTAGATCAGGTCGTCGGACACCGGTTACTTGGGCTGCTGGAGTTTGGCGAAGGCGGCGGCCATCACGTTCAGGCCGCTCGATTCCTTTTGCCGCTGGCGGTACTTCTTGTAGTCCGTCTTGGTGCCGACGAGTTGCGATCCCGGAGGCGCCAGTCCCAGACGCCGCCGCTTGCGGTCGATGCTCTCGATGACGACCTTGATCTCCCGGCCGGGGGGGTAGGTGCGGCGCGCAAGACCCCCTTCGGGAAGCTTCACCGCGGACATCGGCAGGAGGCCGGTAAGACCGGGCTCGAGTTCGACGAAGATGCCGAAACGCGACACCTGCTCGACCTTGCCTTCGACCTCGGCGCCCTCGACGTACTGCTTGCCCAGGTCCTTCCAGGGGTCGCTTGCCGGCACCTCGCGCAGCGAGAGGGCGATCCGGCGGCGCTTCGGCACGACTTCGACGATCCAGCCTTCGATTTCCTCGCCGGTGGCGAACGCAGGATGGCTCATCGACTTGCCGATGGGAAGCTGGGACGTGTGGACCAGGCCGTCGAGACCGGGCGCCAGCTCCACGAAGAAGCCGAACTCGCAGTGCCGGACCACCTTGCCCTTGAACTGGTCGCCGGCGCTGAAGCTCTTCGCCGTCTCCTTCCATGGATCCGCCTCGAGAGCCTTCATCGACAGCGAGATGCGGGCGCTGCGCTTGCCGTTCTTCGTTTCGACCTTCGTGACCACGGCTTCGACCTGCTGGCCCACCTTGACGAGGTCGGCGGGTTCGCCGCTTCGGGTACGGGATATCTGGGTGCGGTGGACCAGGCCGCCGAGACCCCCGCCCAGATCGACGAAGGCGCCGAACTCGGTGACCGACGTCACCTTGCCGCTCACGGGTTCCCGGGACTCCTGCTTGGCGCGGATCTCGTCCAGAGCTTGCCGGCGCTCGCTTCGGATCGCCGGCCGCCGGGTCAACACGATCCGCCGGCCCGCCTCCTTGATCTCGAGGACGTGGAACGCGTACGTGTTGTTGACGTAGTGGGAGGGAGGCTTGGGCCGGTTCCCCAGCTCCATGAGCGACCGCGGACAGAACGCCGTAACGCCGTCGGAGGCGATGTGGAAGCCGCCCTTGTTCCAGCCGATGACCTTGCCCTCGACGGGGTTCTTCGCTTCGAGCGCGGCGGCGAACGGAAGAGCCGATGCCGCCAGTGGCACCTCTTCGACGGCTTGCTCTTCCTCCGCTTCGGAAGCGGTCGCAACCTCGGGTTCAGGCTCGACCTGTTCTTCTTCGGGCGCTGCCCCGTCCGAAGCCTGCTCGGCAGGCGCCGCTTCAGTCTCGATCGCCTCGGTCTCGTCGGGAGGCGTCTCCGGGCTCGCCGCGGGCTCCTGCTCGGGCGGCACGTTGGTCTCCGCGGCCTCCTGAGCGAGCGCTTGATCGTTCGTCTCAGTCATGGTGAGGAGGAGGAGAGGGCCGCGGCTTTGGGGCGCGGCGGTGGCGTTCGCCGGACGGTGATTGTAGCACCGTGGGCAAAGAGAAAGGGCCCTGCCGAAGCAGGGCCCTTGTTGTCCGTCCGGGAGCCGGATCAGGCGATGTCGATCTTCCTCGCCTTCGCCTCCTCGGCTTTGGGGATGGTGATGTTCAGCACCCCGTGTTCGAACTCGGCGCTCACCGCCGAGACGTCGGTGTCGCTCGGCAGGTTGAACCGCCGAACGAAGCGACCGTAGACGCGCTCGACCCGGTCGGCCGTCGCGCCCTCGTGCTTGGCCTGACGCTCACCCGACAGCGTGAGGGTGTGGTCCTCGACCGTGAGGTCGATGTCGGCCTTGGTCAGACCGGGCAGATCGACGGCGAGCGTGTAGGCCTCGTCGGTCTGGACGAGGTCCGCGGCGGGCCACCAGGTCATGGCGGCGGACTCGGCGCCGTCGTGGCCGGCTACGCGGCTCAGTGCGGGCGAGAAGAAGTCGTCGAGCAGGGCCTTGCCGAAGAGCGGCTCGAAGGCCCCGATAAGGGGACGGTGGAACGGAGTGTGTCGAATCAGGCTACGGGTCATCAGGTTGCCCTCCTTGGTTGATCGTTCGATTCGGTGTCGGCTTCTGGTTCTAGTGCCGACGAGCCGGGATTATGAGTGGGAAAGAGGCAGATGTCAACTACCTGATCGTGATGCGCGCATATTTAGGGCAGCGTCCAGCCGGTGACGGCGCCGAGCGTGGGTCCGATCTCGGCGTGGAGGACGAGGTCGGCGATGCCGTCGAGGTCGGTGGCCTCGCGGTTCAGGATGACGAGTTTGGCGCCGGCCTGCTTCGCCAGGGCAGGGAAGCCCGCAGCCGGATAGACGACGAGCGAGCTGCCGATGGCGAGGAAGAGGTCGGCGGCCAGCGTCGCCTGGTGGGCGCGCCGCATCGCCTCTTCCGGCATCGCCTGGCCGAAGGAGATCGTGGCCGTCTTGATGATGCCGCCGCAGACGTCGCCGGCCAGGTTCTGCCGCGTGCAGACGGGCAGTTCCTCCCGCTTCCTGAAGGCGGCGACGATGGGCTCCAGCTCGTAGCGCTGCCGGCACTCGAGGCACGCCGCGTAGGTCGCGTTGCCGTGAAGCTCGATCACGTCGTCGTCGGGAATGCCGGACTCCTGGTGCAGGCCGTCCACGTTCTGCGTGATCACGGCGAGGAGCTTTCCCAGGCGCCGGAGCTCGGCCAGAGCCAGATGGCCGCGGTTGGGCTTCGCCCGGCCGATCGTGCGGTCGCTTCCGATCTTGCGCCGCCAGGACTCGCGCCGCGCGTCTTCCGAGGCCATGAACTCGCTGAAGTCGATCGGGCGGTACTTCGTCCAGATACCTCCCGGGCTCCGGAAGTCAGGGATGCCGGATTCGGTGCTGATTCCCGCGCCCGTGAAGGCGACGATCCGGGACGCTTCTTCGATCAGGCGTTCGAGATCCTGTGCTTGGCTCATTCGTGTCTCCAGGGTTCTTTGGGCGGCTTCGGCGAGTCTAAGGGCAGGCCTCTACCGACCGGTCGGTCTGTTACACTGGCCCCCAGCTATCGCGAACTGTGCCTTGCAATGAAGCTGGACAACGCCGGCCACGCCGGAGGATAGAGGGCAGCATGTCTTTCCACGCCTTTACCGGGACCGACACCTACCTTGCATCGCCCGAACTGAGGGACTCGGTGAATGTCGCCTCGGCTCTCGAGAAGCCGCTCCTCGTGCGGGGCGAGCCCGGCACCGGCAAGACAGTGCTTGCCGAGGCGATCGCCGAGAACCTGGTCATGGAGCTGCTGACCTGGAACATCAAGTCGACCAGCAAGGCCCAGGAAGGCCTCTACGTGTACGACACGGTGCAGCGGCTGAACGACGCCCGCTTCGGCGACCGGGACATCACCGACATCTCGCAGTACATCAAGTACGGCCCCCTTGGCGAGTCGTTTCTCAAGGACCAGCGCGTGGTTCTGCTGATCGACGAGATCGACAAGGCGGACATGGAGTTCCCTAACGACCTGCTGCACGAACTCGACCGGATGAGCTTCTTCGTTCACGAGACGGGCCAGCAGCACGCCGCCAGGTTCCGGCCGATCGTCGTCATCACTTCGAACAACGAGAAGGAGCTCCCGGACGCCTTCCTGCGCCGCTGCGTGTTCCACTACATCGCCTTCCCGGACAAGGCGGAGATGGAGGACATCATCCGCGTCCATCATCCGGACGTCGAGGACGAGTTGCTGCGTCAGGTGCTGCTCCGGTTCTACTGGCTTCGCGACCTGCCGGAGCTGCGCAAGAAGCCGTCGACCAGCGAGCTGATCGACTGGATCGCCGCGTTGCGCCGCGGCGGCGTGAGCACGGAGTCCATCGAGAGTGAGTTACCCTTCCTGGGAGTCCTGATGAAGCGGGAGAACGACCTGGAAGCGGTCATGGCCGCTCATCGCCGCGGCCGCGTCAACTGACCCCAGCCCGAACCGACTCCAACGTAGTCCTAGCCATGTTCGTCGACTTCTTCTACCACTTGAGGGGCTACGGCCTGAAGGTGACGATCACGGAGTGGCTGTCCCTGATGAAGGCGCTGGCAATCGGCCACAGCCGGGCGGACCTGCACGTCTTCTACAACCTGGCCCGTTGCCTGATGGTCAAGCGGGAGGCGGACTTCGACAACTACGACCGCGCCTTCGCCTCGTTCTTCATGGGTGTCGAGAACCACTTCGACATCAGCGATGAGCTGCTGGAGTGGCTGTCCAAGCCGGAACTGCCGCGGGAGTTGACCGACGAGGAGCGCGCGAACCTCGAGGCGCTCGACCTGGACGAACTCCGCGAGCGCTTCAAGGAGCTGCTCGACGAGCAGAAGGAGCGCCACGACGGCGGCAACCGCTGGATCGGGACGGGCGGCATGTCGCCCTTCGGCCACGGCGGCGAGCATCCGACGGGGATTCGGATCGGTGGCTCGGGGGGAGGCCGTTCGGCCGTGCAGGTGGCGACCGACCGCCGCTTCCGCAACCTCCGCTCGGACCGCATCCTGGACACCCGGCAGATCGGGCTGGCTCTTCGCCGGCTGCGCAAGCTGGACAAGGACGAGGGGCCCGAGGAACTGGACATCGACGAGACGATAGACAGCAGCGCCCGCAACGCAGGCGAGATCGACCTCGTGTTCCGGCCGCCGAAGCGCAACCGGATCAAGCTCCTGCTGCTGATCGACGTGGGGGGTTCGATGGACCCGCACACCCTGCTTTGCGAGAGGCTGTTCTCAGCCGCGCACAAGGCGAACCACTTCAAGAAGTTCGAGTTCAAGTTCTTCCACAACTGCGTGTACGAGAACCTGTACACGGACATCAGCCGCTGGAAGGGCGAGGCCACGTCTCAGATCCTGAAGCGCCTGGACCACACGTGGTCCGTGTGCCTGGTCGGGGACGCCTGGATGAGTCCGTACGAGCTGACCCATACCGGTGGCGCGATCGACTACTACCACACGAACCAGGTCACCGGCCTCGACTGGCTCCGCAAGTTCCGCGACCGCTGTCCGAACTCGATCTGGCTCAACCCGGAACCACGGCGCATCTGGAACGCGCCGACGATCCACCTGATCCGGCAGGTGTTCCCGATGTTCGAGTTGACCATCGACGGCCTGACCGAGGGCATCGACGTGCTGCGCGGCATCCGGCCGAATCGCGCTCTCGCTGCCTGATCCGAGCTGCGCCCGACAGTCGTGGCGCGGCCATGCCGGAATGACGGACGGATCCGAGGGGTTACACTGTCCCAATGGACGACAAGCCCACGGGCGGGGATCGGCCTGAGGAGAGGTTGCCGGAGGAACATGAGCCGGACGTGGGCGGTCCGCGCTTCGACCTGCCCCTGGACCTGAGCCAGGAGGGAGGCGAGCCGCCCGAAGACGCGCCAGCGGAACGTTCCGGCACGCTGACGGTCATCGTCATCGCGGCCCTGATCGTGATCGGCGCGGGTGTCGTCCTCTGGTGGTGGTACACGAGCCGCGGGGCGGGCCCGAACGGCGACGGCGCGGTGGAGGCCCCGACGGCGGTCGTCGATGAGGCGGCCCCCGAACCAGCGGCGGAATCCGAACCGACCGCCGAATCGACCGTGCCGGCGTCCGAGCCCGAGCCGGACCTGGCCGGGAGCGACTCTCTGGTGCGGGAGGTCGTCGGCGGTCTGTCCCGGCACGCGGAGTGGCTCGCCTGGCTCGCACCCGAGGAACTGGCGACCAGCTTCGTGCGCTCGGTAGGCGCCGTTGCCTACGACGAGCCGCCCCAGAACAGCCTCGAGCCGTTGCAACCCGAGGACGGCTTCAGTGTCGTCCGGCGCGGACAGCGTTTCTATCCGGCGGAGACGAGCTACCGCCGCTACGACCTGGCCGTGGACGTGTTCGATTCGATCGACGTCGCCGGCGCGGCCCGAGCCTACGAACGGCTGGAGCCGCTGTTCGAGCGGGCGCACGACGAACTGGGTTACCCGGACGAGTTCGGCGACACGCTCGAACTCGCCGTGACCAAGATCCTCTCGACTCCGATGCCGGAATCCCCGCCCGAACTCCGTCTGCGAGTCATCAGCTTCGAGTACGTCGATCCCGTGCTCGAGGGCCTGAACCCGGCTCAGAAGCTGCTCTTGCGGCTGGGGCCTGAGAACGGCGAACGGGTGCGGTCCAAGCTCAGGGAACTCTACGGAGCGCTCGAGTAACCGGGTCAGCCCGCGGCGAGCCGCTGAGCTTCCGCATACCGGGGCAGCATCGCGTCATAGATCGCCGTCGCTTCCGGCCTTGGTTCGGCGGAAGGACCGGCGTCGCCGACGGGTGGCAGGGGCGACATCCGGCGGCCGGTGGCGCGAAGCGCGGCGCCGAGCGCGGCGCCGTCCGTTACCGCGAGGCTCTCGACGCGGCAGGCGAGAACATCGGCGGCGATCTGCAGGAGTTCGCGGTTCCGCGAGCCTCCGCCAGTGGCGACGAGTCGCTCCGGCCGGGTCGCCATCCACTCGGAGTTGAGCCGCATCGACAGGAACTGGCCTTCGACCACTGCCCGGCAGTTCCGGGCGGCCTGCTCCGGCTCATCGCGTAGTCCGCCAAGCCGGTGGACATGGGGCGTCGCTACCCGCGGCACGATCTCCGGTTCGAACCAGGGCAGCATCATCATGCCGTGGTTGCCCGGTGGCGTTGCCCGCAGGGCGGCGTCGAAGCCCGGCCAGTCCAGTCCGTACCGGTCCCGCACCGCCTCGCGGGCGAGCGAGCCGTTGCGGAAGCAGATCAGACTCATCGGGTGCCCGCTCGGGGCGATGAACACGTGGCCGTTCGCCTCCGGGTCGACCGCGACCTCCCGTAGAAGTCCGAAGTACGTGTCGCTCGTGCCCAGACTCAGGACAGCTTCGCCCGGTTCGCGGGCGCCGGCGCCGACCAGGGAGCAGGGGTTGTCGCCCGAGCCGGCGACGACCTGTGCCGAGGCCGGTAGGCCGTACCGGGAGGCGAAGTAGGGCGCGACCGGTCCCACCACGGTCCACGGCGCGCAGGTCGGCGGCAGCCTCTGGCCGAGCCCTGCGGCGGTCGCCGCCATGGCGGCCTCCGACCATTCGCGCCGCCGAATGTCGAGCAGGTTCATCCCCGAGCCGTCTCCATGGTCGATCGGCGCCAGCCTTCCGGCCAGGACCGAGGTGACGAACGAACTGACCAGACACACGTGGGCGGTACGAGCCCACGCCTCGGGCTCGGTCCGGGCGAAGCGACGGATCTGCGGGCCGGTGAAGCGTTCGAAGGTGTCGCTGCCGGTCAGTTCCGCAGTTGCGGTCGCCCCGCCGAGTTCCCCCCGGATTTCCTCGCATTCCCGGGTGGTGGAGGAGTCGGTCCAGATCGGCGCTTCGGCGCGGGAGAGGACGGGTTCGATCTGTTCGGCAAGGCTCTGCTTGGGGGTCAGGGACTGAAACAGCGCCTCGGCCCCTGGTCGCAGGTAGACGGAGCCGTGCTGCTGACCCGATACGGACACGCCGCTGATCTCGCGGCAAGCCCCGGATCCGAGTTTCTCGAAGGCCAGGTCCAGGGCTTCGAGCCACATGCACGGCGGTACTCGCCCGATTGCCGGATCCTCGTTGGGAAGCTGTCCGTTGACGGTTCCGTACTGAGGAAGCTCTGTGTCGTAGTGGACCCCAACGCGGGATGCGATGCCTTCCGCTCGATCCTCGCCATCGCCGTCCGGCCCCGGCGCTTCGACCAGGATCGCGGTCAGACTCTGGGTGCCGACATCGATCCCAACGTAGAAGGCGCCGTTCACTCGATGCGGGTGCTGTACAGGTAGTCGTTCAGGATGCTCTCGAGTTCTTCCTGACGCCCACTCGTCTTCGGCGGCTCGCCGAGACTGCCGGCCCACTGTTCCAGCTCCTCGAGGGTCGTGTCACCGGCGAGCGCCTTGCGTCCCAGGCCGCGGCGGTAACCGGCGTAGCGTTGCCGGATCCGCTTGCCGGCGAGACCGAGTACGCCGTCCTTCCGGATGCGTTCGACGATCAGCAGCGCCTTGGCGAAGACGTCCATCGAGGCGACGTGGGCGTAGAACAGGTCGACCGTGTCGAACGAGCCCCGCCGCACCTTGGCGTCGAAGTTCAGGCCGCCCCAGCGCAGGCCGCCCTGGCCCCGGATGATGAGCAGCGCCAGGACGCACTCGCGCAGGCTCATGGCGAAGTTGTCCGTGTCCCAGCCGACGCCCTCGAGGCCGCGGTTGATGTCGACGCTGCCGAGCATGCCGGCGCCCGCGGCCGTCGCCAGTTCGTGCTCGAACGAGTGGGTGGCCAGGGTCGCGTGGTTCGCCTCGACGTTCAGCAGGAAGTCGTCCATCAGGTCGAACTCGCGCAGGAAGTTCAGGCAGTGGCCACAGTCGAAGTCGTACTGGTGGACCGACGGCTCCTTCGCCTTGGGCTCGAGGAAGAACTTGCCCTTGAAGCCCTGGCGGCGCGCGTAGTCGACGGCGAGCCGCAGGAAGGCCGCCATCTGCTCACGCTCGCGGCGCATGTCCGTGTTGATGAGCGAGGTGTAGCCCTCGCGGCCGCCCCAGAACACGTAACCGGTGCCCCCGAGTGCGATCGTGGCGTCGATCGCCCGCCGCACCTGGGCGGCGGCGTGGGCGAAGACCCGCGGGTCGGGGTTCGTCGCCGCGCCGTGCGTGTAGCGCGGGTGCGAGAACAGGTTGGCGGTGCCCCAGAGCAGCTTCACGCCGGTCTCGCGCTGCCGGATTCTGGCGAGTTGAACGATCTCCTCGAGGTACTCGTTGCTCTCCGCGATCGATCGGCCTTCGGGAGCGATGTCGCGGTCGTGGAAGCAGTAGTAGCGCACCCCGAGCTTGGTGAAGAACTCGAACGCCGCGTTCAGGGTGCGGATGGCGACTTCGATGTCCGTCGGGGCGTGATTCCAGGGCCGGTCGTACACCGGATCCGGCCCGAACGGATCCTGGCCGCCGCCTTTGAACGTGTGCCAGTAGGCGACGGCGAACTTGAGGTGCCGCTCCATCGTCCGGTTACCGACCTTCCGGTCGCGGTCGTAGTACTTGAATGCCAGCGGCTCGCGGCTCGCCGGCCCGTGAAAGGGGATCGGCTTGCCGACCTCGGGGAAGAAGGGCGTCATCTCAGGCCTCGCTCCGCGCGATCCGTCAGTTGTCTTCGAAGGCGGCGTCGAAGGCGATCGCCGAGGGGGCGAAGTCGAGCGCCCTGACGAACTCGGCGGCCTCGGCGGCGCCATGCTCGCGGTCCATGCCGGAGTCCTCCCACTCGACCGAGAGCGGACCGCCGTAGCCGATGTCGTTCAGGGCCCGGATGATCTCCTCGAAGTCGACCGAGCCGCGGCCGGGCGAGCGGAAATCCCAGAACCGGCGGTGGTCGCCGAAGTTCGTGTGCCCGCCGAAGACGCCGCACGGCTTCGGCTGGTCGGACCACCAGGCGTCCTTGATGTGGACGTGGAAGATGCGGTCGCTGAAGCGGCGGATGAAGTCGACGTAGTCGACGCCCTGGTAGCCGAGGTGGCTCGGGTCGTAGTTGAAGCCGAACGCCGGATGGCCCCCCACGGCCTCGATCGCCCGCTCGGCGCTCACCGTGTCGAAGGCGATCTCGGTCGGGTGGACCTCGAGGCCGAAGCGGACGCCGAGTTCCTGGTAGGCGTCGAGGATCGGCGTCCAGCGGGCGGCGAAGTCGGCGAAGCCGTCGTCGATCATCGCCGGGGGCACCGGCGGGAACGAGTAGAGAAGGTGCCAGATCGGGCTGCCGGTGAAGCCGTTCACGACCGAGAGGCCCAGGGCCTTCGCCGCTTCGCCGGTGCGGATCATCTCGTCGGCGGCGCGCTTGCGGACATCTTCCGGGTCGCCGTCGCCCCAGACGTGGGGCGGCAGGATCGCCTCGTGCCGGGCGTCTATCCGGTCGCAGACGGCCTGACCGACCAGGTGGTTGCTGATGGCGTGGGGCTCGAGATCGTTCGAGGCGAGCAACTCGCGTCGGGAGGACGCGTAGGCTCGATCGCAGCGGTCGACCTCCACGTGGTCGCCCCAGCAGGCGAGTTCCACGCCGTCGTAGCCGAGGTCCCGGGCCAGGGGGCAGAGGTCGGCGACGGCCAGATCGGCCCACTGGCCGGTGAACAGGGTAACGGGTCGGGCCACGGTGCGTCTCCTACGGGTTACTGCCGCGTCAGGCCGGCATGCTGAGCCACTTCTGATCGCTCTCGCTGCTTGCGACGACGGTCTCGATGAACTGCATTCCGCGCAGGCCGTCGTACACGGTGGGGAAGTCGAGCATCGTGGCGTCGGGCTCGGCGCCGCGGCGCCGGCAGTCCAGTGTGAGGGCGAAGTTCCGGTAGAGGTTGGCGAAGGCCTCGAGGAAGCCCTCGGGATGGCCGGCGGGCAGCCTGGTGTGCGCCGCCGCGTCGTCGGAGAGCCCCTGGCTGGAGGTGCGCAGGATCTCCCGCGGCCGGTCGAGCCACTTGAGGATCAGGGTGTTCGGCTCTTCCTGGCGCCACTCCAGGCCGCCCGACTCGCCGTAGACCCGGATCGCGAGGGCGTTCTCCTCGTCGATCGAGATCTGGGAGGCGTAGAGAACACCCCGCGCGCCGTTGTCGAAGCGGAGCAGCATGTTGCCGTCGTCCTCGAGCGGCCGTCCGTCGACGAAGGTGGTCAGGTCGGCGCAGAGGGACTCGATGCGGAGCCCGGTGATCGCCTCGGCGAGGTTCTCGGCGTGGGTGCCGATGTCGCCGATGCAGCAACTGATGCCGGCTCGCTCCGGGTCCGTCCGCCAATCCGCCTGCTTCTGGCCCTCCGACTCGAGCCGGGTGGCGAGCCAGCCCTGCGGGTACTCGACGACGATCTTCCGGACCTCTCCGAGCTGGCCGCTGCGAACCCGGTGGCGGGCCTCCTTGACCATCGGGTAGCCGGTGTAGTTGTGAGTCAGCCCGAAGCTGAGGCCGGTCCGTTCGACGAGTTCGACCAGCGCCTCCGCCTCGGCGGCCGACTTCGTCATCGGCTTGTCGCTCATCACGTGGAAGCCGGCCTCGAGCGCGGCTTTCGCCACCGGGAAGTGCATGAAGTTGGGCGTGACGATGGAGACGAAGTCCATGCGCTCGGCCGGGTCGAGGGCGGCCTCGCGCTCCATCATCTCCTGGTAGGTGCCGTAGCAGCGTTCGGGCGGCAGGAAGAGGTCGGCGCCGGAGGCCCTGGAGCGCTCGGGATCCGAACTGAAGGCGCCGCAGACGAGCTCGATCAGGCCATCGAGCCCGGCCGCCATCCGGTGCACGGCGCCGATGAAGGCGCCCTGGCCGCCGCCGACCATGCCCATGCGGATCTTCCGTTCCATCGCGTTCCTCCGACCCAGGACCCCGGGTCAGTTGGTCGTGACCAGTACGTTGTCGTAGGAGACCACCGACGGCGAGTAGCCGAGCAGGCCGGGAGAGCCGCTGCGGATGGGATGCGGGTCGACCGCGGTCACGGTCCAGTCAGCGGGTTCGTCCGTGCCGCGTGGCCAGACCTTGCCGCGAATCGTGGCCGTGTCGCCGGCGCTCTCGACGCGAAGCTTCATGGTGTACCAGCGGTCCATCTCGACTTCGAAGTCGGCCGAGCTCTCGATCCGGAGCTGCGCCGACCAGGACCTGATCTGCAGGCGCTGGTGAATGCCGAGGAGGTCCAGGATGTAGCCGCTGTTGATCAGGCCCGCGTCCGACTTGCGGCGGCCCTTCTGCGAGAGACGGACGTCGGCCTGGATCGTGTAGTCGCCGAGGCTGGGCGGACCGATCAGCAGGGGCGAACGCAGCAGGCCCCGTTCCGCAACGGGCTTGATCAGAACGCTCTCGCCGTCTTCCTCGGCGATGTCGTAGCGGCCGCCGCCGATCCACAGGCCGCGCTTGCCGCCGGAGAAGTCCTCGCTCCATGGAAGCGGCGGAAACACCCGGATCCGCGCCTCGGCTTCGAGCTCTCCGCTGTTCGCGACCAGCGCCCCCGCGGCGAAGCCCGAGTCGGCGGGGATCGTGACGCGCGGGCCCGCGGGCTCCGTGTCGAGTCCTCTGACCGACCAGGTGGCTTCGACCGGACCCAGCGCGCGGCCCATGGCGTCGAAGGCCTCGACCTGGAACTCGTGGGTTTCGCCCGGGTTCGCGGTCACTTCGGCGGGGACGACGAGCAGCGTCGCGGGCGGCCCTTCCGCGGTGCCTTCGTCACCGAGGCCGGGCGTGGGCGACGCGGTCACCTCGAACGGAGCGTCCCTGTCGCCCAGGCAGTAGAGGCCCTCTTCCGTCGTGAAATAGATCCGCCCGTAGGCGATCGCCGCCGACCCGTAGAACTCGGCGTAGCGCCGGTCGTCGGGCATCCTGATCTCGTGCCGGGCGAGGATCCCGGCGCTGTCGTCGCCGGGTCTGACGATGGCGAAGTGGCCGTTCGTCTCGGGAACGTAGAGCTTGCCGTCGGCCCACACGGGCGACGCCTTGCCGACGGTGCCGATGCTGAGTTCCCAGTGCACTTCTCCGGTGGCCGCCTCGACCGCGGCGAGGTTGCCCTGGTTGTTCACGACGTACAGCCGGCCGTCGTGGAGCGCCGGCGAAGGGAAGCCGGCCTTGTTCCGGTTCCAGCGCCACAGTTCGCCGGTCGTCGTGAGGTCGCCGCTGCCGGTGCCGTCGATCGCGACCACCCGGCCGAGGGTGGCTTCGTCGATGTTCTCCTCGCTGTGGGAGATGAAGACCCGGCCGGCGTCGTCAACCGCAGGAGAGACGTTGATGCCGCGCTTCGACAGCTCGAACTCCCAGACCTTCTTGCCGGTCCTGGCCTGCAGCGCGTAGATGTGGCCGTCTGCGTTGCCGCCGATCAGCAGCCGCTGGCCGTCGATGACCGCGACCACCGGAGTGGATTGGGTGTTCCGGTCGTAGACGTTGCCACCGGGCGTCGACATCCAGCGCACGGCGCCCGTGCGCTTGTCGAAGGCGTAGTAGCGGTGGCGCGGCGGTCCCTGGTTGCCCCAACTGCCGTTGATCATGTTCAGGATGACCTGGTCCTCATCGATGACCGCGGATGCCGTGCGGCCGCCGTAACCCTCGAACCGGCCGTGTTCCTCCTTGAGCGAACGCGACCAGACGACTTCGCCGTCGCGGTCGAGGCAAAGGAAGAGACCGCTGACGAGTTGGGCGTAGATGTAGCCGGTTTCCGGGTCGCCGGTCAGCGAGGCCCAGCCGACCCGGTTCATCGCCACGGTGGTCAGGTAGAGGTTGTAGCGGTTCTCCCAGATCGACTCGCCGGTTTCAGCGTCGAAGGCAGCGACTACCGCCTGCTGGTCGACGCCGGTTCCGGCGCGGCCGTTGACGTACACGCGGCCGCCCATCACGACCGGCGTCGAGCGGGCGATGAAGTCGTGTCGCCAGATCAGGTTCTCGCCTTCCGGACTCCAGGTGTCGATCAGTCCGGTCGAGGGGGAGTAGCCGTTCTGGTGTGGACCCCGCCAGGACGTCCATTCGTTGGCTTGGGCCGGCAGGGCGACCAGGCTGGCGGCCAGGACGCCGAGGGCGGGAAGAGAGGTGAGGTTTCGGGCCGCGGCCCTCGCAGAGTCCGTCATTCCGTTGCAGTCTCCAGACCGGTCGTTTCTCGCGGTGCGGTCGCGGGTCGGCAATGAACCCGGTAGAGTAGCAACAAGCACGACCGGCCCGCAGGGCCAGGAAAGACCCATGTCGCTCACGCCTGAACTCGAGTCCCGCATCCAGGACATCGTCGATTCGGCGCCAACCGTTCTCTTCATGAAGGGCAGTCCGGCCGCCCCGCAGTGCGGCTTCTCGGCGCAGGTCGTCCAGGTGCTGAACCGCCTTCTGCCGGACTACGAGACCTTCGACGTCCTGTCGGACGGCGAGGTTCGGGAGGGCGTCAAGGAGTTCTCGGACTGGCCCACGATCCCGCAGCTCTACATCGGCGGCGAGTTCATGGGCGGCTGCGACATCGTCAAGGAGCTGTACGACAGCGGCGAGCTCCACGACGCTTTGGGCATGGAACGCGTGGACTTGTCCGCCGACGAGGTCGAGATCGCGATCAGCGCTGAGGCCGAGCAGATCCTGCGAAACGCCCAGCAGCAGCAGGGGGCGGAGCTCCATTTCGGCATCGACGCGAAGTTCCAGCCGTTCCTCGGGTTCGGCGCGGCTGCGGGTAGCGAGCTCCGGGTGCCGGTCGGCGGGCTGTTCTTCCTGCTCGACCGGGACAGCGCGAGGAGGGCGCAGGGCGCTTCGATCACGGTCGTCGACACCGAGCACGGCCAGCGCCTCGACGTCGACATCCCGGCCGCCCGCGCCGGCGGCTAGCCTTCCGGCGAGCGGAGTGGAGATCGCCGGCCAGCCGACGCCGCAGGAGACGGCGGCGCGCATCCGGGAGGCGGTGGCCGCGGCGCTGCCGGACGCCCTCATCGAGGTGACGGGAGAGGGCAGTCACTTCAGCCTGCGGGTCGAATCGGCGGCCTTCGGCGGCAAGCGGTCGCTGGCTCGCCAGCGGCTCGTGCTGCGGGCGATCGCCCACCTGATGAAGGGCGACGCCGCCCCGGTCCATGCCATCGACCGGCTGGAAACCGTGCTGCCGGCGGAGGCCGGAGCCCAATAGCTGAGTCGTCACTCAGTGTGGTAGGGTCCGATCAACCGCAACCAGACCCTCTGGGAGGAAGCCCGTGATGTCACGCCGTTCCCGCTTCGCCGCTCTCGCCGTCATGGTTCTCGTTGTCGCGGCACCGGTTCTTGCCACCGGCCCCAACGAGCCCGACAGCCCCGACACGATCACGTTCCACGAAGACGTGGAGCCGATCCTGCAGCGATCCTGCCAGGGCTGCCACCGTCCCGAGGGCGTTGCCTACGGCGGCATGAAGGCCCCGATGGCCCTGACCACCTACGAAGAGACCCGTCCATGGGCCCGCAGCATCGCGCGGCAGGTGGAGGCCAAGGACATGCCGCCCTGGTTCGCGAGCGAGGAAACCCACGGCCAGTTCACGAACGAGCGCATCCTGACCGCGGAAGAGATCGAGACGATCGTCGGCTGGTCCAAGACCGGCGCCCGTCGTGGCGACCCGGCGAACGCCCCGGAGCCGATCGAATGGCCGACGGGCTGGCTGATCGGCGAGCCCGACCTGGTGCTCGATCTGGCCGAGCCTTTCTGGGTCGACGACGACGTCAAGGACGTGAACATCAGCCTGAAGGCGGTCATGATCACGGAGGAGATGCTGCCCGAGCCGCGGTGGATCCAGGCGATCGAGTTCCGCCCCGGCAGCGATGTCGTCCACCACGTGGTCGGCTCACGGGTTGCCACCGAGACCGAGACGCCCGGCGCTTCCGGACTGCTCGGCGGCATCGCCCCGGGCACCGAGCCGTTCTATCTTCCCGACGGCGCCGGCCGGCTGCTGATGCCGGGAACGCAGCTCTACTTCTCGATGCACTACAACAAGGAGCCGGGCGAGGGCACCGGCGTCTGGGATCGTTCGCAGATGGCCTTCAAGTTCCATCCCAAGGACGCGAAGATCGACCGGATCGCGAAGTGGGAAGGGGTCGGCAACAGCGACTTCGAGATCCCGCCGGGCCATGAGAACTGGGTGATCGGCGCCTCCAAGGTCTTCGGGTACCCGACCACGATCTACGGTTACCTGCCGCATTCCCACCTGCGGGGGCTGGACGCCAGGTACACCGCGTACTATCCCGATGGCACCGAGGAGGTCCTCCTCGACGTGCCGGCGTACGACTGGAACTGGCAGACGAACTACATCTACAAGGAGCCGAAGGACCTTCCGGCCGGAACCCGCGTCGATGTGCTGATGACTTACGTCAACACCGAGGAACGGAACGCGCAGACGGTGCTTGAGCTCGACACGACCCGCGCCGTCCAGTTCGGCGGCCCGACCACCGACGAGATGATGATCGGCTTCATCGACTACTCGGAGGATCGGGGCGGCGATCTCGTCACCGAGGCGGAAGGCGAGGCGTCGAGCGCTACGCCAGCCGCGGGCGGCGGCCAGTAGCGGCTCCGTCACGGCAGGTGCCTTGCCATGCGGCGCGTCCACCGGGTTGGGCGCGCCGTTTGGTGCGCGGGTCTTCTGACCCGCTGCCGCCGCAGGCGGCCAGGAAAGGCCAGCCCTGGCCGGCTTCCGCAGCCTCTGGCGATGAAACCGGGCTGACCCGCGATGGCCGCTGAGGCAATCTACGGCGCCGTCGATCTCGGCGGTTCCCACATCGGACTGGCGCTGGGCTTCGTCGATGTCGATGCCGGCAACTACCGCCTAGTCGCGCGCCGGGACCTCGGAGGCGGTGGCTACGACGGATGGGAGCCGATGCTCGACCGGATTGCCGAGGGCCTGCTCGAGCTGGAACGGGAGGTTGGCAGGCGCCCGGCCGCGGTCGGCGTCGGTTGTCCCGGATGGGTCGACCTCGAGGACGGCCTCACCCGGTTCCTGCCCAACCTGCCGGGCCAGTGGCGGGATGTGCCGGTTGCTCGCCTGCTCGGCGCGCGCCTGGAGGCGCCGGTCCGTCTTCTGAACGACGTTCGCGCGGCGACGCTGGGAGAGTTCCGCTTCGGCGCCGGTCGTGGAGTGTCGACGATGGCGCTGTTCGCGCTCGGCACCGGGATCGGCGGCGGCGTGGTGGTCGAGGGCAGACTGCGCCTGGGACCGCTCGGCTCAGCCGGCGAACTGGGCCACCAGATCGTCGATCCGACCGGTCCCCTCTGCGGCTGTGGCAACCGGGGCTGCCTGGAGGCGGTAGCGAGTGGTCCGGCGATCGGGGCGTCCGGCGTTCGGCTCCTGCGCTCGGGTCAGGCGCCCATCTTGCAGAAGATCGCCGGAGGAGACACCGAGAAGGTCAACGCGGAGACGATGGGGGAGGCGGCGAGGGCCGGTGACGAGTCGGTGGCGCAGGAACTGGAACGGATCGCGGGCCTCGTCGGCATCGCCGCCGCCAACGTTGTCGTCGCCCTGCACCCCGAACTCATCGTGCTCGGCGGCGGCGTCGCCGGTCTCGGCGACCTGCTGTTCGACGGCGTCAGGCGGACGATCGCCGAACGGGTCCGCGTGTTTCCGATCGACGACGTCCGCGTCGAACCGGCTGCTCTCGGCACGGATGCCGGCCTGGCCGGCGTCCTGGCTTGGGCGGCGTCAGGCGGCCGGGCGGGTCTCGGCAAGGGTCGGGATCACCGTTGACGCGCCGTGCCTCCGCCGCCGCCGGAGCAGGAGTTCGGCGAGGAAGAGCAGGGTCGCGGCGACCAGGAGGACGGACCAGAGGTCGAAGCGGCGGACGGCGGTGTCTGCGCTGGGGGCGGTGATGGCGCCGACGGCGCCCGCGACGGTTTCGTGGAAGAGGCCGGAGGTTTCCACGGGAAGATCGGCCAGCGCCGCGATGTCGGGAGCGCCGGGGCGGAGTTCGTCGCGGGCGGGGTAGAAGATGGTGCGGCCCGGGCCGATCGTCTCCGCGGCGCCGGCAGGGCCGGTGTGGACTTCGACACGGTAGGGCTCGAGGCTCGGCGCAAGCAGCATGCCTTCCCCGGACACCAGGCGGTAGAGGCCGGGTCCGGTGCGCTGCAGCGGCGTCTCGATCCGGCGGTCGCCGCGCAGGAGGACGAGGCGGGGTGAAAGATCGCTGCCGAAGCGGCCGTCCTCATCGACCACGCTGAGTGCCGCGTCGAGGACTCCGTCGCGGCGGTCGAGATCGAACTCCCACTCGGCGCCGGCGCGGCGGTCGGCGGCGTCGCGGACCACCTGGGCGACGAGCCGGCCCAGCTCGGGCCAACGCAGCCAATCGCTTGCCCAGCGCGGTTCAAGGTCGGAGGTGAACATCCAGGTCTTGCCCAGGCCGACGTAGCGGCTGGCCAGGATCGGATCCGACTCACCGGCGCCGAGGATGACCTCGGCGCTTTCCTTGGCCACCGCGGCGATCCGGCCGTAGAGCTCCGGCGCGCTTGCGACGTCGACTCCGGTCAGCGCGTCGGACTGGCCGCGCAGTTCGACCAGGATCGTCTCCTCGCGGGCCGAGTCGGGGAGCTGGTTCATCGTCTCGTCGATCAGGATGCTCTGAACGGAGCTCGGATCCTCGATCGTGTAGGCGTTGCCGTCGCCCCAGTCGGCGATGTCGGCGAGCAGCTCCCGGTCGGACTCGACGCCGATAGCGACGGTGGAGACGGTGATCTCCTCCTGCCTCATCCGCAGGACGAGCTGTTCGTACTCGTCGGGATAGGTCCGGCCGTCGGAGACCAGGATGACGTGCTTGACCTCTGACTCGACCTCGGAAAGTTGCTCCAGGCAGGCCTCCAGGGCCGGGTAGAAGTTCGTCTGGGCGCTGGCCTCGATGCGGTCGACCCGCTGGTTCAGTCGCTCCTGGTCGCGTACGAATTGCAGGCCGACGATGTCGTGGGTGTGCCAGTCGAAGGCGACGAGGCCGAAGCGGTGCTGCTCGTTCAGCATGCCGAGTGCGGCCTTGGCGGCTTCCTTGGCCAGGTCCATCTTCGGGCCCTTCATGCTGTACGACTTGTCGAGAGCGATCATCAGCGCGACCTCGCTGCGCTCCTCCTCGATCTCGAAGTCGAGTGGAAGCACGCGCTCGAGGGGCGAGTTCCGATAGCCCTCCTCGCCGAATGTCTCCTCCCCGGCGACGAAGAGGAGCCCACCGCCCTCTTCCGAAACCCACTCGCCCAGGGCCTGCTGGGCCGGTTCGGGGAGGCTGTCGGCGGCAACGTTGCTGAGCACGACCGCGTCGTAGCTTCGCAGCGCCGAAGGGGACAGGGCGGCCAGGCTCGGGGTGGACCGGATCACACGCAGGCCCTGGGCCTGGAGCAGTCGCTGCAGGTCAGCCGAATGGTCCTGGGGCGCGAGCAGCAGGACGCGGTGCGGGGGCTCGATCCGCAGGCTGCCCCGCCACAGCGCGCCCTCTGAGGCAGCGGCGCCTTCGCCCGTTCCGAGGACGGCCTCGAAGGTCTGCATCCCGGGCTCGTCGAAGGTCCACTCCAGTTCGACGGTGGTGACGCCCGGCGAGAGCGCGACACTGTGACGCTCCTCGGCGCCGCCGCCGCGCAGGATCAGGGGCGCTTCGGGCAGCGAGGAACGGCTGCCGAGACGGAGCACCCAGCCGTGGGGCTCTCCCGCGTGCAGCGGCCGGTCGCTCTCGTGAAGTTGGACCGACTCGATCCAGACGGGGGGCGCCGTCCGGCCGAGGGCCGCTGTGTCGACACGGAGGTCCGGGTACTCGGCCGCGACCCGGGCGCCGACGCCCGCGAGGCGCTGCCCATCGGAGAGGAGCAGCATCCGGCGCACGCGATCGGGACGCAGCGTCGCGGCGGCCTGGCGGAGGGCAGCGTGGGGCCGTGTGTTGCCGCGGTCGAGGGCGGCGGCGCCGGCCGAGGCGGTGCTGGAATCGGTTACTTCGAGCCGCCTCATGTCCGCAGGACCGGCGACCGTGGCGGCACGATCGGCGAAGGCGAAGAGGCGCACCGGACCGTCCGGATCGAGGCCGCGTTCAATCGCTTCAAGAGCCTGGTTCAGACTGGCCGGCTCGATGCTGGCCGAGACGTCGACCAGTACGGCCACGTCGAGTTCGCGCGTACGCCAGGTCGCGACCGGCTCCGCCAGAGCCAGCACGACGGCCATCAGCAGCGATCCGCGCACCCACAGCAGCCGCCGGCGCTGCCGGTCCGGGTGGTCGCTGCGCTGCGACCACAGGAGCGCGGCCACCGGTAGCGCGGCTAGCAGCCAGAGCGGCTCCTGCAGGGCGATCGGCATCACAGGGTCAGGCCGCGGAAGAAGGTGATGGCCTCGAACGAGGCGAGCAGGAGGCCGGCGAGGGCGAGGGTACGCCAGGACCAGGGGCGGCGGTTGGGGCCGTCGAGGTCCGCGAGGCGGTCCGAGGGCACGGGTTCGAGGGTCGAGTCGTTGATGCGGGTGGCTCTTTCGTTCTGGAGGCCGGTGTCGGCCGTGAAATCGCCGGTGATGGCGGGGGTCTCGGTGAGCCAGGCTGCGGCGTTCTGGAACAGGGCGGCGAGGTCGGGGCGCTGGGCCAGAGAGGAGTGATCCAGGTCGAAGGCGACGGTGAGGGAGCGGGGGCCGTTGCCGGGTGCCGGATCGCAGACAGCGATCGCTGTACGGTCTCCGGCCGAGGCCAGGGCGGTGCAGCGGGGATCCAGCTCGCGGGCGGCGACGACGACTGGCAGGTCGAGGAGGGAGACGCCCGCGAGGAGAGGATGGGAGGCATCGGTCCGGTCGATCCGGCCTTGTGACAGGGGCGCTTCGGCGGCGGGCGAGAGACCGCCCGCCGCGACCGCCTGCGGTGGGTCGAGGTACAGGGCGGGCATCGCGGGAGGGATCGCCGGCGCGGTCCGGTGGAACGTGCCCATGTGGGCCAGGGGAAGCGGATCCTCCGGTGCGGGATCGTCGGCGCCGGTTGCCGCGCGGACGGCCACCACGTCGACCGAGGCGTCCGCCTCGAGAGCTAGCGCGGCGGCGGAGCCTGCGAACGAGCCCGGGCTGCGGGCCACAACCAGGACGCGCCTGGGCTCGGTCCGGCTGCGGGCGTGACGGACGGGAAGACGGGTCGATGCGGTTACGGCTCGGCCGGCGTCGATCAAGCCGGCCCGGTTGTCGAGCGCGAAGACGTCCCCGGGCGTTGCGATGCGCGCCGTGACGGGGCCCGGGGCGAAGCTGCCGAGGTCGATCAGCGCGGTGAAGCGGTCGCCGGGTTCGAGCTCGAGTTGCCGGCGGATGCGGATCGTCTCCGAATCAGCGACCGTCAACTCGACCGGTACCGGACCGCCGGCCGGATCGGTCGCGAGGATCTCGAGCAACGCTTCCGGCCCCCCGGCGGGGGTCGCGGGCGGCCGGGTTGCGAAGCGGACGATGCCGGCGTTCCGGGCCGGGACGAGGACGGACACGGTGTTCGTCTCCGTAGCGGGGTCGACGATCGGCGTGTACGGTCCGATTCCGTCGGTGAACACGTGGACCCGCCGGGCGGTGGGGATCGCCGGTTCCGTGTCGGGAGCGTTCGAGAGCCCTTCCAGCGGGTCGGAGAGGACCGCCAGCACCTCCGTCGACGTCAGCGGAGTCGGATCCGCGTTCACGGTGAAGCGGCTGCCGGATTCCGCTTCGACGACGATCCGGCGCGCCTCGGCTGCGGCCAGTTCGATCCGGCTGGGGCCTCCATCCGGCAGACCCGCCTGCATCGTCGGCGACGGGTCGAAGGCCAGGGCGATCGGGTCGCCGCCGCCGGGCTGCAGCCAGGGCGCCCGGCTTGCCCCGACCGACAGGAGACCGGCGACCGTCGTGGCCAGGAGCAGCGAGAGCAGCCAGCGCAGGCGGTCGCGCCGCCGCTTGCGCGCCGCCAGCAGGCGTCGCCAGAGCACTGTGGAGGCGACCGGCAGCGCCTGCGCGGTGGGTCGGATCAGGTAGATCGCCAGCACCAGCAGAGCCGTGATCCCGAGCGGTAGCCAGAAGGGCATCATCGACCCCGGCTGAGCAGGCCGCGGCGCAGGGCGCCGAGCGCCAGTTCTTCGAAAGACGCCTCGACCGGGGCGTGGATGAAGGACCAGCCGCGGGCGGTGCAGCGGGAGCGGATCTCCTCCCGGTGGGCCTTCGCCTCCCGCTCCAGGCGGTGGAGCAGGTTCGGGGCGCCGTGGATACGGAGCGAGTCGCCCGTCTCACTGTCGACCAGGGTCGTGTCCCGGTCGAGCGGCGCTTCGAGATCGCGGTGATCGGTCACCTGGATGACCGCCACGTCGTGCCGGAGCGGCAGCAGGAGATCGAGGCCGCCCTCCGTCGTGTCGGAGAGGAGGTCCGAGATCACGATGACGAGGCCGCGGCGTCGGCGGGCGGCGAACACCTCCCGGACGGTCCGGTCGAGGTGCGTCTCGCCGCCTGTGTCGAGGTTGGCGAGGTAGTCGAGAGCACGCCAGACCTGGCGGGAGCCGTGCAGCGGGCCGAGGACCTGGTGCACGTGGCCGGAGTATGGCGCCAGCGTGACGCGGTCGAGGGTGGCCAGCGCGATGTACGTCAGGGCGGCCGCGATCCGGCGCGCCGCATCGAACTTGCGGCGGCCAAGAGAACCGGGCGTCGGCGCCATGGAGTGGCTGCAGTCCAGGAGGATGTAGACCGCGAGGTCGCCGTGCTCCTCGAACATCCGGAGCAGCAGCCGGTCGAACCGGAGGTAGGCACGCCAGTCGAGGTGGCGCACGTCGTCGCCTTCGACGTAGGGGCGGTAGTCCGCGAACTCGAGCCCGGAGCCGAGGTGGCTGGCGCGGTGCTCCCCCTTGAAACCGCCGGCGGGCACGCGCCTGGTGAGAAGGCGCAGGCGCTCCAGCCGGGCGAGGAAGGCCGGCTCGAAGGTGAAGACGGAGTGGTCGGCCACGGCTCGGAGCTTGGAGCCCGCCCGCTCAGCCCTCGGGCACGCTGTCGATCAGGTCCTGGAGCAGCTCGTCGAGGTCGATCCGCTCGGCTTCGCCCTCGAAGTTCAACAGGACACGGTGTCGCAGGGCGGGGAGCGCCACGGCCCGGATGTCCTCGCGGGACACGTTCGGCCGGCCCCGGATCAGTGCGTGGACCTTGGCGCCCAGCACCATCGCCTGGATGCCGCGCGGGCTGGCGCCGATGCGGATGTAGCGGCGCACCGCTTCCGCGGGATGCTCCCCCTCGGGCCGGGTCGCCAGCCCGAGCCGGATCGCGTAGTCCTGGACCGGGCGCGCCACCGGCGCCAGGCGGGCCGCGCGCCGCATGGCGATGACCTGTTCGGCGGTCCAGAGCGCTTCGGCCTCGGGGTCGTGACCAGAGGTCGTGCGGTCGAGGATCGTGTGCAGTTCCTCGGTCGCCGGGTAGATCATCCGCAGCTTGAACAGGAAGCGGTCGAGCTGCGCCTCGGGCAGGGGATAGGTGCCCTCCATCTCCAGGGGGTTCTGGGTGGCGAGCACGAAGAACGGCGGATCGAGGGGGCTCGTCTCGCCGCCGACCGTGACCGTCGTCTCCTGCATCGCCTCGAGCAGCGCGGACTGGGTCTTCGGCGTGGCGCGGTTGATCTCGTCGGCGAGCAGCAGGTTGGCGAAGATGGGACCGCGTTCGAAGACGAGCCGGCGCCCTCCGGTCTCGTCTTCGCGGAGGACATGCGTGCCGACGATGTCCGCCGGCATCAGGTCGGGCGTGAACTGAATGCGGTTGAACCTGAGATGCAGCGCCTGCGCCAGAGTACGAACGAGACGTGTCTTGCCGAGTCCGGGGATGCCCTCGAGCAGGACATGACCATCCGCCAGCAGGCCGATGATCACTCCGTCCACGACCTCCTCCTGGCCCACGATCACCTTGCCGATCTCGCTGCGCAGTTGGCTGCAGCGGTCCGCGAACTCGGTCAGTTGCAGGGCGAGATCGGCCGCGGTCCGCGGCTCGGCGGTGTCGTTCACTCCCCGTCCTCCTCGGCTTCGGCTTCCAGCGCTTCCAGGTATCGGCGCACGGACTCCCGGTGGCGCCAGGCGATCGGGTGGCGAGCGCCCGGCAAGTCTCCGTTCGTGGCCGCGGCTTCGGCGGCAACGCCGGGCGCGACCCCGCGCATGGCCACTTCCGCGGCTCGGAACTGGGTGGCGCTGGTAGTGGTCAGGGGGCGGCGTTCGATTTCCTCGATCGATTCGAGCAGGGCGGTTTCGAGGGCCTGTTCAAGGCTGAGAGCGGGGACGAGGAGGTCGCCGTAGGGGTCGACCATCTCCTCCTGCGGTCCGGTGCCGACCCCGGCCGCGGCGCCGTCGGCCTCGCCGTCGCTCGAGCCCGGTTCGTCGCTGACCGCGGCCGCAGCGCCGCTCTCGTCGCCGGAACCCTCGCCGTCCTCGACGGGCTGGCCGCCCGAACCGTCTCCTTCGCCGGCTTCGGCGCCGGGCTCCGTCCCATCGCCGCTGCCCTCCGTGCCGGGCGCGGTGCCCTTTTCCTCCTCGCCGGTTCCCTCGCGGTTGTCGAGTTCACGCATCAGGTCGGCGCCGGTTTCCGGATTCGTCTCGTCCGTCAGGGCATTGGCCGCGGCGTCGCTCCCCTCCGCCATCGCGTCGAGCGCTTCGGCCTCCGCCCCGCCGCCGAGGCTGCCTTCGGCCGCGTCTGCTGAGTCGCCGCTACGGGAGCCGTCTTCGGCGTTGGGTTCGCGGACGCGCAGCGTCACCAGGGGCAGGTCGCTGAGCCTCACGTCGAGTTCCGGAATGCCGGGCAACCGGTTGGGATCGTCTTCGAGCAGCGCGGCGGCTTCGAAACCGGGCGGGAGATCGCCGGTCGCGTCGCCGCTCATCGCCGCGGCCAGCGCTTCGCCGACGAAGGAACGGGGCAGCGCTACCGGCAGCAGCAGGAGCAGACTGACTCCGGCGGATGGCAGAGCACCTCGCGGAACCAGCCGTGGCACGGTCTGTTTGAGGCCGAAACGCTCGAGTCCGGCCACCGCTCGCTCGAGGACCAGGGCGATCCAGGGCAGGGGCCAGACAGTGCCATCGCTCTCGCGCCGCCGGTCTGCCCGCGAGCCGTCCAGCCGATGCTGCATCTCGAGCGCGGTGGCGACCGCGTCGTGCAGGTCGCCCGTCCGGTCGACGGCGCGGGCGGCGGCGGGAAGGTCGCGGCCCAGTGTCGCCGCCTCTCGCAGGGCGAGCAGGAGGAGGACGCCGCCGCCGGCCCACGCCGGCCAGAGTGCGGCGAGGCCGCCTTCGCCGGAGGCGCCCAAGGCCAGGAGCCAGGTCGCGAACAGCCACAGGCAGGCGGCGGGCGCGAACCAGATGAGGGCCGCAAGCGAGCGGCGGAGGCGTAGCCGGCGGTCGGTGGCGGAGAGGCCGCGCAGCAGCCGGCTTTGCAGTTCAGCGGCGTCTGCCTCCGAGGTCGCCGTCCGATCCGGGCCGGACGGGTTCAATTCGGTTCCCAGAGCGCGATGCCCCCTGCCTGCTTGCCGATGTCGATCTGGGCTACCCGCCGGAACGCGCCGTTGTCGTAGACCTCGACGACGCCCGGCTCGCCGCCGACACCCTCGACGGTGACCAGGCTGAAACGCCCGTCCGAAGTGATGGCGACGCCGTGGGGGATGCGCCGTGTCGTGGACACCCGGGCGACTTCCCGGCCCTCTTCCAGGTCCCAGAAGCCGACCGAGTCGCCCTTCTTGTAGGTGACGACCAGCAGCCGCTCGTCGGGCGCCACGGCGGCGTTGTAGGGCCCGGGTGCGGGCGTCTCCAGTCGCCGGGCGACCTTCCAGGCGCTCGTGTCGACCTCGTGAATCGCGTTCCCCGAGAGCGCCGTGATGTAGACCATGCCGCCGGTGGTGGGCGGCGTTACCCACGACGGCTCGACGCTCGGCTGGCCGTGGGCGCCGTGCTCGACCGGGGAATGCGCGCGATCGCCGTGACCCCCGTGGCCGCTCGCCGAGTGCGCGGTACGGCCCAGCTTCAGGCGGCGGCCGACCTCAAAGCGGAGCGCGTCGACCTCGACGAGTTCGTCGTCCATCATGTTCACGCTGTAGAGCTTCCGGCCGTCGCGGCTGAACCGGGCGCCGTGCGGCATGGTCCCGCTCTCGAACTGCGCGATCTCGGTCATCGTCGACGTTTCGACGACGGAGATCGTGCTCGGTACGTGGTCGCCGTAGAAGTCCGAGTTGACGACGAAGAGCAGCCCGGTGGTGGCGGCCACGTCGAGGGTGGCGGGGAACATGCCGACCCGGACATCGCCCAGCCACTCGTCGGTGCCGGTTTCGTACTTGTGGATCGAGCCGAACGGGTTGCCGTGGGCGATCGACACGTACCAGTAGCGGCCGCCGGGCGAGATGTTGATGCCGTGCGGGCCTTCCGTTTCGGCCGGGAAACTGCCGACGGTGACCGTCTTGGTCACCTCGATCCCGGAGGGTCCGAAGCGGACGAGAGCCACCTGGTCCTCCGATTCGGCGCAGACGTAGGCGTAGTACTCGCGGGACGGCGGTGTGAGGTCCGACTCCGCGTGGAGAGCGGAGCCCGTGAAGACGGTGAAGGCGAGAAGCAGCGTTGAGGGCACAGCCGTCAGCGGCTGCCGGCAAGTCGACTTGTGCATCCCAGACCTCCGGGTACGCCCCAGTCGGGGCCTAGTGCGGCTCTCCGATGATCCTGTTCGGGTCTTCGGGGTCCTTCAACCTGACCGCCCACAACCCGGAGTGCCAGTCGGAGAAGAAGATGTGACCCTTGTACGGCTGCGGCCCCCAGACGAAGGGAGAGTTCGGCACGAGCGCCTGGCTGTCGAAAGGCATGAACATGCCGATCTCGCGGCCCTGGCGGTAGAGGTCTCCACGCAGTTCACCGGAGACGTCGACGACGCGAAGACCGCCGTTGTAGTAGGCGACGTACATGATGTCGTCTTCGATCCAGAGGTTGTGGGTGCCGGCTTCGGGCACCTGGTAGCGGGCCACCTCGCGTGGGTTCTCCCAGTCGTCCCAGGAGATCACGTGGATCCAGCCGGCGGCCCTGGGCGGTGCCTCTCTCGGATCCCGTCCCAGCTCGCCGTAGGGGAAGGCCTCGTCTCCCGCGAAGACGTAGAACTTGCCGGTCGACTCGCTTCGGTAGGGGTACGCGGCGTGGTTCCAGCCGCTCGGATAGGCGTAGCTGCCGAGCTTGACGGGGTTGTTCGGCGCGCCCCCCATGCCGGCGCCGCCGACGTCGATCGCGACCACGCCGTCGTCCCAGTTGGAGCTGAAGGCGACGCCGTCAACGATCCAGACATCATGGATCGAGTGTCCCGGCGTGTCGAGCTCGAAGCGGCCGACGCGGTGGGGCTGGGTCGGATCCTCGATGCTGATCACGTCGAAGCGGCGGCCGTTCGACAGGGCGTAGACATGCTCCTCGTGGATGAACACGTTGTGGACCCCGCCCCGCAACTGGTCGTCGAACCGGGACAAGATGCGCACACCGACCTGGGGTTCGGAGACGTCGAGAACGACGAATCCGTTCTTGCGGTTGGAGGCGCCCTCGCGGCTGATCACCGCGATCCGGCCATCTTCGGACACCTTGACGTCGTTCACCGTACGGGCGTCGACGCGCACCGCGTCGATGAGCACGATGCTCTCCGGGTTCGTCACGTCCCAGATGTAGGCGTGACCTTCGGCGCCCCAGGTGCCGGTGATCGCGTAGTCCCGGCCGTCCGTGCCCTCCCAGACCCAGAGATCGGAAGTGCGGCGATCGTGGACCTTGCCCTGGCCGACGAACTCGATCTCCTTGTTCACCCGCCTGGGCGTTACCCGCACCGGCACGCTGTCGGAGTGACTGCCGGCCAGCGCAGTGACGGTGTAGATGCCCGAGCGCTCAGCGACGAAGGCGCCGTCCTGTTCGATCTGGGCGGTGGCGCCGGGAGCGAGGATGCGGTTCGCCGCCTGACCGGCCACCAGGAAGCGGATGGGCAGGTCCTCGACCTCGTTGCCTGAGGCGTCGCGACCGACGGCCTCGAACCAGACGACGTCGCCGGTGCGCGCTTCGTCCGCGGAGGCGGTCAGCTCGATGCGCTGCGTCGGGTTCTGCGCGACCTCGATGTCGACCTGGGAGGTCGCGTCTTCGGCGGTTGCCGTGAGAGTCAGCGTGCCGGGCGCCACGAGGTCCAGACCTCCGAATCCGTCCGGAGCCGCGACGCCGGAGTTCGAACTTGAGTAGATGACCTCAACGTCGTCACGCACGACATCCGTGATGTCCACGACTCGGGCCTGCAACGTCAGGTGCGTGCCGCTGTAGAAGGCGTCGGGGAGCCCGACGATCTCGACGCTCTCGACCGGGGGGTTGGGGATCGTGACGTCGACCTCGACCCGAAGCAGGGCCTCTGCCCGCCGCGGTTCGTCTTCCGCCTCCTTCGGCACGAGGGCGATGACCTTGACGTTGCCGGGACCGTGAGCTTCGACCTCGCCGGCCGGATTGACTCCCAGTCGGCGCCGGTTGCGGGAGAAGAAGACGACGTCGACTCCCTCGATCGTCTCGCCGTCCGCGCCGACGACGATGGCGGTCAGGTTCGCCTTGTCGCCGACCTCCAGGGTCAGCTCGGTGGGGGAAACCTCGAGCTCGGCGCCGGGCGGGATCGGAGGCTTCTCTTCCTCCTCGGCGCCCTCTTGGGCGGCCTGGTCTTCCTCGGCGGCGGGTTCCTGAGCGGCAAGCGGCAAGGCGATCAGGAAGAACAAGGCGGCGGCGAGCAGCGCCAGGCTGTGAGGGGTGCTAGTGCTTTTCATGGTCGCTGGAGTCTACATGTGGATCGCCCGGCCGTGGACGGCCAGCGCGGCTTCCTTGATCGCTTCGGCGAGGGTCGGATGGGCGTGACTGGTGCGGAAGAGATCCTCCGCCGAGGCGCCGAAACTGATCGCCGCCACCGCTTCGGCGATCAGGTCGCCCGCGTGGCTGCCCAGGATGTGAACGCCGAGGATCGCATCCGTCTCGCCGTGGGCCAGGATCTTGACGAACCCCTCGAGGCTGCCGGTGGCGCGAGCGCGGCCGATAGCCCGGAACGGAAACGCGCCCTTGCGGTAAGGAGTGCCCGTTTCCTGCAGTTGCTCTTCCGTCCTGCCGACGGAGGCGACTTCGGGCTCCGTGTAGACGATGCCGGGGATCGCGTCGTAGTCGATGTGGACGTAGCCGCCGGCGAGGCCCTCGACGCAGGCCATGCCCTCCTCCTCGGCCTTGTGGGCGAGTTGCGGTCCGCCGATCACGTCGCCGATCGCGAAGACGCCGGGTGCCGAGGTGGCGAAACGCTCGTCGACCTGGATGAAGCCGTGCTCGTCCACGGCAACGCCTGCTTCCTTCAGTCCCAGACCGTCGCTGATCGGCGTTCGCCCGACGGCGACGAGAACGCGGTCGCACTCGATCGGGTCCTGGCCTTCGACCTCGACGACGCAGCCCGTGGCTTCCTTGCCGTCCTTGATCGCCGCACCCAGAACCCGGCAGCCGAGCCGGATGTCCAGTCCCTGTCGGGCGAAGATCTTCTCGGCAGCGGCCGCGATCTCGGCGTCGGCGCCGGGAAGGATGCGATCCAGGTACTCGAGGACGGTGACCTTGGAGCCCAACCGGTTCCAGACCGCGCCCAGTTCGAGCCCGATGTAGCCGGCGCCAATCACGACGAGGCGCTCCGGCACCTCGCCGTAAGCCAGCGCCTCCGTGCTGGTCCCGATGCGGTCGCCGTCCAGTTCGATGCCGGGCAGGCTGGCGGGCCGGGAGCCGGTGGCGACGATCACGTTGCGGGCCTGAAGCGTCCGCTTGCCGTCGGCGGCCGCTGCAATGACCGTGCGCAGTTCGCCGTCGACCCCGCCGACGCGCGCACGGCCCTGGATGTGGTCGATCCTGTTCTTCTTGAGCAGGGAAGAGACACCGCGGGTGAGAGTGGTGACGACGCGGTCCTTGCGCTTCATCATCGCCGCCAGATCGAGATGGATCTCGTCGACCCTGCCTCCGTGGGTGGCGAGTTCGGTTCGCGCCGCGACCAGCCGCTGAGTCGATTCCAGGAGCGCCTTGCTCGGGATGCAGCCCACCCGCAGGCACACTCCCCCGGCGGCCGAATGCTCGTCCACCACCGCGGTCCGAAGACCGAGCTGGGCCGCCCGGATGGCCGCGACATAGCCGCCGGGCCCGGCGCCGATGACGAGGAGGTCGTAGTGGGAGCTGGTCATGATCTGGGGCTGCAGGGCTCGCGGTGCATCTATGGCGCGGCCAAGTGCACCCTGGGGACGATGCCCATCAGGTTGCCGCGGGTGAACAGAGTCCCCCACGGTCCTTCCACCGCTTCCACGCCGTCGGGGACCAGCGGCACGCTCAGCGCGGCTGGTTCAGAACCCCTGCGGACCAGAGGCGCGGCGACCGGGACGTGACTGTTGATCCAGTACCAGGCGCCGTCCTCGAGTCCGTCCGCTTCCAGATTGCCCCCGACCGTGTTGCCGTCGCTGTCGAAGCAGCCGCCTGGCAGCAGCGTGGCGATCATCCCGTCTTGGCCGGGTTCCAGCGTGTACGTCTCCGGTTCGCCGTCCCCGCAGGAAAGGCGGACTTCCGCCGACACGCCGTCCAGCGGCCGGCCCACGATCCCGCCGCCGCCTTGCCAGTACGGCGCGACGTGCTCCCCGTCGCCTTCCATGTCCGTCAGGTGCGGAACGATCCCCATGAACCCGTTGCCCTCGTGCACCATCAAGGTGCCGTACAGCCTCCCGCTGACGCTTCGAACGAAACGCGAATCTCCCATCGGACTCGCGGAGACGCCGCCGGGCACCGGAGGCCTCAGCCCACTGTTCAAGGACGCTTCGACAACCAGGGGGGCGACCGCTACATTCCGGTCGCCGTTGATCCAGTACCAGCCGCCGTCTTCGATTCCCTCGAAGGTCAGTTCCCCCTGGAGCGGCCGTCCATCTCCACCGACGCATGGTTCCCGTTGAATGGCCCGCACGATGAGGCCATCGGCACCGGCGTACTCGCGGTTCCCGTATCGACGGCCGCCGCACTCGAGGCGGACCATCGCGGACCGGCCATCGGCCGGCCGTGCGACGAAGCCTCCCGTGCCATGCCAGTACGGCGCTAGCCACGGCGGCGGCGACGTCGATTCAGGATCGGGCGGTGGTTCCGGATCCGGCGGTGGTTCCGGATCGGGTGGCGGTTCCGGATCGGGCGGCGGGGGTTGGTTCGTCTGAAGAACGAACGTCAGCGTCGCCATCGGTGAGTTCGAGAACTTCCCCTGTCCCTTGATGCTGGTGATCGTTCCCTGCGGGTTTGTCGCCGAGTTGCTGAGTGAGAACTCCGTGCCGTCCTCGGTTCCGGCGTCGTAGGGAAAGAGATCCTGGCTGAACTGCGCTCGCCAGCCCTGGCTGTTCCGCAGCGACAGCCCCGAAACGCCGACGAACCAGTCCGGACTGGGGCCGATCATCGACAGGAGCGTCACCAGGGGATGGGTCTGCGTCGCGTCGATCGTGAAGGTCGTGCTTCCGGTCGCGCCGGAGGGCGCGGACTCCTCAATCAGCGCTTTCCGGTTGGCGGCAGGAACCGCGTTGTACTCGCTCTTGAATGTCGAGGTGGCGCCGAGTTCCGCGACTGCTTCCACGCCCGGAGTGGCGGTGCCGCCGGACGCCCAGAAGGTGACGTTGGCGTTGTGGACGGCACCGATCAGGGTTGTGAAATGGGCGCCTCCCACGACGCCGCCCGGCGTGCTCGACAGGTTCCACTTGGCCTCGAAGGTCACCTGGTAGGTCGCGGTGTCGGTGCCTTGAGCGTCGGTTCGAACAGGCGATCCGAACGTCAGCAGCAGTGCTGTGGCGACCGTTGCGAAGCCGGGTTTGAGGGTCGGGGGCGTCAAGTTCCCTACACCTCGATCAGCATTCGCGCCGGCTCCTGGATCGCCTCCTTGATCCGGACCAGAAAGCTCACCGCTTCGCGACCGTCGACGATGCGGTGGTCGTAGGTCAGGGCGACATACATCATCGGGCGAATCACGACCTCGCCGTCGACGGCCATTGGCCGGTCCTGGATCGCGTGCAGGCCGAGGACGCCGCTCTGGGGCGGGTTGATGATCGGCGTGGAGAGCAGGGAGCCGAAGATGCCGCCGTTGGTGATCGTGAAGGTGCCGCCCTGGAGTTCGTCGATGCGGATGCGGCCCTTCCGGGCACGCCCGGCGAAGTCTGCGATCTGTGATTCGATTTCGGCGAAGGACAGCCTTTCGGCGCTGCGCAGGACGGGCACCATCAACCCGCGGTCGGTGCTCACGGCAATGCCGATGTCGTAGTAGTTCCGGTAGATGATGTCCGTGCCGGAGATCTCCGCATTGAGGCGGGGGAAGCGGCGAAGCGCGTCGACGGCCGCCTTGACGAAGAAAGAAAGAAAGCCGAGGCGCACGTCGTGCCGTTCGACGAAGGAGTCGCGGTAGAGCTTTCTGAAGTCGATCACCGCGGACATGTCGATTTCGTTGAAGGTCGTGAGCAGTGCCGCCTGCTGCTGGGACTCGACCAGGCGTTCGGCGATCCTGCGTCGGATCGGCGTCATCGCGACCCGTTCCTCGGCGCGGTTTCCGGCGGGCGCCGTGACGATGGGCGCGGGGGCACTCGCGGGCGGCGATGCCGGAGCCGGCGAAGCAGCTTCGGATTCGGCTTCGGTCGGCGCTTCCGGTTCCGCTTCGCGGACAGCCAGCCAGGCGGCCACGTCGCTCTTCAGCAGCCGGCCGCCCTTGCCGGTGGCCGGAATCAGGGACGCGTCGAGCCCATGCTCGGCGATCAGGCGCCGGGCCGCCGGCAGGATGCGCCGCTCTTCGGCCACGGCCCCTTCTTTTCTCTGGGGTTCAGCCGCCGCGGGTTGAGCCTCGGCCGCCTGGGCGGGCGCGGGGGGAGGGGGTTCCACGGCGGGTGCCGGGACAGGCGGAGCGGGCGCCGTCGCCACCCTTTCCGCCGATGGTTCGGCGCCGGCGAGCAGATCGGCCTGGGCGCCTTCCTCGATCCGCGCTATCACCGCTCCGATCGGCACCGTCTCGCCCTCCGCGCAGACGATTTCGGACAGGACGCCGGCTACCGGAGACGGCATCTCGACGGTCACCTTGTCCGTTTCGAGTTCCACGAGCGGATCGTCCCTGCCGATGGCCTCGCCGGGCTGCTTGATCCAGCGGATGATCAGCGCTTCCGTGACGGACTCGCCGATCTCGGGGATTCTGACTTCGTACGTCATGCGGTGTGCCTTCGAGGGATTCTCACGCGGATTCGGCGGATTCGGCCGATTCGGCGAACGCCGCCTCCATCAGTTGCTGTTGCTCCAGCTTGTGGCTGCTCGGAGAGCCCGTCGCCGGACTCGCCGACTGCGGACGATAGACGCCCGACAAAGGCCGGCCGCCCATCAGGAAGCCGAAGTTAAGCCGGAGGTAGGACCAGGCGCCCATGTTCCGCGGCTCCTCCTGCACCCAACGGACCTCGGCGTCGGCCGGGAACGCGGCCAGCGCCGCGTCGAGTTCCTCCTTCGGGGCGGGGTAGAACTGCTCCATCCGCAGGATCGCGTGATCGTGCGCTCCGGTCTCCTGGCGGTGGGCGTCGAGGTCGTAGAAGACCTTACCGGCGCAGAGGAGGACCCGTCGCACCTTGGCCCGATTCTCGTCGCTCGTAACCGAAGGGTCGGGCAGGACCGGCTGGTAGCGGCCGCCGGCGAGCTCGGCCAGGGACGATCCGACCTCCCGGCGACGCAGCAGGCTCTTCGGGGTGAAGACGACCAGCGGCTTGCGCTGGGCGCGTTCGACCTGGCGCCGCAGCAGGTGGAAGTACTGCGCCGGCGTCGACGGGTAGAGGATCTGCATGTTCTCTTCGGCGGCGAGCAGCAGCCAGCGCTCGACGCGTGCGCTCGAGTGCTCGGGGCCCTGGCCCTCGAAGCCGTGGGGCAGCAGGATGACGAGGCCGCTCAGCCGGTTCCACTTGTCCTCGGCGCTGGTGATGAACTGGTCGATGATCACCTGGGCCGCGTTGACGAAGTCGCCGAACTGGGCCTCCCAGAGCACCAGGCCGTCCGGGTAGTCCAGGCTGAAGCCGTACTCGAAGCCGAGCACGCCGGCCTCCGAAAGGGGGCTGTTGAAGATCTCGATCGGCTCCTGGTTCTCGGCGATGTTCATCAGCGGCCGGTGGTTGTAGTCGGTCACCCGGTCGTGCAGCACGGCGTGTCGCTGGCTGAACGTCCCGCGTTCGCAGTCCTGGCCGCTCAGCCGCACACGGTTGCCCGAATCGGCAGTGGCGGCGAAGGCGAGAGCCTCCGCGGCGGCCCAGTCGACGGGCCGCTTGCCCTCGGCCATGTCGGCACGGGCCGCGAGGAAGCGCCGCAGATTGCGGTGCAGATTGAATCCCTCGGGCAGCACGACCATCCGCCTCAGGTAGTCGGTCAGCTTGCCCTGATCGACTCCGGTCTCCGGCTCCGGGGTGTCCTCCATGCGGCCGCCGACGAAAGCGTTCCAGACGCCGTCGTAGGCCTGCGGACTCGTCTTCTCGTTCATCCGGCGGGCGGTGGCGAGAGCCCCCTCGAGCCGCTTCTCCTCGCGCTGGATGTGGATATCCGCCTCCTCGGGCTTGATCTCGCCGAGTTCGAGCAGGTGCTCCAGGTAGTGGACCCGGACCGGATCCCGGGCCCGGATGCCGTCGTAGAGGATGGGCTGGGTGAAAGCGGGTTCGTCGCCCTCGTTGTGCCCGCGCCGCCGGTAGCAGTAGAGGTCGATGATGACGTCGCGGCGGTAGCGCTGGCGGAAGTCGAGAGCGACGTTGACGACCTGGGCGACCGCCTCCGGCTGCTCGCCGTTGACGTGGAAGATGGGCGCCTGGAGCATCTTCGCGACATCGGTGCAGTAGGTGTTGGAGCGTGAACTCTCGGGCGGCGTGGTGAAGCCGATCTGGTTGTTGACGACGACATGGAACGCGCCGCCGATGTGGTAGGCGGGAAGCTGGGAGAGGTTGAGCGACTCCTGGACGATCCCCTCGCCGGCGAAGGCGGCGTCGCCGTGGATGAGGAACAGTACGGCCCGGTCGCGCAGTTCGTTGCCGATCCGGTCCTGCTTGGCGCGCACGCGGCCCATCGCCACCGGGTTGATGAACTCGAGGTGGCTTGGGTTGAACGACAGGGACAGGTGGATCCTGCGGCCGTTGTCCGTGGTCCAGTCGCTCGAGTGCCCCATGTGGTACTTGACGTCGCCGCCTCCCGTGTACTGCTCCGCGTCGAGGTCCTCGAACTCGCGGAAGATGTCCCGGGTCGGCTTGCCGATGATGTTGGCGAGCACGTTCAGGCGGCCGCGGTGGGACATGCCGAAGACGATCTCCACCGCGCCCTGCTCGGCGACCTTCTCGATGGCCAGGTCGAGGAGCGGGATCAGGCTCTCGGCGCCCTCGAGCGAGAAGCTCTTGGCGCCCAGGTACTTCCTCTGGATGAACTCCTCGAACACCGCGGCGTCGATCAGCTTCTTCAGGATGCGCACCTGCTCGCGGCGGCTGAGGTGGACCCGGTTGCGGCTGACCTCCATCCGCTCCTGGAGCCAGGAGCGGACCTCCAGGTCGTCGATGTGCATGAACTCGGCGCTGATGTAGTTGCAGTACGTTTCGCGCATCCGGTCGAGCACTTCGCGCACCGTTGCCGTATCGGCGCCGGGGATGCCGGCCGTCGAGACCGTGCGGTCCAGGTCGCTTTCACGGATGCCCAGCCCCTCGAGCTCGAGTTCCTCCGGCAGCACGGGCGGATTGCGGAGCGGGTTGATGTCCGCGTACAGGTGGCCGCGGATCCGGTAGTTGCGGATCATGTCGTCGACGCGGCGCTGCAGTTCGATGTCCGCGGTGAGCGCTGGCGGCCCGCTTGCGGGCGCCGGTTCGGCGGGCGGCGGAGCAGGCTTGTGTTCTCCGGCCGGCGGAGTCGCCGGCGCGGAGATGACGGGGCGCGCCGCTTCGCCGTTGCCGCCGAACAGGGTGGAGGGCTGCAGTTCCGGCCCGATGGCCGCGTTTCCGAGCTCGCCACTCGCGGCCAGGGCGTCGAAGTACCGACGCCAGGCCGGGTCGAGAGACGCCGGGTCGCGGCGGTAGTCGGTCAGAAGCGCTTCGACGTAGTCGAGGGAGAGGCTGTGCAACCCGGTCTGCTCGCTCATCGCTGCCTACCTCCTGGGCGGGGAGCCCGGCGGCGTCAGGCCCGTTCGGCCTGGAGCCGCGGGTCGATTACATCCCTCAGCGTATCGCCGACGAGGTTGAAACTCAGCACTGCGAGGAAGATCGCCACACAGGCGGGGGGAATCATGTGTCCGGCGGTGAACAGGTTCTCGTAGCCGGAGCGGAGGATCGTGCCCCAGGAGGCGTCGGGAGGCTGGACGCCGAAGCCGAGCCAGGAGAGCCCCGCTTCGATCAGGATGGACACCGCGATGCCAAAGGTCACGCTGACCAGTACCGGCGCCAGCGCGTTGGGCAGCAGGTGGCGGAGGACGAGCTGGGCCGGCCTGACGCCCAGTGAGCGGGCGGCGAGGGCGTAGTCCGTCTCGCGGATGCGCAGGATCTCGCCGCGCGCGAAACGGGCGATGCCGACCCATCGGGTCAGGCCGATCACGATCATCACGTTCTCGATGCTGGGTGGGAACCAGGCCAGTACGGCGAGGATCAGGAAGAAGGGCGGGAAGCACATGACGACTTCGATGAAGCGCGAGATGACGAGATCGGCCGCGCCGCCCGCGTAGCCCGCAATGCAACCGAGCACGAGGCCCAGGATCACGGCGATGCCCATCGACAGGAAACCGACCTTCATCGACACGACCGTGCCGTGGACCATTCGTGACAGGACGTCCCGCCCTGACTGATCGGTGCCCAGCCAGTGACGGCTGGAAGGCCCGGCCAGGGGCTCGGCGGCGATCTCCCTGGGGCCGTAGCGGACCGGCGTCCACAGCGCCCAGTCGCCGCGCTCCGGGTCGAACTCCCGCTTGAAGTCAAAGGTCGCGAGGCGATACGGCCGCTGCTTCTGGATGATCAGCTTCGTGCCCGGGACCTGGTGGATGAGGTCGACGACCGCCGGATAGTAGAAGCCGCCGTCGAAACGGCACAGGATGGGTTGTTCGTTGGCCAGGATCGGCGACAGGAAGGCGACGAGGAACAGCACCGCCACCACGCACAGGCCGACCATGCCGAGCCGGTGCGTGCGGAACCGCCGCCAGGTGATGCTCCAGTAGGAACGTACGGGTGGAGAGTTGCCGGCGGCTGCGACCGTCATCGTCACTTCTCGTAGCTGATGCGGGGATCGACCAGACCGTAGGTCAAGTCGGCGATGAAGGTGATGCCGAGCACGAGCAGGGCGGTGATGAAGTTCAGCGCCATGATCGTCGGGTAGTCGCGCTGCAAAACGGACTCGAAGTACAGGCGGCCCAGTCCCGGCCAGTTGAACATGTACTCGAGGATCACGCTGCCGCTCAGCACGAACGGGAAGGTGAGGCCGATCAGGGAGATCAGCGGGATCAGGCTGTTCGTGAACGCGTGCTTGAGTACGACGCTCTGCTCACCGAGGCCCTTGGCGCGGGCGGTGCGGATGTAGTCCTGTCGCACCACCTCGAGCAGGTTCTGGCGGATGAAGCGGGAGTAGTAGGCCAGGTTGCCGAAGGTGAAGCAGAAGGTGATCAGGACGTAGTGCTGCGCCAGATCCCACATCTGCCCGAGCGTGGTCATCTCGTCGTAGCCGTCGGACCTCATGCCGCGGAAGGGCAGCAGGTCCCATTTCACGCCGAGGTAGAGGATGAGCAGCATGCCGGCGACGTAGTTCGGCACCGAATAGAGCATGTAGAGCCCGGTGCTGACCGAGCGGTCGAAGCCGCCGCCCTGCCGTAGCGCGCTGTAGATCCCGATCGGCGTCGAGATGATCAGGGTCAGCATGAAGGAGAGCAGAGCGACCGACAGGGTCGGCCACAACGCCTCGCCGATCTTGGCCGAGACCCGGCGGCCGTCGTGGAAGGACGAGCCCAGATCGCCTCTGACCAGGTCCCAGATCCAGTTCCCGTACTGCACGGGGATCGGCTTGTCGAGCCCGTAGAGCTCCCGCAACTGCTGGTAGACGCGCTCCGACACCGCGGCGTCGGCGATCTGGGAGGTCTGGATCTGGGCCGGGTCGCCCGGTACGAGCTGGATGATGAAGAACGAGATGACCGAGATGCCGAACAGGGTGACCAGTCCGGTGACGAGCCGGCGGAGGATGTAGCTGAGCAACGGCGATCTCGATGAGGGTGAGGCTGCCTACAATACCGCCCCTTGAAGGGTGCGAGCACAGCGATGGACGGGGGGGCGGTGCGCAGAGAGGTGGGCGCCGTGGTGCGTCTGGCGGCGCCGGTGATCCTGGTCCAGGTGGGGATGGTGCTGATGGGCGCCGTCGACACGATGATGCTGGGCCGCGTGTCGGAGACGGACCTTGCGGCCGGCTCGATCGGCAACGCGCTCAGCATCGCCGTGATCTGGTCCTTCATCGGCATCCTGCTGGCGATCGATCCGATGGCCGCGCAGGCGTTCGGCGCCGGGGACCACCGGCAGATCAGCAGGGTGCTATGCCGGGGTGTGGGAATGGCGGTCCTGCTGTCGGTGCCGGCAACCCTGATCGTGCTCGTACTGGATCGCGCACTTCCGCTCACGGGTCAGCCGCAGGCCATCGTCGAGCCGGCCGCCGCGTACCTTCGGGGCATCGGGCCCGGAGTCATCGCGTTCCTCCTCTTCATGTGTCTGCGGCAGACGCTTCAGGCGATGAGCATCGTGCGGCCGGCCCTGATCGCGATCGGCGTTGCCAACGTGTTCAACGCGATCGCGAACTGGGCGCTGATCTTCGGCCATCTCGGATTCCCGGCGCTCGGTGTGCGCGGCTCCGCCTACGCGACATCCGGATCGCGCTGGGTGATGCTGATCGTCGTCGCCGCGTTCGGATGGCGTCACCTGCGCCGGTACGTCGGCGGTTGGCGGTGGTCGTGGCTACGCCCGGCGGCGCTCCGTCCCTTCCTGTTCGTGGGTGTGCCGATCGCGGTTCAGGTGTCGCTCGAGGTCACCGTGTTCAGTTTCGCGGCCGTGCTGATCGGTCGCCTGGGGGAGGCGCAGCTCAGCGGCCACCAGGTGGCGATCAGCCTCGCCTCGATCTCCTTCATGGTGCCCCTTGGTTTCGCTGGCGCGGCGACGACGCGCGTCGGCAACGCGATCGGGCGCCGGGATCCGGTGGGTGCCCGCCGCTCAGCGCTGGTCTGCCTCAGCCTCGGCGCCGGCGTGATGATCGCCTTCGGCCTCGTCTTCTTCTCGCTGCCGCAGCTTCTGGCGCGCGTCTTCAGCGACGTGCCGGCCGTGATCGCCGCGGCCGCCGCCTTGATCCCGATCGCCGGTCTGTTCCAGGTCGCCGACGGCTTGCAGGTGGCCGCCGCCGGTGTGCTGCGGGGGGCCGCCGACACGCGGTTCCCCGCGGGTGTGGCGCTCGTGGGGTACTGGGTCATCGGTATGCCGGCCGGCGCCTGGTTGACCTTCGAGAGAGGGCTCGGCCCAAGCGGCGTGTGGTGGGGCCTGACCTTCGGGCTGGTCTTCGTGGCGATCTTCCTTGCGTTCCGCGTTCGCTGGCGGCTCTGGCGGAGCGGCGCGGTGGGCCTGCTTCCGGCCGAAGTCGTCGAGGACGATTGACGGGCGCTTCACCGCGGATCGCTGCCCGGATAGTCTCCCGCCCGCCCGGAGCGGTCTCCGGTTCCGAGGGAGGTCCAGCCAGCCATGCCGAGAAAGAAAGCCGTACTCGCCTACAGCGGCGGTCTCGACACTTCGGTCATCCTGCGCACACTGCAGGAACGGGGGTTCGACGTCGTCGCCGTGATCGTCGACGTCGGCCAGCGGGAGGACTTCGACCGCCAGGCCCGCCGGGCCGAGACGATCGGCGCTTCCAGGGTGTACGTCGAAGATGTCCGGCGCGAGTTCGTGACCGACTTCATCTACCCGGCGATCGCCGGCAACGCGGTCTACGAGAACCGCTACCTGCTCGGCACCGCCCTGGCGCGGCCGTTGATCGCGCGCCGACAGGCGGAGATCGCGATCCGGGAGGGCGCCGACGTGCTCTCTCACGGCGCCACCGGCAAGGGCAACGACCAGGTCCGGTTCGAGTTCGCCTACGCCGCCCTGGCGCCCCACATCGAGGTCTACGCGCCGTGGAAGGACGGGGAGTTCCTGAAGCGCTTCCAGGGCCGCACCGATCTCCTGAACTATGCCGAGGAGCAGGGCATCCCGATCGAGGCCTCGTCCGAGAAGCCGTACAGCATGGACGAGAACCTGATGCACAAGAGCTACGAGGCCGGCCTGCTCGAGGACCCGATGCAGACCCCGACCGAAGACATGTTCTCGCTCACCGTTTCGCCGCTCGATGCCCCGGACGAGCCGACCGACGTCGAGGTCGAGTTCAGGGACGCGCGTCCGGTGCGGGTACGGGACCGGACGAACGGCGTCGAGCAGTCGGACCCGCTCACGCTGTTCGAGTACCTGAATCAGATCGGCGGCAGGAACGGCATCGGCCGCATCGACATCGTCGAGAACCGCTTCGTCGGCATCAAGTCGCGAGGTGTCTACGAGACGCCGGGCGGCACGATCCTCCACCACGCGCTGCGCGATCTCGAGGGTGTGGCGATGGACCGTGAAGTGCAGCGCCTGCGCGACGGCCTGTCGCCCAAGTTCGCCGAACTGATCTACAACGGCTTCTGGTTCTCGCCCGAGATGGAGTTCATCCGTGCCGCCTTCCTCCAGGCCGAGCGGATCATCGACGGCACGGTCCACCTCCGCCTCTACAAGGGCGGAGTGACCGTCCTCGGCCGGGAGTCACCCAGCTCGCTCTACGACCAGAACCTGTCGTCGATGGACGTCGAGGGCGGCTATGACCAGACCGACGCGCGGGGCTTCATCCGGATCAACGCGCTCCGGCTCAAGGCCCACCAGGTCATCGTCGGCGGGCGCGGCGCGGAGGACTAGCTCGAAAGCGCCGCCAGTTTCTCGGTCAGGAGCGGGACGACCGCCTTGTAGTCCTCGACGATTCCGAAACTGCAGTGCTTGAAGATCGGCGCGTCGGCATCGGTGTTGATCGCGGCGACGACCTTGCTGTCGCCCATGCCGAGCAGGTGCTGGCTGGCGCCGGATATCGCGATCGCGATGTAGAGCTCGGGCGCCACCTTCTTGCCGGTCTGGCCGACCTGCCAGTTGGGGGGGACCCAGCCGGCGTCGCAGGCGGCGCGTGAGGCGCCCTGTTCGGCGCCGATCGCGTCGGCGAGCTTCTTCAACTCCTGGAACGGCTCTGGACCGCCGAGTCCGCGGCCGCCGGAGACGATGACTGGCGCGTCCTCGAGCCGCACGCCTTCTTGAGCGACGACTTCGCGGCCGGTGATGCGGATGCGCGGGGGATCGAGGGCGAGGTCGACGTTGTTGACGTCGCCGGGCGAGGCCTGTTCGGGGGCCGGTTCAAAGCCCCGGGCCCGCAGCCAGACGACCGCCGGCTGCTTCTTCAGCCGGTAGATGGAGATCGCCTTGCCGCCGTAGGCCGTGCGCTGGGCCAGCAGGTGGTCGCCGTCCATGCGAATCGCGGCGGCGTCGGCCATCGAGCTGCCGCCCAGGCGGTGGGCGAGGCGGGGCGCGATCTCCTGGCTGTAGGTGTCGTTGCTGAGCAGCACCGCGACGTAGTCCCCGCCGCCCGCCGCGTGGAGCTGCTGGACCGCCTGCAGCGCCTGCTCGGGCTGATAGTCGCGGAGCGCTTCGTTAGCGCCGATCACGACGCGGTCGGCGACGGCTGCGAGCGCCGCAACCGCGTCGTCTTCGACGGGGCCGATCACCAGGGCATGGAGTTCGCCGCCGACACTCTCGGCAAGGGCGCGGCCGGCGCCCGCCGCGCCTTGCGCGGAGCGGTCGTAGCCGAGACTGCCCAGGACACAGACTGCAACGTTCGCCATCGATCTTCCTTTCTCTCGTCCTTGGCGCGGTGCCGGTATCAGCCGATCGAGGCGACGACTTCGTGGATGCGCTTGGCCAGTTGGTCGACCCGTTCCTCCAGCGTGTCGCCCTCCGCCAGCTCGCACTCGACTTCGTCCGCCGGGATGAAGATCTCCTCGACCTCGAAGATCGACGAACCGGCACGGATCTCCTCGCTGTCCAGCTCCAGGTCGGCGAGGCTCAGCTTCTGGAGCGGCTTGCGGTAGGACATCATGACGTCCCGCGTCTTCGGGATGCGGGGCACGTTGTCCTCGTTGTTCGTGATGGTGACGAGGAAGGGCGGCTCGGCCTCCGCGACCTCGATGCCGACATCTGTCTGACGGCGGAGCGTGATGCTGCCGTTGCCCGGCTGGAGGCTCTCGACGAAGCCCAGCGCCGGCCGGCCGAGTTCCTCGGCCAGCAGGCCGCCGGTCTGTCCCACGCCCCAGTCGCCCGACTCCCGGCCGACGAGCACGGCGTCGAAGGGGCCGCCGTCCTGCTCCAGTCGTTGTATCGCCGCCGCCAGCACCCGTCCCACGGCCTCCGCGTCCGGGTTCGTGCTGCCGTCGCGTTCGACCAGGCAGGCCTCGTCGACCGTCATCGCCATCGCCTTGCGCAGGCAGTCCTCGGCCGAGGACTCGCCATAGCAGAGGGCGGTGATCTTCACGTCGCCGCCTGCCGCCTCCCGGAACTGGAGAGCCGTCTCGACCGCGTTCTCGCAGAAGATGTTCGTCACCAGGTTCGCGCCGCCCCGTCTGGCGGCTTTGGCTGCGGGGTCGATCTGGAAGTCCCTTGCCGGGACGTCCGGATCGAGAATCTGCTTGAGGCAGACGAGCACTCTCATCGCGTCTCCTTCGCCGGCTATCCGGTGCCCTGGTTGCCGGCGTTGCTGTGGTCGCCACGGTTCAGCACCGCCGAGACCGCCATGCGGGTCACTTCCGCCACCACTTCGTCGCCGTCCAGCCGGCCGTCGGCCCGGTACCAGCGCGAAATCCAGAGGATCATCCCCACCAGGCTGAACGCTCCGACGGTCGGGTCGAGGCCGACGACCTTGCCTTCGTCGCGCAGGGCGGCGAGGGTGTCGGCGATGAAGTCGACGTAGTCCCGCTGCCTGCCGATGATGTCGGCGCGATCGTCGGGGAGCAGCCCTTCGAGTTCGTTGACCAGGATGGTCAGCGCCGAGGAGTCCTGGGTGATCAGCCGGGCGTGGCGCGCGACGATCGTCTCCAGACGCGCCTGCGGATCCTGTACGCGCCGGGCCGGCTCGATGACCTGCTCGTCGAGCTGGTCCATGGCGAAGCCCATGATCGCGAACAGCAGGTCCTGCTTGCCCTTGATGTAGTAGTAGAGGCCGGCCTTGGTCAGTCCGACCGCGGCGGCGATGTCGTTGATCGAGGTGGCGTGGTAGCCCTTGCGGTGGAAGATCCGCGCGGCACTGCGGTAGATCTCCGCCCGCCGGTCCTGCTCACCGTTGGCCGCGGTGGCGGCGGCCCGGAGGGCCGCGTTGTCCGGGGCAGTCATCGGGTCGAGGGTCCTCGGAAGGTCACGGAGAGTAGTCTACCGACCGCCCGGTAGGTTGGCAATGGACCGGGCGGAAGAAGCGGGGCTAGGGCGCGGCCTGGTCGGAGTGGCCGACCGCGTCCCAGAGCAGCTCCGCCACGTCCTTGACCTTGACGTCGCGGTCGCCGCGGCGCGCGTTGACGCCGTCGTCGAGCATGGTGGCGCAGAAGGGACAGCCCACGGCCACAACGTCGGCTCCGGTGTCGACCGCCTCCTGGGCGCGTTCCTGGTTCACTCGCTGGTCGGGCGGTTCGTCGACGAAGGCCATGCCGCCGCCGCCGCCGCAGCAGAAGCTCGTATTGCGGCTGCGCTGCATCTCGACCTGGCGCGCGCCGCCGACGTTCGCGAGCAGGTTGCGGGGCGCGTCGTACTCGCCGTTGTGGCGGCCGAGGTAGCAGGGATCGTGGAAGGTGATCGTCGAACTCCCGTCCGAGCCGCGCGCGGCGCCGTCGCCGTCGAGACGGCCCGACTCCAGCAGTTGATCGAGGAACTGCGTGTGGTGGTAGACCTCGTAGCTGCCTCCGAATTGCGGATACTCGTTCCTGAACGAGTTGAAGCAGTGAGGGCAGGAGGTGACCACCTTGCGGACGCCGTAGCGCTGCATCGTCTCGACGTTGCCCTTGGCCAGCATCTCGAACAGGAACTCGTTGCCGACGCGGCGGGCGGGATCGCCGGTGCAGGACTCCTCGCGGCCGAGGATCGCGAACTTGACTCCCGCCTTCCGGAGCAGCTTCGCAGTGGCGCGGACGGTGTTCCGATTGCGCTCGACCAGGGCGCCGCCGCAGCCGACCCACATCAGGACCTCGGCTTCGTGCGGATCGTCCATCTCGGCCATCACGTCGATGTCGAGGCCCTCGGTCCAGTCGACGCGGCTGAACTGCGTTCCCGCGAACGGATGCTGGCGCGACTCGAGCGAGTTCATCATGTCCATCATCCCTTCGGGGAAGTCCGCCTCCTCCATGACGAGGTAGCGGCGCGCGTCGACGATCTTCGGCATCTGCTCGATGTGGACCGGACAGGCCTCCATGCAGGCGGCGCAGGTGGTGCAGGCGAACAGCGCTTCCGGCGATACGGCCGTCTCCTGGTCGATGATCGGGAGCAATCCGTCGCTGCCGTTGGCGCCGCTTCCGTTCCCGTTGCTGTTTCCGTCGAGCAGGAACTGGTCGCCCCGCTTGTGCATCAGTCCCTGCAGGTCGAGAATGATGTCCCGCGGCGACAGCGACTTGCCCACCGCATTGGCTGGACAGACGTCGGTGCAGCGGCCACACTCGGTGCAGGCGTCGAAGTCGAGCAGGTCCTTCCAGGTGAAGTCGCCCAGGTGATTGATCCCGAACCGCTCCGCGGTCTCGAAGTCGATCGTCTTGAGGGAGCCGCCGTAGCCGTCCAGGTTGGCGGTGAAGATGTTCAGCGGGGCCGTGAACACGTGGGACATTTTGCTGAACGGCACCCACGCGATGAAGCCGAACGCCACCAGAAGGTGGAACCACCAGATGACGACGTGCCCGGTCTGCATCGTCGCGTCGCTCATCACCGGATCCGACATGAGCGCGAACACGTTGCCGATCGGCGACCAGGCGGCCCACGGGTCGTCGGTGACGGCGATGCGCCAGCCCTCGACCATGAAGCCTGTGAGCGCCATGACGAAGATGGTGACCAGAATCCAGCTCGCTTCGTCGGTGTAGACCAGCAGGTTCGGCTTCGAGATCCAGCGTCGAATCGCGGCCAGGGCGACGCCGACCAGCACGAACAGGCCGAAGATGTCGACGATCAGGGACTGGAAGATGAGGTAGAAGTGCCCCTTCATGATGTGCAGGGGCGTGTCGTGGTGGATCGCGACCACGGTGGTGGCCAGGAACAGCACGATGAAGCCGGTGTAGACGAGCGTGTGGAAGACGCCCGCGTAGCGGCTCCTGATCGTGCGCCCCTGGCCCACGGCGTTCTTGAGGAAGAGCTGCAAGCGCTCGGCCGGCCGGTCGAAGCGGACTGCCGGCTGGCCGGTCCGCCAGCGCCGGATCTTGAGCCAGAAGCCCCAGCCGAAAACCGCCAGGGTGGGGACCATCAGCACGTACACCAGCCACGTGTACTCGATGTTCCAGAAGACCTCTCGGGTAGCCTGCGTGGGGTCCATGAAGGGCACTGTACCGCCGACTCGAAACATCCGGCAATGCCGGTCAGTCGCTGGGTCGGCTTAACCTCTTGTTCATGAACAACTTACAGTGAGTCGGGCGCTCGCACCGTATCCGGTGCGGAATGGCTGTAAGTTGCTGATAACAAAGGGCTTACAAGGTATGAAGATGGTTGCTTTCCGCAGAGTTTTCCGCAGATTCTGCGGACTCCGGGCGGCGCGGGACCGTCTTCAGGGCGTCGCCGGGCGGGGATAGCCCAGCTCGGTGAGGGTCTGCTCGATTTCGTCGAGGATTGCCGGATCGTCGATCGTCGGCGGCACCGTGTAGGACTCGCCGTCGGCGATCCGCCGCATTGTGCCCCGGAGCACCTTGCCAGACCTCGTCTTCGGCAGGCGGTCGACGATCGCCGCCACCTTGAACGACGCGACCGGGCCGAGCTGGTCACGCACGCTCTGCACCAGTTCCGGGACGATCTCCGCCTCGGTGCGGCTCGATCCCGCGTACAGCACCGCCAGCCCCAGGGGCACCTGTCCCTTGAGCGAGTCGGCTACGCCGATGACGGCGCACTCGGCGACGTCCCTGTGTGAAGCGAGGATCTCCTCCATGGCGCCGGTGGACAGGCGGTGGCCGGCGACGTTGATCAGATCGTCCGTCCGGCTCATGATGTAGAGGTAGCCGTCGTCGTCCAGGTGGCCCGCGTCGCCCGTCTGGTAGTAGCCGTCGTACTCGCGGAGATAGGACTCGACGTAGCCCTCGTCGTTCTGCCACAGGGTCGGCAGGCAGCCGGGCGGCAGCGGCAGGCGGAGCGCGATCGCGCCGTTCTCGCCGGGCGGCACTTCCCGGCTCGAGCCGGGTGTACCGGCGTCGTCGTGGTCGAGAATCCGCACGTCGTACCCCGGCACGACCTTGGTCGGGGAGCCGTGCTTGACCGGCAGCGCGCCCAGGCCGACGCAGTTGGCGGCGATCGCCCAGCCGGTCTCGGTCTGCCACCAGTGGTCGATGACCGGCACGCCGAGTTTGTCCTCGGCCCATTGCACGGTGTCCGGATCGGCGCGTTCCCCGGCCAGGAACAGGGTGCGCAGGCAGCTCAGGTCGAACTTCCCGATCAACTCGCCGCGAGGGTCCTCCCGCTTGATCGCGCGAAACGCCGTCGGCGCCGTGAACAGCGCCGAGACATTGTGTTCGGAGATGACTCGCCAGAAGGCGCTGGCGTCGGGCGTGCCGACCGGCTTGCCCTCGTAGAGCACGGTGGTGCAGCCGTGGATCAGCGGCGCGTAGACGATGTAGGAGTGTCCGACCACCCAACCGATGTCCGAGGCGGCCCAATAGACCTCGCCGGGCGACACGCCGTACACGTTCGCCATGCTCCAGTCGAGGGCCACCAGGTGGCCTCCGTTGTCGCGGACGACGCCCTTGGGAACGCCGGTCGTGCCAGAGGTGTACAGGATGTAGAGCGGGTCGGTGGCCTGGACCGGGACGCAGTCGACGGGATCGGTCGCGGCCATCGCGTCGTGCCAGTCTCGGTCGCCCGAGCCGAGTTCGGCGGTGTGTTGGGGACGCTGGAGCATGACGGTCGCGACCGGCTTGTGGGCCGACATCGCGATCGCTTCGTCGAGAAGGGGCTTGTACTCGACGATGCGGGCGGTCTCGATGCCGCAGGAAGCGGCGAGGACGACCTTCGGCCTGGCGTCCTCGATACGGGTCGTGAGCTCCCTGGCGGCGAAGCCGCCGAACACCACGGAGTGGACGGCGCCGATACGGGCGCAGGCGAGCATGGCGACGGCCGCCTCCGGCACCATCGGCATGTAGATCAGGACCCGATCGCCGGCCTCGACCTCGAGGCTGCGCAGCACGCCGGCGAGCCGCGCGGTCTGCTCGCGCAGATCGGAGTACGAGATGATGCGCTTCGTACCCGTGACGGGACTGTCGTGGATCAGCGCCGGCTGGTCGCCCCGTCCCGCTTCGACGTGCCGGTCGACCGCGTTGTAGCAGGTGTTGACCTCCGCTCCGGCGAACCAGCGGTAGAACGGCGGGTTCGAATCGTCCAGTACGCGGTCCCAGCGCCGGTGCCAGGAGATCGCCTCGGCGGCCTCGGCCCAGAACCCCTCCGGGTCGCTCCGGGCCCGGTGCAGCGTCTGTTCGTAGCGGATGCTCACGGTCGGCCGCTGCGGACGTCCTCCCAGATCCCGACGTCGAACCGGCCGAGTGAGTTGGCCGCGCCGCGGAACATCGCGTTCGTGTTGAACTCCATCGCGATGGAGCCGTCCCTGCCGACCGCGATGATGCCGCCGTCACCGGGCTTCAACGTCTCGCCGATGACCTTGCGCGCCGCTTCCTCGACGGAGAGACCGGCGTACTCGATCAGCGCCGAGACGTCGTAGGCCACGGTGTGGCGGATGAACTCCTCGCCCCGGCCGGTGCAGGAGATCGCCGCCGTTTCGTTGTTCGCGTAGGTGCCTGCGCCGATGACGGGCACGTCGCCGACGCGCCCGATCTGCTTGTACATCGTGCCCCCGGTCGAGGTGGCCGCCGCCAGGTTGCCGTAGCGGTCCATGGCCACCGCGCCGACGGTGCCGAGATGGGAGGCTCCGCCCTGGCCAGGTTCCGGACCCGCATTGCCGGTGTAGTCGCCCTCGGGATTCGGAGCTCCGTCACCTTCCGGGCTGCTGCTTCTCCGCTGGCCTCGGATCTCGCGATACCGCTCCAACTGGGGCTCGGTCGTGAAGTAGGCCTGGACGTTCCGGCGCACGCCGGCGTTGACCGCGAAGTTGTCGGCGCCCTGGCCGCTGAGGAGCACGTGCGGCGTGTCCTCCATGACGCGGCGGGCCAGTCGCACGGGATTGCGGACGTTCTTCACGCCGGCCACCGCGCCGCAGGCGAGGGTGCGGCCGTCCATGATCGCGGCGTCCAGTTCGTGAGTGCCGATGGACGTGAACACCGAGCCGCGCCCGGCGTTGAATCGGGGGTCGTCCTCCAGCGCGGCCACGACGTCTTCGACAACGCGGAGGCTCGCTTCACCCGCCGCCAACTGCTCGCTGCCGAGCGACAGCACGTCGCGCAGGGCCTGGTAGTAGTCCTCGGCGTCCGTCGTGCCGCGACGGGCACTGCCCGCGCCGCCGTGGATGGCGAGTGACCACTCGGGCGCAGGCGCCGCTTCGGTTTCAGCTTCGGTTATCTGGTCCAAGTCCTGTTGCTCTTCTCCGTTCGTCCTGCGTTCCGCCGGACCGCACGATGCGAGTCCCATGGCCAGGACCGCGCAGACCGCCACCGGGAGAGTCTGGGGACGCAGTCGAGAACCGTTCACCATGTGCAGGCCCCCTGGTCGTTGACGGACCTGGTCCAAGGGGGAAACCAGGGGGCGCCGGCCGGAACCGGAACGGGGACGTTAGCACGGTGGTCGCCGTTACCGGTGGGGCATAATGCGCGCTCGGTGGCCAACACGAGACGTCTGTCGGACTACGAAGACGAGCGGGATCAGGACGCCTTCTGGGAGGCGATTCGTCCTGCCGACGAACCCCTGCGGCATCGCTGGTTCCTGCCGGCGGTCGTTCTGATCCTCGCGATCAGCGTGCCGTGGTACCTGCCGCCGTCGGTGGGCGGCCGGCTGGCGGCCGGCCTGCCCGTCTGGACCTGGATCACGATCGTCTGCGGTCTGGCCCTGGCGCTCGTCACTGCTTTCGCCTCCTTACGGTTGTGGCGGGACGGCGCCGACGAGGGCGGAAACGCCGCGAAGGACCCGACGTCGTCGACCGCGTCCGCGGAGAACCCGTGAACACCTCCGTCCCCGAGGTGACGTTCGGGCCGGGCGCGCTGGCGGTTCTCGGCGGCTACCTCGTCGTCATGCTCGGCCTCGGCCTGCTCGGCCGCCTGAAGCAGAAGGAACGCTCGCTGCGGGACTTCTACCTCGGCGGCTCGACCTTCGGTTTCGCGGTCCTGTTCCTGACCCTGTTTGCCACCCAGTACAGCGGCAACACGCTGCTCGGCTTCGCCGGCCGCTCCTACGTCCAGGGGGCGACCTACATCGTCAGCGTGACCTTCATGATCCTCGTCATCACGGTGTTCATGATCTACGCGCCGCGTCTGTTTCGCCTGGCCCGCCGCTTCGGCTACATCACGCCGACGGACTTCGTGTACCACCGTTTCGGCTCCCATCCACTGCGCGTTCTGTGCGTCGTGCTCCTCTGCTGGGGCCTGGCGAACTACGTGCTGGAGCAACTGGTGGCGATGGGGCACGGCGTCGAGGCGATCAGCGGCGGTCGCATGAGCTTCATGCAGGGCGTGCTGCTGCTGGTCGGCGTGATGCTGATCTACGAGTCGCTCGGCGGCATGCGGGCGGTCGCCTGGACCGATGCGGTGCAGGGTTCGCTGCTGCTATGCGGCTGCGCGGTGATTCTCTACACCCTGATCACGGCGGACGGCGGGCTGGCGGCGGCGGCGGAGGGGATTCGAGCCACGGCGCCGGAGAGGCTCGAGGCGCCGGACGCCCGCGGTCTGCGGACCTGGGTCAGCACGCTCCTCATGCTCGGCCTCGGCGTCGCTCTGTATCCGCACGCGATCCAGCGCATCTTCGCGGCGAAGGGCGAGAAGAGTCTGCGGCGGTCGCTGGCGGCGATGGGTTTCATGCCGCTGGGGACGACCCTGCTCGCCTTCCTCATCGGCTTCATCGCGCTGAGCCGGTTCCCGGGACTCTCGCAGCTCGAGAGCGACAAGGTCACGATCTACGTCCTGGGCGGTCTGATCGACCGTTCGCCGGTCATGTACTGGCTCATCGTGATGGTGTTCGCGGCGGTGGTGGCCGCGATCATGTCGACCGCGGACTCGGCCCTTCTTTCGATCGGTTCCATGTTCACGAAGGACATCTACAAGAGCTACTTCCGCCGCGAGGCGTCGGCCCGCGAGATGCTGATCGTGGGCAAGACGTTCGCGTGGGGCGTCATGGCGATCCTGATCCTGATGGCCTGGGTGTCGCTGGAGACGGAGAGTTCGATCTGGGTGCTGATCGAGCTGAAGCTCGAGTTCATGGTCCAGCTCTCGCCGGTGTTCATGCTCGGGGTCTACTGGCGGCGGATGCCCGCTTCGGCCGTGCTGGCCGGCATGGTGCTGGGCACGCTTCTCACCCTGGTCATCTGGTGCGGCGCCGCCTTCGACGTCTGGGCGACCCGCAGTCCGTGGGGAGTGGGCGCCGGCGTCTGGGGCCTGCTCGTGAACTACGGTATCTGCGTCGGCTGGACCGTGCTTCGCCCGGCGCCGCGGCCGGCGACCGTCCCGGCGTGAGGATCTCTCCAGCATGAGTGGGGCGGTGCGCAGGCGCCGGGTGTTTTCCGGCATTCAACCGTCCGGTGTGCTGCACCTGGGGAACTACCTGGGCGCCGTGAAGCACTGGGCCGCGCGTCAGGACGACCGCGAGAACTTCATCTGCGTCGTGGACCTGCACGCGATCACGGTGCGCCAGGATCCGGAGGCGCTGCGTTCGGGCACCCGCGAGTTGACGGCGATGCTGTTCGCCTGCGGCATCGACCCGGAGCGCACAACCCTGTTTGTCCAGAGCCACGTCCGCGCCCACGCCGAGGCCGCCTGGATCCTGGGTTGCGCCACACCGATCGGTTGGCTCGAGCGGATGACGCAGTTCAAGGCGAAGTCGGAACGCCGGGGAGGCCGCGAGCGGATCGGCGTCGGTCTGTTCACGTACCCGGTGCTGCAGGCGGCCGACATCCTGCTCTACGACGCGGACGAAGTACCGGTCGGAGAGGATCAGAAGCAGCACGTGGAGCTGGCCCGGGACATCGCGGGCCGCTTCAACCACATCTACGGCGAGACCTTCGTCCTGCCCGAGGCGGTCATTCCGACCGCGGGCGCGCGGGTGATGGCTCTCGACGATCCGACCGTCAAGATGTCGAAGAGCGAGACCGCCGGCCGTGGCCATGCCGTCCGTCTCACCGACACCGACGACGAGATCCGGCGTTCGCTCAAGCGGGCCGTCACCGACTCGGGGCGCGAGATCGAGTTCAGCGACGACCCGGCCAGGGCGGGCGTCAACAACCTGCTGCTGATCTACCAGGCGATCACGGATCGCAGCGAGGACCGGGTCCTGGCCGACTTCGCCGGGGCTCGCGGCTACGGCGACCTGAAGATCGGTGTCGCCGAAGCGGTGATCGAGGTGGTGGCGCCGATCCGGCGGCGCTACGAGGAACTGATGGCCGCGCCGGAGGAGCTCGACCGGCTGCTCGCCATCGGCGCGGAGCGCGCGCGGAAGGTCGCAGAGCCGAAGGCGGCGGAGATTCGCCGGTTGGTGGGCTTCGCCTGAGTGACGTCAGGCGTGCGAGCGGATCAGCTTCTCGATCCGCTCCATGCCGCGCTCCAGGGTTTCCATCGACGGACCGAAGCTGAGCCGGCAGTAGCTGTGGTAGCGCGCGTTGCGGCGCCGCTGCCCCGGATTCACGTCGAAGAAGATCCCGGGAACCGTGATGACCTGGACCTGGAGCAGCGCCTTGAAGAACTCGATGCCGTCGTTCAGCGGCGCCGGCAGGCCGGCCAGGTTGCCCCAGACGTAGAAGGCGCCGCTGGGCTCGTGCTCGACCTCGATGCCCAGGCCGCGCAGCCGGTCGACGAGGAACCTCCGCTTGCGGGCGAATTCGGTCTGGATCGCCTGCGTCTCCTGCAGCACGAGTTCGGGCTCGAGCAGCGGCACGGCGGCTTCCTGGAAGGGGTGGTTGCCGCCTCCGTCGAGGAAGGAGCCCGCGCTGGTCACCCGGTCGATCACACTCACGGGCCCCACGATCCAGGACACCCGCCAGCCCGGATAGCGCCAGTTCTTCGTCAGTCCGTCGACCAGGATCACGGGATCCCGGTTCACGTCGTCGACGTGCGCGGCCGCCGAGACCATCCTCGCGGTGTCGGCGATCTGAGTGCAGGAGTCGGGCGTCGGCGTGTAGATGTAGTGCGAATAGAACTCGTCGAGGATGAAGGTGCAGGCGTTGTCGCGGGCGACATCGACCCACTCGGCCAGGAGATCGCCCTCGACCAGTTGACCCGTCGGATTGCAGGGATTGCTGCACCAGAGCGCCGAGAGGCCGCGACCGACGATCTCCTTCTCGAGCAGCCGCCGCGAGGCGCGGTAGCCGTGGGCCGCGTCGAGCAGGATGGGGATCGGAATGAAACCCTTGAAGGCGGTCAGTAGCTCCTCGTAGGCGGTGTAGTCGGGGATGAAGTGGCCCAGGTTCATCTCGCCCATTGCCGCCGCGATCCGGGTCATGGCCGGCCGGCCGCCGGGAGCGATGCTGACGTTCTCCCGCGTGTACTGCGAGCGCTTGTCGCGGCGGTAGAGGAAGTTGTAGAGATCGGCGACCCGCTCGCGCAGCTCGTCGATGCCGTCGACCGGCGCGTAGGTCTGGCGGCGCGGGTCGATGTGGAGTTCGTCGCGGCGGGGCGGCGCTCCCGGCAGCGGACCGACCTCGGGGGATCCCTGGCCGAGGTTGTACCAGGTGCGGCCGTCGGCGCCGTGGCCGGCGGCGGCCGCGCGGTGCATCACGTAGATGACGCCCGTCCGCGGCACCCGGCGAAAGCCGGGCGTCTCGGGGTCGGCAACCGTGCCGGTGGCGGTTGGGGTCACTTCCTCTATCATCTTCGGCCGATGTGCTTTGTGGAGCGGCCCGTGGCCAACAGCCGACCGAGCCCTTTGCGACTTTGGGCGGCCGAGCTTATTCAAGTGCGTCCGGCGTCGCGAGAGGTCTGGTTCCGGGGGCGTTCGTGACCCTCGACCCGGTGCTGAGTCATCTGCTTGGCGCTGAGCCCGCGCCGCTGGCCGGCGGCGACGATCCGGCCGGCTGGTACGGGTCCTTCCGCGAGCAGGTGCTGGCGCCGTGGCAGGCGCGCGTGAACGGCGGCGCCAGCCCTTCCGGCCGCGATCACTTCGCCCACGGTCTGCTCGGCGGTTTCGTCGCCGATCGTCCGGCCTGGGCGATGGTGGCGGGGCACCAGGCGGCGGTGAGGCGTCTGGCATGGGAACGCGACGGCCTGGATCTGGTCCCTGACGGCGGCATCGTGGCGTTCTGTGCCAGCGAGGAGGGCGGAGCGCATCCGCGCGCCGTTCACTCCTCGCTCAGCGCGGCGCCCGACGGCGGATTCCGCCTCGACGGTCAGAAGCGATGGGCCACGCTGGCGCCGTCCGCGGCCGCGCTGCTGATCATCGCCTCCCTGGGCCGTGACGGGGATCGCAACCGCCTGCGGGCGCTGTGCGTGCCGAGTGACAGAAGCGGGATCGGTATCGCCCCCATGGATCTGGGCGATCGGAAGCCGTCCAATCCCGAAGTACGGCACGCCGTCGTCGATCTGACCTGCGTGCCGGTTGCGGCCGGCGAGGTGATGGCCGGCGACGGTTACACGGACGCGATCAAGCCCTTCCGGACGATCGAGGACTTGTACATCGGCGCCGCGACGACCGCGTACAACCTGGCGCTGGCCCGGCGGTCGGGGTGGCCCGAGGCCGCGGTCGAGGATCTGCTGCTTCTTCTCGTGGCGGCCGGCGGGCTGGCCTTCGGCCCGCTGGACGAGCCCGCCGCGCACCTCGGAGTCGCCGCCCTGTCCCGGGCGACCGCCCGGGTTCGCGCCGATCATGAGGAGCACTGGGCGCTTGTGGACGAAGCCGCGGCCGCGGCCTGGCGGCGCGCCACCGGCGGCGGCGGGGTGGCAGCGCGCGCCAAGGAACTCCGGCGGCAGGGGGCCTGGGCCCGGCTCGCCGCGTCGTCGACCGGAGATCGGTAATGCTCGACCGCATCCGCAGCTTCTTCGGTGAACGGATCGACCCCGAGCGGTCGGACGATCCGGACGCCCGCCTGCGGCTGGCGGCGGCAGCGCTGATGGTCGAGGTGATGCGCGCCGACTTCGATGCCGCGGAGGAGGAGAAGGAGGCTGTGCTGGCCGGCGTCCGACGTCATCTTGGGCTCTCCGAGGGGCAGACCAGCGAGCTGGTGGAACTTGCCGAATCGGAAACCGAGGGCTCCGTATGCCTGTATGAGTTCACCCGGCTGATCCACGAGTCCTTCGACAACGCCCGCAAGGGCCGGCTCATCGAGGAGCTGTGGCGGGTGGCGTTCGCCGACCGTGTGCTCGAAGCCCAGGAGGAGTTTCTGATCCGGAAGATCGCGAGGCTTCTGCACCTCCCGCACGGAGACTTCATCGCCGCCAAGCAGCGGGCGCGGAGCCGCGTCCAGGAGGTCGCCGGGCAGTGACGACGACAGCGACTCCGGCGGCACCGCACTCATCCGACCTGCATCCGATCGAGGCGAGCGCGCTGCACGCGCGCCGCGAACGGGTCTTCCTGATCCTGGCGGGTTTGTTCCTGGGCTCGATGACGATGCTGAACATCCTGGGCGTGACGCGGTTCCTGGACCTGAGCTTCACGATCTTCGGGCTGCGCGTGCCGATGCCGTTGGCGATCGGCGTGCTTCCTTATCCGCTGACCTTTCTGTGCACGGACTTCATCTCCGAGATCTACGGCCGCAAGCGGGCGAACTTCCTGGTATGGGTCGGCTTCCTGGTCAACATCTGGCTCGCCGTCATCCTCTGGCTGGGTGGCGCTCTGCCGGGGTTCGACGCCCCGGTGCCCGGTCCTGATGGCCGGCTGCCGATCTTCTTCGAGATCCGGACGATGACGCTGGGCGTGATCGCGGCGTCGATGATCGCCTACCTGAGCGCGCAACTCTGCGATGTCTGGGTGTTCCACTTCTGGAAGCGGCTGACGAAGGGACGGCATCTCTGGCTGCGCAACAACGGATCGACCGTGGTCAGCCAGTTCGTCGACTCGTTCTCCGTCATCACGATCACCCACTTCGCCGCGGGCGCGATACCCGTCGACAACGGGGAACCGATCTGGCCGCAACTGTGGGTCTTCATCGGTACCGCCTACGTGTTCAAGTTCGCGGCGGCCGCGGTCGATACGCTGCCCTTCTACCTGGGTACGCGCTGGTTGCGCCGGTATCTCCAGATAGAGGAGTAGGATTCACGGCCTTTCGTGAGCGGTGCAGCGATGAGCAACGCAGCGGACAACTGGAACCCGACGTCCTGGCGGAGCGCCGACGTGCGCCAGCAGCCGACCTATGCCGATCAGGAGGCGCTTCAGGCGACGGCCGTCAGGCTTGCCGCGCTGCCGCCGCTCGTGACCTCCTGGGAGGTCGAGACGCTGAAGCGGCAGTTGGCCTCCGCGGCGCGCGGCGAGCGCTTCGTTCTCCAGGGCGGGGACTGTGCGGAGAGTTTCGCCGAATGCACGTCCGACTCGATCACGGCGAAGCTCAAGATCCTGCTCCAGATGAGCCTGATCCTGACGCACAGTCTGAAGAAGCGCGTGATCCGCGTCGGCCGATTCGCGGGTCAGTACGCCAAACCGCGGTCGTCCGACACCGAGACCCGCAGTGGCGAGACCCTGCCGTCGTATCGAGGCGACCTGGTCAACTCCCTCGACTTCAACGCCGCCGCGCGCGAGCCCGACCCGCTGAACCTCCTGCGCGGCTATCACCGCTCGGCACTGACTCTGAACTTCATCCGGGGACTGATCGATGGCGGTTTCGCCGACCTGCACCACCCGGAGTACTGGAATCTCGACTTCGTGGACCACTCGAAGAACGCGGCCGAGTACCAGCGCCGGGTCGAGTCGATCGCCGATTCACTGAAGTTCATGGAGACCCTCTCCGGCGTCGAGGTCGGCCAGATCGACCGCGTCGATTTCTACGCCAGCCACGAAGCCCTGCACCTCGTCTACGAGCAGGCGCAGACGCGGACGGTGCCGCGGCGGGAGGGTTGGTACAACCTGTCGACCCACCTGCCGTGGATCGGGCTGCGGACGGCGTTCCCGGGCTCGGCCCACATCGAGTACGCGCGCGGCATTCGGAACCCCCTGGGCGTCAAGGTGGGGACCGGCATGAACCCCGCGGACGTGGCGCACCTGGTCGAGGTGCTCAATCCCGACGGCGAGGAGGGGCGGCTCGCGCTGATTCACCGCTGCGGCGCCGAGAGAGTGGCTCAGGAACTCCCGCCGATCATCGAGGCGGTCTCGGCCACCGGCACGCCGGTGCTCTGGATCTGCGATCCGATGCACGGGAACACGAAGAGCACGTCCGAGGGCATGAAGACGAGGGACTTCAACGCCATCCTGTCGGAGCTGGAGCAGGCTTTCGACCTCCACGCCGATCACGGCACCATCCTGGGCGGCGTCCATTTCGAACTCACCGGCGAGGACGTCACTGAGTGCACGGGCGGCGCCCGCGGTCTCGACGAGCGGGGATTGCGTCGGGCCTACCGCTCCCAGGTCGATCCGCGGCTGAACTACGAGCAGGCTCTGGAGATGGCCTTGCTGGTGGCGCGCAAGGGGGCCCAGACTTCTTGAGGGTTGCGGCGGCCTGAAGGGTTACTATTGCGGCGCCCTTTTGCGAAGGAGCGCTTAGCATCCATGTCCCCGGCTAGCCAGAGTTTCCGCTTCCGCGAGTCCCGCCGCCTGCTGCGGGAGCTGCAGGTGCGCCTGTCGGTGCCCGGCGAGGACGGGGAACTCGTAGCCCGGACACGCGACATCGCGATCGGCGGCATGTTCGTGGCCACCTCCGACGTCCGGCCCGTGGGAACCGGCACGGCGTTCGTGCTCGAACTGGGGTCTGCGGACGCGCCCGACACGGTCCAGGGTGAGGCCGCTGTCGTCTGGGTGCGCGAGGCGCCGGGCGGCGCGGATCAGCCGGCGGGGATGGGCATGCAGTTCACGCGTGTCGAGCCGCCGGGAGAGGAACGGCTGGCGATGCTCTTCTCCGAACCGCCGGACGAGGCGGCTGGTTCGGACGTATCCCCGGCAGCGCCGCTCCCTGCGGCCGAGGAGGCGGAGGAAACCGAGGCGGAGGAGGTCGAGACGATGGACGACACTCCGGACGAGGCCGGTGTGGAGAGCGGAGAGCCGGAAGAGCCTGCGGTCGAGGTCGACGTCGAGGCCGAGGCCGAGGCGGCAGAGCCGGTTGATCTCGCAGAATCCGTGGAACAGCCTCCTTCGGACGAGGTCGCATCCCCGGAGGAGCCGGCGACTGGTGACGGCGAAGTCGGCGACACGCGTGCCGAGCTGTTTGGCGACCTCGCGGGTGACCAGGACGACTGGATGAGTCGGGAGTCCGACAGGCCTTCCTGGGTCTGGCCGACAGTGGCGGGGGTCATCCTGGTCGGCATCCTGCTGATCTTCCTGCGTGGACCGCTGATGCGGCTTGTCGGCATCGGCGGAGACGGCGCCGAAGAGCAGCCGGCGCCCGTAGCGCAGAGCTTCGAGGTGGCGCCGCCGGTCGAACAACCAGCCCGGCCCCCGGATCCGCCCGCGGCCGCCCTGCCTTCCACTGAGTCCGAGCCCGACCCGGTGGCCGCCGGAGTTCCCGAGAGGGCGGCGTCTGCCCTGTCTTCCGAGCCGGCCGCCTCATCTCCCGATCCGCCAGCCCCGCTTCCCGAGCCGGTTGCCCGGCCGCGCCCTCCGGTGCCTGCACAGTCGAGTCCGGCGCCGAGCGCGCCGCCCGTCAACGCGACCGCGCTTCGCGCCATCAGCGCCTCGGTGCAGGATGGCCGGACCCTGGTAGAGATCACGGGCAACGCTCCGTTCGAGCGCCACCACGTGATGCTGCTTGAAGCGCCGCCGCGGCTGCTCGTGCGGCTGATCGGCGTGCAGCGCGACTACGACGCGAGCGCGGTGAGCGCAGCCCGGTTGCGTGGCGTACGCACCGGCGTTCATGGCAGGGGAGCGACCCGGAACCTGCACGTGGTGCTCGATCTCGCGGCGCCCGACATCGTGGCGACGGTCGAGCGGCGCGGCGACCGGGTCGTCGTCAGCCTCTCGGATTGACCCTGGCAGAATCCGCCCGCAGGGAGAGCGTGCCGGCGGCGTCGAGCGGGGCGCCGCGGGTGGCTGCCGGCATCGCTGTCAGCCGTGTTCTCGGCCTTGCGCGGGAAGCCGTCATCGCGGGCGTCGCGGGCGTCGGCGCGTTGACCGACGTGCTGGCGGTCGCCTTTCGCGCACCGAACATCCTGCAGAACCTGCTCGGCGACCAGGCGCTCTCGGCGTCGTTCATTCCGGTCTACAGCCGGTTGCTGGCCGAGGGGCGGCGGCGCGAGGCCGGCGCCGTGGCGGGAGCAATCTTCGGACTGCTGTTCGCCGCGATGGCCGCCTTGAGCTTGCTTGGCGTCCTCCTGGCCCCGGTCATCGTGCGCGTGGTGGTCGCCGGCTTCGCGGCGGACGCAGAGGCTGTGGCCGCCGGAACCGCGGCGATCGATCGTTTGGAGTTGGCCACGACGGCGGTCCGCATCTGCGTGCCGATGTCGGCGGCGATCACGCTGTCGGCCTGGTGTCTCGGGATCCTGAACAGTCATCGTCGCTTTCTGTTGCCGTACCTGGCGCCGAGTTTCTGGAACGCGAGCGTGATCGCCGCGGTCCTCTTTGTCGCGATGCGTACCGCGAGCGTGGATGCCGATCGGGTCGAAGCGCTCGCGCTCGCGGTCTGCTGGGGCGGTCTCGCCGGGGGCCTCCTTCAGTTCGGTGTGCAACTGCCCCTGGTTCTCCGAGTTACGGACGGGTTGCGCCCGTCGCTCAGCCTGCGCGCGCCGGGCGTTCGGAAGACCCTGAGCAACCTGGGGCCGGTGATCGCCGCCAGAGGCGCGGGAAGTCTCGGCGCATACGCCGATCTGTTCCTGGCTTCCCTCCTGGTGGTGGGAGCGAATGCGGCCCTGGGCTTCGGCCAACGCCTCTACCTGTTGCCGATCTCTCTCTTCGGGGTGTCCGTGGCGGCCGCCGAACTGCCGGAGCTGTCCCGTCTGAGCGGCGGTCCGCAGGAGCGGAGCGCGACCGCCGCGGCGCGGACGATGCGCTCCCTGTCGGCGATGTCCTTCCTGGTGGCGCCGACGTTCGTGGGCTATCTGGCGCTGGGATTCGGGATCGTCGGCGCGGTGTATCGCCGCGGCGAGTTCGGGAGCGCCGACAATTGGCTGGTGTACCTCGTGCTTGCGGCCTACTCGCTGGGCCTTCTGGCTTCGAGCGCGTCGCGCCTGCTGCAGAGCGTCTTCTTCTCGCTCGGAGATACGCGGAGCCCGGCCCTCATTGTCGTGATTCGCATTGCCGTCGCGGCCGGTGTCGGATTCGTGCTGATGACGTTTCTCGACCGGCTCTCCGTCGCTGACGCGTTACCGTCCGCCTGGCTTGGTGACATGGCAGGCGCGGAGCAAACCCTGCGCCTCGGCGCCGTCGGGCTGGCCCTGGGGTCGGCTGTGGGAAGCTGGTTCGAGTTGACCCGATTGCTCGGTCGCCTGCGAAGCCGCGACGTGCAGGTGCGGTCGCCCTGGCGGGCGTGGCGGCGGCATCTGCCCCTCGCGATCTGCTGCCTCGCTCCTTGGGCGGCTACCCAGACGCTGGTGCCGGGGCCGCCGTGGATCGCCGGCACGGTGCCCGTCATCGGCTTTGCCGTGACGTATCTGCTGGCGGCGCATTTGCTAAAGGTGCCCGAGGCGGGGCTGCTGCTCCGTTGGTTGGTCGAAACCCGCCGACGGCGCGCGACGTAGTCTGTGGCATGGAGATACTGCTCAGCGTCGGTCTTGGTATCGGGTTGGCCGCAGCGTGCGGCTTTCGGGTCTTTCTGCCCGTCCTGGTCATGGGCGTCGCGGCCAGAGCTGGCGCACTCGATCTGGCTGAGGGTTTCGAGTGGATGGCGGGAACCCCCGCCCTGATCGCCCTGGGCGCCGCGGCCATCTGTGAGGTCGGCGCCTACTACATTCCCTGGCTCGACAACGTTCTGGACGTAGCCGCGATGCCTGCCGCGGTGACCGCCGGCGTCGTCGTGGCCGCGGCGAACATCGAGACCGCGACGCCCCTGGTTGGCTGGGCTCTCGCGGCGGTTGCCGGCGGGACGGCGGCGGCAGTGGTCCAGACCGGGACGACGCTTCTGAGGGGAGCCTCCACGATGGCGACGGCCGGGATCGGAAATCCCGTGGTATCGACCGGAGAGGCTGGGTCGGCAGCCGGCTTGTCGCTCCTGGCGATCACGATGCCTGTGCTCGCTCTTGCCGCGGTGGCGCTCCTGGTCGCCGTGGTCAGCGTCCGACTCTTGCGGCGGCGGGCGCTCAAGACGCGACGCGCCGAGTCCTGACGTCCATCGATCTTCCCGTGGCCGCCCCGTGGGAATCGTGAGGCATCCGTGCTGGTTGGTGAATCAACGGCGCTAAGATGGGTCCAGGCGCCGAAGGAGGGTGTGACCGCTGTGACTTCGGGGAACATCGAGCCGCGAGTCGGGCGCCGCTGGCTGAGCCGGCCGGCTGTGGCGGCGCTTCTGGCTGCGTTGGCTCTGGCGTGTGCCTCGACCGGCGTGCGCGAAACGGGCGAGAACGCGCTGCTGCGCGAACTCGAGCGTCGTGAAGTCAGCCATGCCCTGGTGCCGTTCGCGCTGAATGACGAAATGGCCGCCTGGGTTCACGAAGCGGCCGCCGCGACCGACCGGGACAAACGTCTCGATCGCCTGATCGAGGCGGTGACCGAGACATCCATGCTCGGCGTGGAGTACGAGGCCGGGCGTACCGGATCCGCGGTGGAGGTGTTCGAGACCCGGACCGCGAACTGTCTGGCCTTTACCCAGATGTTCGTCGGCATGGCCAGGGAGCTCGATCTCGCCGCCTACTTCGTCGAGGTGTCGCACGTCGAGAACTTCGAGCGCGAAGGCGACCTGATCGTCATCTCCGACCACGTTGCCGTGGGGTTCGGACCCAGGCACGCGATGCGGCTCATCGACTTCGGCCTGCGCGAGGACGAGCGGGGCTTCAGGGTCACGCCGATCAGCGATCTCAGGGCGACCGCCCTCTACTACTCGAACCGGGGAGCCGAGGCGCTGCGGGCCGAGCGCTTCGACGAAGCCGTCGCCTGGCTCGAGGACGCCGTCCGGATCGACCCGGAACTGGCCTCCGCCTGGGCCAACCTGGGAGTGGCCCAGCGCCGGAGTGGCCGGACTGGCCAGGCGGAGCTGAGCTACCGGCAAGCCCTGATCGTCGATCCGGGACTCAGTTCGGCCCTGGTCAACCTGGCTGTGTTGCTGCGGCTGAACGGGCGAACGGAGGAAGCGGACGACCTGCTGTTGATGGCGGACGTCAGACGCAACCGCAACCCGTTCACCTACATCGCCCTCGGCGATCTGAGCCTGCGTTACGGGCGTCTGGACGAGGCGGAACGCTTCTACAGCAGGGCGCGGCGGCTCGGACCGGACGAGGCGGCGCCAGCGGCGGCGTTGGGCGAGGTGCTGCTGCGCCGGGGCGAGCGGAAGGCCGCCGAGAAACTGCTTCGCCGAGCGCAGCGGCTGGAGCCCGACGGCGACCGGCGGATCGATCGCCTGGTCCGTTTGCTGGCGGCCTCCTAGTCGCTTCCGAGCGGCCACTACCGGGTTCTGCTGTGCCGCCTCTCTGGCAGCTCTGGATCGATACCGGCGGCACGTTTACCGACTGTGTCGCGATCGACCCGGAGGGCTCATCCCGGTGCGTGAAGGTCCTCAGTTCGGGCGCCGTTCGGGCCACCGTGGTTTCGAATGGATCCCAGGGGCCCCGGCTCGAGACCCGCTTCGACCTGCCCGAGGGCTTTTTCGCCGGCTACCGCGCGGTGCCACTTGGTGAAGGCAGGCCGGCGCTGGTGGAGCGGTGGTCGGCCGATGGAACCTGCAGGCTCGTGCCTGCGGAAGGCGGCACCGGGATTCCCACTCTCGAGCCCGGCCAGGTACTGGAACTCCTGTCGCCGGAGAACGCGCCGATTCTCGCCGCGCGCATCGCCACCGGCAGGGCGCTGCACGAACCGCTGCCGCCGTGCGATCTCCGGCTCGCCACGACGCGCGGCACGAACGCCCTGCTCGAGCGGGCGGGGTCACGGACGGTGCTCTTCGTCACCGAAGGGTTCGCCGACCTGCTGTTGATCGGGGATCAGGCGCGACCGGACATCTTCGCGCTCGCGGTCGAGCGCCCGGCTCCCCTGTACGAACGGTCGGTCGAGGTCGGCGGAAGGCTCGACGCCGAGGGCCGGGAGCTGGAGCCGCTCGACGAAGACGGACTGGAAACCGCCGCCCGCGCCCTCGTCGACGAGGGCTTCGGCGCGGCGGCCGTCGCGCTGATGCACAGCTACCGGAACCCGGACCACGAGCGGCGGGCCGAGCGCATCCTTCGCTCCGCCGGTTTCCGTACAGTGTCCTGCTCGGCGGAACTGGCTCCACTGATCAAGATCGTGCCCCGTGCGCACACGGCTGTCGTAGATGCCTACCTGGGCCGGGCGGTCGGCGGCTACCTGGAGACCACGGGCGCCGCGCTTTCGGGAAGTCACTGGTCGGAAACAGGTGAGAACGGCGGGGTCGCGCCCCGCGTGATGACCAGCGCCGGCGGACTTGCGGGCTTCTCGAGCTACCGCCCCAAGGACAGCCTGCTGTCGGGCCCGGCCGGCGGCGTCGTGGGCGCGGCCGCGGCGGGGCGCGCGAGTGGCCATGAACGGGTGATCGGCTTCGACATGGGCGGCACCAGCACGGACGTCTCGCGCTACGACGGCGACTTCGAATACAACTTCGAATTCCGCGTCGGCGACGCGGTCGTCGTGGCGCCGGCGCTGGCGATCGAGACGGTGGCCTCCGGCGGCGGCTCGATCTGCCTGGTGGATCACGGCCAGCTCAAGGTGGGGCCGGAGAGCGCCGGGGCGCGCCCTGGTCCCGCCTGCTATGGAGCCGGCGGACCGCTCACGATCACCGATGTGAACCTGTTGCTGGGGCGCATCGACCCGAGGGCCTTCGGCCTGCCGATCGACGTTGCCGCCGCCGAAGAGCGTGCCGCCGAGGCGCTCGCCGGGCTCGGCGGCGTCAACGAGCGACTCCTCGGGGGGTTCCTCGCGATCGCCAACGAACGGATGGCCGACGCGATTCGCCGCATCTCGATCTCGCGCGGCTACGACCCGGCGGACTACGCCCTGGTGAGTTTCGGCGGTGCCGGCGGGCAGCACGCCTGTGCGATCGCCTCGGAGCTGGGCATGGAGACGGTCCTGGTGCCCGTCGATACGTCGCTGCTCAGCGCCGTCGGCCTAGGCCACGCCGTGCTGGAGCGCTTCGCTCACCGGCAGGTCCTCGAACCGCTCGACGGCGGTGGAGTGGGATCCGTGGTGGAGCGCCTGGAACGCGAAGCGCTGGGCCGGCTGCTGGAAGAACGTGGTGCGAACCTGGAAGGCGCCGCGGTGCGGCGTCGCATCGTCCGGCTGCGGTTGCTCGGCCAGGAGACGGCGCTCGAAGTGGAACCCGCTTCCGCCGCGGAGGCCGCCTCGACCGAGGTCATCGCGGGTCTCTTTGCCGACCGGTACCAGGCGGTCTACGGCTATCCGCCCCCGGAACACCCGATCGAGGTCGAGTCGGTTCGCGTCCTGGCTTCGACCGCTCCCGCTGCCGCGCGGCTCGATCGGGCCGGGACGACCGCGGGCCGCGATGCCGGAGCCGGTGAGTACCGGGCCTGGTTCGACGGTTGGCGGACCGCCGCGCTCCTGCGTCGCGAAGATCTCGCTCCGGGTTTCGAACGCTCCGGCCCCTGTCTGGTCCAGGAGCGGCACAGCATCACGGTCGTGGAGCCGGGCTGGAAACTGCGGGTCGACGAGGCGCACGGGCTCGTGCTGAGCCGGGCCTAAACCTCCGGGGCGGAGGGACGTATCCAGGGCGTTCCCGACTGAACACTGGCGGGCTTGGCGTAGAGTTGTCGATTCCCGCTTGTTCGCCGCCCATGCGTTGCCCGTTCTACAAGGCCGCCGCCGCTCGAGTTCCATCCTCCTGGTTCTGCGCGACTTGGCTTGCGGCCTGCGGCCTGGCCGCGGTCTTGCCGGGTTGCACCCACACGAGTGTGCTGGAGCGCATTCCGGAGGTCGCGGCGCCGCCGGCCGAGTTCGACCGGGGACTCGATCTGGCGCCCGGTGCCGCGGCGCCCGGAGCCTGCGGCGCCCTGGGCGATCAGACGCTCAAGGGTCTCCAGGACCGCCTGGCGGGCCAGAGCTTCGACCTCCAGGCCGCCTGGAGCCGCTTCGAGGCGGCGGACGCCCGCGCCCGCGAGAGCGGGGCCTACCTGATGCCTCGCCTGGACGCCACGCTCGCGGGGAACGATCTGACCTTCCCGAGCAGCGGGCTCGTCAACCCGTTTCTGTTCCAGGGCGCCGCGTACGACGCGAGTCTCGCGGCGAGCTTCGAGGTGGATCTCTGGGGCCGTTTGAGGAACCGGGAGGTGGCGGCGCTTCTGGAGGCCGAGGCCAGCGTCCAGGATCTTCGGTCACTGGCGATCACCCTGTCGTCGGTGCTGGCTGAGGCCTGGTTCGGGATCGTCGCCGAGCGGGAGCTGATCGCCCTGCTCGAGCGGCAGCAGGCGACCTCGGAGCGGTTCCTGGAACTGACGCAGCTCCGCTTCGGCCAGGGGCTGGGCCCGGCTCAGGACATCGGTCGCCAGCGCGAGCAACTGCTGAGCCTTCAGGGTCAGATCGAGCTGGCGCGGGGCCGCCTCGAGTCCCTCGAGTTCCAGCTCGCCACGCTTTTGGGCAGCGCGGAGCGGGAGACCCCGGCGGCTTCGCCGGGCCTCGGTCCGTTGCTCGCGGGCAGTGCGCGACCCGATCTGGGCGTACCGGCGCAGTTGCTGGAGCGGCGGCCGGATCTGCAGGCCGCCCGCCGGCGGGTGGAGGCCGCCGATCGGCGGGCGGCGGCCGCGGTCAAGGAGTGGCTTCCGTCACTGTCGGTGACCGCCCTGTTGTCAGGGCGAGCGCTTGAGATAACGGATGTGGTGAGCGACCTCGTACGGCAGATCGGCGTCAGCGGGGCACAGTCGATCTACGCCGCGGGTGGCCGGCGCGCGCGGATCGACCAGGCCTACGCGGTGGCGGAGGAGAGCCTCTACGCCTATGCGCAGTCCCTGGTCAACGCGGTCGGCGAAGTGCAGACGGCCCTTGCGGTCGGCCACAGCACCCGTGAGCTCGTCGCGAACCTGGAGGAGCGGTTGGGCGAGGCGCGCCGCGTCCTGCTTCTCACCAGCGAGTCGTACCGTGAGGGCGCCACGGACTACCTGAACGTGCTGACCGCGCTCCTGTCCCAGCAGGGGCTTGAGCAGGCCCTGGTCGACGCCCGGCGCCAGCAGCTCGCGAGCCGCCTGCAGCTTTGCCGGGCGCTGGGCTTCGCGCCCGGCACGTCGGTGGAGCGGCTGGCGGCGCGGCTCGCCGCGGCGCCCGAAACAAGAGTCGCTGAGGGAGCGTCCTGACGGGCGGAAGGACATGAAGGGTACCCTGATCCGCGTTGGCATCGTGGTGCTGGTCCTGGCGGTCGGCCTGGTGGCTGCCAGGGCGATCATCCAGGCCAGACCCGAGGCGGTGCAGAGGCCGCCGGACGACTCCGGCGTGCTGGTCGAAGTGGCCGAAGTGAGGCGGCTGCCGCGGCGCATCGACATCGAGGCCCAGGGGACGGTGCTGCCGGCCCAGAGGGTGGTCGTCCAGGCCCAGGTGAGCGGCCGGATCGCGTTCGTCATGCCGCGGCTCGCTCCCGGCACGCTGCTTCGCGAGGGCGATGTCATCTTCGCGATCGAGGACGCCGACTTCAAGCTGGCGGTGGCCCGGGCCACCGCATCGGTCGCTGAGGCGGCTGCGCAGCTCGAACTCGAGCAGGGCCGTGGCCGGGTCGCCGAGCGGGAGTGGGAGTTGTTTCAGGGTGAACTGGACGCCGAACAGATGGAGGCTTCCCTGGCGCTCCGCGAACCGCAGTTGCGCTCCCGGCTGTCGGCCGTCCACACCGCCCGCGCCGCCCTGGCGCGGGCCAGGCTGGATCTCGAACGCACGGTCGTGCGCAGCCCGTTCAACGCTGTGGTGCTTTCCGAGTCGATCGAGGTCGGGCAGACGGTCACGCCGCAGAGCCAGGCCGTGACGCTGGCGGGCACCGATGCGTTCTGGGTGCGGGCCGCGGTTCGAACCGACGAGCTCGAACAGCTCCGGGTTCCGGGTCTCCACGGCCACGTCGAGGGTTCGCGGGCGCTGGTGCGGCTCGATCCCGAGACCGACTACGTCCTGCCCGGCCGCATCGTCCGGTTGCTGGGCGATCTCGACACCGCGGGCCGGATGGCCCGGGTCCTGGTCGAAGTCGACGATCCGCTCGGACTCGAGCGCGGGACGGGCGGTCCCGCCGGGCGGGGACTCCTGCTTCTGGACAGTTACGTCGACCTGCTGCTCGAAGGCGGCGCGGTGCGCGACCTGTTCGAGGTGCCCCGGGACTGGCTCCAGGAGGGAGAGCACCTCTGGCTGTACAGCGGGGCGCAGCTCGAGCGGCGACCGGTCGAGGTGGCGTGGCGATTCGAGGACAGCGTGTGCATCGACACCGGCCTGGCTGAAGGGGAACTCGTGGTGACCAGTCGCATCGCCACCCCGATCGAGGGGATGAAGCTCCGCCTGGGAGCGGATGCGCCGCCGGTGATCGCCGCCGAGCTCCTTTCCGCCGCCAGCCGCTGGGACGTGTCGGCCTGGGGCGCCGTGCCGGCGGGAGTGGCGCCATGAGCCTGATGTCGCACGACCACGGCCCGGTCGATCACAAGGGGCCGATCGGCTGGATGGCGGCGCATCCGGTCGCGGCGAACCTGCTGATGGGAGTCCTGGTCATCGGCGGCATCCTGTTCGCCTTCGGAACCAAGCGCGAAGTCTTCCCGGAAATCGAGATGGACATCGTGACCGTGGTGGTCGCCTATCCGGGGGCGTCGCCCCAGGAGGTCGAGGAGGGAGTCGTCCTCGCGATCGAGGACGAGATCAGCAGCCTCGACGGCATCAAGAAGATCAACTCGATCTCGGTCGAGGGCGTCGGCACGGTGATGGCCGAGCTCCTCACCAGCGCGAACCCGGATCGGACCTACAACGACATCAAGAGCACCGTGGACCGGATCACGTCCTTCCCGCAGGACGCCGAACGCCCCGTCATCTCGCTGGTGACGAACCGCAGACAGGTGCTGTCGCTGCTGGTCCACGGGGACGTGGACCTGAAGTCGCTCGACCGGCTCGCAGAGGAGATCCGGAACGAGCTGCTTTCGGACGAGCGGATCACCCTGGTGGAGAAGACGGGCATACCGCCGCCCGAGATCAGCGTCGAAGTGCCTGCCGACAACCTGCGGCGCTACGGCCTCACGCTGCCGCAGATCTCGACGGCCGTGCGAGCCGCCTCGATCGATCTTCCCGGCGGCTCGGTCAAGACCGAGGGCGGCGAAGTGCTGGTCCGCACCACGGAGCGGCGCGACTACGGCGAGGAGTTCCGGGACATCACGCTGATCGCGCGGGCCGACGGCACCCGGGTCCGCCTGCGCGATGTCGCCACCGTGGTCGACGGCTTCCGGGAGACGGACGAGGAGCTGTACTACAACGGTCAGCCGGCGATCGACCTGCAGGTCTACCGTGTCGGTGAGGAGGTGCCGCTCCAGGTGTCGTCCGCGGTCTACGACCTGATCGAGCGCCGGAAGGGCACGTTGCCGGCCTCGGTGGGACTCTCGATCGTGAACGACGAGTCGGAGGACTACCGGGCCCGGCTGTCGATTCTCGGAAAGAACGGGCTGCTCGGACTGCTGCTGGTGGTCACCGTGCTGGGCATCTTCCTGAGGCCGGCGGTCGCCTTCTGGGTCAGCCTGGGCATCTTCATCTCGTTCTGCGGCTCGTTCTTCCTCATCCCGATCCTCGGCGTGTCGCTCAACATGATCTCGCTCTTCGCGTTCATCCTCGTGCTGGGGATCGCGGTGGACGACGCGGTCGTCGTCGGCGAGGCGATCTTCTACCACCGCCGGGGCGACAACCGGCTCGAGGCCGCGATCGTCGGCACCCGCGAGGTGTTGACACCGGTCACGTTCGCCGTGCTCACGACGATCATCGCTTTCATCCCCCTGGCCATCGTTCCCGGCATCACGGGCAAGTTCTTCCGGAACATCCCGTTCATCGTCATTCCCGTCCTGTTGCTGTCCCTGATCGAGTCCGTGTTCATCCTGCCGGCGCACCTGCGGCACGTGGGGCGGACGAAGCTGCGCGGCCGGAAGGGCCGGAGGCGTTCGCTCAATCCGTTCAAGAAGCTGGGCGCGCTTCAGCTCCGTTTCTCGGAGTGGGTGGAGCGCGTGATCGCGGGGCAGGTGCCGCCGATCATCCGGCGGCTGGTGCGCGACCGCTACCTGACGGTGGCCGTCATGTTCTCGGCGCTGGTCGTCGCGGTCAGCATCGTGGCGGGGGGCCACATCAAGTTCAACTTCTTCCCGCGGATCGAGGGCGAGTTCGCGAACGGCGTGATCGAACTGCCGTTCGGCGCACCGGTCGCGGACACGCGCGAGGTTGCGCGACGGATGACCCGGGCCGCGGAGGAGGTCGGCGCCGAACTCCTGGCGGAGGGGCGGATGCGCCGGCGAGCTGACGGCTCGATGCCGGAGACCGTCCTGGAGGGACTCCGAGCGAGGATCGGCAGCGCCGACACGGGCGCTTTCGGCCCCGGCCAGGGTTTCCCCGCGACCGGTGGACACGTCGGTGTCGTCACGGCATACCTCGTTCCCGACGCGGAGCGCGAGTTCGGCTCGGCCGAGTTCACCGCGCGCTGGCGCGAGCGGGTCGGTGAGGTTTCGGGGGTGGACCGGCTGTCGTTCGACTTCAACACCGGTCCGTCAGCCGGGGCCAAGGTCTCGGTCCAGCTCGAGCACACGCAGACCCCGCCGCTCGAAGCGGCGGCGGCGCGCGTCGCCGCGTCGCTGGCGACCTACAACGGCGTGTTCGATGTCGACGACGGCTTCAAGGTCGGCAAGCCGCAGCTCGACCTCGTGCTCAAGCCGGCTGCCAAGGGTCTGGGACTCACCGAGCGGGCCCTGGCGGCCCAGGTCCGTGGCGCCTTCTTCGGCGCCGAGGCCAGCCGCCAGCAGCGGGGCCGCGACGAACTTCGCGTCTACGTCCGCCTGCCGCGGGAGGAGCGCGATTCGGTCCACGCGATCGAGAATCTCCTGATCCGCACCCCGGGCGGCGGCGAGATTCCGCTCCACCAGGCGGCGTACGTGCGGCCCGGGAGATCGTTCACCGAGATCCTCCGGGTCGACGGACGACGCACCGTCACCGTGACCGCCGACATCGACCCGACGGCCACTACGGGCAACGACATTCGCGCCGCCCTGGCCCGGACCATCCTGCCGGAGGTGGTGGCCGACACGCCCGGACTGACCTTCAACTTCAGCGGCGAGCAGGAGGCGCAGGCCGAAGCGGTTACTTCCCTGACGGGGAGTCTGGTGGTCGCCATGCTTGCCATGTACGCGCTGATGGCGGTCGCCTTCCGCAGCTATCTGCAGCCCCTTGTCGTCCTGTCGGCCGTGCCCTTCGGCATGTTCGGGGCGGTCGTCGGCCACCTGATCATGGGCTACGACCTGAGTTTCCTCAGCATCTTCGGCCTTGTGGCGCTTTCCGGCGTCGTGGTGAACGACTCGCTGGTCCTGATCGACGCCGTGAATCAGTTGCGGAGCGAGGGCAGGAGCCTGCTCGACTCCGTGGTCGGCGGCGTGACCCGTCGTGTGAGGCCGGTCATCCTGACCTCGCTGACCACCTTCTTCGGCCTGATGCCGATCATTCTGGAACGGTCGAACCAAGCCCAGTGGCTGGTGCCGATGGCGCTTAGCCTCGGCTTCGGCGTCCTCTTCGTGACCGGCATCGCCCTGGTTCTCGTGCCCTGCACGTACATGATGGTCGACGACCTGAAGAACGGCCTGCGTTGGCTCGTGGGGATGAGTCCGGAGCCGGGAGAACCGGAACCGGCGCCCCAGCCCGGAGGCAGGTAGATCCGCCAAGGTCGCTCGCGTCATGGACGATCTGGTTCGGGCCTGCGAACGGCTGTGGCCGCAGGGGATCTCGATCTTCCTCTCGCACGAGGCCCGGTTCCGCAATCCGCTATCGCCGGTGGATCGGGAGGCTCTGGCCGACTCGGAGGCGGCGGAGGATCCGGCCGTCGTGGCGGTCGTTGCGGAGGAACTCCCCGCGCGGCTCGACCGGCTGGAGCGGGGCACCTACTTCCCGGTGCCGCTGGCGAGGGCGGTCGCCGGGGGACGCGCCTTCGACGACGCGCTGATGTCGTTTCACTACCCGCCGATCGTCGTCGATGCGGAGCGGCGCTGGTCGTGGAAGGGGCAGCCGGTGGCTGAGCGCATCCGGCGTTTCTTCGTCCAGCACATCGGGTTCGAACCAGCCCTCCGTGTCTGGTTCGTCGAGTACCGGGTCAACGACGGCTGGTGGGACAAGTGCTATCTCGACTGCGCGACCACACCGCTGGTCGCGGTTCAACTGCGGGAAGGAGCCGGGGACGAAGACGGCCAGGTCTTCACCGATTTGAGCAACGGACGCGACGACAGCCTCGACCCCGATTCACTGCGCCTGGACGAGCGGGAAAGGCTGTTCGCCTCGTCCGCGGACCACGGGCTGGTCGAGATCGCGGACGCGCCCCGCTTCGCGCTGCTGCGCACCGTGTCCGAGGACTGCCGGACGGTGGAGTTCGCCGGAGCCCGGCGAACCCTGCGCTGGCCGGACGCCGGCTAGCTGAGGCCGCCGCTACGCGTCGGATGCCGGCCAGATGGCCGGCGCACCCAGTGTTTTCTACCCCTCCACCGGATTCCCGTCCGCGTCGAGGAACCGCATCTCGCCAAGCCCCAGCGCGCGGATCTTCTGCTCGATCCGGACGCGGTCGCCGACGACGATCCAGACCAGGTTGTCGGGCTGGAGCACCCGGTCCGCCTGGGCGCTGACGTCGGAGAGGCCGACTCCCCGTACGGCGTCCGCGAACGTGTCCCAGTAGTCGTCCGGCAGGTTGAAGCGGGTCATCTCGATGAGACTCGCCATCACGGCGCCGTTCGTTTCCCAGCGCCCGGGCAGGGTCAGCGTGTTCTGGTCCGTCACCTTGGCCAGCTCGTCCGCTGTCGGGGGCCTGCTGCCGCCGCTCCGGATGCCCCGAACCTCCTTGTCGATCTCAGCCATCGACTCGGCCGTCCGGTCGGTCTGGACCGGCGCGAGCGCGTAGTAGGGCCGCTGGCCCGCGGCGTCGAGGAGGATCGCACGAGCTCCATACGACCAGCCCTTGTCCTCGCGCAGGTTCAGGTTGATCCGCGAGGTGAAGCCGCCGCCGATGATGTCGTTCATCGCCTCGATCTGGAGGTTCCGGGGATCGCCCTTCGGCGGTGCAAGCTGGCCGGCGAAGATGATCGACTGCGCGGAGTCCGGCCGATCGATCAGATAGACGACCGTCTCGGGTTGGGCCGCGACGTCCGCCAGGTTCTTGGCGGGCACGTCTCCCGCTTCCCAGCTCGCGAAGCGGGACTCGATCGCCGGTAGCAGGTCACCCATCGTGATGTCGCCGACGACGATCAGGGTCGCGTTGTTCGGCTTGAACCAGGTGTCGTGGAACGCGCGCAGGGCGTCGACATCGAGCTCGCCTACCGACTCCTCGGTTCCCGAGCCGGTCAGCGGGTTGCTGTACGCGTGGCCCTCGCCGTAGAGGATGCGGGGCAGAACGCGCTGTGCCATCGACACCGGCTGCACCTTTTCGCGGCCGATGCCGGCCAACTGCTGCTGCTGCTGGCGCTCGAATTCGTCCTCCGGGAAGGAGGGGTTCAGGATGACATCGGCGAACAGGTCGAGGGACTCGTCGAGATTCTCCACGAGCGCGCTCATCGACACGGTCGACACGTCGAGGTTCGAACCGGCTCCGAGGTTGGCGCCGAGGCTGTCGAGCGTGTCCGAGATCTCCAGCGCATCGCGGGATGTCGTGCCTTCGTCGAGCATCCCCATCGCCATCCGCGCGGTGCCCGGCAGGGCGAACTGGTCGGAGGCGTAGCCGGCGTCGAGCAGCATGTTCAGGTTGACCACCGGCACCGCGTCGCGCCGGGCCAGGATGAGCCTCAGACCGTTGTCAAGCTCCGCGGTCTCCCGGGCAGGGAACGAAGCGGAGGGGAACTCGGCGACTTCGGGCGGGCCGGACGAGCGGTCGACCGTGCTGTCGCTCGTCGTGTAGGTGGCGAAGGGCCTGACCTCGACGGTGAGAACGCCGTCGTCCAGCCACTCGATGGCGGCGCCGTGGACATCGGCGACAATGGCGCTCAGGAGGTTCGCCTGGGTCGTCTTGTGGCCGTCGGGGCTGCCGAGGTAGACCTCGCTGGCCGCCAGTACGTCGGACTTGCCGCCGAAGCCGCCGATCCGTTCGACGCCGCGAATGAAGCTGGCCCGCGTGCTGGCTTGCGCGCGCGCCAGTTCGGCCTCGGTCGGCCCCGAGGCGAGGAAGGCCTCGAGTTCCTCGTCGAGGACGGCCTCGACCTCGGCGAGGTCCTGGCCGGGCGTGGCGGTCGCGATGACGAGGAACAGGCTGCCGAACTGGCGGGTCATGACGAAAGCGCTGACATCCGTGGCGATCTGATCGTCGTAGACCAGCCGCTTGTAGAGGCGGGAACTCTTGCCGGCGGCCAGGACGTCGCTGGCCAGGGAGAGGTGATCGACGGACTTGTCCCTCACCGTGGCGACGTTCCAGGCCTTGTAGACCCGCGCCTGCGGCACGCGGTCCTGGAGGACGATCCGGCTCGGTTCGCTGCGGCGGGCGAGTGAAACGTCGGGCTTGATCAGCGGCGGCCCGGAGGGGATGTGGCCGAAGTACTTCTCGACCCGGGCCTTCACGTCCTCGGCCTCGACGTCGCCGGCGATGACGAGAACCGCGTTGGCGGCGCCGTACCAGGTGTCGAACCACTCGTGGACATCGGCCAGCGAGGCCGCGTTCAGGTCCTCCATCGAGCCGATCGTCGAGTGGTCGTAGGGGTGGCCGTCGGGGTAGGTGTTCTCGAAGATCGTCAGGAAGACCTTGCCGTAGGGCTGGTTCTCGCCCTGGCGCTTCTCGTTCTGCACCACGCCCCGTTGCTCGTCGAGCCGGGCCTGGTCGACGGCCGCGCGCATGTGCCCCATGCGGTCCGACTCCATCCACAGCGCCATGTCGAGCGCGGTCGTCGGCACGACCTGGAAGTAGTTCGTGCGGTCCTGGTTCGTCGTCCCGTTCATGCCGGTCGCGCCGACGCGGTCGAAGGGCTTGAAGTAGTCGTCGTTGAAGTGCTCGCTGCCGTTGAACATCAGGTGCTCGAACAGGTGGGCGAAGCCGGTCTTGCCGATCTTCTCGTCGCCGGCGCCGACGTCGTACCAGACGTTGACGGCGACGATCGGCGCCTTGTGATCCTCGTGGACGATGAGCCGCAGTCCGTTGTCGAGCACGTACTTCGTGTTCGGGATGTCGACGATGTCGGCCGACGGGTCGCCGGTGTCGGCCGACTCACCGCAGGCCGTGGCGAAGATCAGGATGAAGAGAGCAGAGGTGGCGCCGGGCAGTCGGTTCACGGGCGGTCTCCTTGAGTCAAGAGGGGCGGTTGATCCGTAGTCACCAGGCGATGCCGTAGTCCTCGCCGTAGTCGCTGGCGCCGCCCCACATGGTCCCGTTCTCGCGGTCGAACCAGATCGCGGTGATCGGTCCGGAAGTGCGGTCCAGCGCGCGAACACGGTAGCCCATGCGGCGGAGCTCAGCCCGCACCCAGGGCGGCACGTCGCGGCGGACGTCGAGGTCTCCGGGACGGGACTCGTGGGCGCCGAAGGAACTCTGCATCTGGTGACTGGTGATGTTCGCTGCTTCGACGGCTTCCTGGACGTTCATGCCGAACTCGAAGACGTTCAGGAAGAACTGGAGCAGGTTCTGGTCCTGGGTGTCGCCGCCCTGGACGGCGAATGACAGGTAGGGCCGGCCATCCTTCAGCGCCATGCCGGGCGTCAGGGTGGCGCGGGGCCGCTTGCCCGGTTCGGGCAGGTTGTACGGGTTGAGCCCCGGGTCGAGCACGAAGCTCTGCATCCGCTGGCTCATCCCGATGCCGGTGCGGCCGGCGATCACGGCGGGGATCCAGGCCCCGCTGGGGGTCACCGAAACGACCCAGCCCTCGGCGTCGGCGGCCTGGATCGAGGTCGTCCCGGCGGTGAAGGCCTCCTCGTAGGTCATCCGCGGCAAGGGCTGTCGGCCGGCCGACGCCTGCTGGAAGCCCTGTTCGCCCTCGGCGTTCGCCGCCGGCGGGATGGGCGTCCACTGCTCGAGCAGGTCGAGGAAGGGGTTGTCGCCGTCCTGGAAGGCGTACGGATCGCCCGGACGGGCGCCTTCGTCGTTCCGTTCCCAGTCGATCGACTCGTAGCGCGCGCGGGCGTAGCTCTTCGACAGCAGGCCCTCGAGCGGTTCCGCGGGCGGAAAGTAGGGATCGCCGTAGTAGAAGTCGCGATCGGCGAAGGCCAGGTTCATCGCCTGGTAGAGCGCGTGGATGTAACGGGCCGAGTTGTAGCCCATCGCCTTCAGATCGGCGTTCTCGAGGATGTTCAGAGCCTGGAGCATGACCGGTCCCTGGACCCAGGACGTCAGCTTGTACACGTCGACGCCGCGGTAGCTCGTGCGCACCGGTTCCTCGATGTGGACCTGCCAGCGGTCGAGGTCGGCCATCGTGTGGAGACCGCCCAGTTCGCGCGAGCCGCGGACGAACTCCTCGGCGATGTCGCCGCGGTAGAAGCGGTCGTATGACGCGGCCAGGGCCTGCTCGCGGGTCTTGCCCTGCTTGAGTGCCGCGGCCTCGGTTTCGACCAGTTTGCGCAGCGTGTCCAGCAGGTCCGGCTGGCGGAAGATCTCACCCTCTCTCGGCGCCGCCCGCCCGTCGCCGCCCTCGGACGACGACAGGTGGGGCAGGAACACCCGCGCCGAGTCCGGCCACTGCTGGAGCATCTCCCTGCGCCGCTCCATGTTGTCGGCCTGGGCGCGCTCGATCGGGTAGCCGTCCGCCATCTGGATCGCCGGCTCGAGCACCTCGGCCAGACTCATCGTGCCGTAGTGCGAGAGCATCACGATCAGACCGCCGGGGGTCCCAGGCGTCACCGCCGCGAGCGGCCCGTACTCGGGCGGGTAGACGTGGCCCTGGTCGCGGTAGAACTCGACCGTCGCCCCGGTCGGCGCGGCGCCGAGCGCGTTGATCCCGACTACTTCGTTGTTCCGCGGGTCGAAGATGAGGGCCTGGGTTTCGCCGCCCCAGCCCAGGGTGTCCCACATGGTCGAGGTCGCGGCGAGCATGGCGCACGTCGCGTCCACGGCGTTGCCGCCGCGGGCGAAGATCAGGGCGCCGGCGGTGGCGGCCAGCGGCTTGCCGGTCACCGCCACCCAGTGACGGCCGTGCAGGACGGGCTTGACGGTGCGCTGGGCGAGAGCCGGAGCGGCGGCGCAAACCGCGGCGACGGCGAGCGCCAGGAAACGAACGCGGAAACCAGGGGCCGGCGTGGGGGTCATCGCGGCAGCTTATCGCCGCCCCATGACGACCGGGGACATCGTCGTCTCGCTGATAGCCTGCCCGTCCTTCACTCCAAGGATGAACGAGGGCACCGGAACATGAAAGCAGCCGTATTCCACGAGGTCGGGCAACCGCTCGAGATCACCGATGTCGCGATCAGCAAGCCGGGACCGCACGAGATTCTGATCCGGAGCGCCGTGGTCGGGGTCTGCCACAGCGATCTTCACTTCGTGGACGGCCTGTGGCCGATCCGCACGCCGGCGATCCTCGGCCACGAGGCGGCCGGCATCGTGGAGCAGGTCGGTGCCGAGGTGCGCTACGTCAAGCCGGGCGACCACGTGATCACCTGCCTGTCCGTGTTCTGCGGCTACTGCGAATACTGCATGAGCGGCGAGCCGACGCTTTGCGACAAGCGGGCTACGCGGCGATCGAGAACCGAGGAACCGCGACTGGCGCTGCCGGCCAGCAACGGCGGAGGTCCGCGGCCCGTGTCGCAGTTCGCGGATCTGGCCTCGTTCGCGGAGCAGATGCTCGTGCACGAGAACGCGGTGGTGAAGATCCGCGAGGACATGCCGCTCGACCGGGCGGCGGTGATCGGCTGCGCGGTGACCACGGGCGTCGGCGCGGCGTTCCGGACGGCCCAGGTGGAGCCGGGCTCGACCGTGGTGGTGATCGGCTGCGGCGGCATCGGCCTGTCGACGATCAACGGCGCGGAGCTCGCCGGCGCGGGACGGGTCATCGCGGTCGACAGGGTGGCGTCGAAGCTCGAACTGGCGAGACAGTTCGGCGCCACCGACACGGTCGACGCTTCGGCCGGCGACCCGGTGGAGCAGGTGCTGGAACTGACCGGAGGCGGCGTGCAGTACGCCTTCGAGGCGATTGGCCTCAAGGTGACCGCCGAGCAGGCCTGGGCCATGTTGCGTCCGGGCGGCACGGCGACCGTCATCGGCATGGTTCCCTTCGGCGAGAAGATCGAGATCCCCGGTCACGAGATGATGCAGGCGAAGTGCATCCAGGGCTGTGTCATGGGTTCGAACCGGTTCCGCATCGACATGCCCAGGCTGGTCGACTTCTACCTGGCCGGAAAGCTCAAGCTCGACGAGCTGATCTCGGACCGGGTCGGGTTCTCCCAGATCAACGAGGCGCTCCAGAACCTGAAGAGCGGCGAGGTGGCCCGCCAGGTCATCGTGTTCGATGAGTAGGCCAGTGCGCGGGGCCGCGGTTGCCTGCGCCCTCGTTCTTCTTCCCCTGGCGCCGGCGGCGGCTGTTGAGCTGGCGGAGAAGGGAGACCTGGAGGCCGCGGTGGCGGAGCGCGCGGAACTGCTCTGGGACGCCGCCCGAAAGGTCTGGGAGTGGGCCGAGCCGGGCTACCAGGAAACGAAGTCGTCGGCCCTTCTTGCCTCCATCGTCGAGGAGGCAGGCTTCGAGGTCACCCGAGGCGTCGCCGGCATTCCGACCAGCTTCGTTGCCTCCTTCGGGGAAGGTCGTCCAGTGATCGCGATTCTCGCCGAGTTCGACGCCCTGCCGGGACTGTCGCAGGAGGCCGTTCCTACGCGTTCACCGCGCGAGGGACCGGACTGGGGCCACGCCTGCGGTCACCACCTGTTCGGCGCCGGTTCGCTCGGGGCCGCGCTGGCGGTGGCCGACGGCATCCGCGGCGGCGCGATTCAGGGCACGGTTCGGCTCTACGGCACGCCCGCGGAGGAGGGAGGCGGCGCCAAGGCCTTCATGGCGCGCGCCGGACTGTTCGACGACGTGGACGCGGTGTTGCACTGGCACCCGGGCGATGCGAACTCGGCCGGTGATCCGACCAATCTGGCCCGCGTGGCGGCCAAGTTCCGCTACCGCGGCCGCAGCGCCCACGCCGCGGCGTCGCCCGAAGCGGGCCGGTCGGCCCTCGACGCCGTGGCGATCCTGAACTACGGCGCCGAGCTTCTCCGGGAGCACACGCCGGACCGGACCCGCATCCACCACGTGATCACCGCCGGCGGCGACGCGCCGAACGTGGTGCCTGCGTTCGCCGAGGCGTACTACTACGTCCGCCACCCGGACATCGACGTGGCCCGCTCGATCTACGACCGCCTGGTGCTCGTGGCCGAAGGCGCTGCCCACGCGACGGAGACCGAACTGGAGATCGAGTTCCTGGGCGGCATCCACAACCTGCTGCCGAACGACACGTTGTCCAGGGTTTCGCTGGCCAACTTCGAGAGCCTCATCGACATGGACTACACGGAAGAGGAGAAGGCGTGGGCCGCGGAGCTCCAGCAGTCGCTGCTGAAACCGCGACCTCTTGCCTCCGTCTCCGAACTGCGGGACGAAACGGGCAACACGACCCTCGGTTCGACCGACGTCGGCGACGTGTCCTGGGTGGCGCCAACGACGGGCATCCGGACGGCCTGCTGGGTGCCCGGCACGCCGGCTCATTCCTGGCAGGCGGTGGCCGCCGGCGGTACGACGATCGGCCGCCAGGGCATGCTGATGGCCGTCCGCGTCCTCGCCGCGACAGCCTGGGATCTGCTCGCCGATCCTTCGATCGTCGAGGCGGCCCGTGAGGAGCTGAACCGGCGGCTCGCCGATCGTCCGTATCGTGCGGCGCTCGAAGAGGGCCAGCAGCCGCCGCTCGACTACCGCAAAGCGCCCGAACGCTGACTCGGTCCGGTCCGGAACCGGATTCCCGTGTGCAAGCTGATGTCAACGGCGGAGCCGTACTTGGCCGTGTTGTTGGTGAGGCTGAAGTAGGCGGAGCGGTTCAGGTTGCCGCCGCTGGACTCCAGGCGGCGGGTCCAGCCGATGTCGATCAATGTCGCGGTGACGCCGAGGATGGAGAGGTTGAGCTGGCGGAAGGGGCTCTGCTGGTGGCGGAGTTGGAGGACGATCGAGGACCTGTGGCCGATGGGGCGTTCGCCGGCGATGGCGACGGTAATGATGTTCTGGGGTTCGAGCGTCAGCAGCTCGTGGCTGCCGAGGCGGGTGAAGCCGGCGTTGCCGTAGAGGGTCCAGCGCCGCCAGGGGCGGGATACGAGGTACTGGACCGCGGCGTCGACCGAGCCGGTGCCGTGGAAGTTGTCGTCGTCGGCGGTGGGTAGCTTGAGCTGGACCTGGATCGCCTGCCGCCAGGTGCTGGATTCCGGCCCGAGGCCGGACTTGAGCGAGACGATCGTCTCCCCAAGGCCGAGCCCTGCCTGCTCGAAGCGAACGAACCGGAGCTGTTCCCCGAAGCCGCCTGGGCCGTCGCGGCGGAAGTAGAGGCCGTAGCCGTTCTCGAGGGCCTGGGGCCGACCGGACTGGCGGAAGCCGAAGAAATCGTGGAAGCCCTCGATCAGCGGGTCGACGAAGCCGCCGTCGGCGTTGACGACGCTGGCCTTGAGGCCGAGTTCGAGTCGTCGACCAAAGCGCCTGCGCGCGTCGAGCGTCAGCCGGTGGATTTCCATGTCGGCGAAGTAGATCCCCTCGAAACCCGGCCAGGGCGCGATGCCGTCGAGTTCCTCAGCCGTGACCGCACCCCGGTAGCGGCGCGCCTCGATGACCTCGGACACGGACGGCGACCGTAGCCAGAAGCTGGAGAGCCCCAGCGAGGCCGTGACCTGCCAGCGTCCTGTCCCGGGTCCGCCCCGCGCCGGCGCCTCGATCGGCAGGCTCAGGAACCCGGAGCCGCTGCCCAGCCAGGCCTCGGCCACGGGCAGTGGGCCGAACCGTTGTTCCTGGGCGCCGAGGGAAGTGGCAGCCGCGAGCACGCTCGCCGCTGCCGCGAAGACGGTCAGGCGAGATCGCAGGTTACTGCGCCGCTCCAGCCGCCTGGATCGCCTGCCAGACGCGCTCCGGCTTCGCCGGCATGTCGATGTTCGAAATGCCGAGCGGCCGCAGCGCGTCGACGATCGCGTTGACGATGCAGGGCGTCGCCCCGATCGTCCCCAGCTCGCCGATGCCCTTGGCGCCGAGCGAGTTGATGGGCGTCGGCGTCACCGTGTTGTCGAGCTCCATGCGCGGGAAGTGCTTCGCCCGCGGCACCGCGTAGTCCATCAGGGTGCCGGAGAGGAGTTGGCCTCCCTCGTCGTACTGAATCTCCTCCCACATCGCCTGGCCGATGCCCTGAACGAGGCCGCCGAGGCGCTGGCCGTCGGCGAGCATGGGGTTGAGCACCTCGCCGAAGTCGTCGACCGCGACGTAGCGCTGGATCTCGATCTGACCGCTGTCGGGATCGATCTCGACCTGGCAGAGGTGAGCGCCGAACGGGTATGTCGTCGCCGACGGTTCGAAGCGGGCGACCGCCTCGAGCCCCGGCTCCTCGCCGGGGACGTTGACGTTCCACAGGTGGGCCATCTCGGCGACCTGCCGGAAGGTCAGCTTGCGGTCCGTGCCGGTGACGGTGAACTCGCCGTCCTCGTAGTCGATCTGGTCGACGGGCGCGTCGAGGTGGTGCGCGGCGATCCGGGTCGCTTTCGCGTGGACCTTGACCAGCGCCATGTCGAGCGCGGCGCCGCCGACCGCGATGCCGCGACTGCCGAAGGTCCCGACTCCGTGCTGGACCTGGTCCGTGTCGCCGTGGACGACGACGATGTCGTCGAGACCGACACTGAAGGCGTCCGACACCATCTGGGCAAAGACGGTTTCCTGCCCCTGGCCGTGCGGGGAAACGCCGGTGTAGACAGTGACGTTGCCGGTGGGCTCGACCCGCACCGTCGCGCTTTCCCAGGTGCCCATGCGCTGCTGGGGCGTAGCTCCGGTGGAGGGGCCGAGACCGCACACCTCGGTGAACGTGGCGAGCCCGATTCCGACCAGTCGCCCCTCTTCCCGCGCGCTGCGCTGCGTCGCGCGCGCTTCGTCGTAGCCGGCGAGCTCCATCAGCCGATCGAGCGACTTCTCGTAGTCGCCGGTGTCATAGGTGGCGCCGGCGGGTGTGGTGTGGGGAAAGGCGTCCTTGCTGATGAAGTTCCGGCGTCGCACGGCAGCCGGGTCGAGGCCGGTCGCGGCCGCGACCTCGTCCATCACGCGCTCGATGATGTAGGCGGCTTCCGGGCGTCCGGCACCGCGGTACGCCTCGGTCGCCATCGTGTTGGTGAACACCGACGACGTTTCCCAGGCGACCGCCTTGATGTCGTAGCAGCCGCAGGACATGGTGTGGGTGGAGAGGGCGATGAAGGGGCCGAAGAAGGAACGGAAGGCGCCGATGTCGGCGATCGTCTGCCCCTTGAGCGCCAGCACGCGGCCGTCGTTCTGGAAGGCGACCTCGATCTTCTCGACGTGGCCGCGGCCGTGGGTCATGCCGAGCAGGTTCTCGGTGCGGGTCTCGGACCACTTCACCGGCCTCTTCAGGTCGCGTGAGACCCAGCACAGGAGCGCGTCCTCCGCGTAGGTCGGGATCTTCGCGCCGAAGCCGCCGCCGACTTCGGGGGCGATGGCGCGGATGCGGATCTCGGGGATCCCCAGGCACATCGCGATCTGCTGCTTGACGGAGTGGGGCGCCTGGTTCGAGGTCCAGAGCGTCAGTTTGCCGGGGCCTTCCTCCCAGTGGGCGCAGATGGCGCGCCCTTCCATCGGGAAAGGCGCCACGCGCTGGTTGAGCAGCCGGATCGACAGGGTCTGGTCGGCCTGCTCGAAGAGCTTGTCGGCCTCCGGGTTCGGCGCCGGAATGTGGAGACAGACATTGCTGTCGAGTTCCTCGTAGACCTTCGGTGCGTCCGGCGCGAGCGCGGCCTCGACGTCGACTACGGCTTCCCGGGGTTCGATGTCGACCTCGACCATGGCCGCCGCGTCGCGCGCGGCGTAGGGCGTTTCCGCGACGACGACCGCGACCGGGTGCCCGACGTAGAGCACGCGGCCGTTCGCCAGCAGCGGGTGGTCCGGCATGCCGGGTATCTCGACGCCGATGGGGGTCGCTCCGACCTGTCCGTCCATGTCGGGGTAGGTGTAGACGCCGACGACGCCGGGGTGGGCGGCCGCGGCCGCTGTGTCGATGGAGCGGATGGCGCCGGCCGCGAAGTCGCTGCGCACGAACGCCGCGTAGGTCATGCGAGGCAGCTTGACGTCGTCGGTGTAGGTGGCGAGGCCCCGGATGAGACGTGGATCTTCGCGGCGCTTGATCGGCCGTCCGACGGAGTTGGGTCGGAACGTCGTCATCAGGCGGCTCCCGCGGCGTCTGCCGCGTGCTGAACCGCGTCGACGATCTGCTGGTAGCCGGTGCAGCGGCAGATGTTGCCGTCGATCGCGTCGCGGATCTCCGCCTCGCTCGGGTTCGGGTTGTCGTCGAGCAACTGCTTCGCCGCCATGATCATCCCCGGCGTGCAGTAGCCGCACTGGAGGCCGTGCTTCTCCCAGAAGCCGACCTGCAGCGGATGGAGCTCGTCGGCGGAGGCCGCGAGGCCCTCGATCGTCGTCACTTCCTGACCGTCGGCCTGAACCGCCAGGACGGTGCAACTCTTCACGGCGCGACCGTCGAGATGCACGGTGCACGCGCCGCAGAGGGTGCTCTCGCACCCGACGTGGGCGCCGGTGAGGTCGAGTTCCTCACGCAGGAAGTGGACCAGCAGCGTGCGCGGCTCGACCTCTCGTTCGTGCTTGCTGCCGTTGACCGTAACGGCGATGGGGACGGATCGTGGCATCGGGCCTCCTGACAGGGATCGGTGATGTCGTGGCGGGGAAGAGTATCGCAGCGGCGGCGCGCTATGATGGGCGCCTGCAGCAGCAGAATCGCGCTTCAACGCAGGGAGGCCGACATGAAGAAGTCGCTCATCGCCACCATCGCGCTGGTTGGGCTCGTCATCGCCGCGCCAGCGGTCTTTGGCGCCGAAGACGGCATCAAGAGGACCGCGGACGGCAAGCCGGACTTCACCGGCGTGTACGACATCTCGAGCATCACGCCGTTCGCCAGGCCCAAGGAGTTCGGCGACAAGCTGACCCTCACCCCCGAGGAGGCGGAGGCGAACGCGAAGCGGCGCGCCGACGCGAACGCCGCGCAGGACGGGCCCAGCGCCTCGGCTGGCGAGCGCGCGGCGCCCGAGAAGGGCGGCAACGTCGGCGCCTACAACAACTTCTGGTTCGAGTGGGGCAGCCAGAACTTCATGATCGATGGCAAGTACCGGACCTCGGTGCTGACCGATCCTCCCAACGGGCAGATGCCGGCGATGACGGAGGAGGGCAAGAAGCGTTCAGCGGCCGCGCCGAAGTTCGCGTGGCCGAACCGTGGTTACGCCTGGTGGCTCGAGTCCGGCGACATCCCCTACGACGGTCCGGAGACGAACATCGTCGGTGTCCGCTGCATGTATCAGCCGACCGCCTCGGTCGCGATCCGTTCGTTGCCGTACAACAACGTCAAGACGATCGTGCAGACCGAAGACCACTTCATGATCATGATCGAGTGGATGCACTGGGCGCGCGTGGTCCGGATCGGCGGCGAGCACATGCCGGCGGAGTACACCTCGCTGAGCGGCGACTCGATCGGCTGGTGGGAGGGCGACACGCTGGTCGTCGAGACGACGAACTTCCGCGACATGCCTGATCTCCGCGGCGAGGGCGTGCGCGTCATCGAGAAGTTCAGTCCGATCGACGGGGACAGCCTGCTCTACAGCTTCAAGGTCGAGAACCCGGAGTACGAGGCGCCGTACAGCGGCGAGCTGCCGTGGCCGAAGACGGCCCAGAAGAGCTACGAGTACGCCTGCCACGAGGGCAACTACGCGATGGGCAACACGCTGCGCGGGGCGCGTCTGCTCGAGGCGGAGTTCGAGAAGGGCCAGTCCAGCTCCGGACAGGAGTAGCTTCGGCTACACCGCCCGAACCTGCCGGCTCACCCGGCCGATGATCCGCGGCAGGGCTTCGTGCGCCTCGGGCGGCACCCGGAAGGTCGTCATCCAGGACAGCGCGGCGAGGTCCTGCAGATCGACGGCGGTTCGACCGGCCAGCAGCGCGGCGCCCCGCAGGATCTTGATCGCCTTGACCAGGAAGGTGCGGTCGGTCAGCAGCGAGTTCGTTTCGTTGCACTCGAACTCGAGCACCAGCGTGCGCAGCACGTCGAGCAGCGCCGCGCGCACCGCCGCTCCGATCTCGACCTGGTACATCCGCCGGTTCAGCGCGTCGAGTGTCGCGCGGTCGGTCACCGGCTCCGGGTCGGGCTGTTCGACGACGGAGCCGGAGGCGAAGCGGTCGATCAGCGTCTTCGCCTCGTCGACGCCGCTCTGGATCAGGCCGGAGACCCGCAACTGGAGGGCGAAGCGGTCCAGGTTCGCGGGGTCGAGCGGTTCGTTGTAGTACTCGTCGTCCATCGGGTTGCCGGTGGCGATGGCGGCCATCAGCGGGATCGGCTCGGCGCCGAAACGGCGCTCGTTGAGGATGCGCAGCAGCACGTTGAGTGCCTCGCCGGGCGCGCGGGAGATGTCGTCGAGCACCGCCACCTCGGCGGTCAACAGGCCACCCGGTTCGATCCTCTGGTGGATTCGCTCCGCTTCGCCTGCGGTTCCGCGCGCGTTGCCGTCCGTCTTCACCTTCCGGCGCTCCAGGACGATGTCGCCGACCAGTTCGGCGAGGCGGGTGTCGCGGTGTAGCTGGTAGAAGAAGAAGTCGAGTTCGGAGCCCTTTGCGGCGACCTCGGCCAGCCGGGTCTTGGCGGTGCCCGGCGGTCCCTCGACGTAGATGTGCTCCCGCGTGATGAGAGCGAGGAGCAGGGCCGTCTTCACCTCGTCGTGGCCGACGACGTGGTGATCGAGCAGATCGCGGAGGGGGGTCAGGTCGCGCACGGGACGCGCGACTCTATCGGCACTTGGTGACATCCGACCGCGCGAAGACGGGCGCTCGGACTGTGGCGCGTCTTGCCCGGGGACGCGCCGGTCGGGCTCATCGTTCCTCCAGCCGGAGGCCGCCGCCGGCCAGGGGGCGCCCGTGGAAACGCAACCCTGCCGTCTCGATCGAGATGTCGTCCAGAACCGGCGGACAGTCGCCGTTGCCCAGGAACACGGTGTGAAGGGCGACCCCGAGCCGTCGCGCCAGTTGGCGCTCGCGGCGGACGGTCGTGTCGCCGATGATCGGCAGACCGTCGGTCAGGAGGACGACGTGCCGGTTGCGGCCGGAGCCGCCGCGCAGGCCCTCGAGAGCCGTGCGCAGCGGCGCCTCGTAGTTCGTCTGGCCGACCGCTTTCGCCTGGCCGGCCTGCTCGGCGAGGCGCGAGTACGAGCGATGCAGCAGCCGGCCGCCGACGTGGTGGGGCAGGGCGCGGTGATGGAACTCCACGTAGCCCACGCGCATCCGCCGCCGCGCCGCGACGCGAAGGATGCCAAGCACGACCTGGCTCGACCACACGGTCAGCCGGCCGGCCATGGACGCGGAGATGTCCCGCAGCACGGCGACCGCGCCGCCGGCGCTCCTGCGTTTGCGCTCGAAGGTGCGCGGCGCGCCGGGCAGGCGGCCATCGGCGAAGAGCAGGGCCTCGATCAGATCGGCGTCGATCAGCTCGTCCAGGTCGCGCAGCGGGCGGTAGCCACGGGGCTGGCCTCCAGGATCCGTGTCCGGGTCGATGCGGCCCCGCTCGATGCGGCCGACGAGCGCGCGCAGGAGGGGATCGACCTGGGCTGGCGGAGGCGGTTTCCCGAACAGGGTCGGGGGCGCCGGCAGGTCGGCCTGATCGTCGATCCACGAGTCGGAGGCCGGGGAGGCCGCCGCCGCGCCGTCGGAGTCGTCTCCCTGTGACTGCGCTCCGGGCATCTGGGCGCCGGTCTCCGCCATCGTCACGTTCGGCGGGTCGCCGAGCAGTTCCTCCAGGATGTGGTCGAAGTCCTCCTGCACCTCGTCCGGCAACCGGTGGGCGACCATGTAGCGGATGGCCCCGAGGTCGCGCGGCGCGGCGGCCGGCGCGCCGCGCAGGAAGGCGTGGGCTCGCACGAGTCGCAGCGCCGCCGAGCTGAAGGAACGGTCGGACATCAGGCGGTCACCCGAGGCCGACTCGTCAGCGGTACGCTGGCGCAGCCGGTCGAGGAGGCGGTGATAGGCATCGATGGTCCGCGGTTCGACCTGGAGAGCGGCGGCCGCCCGTTGCGCGGCCTTGCGGGTCGCGGTGCTCATCACCGCGGATCGCGCTCCGGCTCGTGACGGTTCTCGAGCCGCTCCCCGTTCCAGCAGTACGGCCGCCTCGTCGAAGAGTCCGCCGGTGAGCAGGCCGGTCAGGCGAAGTTGCACGGCGAAACGATCGAGTTGGCCGGGTTCGAGAGGGTCGATCGGGGCTTCTACCTGCTCCAGCGGTCCGGTTGCCACCGCCGACTCGAGCGGCAGCGGATGCCCCAGTGCGTGCCGTTCGGCGAGGATCCGGAGCAGTGGTCCCAGAGCTTCGCCGGGAGAACGAGGCAGGTCCTCGAGCAAGGCGATCTCGGCCTGGAGAAGGGGGCCGGGGATCAACTCTCGGCGCAGGCGCTCGTGGCCCCGGTGACGGTGGCGGCTCAGCAGAACATCGCCGAGCAGGTCCGTCTCGCGGATGTCCCGGTGGAACACGAGCGTGTGAGTGCGTGCGCCCGACAGAGCGGCCAGGGCCGCGGCCAGCTCCGACTTGCCGCACCCGGGCGGACCCTCCAGGTAGGCGTGCTGCTCGGCCAACAGCGCCAGGGTCAGTCCGGTCGCGGCGTCGTCCTGACCCACCAGCACCCTCCCCAACGCCGTTCGTAGTTCGACGAACGCGGCGGCGAGTTCAGTGGCGCGATGGTTCGGGGCGGCCAGGGTCACGGCGCCGAATGCTACTCGGCGATTGCTTGAGGAGTAGACGCCTTCAGCGCGGTCGGGGTTCACTGGCACGGTCTGTGCTTCTGAGTGAGGCAGAGGCTGTCCTCTTCGGCGTCGCGTGCCAGTTGGGCCGCGTTGGTTGTCAATGGACGAGGACTTGTCGGTAGTGGAACAAGAACGAAGCGACTGGGGTTGCTAGGATGGCGGAAGCGTCGCTTGCCCGTGCCGTCGCCGCTACCTCGCGACCGGTAGTCAGGAATACAGGAGGTCTTCTGGAATGAAGAGATTTGCGACGGTTGGACGACGATTGGCGCTTGCTGCCGCGTTGGCGGGTGGTGCCTTCCTGTTGTCGACCGGTTTCGGGTTTGCGGTTGCCGCGGATGACGCGGTTGGCGTCGAGGCTGCGGTCCAGGACGACGAGAAGAAGAAGCGGAAGGCGGAGAAGAAGGCAGCGGCCCGCGCTGCGAAGGAACAGAAGCGGCTGGAGAAGCAGCGGCGGCAGCGGGGCCGGACGGTGCGTGCCGTGGTCGTGCCGTCGGAGCCCACTGAGGCGTCCGAGCCGGCCACAGCGCCCGCGGTGGAACCGGCCGCTGCCACGGTAGCGGAACCTGCGGTGGCCGCCGTGCCGGAACCTGCTCCCGCACCGAAGGCGGCTCCGGAGCCTGTCCCGGAGCCGAAGGCCGAGCCGGCGAGAGCGGCGGCCGAGCCGGTTCGGACCGTCCCGACGCCGGCTCCTGAGCCTGAGCAGCCGCGCGCTGCTCAGCCCGCGCCTGCGCCGGCTCCGGCGCGGGACATCAGCCTGAACGAACGCATCCGCGTGACCGAAGTGTTGCTCGACGTCCTCGTGACTGACCGCAAGGGCAATGTGATCGCGGGTCTGGGCGCCGAGGACTTCGTCGTGCTCCACGACGGCGAGGAGCAGGAAGTGACGAACGCCTCCTTCTACGGTGGTCCGAGCGAGCTGTCGGCCACCGGCGAGGGCGGAACGGCGCGGACCGACCGCTACTTCATCCTCATGTTCCACGACCAGCGGATGCAGGCGCCCCAGTTGGCGGGTCCCCAGATGGACAATGCGCGCTGGTTGAAGCGGTGGATCGAGGAAGAGTTGCAGCCCAACGACCAGGTGGCCGTCTTCGCCTACCAGGCTCGGCTCAAGGTCTACCTCGACTTCACCCGCGACCGCGACGGGATCCTGGCGGCGGTGGATGCCGCTTCGCGGGGCAAGAGAGACATCGAACGTTGGGTGACACGGTCGGATCCCGAGTTCGATCCGAACTCGCCGTCTCTCTTCGTCAACCTGCCGGTGGGCAAGGAACTCGCCCGCCGCAGCCGCAAGCTGCAGGAGGCCCTGGAACTGGTCGGAGAGGCCGCCGCGGGCATCGCGGGTCGGAAGAACCTGATCATGTTCAGCCTCGGCTTCGGCGATATCGGGCAGTTCGGCGGTTACACGCCGGATCCGCGGTACTACCCACAGATGCGGGAGGCACTGAACGCCGGGAACGTGGCGGTCTACACGATCGACACGATGGGTAGCCGTCGCCGCTCGATCGCCTCGGCGTCGCTCAACGACTCGCTGAGCCTGATCTCGAACGAGACGGGCGGCCACTACTACGCGAACTTCACGAACATCATGTCGCCGATGCGCCAGGTCGCCGAGGAGAACCAGGGCTACTACCTTGTGAGCTTCCGCTCCGAGTACGAAGCCGGCACCCAGGGCTACCGCAACATCAAGGTCAAGGTCCGCGACGGCAACTACAAGGTGCGCTCCCGCACGGGCTTCCGTTACGGCGAATCGGCCGGTCCGTAATGCTCACCCGCCTGCGCCGAGTCCCGGGGTAAAGCTCCCATTGATCCCCGCTGACGCCCGCTACAAGAAGAAACGGATCGAGGTTCATGGGTACGAGATGGCCTATGTCGACCGTGGCGAAGGCGATCCGATCGTGTTTCTCCACGGGAATCCGACTTCGTCGTACCTGTGGCGGAACGTGATGCCGCACCTGGAGGGGAAGGGCCGGCTGGTGGCGCCGGACCTGATCGGGATGGGCGACTCGGCGAAGCTGCCTGGGAGCGGGCCCGACAGCTATCGCTTCGTGGAACACCGGCACTACCTCGACGGCCTGCTCGAGGCGATCGGCGTTGCGGAGAACGTCGTCTTCGTCATCCACGACTGGGGTTCCGCGCTCGGTTTCGACTGGGCCAACCGGCACAGGGGCGCGGTGCGCGGTCTCGCCTACATGGAAGCGATCGTCAGCCCGGTTCCGAGCTGGGACGCCTGGCCCGAGGCGGCCAGGGGCGTCTTCCAGGGCTTCCGCTCGCCGGCCGGCGAGGGCATGGTGCTGGCGAAGAACGTCTTCGTCGAGCGGGTGCTGCCCGGGTCCGTGCTGCGGAAGATGACGGACGGGGAGATGGCGGTCTACCGGCGCCCGTTCGAGGAAGAGGGCGAGTCGCGCCGTCCGACGCTCACCTGGCCGCGCCAGATTCCGATCGCCGGCGAGCCGGAGGATGTCGTCGCGATCGTGCAGTCCTATGCCGACTGGCTCGCGGGGTCGGACCTGCCCAAGCTGTTCGTCAACGCGAAGCCCGGCGCGATCCTCACCGGCGCCATGCGCGAGATCTGCCGCGCGTGGCCGAACCAGACGGAAGTGACCGTCAAGGGCTCCCACTTCATCCAGGAGGACTCCCCGGACGAGATCGGTCAGGCGGTCTCGGAATGGCTGCCTTCGTAGCTGACGTTCTCCTCCCCGATACCCACTTTCATGTGTGACGCCTGAGAAACTCAGGCACGGGAGGAAGCTCACATGCTGCGCAGGCTGCTTCGGGAAGGAAGACGCTTCCCATCGACGGTCGAGGTCTCGCTGCTGGTCGCCGCGCTGGGCGCGGCGACCGGGTTGGCGAGCGCCCAGAGTGCCGAGACGGGGCCGAGGCTCGAAGGGCTGCAACGCCTTGACCTGCCGCGGGAGATCGCCCGGGCGTCCGATGTGCGATGGCTCGAGGATGGTCGGGTTGCGTTTGGCGTGATCGGACCGGGCATCCATGCCTGGCGGATTGGCGAGAGCGGCGCTCAACTCAGGGTTGCGCTTGAGGAGCCTGCCGACGACGTTCGCGAGGAGGCCGGCAGGATCGTCGTCACTCGGAACCCGTTCGAACGGGACTACGGCCGCCTGGCCGTCTCGCCTCAGGGGATTGCCTTTGCGGACCTGTTCGCCGGGATCCATGTGGCGGACGAAGAGGGAATCAGCGGCGCGGTGGCCATCGAGTTCCTGGGCGACCTCGACCGTCGCGGATCGCTGACGGCCGCCGTTGGTCTCATGCTGGGAGATGACGACGGCTGGGCGCCGTACGCGGCCTGGTTGATTCCGGACGGCGGTAACTCGCCTCGCGGCCTGCTGCCTACGCGGGACGGCGGGCGCGGTCTGGAGCTTTGTCGCGACGCCGAGCTCTCGGTGATCCGCTTCATCTCGGAAGACCGGCTGCTCGTGATCCCGGGCGCTGAGGCCGGTGTCTTCGTCTACGACCTCGACGGCACGCTACACGACAGTCTCGACGCGGCGACCTTCTTCGCCGAGAGTGGCTGCGATGTCGAAGCGAATGAGTGGGGCAACTCGCCCCTCAATGATGCCTACCAACGGGCCGACTGGTTGGGCCCGCGCCGCATCATCGACGAGGTCGTGGCCGACGGCGCCGGTAACGTGTACTTCTTCGTTCGCTACGGGGCGGAGCGTCCGGCGGGGGAGCCTGGAGCTGAAGTTGGTTCGCTGCCTGACTTCGGCCCGCGGGCCGTCACGGCCGACATTGCGGCGACGTTGCCCAACACGGATCCTGCCTGCCCTACGCCGCACTGCTACGAGCCCGCTACACCGGGAGGATTCGTGCCCACCACGAGCGGCTACCACTGGCGTCCGGCATTTGGGTGGCGCGCCGAGGGCTCTCCACGCCGGCCTTCAATCCACCACGTGGCGTTGCGTTCCGGCCCCAAGGCGGAGGGGTTGACCGGCCAGCCGCCCGGCGTGTCGGGGTTGCTGCGGCAGCAGCCGCCGGGACGAGGCAACCAGCTTTCGCGTCAGGACGTTGATCGCATCCGGGCCGGAACGGGCAATCGCGTGGTCGCTTCGGTACCGCCTCCACGAGGCAGGATCTGCTGGGACCTCGTTCACGCCCATGTCGACGACCTTCGGACCGTTGCGAGACAACCGTGCGTCGTCGAGTCGGAGTTCGCCGATACCCGGCTGCGCGCCGATCTGCGCGGTGACCGGGCCGTGATCCTCCTACGCGGCGGGGCGCTGCGGGGAGCAGACGTTCGGGCTGCGGAGGCGTTCGAAGCGCGTCTCATCCCTTCAACGGGCGCCGAGGGCTAGGGCGGTGCGGTTCTCCGTCTACGTGCTCTGGTTGATTGTCGGCGCGGTTGCGGTCCCGGGGCTGGCGCAGGACGAAGCTGCGCCGGACGCTGCGTTCCAGTTCGTATGTCCCAGGCAGAGCGATCCGGCTTTTCTCGACGGGATTCCCGTGCCCGCCGACAGGACATGGGAACGACTGGACGAAATCCCGCCAGGCGGTGCGGCGCCGGCTGGCTGCTGGGCGTGGAGCGACTCCTGTCCACCCCGGCTTCTCGAGGCCGGACAGAACGCGGCTGCCTCCTGCCGCGCCGATGCTGCTTCGTCCAGGCCGCTGACTGTCCGCGTGCTGGTCCCCGAGGCATCGAGCTCGAGCGGCGAGCCTGCGGCCGGCACCGCGGCCACGGCCAGGTTCGAGGTGGTCGCGGCGCCGGGGGCAATGTGGCGGCAAGTGCCCTGGGATCTGCTGCCGTCGACCGCCGTCGAGTCCGGATCGCTCTCCCTGCTCCGCAGTGACGAAACGTGGCGCGTTCAGGCGCTGGCGGGAAGCCTCGCCTCGACCTGGCGGGACGTGACTCCTGAAGAGGGCTCGGTGGACCTCTCGTTGCACGAGGCGGTGGAGTTCGCCTTGCAGACGACCGCCGGCGGCGCGCCTCTCGCGGGAGCGCGGATGTACCTGGCGCGGCCAGGCTCGGGTGTGTATGCCGTATCGGAGCCTCTGGGCTTCGGGATCTCGGAGGCCGACGGCAAGGTGAGCCTGACCGTATCCGAGCGGGAGCGTTCCGCGGTTCTCGTCTCCCACGTCACCCGGGCCGCGTCGGCGTTCGAGCGTTTCGACGAGACGCCGCCGGTCGTCGAACTCCGTCCGGGGTTCGCGGTGGCGGGCCGAACCGTCGATCCCGAAGGACTGCCCGTCGCTGGTGTACGGCTCCTGGGCCTGTCGTGGGTCGGCGACGAACTCTCGGTGATGCAGCGCCACCTGGGCCTCTCGGGCACCGACGGCCGCTTCCTGCTAACCGGCTTCGCGAAGGGCGCCGCATCCCTGCGAACCGACGGCGGCGAGCTGGAGTACTCCCAGGCGTTCGAGCTGGACGGTTCCCTGGACCTTGGCTCGATCGTGCTCAGTGTGCCCGAGCTCTACTGGGTCCAGGTCGTCGATGCGAGCCGCGGAACGCCCATACCCGAGGCGCGAACTCTCTTCGAGGGTGGAGAGACAACGACGACCGACCGGGATGGACTCGCGCGGGTGTCGCCCCGTTTCAACCGGATCCTCCTGGTCAATGCGAAGGGCTACCGGACGGCGCGATTCCAGTTCGCTGGCGGCGGCGCCGTTGCCGAGGCAAACCCGCCGCCTGGCCTGGCGGCACGTCCCGTCGACGTAACCGGCGACATCGGCGCGACGGTCGAGACGCCCCTCGTGTTGCGGCTGGCGCCGGCCTTCACGGTCGAGGGCATCTTCGTGGCGGCCGACGGCGTGACTCCGGCTGCTTCCGGTCGTCTGGTGGCTTCTCAGTCAGTGGCCGGCGGGAGCAGGACGAGCAACGGAGCGCTCGCGGCGGACGGGTCCTTCTCGCTCGACCTCGAGCCGGGCGCCTACACGCTGGAGCTGACGGCCGCGAACGCCGGAAGGCGGGTGTTGGAAGTCTCCGGGTCGGCGGGGGAGGCGCGCGACCTGGGGATCATCATCGCCCCGGCGTCGGCCTGGGTGTCCGGGAGCGTGGTGAGTCCCGAGTACGCCCCGGTGCCGGGCGCCAGGATCTCCTATCTGCGGCCGACCGAGTTCGGCGCCTTGATGGCCCGAGCGATGGGACGGGTAGCGGAGGTCACGGTGAATGCCGACGGCTACTTCGAGCTGCACGGCCTGGAACTCGGCCCTTCCAGCCTCCGAGTGGAGGCGGAGGGATTCGCTCCGCTGGAGTTCGAGGTCGAGGCCGCGGCGATCCAGTGGGTCGACGCCGGTTTCGTCGAACTCTCGCGCGGGCGCCGGATCACCGTGCGCTCGGATGTCGAGGGCGGCGTCGTGAACCTCGATCCGGGCGCCGAGCACGACCCTCTGGGCCCGATGACGGGCAAGGTGGTCGACGGTGAGGCCCGGTTCGAGAACGTGCCCGAGGAGGAGTCTCTGCGGGTTCGCGTGCTGGACGAAGGCGTGCCGGTCTGTGAGCGTCGCGAGGAGGCCGGAACTGGCGACGAGGTGATCCGGTGCGACCGGAGCACCGTGACCGTCACCGGTCTGGTGACGATCGGTGGGCAGCCCGGAACCGGGAGGTTGAACTGGCAGTCGAAGGTGGAGAATCCGCAACCCGAGGGAGTCGGGAGAATCCTCGGCTCGCCGCTGGGGCGGACTCAGATCGTCTCAAGCAAGCTTGAACTGACGGCGCCCATCGACGGTGAGGGTCGCTATCGGCTTGAGTCGATGCTTCCGGGCGAGTGGGACGTGACCCTGTGGTCGGACACGGCCGGAATGCAGGACGGGCGTGAGATCACGGTACCGGATGCTCCAGGCGAGGAGATCGTCTTCGACTTCCGCTACGGCGGCGTATCGGTCGAGGGCATTGTCGTCGATGCCGAAGGGCAGCCCGTCACCCACGCGACGGTCGACATCTTCCCGGGCCGCCAGGCGGTCGTAACGGGTCGGGACGGACGCTACGAGATCAGGGACCTGGCGCCCGGCGCGTACCAGTTGCGGGCGAGGTTTCAGCACTCCCGCTCCGACCTCGTCGACGTGGCGCTTCGCGACTACAACGACGTTCAGTCCGTGCAGTTGCAGCTACGGAACGATCCCTCGGACGACGAACTCGTGGTCCGGCTCGCCGGCGCCGCCGGCGGCTTCTGCTTCGTCGAGATGGAAGGCGCCGGGCAGCAGACAGTCCGGATCAACGGCGGCGTGGCGACCACGAAACTCACGCCGCCGCTCACGGACCGGGTCCGCGTCGCCTGCCAGGCGGACGGACGCTGGGTCCTCACCGGTTGGCACGACCTCGAACGCGCCCTGGAGCGCGGCATCGACTTAGATCCCTTCGAGTCGGACTCCTCGATCGTCCTGGAAGGCGACCCGTCAACCGTCGCGGTGCAGGTCACCGGCCCGGGAGGCTGGGAGCTAGGCAGGCTGCGGCTCTGGTTCGGCGGTGCGACGACGTTCGAGGTCGGCGAAACGATCTCCAACCTGCCGGAGGGTGAGTACACCCTCCGTTGGGGGAATCAGGTGCGGACCGTCTGGACCGAACGGCGGCGCGCCGCGGAGGTCGAAATCGAGTAGCGCCGCGCGCGTGTACCCGCGCGCCCGGCGGAGCCTCCTACTTACCGCCGGTGACCGGCCACTTGGCCGGGTCGTGGTGCCGGAGGTAGTCCTTGCGGTCGATCCAGCCGAGGATCATCGACCACGTCATCCAGCGCTTCTCGGGCAGGATGGCGAAGTAGACGTGGGCCACCGTCAGGGTCACCAGCACGACGCCGCCGACGCCGTGGAGTACGTAGACCCAGCCCCAGCCGCCGTCGCCGAAGAACTTGTAGTCGTCCTGGGCCCAGAGGGGCTGCTCGATGCGCCACATCATCAGGATGCCGGTGACGATCGCGGCCATGCCCGCCAGGGTCGCGGCGTGATGGAACATCTTCTGCGCCGCCGGGTACTTGCCGGGCTTGGCTGGCGGCTCGCCGCCGGTAACGGCCTTGCGCATCTCGCGCATCATGTCGCCGAGGTCCGAGAGCCCGACCCACACGTTCTTCAGGCTCTGGAAGAAGGTGGCGTGGATGATGTGGAAGACGATCGACGCGGTCAGGATCAGGCCGGTGATCCAGTGGATCTCGAGCCAGGCGAACTGCAGGCCGACCTTGGGCAGGAAGCCGGTGATCAGCAGCAGGATCATCGAGATCCCCATGATCCCGTGGAACAGGCGGGAGGCCAGGCTGTGCCGCTGGATCTTCTGCGGCAGGCCCGGATCGTCAGGGGCGTTGGCGGCCGCCTTCTTCTCCTCGCCGATCCAGCGGCGGCGAAGCGCCAGGTGCAGGATCAGGAAGACGCCGCCGGCGATCAGCGCGATCCAGAACAGACTCCAGTCGATCCCCAGGAGAACGTCCTGTCCCCAGGGGTTGGTGGCGCGTTGGACGATTTCCATCGAGATCTAGACCGGCGCCTGTCCGCGGATGGCGCGGCGGATGAGGTTTCTCATCAGCGGCACCTTGTAGCCATTGTGGCGGAGCGGCTTGGCGCCGATGACGCCCAGCTCGGCGATCCGGGTGGCGATGTCCTCGCTGATCGTCTGGCCGCGAAGGAGCTCTTCGCAGCGTTCCATGCGCAGCGGCACCGGCGAGACGGCGCCGACGGAGAGCCGGCAGTCCTGGACGGCCCCGTCCTCGATCCGCATCGCTGAGGCCACGTTGACCAGCGGGAAGTCCCAGGCGTTCCGGTCGCGGACCTTCTCGAAGTAGAAGTCGGCGCCGGCCCAGGTGTCGGGAATGCGGACCGACTGCAGGACCTCGTTGGGCTGCAGGACGGTCATGCGCGTGATGTCGATCGCGGGGCCGACGAAGAAGTCCTCGGCGGCCACGGTCCGTTCGCCGCGGCGGCCGCGGATCACCATCTCGGCGTCGAGGACGATCAGCGCCGGCGCGGTGTCCGAGGGCGTGACCGCGACGCAGCGAGAAGCATCGAAGATGCAGTGCTCCCGGTTCATCGACTCCGGCGTGTCGGCGTAGCAGATGTTGCCGCCGGCCCGGTAGCAGGGCCAGCCGGCGCGGTAGTACCAGCAGCGGGTGTCCTGCACCAGGTTGCCGCCCAGCGTTCCCTGGTTGCGGATCTGCGGGGTGGCGACGGTTTCGGCGGCTTCCGCGAGGATGCCGTAGCGCTCGCGGATCAGCTCGTTGTCCACCACCGCGGTGAGCGGGGTCATGGCGCCGATCTCGACACCTCCGTCCGTTTCGCTGATTCCGGACAGTTCCGGGATCGCACCGAGATCGACGACCGCTTCGGGCCGCTTCACCCGGTCCTTGAACCAGTCGAAGGTGTCCATTCCGCCGGCCAGCACCCAGGCACTGTCGCGGTGGCGGTCGAGGACTTCGAGGGCGCCGTCCAGGCTCTCGGGCTGGTACAGCTCGAAGTCGGGGATCATGTCGTTGATGACGGCCATGCTTTGTTCTCCTCCGTGTCTCTGATCGGATCGCTGCTCTGACGATCGATCAGGTGTGCGCGGCCAGGAACTCGCTGTCCTGCTCGCGGCCTTCGAGCTGGTTGATGATGTGATCAGTCATGAGCGGCAGGTAGGCCACCGTGTCCTGCCCCAGCGCGTCCTGGATGGCGCACAGGAGCGCGGCGCAGCCGGCGCCCATCGGCGGTTCGCCGATGCCCTTGGAACCCACCGGGTTGTTCGGATCCGGCATGTTCACCGCGTCCCACTCCATCTCGAGCGGCACGTCGAGGATCGTCGCCGGCCGGGCGGTGTAGAAGCGGTTCGCGAACGGGATGCCCCATTGCGGGTCGTAGACCCACTTCTGGCCGACCGCGCAGCCGAAGCCCTGAACGGCGCCGCCGTGAAGCTGGCCGCCGAGGCTCCGCGGGTTGAGGACGGTGCCGCAGTCGGTGACCGCCTTGTAGTCAGTGAGCTCGATGACCCCGGTCTCCTTGTCGAGCTCGATCTCGGCGTAGGCCACGACCCAGGAGTAGACGTCGCCGGCGCGACCGTAGTTGTCCTTGGCGGCGGCCAGCAGCCCCTTGCCCTTGAGAACCGCGGCGCCGCCGAGCGTGATCGGGCTCAGTCCTTCGTTGAGCTCGGTGCCGTCGTAGCGGCCTCCCATCTCGACCGCTTTCTGGGCGGCCTGGGCCAGGCTCAGGCCCGCCGCGCGGTTGCCGCGGCGGTAGACGCGCTCACCGGCGACGACGTACTGCGAGGCCGATCCGCCGTGGACCTGGGCTGCGAGCTCCTGGAGCTTCGTCTTCATGTCGGTGGCGGCGGCGTGGGTGGCGCGCGTGATCGCGTGGGTGGTCTGGCTACCCGCCTGCACGCAGGTGTGAGGCACGCCCTTGCCGGTATCGCCCCAGACCATGTCCACCTTCTCCCACGGTACGTCGAGCAGGTCGGCTGCGACGCGCGCAGTGTCGGAGAAGGAGTGCGTGCCGAGGTTGCCGATTCCGGTGTGGATCTCGAGCCGTCCTTCAGGCGTGATCAGCATCAGTCCGTCGAATCCGCTCGAACCGGCGGTGTAGGTCGAACTCGCGATACCGACGCCGGTGACCTTCGAGCCGTTCATCTGCCCGCTACGGGCCCTGGCGTCTTCCCAGTCGACCATCTCGGCCAGCCGGTCCCAGGCCTCGGTGACGTAGGCGGTGGTCACGTTCCGACCTTCTGCCTCCCCGAACTTCGCGCCGTTCTTGGCGATGTTGATCTGGCGGATCGTCAGGCGGTCGATCCCCAGATGGTCCGCGGCGCGGTCGAGCAGGGGCTCGACCATGGCCGACATCTGCACGCCGCCCGGCGCTCGCTGCGGGGCCCGCGGGGGGGTGTTCGTCGCGATGGAGAGACCGCGGTGGCGCATGCTCTCGGGCTGGTAGGTGAGGGACACCATGTTGCCCGAGGTGCCCATGTCGCTCTGACGGCCGTAAGGACCGTTGTCCTGGATCACCGCCCAGTCGAAGGCGGAGATGCGCCCGTCGTTCTTGAAGCCGATCCTGGCCCAGCCCTGGAAGCCCGGCCGGGCGCGGCCGATGTAGTTCTCCTCGTAGCGGGTGACCCGGTGCATGACCGGCTTGCCGGTCTTCTTGGCCAGGTAGACCGGCACCGCCATGTTGCTGGTGCCGACGATCTTGCTGCCGAAGCCGCCGCCGGTGTACTCGGCGTGGACGATCAGGTTCTGCGGCGGCACGCCGACCGTGCCCTGGCCCGCGAGCAGCGTGAAGGCGACGCTCTGGGTCGAGGGGTAGAGGTGACAGGTGTCGCCGTCCCAGTGGGCCATGCAGCTCCGCGGCTCCATCGGGTGATGGGTGACCGACTGGAAGAAGAGCGGTTCGTCGATGATGTAGTCGGCGTCGGCGAAGCCCTTCTCGAGGTCGCCGTTGGTCCACTCGTCCTGGAACACGCCCTCGGGCATCCTGCCCTTCTCGCCATTCGAGCCCCGCGCCGTGGCGAGGTCTTCGGCCGTCCACTCGACGCGCTCGACGACGGTTTCCATTCCCGTGTCGGTGCGCCGGCGGATGATGCTGTTGCCGTCGGGCAGGGAGTTGGCGCCTCCCGGTGCGATCGAATCCAGCGGATCCAGCGCGAACGGCAGCGGCTCGAAGTCGACCTTGATCTTCTCGATCGCGTCGGCGGCGATCTTCTCGGTGACGGCGGCGACGGCGAGCACGGGCTCGCCCTCGTACTTCGGATGGTTCGTCAGGGAGCGCTCATCCAGCGGCCCCGCTTCGCCCATGTACTCCGCGAGGTCGTCCGCGGTGAGAACCGCCTCGACGCCTTCCATCGCCAGCGCGGCGGAGGCATCGATGTTCCGTACCCGCGCGTGGGGCATCGGCGACAGCAACTGCTTCGCGAACAGCATGCCCTCGGCGCGCCAGTCCTCGGCGTACTTGGCGCGTCCGGTGATCTTCTCGATCAGATCGGGTGGAGCGTAGTCGGTGCCGACAAGGGTCTTGGCCATGCTTTACTCCTCAGCTCAGGGTGGCGCGTGCGTTCTCGAGCGCGCGTTCGGCCGTGTTCAGGATCTTGTTGTAGTCGCCGCAGCGGCATATGTGGCCGGCGAGCCACTTCTGGGCGTCCGCGCGGGTCGCGTTCGGGTTGGCCTTGACCAGGCCCGCCATGCTCATGATGAAGCCCGGGGCGCAGAACGCGCACTGGAAGCCCATCTCGTCGAGCACCGCCTGCTGGACCGGGTGAAGAACGCCGTCCTGCTCCAGCCCTTCGACCGTGGTCACTTCACGACCGCGGACCTGGTGCACCAGGATCGAGCAGCCGTAGTGGGGAACGTCGTCGATCAGCACGGTGCAGGCGCCGCACTCGGCGCGGTCGCAACCGAGCTTGGTGCCGGTCAGGTCCAGCCCGTAGCGCAGCACCATGGCCAGCGTGTCCATCGGCTCGACTTCCAGCTCGTGGGTCTCGCCGTTCACACGCAGCTCGATCGTGCGGGCCACCGGCTCCGTGGCGGCGCGCAGCACATCGGGCTGCAGCAGATTGCCGCCCGCGATCGAGACGGCAGCGCCGGTGGCGACGGAACCCTGGATGAAGGTCCGTCGGGTGACGTTCGAGGGGCCGGAGCCGACGCCGTCCTCCTCAAGTTCCTGGGGGTCCTGCCGAAGTTCCTCGAGCAGATCGTCCTGCAGGAAGGTGTCTTCTCTCAACTCATCCATGGTCTCCAACCTCCGTTGGGGGAGTCATGCCGGTGCGTTGCCTAGAGGCGGGCTGTCGTCAGCTTGTGCGGTCAGGAGCATACATCATCGTTTTCGGTGGAGTGCGGCGCGCCCGGCCTCAGATCCGGCCGCCGATGATCACGTCGAGCAGGTAGGGGCCGCCCGTCGCGAAGGCCTCCCGCAGCGCCTCCTCGACGTCCGCCGGATCCTCGACCCTTCGCCCCGGAACGCCCATTCCTGCGGCCATCTCGACGAAGTCGAGTTCCGGCTCGGTCAGGTTCATGTGGGGGTAGGGCCGATCCGCCGGAATCCCGAAGCGTTCGCGGTAGACATCCATGTTGATCTTCAGGATCTTGTACTCGCGGTTGTGCAGGATCAGGAACACGATCGGCATGTCGTAGTGGGCGGCGGTCCAGAGCGCCTGGATCGAGTACATCGCCGAACCATCGCCGGAAAAGACGATGACCGGCCGTTCGGGGTGGGCCAGCGAAGCGCCGATGCCGCCCACCAGTCCCTGGCCGATGCCGCCACCGCGGGTGCCGCAGTAGCGGTCCGGATCGTCGATAGGAAGGAAACCGAGCAGGTCGCCGCCCGCGGTGATCGACTCGTTGACGATCACGGCGTCGTCGGGCACGGCTCTGGCGACCTCGGACATGAGGCGTGCCGGCGACATGGGGGCGTCGTCGAAATGGGCGGCCAGCCGCTTCTGGCGCGCGGCGCGTGCGCCCTCGCTGGCCGTCCGCAGCTTGTCCATGCGCTCCGCGGCGACAGCCCGGAAGCCCGCGTCGGCGGACTCTTCGAGTGCTGCCCGCAGGGCCGCGAGCCCGGCGTGCGGGTCGGCGAGCATTCCCACCTCGACCGCGAAGTTGAAGGCGAGGCGGTCCGGCGCGTCCTCGATCTGGAGCACGGTGGCGTCGGCGCCGAACGGTGAGTCCGGGTCGAACCAGACCTCCTCGAAGAACGAACCGCCGACCAGCAGGACGACGTCCGCGCCGCCGAGGGCGTGCTGGATGCCGGCGTGGTTGAGCGGCATGCGCGGCCGGAAACAGGGGTGGCTCTGCGGGAAGTTGAGACGCTGCATCAGCCCTTCCGGGTAGACGCCCGCGCCGACGAACTCGGCAAGGGCCACGAGTTCCTGCTGGCCGCCGCTTCGGGCGACGCCGTCTCCGATCACGATCGCCGGCTGGCGCGCCTGGCTCAGTACCGCGGCCATGCGGGCGACCGCGGCCGCTTCCGGCTGCGGCGCTCTGTAGAGGTCGCCGAGCGGCCGTACAGGCTCCGCGGTCTCTTCCTCCAGGACGTTCAACGGCAGGGCGACGAAGACCGGTCCGGCGGGTGGATCGTGGGCGACTTTGAAGGCCCGGTGGAGGATCGGTGCGAACTCGTCGGCGCGCTCGACCTGGACGCTCCACTTGACCAGGGGCTCGGCCATGGCCACCAGGTCGTGTCCGAGCAGGGGCTCGCGGAGCCGCGAGCGGGTGTCCTGCTGGCCGGCCGTGATCACCATCGGGGTGTTCGCCTCCCAGGCGTTGTAGAGCATGCCGAGGGCATTGCCGAGTCCCGGCGCCACGTGCAGGTTGACGACGCCGGTGACCCCGGTCGACTGGGCGTAATAGTGGGCGGCGCCAAGCGCCACGGACTCATGCAGGGCGAGGACGTAGCGCAGATCCGGATGGTCGCCGAGCCGGTCCATCAGCGGACTCTCGGTGGTGCCTGGATTGCCGAACAGGAACGGAATGCCGTACTCGGTCAGTGCCTCGAGCAGGACGTCTCCGCCACGCTGTGGACTGTGCTTGGGACGCATCGCTGGCAGGCTCATGGGCGTGGAGGGTAGCAGGAGGAAGGGCAGTTCCTGGGCGGCCGTATTGACATCGCCGGAAGCGCCCTTCCGGTGCTACGGTTAGCTCCTTCCGGCCCTTCCGGGGCATCCACAACGAGCCGGATGGAGATGACGGCAATGGCTAGCGGCGAGACAGGCAACGGGACACTGGAGCAGCAGACCGAGGCGGCAGCGGCGTTCATGGGTGCTGATCGCTTCCACGGCATCAGGCGGCTTCACACCGCGCGCGAAGTGGCGGCGCAGCGAGGCACTATTCCGCAGGACTACACGGTGGCGCGGGACGCCGCTGCTGCCTTCCACGCGCGGCTGCGGGAACTCTTCGAGCAGAGGAAGTCGATCACGACGTTCGGCCCGTACTCGCCGGGCCAGGCGGTGGCGATGAAGCGGCGGGGGATCGAGGGCATCTACATCGGCGGCTGGGCGACCTCGGCCAAGGGCTCGATCACCGAGGATCCGGGACCGGACCTCGCCAGCTATCCGCTGAGTCAGGTGCCGGACGAGGCGGCGGTGGTCGTGCGCGCCCTGCTCACCGCCGACAAGAACCAGACTTTCGTCCGTTCACGGATGAGTGAAGCCGAGCAGCGGGCGAACCCCGCGACCGACTTCCGGCCGTTCATCATCGCCGACGCGGACACGGGTCACGGCGGCGAACAGCACGTGCGCAACCTGATCCGCCGCTTCGTCGAGGTGGGCGTGCCCGGCTACCACATCGAGGACCAGAAGCCCGGAGTCAAGAAGTGCGGCCATCAGGCGGGAAAGGTCCTGGTGGCGCAGGACGAACAGAACAAGCGACTGAACTCCGCCCGCTTCCAGTTGGACGTGATGGCGGTGCCTGGACTCATCGTCGCCCGCACCGACTCGGAGGCTGCGACGTTCCTCGACGGCAACGGCGACGAGCGCGACCAGGCGTTCATTCTGGGGGCTACGAACCTCGATCTGCCGAGTTGCAAGACGGCGACCCTGGCGATTCTGCGGCGCTTGAACGCCCTGGGTGCGGAAGACGTCCGCGGCCACGAGCTCTACGACATATCGAAGGCTGCCTATCACCGCGCCGACGTCTGGCTCGAGGGGGCGGGCGTCTACGAGCAGCTCGAGTCCGCCTACCGGAAGATGGCCGCGAACGGCGGCACGGGTATGGAGGCCGTGCTCGACGAGACGATGGCCTCTTTCCTCGACGCCTGGCAGTTGGAAGCGAGGCTCAAGACCTACCCGCAGGCGGTGGCGGAGGTGATCGCGTTCCGGGAAGAGGAAGGCGCCGTCTTCGACTTCTCGGTGGAGGAGTGGTTGCAGTTCGCCCACTCGGTGTCGGTCGAAGAGGCGGCGGCCCGGGCCCGCAAGATGGGCATCAACCTGGTCTGGAACGCCGAGCTGGCGCGGACCCCCGAGGGCTACTACCAGATCCAGGGCGGCATCGAGTACGCGATCTCCCGTTCGCTGCACGCGGCGCCCTATGCCGACCTGATCTGGATGGAGACGGCGACCGCGAACCTGGCCGATGCCCGGCGGTTCGCCGAGGCGATTCACGCCGTGTATCCGGACCAGTTGCTGGCCTACAACCTGTCGCCGTCCTTCAACTGGGATACCACCGGCATGTCCGACGAGGAGATGAAGAAGTTCCCCGAGGAACTCGGCGAGTTGGGCTTCGTGTTCAACTTCATCACCTACGGCGGCCACCAGGTCGACGGTCTGGCGGCCGAGGACTTCGCCACCGCGCTGCGCGAGGACGGCATGCTCGCCCTGGCTCGGCTCCAGCGCAAGCTTCGCCTCGTGGGGTCGCCCTACCGGACGCCGCAGGCTCTCGTCGGCGGCGCGCGGCTCGACGGCGGGCTCTCGGCCGCGACCGGCCATACGGCAACGACGAAGGCGATGGGCAAGGGGTCGACCCATGTCCAGCACCTGGCGCAGACCGAAGTGCCGCCGCGGCTGCTCGAGGAGTGGCTCGATCTCTGGCGCGACAAGTACGACATCGACGAGAGTCTGCGAGTGGAGCTCCGGCCTCACGTCGCCGGTTCCGAGCTCCTCGAACTCAACGTCATGGCGCAGAACGGACGCGAGGAGTCGAAGGCCGCGAACGTCGTCTTCGCGCCCATCCGCGACCGTCGAGAGCGGATGATCCTCTCGGTTCGCGACCAGAACACGTTCGACACCGACCTGAGGCGACGTCGTCTCATGGCCGTGATGCACGTGTTCCTGATCCATCGGTACGGCGCAGTGTGGGTGCACTACGTCAGTCCGACGGACGACAACCAGCACCAGACTCGGCGCATGATCGAACTGGGGATCTTCGAGAGTGCCAACACCGAGGTCGGCGAGATCATCGTGGCGGCGGTGAACCGGGAGCGGGTCCGCGAACTCGCGGATCCGGACCGCGAGTCGCTAACCGCACTGATCGAGAAGACCGAGCCGGTGCCGGTGCGGGCCGCATCGTGATCCGGGCCGCCCGCTGGGTGCGCGGGTCTGACGTCCGACCGCCCGCGGACGGGCGCTCGGACCGTGACGCTGGTGGCGCGGACACGCGCCACCAGGGTGCTGACCCGCTGCCGCCGAAGGCGGCCAAGAGCACGCGCCGCGAAGCGGCTCCGTCTGGCGGCCGGTTCCCTACCCGCGTCGTGATCGCGATCTGGGCGCTGGCGTCGGTCCTCTCGATCCAGGGGCTTCAGGCGCAGGGTCCGAACGAGGAACCGGCCGAAGAGTCGCCGTCCATCTCCGAAGCCACCAGCGGCTTCGACTATCTGCCCGGTTTCCTCGACCTGTACTGGGACAGCCGGGGCGGCAGGCTGTTCCTGAAGGTCGACGTCACCGACAGCGACCTGCTCTACATCGAGTCGCTGGCGGCAGGGCTCGGCTCGAACGACATCGGTCTCGACCGCGGGCAACTCGGACGCACCCACCTGGCGAGGTTCGAGCGGATCGGGCCGAAGGTGCTGCTGGTCCAGCAGAACACGCGCTTCCGGGCGGTGAGCGACAACCCGGACGAACGGCGCGCCGTGGCCGACGCCTTCGCCCGCTCGGTGCTCTGGGGGTTCGATGTGGCGGCCGAGAACGATGACGGCGCGCTGCTGGTGGATGCGACGGATTTCGTGCTCCGGGACGCGCACGGGGTCGTGGCGCGGCTGCAGCAACGGGGGCAGGGTAGCTACGAGTTGGACGGCTCGCGCTCGGCGATTCATCGCGCAGGCGTCGCCGCGTTCCCGCGCAACTCGGAACTCGAAGGCACCCTGACCTTCACGCTGCGGTCCTCGGACCGCGGGCCGGGCGCCTGGGTGCGCCAGGTAGCGCCTTCGCCCGAAGCGCTCACCGTGCGTGTCCGCCACTCCTTCGTTGCGCTGCCCGAACCCGGGTACGAACCCCGGCGCGCCGATCCCCGCGCCGGCTTCAACACGACTGGCTACTTCGACTACGCGACCCCGATCGACCAGCCGCTCGAGGCCAGCTTCATCGACCGGCACCGGTTGGAGAAGCGCGATCCGAACGCCGAGCGGAGCGAACCGGTCGAACCGATCGTCTACTACCTGGACCGCGGTGCGCCGGAGCCGATCCGCTCCGCGTTGCTCGACGGCGCCCGCTGGTGGAACGAGGCATTCGAGGCGGCGGGCTACATCGACGCGTTCCGGGTCGAACTCCTGCCGGAGGGCGCCGACCTGCTCGACGTCCGTTACAACGTGATCCAGTGGGTTCACCGGTCGACCCGCGGATGGTCCTACGGCGGCGGGGTCACCGACCCGCGTACCGGCGAGATCATCAAGGGCCACGTGACGCTTGGTTCCCTGCGGGTGCGCCAGGACTTCCTGATCGCCCAGGGGTTGGTCTCGCCGTACGAGGACGCGGACTCGTCCACCGAGGCGCTCACCGGGATGGCGCTTGCCCGACTGCGTCAGCTTTCGGCCCATGAAGTCGGCCACACGATCGGTCTGATGCACAACTTCGCCTCCAGCGTCGATGGACCGAATGGCCGGGAGTCGGTCATGGACTACCCGCATCCGTTGGCCAGGTTGCGCGAGGACGGGACGATCGACCTGAGTGCCGCGTACGATGTCGGCGTCGGCGAGTGGGACAAGCGGACGGTCCTCTACGGCTACGCCGACTTCCCCGATGGCGTGAACGAAGCGGCGGAACTCGACGCCATCCTGCAGGGAACGATCGACGCCGGCCTCCACTACATCAGCGACGAGGACGCGCGGCCGGCGGGCGGCGCCCATCCCCTGGCTCACCTTTGGGACAACGGCCGTTCCGCGGCCGAGGAGCTGCGCCGCCTCCTGACTGTGCGGCGCGCCGCGCTCGGCCAGTTCTCCGAGCGGAGCATCCGGGTGAGCGCGCCGCTGTCGGAACTGGAGGACATCTTGACGCCTCTCTACCTGCTGCATCGCTACCAGATCGAGGCGGCCGCGAAGATCGTCGGCGGCGTCGACTACAGCTACGCCGTACGGGGAGACGGCAGGGCGCCAGTGTCTCTGCTGCCGCCGGCGATGCAGGAGGACGCGCTCGACGCCCTGCTGCGGACGGTCGATCCGGCCGAACTCACGTTGCCGCAGCGCATACTCGACCTGATTCCGCCGCCTTCTCCGGGACGGAGCCGGGGCCGGGAGCACCTGCCGTCCCGGGTCGGCCTGACGTTCGATCCGGTCGGGGCGGCCGAGATGGCGGCTGATCTGACCTTCGCCATGGTCTTAGATGGCGAGCGGGCGGCCCGGCTGGTCGATCACCATGCCCGTGATGAGGCACAGCCGGCTCTTGGCGCCGTGATCGATCGGGTGCTGGCAAAGACCTGGCGCGCCGATCCCTCGCCGGGCCTCGGCGGAGAAGTCGGCCGGGCGGTCGACTTCGCCGCCCTGCGGCGGTTGATGGCGCTGGCGGCCGGTGTTCCGGTCAGCATGCCGCCGAACTTCGACTGGCCGGTCGTGCCGGCCCGGTCGGGATCGTTTCAGGTGCGAGCCGAGGCCCGCTCCGCGCTGTCGGCTCTAGGGCGGTGGCTCGAGGAGAACCCCGGCGCGACGGAAGAGCCTGCGGAGCGGGCGCATCGGACCTACGGGGGATGGCTGATCGCGCGTTTTCTCGAGGATCCGGGCTCGGTCGAACTACCCGCGCCGCTACGGGCCCCGGACGGTTCGCCGATCGGCTGCGGCGTGGGCCGAAGCGGCGCGTCCATCCCGGCTCTCGCGCTGCCGCAATGAGCGGCCATTCGGCCGCATCGCTCCGGTTGCCCGAGACCGTTTCCGGTCTGTACGGCGCTGGGGCGGTGGAGGCGCTCGTCGATCTTCGACGGACTCTCCACGCCGACCCCGAACTCTCGCTCCAGGAAGAACGTACGTCCGCCCGTCTTGAGCGGACGCTGGACGAGCTCGGCGTCGACGGAGTCACGCGCGTGGCCGGCACCGGCGTCGTCGGGCGTATACCCGGCCGCGACCGGAAGGCGGCGCCGGTCGCGGTCCGCGGCGACATCGACGCGCTGCCGATCCAGGAAGACACCGGCCTGCCGTTTGCGTCGCGCAACGCAGGAGTGATGCACGCCTGCGGCCATGACGTGCACGCCTCGTGGACGGTCGCCGCCGCCCGCCTGCTCCGGGACGAGCCGGCGGCAGGGGACGTGCTGGTCGTGCTGCAGCCGGCCGAAGAGACCGGCGAGGGGGCGGCGGCCGTGCTGTCGACCGGTGTCCTGGACGATGTGGCGGCGATCTTCGGCGCCCATGTCGATCTCACCTTCGAGGTCGGCCAGGCGATGATCCAGCCCGGTGCCGTGGGCGCCGCCGCCGACCGCTTCGAGGTCGAACTCCGAGGCAAGGGAGCGCATGGCGCAAGGCCCCACCAGGGCCTGGACCCGATCGTCGGCGCGGCCCAGGTCGTTTCCGCCCTGCAGACGGTCGTCTCCCGGCGGATGCCGCCCGATCAGCCGGCGGTGGTCACCGTCGGCGCCATCGAGGCGGGCACGGCTCACAACGTGATTCCCGACCGTGCCGTGCTCAAGGGCACCATGCGGTCGCTCGACCCGGCCATCCGGAAGTCGCTGGCGGACGAGGTGCGACACGTCGCTGAATCGGTCGCCGCGGCCTGCCGGCTCGAGGCCCGGGTGCGAATGCTCCAGGGAACGCCGGCCGTGCTGAACGACAGGCGTGCCGCCGCCTGGGCCCGTGAGGCCGCGGCGACGGTGATCGGCGGCGAGTCGGTCAAGCCGCTGCCGGCCGCCAACATGGGCGGCGAGGACTTCGCCTTCTACCTGGAGCGGATCCCGGGCTGCTTCATCCGGGTCGGTGCGCGGCGCCCGGGCGACCCGGTGGTCGGCGCCCACACGCCGTACTTCGCGCCGGCAGAGGAGGCGATCTTCGTGGGCGGGGCGCTGCTCGCGGCGGCGGCGCGTCGCGCTTCGGCGGAGCTTGCGGGAAACAGGGGCGGAGCGGCCGGTATCGGTCCACTGGGGAGGTAGTCAGTCGACGTCACACGAGGAGGAGCGGACCGCTCTGCCCCTGTCCCCGGTTTACGCAACGGGACCGGACAGGGTTTCGGATGCGGCGCGGCCTCTTAACCGCTCGTCGTGCCCCGGTCCGGGTGGCGCATTGCGGTGATGTTGAACCCGGCGTCCACGAAGTGGATGCCGCCCGTGGTTCCGGCGCTCAGGTCGGACAGCAGGTACGCGGCGGTGGCGCCGACATCGTCGACGGTGATGTTGCGCTGGAGGGGTGCCCGTTCCGGCATGACCTTCAGCATGCCGCGCATCCCTGAGACGCCCGAGGCGGCGAGCGTCCTCACCGGGCCGGCGGAGATGCCGTGCACGCGGATGTTCTTCGGGCCAAGATCGACGGCGAGATAGCGGATGGAGGCCTCGAGCGCCGCCTTGGCGATACCCATCACGTTGTAGTTCGGGGTGGCCTTGGTGGCGCCGTAGTAGGTCATCGCGATGATGCTGCCGCCGTCGGTCATCAGCGGTTCGGCGGCGCGGGCGAGAGCGATCAGGGAGTAGCAACTGATGTCGAGCGCGGTGACGAAGCCACTGCGCGACGTGTCGATCGTGCGCCCCAGCAGGTCCTCGCGGTTGGCGTAGGCGACGGAGTGGACCAGGAAGTCCAGGTGTCCCCAGCGCTCGCGAAGCCCGGCGAAGACGGCATCGAGCTGGTCGTCGTCGGTGACGTCGAGCGGTTCCACGACGGTTGAGCCCACGCTCTCCGCGAGGGGCCGCACCCGCCGTTCGAGGGCGTCGCCCTGGAAGGTGAACGCGAGTTCGGCGCCTTCCTCGTGGGCGCGCCGTGCGATGCCCCAGGCCAGGGATCGCTTGTTCGCGACGCCGACGACCAGTCCCCGCCGGCCGGCGAGGAGTCCCTTCGAACTGGCGCCGCCAGTGGCCTCGGAGGGGATGTCGCCGGGCGATGATTCGGGCGGAGTCACGGGCGCCGGGATTGTAGCGCTCCGCGGCGCAAGCCCCTAGACTGACCCCGGCACATGGTCTCTCTGCTCGGCATCGTGCTGGTCGTCGGCGCGACGCTCTGCTTCTCGCTGTTCGACCTTCTGCGCAAGAAGCTGACCGGTCGCCTGAGCGACGGCTTCCTGGTCATGGTTCTCGCGCTCGGCGCCGTACCCCTCTACGGCCTGTGGGTGGCATTGCAGCCGCCCGCCGCCGTGAGCGCCGCGTACGTGTGGCCGGGTGTCGCCTCCGTCGCGTGCAATCTGGGCGCCAACTACGGCTTCCTGCGCTCCGTGCGTCTCTCCGGGCTGAGCGCGGTGATTCCCCTGCTCTCGCTGACGCCGGTGTTCACGTCGCTGCTCGCGATTCCTCTGCTGGGCGAGTTGCCGGGCGCCCGGGAGTGGCTCGGCATCGCGATGGTCGTGCTCGGCGCTCTTGCCCTCCAGTTGGGCGAGAGGACCGGAGAGCGTCGCCAGCCGTGGAGGCTGAGCGCGGGAGCGTGGTGGATGATCCTTGTCGCCCTTCTGTGGGCATCGGCGCTGCCGCTCGACAAGCTCGCGACCGAAGCCTCGAATGCGGCCTTCCACGGCCTGGTCATGCACCTCGGCGTCGGCCTGTCCGTGCTGACGCTCGCGCTTCGCGGCCTCCGCGAGGTGCCGGGAGGGCGCCGTCGCGCGGATGTTCGGGCGGGAGCCGGGACCTGGGCCCTGCTGCTGACCGGGGTCGTTCTCGGGGCTGCCGCGCAGGGACTCCAGTTGCTGGCGCTGCAGCACGCCTGGGTCGGCTTCGTCGAGACGGTGAAACGGGGCATCGGATCGTCGCTGGCGCTGGTGCTGGGCCGGGTCTTCTTCGCGGAGCCGCTCACGCTACGCAAGGTGTTGACGGTGGCCGTGATCGCGGCCGGTGTCGCGGTGATGCTCTGGTAGCTTGATTGTTGATGGCCAGCGGTTTCCCGGTCCCTTCTCGGCTCCCCCTGGCGGCGGTTCTCGGCCTGATGGCGATCGGATCGGGCGGCGCGGGCGCCCAGGTGTCGCGCCTGTCCGAAATCGAACTGCCCGATGGTTTCTCGATCACGTTCTTTGCAGAGAACGTCACGGGCGCGCGGTCGCTCGCGCAGAGTCCCGGCGGCACCGTCTTCGTCGGCTCGCGGCAGGCGGGCCTGGTCCACGCGCTGGTCGATTCCGACAGCGACGGCGCCGCGGACGAGCGGTATCGGATCGCATCGGGTCTGAACTCGCCGAACGGCGTCGCCTTCCGCAACGGGAGTCTCTACGTCGCCGAGATCAGCAGGATTCTCCGGTACGACGGCATCGAGAACCGGTTCGACTCGCCACCGTCGCCGTTCGTGGTCACTGACCGGCTTCCGACCGACACGCACCACGGCTGGAAGTTCATCCGCTTCGGGCCGGACGGGCGGCTCTACGTGCCGGTGGGAGCACCGTGCAACATCTGCAACGAGCCCGATCCATACAACGCGATCCTGCGGATGGCCGTCGACAGCGGTAGATACGAGATCGTGGCGCGGGGAGTGCGAAACACCGTCGGTTTCGACTGGCATCCCGGAACGGCCCGGCTGTGGTTCACTGACAACGGTCGCGACTACCTGGGTGACGACTCCCCGCCTGACGAACTCAACGTGCTGACTTCGAACGGCCAGCACTTCGGCTACCCCTTCTGCCACGGTTCGGACATCGCGGATCCGATCTACGGTTCTCTGAGATTCTGCTCGGAGTTTGAAGCGCCGGTCCAGGAGCTGGGACCACACGTGGCGGCCCTGGGGATGCGCTTCTACACCGGCGAGATGTTCCCGGAGCGCTACCGCGGCCAGATCTTCATCGCTGAGCACGGATCATGGAACCGTACCGATCCGATCGGTTACCGCGTCATGGTGGTTCGTCTGGGGGCTGGCGGACAGGCAGCCGGATACGAGGAGTTCGCCACGGGATGGCTTCAGAACGGGACTGCCTGGGGCCGGCCGGTCGACGTGATGGTGCGCGTGGACGGTTCGTTGCTGGTTTCGGACGATCGGCAGGGAGCGGTCTACCGCATTGTTCATGAGTCCGTGAGCAGCCCTGATCCCGACCCCGAGCCGGATCCTGATCCCGACCCGGATCCCGAACCGCCCCCACCTCGTCCGGATGATCCCTGCGTGCCGAGCGCGGAGACCCTCTGCCTGCACGACGACCGCTACGAGGTCCGTGTCGAGTGGTGGACCGGCGACGGTGAGACGGGCTCGGCCCTGGTGGTGCAGGAAGCGACTGACGACTCCGGCCTGTTCCGATTCTTCGAGGCGGACAACTGGGAGATCCTGGTCAAGGTGCTGAATGGCTGCGACACCAACGGTCACTACTGGGTGTACGGCGCTTCGACAACGAATCTGGGCTACGTGATCCGCGTTACGGACACAGCGACGGGTGACGTTCGGGAGTATCGGAACGAGCCCGGGCGGTCGGCGGCCGCGATCACGGACGCCCGGGCCTTCCCGGACAGTTGCCGCCTCTAGCGATACTCTCGTCGCTTCCACGCTCCCGGCACCCGTTTCCGGGACGCGCCGTTCAACCACTTCAGGAGTTGCTGCATGCTCCGTTCCCCGCTTTCCGCGTCGCGCGCCCGGCTCTCTTCACGCGCAACCGTGCTTTCCTTCTGCGCCTTCTTCATGGTCATCACGTTCACCGCGGGGACCGTGTCGGCTGCCGATGACGACGAACTCCGTCTGGACGCGATCGAACTGCCCGCCGGCTTCTCGATCGGCGTCTTCGCCGCGGAGATCGACAATGCACGCTCGCTGGCCCAGAGTCCGTCCGGGACCGTCTTCGTCGGCACCGGGCGCAGGGGCGGCGGAGTCGTCCACGCCGTCGTCGATCGGGACGGCGACGGAAGGGCCGACGACCGCCATCGCATCGGCTCCAACCTGAACTGGCCGAACGGCGTCGCTTTCCACGACGGCGATCTCTACGTCGCGGAGATCAGCCGCGTGCTCCGTTTCGAGGAGATCGAGAGCCGGCTCGACTCACCGCCGGCGCCGGTCGTGGTCACCGCCGACCTGCCGGAGGAGACCCATCACGGCTGGAAGTTCATCCGCTTCGGTCCCGACGCGCGGCTCTACGTGCCCGTGGGCGCCCCGTGCAACATCTGCGACGAAGGGGATCCCTTCGCGACGATTCTTCGACTGGACGAGACCGGCGCCTACGAAGTCGTCGCCCGGGGTGTGCGAAACACGGTCGGATTCGACTGGCGCCCAGGCACGAGCGAACTGTGGTTCACCGACAACGGCCGCGACATGATGGGCGACGACATTCCGCCCGACGAGTTGAACGTGCTGACGAAGGACGGCCAGCATTTCGGCTACCCGTATTGCCACGGTCAGGACATCCAGGACCCGGAGTTCGGCGACCAGCGTTCCTGCGGCGAACTCGTGCCGCCGGCAATCGACCTCGACCCTCACGTGGCGGCGGTAGGGATGCGCTTCTACCGGGGCACCGCGTTTCCTGAACGCTACCGCGGGCAGATCTTCATCGCCGAGCACGGTTCGTGGAACCGCAGCAACAAGATCGGCTACCGCGTCATGGTAGTTCATGTCGACCGGGACGGCCGGGCCACGGAGTACGAGGAGTTCGCGACCGGTTGGCTCCAGGGCGAAGACTCGTGGGGCCGGCCGGTCGACGTGATGGAGCGGGCCGACGGGTCGCTCCTCGTATCGGACGACCTGCGAGGGGTGATCTACCGCATCGCCTACGACGGGGCCGCGGCGGCGGCCGCCGGAGAGTAGGGACGTGCCGGCGATCGATCCGGCCATAGTCGAAGCGGCGCGCGGCCGGTACGACGCGGCCCGCGCGGCAGGCCTCAACCTCGACATGACGCGGGGCAAGCCGTCGCCGGAGCAGCTCGCCCGGTCCCATGGGCTCCTGGCTGCGGTCGGCCAGGAGGACAGCCCAGCCGGCGACGGCACGGACTGCCGCAACTATGGCGGCGACCCGCGCGGCCTGCCGGAGATGCGGACGATCTTCGCCGAGATCCTCGAGGTCGATGCGGATCTGGTCTTCGTCGGCGGCAACGCAAGCCTGCAGTGGATGCACGACCTCGTCGTGCAGGCGATGCTCGTCGGGGTTCCGGGCGGCGATCCGTGGGGCGGACCGAGGCGCTCGACGCCGGTGAAGTTCCTCTGCCCCTGCCCCGGCTACGACCGTCACTTCTCCGTGCTGGAGCGCTACGGGATCGAGATGCTGCCGATCGGGATGGGTGACGACGGCCCGGACGTCGAGGAGATCGCGCGTCTTGCCGGCGAGGATCGGAACGTCAAGGGGATGTTCTGCGTGCCCCGCTACAGCAATCCGACCGGCGTGACCTACTTGGACGACGTGGTCGAGGCGATCGCCGCGATGCCGGCCGCGGCAGCCGACTTCCGCGTCATCTGGGACGACGCGTACGCCTTGCACGCGTTCGAGGGTGATCCGGATCGGCTGGCCAACCTGTACGACCGTTGCGTCGCTCATGGCCACGAGGACCGACCCTTCATCGTCACCTCGTTCTCGAAGGTCACCTTCGGCGGCGCCGGGCTGGCGGCGGTAGCCGCGAGCCCCGCGAACGGCGAGTGGATCCGGAGCTTCCGTTCGATTCAGACGATCGGACCGAACAAGCTGAACCAGCTCGCCCACGCGCGCTTCTTCGCCGGCGGCCTCGCGAGTGTCCGTGAGCACATGCGAGGGCACGCTGAGTTGATCCGGCCGAAGTTCGAGACAGTGCTGCGCGTTCTCGACGACTTGCTGGGAGGCCTGGGCGTTGCGACCTGGAGCCGGCCCCGAGGCGGTTACTTCGTGAGTCTGGACACGGAGCCCGGCTGCGCGCGGGCGGTGGTCGAGATGGCGGGCCTGGCGGGAGTCAAGCTGACCCCCGCGGGCGCTACGTTCCCGTACGGCGTCGACCCGAAGGACCGGAACATCCGCATCGCGCCGACGCTGCCGGGTGTCGCCGAGATCGAGACCGCGACGCGGCTGCTTGCCGATTGCGTCGTGCTGGTCAGCGCCGGCGAGTAGCGGGGCGAGCGGCTAGTCGATGTAGCCGAGGCTCTTCAACTGGCGGACGTCCTCCTCGCTGAGGACCGTTCCGCTCCTCGCCTCGTACTTCGGCAGGTCCCGATACCAGTTCACGAGACGCCGGCCGAGCGGCGGCACCAGGTCGACCGGCGGCGCGGGCAGCGGCCGCTCCTCCTGGGGGTCGACGGTGAGATCGAAGTAGACGGTCCTGCGCTTCGAGAAGTCGTGCAGAACCTTGGCGCCGTCCAGCTCCATGCTGATCTGCAGGGGGTCGTCGTAGGGCGCGTTGCGCCGCGACCTCGCCAGCAGGGCGCTGTGCTTGTCGCCGATCATGTAACGGGGTCGTGTCTCGCCGGCGGGCTCGGCGCCGACCGGAACCAGGCTCCGTCCGGCGACGCCCGAGGGGGCTTCGAGTTCGAGCAGGTCGAGCACGGTCGGCAGAACGTCGACCACGCCAACCGCGGCGCCTACCCGCCGGCCCTTCGGAATCCCCGGACCCGCGAGGATCATGGGTATGCGCGCGTTGGGCCAGTGAACGTTCTTGCCGTGTCCCCAGTAGCCGTGCTCGCCCATGCTCTCGCCGTGGTCGCTCAGGAACAGGGTGTAACGGGGGCCGGCGAGGAGTTCGTCGATCGCCTCGGACAGGCGGCCGAGCCAGTGGTCGACGTAGTTCACCTCCGACTGGTAGCGCCAGCGCCGTTGCCAGCCACTGCTGCGCTGCTCGCGGGGCGGCTGCGGGGGCGTGAAGCCCCTGCGTTCCAGGTAAGGGCTGTGTGGATCGGAGAAGTGGACCCAGAGGAAGAGAGGGCGGCCGCGCCGGTCCTCGTCGCTGTCACGCCGACGCAGCCATCGCTCGGCCGCTCTCGCGACATCGTCGGCGTGACGCTCCATCACGCCCACGGCGTTCCGCGCTTCGGTGAACTCCTCGTCGTAGTGGTCGAAACCGCGGTTCAGACCGACCAGGTCGGAACGCAGCGTCCAGTTCGAGATGAACGCCGCGGCTTCGTAGCCGGCGTCGTCCAGAATCTCGGCAAGGACGGGGATGTCGCCTCGCATCCGCTGGGCGTTGCGCCGCGAACCGTGGGTCGGCGGGTAGAGGGACGTGAAGATCGAGGCGAAGGCCGGGCCCGTCTTGCCGATCGTGGTGTGCGCGTCCTCGAACAGCACGCCTCCGGCGGCGAGGGCGTCGATCGCGGGCGTCGTGGCGGCCTCGCCGCCGTAGGCCCCGAGCGCGTCGGCGCGCAGAGTGTCCACGGAGAGCAGCACGAGGTGCGGCTCGGCTGCGGGCAGCGGCGCGCAGATCGCGGCTGCCAGCGCCGTGCAGAGGAGGAGGCGTCTTCCGGCGAAGGTCACGCCGTGACGGCCCCGAAGGCGATCGCCTCCTCCTGCGTATCGATGTCGCGGGCCAGGGACATCGCGTCGACGACCGGCATCCGGACCTTGCGGTCGGGATGCCTGCGGCGGTGGCGTCGCTTGATGAACATGCGGCGCAGGGCCAGCTCGAGTTCGGACTGCTGGATGACCTTCTCCTTGAGGCGCCGTGCCGCGCGCGTGCCCGAGAGCAGGGTGTCCCAGGTAAACGTCGGCAGCCGGAGATTCAGGAGGTGGATGAAGTCCTGAACGAGCATGATCCAGAGCAGGCGTCGTGCCATGTAGGCGTTGCGATAGAGGATCGGCCGGTTGCGTGTCCGGTAACCGAGGTCCATCAGCCGGTAGATGAACTTCCAGCGGAGTGCCGCGGAGTCGAACATGGCCAGGTGACCGGGCAGCACGGGGACGGGCTCGGAAGCCCCCTCGGGCTTGACGTGGTACTGCGGCTTCCACCCGGATTCGCCGAGCCGTTCGGGGTCTCGCGGCGCCCGGATCATGGGGAAGAAGAAGTCCAGGGGGCTGTGGCTCCAGAAGTCGTTGACCACCCTCTTCATCTCGGCGGGATCGGGAACGATGTCGCAGGTGACGATCGCCAGGGGTCCGTCGCCGTTCTGCCGGCGGGCGGTCTCCACGCCGACCTGGATGTTGCGGCCGAAGCCGCCGTCGGTGTCGACGGAGATCCCGTCGGGAAGGGACCGGTAGGCGTGACCGGGTCCGGCGACGTAGATCGGGTCGAAGGCTTCGACCTGGCGGATCCGCTCGATGACCACCTCGATCAGCCGCCTGCCCCCGATCTTCACGTCCACGCCCTTGATGCCGGCGAGCGGGTGCTTGGAACGTCCTCCCGGGGGCATGTAGGCGGGCCTGCGGTCGCTGCCTCCCAGGATGACGAGTGGTACGGATTTGTAGGCCATCGGTCGTCTGTCCGGTTCTCTCGTCGGGACGGTCCGATTGTACGCCGGGGACTTCCGACACCCAAGACTCCACACGTGTGCGCCCCCTGCTGGCGCTAGCATCCGGCCGGCGACGGTCCCCGCCTGGGTCGCCGCCTGTCTGTTCAATGACCCTCCCTCCGCCGCCGGCCCCCGAGGTCGTGGACCACGACGATCGACTCGCCGGTCTCGCCGAACGTTGGCTGCGCGAGCCGGCCGTTGGCCTGGACACCGAGTTCGTGCGGGAGCGGACGTTCTTTGCGCGGCTTGGCCTGATTCAGGTGGCGGATTCGGAGGGCTGCTATCTGGTCGACATGGTCTCGATCAGGGATCGAGCGCCGCTGGTTGCCGTCGTCGAGGCGTCGGAGGTGACGAAGGTGTTCCATTCGCCGAGTGAGGATCTGGAGATCTTCCACAACGCTCTCGGGTGCGCTCCGGTACCGCTGTTCGACTGCCAGGTCGCCGCCACGCTCTGCGGCCTGGGCGGGTCGCTGGGCTACGTCCACCTCGTTTCGCGGCTCTTCGGTGTCGAGCTGGGGAAGGGCGTGCAGCGCTCGAACTGGTTGCGGCGTCCGCTCAGCGACGAGCAGGTGCGGTACGCCGGTCTTGATGTGGCCTACCTTCTACCGGCCCACGAGCGGTTGCAGGCGCGGCTCCGTGAACTCGGTCGGGAGTCCTGGGCCGAGGGGGAGTTCGACCGGTTCCTGAGAAACGCCGAGGCGCGTCTGGATCCGGAGTGGTCCTACAGCCGGCTACGGCGACCGGGCATGTCCAGGCGTCAACTGGCGACGCTTCAGGCCGTGTGCGAGTGGCGCGAGGGCCGGGCCCGCCGGCGGGACGTGCCCCGGGGTTTCGTGCTGAAGGACGAGACCCTGGTCGACGTGGCGCGACGCCTGCCACGGACGTCGGAGGATCTGGCGCCGGTGAGGAGCCTGGGGCCGCGTCAGGCACGACGGCACGGGCCAAAGCTGCTCGAGCTGGTGCGTGGCGCCCGCTCGCTGCCGGAGGATCGGCTTCCGGAGCGTTTGGAACGCTCCGGAAGACGGTCATCGAGCGGCCTGTCGGAGGGACTGCGGAAACTGGTTGCAGGAGTCGCCGCCGATCTCGACGTACCGGCCGAGTTCCTCGTGCCCAGGAGGGCTCTCGAGGCCTGGGCGGCGCGCAGTCTTGAGCGGGGCATGTGGGTGTGGCCGGCGGAGATCGAAGGCTGGCGCCGCTCGGTACTCGAGCCGGAGGTGGAACGCTCTGCACTCCTCGAGTTCGGCGTCGCCAGGAAACGGCGGAACAGGTCGTTGCGCCGCTGAAGGGGGACCAGCCTCGGATGAGCGTCGACGGCATTACCGGTAGAGTCCGCCGCCGTGAAAGAGGTGATAGCGCAGGCGCACGACATTGGCGACCTGTACGGGCTGTTCGGCCGGCGGGCTCCCGAAGCCGTGGTCGTGCCGCGGGCTGCCGTTCCACGGCCCCAGCGGGCTCTGCTGGATCACGAAGATCACATGACAGTGACCCTGGAGGCCCACCACGGTGGCGTGGTCGACGTCGACGTCCTGGACCGCGTGGCTTACGGCGGACGCTACGCGCGGAGAATCCTCCTGCGGCGTGCTTCGGCCGCCGTCGTCATGTTCGGCATCGTGCTGATCGACTTCCGGTTTACGACCGAAGCAGCCCGGCGCGAAGTCCTGAGCGAAACGACTCCGCTCGGCCACGTGTTGATTCGCCACAGTCGTTTGCGGCGGATCAGCACCCACTGTCTGCTCGAGATCGAGCCGGACCGCGAGATGCGGCGCCACTTCGGTCTGGGTGACCGGGTGGACTGCAACCGGTCGCCGGTTCATGGTCGTCTCGCGACGATCTTCTGCGACGGGCGGCCCGCGGTCGAACTCCTGGAAGTGGTGCCGCCCGGCCCGTCCGCTCAGGCCCGTTCCACCGGAAACGCGATGACCTCGTCGATGCTCCCGGCCTGAAGATCGAGGCCCAACAGCCGGTCCAATCCAAGGGCTACTCCAGCGCAGTACGGGAGCCCCGAACCCAGCGCCGCCAGGAACCGGGACGGCGTCGGCGGAAGTGGTCGGCCGGTTCTGCGGCGGTTCGCCAGGTCGCCTTCCAGGCGTAGCCGCTGTTCGGCCGGATCGGAGAGTTCGCCGTAGCCGTTGGCGAGCTCGATGTTCCCGACGTAGGCCTCGAAACGCTCGGCGGTGCGGGGATCGGAGGCGTTCAACCGCGCCATCGCTGCCTGGGAGGCGGGGTAGTCGAAGACGACCGTGACGCGGTCGGGCGCGAACCGGGTCTCGACCCGTTCGCCGAACAGCCGCGAGAGCAGGTCGTCCCGGTCGAGGCCGCTGGTGTCGACCGGTGAAGAGCCGTCCGCGACAGCCCGTCGCAGGGCCTGGCTCGAGGCTTCGTGCGGATCGATCCCGGCGTGACGGCGCATGAGATGCCCGTAGCTCTCGTAGACTGCCGGCTCCAGGCGCCGTGAGCCGGCAAGCAGGGTCTCGATCAGGGCCGCGACTTCCCTCATCAGCCGGTGCACGTCCCAGCCGACGCGATACCACTCCAGGATCGTGAACTCGGGGTTGTGCCAGCGGCCGCGCTCGCCGCCGCGGAACGCCTTGCACACCTGGTAGATCGAACCGGAGCCTGCGGCCAGCAGGCGTTTCATCGCCAGTTCCGGCGAGGTCTGGAGGTACATCCGCCGACCCTCGATCCCCGGCGCGGCGACCTGGGAGCTCATGGGTTCCAGGTGCACGTCGAGGGTGGTCTCGGTGGACAGCAGCGGGGTTTCGACCTCGAGCACGCCTCGCTCGGCGAAGAAAGCGCGCAACTCGGCCAGCATGGCCGCGCGTCGTTGCAGGGCGGTCAGCCCGGCGGTGGGCCGCCACTCCACGGCTTCGCCCGTCACCGCGACGCTAGGTCTTGCCGCGGGAAACGTACTCGCCGGTGCGGGTGTCGACCCGGATCGACTCGCCGGTCTGGATGAAGAGCGGCACCTTGACCACCGCGCCGGTCTCGAGCTTTGCGGGCTTGCTGCCGCCGCTGGAGGTGTCTCCCTTGAGCCCGGGGTCCGTTTCGACCACCTCCCGGGTCACGAAGTTCGGCGCCGCGACGAGGATCGGATGGCCATTCCACAGCGTCACGTTGCAGATGTCCTCCTCCCTGATCCACTGCTCGGCGCCGCCCAGCGCCGCGGCATCGGCCTCGACCTGGTCGTAGGTGTCGGGGTTCATGAAGAACCAGTGCTCGCCGTCGGTGTAGAGGTACTGCATCGAGGTCTCGATGACGTCGGCGCCTTCGAGCAGGTCGCCCGGCTTGTAGGTCTTCTCGTTGACCCGCCCGTTCAGGAGGTTGCGCATCTTGACCCGGGTGAACGCCTGGCCCTTGCCGGGCTTGATGAAGTCGCACGAGATGATCACGTTCGGCTCGCCGCCTTCGAGCACCTTGAGCCCAGTGCGGACCTGGTTCATGTTGTAGCTGGCCATCGATCCCGAGCGTTCCTCCGCCGGCGACTCCCGTTGCGGCGAACCCTAGCAGCAGCGAAGCGCTGAAACCCGCCGCCTCCTGCGTCCGTTGTAAGGCGGTAAGGGCGGCAGATCCCGGTCCTTCCCGGCCGCGACGGAAGCCCGGCCCCGAACCTCGGAGAGCGAAATGACCAACCAACCTTCGACCCCCCCTCCGGATTCCAACGCTCCGATCAGTCGCTGCGGGCCGCTGGCCCGTGGCGGCCTGACAGTCGCCTCGCTGGTCGCGGCGACCTTTCTCTCGGCGCCGGCGTTCGCCGAGTTCGACGAGAGCCACCGCTTCGACGCCCGTTCCCTGGTGGTGACCAACCTGATCGGCAAGGTCGACATCGGGCAGGCGACCGGCGACGAGTTCGAGGTCGAGGTCTCCGTGCGCGGCGCCGACGGTGTGCCGCGTAACATCAGGATCGAGCAGGAGCGCGGTTCCCGCGCCCGGCTGGACGTCGTCTTTCCGGTCGACGACGAGCGCCGCTTCGTGTACCCGGAGTTCAGCCGTCGGCGGGCTCAGCTCTGGTTCCGCGAGGGTCGCTCCAGCAGCCTGCTGGGGGAGATCCTGCGTGCCGTCTCGGGTCGTCGCGTTCGGGTCGAGCGGAGCGGTAGGGGCATGGAGGTGTGGGCGGATCTGGCGATTCGGGTTCCCGAGGGGCGGTCGCTCAAGGTCGAACTGGGAGCGGGCGACATCGATGTCTCGGATCTCGCCGGCGATCTGGCGCTCAAGACGAGAGCCGGCATGGCCGAAGCCGCCGGCCTCGACGGCGACGTGAAGATCGACGTCGGCAGCGGTGGCCTGGCGGTGCGGGACGTGCGCGGCCGGCTGGACCTGGACACGGGCAGCGGCAGCGCCAGTCTCGACCGTTTCGAGGGCTCGGCGCTCTCGATCGACACCGGCAGCGGCCCGGTGGCGGTGACGGAAGTGGCGGCCGAGGCGATCGACATTGACACCGGCAGCGGCGGAGTCACGGTGGACGGCCTGGAAGCCGAACGGTTGTCGATCGACACGGGCAGCGGCAGCGTTCGGGTCGAGTCCGCGGGCGCCGACGCCGCGGAGATCGATACGGGCAGCGGCAGGGTGCATCTGGCCCTGGAACGGATGGGTGACGGCAGGTTCGAGATCGGCACCGGCTCCGGCGGCATCGTCATGCTGGTTCCGGAGGATCTGTCGGCCCGGTTCGACATCGACATCGGCAGTGGCGGTATCGATGTCGACGTGCCGATCGCGAAGACGCTGCACAAGTCGCGGGGCGAGATGCGGTTCATTGCCGGCGACGGCGATGCGAGCGTGATCCTCGACACGGGCTCGGGAAGCGTCCGCGTCGCGAACGTGAACTGACCGACGTCAGCGCGCCCCAGCCATCGCGCACACGATCCGCCACTCCCGTTCGGTCACTGGCTGAACGGAGAGCCGCTGGCCGCGGCGGAGCAGGGCCATCCCGTCCAGGTCGGGTCGCTGGCGTAGCTCGGCCAGCGTGACGGACTCGTCGAACTTGCACTCGAACTCGATGTCGACGAGATACCACCGAGGATTCTCCGGGTCCGATTTCGGGTCGTAGTGAGAGTCGTCCGGGTCGAACTGGGTCGGATCGGGATAGGACTCGCTGCATACCCGGGCCAGTCCGACTACCGCCGTCGGCTTGGCGTTCGAGTGGTAGTAGAGGACCCCGTCGCCGATCCGCATCCGGTCCCGCATCAGGTTGCGCGCCTGGTAGTTGCGCACGCCGTCCCAGTAGGTCTTGCCGTCCCGGGCCAGGTCGTCGATCGAGTACTCGCCAGGCTCGCTCTTCATCAGCCAGTACTGGCGGGGTTCGTCGGTCATGGGCGGTCTCCTGGTTGTTACGTGTGCTACAGGATGCTGCGTCCGAAGAGCGAACTCAGCAGGCCGAGGGCGAGCTTCGCGGTCTGATTGCGGGTGTCGAGAATGGGGTTGACTTCGACGACGTCGACGGAACCCAGGCCGCCGTGCTCGGCGATCAGTTCCATCAGCAGGTGCCCCTCGCGGTAGCTCAGGCCGCCGGGCGCCTGGGTGCCCACGCCCGGCGCCTCGCGCGGATCGATCGCGTCCATGTCCAGGCTGACGTGGAGCCGGTCCACGTGCCCCAGGCGTTCGAGGGCTTCGCTGGCGAGGGGAGCCAGACCGCGCTCGTCGATCTGGCGCATCGTGTAGACGGTGACACCGGCTCGCTGGATCAGCGTCTGCTCGCCCGGGTCGAGGTAGCGGACCCCGAACAGGACGACGTCTTCCGGCCGGAGCTTGACGCCGGGGCGACCGGCATCGACGAGCTCCGGGGCCCCATAGCCGCAGAGCGCCGCGAGCGGCATGCCGTGGAGGTTGCCGGTGGGGGACGTTTCGGGCGTGTTGAAGTCGCCGTGGGCGTCGATCCAAAGCACGCCGGTGCGACGCTCGTGCGTAACGCCGCCCACGGTGCCCACGGCGATCGAGTGATCGCCGCCCAGGACCAGCGGCACGGCGCCGTCGGCGACGGCTTGCCTGCTTGCCTCGTAGATGCGCTCGCAGGCGTCGACAACCGGCCGGAGAAAGCCCAGGCCGGGCTCCTCCGGAACGGAGTCGCGCTCGACCGTCTCGATGTTGCCGCGGTCTTCCACGCGGTAGCCGAGGCCCAGGAGGGCCGACTTGAGACCGGCGTAGCGGAGCGCGGTGGGACCCAGGTCCACTCCGCGCCGCGCCTGCCCGAGATCGAGCGGCGCGCCGACGATCCGAATCGTGGTCTGGGCAGCGGGGGTGGACATGGGTGGGAAGTTAGCGCACCTTCGGGCGCAAGCTCATAGGATGCGGATCGGCCATGTCCGTCCGCAACTTCTGCATCATCGCGCACATCGACCACGGCAAGTCGACGCTTGCCGACCGCCTGATCCAGCACTGCGGAGCGATCGAGGACCGGGAGTTCCGCGACCAGATCCTCGATTCGATGGACATCGAGCGGGAGCGGGGGATCACGATCAAGAGCAACACGGTGACGCTCCGGCACCAGGACGCGGAGGGCCGGCCCTGCCGTCTGAACCTGATCGACACGCCGGGGCATGTCGACTTCTCGCACGAGGTGCGGCGGTCGCTCATGTCGTGCGAGGGGGCGCTGCTCCTGATCGATGCGTCCCAGGGTGTTGAAGCGCAGACGGTGGCCAATCTCTACCTGGCGCTGGAGTACGACCTGACCATCATCCCGGTGATCAACAAGATCGACCTGCCCTCGGCCGATGTCGATCGGGTGCGCGAGGAGATCGAGAGCGACCTGGGCCTCGACCCGTTCGAGGCGGTGCTGTGCTCGGCCAAGACGGGCGAGGGCGTCGAGGATGTGCTCGACGCGATCGTGGAGCGGCTGCCGCCGCCGGAGGGCGACGGGTCGGCGCCACTGAAGGCGCTGGTCTTCGACGCCCAGTACGACCCGTACCGTGGCGTCGTGATGCTGGTCCGGGTGCGCCAGGGCACTCTCCGTCCGAAGCAGAAGATCCGCCTGATGCACACCGGCAGCGAGCACGAAGTGGAGGAGATCGGGACCCTGCTGCTCAAGCGAAGAGAGCGCGAGGAGCTGGAAGCCGGTGCCGTGGGTTACGTCATCGCCGGGATCAGGAAGATCTCCGAGATCGACATCGGCGACACGATCACGAGCGTCCCGGACGGCGCCGCGGAGCCCATCCCGGGTTACCGCGAGGCGAAGCCGGTCGTCTTCTCCTCGATCTATCCCGTATCGAGTCACGACTACGAGGATCTGACGCGCGCGCTCGAGAAGCTGGCCCTGAACGACGCCTCGCTGACCTACGAGAAGGACTCGTCGTCGGCGCTCGGGTTCGGTTTCCGGTGCGGATTCCTCGGCCTGCTGCATCTGGACGTCGTCCAGGAGCGCCTGGAGCGGGAGTACGGGCTGTCGCTCGTCCTGTCGGCGCCGTCGGTGCGATATCGCGTGGAGATGTCGGATGGCGCGGAGCGGCTGATCGACAACCCGGCCGCCTATCCGGACCCGTCCGAGATCGAGGGGGTCGCCGAGCCCTACATCAAGGCCTCCATCATGCTGCCGGAGCGCTATCTCGGCGCGGTGATGGAACTCTGCCTGGAGCGTCGCGGCGGCAAGACGAACATCCACTACCTGGCCGTGGGCCGGGTCGAGCTGACCTGCGAGCTGCCGCTGGCCGAGGTTCTCTTCGACTTCTACGACAGGCTGAAGACGGTGACCCAGGGCTATGGCTCGTTCGACTACGAGTTGATCGGCTCACGCGAGACGGACCTGGTCAAGGTCGACATCCTGGTCAATGGCGAACGGGTCGATGCGCTATCCCAGCTCGTTCACCGGGACAAGGCACGGCGGCGGGCGCTCCGCTACTGCGAGCGCCTCAAGGACACGATTCCGCGCCAGCAGTTCAAGATCGCGATCCAGGGCGCGATTGGCGGCCAGATCATCGCCCGCACGACGATCAGCGCCTTCCGCAAGGACGTCACCGCCAAGTGCTACGGCGGCGACATCACCCGCAAGCGGAAGCTCCTCGAGAAGCAGCGCGAGGGCAAGAAGCGGATGAAACGCGTCGGCTCCGTCGACATTCCGCAGGAGGCCTTTGTGTCGGTGTTGCGCAGCGACGGCTAGGGCTCGCCGGTGTAGAAGGCGGTCGTGCGGTCTGCGGCGGCGTGGGCAGCGTCGGCGTTCATGCCGGCGGCGATCGCCGCTTCTCCCCATGCTTCGCTGCTGCCGGTAATGAGAGCTTTGCCCTCCGGTGACATGGCGAAGGCGGCTTCGTCCGGCTGCGGTTCGTCCGGCTGCTCGAGGTGGAGCGCGAGTCGCAGCAGGCCCAGTTCCCAGCCAACGCCGGCCGAGCCTGGGCCGTACTGGTCCCAGTGCGGGGACCAGAGGAAGGAGTGGGCGAGCTCGAGGCGGCTGCCGGCCCTGTCCTCACTGCATCGGACCTCCACCCAGCTCGTGTCCCCCACGAACTCCCAGGTGACGGCGTAGCGGGACGGCGGCTCGCAGGCCGTAATGACGCCGCCGGCGTTGCCTTCGAGTTGAAAGCGGCCGCCGGGTTCGAGATTGCCGGTGATTGGCAGGAACCAGCGTGGAATGCGGTCGCCGTTGGTCACGGCGTCCCAGACGTCCGCCAGGGGGGCGGGGAAGCTCCGGACGAGGGTGATCGAGCAGGCGGGGCGGCCGTCGCGTTCGAGCGACAGGACGGACCGGTCAACTGCGCGCAGGTGTCGTTCGACGTCGAAGCTCATGTTCTCGACGGCGGACTATACGCGCCGGCGCGCAGTCAGGTGTGCTACTCGGGTGTGTACCAGATCGGCGACGACCAGGCGCGTTCCTGGATCGTCGGCAAGACGTCGTAGCGGGGCTCGACGCCTTCGCGGAGGGCGTCCCAGGTCGACCAGCGGCAGGTCGGGTTCTCGAGAACGCGGACGTAGTAGAAGGCGCGCTTCGAGGCGTCGAAGTCGGGGTCCGTCCAGACCGCGCTGAGGTCGTCGGCGCCGGCGTCGTCGCTGATCCGGCAGGTGGCGAGGTCGACCGTCGCGCCGTTGCCGGGGCAGCGGTGGGTGGCCGGATCGACCTCGGCGCCGTCCGAGCAGGCCACGTCGTAGACCATCTCGGCGCCCTGGCCGTCGCTGGACCATCCCTTGATTACCTGTACGCGGTCTAGCGGCGCGGCCATCACGTCGCGGATCGCCATGACCGCGAAGGTAGGCGCCTCGCCGACATCGGAAGCCAGCAGGTCGCCGCCCATCGGCACCCCTTCCGCGTAGGCCCTGGTCAGGAACTCCGCATCGTCGAGATCTCCCTCTTCGAAGTCGCCGGCGAAGAAGCGGACCTTCATGCGCGGCCCGGACGTCGCGAACGTCTCCCTGTTGCGCATCGCGTCGAAGATCGCTTCGCGGGTGTTCTCCTCCGCCCAGACGCCGGCCAGGCCGGAGGCGCCCCAGGTGTAGTAGTAGGTGTCGCGGAAGGTCCGGCCCGAACCGTCGTCGGTGCGCTCGGCCGAGTCCGACTGCTGTGCCGCGTCGCCCAGGGTCTGGTTGGCGCCCGTGCCGGGTACGGAGCCGCGAAGATGGGCTTCGGCGTCCAGGATGCCGACCTTCGACCAGTAGTCGTCCTCCCGGAATGCGCCGCCGGAGACGTGCGTGTCGCTGGCGCCGATCAGGCCGAACTTGTACGGGTTGGTCAGGCCGCCGTCGGCCAGACGGAGGCCCCGGATCAGGGCGTCCCGGACGTAGCTGCCTTCCGGCTGGCTGACGATCGTCGTCGCGATCTTGTACGGCATGATCTCGAACTCGGCCCACTCGTCGTTGGGCGACAGGAGCGGATGGGTGTCCGACGTGCCCTTGACCTGGGTCATCTCGACGATCGGCTCGTTGCGCGTCCGGACGTCGGCGTAGTCCTCGTCGAGAGGGTCGCCGTAGAACTTCTCCATCTCGAACATGCGGCCGCCGGAGCCGTTGGGATTGTGGGGAATGGCGAGCGCGTCGATTCCCTGGTCCCGCCACTCGTCCATCGCGGCCCAGAGATCCTCGGGGTTCTGGGAGTCGATCCGGCTGAACGGCGCGTCCGGGGCCTCGGAGCCGCGGAAGACGACGTTGCGGTGCAGGTTGTCCCGCTCGTAGCCGGACGAGGTGTACTCGTAGGCGATGAAGGTCGTGAAGGTCCCCGGATCGTTATGCGCCTCGGCCGCCTCGATGATCTTCGACCAGGCGTTCCGAACGACCCCCATGTCGAGATGCTCGTCCTCGCCCTTCCGGGCGGCCAGGTAGGGACTCATGCCGACGAAGATGCCGCGCCGCTCGTCGGCCTCCTCGGCGGCGCGCAGGTCGGCGGCGACCGGGTGGTCGTACGCCGGGGAACCCTCTTCGGTCATCGCCGGCAGCATTCCCAGGTACATGCCGTGGTCGGTCACGCCCTGGAAGTCGAGCGGCCGGTCGAGCTTCATGTCGAAGCCGGCGGGGTGCTTGATCGTGCCGCCCTTGGCGAACTCGTAGGCGTCGTTCGGATCCGTCGTCGTGCCGAAGATGAACGCGTCGAACGAGTAGCGGGTGTGGACGTGGAGGTCGCCGAAGTAGGCGTTCTTCGTCGGGTTGGGGCCTTCCGTCACCGCGGTGGTCGCCTCGCCTCCGTCGGCGGCGTCTTCGCTCGGCGCGCAGGCGGCAATCAGTAGCGTGGAAAACGCGGCCGCTGCCGCGACCATGAAGGACTTCTTCATCGGCTTCTCCTCAAGAGCGGAATCGCGGCAGTCTACTATTGGCGCTTCCGCCAGCAGTGCTCGGGATTCCTGGTTGGGGTCGTGAAGGGAGGACGCGTCGTGAGGAAGCTGATCGGTGGACTCATTCTCGTGCTTGCGGGTGTGTTGGCGGCGCCGGTACCGACCGCCGGCGCTGAACTGGACCCCGGTCTGAGGGCCCGCGTGAACGCGCTGATCGCGGACGTCGGGCGGTCGCCGACCACCGCCGCGACCATCGCCGAGCGGATTCCGGTGCTGTGGGAGTGGGCGAATGCCGTCTCGATGCAGGGAGGGTTCGTGCCCAAGAACCTGCCGCTGGTCGCGTTCTTCGGACCGTTTCCCCGGCCCGGAACGGAACCGGCGCCGTACCAGATCGAGGCGGTGGACGACTACGTACGCCAGCTTGCCTGGCTGGACGCGGACGAGGAGGCCCTCGGCACGGTCACGCGAACCGGGTCCGAGGTGTTCGAGGCGCGGAGTTGGGCGACCCTCGAAGTCGTCTACACCGTCGGCTCGCTGGGCATGGAGGAGGGCGGCGGGATCGTCGTCTCGACGCAGGGCGCGGGTGGCTATGGTCGGCTGCAGACGGCGGATGCCGCCGCCGACCACTACGTCTCCGCCCGGGTCAGCAGGGAGGGGATTCGCCTCGAGCAGGACAGGCACCCGATCTGGGGTCCCTACGGGGGTTTCCGTCGTCCGGCCGGTTTCCCCATGTTCCGCGTTCGCGGCGGGGATCTCGGAGCCGGCGACACGATCACCCTCACCTACGGCGACACGTCGGGCGGTGGACGCGGCCTCGGGGTCGGCGAGTTCAGCAACGACCGGATCGCCCTGCCGATTCACGTCGACCCGGGCGACGGCCGGGTTTACGAGATGTGGCCCGCGACGTTCGAGGTCGTCGGTGGAGCGGCTGAGCGGGTCCACGGCTTCGCTCCCTCGATCGTCGGCACAGGCGAACCGTTCGTCATCTCCGTACGCGCCGAGGACCGCGCCTACAACCGCGCGACCCGCGACATTCCGGGCCTCCAGGTGTTCCGGGACGGTGAGCAGGTGGCCGAACTACCGGCCGGGCAGGCGATCCACCTGGTGGAGTTGGTGGCCGACACGGAGGGAGTCCACCGCTACACGTTCCGCAGCCCGGACGGCGAGGTGACCGGCGCCGCCAATCCGGTGTGGGTGCGGGCGGACCCCGAACACCGCCTCTACTGGGGCGAGACCCACGGCCACTCGGGCTTCGCCGAGGGCCAGGGTACGCCGGAGGGCTACTTCGCCTTCGCCCGCGACGACGCCCGCCTCGACTTCGTCACCCTGAGCGAGCACGACATCTGGCTGACCGACGGGCTGTGGGAGCATCTGAACGAGGCGGTCCGCGAGTTTCACCATGAGGGGGAGCTGCTGGTCTTCGCCGGCTACGAGTGGACGTCGCCCCGTCAGCGCGGCGGTCACCACAACGTGTTCTTCCGCAACGTCGGCATGCAGCGGGTGGGCGTGCAGGCAGCGCCGAACCTGTCCGATCTCTATCGCGGCCTGCGCGCCGAGTACGACACGGACGACGTGCTGATCATTCCCCACGCCCACCAGAACGGGGACTGGCGGCAGAACGACTTCGAGATGGAGAACCTGATCGAGATCATGTCCGGCCACGGTACGTTCGAGTGGTTCGGCAGCCGCTACCTTGAGCAGGGCTTCCGGGTCGGCTTCGTGTCCGCGTCGGACGACCACCGGGGCCATCCCGGCTACTCGCCCGGCCACCAGGCCGGCGCCTCCGGGCGGCGATCGAACATCTTCCAGTTCGGCGGCCTGGCGGCCGCCTGGGCGCCGGCGCGCACCACGGACGCCGTCTTCGGCGCCCTCAAGTCCCGCCGCGCCTACGCGACGACCGGCGCGCAGCGCATCGTCCTCGACGCCCGGCTGAACGGCGCCGTGATGGGCAGCGAACTGGACCAGACCGATCGCCGCGTCCTGGAGGGACGAGCCATCGGCACGGGACCGATCCGCCGGGTCGACCTGATCCGCAACGGCGAGGTCGTGGCGACGTTCGACACCCGCGGCGCGGGCGGCTCAGCGCTGCCGGAGGGCCAGTTCGAGGCCCTGGTCAGCTTCTTCTCGGAAACCTGGGTCGACATCCGGGACAACCCGCGCGGCCAGCGGCCGTGGCAGGGTACGGTGACTGTTGAAGGCGCGAACCTGGTCAGCGGTCGTCTGACCGGGACGCCGCTGTCGGCGGATACCTTCGCGGTCGACGGCAACGCGGCGAGCTTCGACTTCACGACCCGCGGTTCGCGGCGTTCGTTCGCGCTGGTGCTCGAGGGCGATCCGGCGGCGGTGCGGCTCAGCCTGGAGATCGCGGCCGCCGTCGAGTACGGCACCGCGCCGACCCAGGTGCGCACGCCGCAGCAGTTCGCGGCGGCGGAGTTCACGCTTGCCCTGCCGGCGGCGCCGGGCACGTCGGCAGGCGCCCGCGGAGGCAACGAGCACGTCTTCCACGAAGGCGACTACCGCGACGGCGTCCGTGTCGACTTCCTCGAGGGCCTCCGGGACGACGTCACCTTCCGCTTCACCGACTTCGGCGAAGAGGAGGACTGGTACTATCTCCGCGTCGAGCAGATCGACGGCCACCTCGCCTGGTCGAGCCCCTGGTGGGTCGGCGGCGAGAAGCCGCGCTAGGTGTGACGGAGGCGGCCGGGCTCTACGTCCACACTCCGTTTTGTTCGGCGGTCTGTCCTTACTGCGACTTCGCGGTGGCGCGGGGTGGCGGGGCGGATCGGGAGCGGTTCGTGGCCGCTCTGTCCAGGGAGATCGAGAATCGGTCGGGTCGGAACGAAGGCGCCTTCGAGTCCGCTCGGTTCGACACGGTGTACTTCGGGGGCGGTACGCCGTCGGCTTTGAGCGTGGAGCAGCTTGGGGCGATTCGGCGGCGACTGGTCGGGACGTTCGCGATCGATCCGGAGGCTGAATGGACAATCGAGGTGAATCCGGAGGATGCCTCGGCTGAGTCGTTGGCGCGGTGGCGCGAGCTTGGTTTCGATCGGATCAGCCTGGGGCTGCAGGCTCTGGACGACCGGGCGTTGCGGTTTCTCGGCCGGCGGCATGACGCGGCGGCGTCGCGTGAGTGCGTTGAACGGGCGCGGGAGGCGGGTTTCCGGTCGGTGTCGGTCGACCTGATCTACTCCCTGCCCGGATTCGATGCCGGTTGGTGGCTCGAGACGCTGGATGAGGTGGGGGCGCTCGGGCCGGATCACCTCTCCTGCTACGAGCTGACCATCCACCACGGTACGCCGTTCGGCCGCCGGCGGGACGCGGGCCGGCTGCGGGAAACCGGCGAGGACGAGCGGGCCGCGAACTTCGTGGCTACTCACCGTCGCCTCGCGGAGCTCGGCTACGAGGGGTACGAGGTTTCGAACTTCGCCCGCCGCGAGGCGGATCGGAGTCGCCACAACCGGAAGTACTGGCGGCACCAGCCCTACCTGGGGCTGGGACCCTCCTCGCACTCCTTCGCCGGTCGCAGGCGTTGGTGGAACGTCGCTCCGTGGAAGGACTGGAGCGCCGCGGTAGCGGGCGGCGACTCGCCCGTGGCCGGCTGCGAGAAGCTGACCGACCACCAGTTGTTGCTGGAGGCCGTGATGATGGGACTTCGCCAGCGGTCCGGTGTCGACTGCGCCGCCCTGGAGCGGCGCTTCGGCACTGATCCGGCCGCTGGCGCCGCCGGGCAGATCGAAGCCTGGGAGAAGGCGGGCTGGCTCCGCGTGCGCGGTCGTCGCCTGGAGCCGACCCTCGAGGGCATGGCGCGGGCCGACCGCCTGGCGGGGGAGTGGAGGTTGCCCTAGCGGAAGACCGACGCTTCAAGTTCCACGTCGGCGCTCTGCCACGCCTTCACGAAACGCTCCTCCACTGCGTCCGCTTCCTGCTCCCGGTCCTGTGCGCGCAGGGCCTCCGCGAGGCCGAACAGGGACCAGCCGTTGTGCGGGTTGTGCTCCAGGTCGCGGCGGTAGACGGCTTCGGCCTCGGTGGCCCGTCCGGCTTCGAGCAGCACTGCGCCGAGGGACTGGCGCACGGGATAGTGGAAGGATGGCGGTTCGGCGTAGCGGAGGCTGTCCTGGAGTGCGACTGCCGAGCGCATCTCGTCGATCGCCCGGCCCATCCGGCCTCGTGCCGCCTGGATCTCGCCGGCGAGCAGGTGCTCGGTCAGGCGCACCAGGTTGGAGCCGGTGGCGAACGAGATGCTCAGCTCCGAGAGTTCGGGGCTTCGCCGCAGCTTGCCGAGCGCCTTGAGGTGCCGCCTGGCGCCGCGCGGATCGCCGCCCGCGGCCAAAGCCAGCCCCTGGGCGTAGTGCCACATCGCGGTCTGGAAGGTCTGGCCGGCGGGAGGTCGCGGGGTGTCGAGCACCTCCTGCCAGCGGCCGAAGCGGACGCGGGCGAACAGCGGCGTCGCCAGGTAGTTCTGGAGGAAGGCGAGAGTCGGAGCGAGTTCGACCGGGACTTCATCAGCCAGGTGGTCGGCAGTCTCGATCGCGAGTTCGGCGCGGCCGCCGAAGGTGGCGGAGGCCCACAGGAAGTGGATGTTGTGGGGGTAGTAGCCGACCGCGTAGAGCCCCTGGGCGTTGCACTGTGCGATGTAGTCGACATCGGCGGCGATCGCGCGCTGGTTGGACTCGACCGCGTCGTCGTAGCGGCCGACGCGGATGTAGATGTGAGCCGGCATGTGGACCAGGTGGCCGGCAGCCGGCATCAGCTTGCCGAGGGCGTCGGCGCTCGGCTCGGCGAGCAGCGGTTCCCGGGCTTCCATCAGGTGGATGTAGTAGTGGTGGGCGCCCGGGTGGTCGGGATGGGCCGCCATCACTCGCTCGAGGAGTTCCTTCGCCTCCAGGGTTCCCGGCTGCGCCTCGCCGCCGCGCCAGTAGTCCCAGGGCATCGTGTTCATGATCGCCGCGGCGTGCAGGGTGGCCGCTTCCGGGTCGTCCGGGAAGCGCTTCGCGACCGCCGCGATGGCGTCGACCCACGCCGCGTCGAACGCCGGCCGGTCGGCGTCCTCGTCGGCGGAGTAGCGGCTCGCCAGAGCGTCGATCAGGGCCTGCTCCCGCTCGTTTCCGTTGGCGCGCCGTTCCTGGGCCTGCTCCAGGCTGGCCAGGGCCTGGAGTTCGCGCTCGCGCGGCATCCCGTCGTTCAGGTTGCGGCCCAGGGCCAGCGCCTTGCCCCAGTACGGCATCGGCGCCTCCGGGTCGAGCCGCGAAGCTTCGTCGAAGGCCCGGATCGCCTCGTCGTGGTTGAACGCGTAGACGAGTCGCAGTCCCTGATCGAAGAAGCGCTGCGCCGCCTCCGACGAGGTCGTGATGGCGTAGTGCAGGTCGCCCAGACCTTCCAGCGTTGGCGCGAGCGGCTCTCCGGCGTCGTCGGCTGCGATCGCGGAGACGCCGACTAACGGAATCGTGAACCCGACGATGAGGGTTCGCAGAGTGCGTGTGCTGGTCCTCATGGCGGTCAGAGTAACAGCGGCGGCCGAACGACAGTAGCATCCGCTCCCGGTGGGTAAGGCATGGCGCGAATCGCAGTTCTGACCGGAGGTTCGACGCCGGAGCGGACGGTCGCCCTGGCCGGCGCGGCCAAGGTCTCGGCCGCGCTCCGCGCCCGCGGCCACGACGTCACCGTCTTCGACACGATCGAACCGGGCCCCCTCGACGCCGAACTGGAACGGCAGCGTCTGGGCCGGGCCGTCGGCACCCGCCCGCCGTCCCTGGCCGAACTGCGCGAGCTGGAAGCTCGGGAAGACCTGCCGGCCCTGGTCGCGGGCGACCTCGGAAACCACGACGCCGTCTTCCTCGTGCTCCACGGCCGCCAGGGCGAGGGCGGCGACATCCAGGAGCTTCTGGAGGCCGCCGGTATCGCCTTCACCGGAAGCGACGCCCGCGGCAGCCGGCTGGCGATGGACAAGGACCGGAGCAAGCGTCGCTTCCGCGATGCCGGCATTCCAACTCCCGACTGGCTGACCTGGCAGGCCCGGCAATCCGATATCGAACAACTCGGCCTGCCCCTGATCGTCAAGCCGTCACGGGTGGGCTCGACGGTCGGGCTGACCCTCATGTCGGATCTCCTCGACCTCGACTCGGCGGTCGGCAAGGCCCTGACCTTCGACGACCAGGTGATCCTCGAGCGGTTCCTGCCGGGACGGGAGTACACCGTCGGCGTGCTGGACGGCCAGGCCCTGGGCGTCGGCGAGATCATCTCGCCGGGCGTGATCTTCGACTTCCACAGCAAGTACACGCCGGGCCGGGCCCAGGAACTCTTCCCGGCGGAGGTCGACCCGGGTCTCGAGCAACGCCTTCGCGAACTCGCCCTCGCGGCCCACGAGGCGCTGGCCCTCCGCGACTTCTCACGGGTCGATTTCCGTCTCGACGCAGCCGGCAACCCCTACTGCCTCGAAGTCAACACCCTGCCGGGCATGACGCCCACCAGCCTCCTCCCACAGTCTGCAGCAGTCTTCGGGATCTCCTTCGAAGACCTCTGCGACCGAATGATCCGCCTGGCCCTCGGCCGCGCTCCGTAGCCGCCGGCGCTACGCCGTAGCCGACCGCGGCCGGCGCAGGACGCGGTCGAGCGCCCCGCGCAGATCAGCCACCAGGTCGTCCGCGTGCTCGATGCCGATCGAGAGCCGCAGAAGCTGGTCGCTGATGCCGGCCGCGGCGCGAGCTTCCGCCGTCATCGAGGCGTGGCTCATCGTGGCCGGGTGGGAGATCAGACTCTCGACGCCGCCGAGGGACTCGGCGAAGGAGAAGCACGTCAGGTGCGAGACCAGGTGGGCTACGTCGCCAGTGTCGCCTCGGAGGTCGAAGCTCGCCATGGCGCCGAAGCCGTCCTGCTGCCGGCTTGCGATCTTGTGGCCGGGATGGTCCGGCAGGCTCGGATGGTAGACGCGCTCGACGGCGGGATGCTCACGGAGCATCCCGACGACAGCGAGCGCGTTCTCCTCGTGGCAGCGCAGACGACTGTGCAGGGTGCGCAGCCCGCGCAGGGTCAGGTAGCTGTCGAAAGGCGCTCCGGCTACGCCCATCATGTTCGCCCACTCCTCGAAGAACTCGTGGAGCTCGGGACTCGCCGCGATGACCGCGCCGCCGACGACGTCGCTGTGGCCGTTCAGGTACTTGGTCGTCGAGTGGATCACCACGTCGGCGCCCCGTTCGATGGGCCTTTGGAGCGCCGGCGACATGAACGTGTTGTCGGCCACGACCAGCGCGCCGGCCTGCTTCGCGTGCCGGCACACGGCTTCCAGATCGGTGATCCGGAGCAGCGGGTTGCTGGGCGTCTCGACCAGGACCAGCTTCGGACGGGAGGCGAGAGCCGCCGCCATTTCCTGCCGGTTCGTGAGGTCGACGAAGTCGACTTCGAGCAGGCCGCGCTGCTGGTAGCGGTCCAGGAGCCGGAAGGTGCCGCCGTAGCAGTCGTGGGCGGCGACGATGCGGTTTCCGGGGTCCAGCAATTGGCAGGCCAGGGTGACGGCCGCCATGCCGGAGGCGGTGACGACCGCGCCGTGTCCGCCTTCGGCCCCGGCGAGCGCATCCGCGAGGGCCGAGCGCGTCGGGTTGCCGGAACGCGTGTAGTCGTAGGGACGTTTGCCGTCCAGCCCGGCGAACGTGAAGTTGGCCGAGAGATGCAGCGGCGGAACGACCGCTCCGTGGTGTTCGTCGGTGGCGAGCGCCGCGCGGACGGCGCGGGTTGCCGGGTCGTGGTTCTTTGTCATGTGAGTCTCCGGTCGAAAGGGAGTTGGGTGGGTCCCGCAGGCAGGACTAGTCAACGCTCTCTCGAGAAGACTTCTACGGAGAGTGAACCGGAGGAGGCGCCGAAACCGCTTGCGCGGCTCGTTGACTCATCTCTCGGCAAGCCCCGCCCGAGGGCGGAACTCCCGTAGGAGTTGGCACCTCCCGGGGTTGCGAAGCCCCGGTGGTTGCCCCGGCGTCGACGGGCCTGTCCCTCAGCCGGTCTCGATGAGTTGCCCCGGTCACGGCGAACCGCACCGGAGCGGGCGCATGCTAGCAGACCGTACTTCCCGGTTGGTCGCCTCGCGGAGTTCGCGCGGTGCTATGCTGCCAGCGACCCCACTGATCCGAATTCGACGGCAGACGCCGTTTGGTTTTCTTGACTCGGTTGCCCCGCACCTCCGCTCCGGGGGTGCATAACGGAAGGAGGCGCTGGATGAGGAACTTGGTTGGCTGGATCCGATCGGTTGGTCTTGTTGCACTTGCGCTTGCACTGTGCGCCACGGGCGCCTGGGCGCAGGCCACAGGACAGTTGAGCGGCTTCGTCACGGATGCCGAGGGTGGCGCCCTGCCGGGCGTCAGCGTCACGGTGACGAACGTCGACACGAATCAGTCCCGGCTGGTGATGACCGGGCAGGACGGGTACTTCGCGGCGCCGCTCCTGGCGCCGGGCGACTACAACGTCGTTGCCGCGCTCGATGGCTTCGTCCAGTTGAGCCGCGAAGGCGTCCGCGTCACCGCGGCCGAGACCGCACGGATCAGCATGGCGCTTTCCGTCGGCGAGTTCTCGGAGACGATGACCGTCACCGGCGAGACGCCGCTGATCGAGACCTCGAACGCCACCCTGGGCGTCGTCGTCGATGAGGCGAAGATCGTCCAGTTGCCGCTCAACGGCCGCAACTTCACGCAGTTGGGCACCCTGATTCCGGGCGTGGTCGAGCCGCCGGCGCGTCTTGGCGGCGCCCGCGGCGACGCCGACGCCGCGATCCACGGCTTCGGCGCGGTCACCGCCGGCTTCGCGGTCAACGGTGTGCGCAACCAGTCGAACAACTTCCTGCTCGACGGCGCCGCCAACAACGACACGTTCAACACCGGCTTCGTCGTGCGCCCGCCGCCGGACGCGATCGAGGAGTTCAAGATCCTGACCCACTCCTACACGGCGGAGTTCGGCCGGAACGCCGGCTCGATCGTCAACGTGGTGACGAAGTCGGGTGGCAACAGCCTGCAGGGGGGTATCTGGGAGTTCAACCGCGACGATTCGCTGGAATCCCGGAATTACTTCTCGCCGCCCGACCAGGAGAAGCCGACCCTCGCGCAGGATCAGTTCGGCGGCACCATCGGCGGTCCGCTGGTCACCGACCGGTTGTTCGGCTTCGGCTACTACGAGGGCTTCCGCAACACGCGCGGGACGACCCAGAACATCGCCGTGATGTCCGCGGCCGAGCGGATGGGCGACTTCTCGGGCGGCCGCACGATCATCGACCCGATGACCGGCGCGCCCTTCCCCGGCAACGTGATCCCGGCCGACCGGCTGAGCCCGATCTCGACCCGGATAATCAGCGAGTTCATGCCGCTGGCCAACGTGGGCAGCCGCTACATCGCTTCACCCGACGTGACCGACGATCGCGACCAGTTCGGGCTGCGCCTGGACTTCCGGGTCGCCGACTCGCAGAACGTGCTGGTACGCGCTCTCAGGAGCACGTCCGATCGCTTCGAGCCGCCGACGGTGCGGCCGATCGGCAACACGGCGGCGTCCACGCTCGAGGACTACATGGTGTCCCACACGGCGACCGTCGGATCGAACGTGTTCAACCAGGTGCGCGTCATGTCGAGCGCGATCGACGCGGAACCGGTGGTCACCAGCGGTCTGACGAACTCCGAGTACGGCATCAACCTCCCCAACATCAACGAACTGGCGGTCGGTCTGCCGCAGTTCTCGATCTCGGGTTTCCCGAGCATGGGGGACCGGAACCAGCCGTTCGTCAAGAGGGAGAACGAAGTCGAGCAGTTCACCGAGGATCTCACCATTCTGCGCGGCCGCCACACGATCAAGGCGGGAGTCGAGTATCGCAACGAGAAGATGTTCATCGGCTTCATCAACCGGCCGAACGGCGACTTCCTCTTCAACGGCATCCATACCGGCAGCGCGGCGGCCGACTTCCTGCTCGGGTTGCCCTCGCTGGTCCGCACGGCCGTCCCGGGCGCCGACTCGATCAACGAGGGCGACGGCTCGCTGTACGCCGGCTACATCCAGGACGAGTTCCGGTTGTCACCGCGGCTGACGTTGAACCTGGGTCTCCGCTACGAGCTGGCGGAGCCCTTCGAAGACAGCGGCGATGCGCTGAACAGCTTCCGGCCCGGCCAGCAGTCGACGCGCTTCCCCGATGCACCGACCGGCCTCGTCTATCCGGGCGACGCGGGGGTGCCGGCGGGGACCTACGACACGGACTCGAACAACTTCGCGCCGCGGCTGGCGATGGTCTGGGATCCCGAGGGCGACGGCCGGTCGAGCCTGCGCCTCGGCTGGGGGCTGTTCCACGACAGCCTGCCGGGCCAGGGCGACTTCTTCCAGAACTCGGTCCTGGCGCCGCCGTTCAACCCGCTGGTCCAGCTCAACGCTCCGCCGGCCGTGGTGCCGCTTGCGGATCCTCTCGTGAACCTCACGGGCGGGCCGACGAGGTTCCCGCCGGGGATCATCTTCATCGGCTGGGGTAGCGAGTTCACGACGCCGAACTACCAGCACTACAACCTGACCTACCAGCGCCAGCTCGGCCAGAACATCGGGCTCGAGGTTGGTTGGGTCGGCTCGCGCGGTCGGAACCTGCCGATCTTCATGGAGGTCAACCCGCGGGTCGTCGAGCCCGGCCAGACCACGCTTGGGCCGCGCCTGTACCGGGCTTTCAGCCTCGTGCGGCCGACGTTCACGGTGGCGAAGTCCTGGTATGACGCATTCCAGGCCAGTATCCGCATGCGGCCGACGCGCGGGCTCAACTTCCTCTTCTCGTACACCTACGGCGAGGCGGAGGACCACGTCTCCGGGCTCAACATCGGCGGCGAGGAGCGGCCGATCGTCCCGGTCGACCTGGAGCGCCGGACTTCGATCGACCAGGCGCTCGAGCGCGAGCGCGGCCCGGCGCTGTTCGACGTCGAGCACCGCCTCGTCCTCAGCTTCGGCTACGACCTGCCGTCGCTCGAAGGGAGCAGCGGGTTCGTGCGAGGGGTGTTCGGCAACTGGCAGTTGAACGGCATCCTGCAGTACCAGACGGGCTATCCGTTCCCGATCCGCGTTCGCGGCGACGACATCCGCGGTCTGACCTCGCGCCCGGACCAGGTCTGCGACCCGAACGCGGGAGCACCGAACACGGTCGAGAAGTGGTTCAACACGGAGTGCTTCGTGTTTCGGACTCTGGCGGAGACCGCCGAGCGGCGCGGCAACGCGGGCCGCAACCCGATTCGCGGTCCGGACTTCGAGCGAGTCGATCTGTCGCTGATCAAGCACATTCCGCTTGGCGGCGGCGACCGGTCGCTGCAGCTCCGGGTCGAGGCGTTCAACGTCTTCGACCGGGTCAACTTCGCCCAGCCGGGGAACCGGATCGGCGATCGCAACTACGGCGTGATCACCGCTACGAACGGCGACGGCCGGATCGTTCAGCTCGGAATCAAGTACAGCTTCTAGGTCGAAGCTGTCGCCCGCATCCTGAACCGGGATGCGGGCGACTCGCCGTTCTCAGCGGGTTTCGTCCGCCTTTCCCCGGTGCACGAACCAGAGGTTGCGCGAGTACACGAGGACGCCGAAGCTCTGGCCGGTGATGAAGACCGGATCGCCGATGCTCAGGGCGTAGCTCAGGAGGACGAGTCCGCCACCCAGGCTCAGATACCAGAACGCGGTCGGAACGACGCTTTGACGCCGTCGTTCGGTGGCGATCCACTGGACGAGAAAGCGGGAACCGAAGAGGGCCTGCCCTCCGAAGCCGACGGCTACCCAGATGCTCTCGGGCGTGAGGAATGACATGTCGAACTCTCCAGTGAGTAAGCGGTAGCGGAGACTGCGCGGTAGCGATACCAGCACACCCCGAACAGGTCCAGGATGCCGCGCAGGAGGCGGCCGCGCAGCGTGTACTTGCTGGTGCCGCTCGTGCGGGGCCGGTGGCCGACCGGGATCTCGGCGTAGCTGCCGCCGTGGCGGAGCGCCAGCACCGGGAGAAAGCGGTGCAGGCCGTCGAATGCCGGGAGGTCATCGAGGACGTCGGACCGGTAGCCCTTGAGCGCGCAGCCTATGTCCGTGCAGGGATCACCGAGGACCCACCGCCGCACCTGGTTCGAGGCCCGGCTTGCGAGCCGTCGAGACACGGTGTCGCGACGTGTGACCCGCACGCCGGATGCGACGTCATGGTCCTTGAGCAGGACGACGATCGCCGGGATGTCGGCCGGGTCGTTCTGCAGGTCGGCGTCCATCGTGATGACCAGGGGCGCCCGAGCGGCCCGCAGCCCCGCAAGCAACGCCGCCGACTGACCCGCATGCCGTTCGAGACTCAGGGCTCGCAGTCTCTGGTTGCCGGCTGCCATTTCCACGAGTGCGTCGCGGCTGCCGTCGGTGCTGCGGTCGTCGACCAGGATTAACTCGTAGTCGAGGCCGGCCGCCTCGATGGAATCGTGCGTTTCCGCCACGAGTCGTTCCAGGTTGCCCGCCTCGTTGTACACCGGGGCGACGATCGAGAGCTGCGGCGGCATGGCGACGATTCCGATCCTAGCCCCGCTGCAGAGCTCGTCGTGTCCGGAAGGCGCGTTGATACCCTCCCGCCCGTGCTGCTCATCGTGCGCCACGGCGAGACCGCGTCGAACGCCGCCCGCGTCGTACAGACGCCAGGCACGCCTCTCAACGAGCGCGGGGTCGGTCAGGCGGAGCGCCTGGCGTCGCGGTTGCTGGAGCACCACCGGCAACGTCCGATCGGCTGCGTGGTCGCGAGCGACCTCCGCCGTGCGGAGATGACCGCGGAACCGGTGGCAGGGGCCCTGGGACTGCCTCTGCTCATCGAGCCGCTTCTCGCCGAGAGGAACTTCGGCGACCTGCGAGGGCGGGCCTACGCCGACATCGGTCTCGACATCATGGAACCCGGCTACGCGCCGCCGGGCGGAGAGGACTGGGAGACCTTTCACCTTCGGGTGGATGCGGCCTGGGCCCGGATTCGGCAGACGGCCGAAGCGGCCGAGGGAGATAGCGTCTTCGTCACCCACGGCCTCGTCTGCTACTCGCTGGCGCTCCGTCATCTACACCTCGGTGACGATGTGGAGCCTCCGACCCGGTGGGGCAACACGTCCGTAACCCATGTGCGGGCCCGCGCGCCCTGGGAAGCGTCCCTGGTCAACTGCTGCGACCACCTCGATGCCACGACCGCGGACGGCGGTCAGGTGTCCGGTATCTGACGGCCGGGTCGGCTTTCGCGGCCGCCCGTTTCGGGCCGGACGCTCGGATAAAGTTCGATCCCCCGCTGTTCTGGAAGAACTCGGGCGGGAAGAACCCGGGGTTTCCGGGGGTTGGGAGAGTCGACCGAGATGACGATGGATTCGAGCGAGAACATTCCAACCGAGCAGCCTTTGGCGGTGCCCCAGGCGCCGCCTGCCGGTCCTGCCGTACCGGGTGTCAGCGAAGAGCTGCGCACGGAGATCGCCGCCCAGGCCGACCTGCTGGAGCGCGTCCGCGCCGAGGTGGCCAAGGTGATCGTCGGCCAGACCTACATGATCGATCGGTTGCTGATGGCGCTCATCGCCGACGGTCACGTCCTGGTCGAGGGCATTCCGGGACTGGCCAAGACGACCGCGATCAAGACCCTGGCTGAAGCGGTTCACACCGGTTTCTCGCGCATCCAGTTCACGCCGGACCTGCTGCCAGCGGACCTCTTGGGCACACAGATCTACCGGGCCGATCAGCACGACTTCCAGGTCAAGCAGGGACCGATCTTCACCAACCTGCTGCTTGCCGACGAGATCAACCGTGCCCCGGCCAAGGTCCAGAGCGCGTTGCTCGAGGCGATGCAGGAACGGCAGGTGACGTTGGGCGACGAGACATTCGATCTGCCGGATCCGTTTCTTGTCCTCGCGACCCAGAACCCGATCGAACAGGAGGGCACCTATCCGCTGCCGGAGGCGCAGGTCGACCGCTTCATGCTGAAGCTGCGCGTGGACTACCCGGACCGCCAGGAGGAGATGGAGATCATGCGGCGGATGGCCCGTCGCGAGCGGCCGGCGGTTGAGGCGGTCGTGACCCCGGGGGACATCCGCCGCGCGCGCGACGTGGCCGACGCGATCTATCTCGACCCGAAAGTCGAGGAGTACGTAGTCGACCTCGTGTTCGCGACGCGGGAGCCGGCAGGGGTCGGTCTGGAGAAGCTCGAGCCGTTGATCGAGTACGGAGCGTCGCCGCGCGCGACGATCTACCTCGCTGCCGCCGCCCGGGTGCAGGCCCTGATGTCCGGCCGGGCCTACGTCACGCCGCAGGACGTCAAGACCGTGGCCCCCGACGTGCTCAGGCACCGGGTGCTGATCTCGTACGAAGCCGAGGCCAGGGATCTAACCCCGGACGACCTGATCCAGGAACTCCTCAACACCGTCGACGTTCCCTGAGGCCGCCCAGGCAAAGAGGGGCCCAAGCAAAGAGGGGATCGCGGGGATCGATGTTCTTCTTCAAGACAAAGCGGAACGAGGCCTCGGAGCAGACGACGGCCACCCTTTCGCCCGAGCTGCTCGCGCGGATCAAGGCGATCCAGATCCGCACCCAGCGCCTGGTGACCGATGCGCTGGCCGGTGAGTACCACAGCGCCTTCAAGGGAAGGGGCATGGAGTTCGAGCAGGTCCGCGAGTACGCACCGGGGGACGACATTCGCCACATCGACTGGAACGTGACGGCGCGCATGTCGAGCCCCTTCGTCAAGGAACACCGCGAGGAGCGGGAGCTGACCGTGATGCTGATCGTCGACGTCAGTTCCTCGGGGGCGTTCGGCACCTCCGGCAAGCAGAAGCGGGAGGTCGTCGCCGAGCTGGCGGCCGTGCTCGCTTACCTCGCGATCCAGAACAACGACCGGGTCGGGATGATCATCTTCTCGGACCGGATCGAGCGGTTCATACCGCCCAAGAAGGGCCGCGCGCACGTGTGGCGCGTGATCCGGGAAGTCCTGAGCTTCCGGCCCACCGGTCGCGGCACGGACCTCGACGGCGCGCTCGAGTACCTGGGCCGGGTCGTGCGTCGCCGGTCGGTGGGTTTCGTCATCTCGGACTTTCTCGACACGGGCTTCGCGGAACGCCTGCGGGTCGCGGCGCGGCGTCACGATCTGACGGCGATCCGAGTGCTCGACCAGCGCGAGGTGAGCCTGCCGCGCATGGGGCTCATCGAACTCGAGGACGCTGAAACGGGCCAGACGCTGGTTGTCGACACGGCGGACCGGAGGGTGTCGGAGAGCTTCGTCCGGCTGGCCAGGCAGGACATGGAGCGGCGGACGGAACAGTTCCGCCAGGCGGGTGTCGGCGAGATACAGGTCTGGGCCGACCAGCCCTGGATCGAGCCCCTGGTGCGCTACATGAGAGCGCGCGAGCAGTCGGTGCGGGTGTAGGGATGGCTTTGCGGAGCATCAGCGCCCGGGTCGCGTCGGCGTTCGCCGCGGCGACGCTCGTGGCGTGCGCTTCGGGTGAACCGGCCGGCGACGCCGAAGCGAAGCCGCCCGCCGAGCTGCGTGCCTCCGTGGACCGGACGGTCGCCACGACGGGAGACCTGATCACCTACACGGTGGAAGTCGAGCGCGACCCGGAGGTCGAGGTGGAGCTCGATGAGCCTGGCGCGGACATCGCCGGTTTCCGCATCGTCGATCTGGGGCGGGCCCCGGCGGAGACCCTGGCTTCCGGCCGCCTCCTCGAACGCAGGTGGTACGAACTCCGCGCCGACCTCGTCGGCTCCTACGTCCTTCCGGCGTTGACCGCGACGTACCGCGAGCCGTCCGGCGGTGGCGAGGTGGAAGCGGGGGAGATCTCCGTCGAGGTCGAGTCCGTCCTGCCGGAGGACCGGAGTGAAGCGACCGACATCCGCGACATCAAACCATTGCGCCGAATCGACACCGCGGCCTCGTGGCTGCTGTGGACGGGTTTGGCCCTGGCCGCCGCCGCGCTCGGGCTGGCGGCGTGGTGGTGGTGGCGCCGTCGCGGACCGGAGGGCGGCGCGCCCGAAGCGCCTCCGGTTCCGCCCTACGACATGGCGATCCGGGAGCTGGAGCGGTTGCGTCGCACGGACTTCTCCGACCTGCGGGAACTCCGTCGTTACTACTTCGCCGTTTCGTCGGTGGTGAGGGCCTACGTCGAAGGCCGGTTCGGGTTGAACGCGACCGACCTGACCACCGAGGAGATCCTGGGGCGACTGGGCGGGTTGGTGCGGCTCGAGCCCCTGCAGGCGAGGCGCCTGGAGCGGTTCCTGGTCGCCACCGATCAGGTCAAGTTCGCGGCCCACCTGCCGGCGTCCGAGGAGATCGAGAGCACCTACGAGCAGGCCCTGGGCTTCGTCACGGCGACACGGCCCGGGGAAGACGCGGAAGACGGCGAGAGCGCGGCGGCCTCCGGCCAGACGGAGAAGGCGGCATGACGGAACAGTTCGTCTTCGCCGATGCGCGCTGGCTCTGGGTGCTGCTTCCGCTGTACGTGATCTGGACGCTCCTGTGGTGGCTCCGGCCGCGCCTGCGCCAGATCGCGGCGAAGCGCGACGCCGGTGGCGACAGCGCGGCGGTGGCGTACTCGTCGCTTGGCCATGCGCGGCGAACCCCGCGCTCCGGCACCCTGACCGCCCGCCGGCTGGTCTCGGCCCTGCGGCTCCTCGTCGTTGCCCTCGTCCTGCTTGCCGTGATGCGGCCGCAGACCGGCCGCGCGCTGACCGAGGTGAGCACCGAGGGCATCGACATCGTGCTCGTGATCGACACCTCGGGATCGATGCGGGCGCTGGACCTGGACGCGCACGAGCGTTCGCTGAGTCGCCGGAGGGACCGGCTCGAGGTGGCGAAGGGAGTCGTCGAGACGTTCATCGCCGCCCGGCCCAACGACCGTGTCGGCCTGGTCGTCTTCGGCGAGGAGGCCTTCACCCAGTGTCCGCTGACGCTCGACCACGGGGTCGCGGCCACCTTTCTCGAGCAACTGGAAATCGGCATGGCCGGAGACGCCACGGCGATCGGATCGGCGGTCGGAGTCGCCACCAAGCGCCTCAAGGACTCGGACGCCGAGTCGAAGGTGGCCATCCTGCTCACGGATGGGCGGAGCAACGCCGGATCCCTGTCGCCGCTGCGAGCCGCCGAAGCGGCGGCGGCGCTGGGAGTCCGGCTCTACACGATCGGCGTCGGCACCAGGGGGCAGGCGCCCTTCGTCGTCGAGACCGGCTTCGGGCCGCGGGTCGTCTACCAGGACGTGGAGATCGACGAGGAGACCCTGCGCCGGATGGCGGACGCTACAGGCGGCGCCTACTACCGGGCCGAGGACGAGGCGGGCCTGGAGCAGATCTACGCACGGATCGACGAGCTCGAGAAGACGGAGATCAGCCAGGAGTCGTTCATGGAGTACGAGGAGCGGTTCGCCTGGCTGGTGGCGCCGGCCGTGTTCCTGCTGCTGCTCGAGGTCGTGCTGCTCGATACCCGCTTGAGGAAGCTGCCGTGACCGGAGGGTGTGCAAGCCGTAACACGGGGCCAAGTGGCGCCGGCCCGCGCCGTGGCTGGGAACTGCTGGCGCTGGCCCCGGCCCTGCTGCTGGTCGGCGGCTGCGAGATGCGGACCGGCCGGCCGGATGCGCTCTGGCTGCTGTGGCTTGGCCCGGCGCTCCTGCTGTTCTACGTCTACGCTTTTCGCACCCGCGCGCGTTTGCTCGGCCGCTTCGCGTCTCGTGAGATGTTGCCGGGGCTGACCGCCGGAGTCAGCCGGCCGAGACGGCGCCTGAAGGCGGTTCTCGTTCTCGTCGCGGTGCTCGCGCTGGTGGCGTCCCTGGCTCAGCCGCGCTGGGGCTTCGTGTGGGAGGAGGTCCACCGGGAGGGCGTCGACATCGTGGTCGCTCTCGACGTATCGGACTCGATGCTCGTGCTGGACGCGGAGGCGGGCGGCGAACTGAGCCGGCTCGAACGCGCCAGACGCGAGATCGCCGACCTCTTGCAGCGGCTGGAAGGAGACCGGATCGCGCTGGTCGCGTTTGCCGGCAGCGCGTTTCTGGAACTGCCCCTGACGCTGGACTACTCGGCGGCGGCGCTGTTTCTCGAGGCGATGGAGCCGGACCTGATTCCGGTCAAGGGCACCGCCATCGGAGAGGCGCTCCGCGTTTCGCTCGAGGCCTTCGACCGGGTGGCCCAGACGGGGTCGCGGAAGTCGCGGGCGATCATCCTGATCACCGACGGCGAGGATCACCTCGGCGAGGCCCAGGACGCCGCCGAGGCCGCGGCCGAGGCGGGTGTGCGCATCTTCGCGATTGGCATCGGACGGGACGAGGGCGCGCCCATACCCAGGGAGGGTGGGGGCTTCCGCACCGACCGCCGTGGCGAGATCGTTCTGAGCCGGCTCGACGAGGCGGCGTTGCAGCGGATCGCCCTCACCACGGGCGGCCGCTATGTACGCTCGGTGACTGGCGACGTGGACCTCGAGCAGATCTACGCGCAGGGCATCAAGGCGCAGTTGGAGGACCAGGAGCTGGGCTCCAGCCGGCAGCAGCGTTGGGAGGAGCGATTCCAGTGGCTGCTGGTCATCGCGCTGGCGGCGCTGATGCTCGAACCACTCATCGGCGAGCGGCTGGGGCGCCGTGGTTCCGGACGGGAGGGAAGGGATCATGCCGCGGTCGCATGAGGCAGTGAGTCGGCGTGGACGTCCGGGCCTCAGCGCGGCCTGGCTGCCGGGGCTTGGATTGCTCCTCCTTCCTCTCGGGGTCACGGCGCAGGCCCCGGAGGAGGAGCCGCCCGCTCCCGCCGAGTACTCGTCGCCCTATGCGGCCTGGGACGCGGGCGCCTACGACCAGGCCCTGCGAGGGTTCGCGGACCACCAGACGGAGCGGCCGGACGACCCGGAGCTGAGTCTCAACGTCGGCGCCACCCACTACAAGCTGAACGACTTCGAAGCGGCGGACGGTCAGTTCTACCGGGCCGCGGCCATCGGCGACGACGACCTCCGTGCCGAGGCGCTCTACAACCTGGGCAACAGCGCCTACCGGCAGGGCAAGCTCGAAGACGCCGTCGACTTCTACATGGCGTCGCTGGAGGCGAATCCCGACGACGTCGACGCGAAGTTCAACCTGGAGTTCGTGCGCGAGGAGATGAGGCGGCGCCAGGAGCAGAATCAGGAAGGCCAGAACCAGCAGCAGAACGAGCAGCAGCAGGAGGACCAGGGCGCGCAGCAGCAGCCGGAGGGGGACCAGGGTGAGGACGAGCAACCGTCCGGTCAGGACCAGGACCAGGGCGACCAGGGGCAGGACCAGCAGCCGCAGGGCGGCGAGGATCCGCAGGACAGCGACGGGGACGGTATCCCGGACGCTCAGGACCCGGAGCCGCAGGCCGAGGGACCGGAGAGCGGCAACCAGGACCGTCCGCAGGAACAGCAGCCGGGCATGACGCCGGAGGAGGCGGAGCGCTACCTGCAGGCCCTGGAAGAGGGCCGGCCGGATCCGACTCGCCGGGGCCAGCGCGGGCGCCGGAGCCGTCTGGCGAAGGACTGGTAGCGCGATGGACGGCAGCACACGTGGGTGGTCCTTCGACTGGCGCCGGGCAGCGGCTCTCGTTGCGTGGACCTGCTTCCTGGGCCCGGCCGGGGCGGGCGCCCAGGAGCCGGACCGGATCCAGGTCACCGTCGACCGCAATCAGGTCGCTCTCGGCGACCAGCTCTACCTGACGATCAGGATCGAAGGGTCGCCGGACGAACCGCCGGGGCTGCCCGAACTGCCGGACTTTCGCGTCCTGTCGCGGGGCGAGCGGCGCGACATGCAGATCACCAACGGCCGCGTCAGCAACAGTACGTCTTACAACTACCTGCTGATCCCGACGCGAGCCGGCAGCTTCGAGATCGGTCCCGCGACCGCCCTGATCGACGGCGCCGAGGTCAGGAGCCGGCCGTTCACGATTCAGGTCTCCGCCGGCGAGGACCAGAGCGACGAGCAGGATCGGGATCTCTTCGTCACTTCGACCGTGTCGACGGATCGACCGTGGCAGGGCCAGCAGGTCATCTATACCTGGCGCTTCTACAGTCGCGTGCCCGTGGGGCAGGGGTCGATCGAGTCGATGGACTTCGGCAGCGACGTGGTGGTGGAGGACCTCGGCGAGGTGCGGCAGTTTTCAACCTCCATCGACGGCGTCCAGTACTCGGTGAACGAGGTGCGCAAGGCGCTGTTCCCCCAGCGACCCGGCGAACTGACGCTGCCGCAGACCCAGCTCCGGGTGCAGGTGGAAGTCGAGCAGGCGCGCCGGCTGAACCCGAGGCGCAGCATCTTCGACGAGTTCGACAGTCTGCTCGGAACGGGCGGCCGCTGGGCGACGAAGTACCTGCTGACGGAGCCGCTGACTCTCGACGTCCGGCCGCTCCCGCCGGCTCCAGCCGGTTGGAACGGTTTGGTCGGAGACTTCGACATTGGGGCGTCGCTCAGCCGGAGCGAACTGCAGGTGGGCCAGTCAGCCACGCTCGAGGTGCGGGTCGGCGGCAGCGGCAACGTGCAACTCCTCACTGAGCCTGACATCCCGGAACTGCCCGCGTTCAAGATCTACCCGGACCAGCCGGACGCGAGCATCGACCGCAGCGGACACCTGCTGACCGGTCGCAAGGTGTTCCGGCGCGCCCTGGTTCCGCTGGTGGCCGGCCCCCTCGATGTCCCGCCGATCGATCTCGTCTACTTCGATCCTGAGCTTGGCGACTACGCGACACGGTCGACCGAGCGCATCGACCTCGAGGTCACGCCGGCCGACGGTGAGGAGGAGCTGATGCTCACCGAGTCGCTGGCGCCAACCACGGGCAAGGTGGCAGTGCGGATCCTCGCCGACGACATCCTGCCGATTCGCCGGGCGGCGGCCGGTATCGCCTCGGTCACGCCCCAGGGGTGGCGCCTGTGGGTCTGGTTCGCCTGCGGCGTGTTGCCGCCCCTGATCTACCTGGCCCTGCTGGCGCACCACCGGCGCGAACGCCGCTACGCCGCCGACCGGACGCTGCGCCGGCGCCAGCGGGCGTTGCGCGATGCCCTGTCCGTTGCGAGGAAGCTCCGCTCCGGCGCGGGGCCCGCTTCCGCAGCGGAGGCGTCCCGGATCGTGCGTCGTTACGTTGGCGACAAGTTGGGCGTCGAGGGCCCGGCCTTGACACCGTCGGAGGCGGAGGCCGCGCTGGTGCGGGCCGGCGTGGACGGCGCTCTGGCGGGGCGCTGCCGGACGCTGCTCGAGCGACTGGAGGCTGCCCAGTACGGCCTGGCGCCGGTGGCGGGAGGCGGTGGGTTGGCGGCGGAAACCAGCACCGAAGGGCTGAGCGATCTGATCAAGACCCTCGACCGGCAGTTGCGGGGCCGCCAACGATGAGACATGCCGCCATGAGATGGCTCGCGATCCTCGTCCTGGTCGGTGCGGTGGCGGGCGTCCCGGCTCTCCCCCAGGAGGAGGAAGTGCCGGTGGTCACCGCGGTTCCTCCGGCGGACGGCTCTCCGGCGGCTCCGGAACCGGCCGAGCTCTGGGTCAACGGCAACGCCGCCTATGAGGCGGGCGACTTCGGGCGAGCCGTCGCCCTCTACCGCGAAATGCGTGAGATGGGGGTCGACAACGGTCACCTGCACTACAACCTGGGCAACGCCTACCTGCGCGCCGGCGAACTGGGGCGCTCCATCGCTTCCTACCGTCGTTCACTGAGGCTGTTGCCGCGCGACGAAGACGCCACCGCGAACCTGACCTTCGCTCGCCGGAGCGCGCGCGACGAGATCGCGCCGCCGGAGCCGCCCGTTCTGCTCCGCACCGTTCTGTTCTGGCACTACAGTCTGGCGCCGGTCGAAGTCCTGAGAAGCGCGGTGCTGTTCGGCCTCGGCTTCTGGATCGTGCTCGCGGTTCGGCTCTATCGGCCGGCGTCGGAGGTGCTTCGGTGGTCCGCGGTCTGCCTGCTCGTGGTCGGTCTGGCACTGGCCGGCTCGCTCGTGGCGCACGCCGCGTTCAGTTCTCCGGTCGCGGTCGTGCTTCCGCAAGAGATCGATCTCCACGCGGCTGCCGGCGAGGGCTCGGTCGTCCGGTTCCAGCTCCACGCCGGCACGGAAGTGCGCGTGGTCGAGCAACGCCCGGCGTGGATCCGCATCGAGCTGCCGGACGGGGAGCGGGGCTGGTCGCGACGCGAGTACCTGGAGATCGTGGGCTAGACGCTACCGCCGGCCGTTCGCGGCGAACGGGCGCTCCAGGATCTCGAAGAACGCGGACAGGAATCGAAACGTCAGGCCCCAGACGATGTGCCGTTCCGGGTCGCCGACGACGACGCCGGGGAAGCTGACGTCGGGATAGGGCGGATGGCGGTAGTCGACGACCCGGGAAGGCTCCTGGAACCAGACCAGAGGCACCCAGAACGCTTCGGCGACCTCGTAGTTCGGGACCAGGTCGTCGCCGGCGCCGTCCGCGACTTCATAGACGAATGCGGCGATCCGCAGTTGCCGGCCCTGGCCGGCGCGCTGTCCGGTCTGGTCGTCGAGCCGCCCGATCAGACGGGCGCCTTCCAGTGACAGGCCAACCTCCTCGATCGTCTCACGTTCAGCGGTATGGCGCAGGTCGCGGTCCGTGTCGTCGTGCCGGCCGCCGGGAAACGCCATCTGCCCCGACCAGGGGTCCTGCGGCTTCTTCGACCGCTCGATGAACAGCGCTTCGGGCCCTTTGGCCGACGGGCGCAACACCATCGCGACGCTGGCCTCGAAGGAGGCTGGCGGGAGGATGCGCGGCTCATGGGCCGTCAGTCGCCGACGGATGTCGCCGATGTTCATGGCGTGCTGAGGCGGGGCGCAGGCTAGGCGAACGTCGCCTTCAGCCAGTCGATCAGCACCCCGTTGAACTCCTCGGGCTTCTCCTGCTGGGTCCAGTGGCCGCAGTCCTCGATCGTGTGCTTGTCGATGTTCGGCACCAGCGCCTCGATGCCGTCCGCAGAGGAAGGAGGTAACACGACGTCGTTCTCGGCGCCGATGTAGAGGCAGGGTTGGTCGATGTTCTGGTCGATCCCCTTCATCAACTCCCAGTTGCGGTCGATGTTGCGATACCAGTTGACGCCGCCGGTGAAGCCGGTGCGTTCGTAGGTGGTCACGAAGTGCGCGAGTTCCTCGTCGGTGAGCAGTAGCTCGCCCCGCAGGTCGTCAGCCGTACCGTGCTTGATGATCTCGAGCAACTGGAACTTCCGCTCCGGCGCGTCGGCGGGGAGCCTGTTGAACTCCTCGGCGTCCCACGAGCCGCGCCGCATGAAGGTGCGGAATGACTTCTCGGTGTCCGCCTCGAGCACCTCTTCCGCTTTGTACGGCTCCTGGAAGGCGACGACGTAGTTGTCTTCGCCACGGACGCGGCGGAGGATCTCGATCGGCGGTTGCGGCGGCTGCGGACCAGTTGGAGTGTTCACACCGACGACGCCGAGCACGCGGTCCGAGTGCAGCCTGGGCATGGCCCAGACCACGCCGCCGCCCCAGTCGTGGCCGACGAACACCGCCTTCTCGATACCGCGGGCGTCGAGCAGGCCGACCAGGTCGGCGCATAGTTCGCCTATGTTGTAGGCCTCGATCGCCAGCGGCCGCTGAGTGTTGCCGTACCCGCGCTGGTCGGGCGCCAGGGCGCGAAAGCCGGCCGCGGCAAGCGCCGGCAACTGGTGGCGCCAGGAGTAGGCGAGTTCCGGGAAGCCGTGGCTGAGGACGACCGGCACACCTTCTGTCCCGGCCTCGTAGACGGCCATCCGGAGGCCGCCGTTGCTGCGGACGTAGTTCGGGGCTGGCCAGGCCGGGGCGTCGTCTTGGGCCGTCGCGGCGCCCGGATTCGCGGCGAGTGCGGCGGCGCCGGCGGCCGAGCTGGCGATCAGGGTGCGGCGGGTCATCGGGGTGTCGGAGTCGCTGGAGTCGTCGTGGGTGGTCATGGGGAGAATCGTAGCCGACCCCCTGCTAGCCTGCGTTCAGCGATGAAGCGCTTCTACCTCCTCCTCTGCGTCCTGGGCACCGTGCTGCCGTACTGGCAGTTCCTGCGGTTCTTCCTGGGCGACGGCGGGTTCGACCTGCCCGGCTTCATCGGCGCGGCGACGGCCAATCCGGTGGCTGCCGGCTTCAGCATCGACCTCGTCGTGTCGTCCGCCGCGTTCTGGGTCTTCCTGTTCGCGGATGGCCGCCGTCGCCGTATCGGTCATCTCTGGGTGTACGTCGCGGCGAACCTGCTGGTCGGGCTGTCGCTGGCGCTGCCGCTCTACCTCTACCGCCGCACGGTGGCGATCGAGACGGCGCGGGCCGCAAGGGCCTGAGCCGGTCCAAGCTTCCGCAAGTCAGGGCGTCGCGTCCGGCGGCCACGGCTTGGTGCGGATGACACGTCCGACGTCGCCTGGTTCGGCGATGCGGCGCTGGGTCTCGAGGACCTCGTGGAAGCGCTCATGGATCTCGGGCGGGAAGAGCGTGCTGCGCCGCGTGTCCAGGTCGATATGGATGCTCAGCAGCTCGTGGGTCGCGGCGACGTAGCCTTCACCGGCGTGCAGCATGCGCATGAAGGTGTGGTACTTCTTGTCGTCGAAGCCCAGGAGTTCTGCTTCAACCGCGATGGGGGCGCCCTCAGGCAGCTCCCTCAGCCAGGTGAGATGGCTGTCGATAGAGAACGTGGAGCGCCGGTTCGACCTGCGGTAGTTCCGGTCGATGCCCAGGAACGCGGTCCAGGGGCCTGTCGCGTCGTCGAATACGACCAGGTAGTAGCCGGCGTTCATGTGACCGTTGTGGTCGATCCACTCCGGCAGGACCGTGCCGGTCCAGATCTGCTGCGGGTCGGTCAAGTGGGGGAGTGTAGCTGTAGGTGGCTCTTGAGCCTGGAACAGCTTGCTACGATCCCGCGCCGGGCACGGCCACCAAAGGAGTCCCTCGCATGAGAGTCGGCATCTCGCTACCGGTCCGCGAACTCAAGGACGATCTCGGCGCGGTCAAGGCGTTCGCGCAGGCGGCCGACGAGCTCGGCTACACGCACCTGCGAGTGCCGGATCTGGTCGCCCGGCCGAAGAGCGGGCACCTTCACGAGCCCCTCCTCCTGCTGGCCTACGCTGCCGCCGTGGTGAAGAACATCGAACTCGTCCCGTCCGTCATCGTCACCCCGTCCCGGCAGACGGTGCTCCTGGCGAAACAACTGGCGACACTCGAACGGTTGTCGGCCGGAGGCGTGCGTCTCGGCGTGGGCGTTGGCGGCAGCGAAGCGGAGTATCGGGCGCTGGGGCAGGACTTCGGCACGCGCGGCGCCCGCTGCGAGGAACAGCTCGAACTGTTGCGGCGCCTGTGGACCGAACCGGAGGTCGACTTCGAGGGCCGCTGGGACGTGGTCCAGGGCACGGGCATCGATCCCTTGCCGTCTCGTCCGATCCCGATCTGGATCGGCGCGCGCGGGTTGCCGGTGCCTCGCATCCGCCGGCGCATCGGCCGGCAGGCGGACGGCTGGTTCGTTCTGTGCTCGCCAGAGGACTTCGACGATCTCTCGTCCGACATTCACGCGGCGGCGCGGGCCGCCGGCCGCGATGCGGCGGCCATCGGCACCGAGGCGGGGGTCGCGGTCGTCGGGCCGCGCGAGCACGAGTGGCAGGACCGTGTCCGGGGCTGGCGGGCGAAGGGGTTGACCCACCTGTGCCTCCGCACGCTGGGAGGCGGTCTCGGCGGGGACGCGGACGCGCACATTGCGAAGGCAAGGCAGGCCTTCGAGGAGCTGCAGGAGCTGTTCTGACGCCTGTCGAGCCTCGTCCGGTTTCACCGTTCGCCTTGACACGCCGGCGCCCAGCGAGCACAATCCGCGCTTCCATGACCCAATCGACGATCACACCGTCTCTGGTCAAGCCGCTGCACAAGCGGGGCGCGAAGCCCCGAATTCAGGACTGGGTGCCCATCGCCTAGAGACCCGCAGCGACACTTCTCGGCCGGCCATCCAGTTCAGGATGCGCCGGCCTTCGTGTATCTGGAGGAACCCTTGATGCCCTCCCATCCAGCCATCATCGAGTCGACCCTGCGCGAAGGGGAGCAGTTCGCCAACGCCTTCTTCGACAGCGATCAGAAGGTGGAGATCGCGCGCCTGCTGGACGGGTTCGGGGTCGAGTACCTCGAGTTGACCTCGCCTGCCGCGAGCCGTGGCAGCCGGGACGACTGCGAACGGGTGGCGAACCTCGGGCTCCGCGCCAGGGTATTGACCCATACGCGATGCCATCTGGACGACGCCAGGCTGGCGCTGGAGACCGGCGTCGACGGGATCGACGTCGTGTTCGGCACTTCCCGTTACCTGCGGGAGTACTCGCATGGCAAGAGCATGGAGCAGGTGATCGAGACGGCGGTTGAAGTTGTCGAATACATCCGGTCGCACGGGGTCGAGGTCCGCTTCAGCACGGAGGACTCGTTCCGCAGCGACCTCGACGATTTGGTCCGGGCCTACCGCGCGGTCAACACGGTGGGCGTCAACCGGGTGGGGGTCGCGGACACCGTGGGCGTCGCGACTCCCCGCCAGGTCTACGAGCTGGTGCGGCGGCTGCGACGGGAAGTCGACTGCGACATCGAGTTCCACGGGCACAACGACACGGGCTGCGCGGTCGCCAACGCGTTCTGCGCGCTGGAAGCGGGCGCGACCCATGTCGACACGTCGGTCCTCGGAATCGGTGAGCGGAACGGAATCACGCCGCTCGGCGGGCTGGTCGCGCGTCTCTACGCCGAGGATCCCGACGGTGTACGCCGCCGCTACGACCTGCCGCTCCTGCGCGAGATCGAGAACTACGTTGCCTCCCTGGTCGAGGTCGACGTGCCGTTCAACAACTACATCACCGGCTACACGGCGTTCACGCACAAGGCGGGCATCCACGCCAAGGCGATCCTCAACGACCCGTCGAGCTACGAGATCCTGGATCCGGCCGACTTCGGGCTCGACCGCTACCTCCACGTCGCGCATCGCCTCACCGGCTGGAACGCGATCAAGTCCCGCGTCGAGCAGTTACGGCTCGATCTGAGCGACGCGCAGATCAAGGAGATCACGGCCCACATCAAGGCGTTGGCCGATGAGAAACCGCTCAGCCTGTCGGACGTTGACGCCCTGCTGCGCGGGTACCACACGGCGGAGCTGCTGCCCGCGGTGGCGGGAGCTGCCGGGTGACCGGGGCCGGTCGGCCGGCCGACATAGCCCGGACCTTCGCGCAGAAGGCGCTGGCCCGAGCCAGCGGCCACGAGTCGGTCGCCGTCGGCGAGATCGTCGACGCGCGGCCGGACATCGCCCTGAGTCATGACAACACGGCGCCGATCGCCGAAATCTGGCGGCAGTTCGGCCAGGACCGGGTCGCCATCCCGGAGCGGATTGCGGTCACCCTCGACCACGCTGTGCCGGCCCCGACCGTTCGGCACGCCCGGAACCACGCGGAGGTCCGCGCGTTCGTCGCCGAGCAGGGCATCGGCCACTTCTTCGAGGTCGGGCGCGGTATCTGCCACCAGGTACTGAGCGAGGAGGCGGTCGTGCTGCCGGGAGACCTGATTCTGGGTTCCGACTCGCACACGCCGCACTTCGGTTGGCTGGGGGCGTTCGGCGCCGGCGTCGGCCGCAGCGAGATGGCGGTGCTTTGGGCCACCGGCGAACTCTGGCTTCGGGTGCCGGAGTCGATCCGGATCCGGCTCGAGGGCGTGCTCGGCGAATGGGTGACGACGAAGGATGTGGCGCTAACGCTGATCGGGGAACTGGGCGCTGGCGGCGCGCTGTACCGCAGCGTCGAGTTCGAGGGGCCGGCAATCGCGAGCCTGAGCCTCGACTCCCGGGCGGCGCTCGTCAACATGATGGCCGAGATGGGGGCGAAGAACGCGTACATGCCGCCGGACGAGGACGTCTTCCGGTATCTGGCCGAGCGGTTGCTGACACGTCCGGGGCCTCGCCCGGGTCGCGGGGCGGAGCCCGGTGAGAAGGTGGAGGCGGTCGCGGCGCGGCTGGAGAGGGGAGCGCTCTTTCCCGATCCCGGCGCAGCGTTCTCGGCGGAACACGTGCTCGATCTGGCGGCCGTCGAGCCCCGGGTGGCGCGGCCGCACCAGGTCGACGACACGGTCTACGTGGGCGAGCTCGAGTCGGTGCGGGTCGACCAGGCGTTCATCGGCACCTGCACGAACGGCCGGCTGGAGGATCTGGGCGCGGTCCATCGGGTGATGGCCGGACGGTGTACGGCTCCGGGCACCCGGATGGTCATCGTGCCGGCCTCCAGCGAGGTGTGGAACGAGGCCCTGGCGCGCGGCTGGGTGGCGGACCTGACCGCGTCCGGCGCCGTCTTTGGGACTCCGGGCTGCGGCCCCTGCATGGGAAACCATCTCGGCGTGCTGGCCCCGGGTGAGGTCTGCATCTCCAGCGCCAACCGGAACTTCCAGGGCCGGATGGGAGACCGCGGCGCGCAGATCTACCTGGCCTCTCCGGCGGTCGTGGCGGCGAGCGCCGTCGCCGGGCGGATCGTGCATCCGCGGGAGGTGACGGAATGACCGGCCCGGTCGACGTCGCTCGACCCTTCCGCGGCCGGGTCTTCCGGTACGGCGATCACGTGAACACGGACGTCATTTTTCCTGGCCGCTACACCTACACGAAAAGCCGGCCGGAGGAGGTTGCTCCTCACGCCCTGGAGGACCTCGACCCGACCTTTGTCGAGCGCGTGCGACCCGGCGACGTGATCGTCGCCGGCTGGAACTGGGGCTGCGGCTCGAGCCGGGAACAGGCGGCGGTATGCCTGCGCTACGCCGGCGTCGGCGCGGTAGTCGCGCGCAGTTTCGGGCGCATCTTCTACCGCAACGCTCTGAACAACGGCCTGCTCGCCATCGTTTGTCCCGAGGCGGTCGATGTGCTGGAGGAGGGTGCCGACGTGGAGGTCGATCTCGATGGATCGGTGATCCGCCATGGCGGGACGAGCTTTGGCTTTGCACCCTTCGGTCCGGCCGTGCGCTCCATGATCGCGGCTGGCGGCCTGATCGAGCAGACGAAGCGCCGGCTGGCGGCGGGGTAGCGGCGGCGTGACGGAAAGCCGGGACGAGTCGGTGGCGCGGGTCCGCCTCGCCCGCATCGGCGGTGACGGCATCGGCCCGGAGGTCGTCACCGCCGCGGTACGGGTCGTCGACGCGGTCTGCGGCGACTGGATCGAATGGGTCGAGGCCGAGATGGGCTGGCGGACCTTCGAACGCACGGGTCGCGCACTGCCCGAGGCCACGGTCGAGATCCTGGAGGGCTGTGCCGGCGCCCTTTTCGGCGCCGTTTCGTCGCCGAGCCATGCCGTGGCCGGTTACCGCAGCCCGATCGTCGAACTACGGCGACGCCTTGACCTCTATGCGAACGTGCGGCCGCTGAAGAGCGGCGCCATCGACGCCGTCGTCGTGCGTGAGAACACGGAAGGCTTGTACGCAGGCCGCGAACGTTGGGAACGGGAAGGCGAGGTCGCGATCGCGGAGCGCGTGATCAGCCGACGGGCGACGGAGCGGATCGTGCGCTTCGCCTGCGAGCTGGCCGTCACTCGGGCCTCCCAACGCGACATCCCGCCGCGGCTCACCGTCGTCCACAAGGCGAACGTCCTGCGCCTGAGCGACGGCCTGTTCCGCGAGACGGCGCTCAAGGTCGCGGCTGGTTTCCCCGAGATCGAAATCGAGGAGCAACTCGTCGACTCGATGGTCTACCGGCTGATCCGGGAACCCGAGCGCTACGACGTGATCGTCGCGCCCAACCTCTACGGCGACATCCTGAGCGACGCCGGCGCGGCCCTCGTCGGCGGCCTCGGCGTCGTCGGCTCGGCCAACTGCGGCGAACGCTTCTGCCTCGCGGAGCCGGTTCACGGCAGCGCTCCCGACATCGCCGGCCAGGGAATCGCGAATCCCATCGCCGCCGTTGCCGCCGCGACACTGCTCCTTGAGCGAGTCGGTCTCGGCGACGCCGCGGCGCGCGTCGAGAAGGCCCTCGCCGAGCACCGGGCGGCTGGCCCTCGAACCCCCGACCGCGGCGGCGCCGCGACCACGGACGAGGCCCTCGCCGACCTGTTGGCCCGCGTCTGATCCAATCCGACCTCCGCCCAGTGGGAACACGGCCGGACGCCCTCCTCGAGCGGGGAGCCGTCGTCGACGTCTGCTAGCCTCACAACCCGTTTGTCGCCAGCAACCTGCGGAGAAAGCAGCCCTTGAGTAACTCCAGCCTCGCGGAGGCGATCGAGCAGGCTTGCCTGCGCCTTGAGGAGGGCAGCGTTCGGACCGAGGCGGACGTACGGAACATCATCGTGAATCCGATCCTCGGGCGCCTCGAGTGGAACTTGGCGGATCCGGGCAGCACCAAGCGGGAGTATGCGGTCACTGGCCGGAAGCGCTTCTTCTTCGACTATGCGCTCCTGTCCGGCGGCGGTGCCGTCGCGGCCGTCATCGAGGCGAAGGCGCCGGGGCAGATGGACGAGAACGCGAGAGATCAGCTTCTTCTCTACGCGATGAAGACCAGCACGCAGGTTGGTCTGACGACAGACGGTCGCACGTGGGACTTCTACGTTCCGTTGGAGGGCGGTACTTCCGCACAGCGGCTTGTACGGAGCGTCGATCTCCTGAAGGCCGAGGTCGAGGAAGCCGCTGGAGTCCTGGACCGCTACCTGGCGCGCGACAGGGTGCTCTCGGGGAAGGCCCACCGAGCCGCCGCGGACGACAGGGCACGCTTGGCGCTCCAGCGTCTTGTCGAAGCGGGCTGGTCTGATCTGCTCTCCGGCCCAAGCGACGAGATCGTCAAGACCGTTGCCTCGGCGGCCAGGAGAGCCGGGAAGAAGGAAGGCCTGCCGCTTCCAAACGCTCGGTCTCTCAACGTGGTCGTGCGGTCCTTCGTCGGAAGGGGATTCTCGTTCGGGGAGCCCGCCGCCGACCTGGCCGCGCCTGCCGGTTCGCCGTCCGAGCGAGTCGTCGAGGCCGGCGGGAACCCGAAGGCGCCTTCCGCGCCCAAGGGAACCGCCGTCTGGACCTTCCAAGGCGAACGCCATGTCGAGACGAACCCGACGGATCTCTACGTAGCGGCGATCGGGCGCCTGTACGAGTTCGTCGGGGACGAGGGTTTCTACCGGCAGCTTCGGGAGAAGATCCGAGGGCGCAAGCGGGCGCAGATCGCCGAGAGTCCCGAGGGAACCGGGGCGCCGAAGTACGTCCGTCCGCTTCCTGGCGGGTGGCATCTCAACACCAACCTCTCGACTCGCGACAAGCTGCGCAACCTGGAGCGTGCCTGCGAGGTTGCCGGCATCGCATTCGGCTCGGACCTCGTGGTCGAGAATGACGGGGAACGTGTAACCCGGAAGAGGATCCTGAGACCACGCGAGTCCGGACGCGCGCTTGCACGATAGTCTTGGCCGCCTGCCGTTAGCCGAGGCATGGCTCACACGTCTCCGTGCAAACGTCTGGAGCGGCCCTGAAATGGAGCGGATCGTCAACCTGCACATCGAGAAGCTGCCTGAAGGGGTGTACCTCGCCACTTCTGAGGACATCCCTGGCTTGGTCGCTCAGGGCCGCACGGTTGCTGAGACCCTGGAGATCGCCCGCGATGTCGGCACGAAGCTGCTCCAGGCACAGTCCGACCGCCAGGATCGACCGGCCTTGCGTAAGGCCGGATCTTCCTTCGACCATCCTCTGGTGCTCGGCGGCTTCTGAGTGGGTCGGCTGGCCGGCTTCTCCTACCGGCGCGTGGCGGCACGCCTCAGGGAGTCCGGTTTCGCGTTTCACCGACAGGCGGCCGGCTCTCATGAGATCTGGTTCAACTCCCGGACGAATCGCTACACGACGGTGCCGAATCACCCTGGCGACGTTCCCGAAGGCACGTTGCGGGCCATCCTGAAGCAGGCTGGGATCAAGCCTGCCGAGTTCCTGCGATCGAGGTAGCGCGGGCCCCCGCAGATCGTGTCCGCTCGCAGGATCGGCCTGACGGGGATCCGACGAGAGTGCGCACGGTTCAACGCGCGTGGCTGGCGCGGTTGGAGGCGCTTACAAGTCCGAAACACTGACGGAGGACGATCCGGCCGGCGGAACGCCTGGCGTCGGAGGCGGCTCAGCCGTGAAGTCCGCCCATACCCCGAAGTGATCCGACAAGGGGCCGTCGAGTGTTCGCCGGGGGAAGATGCCGACCGTTCGTTCGGCTCCGTGGCGGGTTGCGGTGTGGACGAGGGACAGATCCTGAGTGTGAGCAACGTGATCGATGAGTTGATCCTTGTTGCTTCCCCGGCGGACCTCGCTCAAGGATGCCTTCCATAGCCTCTGGCCCGCATTCGGCGCGCTGGCGCCACGGGCATCGCCGTTCTGCCATGGCAACTCGCCACAGGTCGAAAGCGCCAGCCCCTCGAACGCTCGTCGGAGCTCTGCGTAGACCAGTTTCGGGGTCCAGCTTCTTGGGATCCTCTGATTGAAGTCACCCAGCACGATGGTCCTCCGCGAAGCGGTCGCAAAGGCCGTTCGTCCGAAGCTAGAGAGCCAGTCTAGGTGGACTTCCCAAGGTCGTCGGTTCTTGCACCCAGTATCGACATGGGCGAAGTGCCAGGGAATGCAGACGCCCACCACTGTCAGGCAGCCGATCGGCGTCCTGGTGATTCCAGCCACGAACCGGCCTTCTGGCATCTCCTTGGGACCGAACTCAACACTCTCCCAAGGCTCCCTACTCCAGAGAAGCACCTTTTTCTGGCCTTCTACGATGGGATACCCCGGGTCGTCGCCCCCCGTGACGATGTTGCCACCCTCCGGGAGGATCTCAGCGTAGCCCTCGGTGACGCAGAGGATGTCGCAGTCGGGGGCGGCGAGAATCGGGCGCACTCGTTCGCCTCTGACTCGACCGGGCTCGGCGAACTCCGTGTTCCAGGTGCCGATCCTGGCGAGTGGAGCCGGATGTGACGCGTTCGGCATGCGTGCCTACCGCTGGAACCAGAACGGCTTGCGCTGCTGCTTCTCGCCGGCGATCTCGTTCATCGACAGGGCCTCGAAGATGCGGCCGCCGACCATGACGTAGCGGACGAGTTCGGAGCTGCGGAGGTTCTCGAGCGGGTTCTGCTCGAGGACGATCAGGTCGGCCAGCTTGCCGGCTTCGAGCGAGCCGAGGTCGGCTTCCATGCCGATGTAGCGGGCGCCGTTGATCGTCCCTGCGATCAGCGCTCGATGCGGGCTCATCCCGCCCTGCTCGAACATCCACATCTCCCAGTGCGCGGCGAGGCCCTCGCGCTGGCCGTGGGCGCCGAGCATGATCGGTACGCCGGCCTGGTCGAGGTCGTTGACGACACTCGCGGCCAGGATGTGGTTGTACTCGCCTTCGGGCGCTTTCTGCCGGCGCCGGGCGCGGGCGTCGATCTGCTCCTGCGGCACGTAGTTCAGGAGCCGCTCGTTGGCCCACACGTCCGTGTGCTCGTACCAGTAGTCCTCGCCCTGGATGCCGCCGTAGGCGACTCCCAGGGTGGGCGTGTTGCCGACCCGGCTGCTGCCCCAGAACTGGATCACGTCGTCGTAGATCGCTCCGACCGAGAGCGAGTGCTCGATGCCGGTGTGGCCGTCCGCGACCATCGTCATGTTGTGCTGGAACAGGGCGCCGCCCTCGTTGACGACCAGCATGCCGAGGTCCTGCGCCGCGGCGACGATCATCTGGCGCTGGTCGCGCCGCGGCTGGTTGTAGCTCTTGACGCTGATCGCGCCGACCTTCTGCAGGCGGCGCAGGTGCTGGACCGCGTCGTCCGGCTCTTCGACGATCGCGCGGAAGGAGCCGAAGGCGCCGTAGAGGATCGTGCCGGTGGCGAACAGCCGCGGACCGACGATCTCGCCGGCCCGCTGCATCTCGCTGGCAGCGAAGAAGGTGCTTGTGTCGGTCGAGGGATCGTGGGCCGTCGTCACGCCGAAGGTGAGGGTCGCGTAGAGCTCCGAGTTCTGCTGCGGGATGGTCTCCTGGCTGCCCTGCGGCCCGTGCCAGTGGACGTCGATCAGGCCGGGCATGACGGTCAGGCCCGCGGCGTCGATGACCGTGGCGCCGGCCGGCACGTCGACCTGCCGGGACGGGCCGACGGCCGCGATCCGGTTGCCGTCGACGACGACGGTGCCGCGGCGGATGATCTCCATGTTGTCCTCGCCGGCCATCGTGATCAGGCGGGCGTTCGTGATCGCGATCACATCGTCGGGGCGGTAGGCGTCCACTTCGAAGCCGAGGTCGAGGCCGGCGGCAGGCTCTTCCGTCTCGTCCTGGCCGTCGTCTTCGCCTTCGGCTCCCTCCTCGGCGCCGTCGTCTTCCTTCGCAGCAAAAGCGTCCTCCAGCCTCCGCTCGAACAGTTCCGGCCCCAGGGACCAGTACAGGGTCGAGCCGTCGCCGGAGAAGTGGAGGTAGGCGCCGTCGTCGGTGGAGACGTTGCGCACCGGGAGGCCGGGCGTGGCCGGTCCGACCTCGATCGCTTTGGACGCCGGAGCGAACGGCACGACGTGGGCGTCGAAGCGTTCGGCGAACGCGAGCCAGCGGCCGTCCGGCGATACCCGCATCTCGGTGGCCACCTTGCTGCCGGCATGATCGCGCGGCTCGGCTTCCCCCGTGCTCGCGAGCGGCAGGCTACGGAGCAACTGCCGGTCCCAGCGCTGGGGGGCGGTGAAGTAGACGCGCCCGGAGTCGGCGCCGAAGTGCGGGTTGGAGCCGGATCGCGAGAAGCGCACCGGAGCGCTCTCGCCGCCGGCATCGATCCGGTACAGCCCGGGATCCTTGGACCAGAGGGGACTCAGGATGCCGCCGCTGCGGCTCTTCCGGTAGACGACGGTGCCGCCGTCCGGCGAGAAGGCCGGTTCGAGGTAGAAGCCGGGATCGGGCGTGAGCTTGCGTCCCTCGCCGCCGGAGGCGGGCGCGATGCGAACCGCTCCCAGGTCGTCGTCGTGCCAGCTCGTGTAGACGATCCACTCTCCGTCGCGCGACCAGGACGGGTAGAACTCGAAGTGATCCTCCTGGGTCGTCAGGCGCCGCGCTTCGCCGATCTCGCCGGTCGAGGGATTCCGGCTGCGTGTCCACAGCCGCCCCAGGCTCTGGAACACGATCTGGTCGCCGGCAGGGGAGACCTGGATCCAGCGCAGCATCTTCGTCCGGAACGTCTCCGGCGCCGCTTCGAATTCGAAGGCGAGCGCCCGCTTCATCCGGTGGGTCGCACGGACGCGGAACGGGATCGCCTGGACCTCGCGCGTCTCGATGTCGATCCGGTGGAGGCCGCCCCGTGCCCAGAAGACGATGGAGCGGCTGTCCGGCGTCCAGGCCATCGTCGAGTAGACGCCGTGGACGGCCCAGATCTCCTGCATGTCCCGCTCGAGCGCGTCATGGATGGAGATGTTCTCGCCGCTCCTGAGGTCGTGGAGGAACAGGTGGCTCCGGAAGCGGATGCGGCGGACGAAGGCGAGGTACCTTCCGTCCGGCGACGGCGTCGGCCGCACGGCGCCGCCGGGGCCGGCGATCACCGTCTCGATGTCGCCGGTCTCCCGGTCGATGCGGCGGATCGAGTAGATGCCCTCTGCCGCGTTCTTGCCGTACTGGAACGTGCCGCCGGGGGTCGTGTCCTGGCTGAAGTAGACGTACCGTCCGTCGGGTGAGAAGGCCGGTTCGCCGAGGTCCTTCTGCTCGTTCGGTTTCTCGTTCAACTGCAGCCCGGAGCCCTCGCCGCTCGCGTGGTAGAGCCAGATCTCCCCGCTGCCGAGAGAGCGGGTCGAGACGAAGTGCTTGCGGGCGGCGATGAAGCGCCCGTCCGGGCTCCAGACCGGGTTGTTGACGAGCCGGAAGTCCTCGCGGCTGATCTGCCGCGGCTCGCCGCCGTCAGCGGGCATCGTCCAGACGTTGTCGCCGCCGTTGCGGTCGCTGATGAAGGCGATCCCGGAGCCGTCGGGGCTGAAGCGCGGCATCATGTCCCACACCATCCCGTTCGTCAGCGCCTCGGCGTCGCCGCCGCCGATCGGCAGCAGGTAGAGGTCGCCCAGCAGGTCGAAGACGATCCGCTCGCCGTCGGGTGAGACGTCGAGGTTCATCCACGTGCCCTCGGTCACGTCGAGTTCGAACTCGTACTCGTCACCGGGCGGGTCGTTGACGTCCCATTCCTTGTCGTCGTCGGCGGCGATGGCCGGAACGGCGGCGAGGACCAGTAGCAGGCCGGCGGAGAGCTGGAACGGGAGGCTGGAGCGCAGGGTTAGGCGTATCATCCGGCGAGTCTACGACCTGAAGGCCGACCGAAGCCGGAGCCGCGGCTACGGCTGCCAGAGGTAGTTGAACTTGACGATCAGTTCGCGCCTCGCCGTCTCCCTGGCGCTGAAGGTCGGGGCGTCCCCGCCTCGAGCATCACGCTGCGGACGACGCCGCGTTTGATCCGCGGTTCCCAGCGCACCCTCGGGTTACAGCGGCGGAAGTCGCGACGCAGGAGAAAGCCGGAACCGGGATCGAAGCCGGACTGGGCCTCCATCAGATCGACGTTGGCGCGCAGGGTGCGCGTCGTGTAGGGACTGCCAGTTCGGCTTGTAGTCCCGCCACGGTACGGCGCAAGCTCCTAGACGGACTTCGTTCGCTGGTCGGCCAGGCTGAACTCCTGATGCCAGGTCGAGTCGCCCCCGTCGCCCTTGCGGTCGACGACGACATCGACGAGGAAGGGTTCGCCGGCGCGCGTGACCTCGATGCCGCGGCGGATCGCCGGCCGCAGGTCGGCGGCAGACTCGACCGTGACGCCGTCGACGCCCTGACTCCGGGCGAGGCCGGCGAAGTCGATGTCGGGGTCGCCGAGGTGCATGCCGGTGTAGCGGTTGGCCGCCTTCATCCTGCCGTCGTATCGGGCGTAGGCGAAGCGGACCGTCTGGTAGTTGCGGTTGTTCGTGACCACGGTCAGCACCGGCACGCCGTAACGCGCCTGACTCCAGAAGCCGGCGGCGCTGTACATGACCGAACCGTCGCCGATGTTGCAGACGACCTGCCGGTCGGGCTGGCCGAGCTTGGCGCCGGTCGCGGCGCCGATGCCCCAGCCGAGGCCGGCGCCGGAGGTGGCGAGCCAGGTCTTCTCGTTGTCGCGGTGGCCGGTGGAGAAGAACTGGTTCGAGCCGCTCAGGTTCTCGCTGACGATGATGGCGTCGGGGTCGAGCTCGGTCTCGAGGACGTGGCCCAGCTCGTCGGCGTGGATCGGGCTCTTGCCCACGTTGGCCGGGTCGAGCTGTGGCTGCCGTCGGGCGGATTCAGGTCGCGAGTCGCGGATCTTCTTCCGACGTTCCTCGGTCGTGAGCGACTCGACGGCCTCGACGAGCGCTTCCGCGGCCAGCTTCGTGTTCGCCACGACAGCCCGGCCGAACGGACGGTCGCCGCCGATCGCGCCGGTATTCAGGCCGATCCAGGCGCTTCGGGAACCCTCGGCGTCGGGCCCGGCGGCGGCGGTGCCGCCGATGTCGCCGACGCCGATGCGAAGGACGAAGTCGCGGCCGCGGCTGTTGTAGCCGCCGGCGAACAGCGAGTGCATGCGCGGGAAGCTGTGGAACGGCCAGTTCACGTCGGCCACCGGCACCTGGAGCATCTCCGCGAGTTCGAGCACGGCCTGCTGGGCGCCGGCCTTGATCACCTCGTCGCCGACGTGGAGGATCGGTGACTCGGCCTCGATCAGCGTCCGGGCCACCGCTTCGACGTCCTCGTCGCGAGCCGGGATGTCGTCGGGAATGATGAAGGAAGGGCGGTCGTGGATCGTGGCGGAGACGCCCTTCGCCTCCAGGGCGTGGTTGGCCAGGGCCAGGTAGGTCGGGCCTCCGGGCGCCGTGGTCGCGACCTTGAAGGCGCGCCGGAGCATGACCGGAATCGACTCCGGATCCCGGGTTTCCCAGGACATCTTCGTGAACTGGCGGTTCACGTCCTTCTGGTCGAAGCCCGGACGCGCCGCCAGCAGCAGGTTGTCGTCCTGCATCTCGTTGTCGAGCAGGCCCGCGGTGACGACGAGCGCGGAGCCGTCGCGGCTCGAGTTGTAGAGCTGGCCGGCGGACTGCGCGGTGCCCGCGATCACGTGGACGTTGACGAAGGCGGGTTCGCCCGAGGCCTTGTGGTAGCCGTCGGCCATCGAGATGACGATGCCCTCATGGAGGCCCATGATGAGCTGCATCTTCGGCCGGTCGAGGAAGGCGTCGAACAGGCCGACTTCGAAGGAGCCGGGGTTGGTGAACAGGAAGCGGACGCCGGCCGCCTCCATCTGTTCGACCATCAACTCGCCGCCGGTGCCGTTGGCCGTACGGCTGCCCGAAGCTGGATCAGCGTTCGCGGCGGCGGCCGCCGCGTTGGCCGTGGACTCGGCGATCGTGCCGGTGAGCCCCAGCGCTGTCAGCGCCTGAATGAACCCGCGGCGGGAGAGATCGTTGCGGAGGAAGCGGTAGACCAGTTCGTTCACGGTGGGTCCTCCCGATGGTGCGCCCGTCCGGGCGCCGACGTTCCATGCTGCAGGACAACAGCGTAACAGCCGGCGGCAACGTGCAGCGGCGGCATCGCGAGCCGATCGCTGCTATGATCGCGCGCCGAACGAGACCGCCCCGACGCTCGCAGTCGAGACGTCGCGCCGATGGAGTCCTGACATGCCCAGAGTCTGCCGGATCACCGGCAAGAAGCCGCTCAGCGGCCACAACATCTCGCACGCGCACAACGTCACGAACAAGTGGCAGCGGCCGAACATCCAGACCAAGCGGCTGTACGTGCCCGAGCTGAAGCGGACGCTCAAGCTCAAGGTGTCGACCCGCGCGCTCCGCACGATCGACAAGAAGGGCCTGATGCCCTATCTGAAGAGCCGCGGTCTGACGCTCCGCGACATCACGTAAGCGCTCAGGGCGCGGGATCGGCTGGCGGTTCCTCTTCCGCTGGAGTAGAGGGCCCCTCGCTTCCCTCGTCGCCTTCACGGGCGCCCAGGTACTCCGGCAGCTTGATGCCGACGTTCTTCGTCAGTTCGTGAAGCGGCGGCAGGGAACCGACCAGGCCGGAGACGAAGTCCGCGGTTGCCGTCTTGCCGTTCTCGCCGCGGCCGGCGTCCCAGACAGTCACGTTGTCGATCTTGAGGCCGGCGATCGCCTTGACCTGCTCCTCGACCAGCTTCGGTAGCTGTTCCGTGGCCAGCAGGAGCGCCGCGTTGTCCGCGCCGCCGATCGCGTCAACGATGCGGTCGAAGCCGTCGGCCTTCTTCTTGAGGATCGCCTCGATGCCCGCCGCTTCGGCTTCCTTGAGCCGCTGAATCCGGTCGGCGTCCGCGTCGGTCAGGGACCGGATGCCGTCCGCCTCGCCGCGCTTCAGGCGGCGGTTGCGCTCGGCCTCGGCCTCGGCCAGCGTCGCGATCTCCTCCTTCTTGATTTCGGCGGGGACGACGACGTCGGCCCGCTGGGTGGCCTGCTCGCGGCTGGCGCGCGCGACCTCGGACTCCTGCTGGGCCGCGTAGGCCTCCTGAAGCGCCTGGGCGGCCTTGACCTTCTCGGCGGCGGAGGCGTCGCGCTCGGCCTCGGCCTCTTCCTTTCTCCGCTGGGAGTCGGACTGGGCCACCCGCACCGCGGACTCGTTCTCACCCTCCTGAGCCGTTGCTCGGGCCTCGGCCACCTGGATGCGCCGGTCGCGCTCGGCCGCCGCAGCGCCGACCTCGCCGTCGCGCTCCTGCTCGGCGACCTTGACCTTCGCCTCGTTGATCGCCCGCGCCGCGGCCTCCTTGCCGAGCGCGTCGATGTAGCCGGACTCGTCCGTGATGTCCTGGATGTTCACGTTGATCAGCCGCAGGCCGACCTTCTTCAGCTCGACTTCGACGCCGTTCGAGATGTTCTCGATCAGCTTGTCGCGGTCGGCGTTGATCTCTTCGATCGGCATCGTCGCCAGGACCACGCGCATCTGGCCGAAGATGATGTCGCGGGCAAGCGCCGACACGCGCTCCATCTGCATGCCCAGCAGGCGCTCGGCCGCGTTCTCCATCACCCCGGACTCGGTCGAGATGCCGACTGTGAACGTCGACGGGCAGTTCACGCGGATGTTCTGCTTCGACAGCGCGCCGGTCAGGTTGATGTCCATCGTCATCGGCTCGAGGTCGAGGAACTGGTGCGCCTGGAGGATGGGCACGATGAACGCGGCGCCGCCGTGGTAGCACTTGGCCGAGCCGGAGCCGCCGATCTTGCCGTAGACCACCAGGATGCGGTCGGAGGGGCAGCGCCGGTACCGGCTCGAGAGCGCGAAGACGAGGATGAGGACGGCCGCCAGGGCGGACAGGATGAGGATGATCAGGTCCACGTATGGGTTCTCCTACTACTTGCTGGTTTCTTTCGGGTCGTCGGCTTCCGCGTCGAGGGGAGCGACGAGCAGGGTGTTCTGATCGAGGAGGTCGACCACGCGGATGCGGGCGAGAGTCGGCAGGTCCTGGTCGTGCCGCGTCATCGCGGCGACCGTCCGCAGGCGGCCCTGGACCAGGACTTCGACCTGGCCGGGCTTCTCGAGGCTGGCGCCGATCGGCGCGTAGACCTTGCCGGCGACGCCGACGGCGTTCCGGTAGTCGATCGTGCCGCTGTGGCGAAGCCCCATCAGGACGCGCATGACGCCGAACAGGATGCCGGCGAAGAGCAGGCCGACGAACGTGCCGCCGATCGAGGCGGCCAGGGTGGAGTAGCCGGCTCGGATCATCACGACACCCGTCCAGCCGAAGCCGGCCAGGAAGCCGCTCACGGTGCGCAGCGAGAGGAGGGATACTCCGTCGCCGTCGGCGGCATCGAACAGGTCGTCGAGTCCGAAGACGGTGAGGATGACCTGAACGAGCAGTGCCAGGGCGGAGACGATCCCCAGCGCGTAGAAAACGCGGTACGCCCCCTCCAGAGAACCCCACCAGCTACTGACTGCCTCCATCGCTCCCCTCTCTGTTCTACGTCTATCCGGAGTCCATTGTTGACCTGTCAGGCGCTGCGCGCCGCTCGTTCGATGCCCCGCGCCTCGTCGACCCGGAGCAGCAGCAGGCCTCCGACCAGGAAGAACACCAGGACGACGGCGATGCCGGCGCGCTGCCCGTAGCCGGCGGTGATGAGGCCCAGCAGCAGCGGACCGAGGAAGGCCGTCGCCTTGCCCGAGAAGGCGAAGAAGCCGAAGAACTCGGACTCGTAGCGCTTGGGCGCGAACCGGCCCATCAGCGACCGGCTCGCGGACTGGTTTGGGCCCATGAACAGGCCCAGCACCAGCGCCGCGGCCCAGAACCAGGCCTTGTTCGGCGCCGCGACCGCGACCAGGGAGCAGACGAACAGGCCGACCAGGCTCCAGAGCACGGTCGCGCGCCCGCCCAGGCGGTCGTCGACGAGTCCGAACAGGAACGCGCCCAGTCCGGCCGCGACGTTGAGGGCGATGCCGAACACGATCACCTCCGCCGTGTCCATGCCGAAGGTGCCCGCGGCGTAGACGCCGCCGAAGGCGAACACGGTGATCAGGCCGTCGTTGTAGATCAGGCGCGCGATGAGGAAGCGGACGATGTCCCGGAAATCACGGATCCGGATCAGCGTGCGGCCAAGGTCCCGGAAGGCGCCGCGCACGGATGCGACCGCGCCGGGAGTGGATGCGTCGCTGCGAGGCGTTGCTTCGTCGCGCAGCAGGATGAGCGCCGGCAGGCTGAAGACCAGGAACCAGCCGGCCACGAGCAGGTTCGAGGCACGGACGTTGAAGCCGTCTTCCTTGCTGAGCGGGAACCAGGGCGCACCCTCGCCGAGACCGATCAGCCCGAGCAGAGCGACCACGAGGCAGACGAGCCCTCCCGCGTAGCCGAGCCCCCACGCATAGCCCGAGATCCGTCCGATCGTTCGGGACGTCGACAACTGGGGCAGGAAGGCGTTGTAGAAGACCATGCCGACCTCGAAACCGACGTTCGCGATGACGAACAGCGTCAGTGCCGAAAGAACTGCGTTGCCGGTTCCCGGGACGATGAAAGTCAGCCAGGCGGTGGCGGCGACCGAGACCAGGGTGGCGGCGGCCAGGAACCGGCGCCTGAGGCCCGAGCGGTCGGCCATCGCTCCCAGCAGCGGCGAGATGATGGCGATGATCAGGGAACTGATCGTGATCCCGCGCGACCACAGGGCGGTGCCGCGATCCGCATCCTCGGCGAACGTCTGCGAGAAGTAGGTGGCGTAGACGAAGGTCACCACCAGGGTGGTGAAGGCGGAGTTGGCCCAGTCGTAGAGACACCAGGAGGCCACCGCTCCGCGACGGGCGGCAGGCTGCGATCCGCTGGCGCCCTCGTCTAGAACGGTTCGTCCTCCCACCAGGGGAAGTAGGACGGCATGTCGGACCTCACCTTCATCGGGAACTCGGCCGGGCGTTTCTCGAGGAAGGATGTTACGCCCTCCCTCGCATCGTCACTCCTGCCACGGGTGTAGATCCCCTTCGACTCGACCCGGTGGGCCGCCATCGGCGAGTCGACATCGAGCCCCTTCCACAGCATGTGCCGCGTGAGCGCCACCGAAACCGGCGAGGTGTCGGCGGCAATCTCCCGGGCCAGCTCGCGGGCCGCGGGAAGCAGTTCGTCGGGCGGAAGAACGCGGCTGACCAGGCCTGCCTCGAGCGCCTCCGAGGCCGGGAAGACCCGGCCGGTCAACGCCCACTCGGAGGCTCTGCCCATGCCCACCAGGCGGGGCAGGAAGTAGGTGCTGCAGGCCTCGGGGACCATTCCCCGGCGCACGAAGACGAAGCCCATTCTCGCCTCGGTGGAGGCCAAGCGAACGTCCATCGGCAGGGTCATCGTGATCCCGACACCGACCGCGGGGCCGTTGATCGCGGCGATGATCGGCTTGCGAAGGTCGTAGATCCGAAGCGACAGCACGCCGCCGCCATCCCGGTAGTCGTCGATGTCGGCGTTGGAACGGGCGAAGGTGTCGCCGCCCGAAGACAGGTCGGCGCCGGCGCAGAAGCCGCGGCCTTCTCCGGTGACGATGACGGCGCGCACATCGTCGTCCGCGTCCGCGCGGTCGAAGGCGTCCATCATCTCCGCCATCATCTGACCGTTGAAGGCGTTGAGACGCTCGGGCCGATTCAGCGTGATCGTGAGGACGCCGTCCTCGAGCTCGAGGCGGGTCGCGTGGTCGTGCGGTTCAGGGGCCATCTCGTTCTTCAGTCTCTTGGCTTGTGTTTCAGGGTCCGCCGGCGGCGCCGTCCGGTGGGGTGACGCCAGGTACGGGGAAGCGCAGACAGAATCGTTCGATGTCCCTGCGCATGGCCTCGAGGCGGTCCTCGTCGCTGTGGCGCCGCAAGGCGTCCACGATCCACTCGGCGAGCAGCTTCATCTCCGCCTCCTCCATACCGCGCGTGGTCGCGGCCGGACTGCCGAGGCGAATACCGCTGGGCCGCAGCGGCGGCCGCGGATCGTCCGGGATCAACTGCTTGTTGACGGTGATCGATACCCGGTCGAGCGTCTCCTCGGCAACCCGGCCGTCGATGTCGAAGCTCGTCTGGGTGTCGAGCACCATCATGTGGTTCTCGGTGCCGCCGGTGACCAGTTCGGCGCCCCGCTTCATCAACTCGTCCGCCAGCACCCTGGCGTTGGTCAGCACCTGTCGCGCGTAGACCGCGAACTCCGGTTCGAGCGCCTTGCCCAGGGTGATCGCCAGGGCGGCCACGGCGTTCATGTGGGGGCCGCCCTGGAGGCCCGGGAAGACCGCCTTGTCGATCTTCAGGCGGTGTTCCGCGCGGCAGAGGATGAGGCCGCTCCGCGGACCGCGCAGGGTCTTGTGGCCCGTGGTCGTCATCACGTCGAAGCCATGGTCGAGCGGGTTGTCCATCGCGTTGCCGGCGATCAGGCCGCCGATGTGGGAGACGTCGGCCATCGTCAGCGCGCCGACATCGTCGGCGACCTGCTTGAACTCGCGGTAGTCGTAGTCCCGCGGGTAGGACGAGTAGCCGCAGAGGATCATCTTCGGCTTGTGTTCGCGGGCCTGGGCCAGCAGGGCGTCGAAGTCGATCGCGCCCTTGTTGGCCGGGTCGGTCCGGTAGCGGATGAAGTTGAAGACGCGGCCCATGTGGGACACCGGTGCGCCGTGAGTGAGGTGGCCGCCGTGCGACAGGTCCATCGCCAGCACCGTGTCGCCGGGATCGAGGAAGGCGAAGTAGACGGCCTGGTTCATCGGCGAGCCGGAGAGCGCCTGGACGTTCGCGTGCTCGGCCCGGAACACCCTGCAGGCGCGCTCGATCGCCAGCCGCTCGACCGCGTCCGTGAACTCCTGACCGCCGTAGTACCTGCGACCCGGATAGCCCTCCGCGTACTTGTTCGTCAGCACCGAGCCGTTGGCCGCGAAGACCTCGGGGTACGTGTAGTTCTCCGAAGGGATGAGCTCGACGCCGCGCCGTTCGCGCTCCTCCTCGCCGGCGATCGCCGCCCACACCGCGGGATCGTTGCGCGCCAGCGCCTGTCGGTTCGAATCCACTACGCGGTCGGCCACCGGCGAACTCGGCCGCCGGTCGCGATAGCTACTTCAGCGCCGCCTTCGCGGCCTCGAGCAGAACCGTTTCCGGGAGACGGACCCTGTAGTCCGGGTTCACGTAGTGGAACGCGATCCGGCCGTCCGTGTCGAGCACGAAGACGGCGGGCACCGGCAGCATGTGGTGGTCGTCCCCTGCGTACGCTTCCAGGTCGAGCTGGTAGCTCTCCCGGTAGGTCCGCACCATTTCCTCGTTGCGAAACGCGATGCCGAAGGCCTGCGAGGCCGCCATTCCCCGGTCCGAGAGAAGCCGGTAGTTCAGCTCGTTCTTGTCGACGGTGGCTTGCAGTTGGTCGGCGACGTCCGGCGACACCGCGAACAACTGATAGCCGAGGTTGATCAGATCCTGCTCTACCTCCTGCAACTGACCCAGTTGCGTGTTGCAGTACGGTCACCAGCCGCCGCGGTAGAAGATGAGGATCGTCGGCTGGGCCCTGGCCGCGGCGGCCAGGTCGACGACACCGCCGTCGGCGGCGGGGAGCTCGACTTCGGGAACTGCACTGCCGACCAGGAGCGGCCGGACTTCCTCTGCGGTTGTCGGCACGTCGGCGGCGAGCGCGGGAGAGGCGCAGACCACGGCCGCGCCAGCCAGGAAAGCTCTCGTTTTCATGGCCGGGAGAGTAACACGCGGGAGGCCCGCCGGCGCTCACGAATCTCGTCCCAGGGGACCACGCCGGTGCGCGCGGCCCAGTCGTTCCAGAGAGCGGCGAGGGCGGCGACCTGCTCCGGTTCCGCCAGCGCAAGATCATTGGCTTCCGTTCGGTCGGCGACCAGGTCGTAGAGCTCCCACGGCCCCGGATAGCGGGACACCAGCTTCCACTTGCCGGAGCGGACGGCCCGGTTGCCCTCGTGCTCCCAGAACACCGCCTCGCGGTCGAGTGGCTGCGACTGGAACGCCGGCAGCAGACTCACGCCCTCGACCGGGATCGAACCGCTACCGGCGCGGTTCTCGGGGTGGGTGGCGCCGGCGGCGTCGAGCGCGGTCGCCATCAAGTCGATGACGTGCGCGGTTTCTCGCACGATGCCGCCGCCGTCGGCGATCCGCGATGGCCAGTGAACGATCAACGGCGACGCGATGCCGCCTTCGTGGACCCAGTGCTTGTACAGGCGAAAGGGCGTGTTGCTGACATGCGCCCAGTGCGGGCCGTAACTCTGGTAGCTCGACTCGGGGCCTGGAAGTACCTCCCTGTCGTTGCCGACCGCCACCGGGCTTCCGTCGAGGGCTTCACGCGGTATCGCGAGGCCGGTCCACCGGTCCGTCAGGACCTCGGCACAACCACCGTTGTCGGCCAGGAACAGGATCAGCGTGTTGTCGAGCCGGCCGGTCTCCTCGAGGGTCGCTACCAACTCCCCGATCCCCTGATCCATGCGGTCGATCTGCGCGGCGTAAACCTCCATCGCCCGCTCGAACCAGGGCCGCTCCCGCTCGGGGACCTCCTCCCAGGCAGGCACTCGCGGGTCGCGCTCGGCGAGCAGCCAGTCTTCGTCGATGAGGCCCAGTTCGCTCAGCTGTTCCTGGCGCTTCTCCCGGATTGCGTCCCAACCCGCCCCGTAGCGACCCCGGTAGCGCTCGATGTCTTCCGGCAGTGCGTGGAGAGGCCAGTGCGGCGCCGTGTGAGCGACGTAGAGAAACAGTGGGTCGCCGCTCCGGTCGGCTGCCGCGTGCTCGCGCACGAACCGCGCCGCGTACTCGGAGATCGCGTCGGTGTAGTAGTACGGCGCGTCGGCGTCGTCGCGCGGCTCCAGGTCGACCGGCGTGTTGCCCTCGGTCAGCGATATCGGATCGTAGAAGCTGCCGGCGCCGTGGATCGTGCCGTAGAAGCGGTCGAAACCGCGCTGCAGAGGCCAGTTGTGAGTCGAAGTCAGCTCGTCGTTGCCGCTCCAGTGGCCGACGTGGCGGGTGACGTGCCACTTGCCCGACATGTAGGTGCCGTAGCCGGCGGCGCGCAGCGCTTCGGCGATCGTCACCGCGTTGGCGGCAAGGTCGCCGCGGTATCCCGGCAATCCGTCGTCGCCCATCATGTGGCCGACGCCGGCCTGGTGCGCATACAGTCCGGTCAGAAGCGACGCCCGGGTCGGGCAGCAGCGGGCGGTGTTGTAGAAGTGGCTGAAGCGCAGGCCGTGCGAGGCCAGGCGGTCGAGGTTGGGCGTGTCGATCTCGCCGCCGTAGCTGCCGAGGTCGGAGAAGCCCATGTCGTCAGCCATGATGAGGACGATGTCGGGCCGGGGCGCGGACTCCGTGCCGCAGCCGAGAGCTGTCAGACCGGTCGCCGTGACCGCCAGGGCCAGGGCGATGCCACCGGCCAGGTGACATTCGACCGCCCGAAGACGGGCGCTCGGACTGCGACGCGGCTGGCGCGGGTGCGCGCCAGCCGGGTTGTTGCATGATGGAATCGAAGCGCGCATGGACGGAGTGTATGCAGACAGCGGTTCGAGGCGCGGTGGCCCCGGGGCCGGCTTGCTTGCTGTCGCGACGCTCGTTCTCGTCACGGCGCCGGTCGAGAGTCAGCGCCTGCTGACGCTGGTGCCGGGGGCGACGCAGCCTGTCACGGTCGGCGCCCAGGATTTCGCGCCCGACATCGCCCCGATCGCCGTTCAGGTCGATATGGAGTTGCTTCGCAACGAGCCCGTCCGGCTGGAGTTGCCGACACCGGACGGTCGGTTGCTGGAGGCGGACCTCAGCGTCTTCGAGGACCGCGGCAGCGGGGACCTGATGTGGTCGGGCGGGTCTCCGGGAGAGGGCTACGACAGCGTCGTGCTGACCGTGGAAGGCGGCAGTCTGGTGGGTTGGTTCGGCGAACCCGGCGGCGTGAGATACCGCATCAGCGCCCGCCCCGACGGTGCAGGCCAGATGGCTTCGAGCTTCGGCGCGCCAGGGCGCCAGCCGGAGGCCTTCTGCCCGGTGGGTTCCGACCTCGACCAGCTCATGCCCCGGCCGCCGCTGCCGTCGACCGCGATGGCGGTTGACCTGCCCGCGCGAGTGGGAGCTGCTCAGAGCCACGAACAGCTCGACATCCTGGTCGTCTACACACCGAGGGCGGCGCTGTACTGGGGTAGTCCGGGCGGCGCCAGAGCGACGATTCGAAGTGCCGGGGACTACCTGAACATGGTCCTGCGGAACGGCGACATCGGCGTGAGCGCGAACATCGTCCACATCGCCGAGGTGTCGTTGCTCGATCGGGTCGGCAGGGATGGAACGGGTCTGTACGGATCGTCGATCATCTCGCAACTGCGCTTCGACGGAGAGGCGCTTCGGCTGCGAAGGGAGTACGGCGCCGATCTGGTGCACCTCTTCACGGGTGAATCACCGTGGGTGCTGGGCGGCGCCTGCGGGCAGCACTACCTTCTGACACGCGGAGACACTGCCGAAGACTTCTCGGAGTATGCCTATGGCTGGACGTCCGCTGCCTGTGGAGACGAAGGGCCGATCTTCGCCCATGAGATCGGGCACGGCCTGGGCGCCCATCACGACCCGGCGAATGGCGGTTCTCCGCAGGTCGCCTTCAGGCCCTACGCGTTCGGTCACGGCAACCACGACCACATCCCGAATGTCGGTACGATCATGAGTTACACCGGCCAGGGCGAGCCCTACCTGTCGAGCGTCCGGATCAGGCCGCATGATCGGGTCATCGGCGTTGTGAACGAGCGGGAGAACGAACGGGCCCTGCGCGAGAGCATCCACGTCGGTGTGCAGTACGGCGATTCCGTTTCGCCGTTGCCGTCGGGCGCGTCGGCGCCGCCGACGGCACTGCGCGTCGTGATGGAGGACGACGCGTCGGTGAGGCTCGTCTGGCTGGACAACGCGCCCGATGCGGACGGCTACGAGGTCACCTTCTGGCGGCCGGATCAGGCCGGGGACCCGGCCATGCGACGGTTAGAGGACCGAAGTACGGCCGTCGTCGACTTGCCGGTCGCCGATGCGGGTACCCGTTACTTCTTCTTCGTCAGGGCGGTCAGCCGGGAAGGCGTCCATTCGGCGCGCAGCAGCACGGTGACCCTGGTGACGCCCGGCGCGGAGCCGGAGGCGCCGTCGGGACTCGCCTGGCAATCGGTCGCCGTCGAGGAGCCCATCCGGATGGGAACCAACTCCGTCCGGGTCAGTTGGGTCGACAATTCGGACGACGAGTACTACTTCGAAGTCCAGCTCCTGAGCCTCTCGTCCCTGGTGAGGCGCAAGTTCGTGGCCGCCAACTCGACTTCGACCCTGATCTCGCGGCTGTCGCCCGGCGCAAACTACGTCGTGCGTGTCAAGTCAGTCGGCCCCGGGGGCGTCTCCGTGGATCGCGAAGTGCTGAGGCTCGAGTCGCCCCCTGCGCCCGGCCCGAGGGCTGTCTCCGGCCTGGCCGCTACCTTCACCGGCGCCACGTCCGTCCGTCTGGCCTGGACGGACAACTCGTCCGGCGAACTTGGTTTCCGTGTTGTGGCGTTGGTTTCCGGTTGGTTCGCCGTGTTTGAGGCGGATGCCAACAGCGAGTCGATCGAGATCCAGGGGCTGGCCCGCGGGGGTAGCTACTACTTCTTCGTCTTTCCGTATGACGACGGGGGCCTCGGCGGTCGCAGCTTCGTCGGTCTCACGCTGGGGTCCTTGGGGCGTGCTCCAGCGGCACCGACGAAGCTGAGTTGGGGCTTCGCGGGTGGGGTTGCGCGTCTTACGTGGAAGAACAACTCGAGTGGGGAAACCGGTTTCGAGGTCCAGTCGCGCCCCGAGTACGAGACCCAGGACACCACCATCGTCGGTGGCGGTCGCTGGGAGCGTGTGGCGCTGGTTCCGGCCGGCGCCAGTTCGTTCGAGTTGGCCCGGAGTGAAGCGGTCGACTACCGCGTCTTCGCTTACAGCGCCGCCGGCTTCTCGCGCGCCAGCAACACGGTGAGGGGGATGCCGACACCGAGCGGCAACCCGCGAGAGGATGAAGAGCTGATCGTCGCTCCATCGGGCGAGACGTCGGTCGAGGTCACCTGGAGCGGCAGGTGGACAGACGCGGCACGGGGAGCGCTGCGGATCGAGGCACGCAACCCGGCGAATGGTTGGATCGAGATGGCGAGCGCCGAACCGACCGCCGGCGGGACTGTACTCGTCGGTCTGGAGCCGGAAACGCCCTACACGTTCCGGCTTCGGTCCGGGGCGGCGGACTACTCTCCGGAAGCCAGTGTCACCACCGGCGCCTTCCGGGGCGCTTGCCGGCAGGGAGCAGACTATCTCTGCCTCCGTGATGGGCGCTTCGAGGTGCGAACGCACTGGAGCAAGCCGGACGTGCCGGAGGAATTCGGTGCGGGCACGGCCGTGCCGGTCGACGTCTCGGACGAGTCCGGCCTGTTCTGGTTCTTCGAGTCCGAGAACATCGAGCTGGTCGTCAAAGTCCTCGACGGCCGGCAGATCAACGGCAGCTACTGGGTCTTCTTCGGTGCCCTGTCCGATGTCGAGTACTGGATCACCGTGAGAGACGCGGAAACCGACGAGCGGCAGACGTACCACAACCCGCCGAAGGAAGTCTGCGGCCAGAAGGACCTTCTGGCGTTCAGCGACATGACCGGCGGGACGGTGCTGTCCGGTGCGGCCGACTTCACTGCGGGCCGCCCGGGCTTCGACCTGCTGCGGATGAACGTCGCGTCTCTCGACGTGTCCGCTATCGAACTGGCGAGCGACGGCTCGGGTCACTGCGAAGCCGGCGACGAACGGCTGTGCCTGCTCGACGACCGATTCTCGGTCGAGGTCGAGTTCATCGACACGAACGTCGATGGCGACATGGCACAGGCCGCCAGGGTGATTCCGTCGCTGACGACGGGCAAGACGGGCTTCTTCTGGTTCTTCAGCCCCTCGAACGTTGAACTGGCGGTGAAGATGCTGGATGGCCGCGGCGTAAACGGCAGTTTCTGGTTCCTGTCCGGCGGCCTCTCGGACGTCGCGTACACGATCACGGTCACCGACACGGTGGCCGGTGGCGCCGAGACCTACCGCAACGAGGCGGGGAGCATCTGTGGTGAGATCGACACGGAGGCGTTCTAGAGGTGGACCGCGATACGTACCGAAGCCTGATCGGAGAGTTCGCAACCGGTGTCGCGGTCGTGACGACGAACGTGGACGGCCGGCTCCATGGAATGACGGCGAACGCCATCTGCTCGCTGTCGCTGGAGCCGCTGCAGCTTCTCGTGTGCGTCGACCGGGAGTCGAACTGCTACCGGCAGATGCAGGGGGCGGAGGCCTTCGGCCTCAGCATCCTTGCGTCCGACCAGGAGGAGATCTCCAACACGTTCGCGCGCACGACCGCGCCGGAGGCGGGCTCGCTGCTGGGCGTGGCGTTCCGGCAGGGCTGCCTGAGTGAGCCTCTGATCGAGAACGCCTTGGCCCACCTCGAATGCCGGATCGCGGAGCGGATCGATGGCGGCGATCACATCATCGTGATCGGCGACGTGGTCGCCGGCGAACGGCTGCGCGATGCGGAGCCGCTGCTGTTCTACGGCGGTCGCTACGCCAGACTCGCTCCCTGACGCGAGCGGCGCCTGCCGTCAGGCCACCAGGGGGCAGCTCGGGTCGAACTCCCGGTCCAGGGCGGCCAGCTCGACGATCGCTCCCTGGATGACCTGCTGGGGCGTCGCTCCCTGGTCCACCCGGCGCAGCCACTGGATCGCGGGGTTGCCCTGGGTGAGCACCCCTTCGATCGGTGCGAGCAGCGAGGCGAAGCCGTGACGATCCGCCGTCTCGGCGACATCGTCGAGCAGGTGGCGGACCCAGTCGCGGAAGGTGAGCGATCGGCCGTCGACCCAGTTCACGCCGACGGCGTCGAGGCTCTTCGTGCCCGCGGCACGCTCGTTGGCGGCGGCCAGTTCCTCGAGTTCCGGCGATGACCGGTCGCGTAGCGGATCGACGTCGGGCTGTTCCAGCACCTGCCAGACCCGGGCCTCGTAGAGCGCTGTGACCGCCTGCAGGATGTGTGGGTCGCTGATCCGGTCGCAGATCCGGAGCTCCAGACGGTCCAGGACCCTTGGAGTGGCCGGTCCGTTCGGCCGGATGCCAAGCCACAGGTGCCGTTGGTTCTGCATCGTGCCGCTCTCGAGCTGTTCGTCCATCCAGACCGCGAAGGTGGCGGCGTCGGGGAAGAACGGCACCCGCTCCGGCGTCAACGGGAAGCGGAGCCAGCGGCTCGAATGCTGGCCGGTCGGCTTGCCGGCCAGAAAGGGCGAGGCCGCGGTCAGGGCCAGGAAGAGCGCCGCTTCGAGCCGCAGGACCCGGTAGGCCCGGAGCAGCTCGTCCGGTTCGTCGATCCCGAGGTTGATGTGGGTGGAGGCGGTGACGACCCGGTTGCCGTAGGCGTCCCTGATGTAGCGGTAGTAGGGGTTCTCCGGGTCGGAGAAGAAGAAGGAGTCGGGGTCGGCAAGGGATAGCGCGCCGCCCGGCACCAGGGTGCAGCCGTGTTCAGTCTCCAGGTAGCGGCGCAGGGCGCAGCGTTTCGCCATCAGGCGGTCGATCAGGATCTGGTAGCTGCGGTAGGGCGCGGTCGTGAACTCGACGTTCCGGCCGTCCGGCTCGGTCGTGTAGCCGTCCATCGCCTCCTTGACCCGGGCCGAGAGCGGCAGCACGTGGCCGTCGGCGGTGCCGGTGTAGACCTCCTCCTCGAGGCCCTTCAGCAGCTGGCGGTGCAGCGTTGGTTGGTCTGCGGTCATCTCGCTGCGGCGCCCGTCGGGGCGGTGACTTTAGCAGTTGCTACGATCGCCGCCCATGAAGCTACAGGGGAGGAACTGCGTCGTCACCGGCGGCGCCAGCGGCATCGGCAGGGCGCTGTGCCGGCGGTTCGCCGCCGGCGGCGCCAGGGGAGTCGTGGTCGCCGATCGTGACGGAGACGGAGCCGCGGCGGTGGCCGGGGAGATCGGCGCCGGAGCGGTCGCCGTTGAGGTGGATGTGGCCGTCGAGGAAGAGGTCCGGGAGATGGTGGCGCGGGCGGAAGCTGCCTTCGGCGACGTCGACCTGATGTTCTCGAACGCCGGCATCGGCACCGGCGGCGGCGTGGACGTGAGCGACGAGGGCTGGCAGAACATCTGGGAGATCAACGTGATGTCCCACATCTACGCGGCGCGCGCGGTGCTGCCGAAGATGATCGAGCGGGGCGAGGGCTACATCGCGAGCACCTCCTCGGCCGCCGGCCTCCTGTCGCAGATCGGCTCGGCGCCCTACGCGGTGACGAAGCACGCTGCTGTGGCGCTCGCGGAGTGGATCGCGATCACGCACGGCAACGACGGCATCAAGGTGTCCGTGCTCTGCCCGCAGGCCGTGCGCACGGCGATGACCGCCGGGGGACCCGGCGTCGCCGGCGTCGACGGCATGATGGAGGCCGACGAGGTGGCCGAAATCGTCGTCCGCGCGATCGAACAGGAGCGCTTCCTCATCCTGCCGCACCCGCAGGTCCAGGAGTACATGCGCCGCAAGACCGCGGACTACGATCGCTGGCTCAACGGCATGAGGCGGCTTCGCGAGCGATTCCTGGCGGGCGCCTGACGCCGCCGCTCTGCTACGACTGCCACTTCGCGAGGAGGTCCCTGAAGATGAAGCTCGCCGTTGAGTTCCCGAGTGTCGTGTACCGCGAGGGTCCGGAAGCCATCGCCCGTCTGGCGACGGCGATGGACGAGATCGGCTTCGATCAACTCGACATCTTCGACCACGTGGTCATGGGCCACGACACGGACGGCCGGGAGAAGAACCGCTACCCGGCCAAGATGCCGATCATGGAGGCGTTCGCGACTCTGGGCTACATGGCGGCCTGTACGTCGCGGATCGGGCTCGGCACCGAGGTCCTCGTCCTGCCGCAGCGGGATCCGGTGCTGACGGCGAAGCAGGCGGCGACGCTGGACACGCTCTCCGGCGGCCGTCTGCGGCTGGGCCTCGGCGTCGGGTGGCAGGAGTCGGAGTACGAGGCCCTGGGCCAGAATTTCAGGAACCGCGGTCGCCGCATGGACGAGGCGATCGAGGTGCTTCGAGCCTGCTGGAGCCAGGATCCGATCGACTTCGAGGGCGAGTTCTACCGGGTCGAGGTGATGGCGATGGAACCGAAGCCGCCGCGCGGCGCCGCGCTGCCGATCTGGATCGGCGGCCACAGCGAGGCCGCTCTTCGTCGTGCCGGCCGGCTTGCGGACGGCTGGATGGGGGTCGCTTCGCCCGAATTGTTCGAGGACGGCGATCAGGTCATCGCCGCCGTGCGGCGGCACGCCGAGGAAGCCGGTCGGGACCCATCGGCGCTCGGGTTCCAGGCTCAGGTGTCACCGCCGCCGCGGCCCGGCAACGAGAGCGACCGGACCTTCTACACGGAGCCCGACCGCGTCGCCGCCGCCGCCGCGAAGCTCGCCGAGATGGGGTTCGACGGCGTGGCGCTGAACCTGACCGGCCTGTTCCTGGCCGGCGCCCGGACCGTGGACGCGATGATCGATGGCGCCGCCTCTCTGCACGAGAAGCTGAGAGCCGAACTGGGCTGACCGGCCGGCGGGAGGCCGCCGGCCCGCTCGTCAGCCTGCCATCACTCCTGTCCCGGCGTCGGCGTCGTCCTGGCTTTCCGCCTGTTTCCGGCGCCACTGGAGCCAGGCGCCGATCATGAGCCAGGCGCCGATGGCGAGAAGGCCGACCGGCCAGAACTCCCACACCCGGTCCATGTCGTAGCCGAAGGTGTGGTCCAGCAGGAGGAGGAACCCGACGACGAAGAAGCCGACGCCCCACAGGAGACCGGACCGGCCCGCGGGCGCCACCGTTGCCTCGTCGTGGACGCCGAGATCGGGCACATGACCCTGTTCGATCAGGGTCGCCTGACGGTAGGCGTCGATCATGTTGAACAGCCACACGAAGGCGACCGCCATGCCGGCCAGGCCCACCTCGGTGGCGAGGTAGACGGCGGCCAGGGCGGCAAGAAAGAACTTGATGCCGCGCATGTAGAGACCGTTGTAGAGGTGGCCCAGGCCGGGAAGCAGGGCGAGGATCACGGTCACCACGTGCCGCGCGGTGATCCGGCCCTCCGCCGGCTGCGGCGAAGGCGGCTCGGTTGCGCCGGGCGGAAGGAGCGGCGGCGCATGGGCAGTTCCGCCGGCGGCAGCGCCGGTTGTGCTCTGATCGGTCTCGGTCGTCATGCGAAGGTCCTCTCAAGGTCGGTGTATGGACCGCGCGGGTCGGGGCGCGATTCGTTGGTCTCGGGTGGTTCCTCGCCTGCGTTCCAGGCGTCCAGCGGGAGCAGCTCGGTCAGGCCGCGGAATGCGTCGGCCGACGACTCGAAGGCCCCGCGGAACCAGGCCTGGACACGGTCCGTGGGCAAGGTCAGGGTCTTCTCGAACAGGTCGGTTGGCCGGAAGCGTTCCTGGAGCGCGCCGAAGCCGGCCTGCACCGAGGAGCCGGCTCGAGCCGCCGGTTCAAGAACATGCTGTCCGGCGGCGGCGCGCAGCCCGGATGAGGCCTTGCGACCAAGTGCGACCGGATCGCCCACGGCGAGAGTCAGGGCGGCGGCGAGGAGATAGCTCGCGGCGACGGCGGCGGCCGGGCCGCGCCGGACCCTGGAGGCCGCCGGACGACGCGCGGCGCGGCCTCGGGGGATCTCGAGCAGGCGCTGCACCAGTGGTGCCGAGGGTTCGAGACGGGGCCAGCGAACCGATTCGAGGTCGACGGTGCGCGCCTCACCATCACGGTCGAGCGACTCTCCGAGCGCGATGTCGAGGAGTGACCGGCGGAGTTCGTCCGGTAGCTGGAAGTCGGCGCCGAGACCCTTCATCGGTACGTCCCGTCGCGTTTCGGTGTTCGATCGCCCAGGGCTCGTCGGCGACGGTCGACCCGGCGCATCAGTTCGAGCCGCGCTCGCCGCAGTCGGGACTTCATCGTCCCCTCGGGCAGGTCGAGGAAGGCGCAGATGTCCGCGTAGCTCAGGCCCTGCAGATCGCGGAGCATCAGGATCTCGGCGAAGGGCTCCGGCATCTCCTCGATTGCCCCGTAGATCAGGCGCAGCTTCTCTCTTCGTTCCGCTCGGGCAGCGGGGTCGCTGTCGCCGGCCTGGTGCTTCAGAATCTCCTCCGAGACCACGACTGTCCGCCGCTCGGTCCGCGTCCGCCGGTAGTGATCGACGCAGAGGTTGCGTGAGAGGCGCAGGGTCCAGCCGGCGAGCGGCACGTCGCCGCGGTAGCGGCCGAGGTTGCGGTAGAGACGCAGGAAGATCTCCTGGGTCAGGTCCTCGGCCTCGGCCCTGTTGCCGGCGAACTGAAACGCGATGTTGTAGATGCGCCGGCCGTAGCGCTCGATCAGCTCGGCCCAGGCGTCCGCGTGGCCGGCGGCGGCGCGCCGGGCGAGGAAGAGGTCGGGGTTGGGCGTAGCGGGCATCGTTCTCTGATCAGGAAGACGCATGATGTCCGGCCGAAGTTGCAAAGTCCGCGCCCGCGTGGATCTTGCATAATCCACCGTCCGAGTTCCCCGTCCCGGCCGGGCCTGACCCGGGTCGGGGGATACCTCCATGCCTGAACGACGACGCATCCTCGTTACGAACGCCCTGCCCTACGCCAACGGCCCGATTCACCTGGGTCACATGGTCGAGGCGGTGCAGACGGACATCTGGTGCCGGTTGCAGCGAATGCGCGGCCGGGAGTGCTACAACGTCTGCGCGGAGGACGCGCACGGCACGCCGATCATGCTGCGCGCCGAGCGGGAAGGAATCACGCCCGAGGAGCTGATCGGCCGGCTGGCGGAAGAGCACCTGGAGGACTATCGGGCGTTCTCGATCCACTTCGACGACTACTACACGACCCACTCTCCCGAGAACCGGGAACTCGTCGAGGAGATCTACGGGCGGTTGCGCGATCGGGGATCGATCGACCGGCGGACGGTACGCCAGTTCTACGACCCGGAGCGGGGGATGTTCCTGCCCGATCGCTTCATCAAGGGCACGTGCCCGCGCTGCGGCGCGGAGGACCAGAACGGCGACAGTTGCGACGAGTGCGGCTCGACCTACGAGCCGGCCGACCTGATCGATCCCCGTTCGATCGTCACCGGCGCTCTGCCGGTCGAGAAGGAGTCCGAGCATCTGTTCCTCCGCCTCTCCGACTACGAGGAACTGCTTCAAGAGTGGGTCGGCGATGGCCGCCTGCAGAGGGAGGTCGCCAACAAGCTTCAGGAGTGGTTCGACGACGGACTGCGTGACTGGGACATTTCCCGCGACGCTCCGTACTTCGGTTTCGAGATCCCGGATGCTCCGAACAAGTACTTCTACGTCTGGGTCGACGCGCCGATCGGCTACATGGCCGCCTTCCGCCGATTCTGCGATCGAAACGGCGTAGGGTTCGAGGACTTCTGGGGGCCTGACAGCGATGCCGAGCTGTACCACTTCATCGGCAAGGACATCCTCTATTTCCACTGCCTGTTCTGGCCGGCGATGCTCCACGGCGGCGGCTACCGAACGCCGTCGTCGGTCTTCGTCCACGGTTTCCTGACCGTCGACGGCGCAAAGATGTCGAAGTCGCGCGGCACCTTCGTCATGGCGCGCACCTACCTGGAGCACCTGGACCCGGAGGCCTTCCGCTACTACATCGCGGCCAAGTTGAGCAACGGGCTCGCTGACATCGACCTCAACCTTGAGGACTTCGTCCTGCGCGTGAACTCCGATCTCGTCGGCAAGGTGGTGAACATCGCCAGCCGGTGCGCCGGCTTCCTGCACCGGCAGTTCGACGGCCGGCTGGCGGCGGCGCTCGACGCTCCCGAGCTGGCGGCGGCCGCCGCCGCGGAAGCGGAGGAGATCGCCGACCTTTACGAAGGCCGCGACTACAACCGGGCGCTTCGCCGCGTCATTGGCCTCGCCGACCGCGCCAACCGATACATCGACGAGCGGCGCCCCTGGGAGGCGGCGCGTGACCCGGAACGGGCCGCGGAGGTGCAGGCGGTCTGCACCACGGGTCTCGAGCTGTTCCGCCAGTTGGTCGTGTTCCTGAAGCCGGTCGTACCGGCGATCGCGGGACGGGCCGAGTCCTTTCTGCGGACGGGACCCCTGGTCTGGGAGGACGTTCATAGGCCACTGCTGGACCGCGAGATCGGTCCCTTCGAGCCGCTGGTCACGCGGGTGCGTCCGGAACAGGTAGCAGCGATGATCGCGGCTTCGGGCGAGGACGGTGCCGGGTGAGGCGATGACGGCCGCCGCAACCGCGGTCGTGGCTGACCGTCTGACCAAGGTCTACAAGGTCTACGCCAGCCCCTGGGGGCGGCTTCGGGAGGCGGTGACGAGACGGCCGGCGCACGTACCGTTTCGGGCGCTTGACGACGTCAGCTTCGACCTGCCAGTCGGCGAGGGACTGGGCGTGGTGGGGGAGAACGGCGCCGGCAAGAGCACTTTGCTCAAGATTGTCGCCGGGGTGACCCGGCCGACCTCGGGGAAACTCGGCGTCCAGGGCCGGATCGCCTCGATCCTGGAACTCGGCTCGGGCTTTCACCACGAGTTCACGGGCCGCCAGAACATCCGCCTGAGTGCCGCGATCGTGGGGCTGGACGAACGGGAGCTGAGGGAAAGGACCGGGGACATCATCGAGTTCAGTGAGCTGGGGCCGGCGATCGACCAGCCCGTCCGCTCGTACTCGACCGGCATGATGATGCGACTCGGCTTCTCGATCGCCGTCCAGGTCGAGCCGGACATCCTGGTCGTCGACGAGGCGCTCTCGGTCGGTGACGGCTACTTCCAGAAGAAGTGCATGGACAGGCTCCAGGGGTTCGTCGCGGGCGGCGGCACCTTGCTGTTCTGCTCGCACGCGATGTACTACGTCACCGCGTTCTGCCAACAGGCGATGTGGCTCCGCCAGGGCGAAGTGGTCGCCTCGGGGCCGGCGTTGGGCGTGGTCGGCGAGTATGAGCGGTTTCTGATGGCCAAGAGCGGAGAGAGTGCCCGGGAGACAGACGAGAGCGCCGATCCGGTATCAACGCAGGCGCGGATCGTGGCCATTAGGGCCGTAGGCGCCGCCCAGCGGCGGGCTTCGGAGCCGTGGGCCCTCGAGGTCGAGTGGGAAAGCCGGGAAGAGGAGCTGGGCTTTCACCTGGCGGTGGGCCTCGACACGGCGGACGGCGTCCAGGTCTGTGCGTTCGCGACAGAGCGGGCCGGGCTTCCACCCGTCAGGGGCAAGGGCTCCCATCGGGCGGTGGTGAGGGTGCGGCGCCTGCCGATGACGAAGGGGGACTACTCGGCCTGCGTGTTCCTGCTGGACGAGGAATCCCTGCACGTTTACGACCGCAAGGTGGAGGCGAACGTGCTGGAGATCGAGGCTGAGCGCTTCGAACCAAGCCTCTTTGACGTGCCGCACGAGTGGGAACTCGATGGCCGGCGGCCTGGAGCGCATGACGAGGACGCACCATGAAGGTGCTCGTGACCCGGCCGATTCCGGCGCCGGCGGTCGAACGGCTAGGTGCGGAGTCGGGGATCGAGACGCGGATGCTCGAGGAGGACGCGGCCCTGGATCGCGCGACGCTGCTCGACGTCGCGGCAGACGTTGACGTGATTCTCGCCCTCCTGACGGAGCGGATGGACGCGGAGCTCTTCGACCGCGCGAGCGGCCTGCGCATGGTGGCGAACATGGCGGTCGGCTTCGACAACGTCGACATCGCGGCGGCCGAGGCCCGCGGTATCTGGGTGACGAACACGCCGGGCGTCCTCGACGGCGCGACCGCCGACCTGGCGATGGCGCTGCTGCTCGCTGCGGCTCGTCGATTGCCGGAAGCCGAGCGGTTTCTGCGCGCCGGTCGCTACCGGCGCTGGGGGCCGATGCTGCTGACCGGCCAGGAGGTTCACGGCCGGACGCTCGGCATCCTCGGCATGGGTCGCATAGGCGAGGCGGTCGCCCGCCGCGCCCGTCTCGGGTTCGATATGGAGATTCTGTACTGGGACGAACGGGGGCGGCCGGACCTCGAGCGCGAGCTCGGCGCCCGGCGCACCGACCTGAACGAGTTGCTCGGCGTCGCCGACTTTGTCTCCGTCCACCTGCCGCTGACCGAGGGGACGACCGGTCTGATCGGCCGGGACGAACTCGCCCGGATGAAGCCGACCGCGGTGCTGGTGAACACCGCCCGCGGGCCGATCGTCGACGAAGCCGCGGTGGCGGCGGCGCTCCGCTCGGGTGCCATCTGGGCCGCCGGCCTGGACGTCTTCGAGCGCGAACCGGAGGTTCACCCGGACCTTCTCGGCCTCGACAACGCGGTCCTGCTGCCCCACATCGCGAGCGCCTCGATCCCGACCCGCCTGGCCATGGCCCAACTCGCCGTGGACAACGTCCTCGCTCTGCACCGCGGCGAGGAGCCGCCGACGCCGGTCGTCCGCGGTACGCGTTGAAGGCCACACGGGCTGGACGTCGTCGTCGGCGTTTGTGGCGCGACGTTCGGGTGCCGGTGCGCCGGCCTTCTGGCCGGCACTCGCTTGCAACGATGGGGCCTCGGTTAAGGCAGGGAGATGGGACCGCTGACGGCGTGGCTCTGGGTGCGCGGGTCTTCCGACCCGCTTCCGCCGAAGGCGGCCGGAAAGCAGCGCCGGCCGCAAGGCCCGCTCCGCATTCGGCGCGCCCTTAGCCCCGGATACGGAAAGACCGGGCGACCCGGAAGCCTGTTTCGTCGGACGCGAAACCGGGTGCCTCGTGTTTCATCGGGGCGGGGTGGAGTTCTTCTGGCGAGAGGCGGAAAGAGCCGCCGCAAAGGGTGCGTCGGTCCGGGGCACCGGCTGGTTCCTCAGCAACCCACTCCCAGACGCTGCCCAGCATTCCGTGAAGCCCGAAGTCGTTCGCCTGCCTGTGCTCGGGCTGCTGGACGCGGCCGTCTGAGTTGCCGGCGTGCCAGCAGTGGCGGTCGATGGCCTCCAGGGTGGCTGTCCAGGTGGGTTCTTCGTCCGGCGCAGAGGAACCCCGGCAGGCGTAGAGCCACTCCATTCGGGTCGGCAGTCTCATCGGCTTGCGTGACACCTCCGCGTACCAGCGGCAATAGGCGTGGGCCTGGTTCCAGTTGATGCCGACAGCGAGATCCCGGTCACCGGAAGAGAGTGGCGATCGCTCGTGGTTGGGGTCGAAGGCCTCGAACTGTTCGTTCGTCACCGGCCACTTGCTGAGGTAAAACGGCTCGACCGTCACCGTTTGTCCGTCGATCGGCAACTCGCCGCCCGGCACGAGCCAGAGGATCGTGCGCGGGACGTGGGCGTAGGAGCGGGGCAGCGGGCGGCTGCTGCTGACCACGTTCCGGGGCCGTTCAGGAGGGGCGGCTGCCGAACACCTTGGGCGTCGGCATCCGGGCGCGAATCGACTCGAGTTCGTCGACCGTCACGGTCGAGATCCCGTTCTTCCGGCAGTGGGACTCGACCGAGCGCACGACCATGCCGCGGACGAAGGCCGGCACCCGCTTCATGCGGGCTTCGGCTTCCGGCTCCCAGGCGATGCTGGTCGAGCTGTCTTCGCCGTAGCGGGCGAGAGAGGCCAGCCCCGTGCGGTCGCCGAATGCCTGGAGTTGATCCGCCGTGAACGAGCCGGGTTCGTGGGTGCAGAGCGGGTCCTCGGCCATCAGGTCGCCGGTCATGCCGAAGGCGCGGGCCCGGCAGCCGCCGCAAACCGTCGACAGTTCGCAGGAGCCGCAGCGGCCGCCGAGATCGTTGCGACGCCGGATCGACTGGAAGAGCTCGGAGTCGTTCCACAGCTCCGAGAGCGTTGACCGCTTGAGGTTGCCGCCGAACACCGGCAGGTAGGGGCAGGGCGTGACGTCGCCGTTGGGTCGGATCCCCATGTAGTGGGTGCCGGCCGGACAGCCGCCGGCGCCGCCGTCGTACGCCTTGAGGAAGGGCGAGTCCGGGTCCCCTGCGAGCAGTTGACGGACGTAGTGGGGCGCGCACTTCGCGTTGACGACCATGCGGCCGCGGTAGTTCCGCTGGATGGAGGTGAGGGCGGCGAGCACGTCGTCGTAGTCGGAGGGCGAGAGGTCAGAGACGAACTGGCCGCGGCCGGTGGGAACCAGGAAGTACAGGTTCCACACCCGGGCCGCCAGTTCGCCGTAGGCGAACTCGGCGATCTCCTCGAGCTGACCCCGGTTGTGGGCACCAGCCGTGGTCTGGATGATGAAGGGCAACCCGGCCGCGGCGAGATGGCCGGCGCCGTCGACCGTGTTCTGCCAGGCGCCGCGAACCCGCCGGAAGCCGTCGTGAACCTCGGCGTCGAGGGCGTCGAGCGACAGGGCGAGGCCGCGAACACCTTCGTTAGCCAGGATCCGGGCCAGGTTCTCGGTGATCCGCACGCCGTTGCTGCCGACGACCACCCAGAGGTCCCGTTCGGCCGCGTAGCGCACGATCTCCAGGATGTCCCGGCGCAGCAGCGGCTCGCCGCCCGTGAGGATGACCAGGGCCTCGGGAGCGAACTCGCAGATGTCGTCGATCACCTTGCGGCACTGGTCGGTCGAGAGCTCCGAGCGGTCGGCGAAGTTCGCCGTCTGGACCAGGGGCTTGCCGCCGGCGTCGAGATAACAGTGCTCGCAGGCGAGGTTGCAGCGGTAGGTCAGGTTCCAGGAGATGACGTACGGGCGTGCGAAGGCGGCCGGATTGACGCTCGCCTGCCGCTCCAGGGGTGACACCGTCATCGGAGACTCCGGGGCCGGTCAGGCGATGCCGAAGAATGAGCGGGCGCGTTCCAGGACGGCCGCGTCCACTTCTTCGTAGCCGTGGTCCTCGGCGAACTTCTCGATCCCCGCGACCGCCGAGGCGCGGACGACGTCGGGGATGTTGGCGAGCCGCTCGCGGGCCTCAGGGGTCCAGGGAATGCCCTCCGGGTCGCCATTGCCGCCCTCGACCGCGCTGGCGTTCTCCCCGGCGCGCGTCCCGGTCACGGGAACGCCCATGTCGGCCAGCATGCCGGTGAACGGGCACTTCGAGGCGGCCGCGGCCGTCTCGGGATCTTCCGCAGCGCCAATCTTCACGCCGAGCGATCCGACGACCTGGGTCTCGTGCGGGTTCGTCATCATCGCCATCTCGGCCGAGCAGGCGGGGCAGGCGTAGACCAGGGCGACCGAGCCGCCCTCGGGACCGATCGCGTGCTTGAGCTTCATCTGCTCGTCGCAGGGTACGCAGAGGAACTTCATCAGGTCTCCGGATCAGCCGGCCCGCCGGGCGGCGAGGCCGCTCAGGATGGAGTCGGCAGCGGCCTCGATCGCGCGGACGGCTGGCCCCCGCGGCAACTCCGGGTCGCCGGCATCGGAGGCCGCGGCCAGTCGCGGATCGAACGGTATCGAAGCGAGCACCGGGAATCCAAGTTCGGGTGTCGTCCCGGCAGGACCGTCGAACAGGGTCCTGACCTCGTCGCAGGTTCCGCAGTAGTAGCCGCTCATGTTCTCGATCACGCCGAGGGTCACGTTCGGAGTTCGCCGCAGGGCGGCGGCCGAACGCGCCACGACGCCTCGTGCCAGTGCGGTCGGAATCGAGACGAGGACGAAACGGGCCGCGGCTCCCAGGACCTCGGCGTACTGGAGCGTGCGCTCGGCGCCAGGTGGCAGGTCGACCAGGAGAACGTCGAGACGTCCCCAGTCGACCAGGCCGAGCAACTGCCGGAACAGGTTGAACTCGCGGGTGGCGCGCCAGACGTGGGAATCGCTGCGGGCAACGCTGGCGAAGTCCAGGTCCTCGGATTCCGGCACCGCGGAACCCATCGACACGACGCCGAGTCCGGTCGAGGTGCGGGGCAGCGCCATGCCGCGCCCGCCTGGAAGCAGGGCCGCGTTCTCGAGGCCGGCGAGGCGCGCCTGGCAGGGGCCGTTCAGGTCGGCGTCGAGGACGGCGCAGCGGCGGCCACGGCGCTCCATCGCCAGGGCCAGTTGCATGGTCAGGGTGCTCTTGCCGACACCTCCCTTGCCGGAACCGATGGCGACGATGTGCTCGACTCCGGCCAGGGCCTCGGCGATGCGTTGCCGCTGCCGGCCGACCTGGCCGGCGACATCGGAACCGCCGTCCTCGATCAGGTCGAAGTAGCTCTTCATCGCGGTAAGGAGAGTAACAAGTCTGCTAACCCGGAGCTGCTTCGCTCTCGTAACGAATCGTCCTGGCGCCGGGGCTGAAGCCGACCTCCTCGAGGCGGCCGGCGAGGGCCTCCAACGGATGGACCCGTGGCAGGTGAAGCGGACGTCCGGCGCGGTTCGACGCGACGGTTAGCAGCAGGCGTACCAGGGCGGGAACGGGCATCTTGCCGCCGAGGGCGAGCACCTCCAGCGGTGTCTCCGCGGGCGGGGCCGCCAGGAAGGGCAGGGGCGTCTCCGCGTCGCCGTCGCTCCGGTGGAGGAGCCAGGCCTCGAAGCCCCGATCGGTAGCGATCGCAAGGCCGCGCGGCCGGTCACGGAGGTTCCGGACGCTCTGAGGAGCGCGCTGCCAGCAGCGGTCGAGCTCCGGGACGGCCTCGAAGTCCGTTTGCGAGACGAGCTCGGAGGCGGCAACGCCGGCGACCAGGTCGACACCGGGCACACCGGACGGCGCCTCGCCCGCGCGGGAGTAGTCGGTCAGGACGTCTCGCTCGGTGAATCCGCAGGCCTCGAAGAAGTGGCGGCCGAGGGCGTCGTCGTCCGGTAGTTCGGCGAGCATGAGGGCCGGTTCGAGGATCGCCATCTTCTGGCTCAGCGAAGTCATCATGTGGCGGCCGTGACCCCGGCGGCGGTGGTCCGGGTGGACGCCGATGTGGAGTACAAGGCTGGCGATCGGCTCCCTCTTGGCGGCGATGAGGACGCCGATCGGGTCGGAGCCCTCGAACGCCACCATGCAACTGCTGGTCCAGAGGTTGATCTCGCGGCCCAGCCGCTTCATGTGGTCCACCGTCAGGCTCCAGGGCCGGGCGCCGGAGCCCACGTTGCAGCGTTCGTACGCGTCGACGATGAGGGGCACGTCGTCCGAGCGGCAGAAGCGGTAGGCGGTCACCCGTTACTCCGTGCTCGGCGCCGCGGTCGCGAGCCTTGCGTGGGAGGGTGCGGAATCGCTCGGCTCCTGCTCGGGTATGCGGAGGATCAGGAGGATCAGCATGGAGAAGAGGTACAGGCCGACGAAGGTACTGAAGGCAAGGTCATAGCTGTGGAAACGATCGTAGACGTAACCCGCGAAGGGGACGCCGAGCACCTGGATCGGCAGCAGCAAGGGACTCATCAGGCCCATCACGCGGCCGAAGGAACGGCGGCCGAAGCAGGCCCCGATGAGCGTTCCCCACAGCGGCATGATGCCGCCCATGCCGAGGCCGAAGACGGCGACGGCGCCGAGGACCGCCAGATAGCTCTCGGCTCGCAGCAGTCCGCCGGCGCCGGAGCCCATCAGGCCAACCGCCAGCCACATGGCGCCGCGACTGCTGAGCCGGTCGCTGATCCACCCGAACACGACCTTGCCCAGCACGCCCATGGCCGCGATCACAGAAAGGCAGAAGGCCGCCTCGACGGGTGGAAAGCCGAGGTCCGTCGCGTGGGCGATGATGTGGGTGAGGATCGCGGAGTTGGCGCAGAAGCACATCGACACGACAAGGACGATGACCCAGAAGTTGCGGTTCGCCAGCGGCTGCATCCATTCGAGCCGGGGCCGCCTGGGCGGGACGCCGCCGGCCGTCGGCAGGGGAGCGACGGGTTCCACGCCGGCCGGACCCTCGCCGGCCGCCGGCGCCGGAGTCCAGTCGCCGGACATGGAGGTCGCCGCCCCGTCTGGGTGCAGGCCGACGTCCTCGGGACGGTCGACGACCCAGCGGCGCACCGCCGGCAGGACGAAGAGAAGGGTCAATGCGCCGTATAGCACGAAGGTACCGCGCCAGCCGATCAGGTCGATCAGGCGCGTCGCCACGGGGGCCATCACGACGCCCGAGAGGGAGATGCCCATTGTGGCGATGCCGAGCGCCATGGCGCGCTGGCGTACGAACCAGTTGGCGACCAGGGTGGAGGCGGTCACGCCACCGATCAGGGCCGCTCCGAGGGCGAGAAAGGTGCCGAGTACCAGGTAGAACTGGACCAGGTTCTGGACGGTCGCGGTCAGGAGCAGGCCGAGCGCCAGCAACCAGGCGCCCGCCGTCATGATCCGCTTTGCGTGCCCCTGGTCCAGGGCATGACCCAGAAACGGTGCAACCAGACCGTTCGTCACGCCGAAGATGGCGACGCCGACGCCGACGCCGACCCTGCCGCCTCCGAACTCGGAGGTCAGCGCGACGAAGAAGGCGCTGAACGAGTAGAAGCCGAAGCCGACGGAGACGAACAGCGCCAGAAAGGAGACGAAGATGATCTTCCAGCCATGGAAGATCATGCCGGCAGGGGGAGTCGGCAGCGCGCTAGGCCAGGAGGTCGTCCAGCTTGAAGACGGCAGCGGCGTTCTCGCGCAGGAACTTCGGCCAGACGTGTTCCCGCAGTGGCAGGTCGTCCATCTCGGTGAAGATGCGCTCGTAGGAGAGGCCGGGGAAGTAGCCCGCGTACAGGAACTTGTCCGGTCCGCGCTTGTTCGCAAACTCGATCACGTTGCGGGGATAGTGCTTGGGCGCCCAGGCCGAGGGTGAATAGTAGAGGTTCGGCCACTTGAGCATCAGCTTGACGCAGAGGTCGGTCCAGGGATCGCCGCCATGGCGCATGACGACCCGGAGCTCGGGGAAGAACCAGGCGACCTCATCGAGCAGGCCCGGGTACTGGCACTTGTAGGGGACTCGCGGACCCGGCACGCCGACCAGCATGTTGATCGGGATGTCGAGCTCGATGCACTTGGCGTAGATCGGGTAGAAGCGCTTGTCGTCGATCGGCACCTGGGGATAGGCCAGGCACGGCGCGGCGGACGCGGCGCGGATGGCCGGGTGGAGCTTGACGGTCGCCTCGAGGGCGCGGACGCCGTCCATGCCGGCGTTCGGATCGACGCCGACGGCGCCGAAGAAGCGCCCGGGGAACTCCTCGAAGATCTTGAGCGCCGGGTCCGGGTTCCGGGCGCTGACGCCGATCTGGGCGATCCGGACGCCGAACGCATCCATCATCGCGACGACGTCAGCCGTCGTCCAGGCCCTGTCCATGCGCCGCCCGGCGTCCTTGAAGAGGTACTGGGCGGGATGGTGGGAGAAGTCCTCCGTTCCGCGGTCGCGGCTGAGCCGGCGCACGGCCTCCATGCCCATGCCTTTGCCGCCGGCCGGAATGTCGAGAAACAGGTCGACGACGCCGATGTCCTTTGGTCTACCCATGTTCGCCCTCAGTGAATCCGGCGGGCTGCGCCGGACTGGTGCCGGCGAAAGGGAACTCAGGCTTCCGGTTCGCCGGCCTTGCGCTTCTCGTCCAGGGCCGACATCAGGCCGACCTCGTTCAGGTAGCTCCCGGCCTTCGCGTCCCTGGCGGCCTCGACCTGGGCTTCGCTGGCGCCGGCTTCGGCGAGAGCGGAGAAGGGGCACCTGCCGGCGGCGGTCGCGGCCTTTGCTTCGGCCTCGGCGACATCGGTTGCCTGGGTCCCTTCGTCCTTGCCGATCTCGTAGGCGGCGATCATCTGCTCCATCAGCTTGCGACCCAGCTCGATGCCCTCCTCGACCGTCCTGATGCCGATCCGGGAGACGTGCTTCTCACGGGCCACCAGTTCAACGCGTTCCTGGGTCCGGTCCCGCATGAAGCCGGCGGGAACCCGAAGGATGCGCTCGGTCGCCTCGTCGGTCCATTCGAAGGTCGAGAGGAGCGGCACGCGGTCCTCGTCGCGGGCGATCAGCTTGCGCTCGTCCGCGGGCGTCTCGGCGCCGCCGCTGCCGTTCGCCTCCGCGGCCTGGTCACGGGCCTCGATCGTCACCGGCTCGCCGGTCTCGTCCTCGATCATCACCCGGGCGAACTCGAAGGTGACGGTCGGCAGCTTGCTCATCCGCGCCTTCTTCTCGATCCGCGCCTTGGCGCGGCGGCGGCGGTAGGCGTCCTCGATCGTCTTGAGCGCCAGGCGGGCGTCCGCGGTCCACTTCAGCTTGCGGCCGTCGTAGGTGGTCTCGACCTCGAGACCGCCCTCCATCTCGGCGATCCGTTCCAGCATCTCCTCGGTGATCTGCTCGAAGGAGTCGCTGCCGCAGACGCCGCAACGCACCGGGTCCGGCTCGGCCGACGTGACGCCGCACTTGCGGCAGATGAAGGTCGGCCGGCTGCGCGCGAGTTGCAGGGCGATCTTCTCCGCCAGGGCTTCCGTCTCGCGGGCGGTGTACTTCGGCATGTAGCGGTCCATCGCCTCGTCGAGCACATCGCTCGAGATCACGCTGTGGCCCTGCTCGACCGCCAGGCGATAGAGAGCGGTGCGGGCGATGCCGCGCACCTGCTCGGGTACCCGTTTGAAGCGCTCCTCGGCTTCGGGGGTCCAGCGGATGCTCTCCTCGGCCTTGACGTCCAGTTCCGGATACTCCAGACGGGTGGTCAGGAGCAGGTCGCAGGGGCAGGCGCGGAGCAGGTTCTCGGCGTTGCTGCCGAGGCCCGTCTCGCTGTCGTCGCTGTGGACGCCGACGCGGCCGATGACGAGCATCCAGGGATCGATCTTGCGGGCGTGGTCGAGGACCTTCTGGAACGCCTTGCCGTCGAGCAGGGTCTTCGTCAGCTCGACGCCAACCTCGGTCGCCATCGTCTGGGCGACATCCAGGTGGGACTGGTAGATCTGCGCCAGGCCGGTGTCGATGATCTCTTCGTGGAGCTGGTTCTGCTCCTCGAAGCGGAAGATCTTCGCCGCGCGCTCGGTCAGCACGTTGACGACGCCCTTGAACACCGAGTAGTGCAGGTAGGGGTCGTAGACCGAGATCGCCTCGACCTTCTTGCCGAAGGTCTTCGCCAGGTCGATCGCGGTCATCAGCGCTCCGAAGGACTGGGGCGAGCCGTCGACGCCGACCAGGATCGTGTCGCGGCCGTCGGCCTCGGCCTCCGTCTGATGGCCGTTGCCGTTGCCGTTCGCGGCTCCAGCCTTCGCAGGGAGGCGCTTGATGACCAGCACGTCCCGGTCCGCGGTGCGGGCGACGCGCTCACAGACGGAGCCGATCTGAGTGTCCCGGACGCGACCGATGCCCATCACGCCGAGCACCGTCAGGTCGTAGCCCGACTCGCGGATGTCGCGCACGATCTCGACGTGGTGTTTGCCGTCCATCATCTTCGGCTCGAACTCGAGCCCGGCGTCGTCGCAGACCGCCTTCATCGGCTCGAGGTAGCTCTCGGAGATGAGCTCCAGACCCATCGTGATCAGCGAGTCGTGGATCTTCCGCTGGCGGTCGAGCTCGGTCTCCTCGAGGTACTCGTCCGGCAGGGTGTACTCCATCTGCTTGAACCGGTAGTCGTGCATGCTGGCCGCGTAGACGTGGCAGCCGACCATCGTGGAGTCGAACTTCCGGCCCAGCTCGACCGCCGACGCGATCGCCTGGTTCGAGTAGTCCGAGTTGTCGACGGGGACGTAGATCGTCTTGTACATGGTGGTGTCTCTTGTGTTGACGGAGTGTCGGGTCAGACGGCGGGAGCCTCGCCTGCGGTGAGGGTGGCGCCCGAGGCCTCTTCGTCGGCCGCCTTCTGGCGGGCCCGGCGGCGCACCAGGAAGACGACCAGCAACTCGATGGCGAGCACGATCAGGGCGGCGCGGAGCACGGGACCCGCCACGGCCTGCTCGACGCTCGGCTCGGTGTAGACGTAGAACCAGGACGACAGGGCCCGCTTGTTGCCACGTTCGCGGTTGAAGCCGTCCCAGACGCTGAAGGCGAGCGGCGTGTACTGCTCCTCGGCGAAGCTGACGCCGGCTCGCGACGAGCGGCGCCGCTTGTAGGTCACGGTCCACGCGCCCTGGTCGTAGGAGGACACCGCCTCGACGACGTCCGCCTCGGTCGGCTCGATCGAATCGCTGCCGCGGCCCCGGAACGTGTCGGCGACGCCGTAGGTCAGGTTGACGAACCAGAGGTCGACCGGGTTCTGGGCGTCGCCGTACAGGAAGTACGGCTTGAGTTCGGGAGTCTCTTCGGGCGCTAGCGACGCCGGGAACTGCAGAGCCACGGCGTCCGAGAACTCCGCGCCGCCGGCGCCCGCGTCGGCGGTTCCGAAGAAGTCGTCGCCGCCGTCGCCGAAGAAGTCGTCACCGCTGTCGCCGAAGAAGTCGTCTTCTGCGGGCGCTTCCTCGCCGCCGAAGTCGCCGAAGAAATCGTCGCCACTGTCGTCGGCCGCGTCGCCGCCGATGCCGTTGTCCTCGTCCCACATCGGCACTTCCAGGCTCGGGTTGTTGCGGCCCGAGGTATCGGCGCGCAGATCGTGCCAGCGGACCCGAAACGCGATCTCGTCGCGGTTGTAGACCGCCTGAGCCTCGATCGAGGTGACGGGGGGAAAGAAGTTGCGTCCCGGTTCGGTGATCTGGCCGACCAGGGGGAAGCGGGTCATCGGCGCGGACTCGAACAGCGCGTCGAGCGTTTCCTCGTCCTGCAGGTCGATCGGCTCCTCCGAGTAGACCGCCGTGATCAGGGTGCCGTAGTTCGGATCGTCTCCGTCGCCCAGGGAGTAGACGTAGTTCACCAGGTGCTGGCGGTCCTCGACCTCGAGCGAGTCGGCGTAGGACGGCATCGGCGTGCCGTTCAGCCCGGTGGAGAAGGTGCGGTAGATGTCCTCCTTGGTCGGTCCGCCGCGGTAGGTCCAGCGCTGGGTCAGGTCGGCGGCTCTGATCGGGTCGCCCTTGTCGTTGACCAGGGTCGGCGCCGAAGCGCCGTCACCGCGGCCGACCTCGCCATGGCATGAACCGCAGCCCTGCTCCTCGTAGACCACGCGGCCGCGGGCGACCGACTCTTCGGTCGATTCGAGCGGCCGGGGAATCTCGATCGGTTCGCCGTAACGGTCGGGGTTCTCGAAGTCGGACGAGAAGGACTTGATGTAGTAGATGACGTTCTGGATCTCGGCGCTCGTCAGGTTCGGCCAGCCCGGCATCGAGGTGTAGGGGGCTCCGATCTCGATGATCCGGCGCAGGTCGTCGTCCGTCGGCAGCATGCCGTTCGGCGTCGTGCGGAACTTGTAGGTGCCGGTCGTGAAGTCGCGCGGCTTCGGCTTGACCCGTGGCGTGGCGTAGCCGTTGCCGTCACCGGTGTCGCCGTGGCACTGGCCGCAGTACTTGTCGTAGACGACCTTGCCGGCCGCCCGCTGCTCTTCCGTGCCGAGGTCGACCTGGGCGACGGCGGGTAGAGCCAGGATCAGGGCGGCGGTGGCGAACGTTGCCGCGGTCCGGGTGCGTCGCATGGTGTGCGCGGTCATCAGTGCTGCCCCAGAGCGCGCGGCTCGTAGCCGTTGAAGTCGTAGATGAACAGGTTGACGTCCCACATCTCCTCGGTGGTCAGGAACTTCTCCCAGGCGGGCATGGCACTGTCCCAGGGCGTGCCGCCGGCTGGCATGCCGGGACCGCCCTTGGCGATCCGCCAGTGAACGAACGAGGATTGCAGGGCCGGCAGCGTGCCGACGTCGTTGAAGTTGCTGGGCACCGGGTTCAGGCCGTGGGCGAACATGCCGTCGCCTCCCATGCCGTCGCCGTGGCACCAGAAGCAGTTCTCGTAGTACACCCGGCGGCCGTTCTCCACGTGCTTCCCGTACAGCTCCGGATCGTCGTGCTTGTAGTGGAGGTACGGGTTCTCGGCCGTCGCCATGTCGATCGTCTCGTCGTGAACGGTGAGTTCAGTGGGCGGCGGCGGATGGATCTCGCGGCCGAATCCGGGCGCCTCGAGCGGCATGGTCAGGTCGGCGTAGGCGTTGTAGGCAGCCAGGCCCGGGAGAGCGACGAGCAGACCGGCCAGGGCCAGACGGTAACGGGGCTCGAGAATCAGACGCTGGATTGGTTGGACCGTTTCCGCCAACCGCTCACGGCTGGAAGAGGCGTAGCTAACCAGCGCGAGGACGGTGATCCCCAGGTAGATCGTAACGACGGACTGCGGGATCGGCACGGCGAAGCCGAACCTGAAGAAGGCCCACAGGGCGCCCCCCGTGTAGAGGAGCCAGACGAGGGTGTGGGCCCGCCGCCAAGCGAGCACTCCGCCAATGGCGGCCAGGGCAAGAACGATGGGTAGGTTGAGTCCCCACATGATGGATCAGGTCAATAGCCGAGGTCGGTGTCGAGGGTTACGGTCGGCGTTCCGCCCAGACTCTGCAACCAGGCGATCACCGCTTTCATTTCGTCTTCCGAGAGGCTGATCGGCGGCTGGTCTATCGGCTGCATTCCATCCGCAAAGCCGGGAACGATGAACGCCGCCGGTTCGTAGAGGGACTGGGCCAGGTACTCGAGGCCGGAGAGCCCTTCGATCCGGGTCGCGGCGCGGGCGCCGATTCCGTCCAGGTCCGGGTAGCGGAGCGGCCCGCTCTGGCCGACGGTGTGACAGCCGACCAGGCACTGTCCCTTGCCGCTGGCGAGTTCCGCGCCGACCGCGACCAGATCCTCTGTCGTCATCTCGGCGCTGATCAGCACGGGCGGCGGCGGATGGGCCTCCTTCTGCGGCACGATCTGGCCCAGGTACATGTAGAAGGCCGTCGTACCCAGCACGAGCAGGACCAGCCGCAGGGGCATGGGGACGCTCAGCTTCATGCCGCCTGCCCCCCTTCGAGCTGGTCGCGGCCGTCAGCGACCGGCTTCGGTTCCCAATCCTTCTTCCCGCCAAGACTGCTGAGCCAGAAGACGACACCGAGCAGGCCGAAGAAGATGAGGACAGTGACGGACACGACTTGCGTTGCGAAGCCGAGGGTCGGCGTATAGGCGTCCGGGGACGTGTCCAGGATCACGCCATACACGTGCCACTCCTGGCGCAGCCCGGAGCGGACGTATCCCATCAATCCCATCAGCCAGGTGAAGCTGAGCGCGATGAAGATGAGAGCGTACTGGGAGACCGCCGGCATCCTGCCCCATTTGGTCTCGCCCGACTGCGCGGCGTTGCGGTACAGGGGCAGGTCGATCACCGTGATCACGACCAGGGCCGCCAGCACCGAGTAGACCTGCGGGATCGCGAAGCGTATTCGCGTCGCCGAGTCGACGAAGTAGCCGTAGACGCCGTAGAAGATGACCAGAGCCGCGGCGGAGGAGAAGACGATCGCCTGCGCGCGGGTGAGGAGATCCCTGTGCGGATGGACCGACTGTCTGCCGGTCCGCCGATAGAGCAGGAAGCTCATGTAGGTCGAGAGGATCAGGATGTTGACCGCCGTGTTCTTGGCCGACATCTGCCCGAGATAGGAAAGCTGCGGGTGGCTGCTGCCCCCCATCGCGGCGATCTCGGATACCGATGAGATGGCGTAGCGCGGCGTCGCCCAGACGGCGAAGCAGAGGGCAATTGCGATCAGCAACCACTTGATGAATTTCTGGAAGTGAACGCCGCCCTCCATGCGGCCCATCCCCAGCCAGAGGTAGTAGTTCGCCCCCAGGAACAGGTTGCCGATGAGAGCCGCCTGGATGACGAACAGCCAGGAGAACGTGCCGCCCATCATCTGGATGCCCAGGGTCTGGCTGAACGCGTAGATCTCGGCGGCGAGGTAGTAGCCCGCGAACGGCAGGGGAAGGAAGGCGATGATGGCGACGAAGTTGCCGACGTAGCCCATCCAGTCGAAGTGGGCCTTCTCCTCGTCCGTCTTCGCCTGCAGGTAGCGGAAGGCCGCGTAGGCCGCGGCGATCGAGCCGCCAAAGGCGACGTTGGCGATGATCCGGTGGATGTTGATCGGCATCCAGGTGAAGTTGAAGAAGGCGTCCCGCAGGCTCAGCAGGGCGCCGCTCTCCGAGACGGCGGAGACGAAGTCCGGGACGCCGTCGCCGTCCACGTCGTCACGCTTGCCGGGCGACATCATGAAGGTGAGCCAGGCGTTGGCGATGAACATGATCGCGGTGCCCACGATGTTCAGCATGAAGCCCAGGAAGAGGTGCATTTTCGGTCCGAACTTGCCCCAGCCGTAGTAGTAGCTGTAGAGGAACAGCGCCTCCAGGAAGAACAGCAGGACGTAGGGCAGGAACGTCGGCGAGAAGATGTGCATCAGGTAGTTCGTGAACTTCGGGTAGAGGATGATCAGCCCGAAGGTCAGGAACGCCCCGAAGGTGGCGGTCATCGAGAACGAGACGGAGAGCAGCTTGGTGAACTCGTACGCGAGCTTGTTGTAGCGCTCCTCCTTCTTCACATAGCCGACGAACTCGATGATGAAGGCGAACAGCGGCACGGCAAGGACGAACGCCGCGAACAGCAGGTGGAGCTGCGCCAGCACCCACACCGTGACCCGGCTGCCGACGAACGGGACCGCGCGGTACTCGGCCTCCTCGTAGGGTCTGGCCCGAGCCTCGGCCTCGTCCGTGGCCTGCTCGTCGGCGATACCGCGCAGCCTCGGCGTAGCTTCCGGGATGCCCTGATCGTCCGCGAACTCCAGCGCCTGTTCGATTCGTCTGGCGGCGGTTGCGGCGTCCTCACCTTCCTCGACCTCCAGCGCGTCCACGATCCCGGCTGTCGCCTCGGTCTGCAGCGGCGCGGAGAGCTGGTCCGGCTGGCGGTACTCGTTGTCCACGAGGAAGCCGCCCAGGCGCACCGTGACGATCACCGACACGAAGGCGAGAACGCCGATGCCGAAGAGGATCTTGTTTCTGCTCACTGGCTTTCCACTCTGGGGCGTCACTGACGAGCGGCCCGTTCCGCCTGGAGGATTCGGCGTTCTTCCTGCAGCTCGCGGACGTAGGCGACGACCGCCCAGCGGTCGTCGACCGTGAGCGGATAGCGGTAGCCCGCCATCAGGCCGACGCCGTTCGTGATCACGTCGTACATCCGGCCGTCGTTGTAGGCGGCGATCCGCTCGTCGTGGAGGGAGGCCGTGGGCGTGTTCGCCCGCTCGAACAGGATGCCCTGGCCCGTGCCGCGCTCGTCGTGGCAAGGCTGGCAGTAGATGATGTAGCGGTTCTCGCCGCGGGCGAGGACGTCGTCGGTGACCGCGATGGGCGAAGTCTCCAGGAAGTAGCCCTCGTCGTCGCGGCCGAACAGGAGGCGGTGGTCGACGTCGAGCTGCCCGCGCGCCACGGTGCCCGCGACCGGCTGGCGCATCGCCATGCCGTCGTAGAAGAAGGCGCTCGCCTCCTGCGGGTCGTAGCGCTCCTGGTAGTCCATGTTCGGGTTGGGGTGGATCGGCGGAAACGGCGACGGCATGCCCCGGCAGCCGAGCAGGAGCAGGACGGCGACCAGGACCGCGGCTTCGGGCAGCCGGCGCATCAGTGCGCGTCCTCGCCGTGGCCTGCGTCCTCGTCGCCGTGGTCTTCGGCGGGCGGCGGCGCCGGCGTGATCTCGCGGTTCGGGTGGCGGATCTTCGCGAGGTAGGTCGTCCGGGGCTTCGTGTGCAGGTCGTCGAGCAGATTGTAGTTCCGGGGGCTCGCCTTCGCCTCGGAAACTCCGCTCGCCGCGTCCGTGATGTCGCCGAAGCGGATCGCTTCGGCCGGGCAGGCCTGCTGGCAAGCGGTGACGACGTCGCCGTCGGCCAGACCCCGCCCGTCCCGCCTGGCGTCGACCTTGGCGCGGCTGATGCGCTGGACGCAGTACGTGCACTTCTCCATGACGCCCCGGGAACGGATCGTGACGTCCGGGTTCTTGCCCAGCTTCATCACCTCGGGAGTGTCCTTGGTGAAGTTGAAGTAGTTGAAGCGCCGCACCTTGTAGGGACAGTTGTTGGAGCAGTAGCGGGTGCCGATGCAACGGTTGTAGACCATCGCGTTCAGCCCTTCGCTGTCGTGCACGGTGGCCGCGACCGGGCAGACCTGTTCGCAGGGCGCGTTCTCGCACTGCATGCAGGGCACCGGCTGGAAGCTCGTCTGCGGCTCGGACGGGAGGTCCTGGACGAGGTCCCGGAGCATGCCGCGGGATTCTCCCTCGTCGGAGAAATAGCGGTCGATGCGGAGCCAGTGCATCTCCCGGCCCTCCATCACCTGCTCCTTGCCGACGATCGGCACGTTGTTCTCGCTCTGGCAGGCGATCATGCAGGCGTTGCAGCCGACGCAGGCATTCAGGTCGATCGTCATGCCCCACTGCGGCGAGTCCTGGTAGGTCCACTCGTCCCACATAGAGTTCTCGTGCGGCTTCTCGCTGTGGGCGGTCGCGAAGTCGGGATGCGCCTCGAAGTAGTCGAGGTCGGCCTCGCGGACGATCGGGCGCCCCTCCATCGAGTGGTGGTCCTGGGTCTGTGCGAGCGGGTACGTGCCGCCGGTCGGGTTGAGGGTGCCGCGGGCGAGATCGGGCGCCTCCGATGTGCGCAGCAGATAGGCGTTGCGTCCGGGACCGTGACCCTCGCTGTTGGCGGCGCTCGCGATCCGGCCCGCGAAGTCGCGGCCGTAACCGAGGTCGATCGTCACCGTGTTGTCGGCCTGTCCCGGCACCTGCCAGACCGGCAGCTCGAGCTCCCGCCCGCCGGAGGCCACCGTGACGAGGTCCTCGTTCTCGAGGCCCAGCGCGCCGGCGGTGGCGGGGCTGATCAGGGCGGCGTTGTCCCAGGTCAGCTTGGTTATCGCGTCCGGCAGCTCCTGGAGCCAGCCGTTGTTGGCGAAGCGACCGTCGTGAACAGCCGGGGAACACCGGAAGACGATCTCCAGGTCGTCGCTCGCGACGATCGCCTGGGCCGCCTCGCCCGCGGCTCGCACCGCGGCTGCGCCATCCTCAGGGGCGATGGCGGGAAGATCGGCCGCCGGCGCGGCGCTGCCGTCGAGCAGGCCGTCATGCAACACCTTGCGCCAGGCCACTTCGAACTCGGAGAGCGCGACGGGAAACGGCAGCGACATCGGGTCGACCGGCACGGCCTCTTCCGGCACGGCCTCTTCGCCCTCGCCGTCCGCGGCCGTTTCGGCTTCCGCCTCCGCTTCTGCCGAGGCCCCGGCGGCGGCCGCATCGTCGGCGTCTTCCTCGAGGGGCAGGCCGAGGATCCCGGACCAGGTCTCACGAACCAGGTCGCGGCCATCGCGGGACTCGCCCAGAGCGGCCAGCGCCAGCACCTCGACCAGGCTCTTCGCGCCGTAGAGCGGTTCGATCAGGGGCTGCACGACGCTCGCCGTGCCATCGGTGGCGCGCGCGTCGCCCCAGCTCTCGAGATAGTGGGCGAGCGGCACGTGCCAGCGCGCGAAGCGACTCGTCTCGTCGCGGTAGGCGCCGACGTGAATGACGGCGCCCGCGCTGTCCAGGCTTTCGAGGGCGGCCGGGAAGTCGAGGTCGGCGGGAGCGTTGTAGGCGGGGTTGGCGCCGAGAACCAGCAGGCGATCGACCGCGCCCTCGTGGATCGCCGCCGCGAGGGCGGCGAGATCCGCCTCGCTCGAACTGCCGGTGTCGGCCGTCCGGTGGTACGTCACCGTCGAGCCGGCGTTGCCGAGCGCCGAGTTCAGGGCGTAGACGGCGGCGTGGACCGCCGCGGGCTGGCGGTTGCCGGCGACAATCAGGCCGGCGCCGCGGTGGGCGATCAGGTCCTGCGCCAGTGCGTCGACCCAGGTGTCGTCGATGTCTCCGGCCGGCCCGCCGGCATCGAGCGGCAGTTCCAGGCCGTGACCGGCCAGCGCGCTGCCGAGCCGGGCGACGAAGGCCGCGACCCGGCCGCTCTGCACTCGCAGGCGGTGGTCCGCGTTCGCCGCCGTGACCGAGTGGACGCCGTCGACGGCGTAGTGCCGCAGCGGGCTGCCGCCGCCTTCCTCGTTCACGCGCCGGGCCCGGGAGTACCCGCGCAGGTTGCGGACGCTGTCCCCCTCGGTGCTGAGGAAGTCGGAATCCAGAGTCAGCAGGACCTGCGCGCGGTCGATGTGGTACAGCGCGTGGACGTGCTCACCGGCGGCGAGCGTCGTCCCCTGGTCGGCCTTCTCCTCGCTCACCGGTTCCCAGATCACCCAGCGCGCACGCGGATACCGGTCGAGCAACGCTTCCTTGAGCCGGATCAGGGTCGGCGACGAGGACGGCTCGGCGAGGATGGCGAAGCCGGTGCCGTCGGCGGCGGGGCCGAGGTTGCCCTCGGTCCAGGCGGCCACGAAGTCGTCCCAGGAAGACGCCTCGTCGGCGAAGCGCACGGACTTGGACCGGTCCGGGTCGTACAGGTCGAGCATCGACGACTGAGCCCACACGCTCGACGCGCCTTCCGAGAACGGATGGAGCTCGTTGCCTTCGACCTTGGTCGGCCGGCCTTCGTGGCTCTCGACCAGCAGACCGAGCGCTCGGCTTCCGAACGGCATCGTGGTGGCGTAGGCGAGCGGAACGCCGGGGACCATGCCCTCGGGTGCGTCGACGTAGGGGACGATGTGCTCGACAGGGCGGCGGATGATGTCGCAGCCGGTCAGGCCGGCGAGCGAGGCCGTCCCACCCAGCATGGCGAGCATGCTGCGCCGGCTGACGCCGTCCCGCAGCAGTTCGGCTGGCGCTTCCGACGCACTCTCCGGGAACTCACGGTGCAGGAAGTCGGCCGACCGGGAATCTCCCTGGAGCTGCTCCAGGCTGCGCCAGTAGGTTCTCTCCGGCCGCTTGCCGTTGCCCGCGCTCATCGATGGCACCCCGTGCAGTCCTCGGGCGGCGAAAGCGCCCGTTCCGTGATCGCCATTTCGGCGAAGGCCGCGTGGTCGCCGGTCGGTATCCACTCCATGTCGGTCACCGCCTCGAGCGGACGCAGGTGCGGACCCGGGTCGCGGTGGCAGTCGAGGCACCAGCTCATGCTCAGGGACTCCGCCTGGTAAACGACTTCCATCTCGTGGACCGGACCGTGGCAGGTTCCGCAGCCGACGCCGGCTCCGACATGAACGCTGTGGTCGAAGAAGGCGTAGTCGGGCAGGTTGTGGATACGCACCCAGCGCATCGGACGATCCTGCTCGATGCTCTTGCGAATCGGCTCCAGCAGCTCGCTGTCCCGGACAGCGACATGGTGGCAGTTCATGCAGACCTGGGTCGGGGGGACGTTGGACACCGCCGACTCCTCGACCGAGGCGTGGCAGTAGCGGCAGTCGAGGCCGAGTTCGCCCACGTGGAGGGCGTGGCTGTAGGGCACGGGCTGCGCCGGGCGGTAGCCGACGTCGGTGTACTCGGGCGAGAAGAAGTACCAGATGCCGCCCACGACGACGGCGCCGACCACCGGCAGGGCGACCGCCGCGTACAGCGGTAGCCTGAGGGTCCACTTGGGGAAGATCTGAGGCAAGATTCCGTACCTTGAAGCAGGGTACGAAGCCCTGCCCGTCCTGCGGTCGCGCGGAGTGTACAGCGTGGGTTCGAGGCGGTCAAAGCCCGGCCCCGGGATAGGGTCGGAGCATGTTCGAGGAGCGGCTTTCCGGCCCTGAAGAGGGGGCACAGAAGCGCCGCAGGCACACCCTGAAGCCCAACCTGAACCCCTGGTTTCTCGCGGCGCTGGCGGGGCTCGTTCTGATCCCGGCGATCAGGCCGCTGCTCCGGTTCGAGCCCGACCCGCCGCCGGTCCTGCGGCAGTTGCCGCAGTGGCGGCTTGTCGACCAGAACGGAGAGGCGTTCGGCAGCGACGATCTGGCGGGCGAGGCCTACGTTGCCTCCTTCCTGTTCACACGCTGCGCCACGGTCTGTCCACGCCTCACGGCCTCGCTGCGCCGGTTGGAGCGGCGCTACCGCGAGGAGGGGGTCGAGGACGTGAGGCTCGTGAGCTTCACCGTCGACCCGGAGCACGACACCCCGGAGCGGCTCCGCGACTACGCGCGGAGCCGGAGCCTGGACCTGGAGCGCTGGAGTCTCCTCACGGGCGCCGAGCAGGAGGTGCGTTCGGTGGTCGTCGACGGTTTCGCCCTGCCCATGGGAGAGCGGCTGGACCTCGCCGGCGGTCTGGTCGACGTCGCTCACGCGGCGCGGCTGGCTCTGGTCGACCGCGCCGGCGACGTTCGCGGCTACTACGCCTCGGACGCCGTCGGCCTGGACGAGGTCTTCCACCGCACCCGGCAGATCCTGGCGGAGTAACGTCGGGACGGCGGGACTGGGTGCGCGGGTCTTCTGACCCGCTGCCGCCGCAGGCGGCCAGGTAGACGCCGCCGGCCTAAGGCCGGCGTCCTATCCGGCCCGCTGTGCCGGAGGCTCCATTTCCAGGATCCACTGGCGGATCAGCTCCACGGCTTCGACGTCGACGAGGCCGCGGCCGATTTCGGGCATCGCGATTCCGGGGTGGATCGATTCGAGCCGGTACAGAAGGATCGACTCGTCGGGTTCGCCGGGGACGACGGCGTAGACGCGGTCGCCGGTGCCGAGGCCCGCGGCGACCGGGTGCTTGTAGACACCGAGGCGGGTGCGATTGTCGTGGTCCTTACGCAGATCGAGGCCCGATGTGCGGCCGCTGCCCGTCAGGTTGTGGCAGTGGGCGCAGTTGATGTCGAGCCAGGTGCGCGCCCGCTCATCGACGCTGCCGGAGGGGGCGACGTTCCAGACCGGCGCCCGCGGCGCTTCCGCGGCCGGCGGCGCGCCCGCGAGAAAGCCGATACGCCGCCATCGTTCGAGCTGGTTTTCCCGAAGGGTCGTTCCGTCCTGGTCGGGGTAGGTGTACTCGCGGTTCAGTTGCGCCGCCTGGGGCCCGATCGGCAGCACGCGCTCGCCGTCTGTCCGGTGGCAGGTCTTGCACTGGTTCGCGTTCGGCACCCGGTACGTGTGCTCGATCCTCGCGCCCGCGGCATCGATCCACGACACATCGAGCGGCCCGCCGACGATCGCGAGCTCGGCGTCGGTCGGCTCGACGTTCCAGATGTACGGCAGGCCCACCCAACCGCCCTCCTCGTGGACGAGCAGCCTGGTCTCGAGCGGCCGCAGGCCCTCTTCGGGAACCCTGAAGTCCGTCGGGTAGGCGAAGGTCTTCGAGATGACCGTGCCGACCGGGAACTCGAACGGGCCCTCCTCGCGGTACAGCGCGGGTTCGACGTCGCCGTCGGGTCCCTCCGGCAGGCGCACGAAGCGGAACTTCAGCGCGTAGTCCGAGAACAGGGCCGTGTTCAGGTCGTAGGGTTCGACGCCGCCGGCCGGAACGTGGTTCGCTAGCTCCCCGGCGAACAGTCCCCAGGCGGAGAGCTTCGCCGGGTATCGGGCGAACGGTCCCTGCCCGGAACCGCTCTCTCCGGCTCCGCAGCCCGCGAGCGCGAGCGCGGCGAGCGCCAGTGCCGCGGGGGGTGCGCTACGGAGCGCCACCGGTCGCCGCGCCGAGATCGACCGGCTGGGGTACGGCCGGCAACGCCCCCTGATGCGCCGCCAGGTCGGTGCTCACGTTCGGCTCGCCGCCCGCGAATACGGACCCGAGATCGAGATTCACGAAGTCCGCGTCGCCGTTGTTCTCGATGTACAGCCGCAGGTCCGCGGGCACCTCGCCCTCGACCAGCTTGTCCGGGTTCGCAACGCCGTCCCACACGATGTCCGGGAAGGCGCCGCCCGCGAGGGCGACGAAGGCGTCCGCGAAGTCGCCGTTTGGGCTCTCGCCGCCGCCGATGAACTCGTTGTCGTGAATGTAGACGCCCTCGGTGTAGGGGTCGTAGCCGGGGTCGTTGTAGGCGCGACCAGTCGAGAGGTAGGAGATGACCGCCAGGTTCGAGTTCTGGTTGTGGTGGATCCGGTTCTCGAACAGTTCGACGTTGTCGCTCGCCATCACGATGATCCCCGAGCCGGCCGGGATCGTCGACACGATCGCGCCTTCCTTGCCGAAGTTCGGCAGATTGTTCTCGACGATGTCGTTGTCGTAGACGCGGGCGTCGCGGCCGTCCTTGACCGGCAGTTCCGGCAGCGAGAAGACGAGCAGGCCGCCGGTGTTGCCGTGGGCGCGGTTGCCGTAGACGTCGGCGCCGGTCGTGTTCTCGATCTCGATGCCGGCCACGTTCTCCCAGGCCTCGTTGCGCCGGACGACGACGTTGGCGGACTGGCCGACGTAGATGCCGGCGTCCGAGGCGCCGCGCACCCGGCTGTCCTCGATCAGAACGTTCGTGACCTGGACCGGATAGAGCCCGTACGCGCCGTTGTTCGTGTCGGGTCCGTTCGTCCATTCGACCCGCACGCTCCGGAAGGCGGCGCCGGTCGTGCCCTCCACCTTGATGCCGTCGCCCCTCGTGTTCTCGACCGCGAGGTTCTCGACCGTGAAGTCGTCGGCGGTGGCGAGGATCCCCTCGCCTCCCGTCCCCGGGGCCTGGGCCGAGAAGTCGAGAATCGTCTCGTCCATCCCCTGGCCGCGCAGGGTCACGCCCTCGACGTCCAGCGACAGGGTCGCGTCGAGTTCGAAGCGTCCGCCCGCGAGCTCGATGACCGCTCCGGGCTCGGCCGTCAGCAGCGCCTCCTGGAGCGTCCGGTGGTCGTTGTCTCCGGGACGCAGAGTGGCGTCCTCCTGCGCGCAGGCGGCAAGCGTGAGCAGGCAAACCGAGGTGCAGAGGCAGTGTTTCCAAATGGCAGAGGCGTGCTTCATGGCTGGGGTTCCATCTCCGGGTCGTTACCTGGCCGGTCGGGTCGTGCCATCATAGCCCCGAAAGGGGAGACCTCATGCCGAGAAGGATTGCAATCGCCGCGGTCGTCGCCGGCCTCGCGGGCGTGGCGGCCGCGCGGGACGACGGTCCGGTTCCCGAGCCGGAACCGATCGGCACGATGAGCGAACTGATGATCAAGCTCATGTATCCGGCCTCGGACGCCATCCTCTACGTCGAAAGCCGGGCCCCGACCAACGAGGTCGAGTGGAACGAACTGCAGGCGCAGGCGCTCCTCCTCGCCGAGTCGGCCAACCTGATCATGATGCCGAGCCGCGTGGTCGGCGACCGCGACGAGTGGATGCGCGACGCCCGGTTGATGTTCGATGCCGGCGCCGCCGCCTACGAGGCCGCCCTCGAGCAGGATCTGGACGCGCTGATCGCCCTGAACGAGCAGGTCTACATGTCCTGCGTCGTATGCCATCGGCGCACTCGGCCGGACTACGGGAAGAACTACAAGCGCTTCGACGATCCGCCGGCCGAGGCAGTTCCTTCCGCGGAAGAAGCGCGTTCCGCGGAAGAAGGGCGGGAACGATAGGCGGCCGCCCGCCAGTCGCGCGGGCGGCGCTGCTACGATGGCGCGCCCAACTCCAGGAGGTCGGAACGTGAACTTGATCGAAGCTCGCAGGCGTTCGGTTCGGTGCGCGGCATTGCTGCTCGCGGCCGCGGTCTTTCCCGTCGGGCTCGCGGCGGACGATACCAACGCGGATGTCTGGGACCGGGTCGAACACCACACGGTGAAGAACGGCGACATCGGCATCCACTACGTCACCCTCGGAGAGGGCGAGCCGGTCCTCTTCATCCATGGGTTTCCCGACATCTGGTACAGCTACCGCCACCAGATGGCGGCACTCGAGGGGGACTTCCGCACAGCGGCGATGGACCTCCGGGGTTACAACCGGAGCGGCCAGCCGAAGCGGGTCGAGGACTACGCGATGTCTCACCTGCTGGCGGACGTGGCGGCCGTGGTCGAGGATCTCGGCGCGCCGATCAACCTGGTCGGCCACGACTGGGGCGGGGCGATCGCCTGGCGGTTCGCGATCGAGAATCCGGACAAGGTCAAGCGCTTGGTCATCATGAACCTGACCCACCCGCGCGGCTATGCGAACGTGATCGCGAACGCGACCGAGGAGCAGCGCCGTAACGTCCAGTACGCCCGGAACTTCGCGTCGTCCGAGCCGGACGGCAGCCCGGTGCCGGAGGGGCTGCTCGGCCGATACGAGAGCGAAGGCGAGAAGGTGGCCGGGCACTACCGCGAGGCGTTCTCCCGCTCCTACTGGGACGGCATGCTGAACTACTACCGGGCGAACTACGGTGGCGTCGCTGCGGGCGGCGAGTTGCCGAACCTCAAGATGCCGGTCCTCCAGTTCCACGGCCTCAAGGACACGGCAGTGGACAAGGACGGGCTCAAGAACACCTGGGACTGGGTCGACCGTGACTACACCCTGGTCACGGTGCCGACGGTCGGCCACTGGGTCCAGCTGGAGGCCGCGGACCTCGTCTCGAACACGATGCGCGCCTGGTTGCTGGCCAGGCAGTGAGGCCGCCACAGGAGATTCGCAGCATGTCGATGACACAGCAGACTCAGCGTTGCTTTCCGGTCTTCCTGGCCGGTGCCGCGGCGGCCGCCCTGGTCCTTGCCTGCGCGCCGGCCGAAGCGCCGGTGGCGGATGCGGCAGCCGGCGGGCAGGCCGCGGTGGATAGTGAGCCAGGGCGGGAGTACTACGAGATCCGCCGCTACCGCCTGGCCGACGAGGACAGCCGGCAGACCGTTCTCGCCTACCTGGAGAACGCCCTGGTGCCGGCGCTCAACCGGGCCGGGATCGACAGGGTGGGCGTGTTCGGGGTCGAGCCGCCCGCCGAGGTGGACGAGCCGGTCGACCCGGTGGATGCGCTTTCCTTGTGGGCGATCATCGCATTCCCGACGATCGAGGACTTCACGGCGATGAAGTCGACGCTCGAAGCCGACGCCGAGTACCTCGAGGCCGCCGCGCCGATGTACGCGACACCAAGGCAGGAGCCGATCTACGAACGCCTGGAGAGCTGGTTCCTGCGGGCCTTCAAGGGTATGCCGGTGATGGAGCTGCCGCCCCAGACTCTGGCCGGAGAGGACCGGATCTTCGAACTGCGCCTGTACGAGAGCCACAACGAGGAGACGGCCCGCCGCAAGGTCCACATGTTCGACAACGGCGAGATCGACATCATGCGGGATGTCGAGATGGCGCCCCTGCTGTTTGCCGAACTCCTGATCGGCGACGACGTGCCGGCTCTCGTCTACATCCTGTCCGCGCCCGACATGGAGTCGCACCGCGAGCACTGGCAGGCGTTCGGCGGCCACCCGGAGTGGATCCGGATGCGCGACATGGACTACTACAAGGGGACCGTGTCGCGGATCGAGAACGTGTTCCTGCGGCCGACCGCGTTCTCGCAGATCTAGCTACTCGTCCGTGCCGGCTTCCGCGGCGCTGCCAGGCCAACGCACCCAGTAGCCGTCGGCCCAGACCAGGTCCTCGTTGAAGTCAGTACCGCGGAACGCGCCGATCTCGTAGGTGGACTGCGGCTGTTCGGTGTTCGAACCGTCGCGCCCGCCGCTCCAGATGCCGATGACCTGGGTGCTGAGGAGCTGGTCCGAACCGGCGAAGCCGAAACGGTAGGGGTTGTTCCAGCCGTCCCTTTCGGGTACGTCCTGCAGGTAGAAGAAGGTGTTCGACGGACGAAGCAGGGCGGAGAGGTCCGCGTGGGAGAAGTCGGGATACGTGAACTCGCTCCAACTGAACGTGGCGGTCGTGCTCGAGCCGGCGGCCGCGGCACTGACCTGGTCGGTCAGCCACTGCATCCAGGCGGAGCCGACGGCCTTCATGTCGGCCTGGGTGCGGGTCTGGTTCGCGTTCTGCAGTCCGGTCATCAGGTTCGGCACCAGCAACGCGGAGATGATGCCGATGATCGCCACGACGATCAGGAGTTCGATCAGGGTGAAGCCGGCTTGCCGGCTGTGGGAGCGCGCTCCGGTCATCTTCGTGCTCCTTGGGTTGAAGTTCAGGTCCGGCCGCGGCGTAACGGGGCGCGTCGCCGGCGGCTTACAGGATGATACGGGGCGGAGGGCCGCGGCGTCCAAGCCGCGGTTGGCGGCGGCCCGCCGGCGACCTCTGGCGGGAGCGCTTACTCTTTCCGCCCCTGTAGGATACGCCCGTTCGGCAAACCGCCCGAGTGGGTCCGGTGGACTTCAGCCTCTACGACTTCGATCCTGCGATCTACGACGAGATGTTCGTCGCGGAGGGGAAACCGCGCGAGCACTGCCGGGCAGTCGTCGAGGCCCTCAGGGAACTGCCCGACGACGACCTGAACACGATCCAGGAACGGGTGACGCGCTCGTTTTCCCAGGAGGGGATCACCTTCACCGTCTACGGCGACGAGGAGGCGGAGGAGCGGATCATTCCGATCGACTGCGTTCCGCGCCTGCTCGCCCTGGCGGAATGGCGGGAGCTGGAGGCCGGCCTGGTGCAGCGGATCCGGACGCTCAACCTGTTCCTCGGCGACGTCTACGGCGAGTGCCGCGTCGTCCGGGACGGCGTGATTCCCGCCGACGTCATCCTCGGCTGCCCGCAGTACCGGCTGGCGATGCGCGGGGTCAGCGTGCCCAACGACGTCTGGGTGACGATCTGCGGCACGGACATCGTCCGCACGCACGAGGGCTTCATGGTGCTGGAGGACAACCTGCGGGTGCCCTCCGGCGTGTCCTACATGATCGCCAATCGCAAGGCGGTGAAGGCCGGCCTGCGTCTGCTCTACCGTCGTTCCCGGGTTCAGGACGTTGAGCAGTACGGCAGCCTGTTGCGACAGACCCTCTGCGAGCTGTCGCCCGGCGGCCGCCCGGATCCGTGCCTGGCGCTGCTCACTCCCGGTACCTACAACTCGGCGTTCTACGAGCACATGTTCCTGGCCCACGAGATCGGCGCCGAACTCGTCGAAGGGCAGGACCTGCTGGTCAACGACGGCTTCGTCTACATGCGGACGACCTCCGGTCTCAGGCGGGTCGATGTGATCTACCGTCGGGTGGACGACGACTTTCTCGACCCGCTCGTCTTCCGCGAGGACTCCCTGCTGGGCGTTCCGGGCCTGATGAATGCCTTCAAGCGCGGGAACGTGGCCCTGGCCAATGCTCCCGGAACGGGCGTAGCCGACGACAAGAGCGTCTACGCCTACGTGCCGGACATGGTGCGCTACTACCTGGGCGAGGAGCCCCTGCTCCAGAACGTCGAGACCCGTCTCTGCCGGCGTCCCGAGGATCTGGAGTACACCCTGGACAACCTGGAGCACCTGGTGGTCAAGCGGGTCGGCGAGTCGGGTGGCTACGGCATGCTGGTAGGTCCACACTCGACGCCGGAGGAGCGGGAGGAGTACGCGAAGACGCTCCGGGCCGATCCCGCGGACTTCATTTCGCAGCCCACCCTGGCGCTGTCGCGGTCGCCCTGCCTGATCGACGGTCACGCGGAACCGCGCCACGTCGATCTCCGCCCCTTCGTACTGACCGGAGACGAGACCCGCATCGTGCCCGGTGCGTTCTGCCGGGTCGCCCTGCGAAGAGGGAGCCTCGTCGTGAACTCGAGTCAGGGCGGCGGCGGCAAGGACCTCTGGGTGGTGGACCTCTGATGCTCTCGCGCAGCGCCCAGGGGGTGTACTGGATGGCCCGCTACCTGGCCAGGGCCGGCTATCTGAGCCGCCTGCTGGAGTTGCAGGTGCAGTTTCTGGTCGACCGCTCGGTCGAAGAGATCCACTTCGGATGGAAGCGGATCTACCAGTGCATGAAGCGGTTTCCGCCGCCGGGCGAGCAGTTCCAGCCGGAGACGGACGAGTTCGCCCTGGCGGACGCCTTCACGCTGGCTGACGACCTGACCTTCGAGCGTTCGAATCCCGATTCGGTGTGGAGCGCCATCGCCAGCGGGCGGGAGAACGCGCGCCAGATGCGCCACTGCATCAGCGGCGAGATGTGGACCTGCCTGAACGCCGCCTGGCTGCGGATCCGGGATCTCGAGGCCGTCGACATCTGGAGGACGCCGGAGGTCTTCTACGCAAAGACCCGCAGCGAGATCCACAACTTCGTAGGGGTCGCGGACGCGACGATGTACCGTGGCGCCGCCTGGCGGTTCATGCGCCTCGGCCGGGCCATCGAGCGAGCGCAGCTCGCGGTGTCCCTGCTGCTGTCACAGATCGACCTCAGCCGACAGACGGAGCGGCGAACCCTGGGCTGGGCGAGCATGCTGCGCACCCACCATGCCCTGGAGGCTTACGGACGCGTCCACGGGATCGAGATGAAGCCGGAACGGGTGCTGGACCTGCTGGTCGCCGATCCGTCTCTGCCCGGCTCCGTGCTCGCCACGGTGCAGGCCGCGGCGACTGAGCTCGAGGGCCTCGGCGGCGGGCCGGGCGTGGAGGCCGACGCCGCCGCCCGGCGGTTGGCGGGGCGGGCCGAGGCGCTCATCCTCTACGATTGGCCGGAAGCGTCAGCGCCCGAAGAACTGCTGGAACAGGTCAACCAATCCGCCCGCGATCTGCACGAGGCCGTGCTCGGCGCCTTCGTCGACTACGCGATCGAGGATTCTCCGCTACGGTGACGTCTACCCGCCCGCTCCGCTACGACGTTGAGCATCGGACGAGATACGAGTACTCGGACAGCGTCCGTGGCTGCGTTCTGCTGCTCTGCCTGCAGCCGGTCCGGACGTCCGCCCAGAGGGTGCTGCGTTTCGAGATAGAGACGATCCCGGCCGCGTCACTGAGTCCCGAGCGGGACTGCTTTGGCAACCGCCGTCACGTTCTCAATGTCCATCGCCGGCACGAGGAACTCGTGATCACGTCCCGGTTCCGGGCGGAACTCCCCGCGACGTCGGGCGTGGACGCGGCCGGCGACTGGGAGGAAGTGCGAAGCGTCGGCCAACTTCCGGAGTACTGGCACTTCGTCGAGCCCAGCGCGCTCGCGCGTCCGTCCCCCGCGCTAGAGGACTTCGTTCGCGGCGAGGGGTTCCGCCCGGAGGACGGTCCGATGGAGAGTCTGGTGCGGCTGTCCGACGGGATACGCGAGCGTTTCGAGTACGAGCCTGGCAGCACCTCGGCCGATTCGCCGATCGAGCATCTGCTGGAGTCGGGTCGGGGCGTGTGCCAGGACTACGCCCACCTGATGATCGCGATCGCCCGTTCCTGGGGCATCCCCTCCCGTTACGTGTCCGGCTATCTCCACCACACGGGGCGCGCCGGCGAAAGAGTGACGGCCGGCGCCAGCCACGCGTGGGTAGAATGCTGGCTGCCGGGAGCCGGCTGGGTCGGCTTCGATCCAACAAACACGACCTTCAGCGATCAGCGGCACATTCGCGTGGCCGCTGGCCGGGACTATGCCGACGTCTCTCCCACACGGGGGGTGTTTCAGGGTGCCGGGGATGCGCGAATCGCGGTGGATGTGATAGTGAATGCAGTTGATCAGACGCGACTTGGCCGAAGAAACGGCAACGGGAGGCAGAGAGTATGAACGTCCAGGTGGAGCATCACGACAAGGTTCTTGTAGCCAAAGTCGAGGGCCGTGTCGACAGCTCGAACTCCCAGGACTTTGAGCGCCAGCTGCAGGGGGCGATCGGCGAGGACGTCCAGGCCGTGGTCGTCGACCTCGGTCAGCTCGCGTACATCAGCAGCGCCGGCCTGAGGGTCGTCCTGCTGGTCGCCAAGACCCTCGGTCAGCGCAACGTGAGCATCTCCCTTTGCGCGCTGAGCGATCCCGTCCAGTCGGTGTTCGAGATCAGCGGCTTCAACCGCATCATCCAGATCTACGACACGCAGGCCGACGCCCTGGCGGCGGCGGGGTAGAGGATTCGAGCGCGGAAGGGGTGGCGGTCCAGGTGGGTGATCGGGACAATCCCGACTACAAGATCCTGGTCGTCGACGACGAGCCGGATCTGGAGCGGCTGGTTCGCCAGCGCATGCGGCGCCACATCCGCAGGGGCAAGTACGGCTTCGAGTTCGCCGGCAACGGCGTCGAGGCGCTGGAGGTCCTGACGGAGAAGAAGGACATCGACATCGTTCTCTCGGACATCAACATGCCGAAGATGGACGGTCTGACGCTGTTGCAGCAGATCCCGGAGGTGAACTCGGATCTCCGCTCGGTCATCGTCTCGGCCTACGGGGACATGGAGAACATCCGCACCGCCATGAACCGTGGCGCCTTCGACTTCGTCACCAAACCGATCGACTTCACGGACCTCGAGGTCACGATCGAGCGTACGCTGCGACATCTCGACGAGTGGCGCGCCGCGCTCGCCTCGCGCGACAAGCTGGTGGCGATACAGAACGAGCTCGATGTGGCGACGAAGATCCAGCAGTCGATCCTGCCGGACAAGTTCCCCCATGTAGACGGGTGTGAGGTCTACGGTTGCATGCACGCGGCGCGCAACGTCGGGGGAGACTTCTTCGACGTGATCAACCTCGAGGCGGGACGGATCGGGCTTGCGGTCGCCGACGTGTCGGACAAGGGCGTGCCGGCGGCCCTGTTCATGATGTCGAGTCGGACGCTGCTCAAGGGGGCGGCAGTCGGCGTCGAGGATCCCGGGGCGGTCCTCCGGGAAGTGAACGACCTGCTGAACGAGACGAACGACGCGGCGATGTTCGTCACCGTGTTCTATGGCGTCTACGATCCCTCGACCAGGGTGCTCACCTTCTCCAACGGCGGCCACAACCCTCCGCTGGTGGTTCACTCCGACGGGAGTTCGGAGGAACTCGAACTGACGGGCGGCCTCGCTCTCGGGGCGATTCCCGGCTTCGAGTACGGGCAGGCCAGCATCCGGCTGAGCCCGGGGGACCTCGTCGTCTTCTTCACGGACGGAGTCACCGAGGCGATCAACGTGTCGAACGAGGAGTTCGGCCTTGAGTCGCTTCAGGGTCTGTTCGGCGACGGCCGGACGCCAACCGCCCGGGAAGCCGCTGAGATGATCCTGCAGGCCGTACAGGACTTCGCCGGCGAAGCACCGCAGTTCGACGATCTGACTTGCATGACCTTGCGTGTCGCTGAAGAGTGAGCGCTAACCTCCAGCTCCGTGTTCCGAACCGGATCGAGGAACTTCCGGGTGTCTCGGAGGCAGTGGAGGCGCTCGGGCAGGAGGAGCGTTGGACGCAGGACGTGACCTACGCGATCGTGCTCAGCCTGGAGGAGGTAGCGACGAACGTAGTGCGTCACGGCGGCGGTGAGCCTGGCAGCAGCGAGATCGAAATCGAGGTCACCTCGAGTGACGACGAGGTCCGGGTCGAGGTTCGCGATGGCGGAAGGGCGTTCGACCCTTTCCACGAGGCTCCCGAACCGGACCTCGACGCGGCAGTCGAGGACCGGAAGATCGGCGGTCTGGGGGTTCATTTCGTGAAGGTCCTCATGGACGAGACTTCGTACAGCCGCGAGGGTGGCCGCAATCACGTGACCATGGTCAAGCTCCGGAGTTGAACCGCGGCACGGGACTGCTGAGAGCGATGCGCGCACGTGCTGCCCGGACAGCTCTGACCGCGTCAGCCTGGGCCTCGGCGGCGTTGCTCACCGTGGTGCCGTCGGCGGCTCAGCCGGTGGCGTCGCCGACTGAGCCGGAAGGGACGCCCGGCGTTACTGCCGAGCGCATCCTGTTCGGGCAGTCCGCCGCCTTCAGTGGTCCGGCCGCCGAACTCGGCAGGGGGATGCGGCTCGGCATCCAGGCGGCGTTCAAGGAGGCCAACGATGCCGGCGGCGTACACGGCCGGCGCCTGGAACTCGTCACGGTGGATGACGGCTACGAGCCGGAGGCCGCGATTACGAACACGCGGCGCCTGATCGAGGACGACGGTGTGTTCGCGCTGGTCGGCGGCGTCGGCACGCCGACCTCCCGCTCCGCGGTGCCGGTTGCCGAGGAGGCGGGTGTGCCGTACATCGCTCCGTTCACCGGCGCGGGCTTTCTCCGCAGCGAACCGCACGTGATCAACCTCCGTGCCTCCTACGCCCAGGAGACGGAGGAGATGGTGGAGCGCCTGACCAGGGATCTGGGCATCGAGCGCATCGCGGTCGTCATCCAGAACGACTCCTTCGGGCGTGCCGGCCTTGCGGGCGTTCGTGCCGCGTTCGACCGACGGGGCATGGAGGCCGTCGCCATCGGCGTCTATCCGCGCAACACAACCGCCGTCAAGACGGCCCTCGTGGACATCGAGTTGGGGCGGCCCGAGGCCGTCATCATCGTGGGCGCTTATCAGCCGGTGGCCAGCCTGATCGCCTGGGCCCGGCACACAGGCCTGGATCCGGTGTTCATGACCCTGTCCTTCGTGGGCAGCAATGCCCTCGCGGAAGAACTCGGTCCGCGCGGCGCCGGCGTCTACGTCACCCAGGTCGTACCGTTTCCGAGCGCACGGAACTCGAGGGTCGCCACCGCCTACCGGCGCGCGCTGCGCGCCCATACCCCCGGCGCCGAGCCCGGTTTCGTCTCGTTCGAGGGCTACCTCGCCGGACGTCTCGTGATCGAGGCGCTCGAGCGCTGCGGGACGATGGTCGATCGCGACCGCTTCATCGAGGTCCTCCGCAGCGCCGGCTCGATCGACCTGAACGGCTTCCGACTGGTGTTCGGCGACGGGGACAACCAGGGTTCGGACGCCGTGTTCCTGACCGTGATCGACGAACGGGGCCGGTATCGGCCCGCGACGCGTCTCGAAGCCGCGGTGAGCGAATGATCTCGTGGTTTCGACGACTGGCCGAGGCCCGGTACAGGATCGCCACGCAGCTCTACGTGGGCATCGGCGGTGCGGCCGCGCTGACGCTCGCGGCCAGTCTGGTGGCGCTGTTCGCCTTCGCTCAGGTCGGCGATTCGCAGAACCGGGTTACCCAGGGAACGGTGCCTGAACTGGCGGCCGCGTTCGGCGTCGCCCAGGGCAGCGGAACGCTGGTGGCGGCGGGCCCCAGGCTGACCGCGACGGCGAACCCGGACGAACTGACCCGCGCTGGCGTCGAGATCGCGCCGGCGCAGCGGGCCTTCGAGGCTCAGCTTGAGGACCTGATGAGCCGGGGGATGGAGTCCGGGGAGTCACTTGGCGGCGACGCGGAGATCGTGAGCATCCAGGCGCGCGGCGGAGAGCTCATCGGGAACATCGCGGCGATCCAGGAGTCGGTTTCCGAGGGCTTCGAACTGAGCGCGGAGAGTGAGGCGCTTCGGTCGGAACTGGAGTCGCTTCACAGCCGGATCGAGGCCCTTCTGGTGCCTGCTCTCGACAATCAACTCTTCTACGCGATGACCGGCTTCCGCTCGTTCGAGCAGCCGCCAGCGTCCCGTGAGGTCCACTTCTCTGAACCGGAGATCGACCGCTACAGAGTGCTGGTGGGTCTTCAGCAGGACGTCACGATCATCGATCAGCTCCTGAACAGTCTGGCGGTGCTGACCGACCGGCCGCTGATCGAGCCGGTCGAGGAACGGTACGAGTCGGCGGCTACCAGTATCGAGCGCGCTCTCAGCGCGATCGACGAAACCGCCACCTCGGACCGTTTGAAGGCGCTCTTTGGAGAGATGCTGGCGAAGAGCCGTACCTCCTTCGACCTGAGACGGCAGGAAGTCGACGTGCTCGACCGGCAGCAGGCGCTGCTGGAGGAGAACCAGAACCTCGCCGTCGAACTCGGTGGCGATGTCCAGAGCCTGGTCGCCGCTTCCAGGGCCCGTGACGATGCGGCGACCATGGCCGCGTCCCAGGCAATCCGTACCGGGCGCGCACTGCTCCTGGCGCTCAACATCGTGAGCATCGCCGGAGCGGTCTTCATCGGTTGGTTGTTCGTCGGACGGCTGCTGGTGCGCCGCTTCGAGGCCCTCTCGAACAGCATGCGGGAGATGGCGGGGGGCAACCTGGAAGCCGAGATCGGGATCGGCGGCAAGGACGAGGTCGCCGACATGGCGGCTGCCCTCGAGGTCTTCCGCCGTCACGCGCTGGAAGTGCAGCGACTGAACCTGGTCGAGAAGCTGGCGGACGAACTGACGGAAAAGAACGAGGAACTGGAGGTCGTGCTGGCCGATCTGCAGAAGGCCCAGGACCAGATCGTGATGCGCGAGAAGCTCGCGGCGCTGGGTGAGCTGACCGCCGGTGTCGCCCACGAGATCAAGAACCCCCTTAACTTCGTCAAGAACTTCTCCGAGGTGTCCTCGGAACTCCTCGAAGAGGTCGACGAGATCATGAAGGAGAACGAGGACGGCAGTCTGAGCGAGGACCAGCGGGAGGAGATCGGGGAGATCTTCGAGGACCTGGGCGGCAACCTGAAGCTGATCCAGAACCATGGCGAGCGCGCCAACCGGATCGTCACCGACATGCTGAAGATGGGCCGGGGCGCGGCCGGCCGTGAGGAGGCCGACATCAACCGCCTGGTCGATGAGCACATCGGGCTCGCCTACCACAGTGCCCGAGCCTCGGACTCGGACTTCAACCTGACCATCGAGAAGGACTTCGATCCGGACCTGGGCACCCTGGAAGTCGTGTCCCAGGACGTGGGCCGGGTGTTCCTCAATCTGGTCGGCAACGCCTGCTACGCCACGAACGAGAAGCGACTCACCACGGACGACGAGTCCTACGAGCCGACGCTGACGGTGACGACGCGCAGGATGGACGATGGCGTCGAGGTCCGTATCAGGGACAACGGCGACGGGATTCCGCAGGACATCGTGGACAAGATCTTCAACCCCTTCTTCACGACCAAGCCGACCGACCAGGGCACGGGCCTCGGTCTGGCGCTCTCGGCCGACATCGTGCGCGAGCACGGCGGCATGATCCGCGTCGATACCGTGCCGGGCGAGTTCACGGAGATGATCGTCGAGCTGTCCGCGGCGCCCCCCGACATCGAGCTGCCTTGATGGCTGCCCCGGCCCCGGCCGCGCCGGCGCAACCCGCCCCGGTCTTCGCCATGAAGGGCGTGACGAAGGTCTACGTGATGGGCGAGGTCGAGGTCTATGCGCTGCGCGGCGTCGACCTGGAGCTTCACGAAGGCGAGTTCACGGTCCTGCTCGGACCGTCGGGAAGCGGCAAGTCGACGCTTCTGAACATCCTCGGCGGGCTCGACCGGCCGACCGCCGGCCGGGTGACCTACCGTGAAGGGGATCTGAGCGAGGCCGGGGAACGGGCCCTGACCCGCTACCGGCGCCGCCACGTCGGCTTCGTGTTCCAGTTCTACAACCTGATTCCCTCGCTCACCGCGCGCGAGAACGTCGCCCTCGTGACCGAGATCGCCGGCGATCCGCTCGCGCCGGAGGACGCCCTGGCGCTGGTCGGCCTGAAGTACCGTCTCGACCACTTTCCGTCGCAGATGTCGGGCGGCGAGCAGCAGCGGGTGGCGATCGCCCGGGCCATCGCCAAGCGGCCGGACGTGCTGCTCTGCGACGAACCGACGGGAGCCCTCGACATCAGCACCGGCATCGCGGTGCTGGGGGCGCTCGAGAGGGTGAACTCCGAACTGGGCACGACGACCGCGGTGATCACCCACAACGCGGCGATCTCGGGGATGGCGGATCGGGTAATCTCGCTGGCAGACGGCCAGATCACGAGCGACGTCCGCAACGCGACGAAGCAGCCGGCTGCCACGATCGAGTGGTAGGACGATGAGAGCCCTCGACCGCAAACTGCTGCGCGACCTCTGGAACGTTCGGTCCCAGGTACTGGCGATCGCCCTGGTCGTCTCGTCGGGGATCGCGCTGCTGGTCATGGCGCAGGGAGTGTTCGGCTCGCTCCTGACCACCCGCGACGCCTACTACACCCGCTACGCCTTCGCCGACGTGTTCGCCGGCGCCAAGCGCGTCCCCAACTGGGTCGAGGAGCGCATCGCGGCGATCCCGGGAGTCAGGCAGGTTCAGACCCGGGTGGTGGTGAGCGTCTCGCTGGACGTACCCGGAGTCACCGATCCGGTCAACGGACGCCTGATCTCCCTGCCGGACCGGGGCCGGCCGGCGCTCAACGACGTCGCGCTGCGCCGCGGGCGCTTCCTGGACCCGGACCGGGCGGAGGAGGCCCTGGTCGGCGAGCGCTTCGCCGAAGCTCACGGGCTCGACCTGGGCGATCGCCTGTTCGCGGTGATCAACGGTCGCCGCCAGCCCCTGGAGATCGTCGGCATAGCGCTCAGCCCCGAGTTCGTCTACGGCATCGGTCCGGGAGAACTGTTTCCGGATCCGAAGCACTTCGGCTTCCTGTGGATGACCCGGCGGCACCTGGCCACCGCGTTCGAAATGGAGGGCGGGTTCAACGACGTCGCCCTGACGCTGACTGATGACTCGCCCAGCCTCGAGCGCGCGGCGATCGTCGAACTCGACGCGATTCTCGATCCCTACGGCGGTCTGGGCGCGATTCCGCGTGCGGACCAGACCTCGAACTGGTATCTCCAGAACGAGTTGACGCAGCTCGAGAACATGGGACTCCTGGTGCCGTTGATCTTCATCGCCGTGGCCACGTTCCTGCTCAACGTGGTTCTGCGGCGAACCGTCGCGGTGCAGCGCGAACAGATCGCCGCGCTCAAGGCTCTCGGCTACTCGAACCTCAGGCTCGGCGTCCACTACGTGCAGTGGGCCGTCGTCGTGGTGGCCCTCGGCGCCCTGCTCGGGATCGGCGCCGGCCTGTTGCTGGCCGAAGCGATGCTCGGCCTCTACATGGAGTACTTCCGCTTCCCGCTCCTGATCTACAACGTGTCGGCGTCGAGCATCTTGATCGCCGTCGGAGTGAGCCTCGTCGCCGCGACGGTGGGCGCCCTGGGCGCGGTGCGCAGCGTCGTCTCGCTGCCGCCCGCCGAAGCGATGCGCCCGGCGGCGCCCGAGACCTTCCGGGTCTCCCTGTTCGAACGCCTGGGCGCCCGGCGATGGTTGTCGCAGCCCGCGAGGATGGTGCTCCGCAACCTGTCGCGACGCCCGGTGCGCGCGGGCCTGTCGATCGTCGGCATCGCCTTCGCCGGCGCGATCATGGTCGTGGGCTCGGCGATGATGGACTCGATGGACGAACTGCTCGAAGTGCAGTTCAACATCATCCAGCGCCAGGACCTGTCGGTGAGCTTCTTCGAACCGGTCGAACGAAGCGCCGTGCACGAACTCGCGGCCCTCTCCGGCGTGCTGCAGGTGGAGCCGACGAACGGCGTCGCGGCGCGGCTGCGGAACGGCCACCTGCAGAAGCAGACGGCGATCCAGGCGCTGGCGCCCGATGCCAGGTTGCAGCGCGTGGTCGATGTCGACTATCGCGCCATCCGGCTCGACCGGCCGGGTCTCGTCCTGTCCACGCTGCTGGCGGAGCAGTTGCAGGTCGAGCCGGGCGACACGCTGATGGTCGAGATCATGGAGGACGGCAGGCCGGTGCGCGAGGTGGTGCTGACCGACACCGTCGACGACCTGCTCGGCGTGACGGCGTACATGGAGCAGGAGTCGCTCCGGCGGCTGGTGCGGCGCGACGACACGATCAGCGGCGCGATGCTCAAGATCGACGCGCTGGCCGAGGAACGGCTGTTCGGCCTGCTGAAGGCGATGCCGGCGGTGGCCGGCGTGACGTTGCGCAGCGCCGCGCTCGAGAACATCCAGACCTACATGCTCGACAACATGGGCATGATGATGAGCGTCAACCTGTTCTTCGCGGTGATCATCGCCTTCGGCGTCATCTACAACACGGCGCGGATTTCCCTGTCCGAGACCAGCCGTGAACTCGCCAGCCTGCGCGTGATCGGCTTCACCCGCGGCGAGATCTCCTCGATCCTGCTGGGCGAGCTCGGGATCCTCACCGTGGCCTCGATTCCACTCGGTTTGCTCCTCGGCTACGGCATGATCGCCGGCGTGATGAGCGCTTTCGAGAGCGAGCTGTTCCGGTTGCCGGTGGTGGTCGACCCGAACACGTTCCTGGTTTCCGCGGCGACCGTTCTCGGGTCGATGGCCGTCTCGGCCTGGACGGTGCGTCGTAAGCTCCACGACCTCGATCTCGTCGCGGTGCTCAAGACCCGCGAGTAGCAGAGAAGGAAACGATGAAGACTCGACGCTGGGTGCTGTGGGGAGTTGGGCTGGTCGTGGTCGCGGCCGCCGCGTTTCTCGGCACGCGCCCGCAGCCGGTCCCGGCGGAACTGGCGCAGGTGACGCGAGGACCGCTGGAGGTGACGATCGACGAGGAGGGCGAGACCAGGGTCCGGGACCGCTTCGTCATCTCGGCGCCGCTCGCCGGCCGCGTGCTTAGAATCGAACTCGAACCCGGCGACGCCGTGGTCGCGGGCGAGACGGTGCTCGCGATCTTCCTGCCTTCCGCGCCGGTGCTTCTAGACGCCCGCAGCCGGGCCGAGGCGGAGGCGGCGGTGGAAACCGCGACCGCCGCGCTGGGCCAGGCCGAAGCGAACTACGAGCGGGCAGCGGCCGAACTCGTCTACTCGCGTTCCGAGGCGGGACGCTACCTGCGGCTGAGCCAGGAGGGAATCGTCTCGGTCGAGACGATGGAAAGCGCCCAGCTCGACCTCGACACCCGGCAGGAAGCCGTCGAGGCGGCCGACTACGCGGTGCGCACGGCCCGCAGCGAGTTGCAGGCGGCGCGGGTCCGACTGCTGCGGTTCAGCGCTGAGAGCGCCGAGGATGTGAACGGTACGGCGATCCGGATCGTGTCGCCCGTTTCGGGCGTGGTGCTCCGTCGCGTGCGGGAAAGCGAGTCCGTGGTGCCGGCCGGTGAAGCCCTGCTCGAAGTCGGCGATCCGTCCCGGATCGAGGTGGTCACGGACTACTTGTCGAAGGACGCCGTCCGCATGCGCTCGGGACAGCGTGTACTGATCGATCGATGGGGTGGCGACCGCCCGTTGCAGGGCCGGCTACGGCGGGTGGAGCCCTCGGGCTTCACGAAGATCTCGGCGCTCGGGGTCGAGGAGCAGCGAGTGAACGTGGTCATCGACATCGTCGATCCGCCTGCGGTCTGGGCCGGCCTGGGCGATGGCTTCCGGGTCGAAACCCGGGTCGTCGTCTGGGAGAGCGGGGACGAACTGAAGGCGCCGACCGGCGCGCTCTTCCGGCGCGACGAGAACTGGGCGGTGTTCGCGGTCGAAGGAGGCCGCGCGGCCCTTCGGGAGATCGAAGTCGGCGAGCGGAACGCGCGGGAAGCCCAGGTTCTTGGCGGCCTCGAACCGGGCGAGCAGGTCGTGGTTTATCCGAGCGACAGCCTGAACGACGGTTCGCCGGTCTCGGCCGAACTCTGAGCGCGGCCGCGGTTCACTCGGCGCTCTGGCGTCTCACTCGGCGATCTGGAACGGCGCCGACCACTCCATCGTGCCCCAGCGAATCGTCAGCATGCCGGCCGCGCCGTCCATCTCCAGCACGCCCTCCGTGTGCTCCGCAGGCTCAGCGAGGGTGCGGAAGGCCAGCGGCGTCTCGCCGGCATCGTGTTCCGCCATGTGCATCGTGCCCCAGACGTCGGCCAGGTGGTTGAACACGAGCTTCCAGCCGTCTCCCTCGCGCTTGAGCCAGAGGCTGTAGACGCCGGGATAGGTCGGACCGTGGTTGTGGGCGGCGATCCGTGCGTCCTCGAACGCGAGATCGGTGTCCGTCCAGAACTTGAACGGCTTGCCGTAGACCGGTCCCAGGACTTCGCCGTCCGCCAGAGACTCGAGCCTGTCGTAGTCGGAACCGGGAGCCTCCAGGCGATCGACGCGGAGCCGGATCGCCTGTCCGTCGACCTCGACCCGGGAGAGGGACAGGTCGTCGTCGTCTCCGACCGGTTGACGCTCGACGATGATCCCGGCCGCCTCGGCCGCTTCCTTCGTCATGCCCTTGACGTCGGCGTTGAAGAAGCCGGTCTCGAGTTTCCCGGTAAGGCCGTCCCCTTCGCGCGCGAGGTCCATCTCGACCGGCACGAGCTGGCCGCCGAAGTCCAGGTTCCATTTGAGCTGGACGCCCGTTTCCGTCCGGCTGATGTTCTCGATCACGACGTCGGCCAGACGCGTCAGGTAGAAGTCGGCGGTCGCCTTGCCGTCGTCGTCGGAGAACGTGATCAGGCTGTTGAGCGAGCCCTGCTGGGTGAGCACCTCGAGCACCCACTCGCCGAGGAACGGCTCGATCTCGGCCGTGTCAGCGCGCTCGGCGGACTCCGGTTCCGGCGGCGGTTCCTGGGCCAGCGCTGGGCCGGCCAGCAGCAGGATCGCGGTCAGAAACGGGAGGACGTAGGGTCTGCGATTGGGGTTTCGTGCCATGCCGGCTATGCCCTCCTGGTGAACGGGGATTCCTGTGGACAGGTCCGGGCACCTGCGACGCGCGAGTCTACTAGCAGCATTCGCAGCCGTCAGGCCACGCCGCCTCGTCAGAAGTAGTCAGGCATGGACGGCGGTTCGGCCGCGAAGATCCGGTCCGCCTTTTCCAGTGAGGCGGCCGATCCCCGGATGGCCTCCATGGCCGCGAGGCGGCGGGCACTCAGGTGGCCGGTGTAGAGAGAACCTAGCGCGCGGACGTCCATCCTCAGCGTGTCGGGCCCCGCATCCTGATCGACCCGGTTCACCCTGGCCTCGCCGCCGTCGATCTCGATCAGCCAGTGGCCCCCGTTTTCGGGCAGGACGTCGTCCGTCAATTCCAGGTCGAGCCTCGCGCTGACGGCTGCCGGATAGCCTCGTTCGGCGAACGCCGCCCGGATGTCGACGATGCGGATCATCCAGGTTTCGGCGATGGAGATCTCGGTCCCGACCTCCGGCACGGCCAGGAGCAGCGGGTCGTCGAGCGGGCCGTGCCAGACCGCGTGGCGGGCCAGGGTGCGGCAGTCGGAGAACAGGGCAAGGATGCGCCGCGCCGCGTCGGGATGCGCCACCTGAACGTCGCGGATGTTGAGGTCATACGGATAGCGACCCACTGCGCCCAGGGTGTAGACGACGTAACCGTCGATGGCGCCGTCATCCGCCGGCAGCACGTAGCCGTGCACGTCCCGGCCGGCCGGGTGCGTGTGGACGCGCTGCCAGATGTGTTCGTTGCGGTCGAGCCAGCCGGGGCGGTCCGCTGCCAACCGCCGGTAGAGCCGCGCGAGCCCGTCGGCGTCGGTTTCCGGATCGAGCCGGCGGAGTTCCCCGCTGGCCTGGATTCGCCCCAATCCGGCGAGCGGCAGTCGGTACTGGTAGCGGTGGCCGGCGACCGCGTAGCCGGCGCGGCCGTACAGGGTGAAGGTCGTGGGGTAGAGGGTCGACACCGCCACGCCGGCGCCGTGCAGGTCGTTCAGGGTGGCCGCCATCAGCGACTTGGCGGCGCCGCGGCCGCGGGCCGTGGGACTGATGGCGACCCCGGCGATGCCGATGTTGCGGACCGAGCGGCCCCCCAGGAACAGGCCCATGTCGTACTGGACCAGCCCCCCGACGACATCACTGCCGGCCCGCACGACACGCACGTGGTCCCGTGTCGCCTGCAGCCAGGAGACACACGAGTCGTACGGGGTGTTGAAGGCCAGCGCCTCCTGGCGGGCCAGCGCCTCCAGGTCGGCGGTGGTCTGGATCGGGCCGAAGTCGAGGCGCTCCGTCACGGGGCCGGAGTCTACTTGTCCGGTTCCGGTGGGCCTTGCGTCGGCCTGATCGCATCGGTCAGGATCTCGCTCGTCCCGGCGTCGGGCGCCTGTTCGAGGGGTTTCGGGAGTTGACTGCAATCGTCCGGACGGATCGACTGAGCAAGAGCTACGGCGCGGTGACCGCGCTCGCCGGCGTAGGTTTCGAGTGCGACGCGGGTGATGTCGTTGGGGTTCTGGGCCTCAACGGCGCCGGCAAGTCGACGCTGCTGCGGATCCTCGCCGGGGAGCTCCTGCCGAGCGGCGGCAGTGTTTCGATCGGTGGAGTCGAACTGGGAGACGACTCGCGGGCGATGCGTTCTCGGGTCGGCTACCTCCCCGAGGAACCGCCGCTCTACCGCGAGATGCGGGTCCGCGACTACCTGGGCTTCGTGGGCGCGCTGAACGGCGTGGCGCGGCAGGAACTCCCTGATCGCATCGCCGTCGTGGCCGGGCGAGTGCACATAGACGGTTACCTTGACCGTGTGGTCGGCGAGCTGTCGATGGGCTATCGCAAACGCGTCGGCATCGCCCAGGCGCTCCTTCACGAACCCGATGTCGTCCTGCTCGACGAACCGGTGTCCTCGCTCGACCCGGCCGAGATCGTCGGGATGCGCGAGCTGGTGCGTTCACTCGGCGGCCGGCGCACCGTGTTCACGTCGTCCCACCATCTGCGCGAGGTTCATGAGACCTGCGACTCGATCCTGGTACTGCACGAGGGGGAGCTTCTGGCGCACGGCAGCCAGGAGGAGCTCGGAGTTCTGGCCGGCCGGGAGCGGATAGAGATCGAGGTGCGTGGAACGGCGTCGGGAGCGGCCGGCCGGCTCCCGGCGGGCGTCGAGGTGATTCGCTCAGCGGATCTCGGCGGCGGCGTCTCGGTGCTGACCCTCGATCTGTGTGGCGCCGAGCGCGAGGACGTGGCCGCGGCGCTGGTCGGGGCCGGGCTCGGCATCCGGCGGCTGGAGCCGGTGCGCTCCGATCTGGAGCAGGTGTTCCTCGATCTGGTGCGGGGCGACGGCGGCGCCGGCCAGGCAGACGGCCCCAGCCAGAGAGGCAGGGAGAACGGGCCGTGAGCACGGTTCTGCTGATCGCGCGACGCGAGCTCCGCGCCGCCTTCGCCGGGCTCTACGGCTGGGCGATCCTGGCCCTGGTCCTGATGCTCGACGGCCTGTTCTTCAACGCCTGGACGCTGGGCAGCCAGCGACCCTCGTCCGAGGTGCTGAGCCTCTTCTTCTACACGAACTTCGGCGTCACGCTGGCGGCGGCGGTGTTCGTCACGATGCGCTCGTTCGCCGCCGAGCGCGAGCAGCGTACCCTGGTGCTGCTTCTCACTTCGCCCGCCGGAGACTGGCAAGTGGTGCTCGGCAAGTACCTGGGCGCGTTGGGCTTCGTGCTTTGCACGGTGGCCGCCGCGGCGTACATCCCGGTCATGGTCTGGCTAAAGGGCAACCTGGAGTGGGGTCAGGCCGCGGCCGGCTATCTCGGCATCGCGCTGGCCGCGGCGGTGTGTACCGCGATCGGCATCTTCTGTTCCGCCACGGCGCCGAACCAGTTGGCCGCAGGCGTCGCCGCCGGCTTCCTGGTCACGCTCCAGGTGTTGTTCTGGCTGCTCTCGGGGATCAGCGAGCCTCCCCTGGACGGGGTGTTCGCGGCGATGGATCTCTACCGCGAGCACTTTGAACCGTTCCAGGACGGTGCGGTACACCTGAAGACCCTGATCTACGCGCCGACGGTTTCCTTCCTGTTCCTGCTGCTCAGCGTGCGGGTGCTGCAGGCGAGGAGGTGGCGGTGACCGAACGCCGACCGGTGACGCCGGTGCTTTGGCTTGTCGGTTCGGCCCTGATTCTGGTCGGGGAACGCTACGCGGGCCCCGGGTTCGTGGGCGGGGTCCTGAATGGCGTGGGGATGGCGCTGGCTATCCTGGCAGTCGGGTACTGTCTGGCCGAGTTCCTGGCTACTTCCGCTGGAACGGCTGTCCGAGCCGCCGCGAAGAGGGCACTGTTCTTCTATGGGCTGGCGGCAGTGGGCCTGCTGCTCTATCCGTTGACCTTCAACGGAGTCGTGGATCGACTGGGATTCAACGAGGACGGCGCCCAAAGCTGGCGGACGGTCTGGACAGTCGCCTGGATGCTCGCGTGGTGGGTGGGCACCGTCGCGGCGGTCGGGGGCGACTGGACTCGTTACCGTAGAGGCGGCGACCTGGAGCCGCGCCGGGTGCGTGCCGCGACCGCCGCCGCTCTGAGCCTGGCGCTGGCGGTGGCGTGGGTGTTCGCGGTCAACTACACCGCCGGCGAGCATGACCGGTTGTGGGAGTGGAGTGCCCAAAGCCGGGCACGGGCCTCCGAGGCGACACTGGAACTCGTGGGCTCCCTGCGGGCGCCGGTGGAGGTCGTCGCCTTCTTCCCGCCGGCGAACCAGGTCCTGCGGCGGATCGAGCCCTTCCTCGACGAAGTCGCGGCTGCCGGTCCGTTAGACGTGACGGTCCTCGACCAGGCGCTCGAACCGAGCCGGGCGGCGGAGCTCGGCGCGCGCGAGAACGGTGTCCTGTTCCTTCTGCGCGGAGGCGATCAGCGCAGGATCGAACTCGACGTGGACTACGGACGGGCGAAGCGGAGTCTTGGTTCTCTCGACCGGGAGTTCCAGGAGGCGCTGCTCGAGATCGGCCGGGAACGCCGGACGCTGTACGTGACGGCCGGCCACGGCGAGCGGGGCGAGTACGCGAACGATGCCGGCGAAGCGGGGCTCGGGAACGCCTACGGGATCCTGCGGGCGCTCAACGTCAGCACCCGGAATCTGCCGGTGGCCGACCTGATCCAGGACCTGCCGCCGGACGCCGGCGTCGTCGCCGCGCTCGGCCCGGTCCGGCGCTTCCTGCCCGAGGAGGTCGACAGTCTTCGCCGCTTCTGGAGGCGCGGCGGCTCGGTTCTGCTGCTGCTGGAACCGGGAGTCGACGTCGGCCTGGTGCCGCTGCTCGAGGAAATGGCCATTCGCCGGCTCGAAGGCACGGTCGCGAACGACCGTTACCACCTGCGGAGGGATGGGGGCGCGAGCGACCGCCGGCTGATCCTGACCAACCGCTTCGGCAGCCACGCGACGACGAGCGATCTGTCGAGGGCGGCGAGCCGGATCGGCCTGGTGCTCGAAGGTGCGGCCGGGCTCGAGGGCGTGACCGACGGTCCGGCCCGCTCGACCGTGCTGGTGCGGCCGATGACCGGGAGTTGGCTGGAACTCGACGGCGACTTCGAGCGCGACCGCGAGGCGGAGCCGGACGCGATCGAGGCTCTGGCGATGGCGTCGACCCTGGCGGTAGAGAGCGCCGGTGAGGGAGGCGAGAGCCGTGCCGTCGTCATCGGCGACGTCGACGCGCTGAACGACGACTACGTCTACGTCACGGGTCCCGGCGCGATGTCGGCCAACGCCAAACTCCTGCTCGACGCGTACGTGTGGCTGGCCCGGGAAGATGAAGGGGCGGTCGCGAGCGTTCCGGGCGACGACGACCCCGTGCTGCAGCGGACGCGCGGCGAGTCGATTCGCTGGTTCCTCGGTACGGTCTTCGGAGTACCAGCCCTGGTCCTTGCCACCGGCTTCGGGTACGTCCGTCGCCGTCGTTCGGGCGGCTGGCTACGGGCTCCGAGGGGAGGATAGTCGTGACGAAGTCGCCCTGGCGATCGACGTGGCTTCACTTCGGCCTGCTGGTCCTCGCGCTGGCCGGCGCCTGGCTCTCGTTCGAACGGCCGTTCGCGGACGCGGGTGGCGAGGTCTCCGTGGGCTCGGTCGTCGTTCAGGCGGCGGAGGGCGAGGTGGAACGCGTCGTCTACGAGCGTGGCGAACAGAGGCTCGAGGTCGAGGTCCGGGAAGACGGGTTGGGTCGCTGGTTCGCCGGCCGCGAGGGCGCCGACACGGTGTTCGTCGGCGGCCGGCAGGTCGAGGCCGTGTGGCGCGGGCTGGAGCCGCTGCGGGCAGTGAGGGTGCTGGAAGACGTCGACGGGACGAAGCTCGAGGAGCTCGGTCTCAGCGGGGACGAGCCATCACCCGAAACTCTGAGCCTCACCGTGCGGGGCCGCGAGGTTCGCTTTCGGCTCGGTGGCAGGCCGTTCGGCGGCGCCGACCGCTACGCTCGCCGCGAACCCGGGCGGGACGTTGAGAGTGACGCGGGCGGCACGGTGCTGGTGCTGCCGTCCGAGGTCGCCTCGAGCCTCGGCGGCGGCGCCGAACTGCTGATGGAAAGGCGGTTGCTGGCGTCGTCGCGGCCCGAGGTGGAGGCCATGTCCCTCCAGCGGCCCGGCACCGGCGCGACCGAGCCGCTCAGGATCCTCCAGCGTACGGGCGCGAGTCCGAGCGACACCTACTGGACGGTGAGTGGATCGGACGAAGCCGACGCCGACATCGGCACCTGGGTCGACAAGTTCTTCCGCCTGTCGGTGGCTGCGTACCGGGACAGCGAGCCCGGCGCCGACTGGCGGCCCGAGGCCATCATCACGGTCGAATCCCGCGCGCACGGTGCGTCGACCCTCGAGATCTGGTCCGCGCCCGTCGGCGAGGGTCGGGTCTGGCTCGCACGCTCGCCGTTCACGCGACTCGTCGCGGAGCTCTCCGCGTCTCTCGCCGAGGAAGTCTGCGCCGACCTGGACGGCCTGCTGTAGCCGTTACACTGCGCCGCCTATGGACATCGGCATCTTCATGTTTCCCACCGGCGACGCGATGCGGCCGGACGATCTCGGTACGGAGGTCGAGGCCCGCGGCTTCGAGTCCCTCTGGTTCCCGGAGCACACCCACATCCCCACTTCCCGGCGGACGCCGTTCCCCGGGGGCGGCGAGTTGCCCCCGGAGTACTCCCGTTCCCACGACCCGTTCGTCGCGCTGACCGCGGCCGCGATGAGTACGAAGAGGATCAAGCTCGGCACCGGCATCTGTCTGATCATCGAGCGCGACACGATCACCACGGCCAAGACGGTGGCGAGTCTCGACGTGCTCTCGGGCGGCCGCTTCGTGTTTGGGATCGGCGGAGGCTGGAACCGGGAGGAAATGGAGCACCACGGCACGGACTACGCGACCCGCTTCGCGAAGCTGGAAGAGCAGGTGGCGGCGTTCAAGACGATCTGGACCGAGGATGAGGCGGAGTTCCACGGCCGCCACGTCGATTTCGAGCCGATCTGGTCCTGGCCGAAGCCCGAGCAGAAGCCCCACCCACCGATCCTGCTCGGAGGCGGCACCGGCTACACCCGCCAGCGTGTCGTCGAACGCTGCGACGGCTGGCTGCCGATCGGTCGCTCGACCGAGGCGGTGCTCGACGGCATCGGGGACCTGAAGCGACGCGCCGAGCAGGCCGGCCGCGCCATGGACACGATCTCCATCAGCGTCTTCGGCGCGCCTCCGCAGCAGGAGGTGCTCGATGGCTACGCCGAGGCCGGCGTGGACCGCGTCATTCTGCCGCTGCCGCCGCAGGGCCGGGACCGGAACCTGCCGCGGCTCGACCGCTACGCCGCGCTGCGGGCTTAGAGGTCGGCGCCGGTCTCCGACACGAGGAGATCGACGACATCCCGCAGGGCCTCGTCCTTGCTCGCTCCCTCCACGAGACACAGCCGGTAGAGGTCGAGTTGCCGGTCGGCGCTCGAGCCTTCGCGCACGATCTTCAGGCAATGCCGGAGTTCCTGCTCGCAGCCGAGGGCGCGGGCGTCGTCGGCGAGTTCGTCGATGAGTTCCTGCAGTTCGTCGGCGATGTCGATGCGGCCTCCGCGCCGGGTGTCGCCCAGGAACGCCAGCATGCCGTAGCGCTGCGCCAGCCACTTGTTCTCGACGATGATCTCGGTCGGCGGTTCGGGAGGAAGGGTGCCCTCGCGGTCCCGCCGCGCGAGCATTCGGATCAGGGAGGCGTAGAGGGCGACGATGCACATCGCGTCCTCGATCGCCGGACAGGTGTCGCAGATCCGCAGCTCCACGGTGGGGAACTTGTGGGAGGGCCGGATGTCCCACCAGATCTCGCTGCCGTCGGTGATGAACGCCATGCGCTGGTACTCGCCGAGCAGGGCCTCATACTCCGCGCGGGAGTTGAGCGGCCCGGGGATGCTGGTCCGGGGCATCGCCTCGAAGAGATTGAGCCGGTTGCACTTGAACCCCGACTCGCGGCCCTCGCCGAATGGCGAAGAGGCGGACAGCCCGATGAACAGGGGCAGATAGCGCCGGAGCGCCGTCATGACCCGGACGCGGGTATCGAAGTCGCCGAAGCCGGCGTGGACGTGCATGCCGCAGATGACCAGGCGGCGGACCGTCTCCTGGTAGGTGGAGGCGAACTGCCGGTAGCGCTCCTTCGGCGTCGGAAGCTGGGCCTCCCAGGCCGCGAACGGATGGGCCGAGACGCCGATCACCGCCGCGCCGTGGGCCTGCGCTGCCTCGACGACGAGCCGGCGGGCCGCCTTCAGACCCTCGCGCACTCCGGCCACGGAGTCGTGGACTGCGGTGTTCGTTTCGATCTGGGAGCGAAGGAACTCGTGGACGATCTTCTGGCCGCCCGCGGCTTCGCCGCAGGCGTCGAAGATCGCGGGGTCGGGGTCGTTGAGGAGATCGCGCGAGTCGGGGTCGACGAGGAACAGCTCCTCCTCGACCCCCAGCGTGATCGTGACGTCGTCGCCGTTGGGGGAGGAACTCATCGTCGGCGCACTCTACGCCGTTTGCCTCCTCCCGACGGTCCTAGTAGTTAAGTTCCTCGCCCTCCGACTTCGCGATGACCGCCGCGCCGACGGAGTCGGAGGTGATGTTGACCATCGTTCGGAACATGTCGAGCGGGCGGTCGACGCTGAGCATCAGCCCGGCGAGCGCGTAGGCCTCGGGCGTCGTCAGATCGATCGCCTCGAGCACGATGAAGATCATGACCAGACCGGCCGACGGAATCGCGGCGGCACCGACCGAGGCCAGCAGCGCGGTCAGCACGACGACCAACTGCGTGTACAGCGAGAGTTCGACCCCGAGGGCCTGGGCGATGAAGAGCGCGCCGACGATCTCCAGCAGGGCCGTGCCGTCCATGTTGACCGTCGCGCCCATCGGCGCCACGAAACTCGTCACCCGGTTCGACGCTCCGACTTTCTCGCGCAGGCACTTCATCGTCATCGGCAGGGTGGCCGCCGAGGAACTGGTCGAGAACGCCATCGCCATGGCCGACGCCATCGCCCGGTAGTGATGGATGGGGTTCTTCCGGGAGAGCAGGCTGAAGAGCAGCGGCAGGACGATGAACACGTGGAGCGTCAAACCGACGGCGATCGTCAGTACGTACTTGCCGACCTGCTGGAACACGTCGAGGCCCATCTGGCTCACCGCGCGGGCGAGCAGGGCGAAGACGCCGATCGGCAGCAGCCGGATGACCCACGTCGTCACCTTCATCATCGCTTCGAAGCCGGCGCTGAAGCCATCGCGGAGCAGCTCGCCCGTCTTGCCGGTCATCACGCCGATCGCGGCGCCGAGGACGATCGAGAAGAAGATGAGGCCCAGGATGTCGCCCCCGGCGGCGGCGCCCACCGGGTTATCCGGGACGAGCCGCTGGAGGATGTCGGCCATGGAGGTCGGGGTCTGCAGATCCTCCGGCGTGAGGGGCTCGACGCCCTCCGGCATGACGAGACCTTGGCCGGGCCGTATGCTGTTGGCCAGCGTGAGTCCGACCAGGATGGCCATGAAACTGCTCAGCGCGTACCAGAGAAGGGTCTTGCCGCCCAGTCTCCCGATCGACCTGCCGTCGCCGATGCCGGACACGCCGTGCACGATCGAGGTGAAGATCAGAGGCACGATGACCATCCTGAGCAGGCGCATGAAGAGGTCGGCGATCCAGCCGATCCAGCCCACTTCGCCGAAGACCAGGGCGAAGCAGAGCCCCAGCGCCATTCCGATGAGTACCTGCCAGTGAAGTGCGAGTTTCATGAGTCGGCAGGGTAGCACGCGGAAAAGGCGGGCCCGCCGCCCGTTTCGGCGCCGCCCGCGCCTTCTCGCGCTAGCCGCCGTCGTGGTGCTGGCGGGGCTCGTGGCAAGCTGTGGCAGCGTCCGGTACTACTCCCAGGCGGTATGGGGCGGAGCCGATGTCCTGGTGAAGCGGAAGCCGATCGACCGTCTGCTCGAACCGGGCCGGGCGCGGGTTCTGTCGGCCGCGACGCGGGAGCGGCTGGGGCTCAGCCAGGAGATTCGCGACTTCGCCAGCCGGGAACTCGGACTCCCGAACAACCGGAGCTATCGCAGCTATGCCGACCTGGGCCGGCCCTACGCGGTCTGGAACGTGGTCGCCGCGCCCCGGCTCGATCTTTCGCCGAAGACCTGGTGCTACCCGTTCGCCGGCTGCGCCGCCTATCGCGGCTACTTCAATGAACGCGCGGCGCGGCGCCACGGCGACCGGCTGGCCGCCGACGGTTTCGACGTACGCGTTGGCGGGGTGGCGGCGTACTCGACCCTGGGCTGGTTCGCGGATCCGGTGCTGAACACGTTTCTCGAGTACGCCGACGCCGACCTGGCGGCCCTCGTCTTCCACGAGCTCGCGCACCAGGTCGTCTACGTCAAGAACGATAGCTCCTTCAACGAATCGTTCGCGACCGCGGTCGAGGTGGCGGGCGTGCGCCGGTGGCTTCGGGCGCAGGGCCGGAACGAAGAACTTGCGGCCTACGAGCAGGGCCGGCAGCGCCGGCGGGATTTGAACCGCTTCCTCCTGGAGGTCCGAAGGGAACTGGAGGCGCTCTACGCGAGCGACGACAGTGACGAACGGAAGCTCGCGCTCAAGGCCGAGGTGTTTCGGTCGCTTGCGGGACGCTACCGGCGCGAACTGGTCCCGGCGTGGCGCGCTGCCGGGACCGGCGACGGCGGCGGTCGGTCCGACTCGGGCGAATGGCTGTCGCGCCTGAACAACGCGGATCTGGTCGCGGTCGCGACCTACAACGATCTCGTGCCGGCGTTCCTGGCCCTGCTGGAGGCGTCGGGCGGAGACTTTCCGGCGTTCTACGCCGAGGTGGAGCGTCTTTCGGAGCTTTCGCCGGAGGAGCGACGGCCGGAACTTCCGGCGCGCCTTCCGCCGCTCTGAGCGAGCCCGCCGAGGCGTCCGAAGGGCGACTTCGGGGCCGCGATCCGCGCGCGGGTCAGTACCAGTCGATGGCGTCGCGTGCCACGTCGGGATGATCGGTGAACACCCCGTTCACGCCGAAGCCGAACAGGTGGCTGCGGATCTCCTCGGTGAGATTCTCGTAGCGGCTGGGCGTCTGGTCGGCCCGGAAGGTGTAGGGATGAACCAGCAGGCCGGCCTTCCGGGCCCATCCGACGAGATCCCGCTGCCGCTCGATCATCGTCTTGGCCGGTCCGATGCCGTCGGCGAAGTCGGCGATGCCGGCGATTCCCTCCGGGCTCAGGAAGTGCCGGTACTGCTCGACCTCGGCCATCAGGAGCACCTGCGGCAGTTTCGAGCCCAGCGCACGCAGGCGCTTGAGGCTCTCCGCCTCGAAGCTCTGGACGAAGACCGGCGCGCCGGGTTCCCGGTAGCCGAAGCGCTCGAGGACCTCGAGCAGCGCCTCTTCCATCGGCAGGCCCTCGGTGCGGTGCCAGGCCGGCGCCTTGAGCTCCGGGTAGATCCCCACGTTCCGCCCGGAAGACCGGTTCATTCCCTGGACGAGTTCGATCATCTCGGCGAACGTCGGCACGCTGAAGCGGCCGACGCCCTTCGGAAAGCGGCCGTTCAGGCGTTCAGTGGCCCCGAGACGGCCGATCTCCCCGACAGTGAAATCGGCGGCGTACCATCTGCCGTCGTCGCGCGCCCGATCCGGAAAGACCTCCTCCACGTTGGTGGTCGCCTCCAGGTGGATGTCGTGCATGCAGATGAAGTGACCGTCGCTCGTCATCACAAGGTCCGGCTCGATGTAGTCGGCGCCCATGCCGTGGGCGACCGCGTACGCGGGAAGAGTGTGCTCGGGCAGATAGCCGGAGGCGCCGCGGTGGGCGATGACGATCATGCGTGAGTCCGGGACCTCCGAATGCTCTTCCTGGGCCGCCACCGGGAGGCCAGCCGCCGCGAGCAGGATGCCGGCCTTGAACGGAACGGAAATCATGTCAAGGAGGATAGCGGCCCGGTCGGTAGGGCCGCCTCGTTCCGCGGCCGGATGGGGCAGGCGACTCATCGCCTGAGTGGGCGGCAAGCTCAATCGGCCAGGGCCTCGACCTGGACCCGGGCGTCGTTGAAGCAGGCCCCGGCGCCGATGTCGGTCAGCGTGTCCGGCGCGAGGGCGCAGGCGTTCGTTCCCGATTCCGTGCTCTTGGCCCAGACCCCCTTCGGCAGCAGGACGACCCCGGGCTTGAGGTCCGGGTTGAGCCGGACACGGCAGCGGACCTCGCCGTATTCGTTGAACACCCGAACCCGCGGCTTGCCGGCGCCGAGCCCCCGGCCCGCGGCGTCGTCCGGGTGCATCTCGAGCGGTACCTGGCCTGGCCGCAACTGGCCGAAGGTGGAACTCACCGTCTGCGGAACGGAGGGCGAAATGAGCGCGAGGGGATACCGGCCGTTGGCCGGCTCCGGGTGGAAGGCGTAAAGCCCACGGGCCGACTCGGTCTCGAGCGAGGGCGGGCAGAAATGGACCTTGCGGTCGGCGGTGTGGGGGAATACGTCGACGAACTGGATCGGCCGGCGGCCGGTCTCCGGCAGCACCAGACCCTCGTCCGCGAGTTGCCGCTCCCGCTCGCCGCCGAGCACCGCCTGGCGCCACTCCGCCTCCGAACGGGGGTCGTCCTCGCGCAGGAGTCCGAGACGGTCCGCCAGTTCGCCGAAGACGCGGAGGTTGGACCGGGCCTCGCCGACCGGCTGCGCCACCGGCCTGGTGTCGTGGAGCACCATCGCGCCGTAGCCCATCGCCAGGTCGTCATGCTCCAGGAAGGTCGTCGCCGGCAGCACCAGGTCGGCGTAAGCGGCGGTGTCGGTCATCACCTGGTCGAAGACGACGGTGAACAGGTCGTCCCGTTCCAGACCGCGACGGACGAGCTCCTGGTTCGGCAGCGTCGCGAGCGGATTCGCGTTGTAGACGAAGAGAACCTGGACGGGTGGTCCGGAGATGGCGTCGCGGTCGGTCAGCACCCGGCCGACGTGGTTCATGTTCACGATCCGCGTGCCCGGCGACGGCTCGCGCCAGCCGACGTCGCGGAAGGCGGCGCCGTTGCTCATCGTGTAGCCGCCGGCGCGGACCTTGAACTTCCCGGCCACGGCGGGCAGGGCGAGGATCGCCGCGACCGCCGATCCGCCGTTCCGGTTGCGCTCGACGCCCCAGCCACACCGGATGACGGCCGGTGAGGAGGTGTTGTACCACTCGTAGCAGCGGGCGATGTCGCTCGCCGGGATGCCCGTGACCTTGGCGGCGCGCTCGAAGGTCCAGGGTTCGGCCCGCCGGCGCAACTCGTCGACGCCGGTCGCATGTTCGGCCAGGAACTCGAGGTCCGCCTCGCCGCGGCGGAACAGCTCGCGGTGAAGCGCCAGGGCGAGGCACAGGTCCGTGCCTGGCCGGGGCTGAAGGTGGAGGTCGGCCTGCTTCGCCAGCGGCGTGCGCCGCGGATCGACGACGACGAGCTTGCCGCCGCGGGCCCGGGCGGCTCGCAGGATCGGCACCAGGTGGATGCCGGTGGAAGAGGGGTTGGCGCCCCACACGATCGCCAGGTGTGCGTGTTCGTAGTCCTCGAGCGCGACGCCGGCCATTTTGCCGTAGAGGCCGAGCGCGGCCGCGGTGCTGGGCGCCGCGCAGACGGTTCGTGCCAGTTGGGAAGCCCCGAAGCGGCGGAACAGGATCGCGTCCGCGGTGTCCTGCGTCAGGAGCCCGTTCGAGCCGCCGTAGCTCAGCGGCAGCACGGATTCGGCTCCGAAGGTCGTCTTCGCCTCGAGCATCCGTTCGACGATCAGGTTCAGGGCCTCATCCCAGGAGACGCGCCGGAAGTCGCTGCCGCCCCTGGCGCCCGTTCGCACCGCCGGGTGGAGCAGGCGATCCTCGCCGTAGAGATGGCGCGAGATCCGTCCGACCTTGGAGCAGATGAAGCCGCTGGTCAGCGGATGCGCGACTTCCGGCGGCGCCGCACGCACCTTGGTGACGCGTCCGTCTTCGACCTCCACCTCGAGCGAGCAGGAGTCGGGGCAATCCAGCGTGCAGGCGGTGTGGTGAACCGCCGTGCTGCCCTCCACAGCCGGCGCGGGTTCCGCGATCGTCATGCCCGGAAGCGTACACCGCCGAATGTCGGTACGATCGCGCTCCCGGAGTCGACCATGACGCTGACGCTCGATCGACAGACCTCGACCCAGCAGGCGCTGAACCAGCGCGTCTTCAACTTCTCGCCGGGTCCGGCGGTGCTGCCGTTGCCGGTCCTTCAGGAGATACAGCGCGATCTGCTGGCGCTACCGGGCGCCGGCGGTTCCGTGCTGGAGATCAGTCACCGTTCGCGGGCGTTCGACGCGATTCTGGAGGAGGCGGAAGCCAATCTGCGCGAACTGCTCGCGATCCCGGCCGACTACCGGGTGCTCTTCCTGCAGGGCGGCGCCTCGCTGCAGTTCTCGATGGTCCCGATCAACCTGCTCCGCGGTCAGGACCTGCCGGCGAGCTACATCCTGACCGGGTCCTGGGGCGGCAAGGCGGCGACCGAGGCGCGGCGTGAGGGTCAGGTCCACGTCGCCTGGGACGGAAAGACCGACAACTTCGTGCGGGTGCCGGACGACGGAGAGCTCGACCTGCCGCCGGCCTCGGCCTACGTCTACTACACGTCGAACGAGACGATCCAGGGCGTCCAGTTCCGCCGCCCGCCCGCGGTGGGCGCCGCGCCCCTGGTGTGCGACGCGTCGTCGGACTTTCTCTCGGGCCCGGTCGACGTGGGCGAGCACGGCCTGCTCTACGCCTGTGCTCAGAAGAACGCGGGTCCCGCCGGGCTGACCGTGGTCATCGTCTCGGACGAGGTTCTCGAACGGTGCGGCGACGACGTTCACTCGATGCTCAGCTACCGGCGCCAGGCGGAGAAGGGCTCACGCCTCAATACGCCGAACGTCTTCGGCGTCTACGTCTTCCTGCTCATCACGCGTTGGCTCCGGGACGACGTTGGCGGGCTGGAAGCCGCCGCCGAGCGGGCGGCGGCGAAGAGCGCGATGATCTACGACGTGCTGGACCGGGACGGCGGCGAGTTCTTCGTCGCCCATGCCGCGCGCGAGTGCCGTTCCCGCATGAACGTGACCTTCAGGCTGCGGCGCGATGATCTGGAAGAGGCGTTCGTCGCCGGCGCGGCCGAGTTGGATCTCGTCTCGATCAAGGGCCACCGTTCAGTCGGCGGCTTCCGAATCTCCGCCTACAACGCGATGCCCGTCGAAGGCGTCGAGCGCATGCGCGACTACATGCTGGACTTCCGCGCCAGCCATTAGCAAACCCTGGGTGCGCCGGCCGTTGCGCGGGCCTTCTGGCCCGCGATCCGGGCGATGCCGCGAAGTGGCGAGCCCGTATCGTTATCGGCGGCTCGTCAACAGCGCCGACCCCGCGATCAGCAGCAGCAGCAGCACGCCGCCCACGCCCAACAGGATCGGCGACGTGTCGCGGTTGACGTTGCTGGTGACCACCTCGTCTCCCGGCTGGTCGAAGAGCGAACTGGCGTCCCTCGCCGCCGTCGCTGCCGCCGCCATCGCGGCCTCGTCCTCCGGCTGCCCCAGGCCGCCCTCGACGATGATCCTCTCGATGGTGTGGACAAGATCCCAGAGCTCGTCCTTGCTGTAGGCGTCGCGGTAACCCGGCATCGCCGTGCCGTCCATGCCGAGATAGAGGCGGCTGTAGATGTCGGCGCTGCCGTTTCCGCCCTTGAAGACGCCGCCGACGATGTTGGTCGGCAGGGTGTGGTTGCCCTCGAAGTCCGGCATCGGGTCGTTGCGAAGCCGCCTGCCGTTCGGGCCGTGGCAGGAAGCGCAGGCTTCCAGGTAGATCCGTTCGCCGCGGGCGCGTCGTTCGTCGTCGAAGGGAGGCGCGGGCGGTATCTCGATCGCCGGCCCCGGGGTCGTGCGCCTCGCGAACTCCGCGTCGGCTTCCGCGGCGCTCAACTCGCCCGCGGCGACCGCCCGATCGAGTTCGCCGCGGATGGCGTCCAGGCTGAAACCGCGCACGTAGCGGGCCATCGCCTCGATCTCGGCGTCGGGGACCTGGTTCCACGCGGACATGCCGGTGCCCGGCATCCCGTGGCGGATGATCTCCTCCAGGTCCCGGTCGGAGGGGATCGCGTTTTCGGTGGTCGCCAGCTTGAACCGGCCCGACTGGAAGCTGCGGGGACGCTCGCCGGTGGTGTAGCTGAACTTGCCGAGCCCGTCGCCGTCTTCGCCGTGGCATTCGCGGCAGTAGCGGAGGAAGGCTTGCCGTCCGAGGTCGGGATCCTCTTCCGAGCCCTGAGCCGCCGCCGAGACAAATTGCGCGGCCGCCCACAACAGGACGGTGAGACGCGGCACGGGCTTTACTCCCTGGCGACCCGCTCCAGGTACACCGCCTCCAGCAGGTCGAGCCTGTCCCGGAGCACACCGGGCGTTGCCTTGGGCTCAGGAGCGTCGAGCACCATCCAGGTGTCGCTCCCCGCGTCATACTCCGGCCATTCCGGAGCGCCGTCGCCGTTCGGGTCGCCCGTCGCGGCGAAGCGGGTCCAGTAGCCGGCCATCGCGTTGCCCAGGGCTTCGCCGTCCACGCCAGGGTAGCGCTCGGAGTCCGGGTGGCCCGGGTCGCCGAAGGCGTAGGAAACCTCGGAACCGTGGGGGGCCCCGGGAAACGCCTCGCGCTGCGCCTCGGGCACGAACCGGAAGTAGTAGGTGCGTCCCGGCGACGAGACGTTCTTCATCTGCTCCGCCAGGTAGCGAGCCGAAATGACGTAGCGCTGGTCGCCGAACAGGGTCGCCGCCGCGATTCGCTCGGCGTCGGCGTCGGTCTCGCCGTCCGCTCCGTAGAGGGCTCGGGCCTTCCCTTCGCGCTGGCCGAAGGTGGCGAAGTGGTCCCCGGGGGTCGTCGCGAAGGCGCGGAAGATCGTTCCCTCGAAGCTGTTGCCGCCGGTGATGTAGGGCACGTCGTGCTGCTCGCCCCGGGCGAACACGATGCCGGGCTCGTCAGGGAGCACGGTGCCGGTGATCGGTACCCAGAAGCCGGTGCCGAGGTTGATCAGTTCCTCGACCGGAAGCGCGCGCAGGTCGGCGGCCGAAGGCTCGTCTCCCAGATCGAAGGCCTCGGCGATCAGCGCCGCGCCCTGGTCGCGGGCGGATGGTAGGCCCCAACGGGCCTCGCTGAGGTGGGGCAGCCGCCAGGTGCCGTAGCCGCTCTGGGCGATTGCGCGGTGGAACAGGCCCGCGGCGGCCGGCGCGCTCATCAGGGTGTTGACGGCCATGCCCCCGGCGGAGACGCCGAAGATCGTGACCCGGTCCGGATCGCCGCCGAAGGCCGCGGCGTTTCGCTGTACCCACTCGAGGGCGGCGATCATGTCGAGTACGCCGTGGCTGCCTTCGGGCTCGCCGGAGGTCGCGGCTTCCGCGGCCAGAGCGGGGTGGGCGAAGAAGCCGAGGGCGGCCAGCCGGTACTGGATGCTGACCACGACCACGCCGCGGCGTGCCAGGCCGGCGCCCCGGCCGGTCGCTGGGGCTTCGCCGAGTCGGCCGTTGCCGGCGCGGAAGCCGCCGCCGTGGATCCAGACCATGATCGGCATGGCGTCGGTGTCGGAGCGCTCGGCCGATGTCCAGACGTTCAGGTACAGGCAGTCCTCACTCTGCGGGAGCTGGGCTCGGCTCTGCGGACAGATGGGACGGTACTCGCCGGCCTGGAGGGGTTCCGTCCAGGGCTCGACGGCCACGGGCGGACGCCAGCGCATATGGCCCTCGGGGGCCTGCGCGAACGGGATGCCGAGGAAGGCCGCGACGTCCGCGGCGCCCTCGGGGGCGAAGCCCTGGACGGGGCCGGCGTCGGTCTGGACGAGGAACGGGTCGGGCGGCTCGGCGGCGCAGGCGAGGACGAGAGGGAGGAGGACGGCAGTGACAGCTAGGCGGTACGTGATCTTCATGGTGCTTCAGTCCTGGCCGCCGGCGGTCGGAGTCAGGTCGGCCGGTACGGGGCGTCGGTCGGGCGCGACGGTGATCGTCTCCAGGAGATCGAGCATGGTGCGCCAGCCGCGCTCGACGTTCTGGACCGAGATCCGCTCGTTGTTGCCGTGGACGCCGCCCTGGTCGGAGCCCGGGATGACGGCCGGCGAGAAGCCGTAGGCGACGATCCCGAGGTCGCGGAAGAAGTGGCTGTCGGTGAAGCCGGCGGTGACCGCCGGCAGGACGGTGGAGCCGGGGAAGCGGCGCGCGGTGACGGCTTCGATGGCGCGGTAGAGGTCCGTGTCGGTCGAGGAGACGGCCGGTGCGAAGGACATCAGGACTTCGATCGAGATGGACGGCTGGTCGAGCCGCTTTCTCAGCTCATGGATGAACGCGCGCCGTCCCTGATCGGGAAGCAACCGGCAGTCCAGTTCCGCCGTCGCCGCGGGAGCCACGACGTTGATCTTGCTCGACGCCTTGAGTCTCGTGACGGCGCAGGTGTTCCGGGTGAGTGCGTGGAGCATCGGGTTCGTCCGGTGCAGGGCGGCGAGGCGTTCAGGCTGCGCGATCAGGCCCTCGGGGTCGGCGAGATCGGAGGCAGAGGACTCGAGTTGAGCCAGGTCCCGGAAGAAGTTGCCGACCGCGGGCACGATGCGGGGAGCGAACGGATCCTGGCGGAGACGTTCGAGCGCCTCGACCAGGTCGGTCACCGCGCTGCGCGGCGAAGGGCTCGATCCATGACCGGCGGGTCCGACCGCATTCAGTCTGAGCCACAGCGGCACCTTCTGCGTCACCTCGACGCTGAACACGATGCGGTTGCCCAGGACCCGCCCGCTGCCGCCCTCGTTGAGCACGAGGCCGACTCCTTCCAGCAGGTCCGGCCGGTTGCGCACGATCCAGCCGGCACCGAGCCTCCCGCCCGCCTCTTCGTCCGCCGTGGCCATGAAGATGACGTCGCGTTCGAGGGGCGCCCCGGAGCGGGCGAGGGAGAGAAACGCCTCCAGGTGCATGATGCCCAGGCCCTTGGTGTCGAGGGCGCCGCGGCCGTTGATGTAGCCGTTCTCGTAGATGCCTGCTAATGGGTCATGCTTCCAGAAGCGCGGGTCGGCCGGGACGACGTCGATGTGGTGAAGCAGGATGATGTCCGGAGCCTGACCCCCTTCCAGTCGAGCCCAGATGCTGCCGCGGCCCGGTTCGGGCTCCACGGTCTCGTACGCAATGCCCTCGCGCTCGAAGATGTCCGCGAAGAACGCGACCGCCTCGCGCTCGTTGCCCGGCGGGTTCGTCGTGTCGATGCGGAGGTACTGCTGAAGCCGCCTGGACGCTTCGGGGAGCCGCGGGTCGGCAACCGTATCCTCCGACGCGATCGCAGTTTGCGGAACGAGGAGCAGGAGCGCAGCCAGAGCCGTCGCGATCGTGGCTGCGGTTCGCATCAGTGTTGGTTTCGGGAGCGTCCGACCGGTCGGTTGGTGGAGAGTGGCAAGCATATGGCAAGCAGGGCGAACCTGGCGCGGCCGGTTCCGTAGAACAGAAAGATCGCCTTGCCGATTGCCGCGCGAGCCTCCTTGCCGCCGGTATGATCGCGCGGCTGCGTAACGACCCAAGGCGGAAGGACCGAAGGAGAGGCCCTTGACCAGATCACAACGAAGATTCGCGACGTCGACGCTGATGGCGGCGTTGCTGGCTCTCGCTTCGGCCGCGGCCTGGGCGCAGCACGGCGCCGTCGCCGGCTCCTGGCCGTCCTACGGCGGTGACTACGGCAGCACGAAGTACACGGCGCTCGACGAGATCGACCGGGACAACGTGGCCGACCTCGAGGTGGTCTGGGGTTGGGATTCTCCGGACAACGCCGAGCTGGCGGAACGGCACCGGATGCTCAGGCCGGGACCCTACAAGGTGACACCGCTCATGGTCGGCGGCGTCCTCTACGTGTCGACCTCATTCGGCCAGGTGGCCGCCATCGACGGGGAGACGGGCGCGCAGAAATGGGTGTTCGACACGGAGGACTGGAGGCAGAGCCGGCCCACGAACCTGGGCTACAACCACCGGGGCGTCGGCTACTGGACGGACGGCGAGCAGGCCAGGATCCTGATGCCGACGAACCAGGCGTACCTGTGGGCGATCGACGCCCACACCGGCGAGCCGGTCGGCGGCTTCGGCGAGGGCGGAAAGGTCGATCTGACGGAGGGTCTCGGGCGGCCGGTGCAGCGCCGCATCTACTCGGTCATCTCCGCGCCGATGATCATAGGCGAAACCGTGGTCGTCGGTTCCTCGATCTTCGACGGGCCGACCCGCAAGGAGATGCCGCCCGGCCACGTGCGGGGCTTCGACGTGCGGACCGGCGAGCAGAAGTGGATCTTCCACACAATCCCTCAGGGCGATGAACCAGGCGTCGAGACCTGGGAAGACGAATCCTGGACCTACAGCGGCAACACGAACGTCTGGTCGCTGATGAGCGGCGATCCGGAACTGGGCTACGTCTACCTGCCGACGGGTACGCCGACGAACGACTGGTACGGCGGCCACCGCCTGGGAGACAACCTCTACGCCGAGAGCCTGGTCTGCCTCGACGCCGACACCGGCGAGAAGGTGTGGCACTTCCAGTTCGTCCACCACGGCCTGTGGGACTACGACGTACCGGCGGCGCCGAACCTGGTCGACATCACAGTCGACGGCAAGAAGATCAAGGCGGTAGCCCAGATCACGAAGCAGGGCTTCATCTACGTCTTCGACCGCGCCACCGGCGAGCACGTCTGGCCGATCGAGGAGCGGCCGGTGCCCCAGACCGACGTCCCCGGCGAGCGGACGTCGCCGACCCAGCCGTTCCCCACCAGGCCTGCGCCCTACGAGCACCAGGGCTTCGAGAGCGACGACATGCTGATCTCGTTCACGCCGGAACTGCACGAGGCGGCCAGGGAGATTCGGGACAAGTACGTGGCCGGTCCGCTGTTCACGCCGCCTTCGCTCCAGGGGACCCTGCTGCTGCCGGGCTGGGGCGGCGGCGCGAACTGGTACGGCGCCGCGGTCGATCCGGAGACAGCGACCATCTACATCCCGTCCTTCACAATGCCGATGGTGGTCAGGCTGGTCGAGCCGGACGGCGCCCGCTCGAACTTCCGGTTCGTGCGCGGCATGGCCAGCATGGACGACTTCGCCCTGCAGGGACCAGAGGGCCTGCCCCTGACCCGGCCGCCTTACGGCCGGGTGACGGCGATCGATCTGAACACCGGCGAGCACGCCTGGATGAGGCCGCTGGGCGATGGGCCACGGCAGCAGGTGATGGAGATGACAGGTGAGGATCCGGGTCCCCTCGGCGGTCCGCCGGCGGCCGGGCCTCTGCTGACGAAGACGCTGCTCTTCCAGGCCCAGGGCGGCGCCCCGGGGTTGACCGGCGGCCCTGGCGGCGGCGAGGTCTCCGTCCTCCGGGCGCACGACAAGAAGACGGGCGAGGTGATCCACGAGATCGAGCTCGACGCGTCCCCGAGCGGGACGCCGATGTCCTACCTGATCGGCGGACGCCAGTACATTGCGCTGGCGGTCACCGGCACGGGTGAGGGCGAGGGTGAAGCGGGGATCATCGCCCTGGCGCTGCCGCGGGCCGCCGTGGAAGAGGTCGGTCGATGAAGCTCCTCTCTCTGCTGCGCGACGGCCGGTCCGCGGTCGGTGTGCTCGCCGATGAGCGGACGGTCGTCGATCTGAGCGCAGCCGCGCCGGAACTGCCACGCGGCATGTGCCGGTTCCTGGCGGCCGGCGAGGAGGCGATGGCGGCGGCCCGCCGTGCCCTGGACTCCGGCGCCGGCCGCGTGCCGCTCGCCGAACAGACGTTGCTGGCCCCGGTCCCGAGGCCGCGGAAGTTCTTCGCCATCGGGCTCAACTACGCGGACCACGCGGCCGAGACCGGCCAGCAGCTCCCCAGGTTTCCGACCGTGTTCAACAAGCAGGTGACCTGCGTCAACCGGCCGGGAGGGGACATTCACATCCCGCGCGCGTCCTCGGCGGTCGACTACGAGGGCGAGTTCGCCTTCGTCATCGGCCGGCGTTGCCGGGGCGTCGCGGCCGAAGACGCTGCCGCCGCGATCGCGGGCTACACGATCGTCAACGACGTGTCCGTTCGCGACTGGCAGCGCCGTTCGCCGACGATGATCCTCGGCAAGGGCTGGGACACTCACGGTCCGATGGGGCCGTACCTGGTGACCGCCGACGAAGTCGACGATCCGAACGCCCTCGGCATCCGTACCTGGGTCAACGGCGAACTGCGCCAGGATTCGAACACGCGGGAGCTCGTCTTCGACTGTCCGAAGCTGGTCGAGACGATCTCGACCATGTGCACGCTCGAACCCGGCGACGTGGTGAGCACCGGCACGCCCGCCGGAGTGGGCGCCGCCTACGATCCGCCGAAGTTTCTCGTCGCCGGGGACACCGTGCGGATCGAGATCGACGGACTGGGAACGCTCGAGAACCCGGTGATCGCCGAGCCGTAGCGCACTGGTCAGCCGCGGCCGCGGCCGACGGTCATCCGCACCTCGCGATCGTTCCGCTCGTCCCGCAACTCCACCTTGATGGACTGCACCTCGCGGGGAGTCAACGGCTCGCTCGTGGAGTAGCCGAGCATGTACTGGCTGCGCAGTTCCTCGCCTATGTGCCCGTAGGCCCAGAACACGGCCTCCATGCTCGCGACGTAGTACACGCGGCCACCACTCGCCTTCGTGATCGCTTCCAGGTCCAGCTTGCGGGGACCGCGTCCCCAGCGATCCTCGCCCTGGCTCATCGAGATGACGTAGATCGGCACGCCGGTGTTTCCTGCCGTCCGGAAGGTCCGGCGGTAGCCGCTCTGGCTGCCGTAGTCGTCGCCGTCGGTCAGTACGACCAGGGCGCGGCGCCCCTGGTCCCGGGCGAGATGCACCAGGCAGAACTGCATGGCGTCGTAGAGGGCGGTAAACCCGTCTGCCTGGATCTTCCCCAGGGTGCCGATCAGTTCGGCGACGTCGGCGGTGGTGTCGGAGAGCAGGCGCGGCCGGGTGTCGAAGTCGACGACGAACGCCTGGTCGATCCGGGTCAGGGTGTTGCCGAGGAAGCGTGCCGCCGCCTGCCGGGTGTCCGGCATCAGGGCCCACATGCTCTGGGAACTGTCGACCGCCAGGCCAAGCACCAGGGGCACGTCTTCGGCAACCGCGAAGCGCTCGATCGGGATCTCTCTTCGACCGGCCCGCAACACGAAGTCGTCGGGTTCGAGGGTCGTGATCGGCTTGCCCTCGTCGTCGTTCACGACCACGTAGACCTCGACGAGGTTGACCACCGTCTCGGCCATGGGTGCATCGGCCGAGAGAAACTCCACGTCTTCGATGACCGTGCCGTCGTCCAGGTAGACCGCGACGCGGGCGAAGTCGGCGCCGGCCAGCGCGGGACCGGGCAGAACGGTGCGGAACGGAGGCCGCGTCAAGGTGGCCGCGAGCCGGTCGTTGCGGTAGAACTCGACCCGGTCGAGAACGCGACCGCCGGCCAGCTCGACCTGGGCTTCGACGGCGTAGCGGCCTCCGCGCTCCTCTTCCACCGTCGCGATGCCGACTCCGGCCCGTGTTCGGTGCTCGTTGACCGTCAGTTCGTCCTCGCTCAGCCAGCGGTCCGAGCGGTCGTAGGCGACGATCCGGATCGTGTGAGGCACCGCCTCCGGCCCCAGGTCGATCGTGGTCTGGAACGGCTTGCGTCGATCGTCAAAGACCCGCTCGCCGTCGAGGTAGAACTCCACCCGGCGCACCACGTCGCTCGTGGTCACCGTACTGAACGACTTTCTGCCGCTGAGCCCCGACCGCTCGCCGCGGGGCGGGATCAGACGGACCAGGCTGGAGCCGGAGCCGGGGTCGAGGATGTTCGTGCGGCGAGGACCGCGGGAGCCGCTTGTCCAACCCGCTCGCCGGGCCGCGGCCCTGGCCGCCTCGAGGATCTCCGCCTCGGTCGGCGTGGCGGTAAGCGAACCGGAGCCGGTTTCCGGCGCGAGCAGCTCGATGTCGCTACGGTCGTCGAGAGGGCTTGACGCTGTTTCGAGGAATTCAACCTGCCAGCGGTCGTTGCGCAGGTCCTCGACCATCAGGACGAGCTCGTCGATGGCCACCGGCAGGTCGAAGAGAGTGCGAAACCGCCATGCACCTCCCCTGAGCTGGATTCCGGTTCCCGCGCGGTGAAGCAGGAAAGCCGGCGCGTCCAGGCCGCGGCCGTAGACCGTGAGCCGGAGGACGTCGCTCGACGGCGGGGGATTGGTGACGGTGGCGAGGCCGTCGAGCGTGACGAACTCGGCAGGCGCGCCCTCGGTGGCCGACTGGATGCCCTGGGGCAGGAGAACGCCGCGGACGGCGAGTTCGCCGTTGTCTGCGAGGCTCGCCCTGTCGCCGCCCCGGCTCAAGGTGTCGAGGGCGCGGCTGGCGCGCAGGGCGACCAGGTCCGCCGGTGCCGCTACCGTGGCCCAGCGGCGTGCGGAGGCTTCAGGTGCAGGTCCGGCGGAGCCGGCGGCGGCCGAGGCGATGCGCACGTCGACCGGATGAGCGGCCCCGTCGCGGGTGCCGGACGAGCGGTAGCGGACCCGCCAGGACGTCTGCAGCCGCTCGAGCGCCGGCGCGATCTCGTCGCCGTCGGCGAGCACCTCGCCGCCACTGGCACGCGCGAACTCCTGGGCCGACTGGAGTCGTCCGGGCAGGAGATCGTCAACCTCCTGGGCGGCCGGCGCAAGTTGAAGGGAGTAGACGCGCCATCCGAGCGCCGCGACGGTACGAGTCAGGCTGCGCTGCCGTCTCTGCTCGTTCAGGGCCGCTCGTTCGAACGCGGGGGTGGGCTCGCCCAGCAACTCCTGAGCGAAGGCGTCGGCCCTCAGGTCGGTCGCGTCGCGCACGAGGAACAGCACCCGCGGCGGCCCACCTGTCCAGGAGGAGCTTTCGATCGACTCGAGCAGGTTGGCCCGCTGCCAACGGAGGGTGTCGAGTTCCAGCAGGAACCCCTCGAGCAGGTCGGCGGTGCGCAGCGCGTCGGCGTCCGGGTCGCCCGAGCGTGCGTCGGCGGTCGCCCGCAGCTCCTTGCGCCGGTCAAGCAGGGCGCCGGCTGCGCCCGCCCGGCTGGCGACCGCCGCCGCCGCCGCCCGCACCGCTCCGGCGCTGTCAGTAGGGGCGAGTTCGACCTCGGCGATCCGGTCGGCGGCGATCATTTCGACCTCGCCGAGCGCCACCAGAGCATCGGCGGCGTTGCCGACCGCTGCCGCCGCCGCGTCGATGCCGTCGGGCGTCGAGCCGGGCAGATCGAAGTAGATGACGATTCGCCACCGCTCCGCGACCGGTTCGATCGAGAGAACTTCGCTGGCTTGGCCGTTCTCCAGGACCTCGACGCTGCGGGCGTCGAGCTGCCGGAGCGGATCCGACGCGGGGACCTGGAGGATGATCTCAGCGTCGCGGCTCAGAGTCTGCGCCGCCGTGGCGGCGGGGAAGATGGCAGCGAGTAGCGCGACAACCGCCGGCAGCGGGCGGTGCCGCGAGCAGATGGAGATCATCCCCGCCTACCTCACTTCCCGCCCCTCGATCGTCCGGGCCACGACACCGCTACGGGTGAGTTCCACGTTGACCTCGCGCCAGTTGGGTCCGCCGGGCTCCTCCTTCGGGTAGTAGGTCAGGAGGTAGTGGCTGCGGAGTTCGCGGCTGATCGAGTCGAAGATCGGCTCCAGGTTCTGGTCGTGGCGCACGTAGTAGACGCGCCCGCCTCCGGCTCTCGCCATTCGCTCGAGCTTGCTGACGAAGGTTCGGGTGCTGAAGCTCCGGCCGTCGGTGCGCGCCGCTTCGTCGTTCATCAGCACGAGGTAGACCGGAACCCGTGCCCGCCGTGCCTGCTCGAGGCTCTGGCGGAAGGCGGCGTCCGAGTCCTCGTCGTCGCCGTCGTAGAAGACGACCAGCGCCTTGCGGCCGCGCAGGCCCTCGAGTTGGTCGAGCGCCAGCGACAGCGCGCCCCAGACGGCCGTGCGGCCGCGCGGTCTGAGGGCCCCGATGCCGCCTCGAACCGCGTTCAGGTTGTAGGTGGCGGCCCGGACCAGTCGCGGTTCGCTGCCGAAGCCAACGAGAAATGCGCGATCGCGCGTCGGCTCGAGGGAATCGAGAAACTCGACGGCCGCCCGCTTCACGTCGGGCATGCGCAGGAACAGGCTGCTCGAGGTGTCGATCGCCAGCCCCAGCGTGAGCGGCAGGTCAAAAGCGATCCGGAAGGACTCGAGTTCCTGGGCGCGGTCGTCCTCGAAGACGGAGAAATCGCCGGCCGTCAGATCCCTGACGGGCTGGCCCGAGCGGTCGGTGGCGACGACGTAGAGCTGGACCAGTTCGACCCCGATGCGGGCGGAGAGGCCGGGACGGGAGAGGAACAGTACGTCTTCGGCGATCCGTCCGTCGGTCAACTGAGCCTCGATCCGCAGGTAGGACTCAGGATCGCCCACCGGCACCAGCACTTCGCGGCGAAACGGCGCCTCGGTTGCCGTCCCCGCCAGCCGGTCCTTGACGAAGAAGCGCATCTCCATCAGGCGGCCGCCGCGCGGCAGCTTGAGCTCGGCGGCAACCTCCACCGGCCCGGCCAGCAGCCCCTCCTCGGGCTCGGTGATGCGGACCCAGAAGGCATGCGGCGGCTGGTTGACCAGGAGTTCGTGGCGGTCGAGCTCCCGGTCCTCCGCGTCGAAGGCGACCGCCTCGACCCGTCCGAGGCGGTCGCCGCGGCCGAGGTCGATTCGCGCCCGGTAGGGCGCACGATTGCGGGCCGCGACCCGCCGGCCGTTGAAGTAGAAGACGACCCGCTCGACCTGGTCGGTGAAGGCGTCGAGAACGTCGGCCACGAACGTCGCGCGGCCACGACGGTTCAGGGGGTCCTCCGGCCGGAGGCTGATCGCCCGGGTCCGCGCCGCGGTGCCGGAATCCACGGCCTGTTCCACGAGGTCGAGGAAGTCGACTACCGCGTACCCCCAGCGTCCGTCGCGGAGATTCTCGGCCAGGACGATCGCCGAGTCCGTGCCTGGCGGAAGCTGGAGCGGTCGTTCGAAGGTCAGATTCTCCGCTCCGGGGGCGGCGAACGGAACCCCGTGGCTGGTGACGACGCTGCCGTCCTCGCGGTGGAGGCCGGTGCTGACCCTCCATGTCGAAGCGTCAGCCGGCGACGAGCCGGCGGGCGGCACGATCGTGCTTGTCAGCCGGCCGACAACCCGCTCGGGCAAGGCCGACTCGATCCGGATCGAGGCCACGACCTCGACTCCGGCGTCGCCGCCTTCGAACTCGCTGTCGAGCTCGCCCTCGAAGGCGCGTCGTAGTCGCACCTCGGCCACGTCGTTCGGTGAACCCGCTCCGGGAGTGACAGTCGGCGCGCTGATCTCACGCTCGCCCGAGCCGTCGCTCAGGTCGAACGCGCCGGCGGCTGCGGCGCCGCCGGGCAGTTCGAAGCTCGCCTCGAGGCGGCGGGGAAGCCGTTCGATCCAGTCCGCGATGGCGACTTCGTTCAGGAGCACCTCACCGCCCGTGGCGTCGGCGGCCACCGTCCAGTCGGACGGCTGCACGAAGAGGCCCAGTTCCTCCTCGACCGTCTGCGAAGTACCAGAGCGCGGCCGGTTGAAGCGCAGCGTGAAGCCGACGGTCACTTCGTTCGAACGGACTCGAACGCCGTCGCCGTCCTCGCCCGCGGCAAAGGCGACAGGCGCAGCGGTCCAGCCGAACGCCGCCGCGGTGTGCGCGACCGGGCGAAGGCCGGGCATCGTTGCCGCCTCGACCGCGAGGGCGCCCGCCGTCGGCACGAGCTCGAGGTAGTAGCTCAACGGATCGGTGACCAGCCCGTCGGCCAGCAGCACGAGGTGTCGGCGGCTGGAGGTCGTCTCGCCGGACGCGGCCTCGCGTCTCAGGTCCTCCCGCGTCGCCAGGAACGAGACGATCTCGTCGATCTGGCTTCGACGCATCGCCGCTTCGTCGCGGATCGCGTCCGTCGCAAGCTGCTGCAGCACGGCCTCGAGTTCGGACTCCAGGTCGCCGCCGCCGGCGGCCGCCTGCCGGCGTGCCCTCGAGATCTCTATCTCCCGCTCGCTGGCGAACAGGCGCCGCCGCTCGATCAGCGCGCTCGCCGCCTCTTCACCCGTGGCGAGGCGGTTCAGCGCGGCCTCCGCGAGATCGCGGTCCCGAGTCGGCGGCAGAATCGTCCGCGCCAGCGGGTTGGCCACGACGATCTCCAGGCTGCCAGCCGCGAGAAGGAAATCCAACTGCTCGCGCAGCGCTTCGGCGAGTTGAAACACCGGTCCCGGCGTGGTCAACGCCATGTCGAGATAGACCAGCGTCTGCCAGTCACTCTCCGCCCGCGCGACACCCTCGATCTCGACGGTCTCTCCGTCGACCCGGAGCTCCAGTTCCCCGCGCAGGTCGCTCTCCGACGCGCCCGCTGCTTCGAATGTCACCGTCTGCTGCGCCAAGGCCGCGCCCGCGGTCAAAGCGCTCAGCAATAGTCGGAGGGCCCAGTCCCTCATCGTGGCTGCTTAGGCGACGATCTGGTGGATCGGTTCCGCGCCTTCGACGCCGACGAGCTTCTGGTCGAGGCCGGCGTGGAAGTAGGACAGGGCGTTCGGGTCGAGGCCCAGTTGCTGCAGCACGGTGGCATGGAGGTTCTTGACGTGGAAGCGGTCGACCTCGGCCCGGTTGCCGAGTTCGTCCGTCTCGCCGACGCTGGTGCCGCCCCTGATCCCGCCGCCGGCCATCCACATCGTGAAGCCGTAGGCGTTGTGGTCGCGGCCGGTGCCCTCGGCGTACTCGGCCGTGGGCTGGCGGCCAAACTCGCCGCCCCAGATGACGAGCGTGCTGTCGAGCAGGCCGCGCTGCTTCAGGTCGCGCAGCAGGCCGGCGATCGGCTTGTCCGTGCCGCCGGCATGGTACTCGTGGTTCTTGACCAGGTCGCCGTGGGCGTCCCAGTTGTGGTCGTTGTGGTTGCCGCCCGAGTAGACCTGGATGAAGCGGACGCCGCGCTCGACCAGGCGTCGCGCCAGCAGGCAGCGGCGGCCGAATTCCTTCGTGCGATCCTGGTCCAGGCCATAGAGCCGGCGCGTCTCCTCCGACTCGCCGGAGAGGTCGACCGCTTCGGGGGCGTGCTGCTGCATCCGGTAGGCGAGTTCGTAGCTGGCGATGCGGGCTGCCAGCTCGCTGTTCTCGGAGCGCGGTTCGGCGTGTTCCTCGTTGTACTCACGCAGGCGGTCGAGCAGCCGGCGCTGCGCCTGGCGCGACATTCCCGGCGGCGGGTCGAGGGACAGAATCGGCGTGCCGCTCGAACGGATCACGGTGCCCTGGTAGCTGGCCGGCATGTAGCCGCTCGACCAGTTCTTGGCGCCGCTGATCGGCCCGCCGGTCGGGTCGAGCATGACGACGAAGCCGGGCAGGTTCTCGTTCTCGGTGCCGAGACCATAGTTCACCCAGGAACCGAGAGCCGGGCTGCCGGAGAGGATGCGGCCGCTGTTCATCTGCAGCATGGCCGAGCCGTGCAGCGGCGCGTCCGCGGTCATCGAGTGGATGAAGGCGATGTCGTCGACGCAGCCGCCGAGGTGCGGGAACAGGTCGGAGACCCACTTGCCGCACTCGCCGTACTGCTTGAACTGCCATTTCGGTCCGACGACGCGGCCCTGGTTGCGCGTGCCGCCGCGGCCCTTCGTGTTGATCTCGATCGTTTTGCCGTCGAGCGGGTAGAGATCGGGCTTGTAGTCGAACGTGTCGACCTGGCTGGGGCCGCCGTACATGAACAGGAAGATGACGGCCTTGGCCGGACCGTCGAAGTGAGGCGGCTTGGCGGCGAGGGGGTTCTTCCACGCGGTCACCCCGTCGGCGGCGACGGTCTGCGCGCCGAGGAAGTCGTCGGTGCTCAGCATGCCGGCGAGAGCGACGGAGGTGAAGGCGCCGCCGGCTTCCCAGAGGAACTCGCGCCGGGTGCGGCCGCAGAAGGTGTTGCGGGGACGTTCGCAGTCGTGGGTCATCGTTCTGCTCCTCAGTCGAGCCAAGCCTCAATCAAGATATGCGAACTCGTTCAGATTCAACAGCAACAGGGAGTAACTGGCGAATGCCGCGTCGGCTTCAAAGCCCTCCTCGCGCTGCAACTCCTCGATCAAGCCGACGCCTCGGGCGACTTCGACCGGATCGGCCCGTCTAGCCAGCACGGCCTCGAGCGCCTCGGTCACGCGATCTTCAACTGTACCGTCCGTGCCATCGATCCGCTCCGTGAGCGCCCTGGCCTGCTCGCTCATGAAGTCGCCGTTCAGCATCATCAGCGCCTGCGTCGGCTGGGTGGTGGTGAAGCGGACCGGGCAGGTCGAGTCGGTGTCGGCCAGGTCGAGGCTCTCCAGCAGCGGGTGCAGCAGGGAGCGCTTGACGTGGATGTAGATGCTGCGCCGCGCCGCCTCGCCGGGCGTCGCCTCGCCCCAGGCCTTGTCGGGCTGGGACGCCGTGGCCAGCACCTCCGCCGGCATCGGCGGGTAGACGCTCGGGCCGCCGACTTCGACGTTCAGCGTGCCGGTCGCGGCCAGGACCGAGTCCCGGATCTCCTCGGCCGCCAGACGCCTCATGTTGAAGCGGCTGAACAGGTCATTGCCCGGGTCGGCTTCGAGGGACCCGTCCGGCGGCCGCGAGGACATCTGGTAGGCGCGGCTTGTCATGAGCAGCCGGTGCATCGACTTCAGGCTCCAGTCCCGCGCGGTGAACTCCGTGGCCAGCCAGTCGAGGAGTGCCGGGTGGGTCGCCTCCTGGCCGAAACGGCCCAGATCGTTGGGCGTGGGCGAGAGGCCGCGGCCGAAGTGGTACTGCCACAGGCGGTTCGCCATTACACGGGAGGTGCGCAGGTTGCCGTCGTCGGCGATCCAGCGGGCCAGGGCGCGTCGGCGGCCCGTCGTGGGGGAGTCGGGCGCGGGAGCCTCGAGCCCGGGGTCGGCGTCCCCGAGGATGAGCGGAAACCCGGGTTCGACCCGCTCGGCCGGCGCATGCGGATTGCCACGGATCAGGACGTGGGTCGGCGGCGCTTCCGGCCCGATCTCCTTGACGCGCAGTACCTCGATGAGGTTCGCCGGACCCCAGTCCACGGGAAGACTGGCCTCGTCCGTCGTCCCGAGGTTCGCTGGAATCCAGTCCGTGTAGTTCACCGGAGTCGGCTGGTTGCCGCCGCCGACCTTGTAGGGCGCGATGCCGCGGAAGAAGGAAAGCAACCGGTAGTAGTCGGTCTGCGGGATCGGGTCGCCCCGGTGGTTGTGGCAGCGGGCGCAGCCGATCGACATGCCGAGCACGACCCGGGCCGTCGTGTCGAGAACGGAGTCCAGGTCGTCGTACTGGGCCAGTTCCGTGTCGGTGGGTTCGTCGTCCCAGATGCCGAGCCGCAGATAGCCGGTGGCGATGACCGAGGCCGCGGTGGGGTTGTCGATCTCATCGCCGGCGAGCTGATGGGTCAGAAACTCGTCATACGGCATGTCCGCGTTCAGCGCGTCGATCACCCAGTCCCTGTAGCGCCAGGCGGACGGCTTCTTGCGGTCGCGCTCGTAGCCGTCCGTCTCCGCGTAGCGGACGAGATCGAGCCAGTGCCGGCCCCAGCGCTCGCCGTAGTGGGGCGAGGCCAGCAGTCGGTCGATCAGGCGCTCCCACGCGTCGGGACGCCGGTCCTGCTCGAACGCCTCGACCTCCTCGAGCGTCGGCGGCAGCCCGGTCAGGTCATAGCTCGCGCGCCGGATCAGGGTGCGCCGGTCGGCCGTTGGCGGCGGTTCGAGGCCGGCCGCCTCGATCCTCGCGAGCAGGAAGTTGTCGACCGGGTTGAGCGGCCAGTCCGGGTCCGCGACGGCGGGGACGTCCGGGCGCCCGAGCGGCCGTACCGACCACCATGCCCGGTCGGCATCGGTGATCTCAAAGACGTCCTCGGCCGGTGCGACTTCCGTGAGTTCGTCCTCGTCGCCGCCGAAGGGCGCGCCGAGGTGCACCCACTGGCGGATGAACTCGATGTCCGTCTCGGCAAGCCTCCCCGGAGGCGGCATCTGCAACTGGTCGTCGTAGTACTCGACCGCTTGCAGCAACAGGCTCAGGGGGGGCTCCGAGGTGGAGATGGCCGGGCCCCGCTCACCTCCGCGGAGGAGTCCCGCCCGGGTGGTGAGCAGCAGGCCGTTCTCGGCCCGGTCCGGGTCCGAGTGGCATCTGAAGCAGTTCCGCTCCAGCACCGGCCGGACGTTGTCGGTGAACAGCTTGACGCCGTCCGCCGGGGTCTGGGCGGTCTGGGCGGAGGCGGCCGCTGAGGTGAGAGTCAGCAGGACCAGGCCCGCGCCGGCGGCGGTCCGCCTGGACTGAGCCATTCCTTGCATGCTGTGATCGATCCTATCGCGGCGTTAGACTTCCGGCCTCTTGGTCGAACACAGACATGGCGCGCGGATCGTGTCGCACGACGTGACGGCGACCCTGCTGCTGAGTTGCGACGACGCGATCGGCATCATCGCGACGGTCACGGGTTTCGTGAACGAGCACGGAGGCATCATCTGTTCGTCCGAGACCCACCGGGACGAGGAACTCGGCAAGTTCTTTCAGCGTCTGGAGTTCGAGATCGACCACTTCGACCTGGATCGGGAGACGATCAAGCCGCTGATCGAATGGGAGATCGGCGATCACTTCTCGGTCAGGAGCCGCATCGCCTTCTCGGACCAGGAACAGCGGGTGGGCGTGCTGGCCTCGAAGCCCGCCCACTGCCTGCACGACCTGCTCTCCCGCTGGCGGCTGGGTGAGCTGCCGGGACGGCCGGTTTGCATCATCAGCAACCATCCCGACCACGCGGCGGAGGCCGAGTACAACGAGCTGCCATACCACCACCTGCCGGTGACGCCGGAGACGCGCAGCGAGCAGGAAGAGCGGATGATCCGGATCCTCGAGGAGGCGCGGGTCGACCTCGTGGTCCTGGCCCGTTACATGCAGATCCTGACGCCTCGCTTCCTCGAGTGCTTCCCGAACCGGGTGATCAACATTCACCACTCGTTTCTGCCGGCGTTCCCTGGAGGCAGTCCGTATCGCCAGGCCTACCTTCGCGGCGTCAAGGTCGTCGGCGCCACCGCCCACTATGCGACGGCGGAGCTCGACCAGGGACCGATAATCGAACAGGACGTGACGCGGGTCAGCCACCGCGACTCGGTAACCACTCTGGTGCGCCGCGGCAGGGACCTCGAACGCGTCGTCCTCGCCCGCGCCGTCCAGGCCCACCTCGAGCACCGCGTCCTGGTCGTCGACAACCGCGCGATCGTGTTCGGCTAGCCATAGCTAGCGGTTCGCGCAGGTAGCCCGTAGCTGTTGCGATGCCTGGGCGAACACCGGATCGTTGGCGGCGAAGCGCCTGCCATCGTCGAGCAGCGTGATGGCCTCGTCACACCGGTCGGTCTGAGTGAGGATGGCGGCGAGGCGGAGGCGGGCCAGGGTGAGGTCGGGACGGACGGCGAGGGCGGCGGCGAAGGCGCGGGCGGCTTCCTCGGGGCGGCGGAGGTCGAGGAGGACCATGCCGAGGACGAAGCTGGTCTGGGATTCCGTCGGGTCGAGTTGCTGCGCCGTGCGGAGTTCCCGCGCGGCTTCGGTCAGGCGACGCTCGATGGCCAGGATGCCTCCCAGTTCGGTCCGCAGGCGAGCCTCTTCGTCGCCGGGGAACTGCGTGGAGCGGAGGCCTCGTTCCAGGGCGGTCCGGGCTTCCCGCAGCCGGTTCTGCTGCCTCAGCACGACGCTCAGAGCCTGAAGGGCGGCGGCGTCCGACGGGGCGGCGGCGACCCGTGCGTTCAGGATCTCCAGGGCCTCGGCCGGCCGGCCGGCCGAGGCGATGGCGGCGGCGCGCCTGGTGGGAGCCTCGGCGTAGGCGGCATCGAGTTCGAGGACCAGGTCGTAGCGTTGCAGTGCTTCCGCGGGCCTGCCCGCTCGGTCGAGAAGCAGCGCGAGCTGGTAGTGGGCCTGCTTGTAGTCGGGGGCCAGCTCGGTCGCCCGGGTCAGGTGCCTGATCGCTTCGGTCGCCTGGCCGCGGTTGGCCAGTAGCTGGGCGAGTTCGAAGTGGGCCGATGCCTGGTTGGGGTCGAGCGCGAGGAGTTCTTCGTAGGCCGCTTCGGCCTGCTCGAACTGGCCGGCGTCGACGTGGGCCAGCGCCAGGTGCTTACGCGCCTCCAGACTCGTCGGATCCGCCTCGATTGCGCGGCCGAAGACGGTGGCGGCGGCGGCGAACTCGCCGGCCTGTACCGCGATCAAGCCCTGCTGGACAAGGGCGGCGCTGCCGGCCGGCAGATAGGCGAGTTCCCCGACCAGAGGGTCGTCGAACGGATAGTCGGTATGGCTTGCTTGCGCCAGGTGCTGAGCCGCGCGGTCTTCGTCACCGAGGCGGCGCCAGGCCATGGCGAGGGAGTAGTGCCCGCGGCCGGCTCCCGGTTCAGCGGCGACGGCGCGCTCGAGGTAGTCGGTCGCGGTCCCGGTGTCGCCTCGGTCCAGAGCGAGTGTTCCCAGGCCGTAGAGGGCCGGCGGGAACCCGGGCCGGAGTTCCAGGGCCCGGTTCCACAGCGCGGCCGCTTCGTCGGGGCGGCCGCGCTCGACCTCCGACTGGGCGAGGCGCTGGATCGCCGGCACCAGGTCGGGTTCGATCGCCAGTGCCGAGCGGTACGAAACCGCCGCCGCCTCGTGGTCGCCGCGGGTTCCTTCGGCGAAACCGCGGAGGTACGGCCAGCGATGGTCGGATGGGTCGAGTCGCTGCGCTTCCTGGTAGCAGCCTTCGGCCGCCTCGAGCGCGGTGAAAGCGTGGCTGTCGAGCAGTTGCACGCCGTGGTAGAGCCTGCCGAGCTCGCCGACCGCGCCCGCCAGCTCGGGGCCGGCTGCACCGGCGTCCTCAAGCGCGCGAATCCGACGCTCCAGGCTGGCGATCTGGCCGCGGACCGCCGGATCGTGGGCTTCGTAGCTGGAGGGGAGCGGCAGCCGCTCGGCGGCGCCGCACCCGAGGATGCCAAGCAGAGCGCCCGCGGACCAGCGACGGTTCATTGTCGGCTGTCTCCCTGGCGGAGTTCATGGTAGGCGTGCGGCGGCAGCGCGCCGAAGGACTCCTCGGCGCCGCCGAGCCAGTCGATGCGGATGTCCTCGACTTCCGCGGACCCGAGCCCGATCAGCACGCGCGGGTCGCTTGACGAGGCGTAGCTCATCGCCGCGCGGACCCGGCGCATGATCGTCCGGCCGTCGGTGAGTCGCACCCGGACCAGGCTTCCGACGGCGTCTCGACCGCCGTCCGCGGTGACCAGACGGAGGCCGATCCAGCCGTTGTCCTGGCCGGTCAGGTTGAGCAGCAGCCGCGCCGGGCCGTTGTTGTTCGTGATGAGAACGTCCGTGTCTCCATCGTTGTCGACGTCGCCGAAGGCGGCGCCACGGGAGACCTCGTAAGTCGCGAAGGCCGGTCCGCCAAGCGCGGAAGCGTCTTCGAAGCGGCCGTCGCCCAGGTTGCGGAAGAGCTGGTTCGGTTGACCGAACCTCCGCTCGTGATCGCTGCCGGCGGCCGCGCGCGCGGCCGCCACGTCACCGGAGCGGGCGCGGTCCAGGCGCCGCACGGCGCCATTCACCGCCAGGAGGTCGAGATCGCCGTCGTTGTCGAAGTCGAACCAGCCGGTGCCGAAGCCGGTCATTGGCAGGCTGGGAGTGTCCAGGCCGGCGGGCATGCCGGCATCGGTGAAGAGGCCGTCGCCGTCGTTCAGGTACATGGTGCTCGTCTCGCCGGTGATGTGCGTCACGTAGAGATCCTCGTCGCCGTCTCCGTCCAGGTCGCCGGCGTCGACACCCATGCCCGCCTCGGCCTCGCCGCGGCGATTGACGGCCGACCCGCCGAACAGGGCCCGGTTCTCGAAGCGGCCGCCACCGCGGTTCATCCACATCTGGTTCGGCGTGCCGTCGTTGGCGACGTAGAGATCGAGCCGGCCGTCGAGGTCGAGGTCGGCCGGCACCGCGCCGAGGCCGTTGCCGAACTCGGAGGCAAGGCCGGCGCGGTTCGTCGCCTGTTCGAAGCGCCCGTCCCCGAGGTTGCTGAACAGACGATCCGGCTCGGCGCGGTAGGTCTTCGGGCTGCAGTAGTCCGGCTCGCCGCTGCCGAAGGTGCAGAGCGTGTGGCTGCCGAGGTTGAAGTCGACGTAGTTGGCGACGAACAGGTCGAGCATGCCATCACCGTCGTAGTCGAAGAAGGCGGCCGGAACGCTCCACCTGGGATCGTCGGCTTCGGCAGCCGCCGTCACGTCCTCGAAGCGGCCGCTGCCGAGATTCCGCCAGAGCCGGTTGGGACCCAGGTTCGTCACATAGAGGTCGATCCGGCCGTCCCCGTCGAAGTCGCCGGCAGCGACGCCCATGCCGTAACCGGTCGACTCGATGCGGGAGTCCTCCGTCACGTCGACGAAGCGAAGTTCGCCGGTCTCGACCAGTTCGTTGCGAAACAGGCGGTCACGGGCGGGGGAGCCGGCAGTGGCCGTGCCGGTGGCTACGTCCGGTTCCAGGTCGGCTCCCTGGACGAGGTAGACGTCGAGATCGCCGTCGCCGTCGGCATCGAACAGGGCCGCGCCCGAGCCCATGATCTCGGGCAGCAGGTAGCGGCCGCGGCCGCCGTTCCGGTGCTGGAAGGCGAGGCCGACCCCAGCGGCGCGTTCGTCGAAGACAGCGGGTTCCGTCTGGCGCGTACGCGTGTCCGAAGTGACCGGTTCCTCGACGCGGCCGATCCGTGGGTCCCCTGCGCAGTTGAACATCCCGGCCGTACAGATGAGGACCGCGGCGAGCGTCCGGGGTGGGAGCGGCATCGTACGGAGTCTATGGAGCGGGCACGAGAAAGGGGAGAGAGCCGAGGCCCTCTCCCCTTGATTCCCTTGACCAGGGGCCGAAGCCCCTGAGCTGTGATCCGACCTAGAACCGGATCTTGAAGTTGGCCCTGATCTGCCGCGGACGCTGGAAGAACCGGCGCACCGGCAGGACCTCGCCGGCGCTGTTCCAGGAGCGGCGGCGCTGCTGGTTCGTCGCGTTCAGCACCTCGACCCGCAGCTCGCCGCGGACGTCGCGGAAGCCCAGGGGGAAGCCCCAGGCGCCGCTCAGGTTGACCGTGTACTCGTCCGCGGTTCGTCGGCCCTCGGTGCCCGCCGGGTGGAGCGGGAAGCCGACGCCCGTGTTCGAGGTTCCGGGGCGCTGGTTGGCGTTGGCGTCCGTCAGGTCGACCGGCAGGCAGATCGGAATGCCCGACGGGATGCCGGGCGGCCGCGGCCCACACGGTCGTTCGTAGCCGGCGCCCGAGGATGTGGTCCAGGGCGTTCCGGTCTGGAACGTGAGGTGGCCGCCCAGCGTCAGGTCCTGGTTGCCCAGGCGCCAGGTCTTGAAGCCGAAGGTGTTCCAGATCCACTCGCGGTCGTAGGTGCCGTTGGCGCCGCGCCGGTTGATCATGCTCGCCGGGTAACCCAGCCAGTCCGTCAGACGGGCGACGCAGTCCTCCGGATAGAGCCGCGTCCTGCCGGTCCGGCGGTCCGGCCTGGTCTGGCCGGACTGGCAGCTGTCGATGTTCTGCTGGTTCAGAACGACGTGAGCCGCTTCAAGGTAGGTGCTGTTCGTGTTGTTCCACCAGGCGCCGGCGCCGGTCGTGTCCGTGCTGGCCCAGGCCAGGTTGTTGTAGAGCGCCCAGCCGTCGGCGAAGCGGCGGTTCAACTGGACCTGAACTCCCTTGAACGAGTTCTTTGCCGGATCGGCCCTCTCCAGGGCCTCCCGATTCAGCGTGGCCGGCCGTTCGGCCGGATCGTAACCCTGGGCCGCCCAGGTCTCGGCCCGCGCGTCATCGAAGGCCACCAGGATGTTGTACAGGTCGTGGTAGTTCCCGGTGACGCCGATGTTCCGGCCCTTGTGGTCGAGCTGGTTGTTGGAGAACATCATGTCCTGCAACTGCCAGTCGATGTACTTGACATCAAGGGCCCAGTTGGGGCGGAACTGCCACTCCAGGCCGAGAATCGCCTCCTGCTTGTAGTACGTCTGGACGTCGTAGTCCAGGACGCCGGCCTGGACCGCGTCCCACATGAGGCCCGGCGTCGTCAGCTCCCAGGACAGGTTGTAGCCGGGCAGCGGCGCGCCGACCGTTCCGTTGTGGAGCGAGTCCCTCCGCTGCGGAACCCTGCAGCCGTAGTTGGTCAGTCCGACGGCCTGCAGAAAGTCGAACGTGAAAATGTCAGCCGGGTCGCAGAAGAGGAAGACCTCGTGCCCTTCGTAGCCGTTCCAAAGGTCGTGCAGGCTGGGGACGTTCGAGTCTCCACCCGAGATCCAGGCCTGGTTGAGCATCGCGTGGTACTGGCCCCAGCTCGCGTTCAGCAGCAGGGCGCCGTCTCCCTTGATGTCGTAGGTGATGTTCAGCCGCGGGTCGACGTAGCTGTCGTCGATGACCTGGCGGCGAACGTCGTTCCAGGCTTCCTGTGTCTCCGCCCGAAGGCCCACGTTGACCGTCCAGTGATCGCCGATCGTGAAGCGGTCGCGGACGTAGTAGCCGAGGTTGCGCACCTCGCTGTCGCCGCTGCCGCGCCCGACGCAGGTGCCCGGCGTGCGGACGACCTCGCCGTTGATGTGCTCGACCGTGGTGGGCCGGTGGGGCATTCCGTCGGGGGCGTTGCCCTCGCAGGTCAGGAAGGTCGAATTGTGGTCGGCGAAGTAGCAGGTCCGGCCCCGGATGGCCGAAGTCTCGTTCCGGGTGAACGGCGTCGCGCAGGTGTCGTCGGCGATCGTGCCGGCGCCGAGGAAGCCGAACGGGTTCGTCGGGTCGAAGCCCTACCCCTGGAGCAGCGGAACGCGGGCGTTCTCACCCTCCCACTTCGTGTCCTGGTAGTCGAAACCGTACTTCAGCTCGTGGTTCGCGCCCGCAAACTGGGTCAGACCGACGTTCGCCTGCTCGCGCGGGAAGGCGTTGAAGCCGAAGCCGTCCGACAGGATCCAGCCGTTGTGCCACGAGGAGAGGTTCTCGGCATCCCGGTAGACGTTGTAGTTGTTGCCCGGGTAGTAGATGCCCTTGCTCGGGTCGAACGGGAACCGTAGCGGATAGCTGGTATCGCCGCCCGAGGTGTTCGTCGCCGTGTGACCCGCGATCGATCCGCGGTCGAGCGACTTGGCCTGCAGGCAGGTCTCCACGAGGCGCGCCGGCGTCTCCGGGTAGTTGTCCTGGGACAGCCACTCGAGGATGGGAATGCCGTCCACGGCCCGGGCGGCCGGGTTCTCCTGCTCCAGGATGCCGTGACAGGCGAGGAACTTGTCCTCCTGCGTCTCCTGGTCGGCGATCTTCGCCTCCAGGAACCAGTTGCTCGACATGGCGTAGTTCCAACTGACGGTGGACAGCACGCTGTCGTTCTCATGCGGCGTTGGCGTCCAGTAGTCGTAGGACTGCCAGTTGAAGTAGTTCCGGAACGCGGGCGTGTCGATCGCCGAAGCGGCGAAGGAGTGGCTCGCCGTTGGCTGCATGTTCAACTTGAAGATGCGTGCGTCGCTATAGAGGCTGACATCGTACGGGTCGCCGCCGATCAGACGCTCGGAGTAGGCGTCGTCGAACTCGCTGACGCCCACGAAGAACCAGAACTTGTCCCGCCGCAGCGGGCCGCCGGCCGAGAACTCGTAGCCGTCGCTGGAACCGGCCCATTCATCGGTCCCGGGCAGGCAGGCCTCGCGGTTGATCGTCGAGACCTCCTCGATGATGCTTGGCGGTATCGCGCCGCGGCCCTGGTCCCGTTCGTCTCCGTGGCAGCGCTTGAACCAGTCGACCGGGTAGGGCCGGTTCCGCCGTTCCGCCAGCGAGGGCTGGTTCTTGTACTCCGCGCCCCAGTCCACTCGCTGGTGGTTCCAGAGCACGTCGACGTGCCAGCGGTTCGTGCCCGACTTGACGATCACGTTGGTCGAGGAGCCGATGTAACGGCCGTACTCGGCGGAGGAGCCGCCGGCTTCCATCGACACCTCGGTGACCGCCGTGGTGGGCAGGAAGACCCGACTCCCGCCGAACTTGGCGAACGTCGTGTCGACGCCGTCGACGTAGACGCCCTGGTCGGCGAAGTGGGTGCCGTTGACGGAGGGCCGCGTCTGCTGGATGTCGTCGTTCTCCGCGTCCGCGGTGACGCCCGGCAGGGCGTTGATCACGCCGTAGTAGGTGCGGGTCGTGCCGGCCGTCTGCTCGCCGATCTCGGACGTGACGGTGCTGCCGGCGGTGACGTTGAACTTGTCGACCATCGGCGTCTGCGCCGTGACCTCCACGACGCCACCCTCGACTGCCGCCTGCAGGGTGAGGTCGACGGCCTTGCGGTCACCGGCGGCGGCGTGGAAGTTCGCCTGGGCCTCGCCCAGGCCCTCCAGTTCCGCTTTCAGGTCGTAGGTATCGGGAACGACACCGACGAACCGGTACTGGCCGTTCTCGTCCGTGAGAGCGAACTTGTCGCCTCGGTCGCTGGACAGGGTGACACTGACGCCGGGCAGGGGCGAACCCCCTGGATCGACGACCGTGCCGCTGATCGTTGCGGTCTCCGGCGCGTCGGCGAAGGCGCCGACGGGGACGAGCAACGTCAGGATCACTGCGAGTCGCTTCATGAGCTCCTCCTCGGATCAATTGGTCGGAAGGTCTGATGACCACTATAGGACCGTCCGGGGGAATGTCAAAGGAGGGGACCGGGATCCAGAAGGTTGGATGGCCCGTCGCCGCGCAAAGGAAAAGGGGAGAGAGCCGAAACCCTCTCCCCTCGATCTCCCTCAACCCGGGGCCGAAGCCCCAGGTTCGGTCGTTCCGGCCTAGAACCGGAACTTGATGTTGGCCCGGATCGTCCGCGGACGCTGGAAGAACCGGCGCACCGGGTAGACCTCACCACGACCGTCCCAATCGCGACGGCGCTGCTGGTTGGTCGCGTTCAGGACCTCGACCCGGAGTTCGCCACGAACGTCCCGGTAGCCCATGGGGAAGCCCCACGCGCCGCTCAGGTTGACCGTGTACTCATCCGCGGTTCGATGTCCCTCGGCGCCCGCCGGGAAGAGGCGCACGCCGATGCCCGAGTTGGCCGTGCCCGGCCGTGCGTCGCTGGTCGGGTCGGAAGGAGTGATCGGCGGGCAGGTCCGCAGCCCCGAAGGCCTGGCGCCCGGGGCGCAGGTCTTCGCGGCGCCGACGCCCGCGCCTTCCGACCGGTACCAGGGGGTGCCGGTCTGGAAGGTCAGGTGACCACCCAGCGTCAGATCCTGGTTACCGATCCGCCAGGTCTTGAACCCGAAGGAGTTGTAGATCCAGGTGCGGTCGTAAACGTGGTTCGGACCGCGCTGGTTGATCATGCTGCCCGGCATGCCGATGAAGTTGCTCAGCCGCGCGTAGCAGTCCTCGGGGAATGTCCTCGTCCTGCCGGTGCGGCGATCAGGTTCCGTCTGGCTTTCCTGACAGTCCTCGATGTGGCCCTCGCCGAGGTTCACGTGAGCCAGCTCCAGGTAGCCGCTGTCCGTGTTGTTCCACCAGACGCCTCCGCCGGTGGTGTCCGTCTCGGACCAGGCGACGTTGTTGTAGAGCGCCCAGCCGTCCGCGAAGCGGCGGTTCAACTGGACCTGCAGACCCCGGTAGGAGTTCTTCGCGGCATCCGCGTTGGCCAGGGCCTCACGGTTGACCGCGCTCGTGCGGTCGGCCTCGTCGAAGCCGGCAGCCGCCCACCGGTCCCTTCTCGCGTCGTCGAAGGCGAGAACGATCTTCTCCAGGTCGTGGTAGTTCTCCGTGATGCCGATGTTGCGGCCCCGGTAATCGAGCTGGAAGTTGGAGAACATCATGTCCTGCAACTGCCAGTCGATGTACTTGACATCCAGCGCCCAGTCCGGGCGGAACTGCCACTCGAGGCCGATGATCGCCTCCTGCTTGTAGTAGGTCTGGATGTCGAAGTCGAAGTAGCCCTCCTGGACCGCGTCCCACATGAGGCCCGGCTGCGCCAGCTCCCACGACAGGTTGTAGCCCGGAATCCCCTGGCCCACCGTGCCCTCGCGGATCGTGTCCCGCCGCGACGGGTGGTTGCAGTCGTAGCTGACGTAGCCGATCGACCTCAGGATGTTCATGCCGATAATGTCGAGCGGATCGCAGAAGAGGAAGACCTCTCTGCCCTCGTACCCGTTCCACAGGTCATGCATGCTGGGCCGGGCCACGTCGCCGCCGGAGATCCACGCCTGGTTGAGCATCGCGTGATACTGGCCCCAGGTGGCGTTGAGCAGCAGGGCGCCGTCGCCCTTGATGTCGTAGGCGATGTTGATGCGCGGGTCGACGTAGGTGTCGTCCACGACCTGGCGCCGGACATCGTTCCAGGCCTCCTGGACTTCCGCCCGGACGCCGAGGTTGATCACCCAGTGGTCGCCGACCGTAAAGCGATCACGGGCGAAGAAGCCGACGTTGCGGACTTCCGTGTCGCCGCTGCCGCGGCCGACGCAGGTGCCGATCGTGCGAACGATCTCGCCGTTCACCCGTTCGATCTGGGTAGGCCGATGGGGCAGCCCGTCGGTGTGATTCCCCTCACAGGTCAGGAGCGGCGAGTTGTAGTCGACGAAGTAGCAACCGCGGCCCCTCGTCGTGGCGCCGAGGAAGTTCGGGTTCTCAGGCGACGTGGTGTAACCCCGCAGCAGGGAACACGCATCGTCAGCCAGGGACCCGGCCTGGTAGTAGCCGAACGGGTTGGTGGCGTCGAAGCCCCACCCGTTGAACAGTGGCACGCGGGCGTTCTCGCCCTCCCACTTCGTGTCCTGGTAGTCCAGGCCGTACTTCAGTTCGTGGTTGGCGCCGATGAACTGGGTCAGGCCGACGTTCGCCTGCTCGCGCGGGAACGCGTTGAAGCCGAAGCCGTCGGAGAGGATCCAGCCGTTGTGCCAGGCCTCCAGGTTCTCGTTGTCCCGGTACACGTTGTAGTTGTTGCCGGGATAGAAGATGCCGAGGCTCGGATCGAACGGGAACCGCAGCGGGTAGCTGGTGTCGCCGCCCGAGGTGTTCGTCGCCATGTGGCCCGCGATCGGACCGCGATCCAGGGACTTCGCCTGCAGGCAGGTCTCCACCATGCGCGCCGAGGCGTTGGGGAAGTTGTCCTGGGCAAGCCATTCGAGGATCGGAATGCCGTCGACGTTCAGGACCTCGGGGTTCTCCTGCTCCAGCTTGTTGTAGCAGGCGAGGTACTTGTTCTCCTGGGTTTCCTGGAAGGCGATCTTCGCCTCCAGGTACCAGTTGCTCGAGACGGCGTAGTTCCAGTTGACCGTCGACAGCACGCTGTCGTTCTCGTGCGGCGTCGGGGTCCAGTAGTCCGAGGACGGAATGTGGAAGTAGTTCCGGAACGCCGGCGTGTCGATCGCCGAAGCGGCGAAGGAGTGGCTCGCCGTCGGCTGCATGTTCAGCTTGAAGATGCGCGCGTCGTTGAACAGGCTGATGTCGTACGGGTCGCCGCCGATCAGCCGCTCTGAATACGCGTCATCGAACTCGCTGACGCCGAGGAAGAACCAGAACTTGTCCCGCTGGATCGGGCCGCCGGCCGAGAACTCGTAGCCGTCGGAAGCGCCGGCCCACTCGTCGCTGCCGGGCAGGCAGGGCTCGCGGTTCGTCGTGAACAGCTCCGAACTCAGGTCGCCGGCGGGGATCTTCCCGCGGCCGGCGTCACGCTCGTCGCCGTGGCAACGCCGGAACCAGTCGACCGGATAGGGCTTGTTCTGCCGCTGATCGAGGGCCGGCTGGTCCTTGTAGTCGGCGCCCCAGTCGATCGCCTGGCGTTGCCAGAGCGCGTCGACGTGCCACCGGTTCGTGCCCGACTTGACGATCACGTTGGTCGAGGAGCCGATGTAGCGGCCGTACTCGGCGGAGGAGCCGCCGGCCTCCATCGAAACCTCGGTCACTGCCGTGGTGGGCAGGAAGACGCGGCTGCCGCCGAACTTGGCGAAGGTCGTGTCGACGCCGTCGATGTAGACGCCCTGGTCAGCGAAGTGGGTGCCGTTGACCGACGGACGCGTCTGCTGGATGTCATCGTTCTCCGCGTCGGCGGTGACGCCGGGCAGGGCGTTGATGACCCCGTAGTACGTGCGCGTCGTGCCGGCCGTCTGTTCGCCGATCTCGGACGTGACGGTACTGCCCGCGGTGACGTTGAACTTGTCGACCATGGGCGTTTCGCCGGTGACGGTCACCTCACCCTCGATGGCGGCCTGCAGGGTCAGGTCGAGATCCTGCCGGTCGCCGGCCGCGGCGTGGAACTGGGCCGAAGCCTCGCCCAGACCTTGCAGTTCCGCCTTCAGGTCGTAGGCGCCGGGCACGACGCCAACGAACCGGAACTGGCCGTTCTCGTCCGTGATCGCGAACTTGTCGCCGCGCTCACTGGACAGGGTGACGCTGACGCCCGGAAGCGCGGAGCCTCCCGGGTCAACGATCGTGCCGCTGACGGTTGCCGTCTCCGGTGCGTCGGCAAATGCGCCGAACGGGACCAGCAACATCAGGACCACTGCGAGTCGCTTCATAGAGCTTCTCCTCGGATCAAGTTGTAGGGAAAGCGAGGAGGGCACTATATGACGGGCTCGACGGATGTCAAGAACGGGGCGGAGTGGGCTTGGAACGGCGTACCAGATCCAGATCGTTGGATCGGCGTGGATGGCCCGGCGTTCTCAGGGCAAAGAGAAAGGGGAGAGAGCCGAAGCCCTCTCCCCTTCGCATCCCTGAACGCCAGGCCGACCTGGCGTTCGCTGCGTTTCGGCTCCCTAGAAGCGGAACCTCAGAGACGCGCGCACCTGGCGAGGACGCTGGAAGAAGCGCCGCACCGGGTACACCTGGCCGTCGCCGCCCCAGGAGCGTCGCCGCTGCTGGTTGGTGACGTTCAGCGCCTCGACCCGGACCTCGCCCCGCACCTCGCGGTAACCCATGGGGAAGCCCCAGGCGCCGCTCAGGTTGAGGGTGTACTCGTCCGAGGTGAACCGGCCCTGCGTGCCAGGAGCATGCAGGTTGAAGCCGACGCCGTCGTTCGGCGTGCCCGGCTTCGGATCGTTCGGGTCGATGTTGACGATCGACACACCCTCGCTTCGCACCCAGGGCGTTCCGGTCTGGAAGCTCAGGTGACCTGACAGGGTCAGGTCATGGCTGCCCATGCGCCAGGTCTTGAAGCCGAAGGAATTGTAGATCCAGGTCCGGTCGTAGGCCTGGTTCAGCCCCCGCCGGTTGATCATCGACACCGGGTAGCCGATCCACTCCGACAGCGCCTGGTTGCAGTCCACCGGGTAGAGCTCGGTGCGCCCGGTGCGCCGGTCGGGAACCATCTGGCCGGCATTGCAGAGATCGATGATCTCCTGCGTCAGCACGGCGCTCAGGCTCTCGAGGTAGGTGGAGTTCGTGTTGTTCCACCAGGCCCCGGCGCCCGTCGTGTCGGTCTCCGACCACGCCACGTTGTTGTAGAGCGCCCAGCCGTTGGCGAACCGCCGGTTGAGCTGGATCTGCAGACCCCGATAACCGTTCTTGGCCGGGTCGGCGAGGGCCAGGGCCTCGTCGTTCAGTCCCCGTTCGATCCCCCTGGCTTCACGGGCGTCGGCCGCGTTGGTCACGATCTGCGCCAGGTCGTGGTAGTTGCCGGTGATGAAGGTGTTCCGGCCCTTGTGGTCCAACTGGGTGTTGGAGAACATCATGTCCTGCATCGACCAGTCGATGTACTTGACGTCCAGGGCCCAGTTCGGGGCGAACTGCCATTCGAGCCCGAGGATCAGGTCCTCCCGGTAGTAGGGATCGACGCTGTGGTCCCAGATCTCGCAGTCCACGCCCGACGTCTCGCCATCACGGCACGGACGAACCGCGTCCCACATCAGTCCGGGGATCAGAGTGCTCCAGGCGAAGTTGTAGCCGGGAACCGGGGCGCCGACCGTGCCGGCTCGCCTCGTGTCCAGCCGGTCCGGTGACGGACAGAAGACGAACGCTTCGATCGGGTCGCAGAACAGCCAGACTTCGTAGCCTTCGTAGCCGTTCCACAGATCGTGCATGCCGCCCGACACGTCGCCGCCGCCGGCGATCCAGGCCTGGTTCAGCATCGCGTGGTACTGGCCCCAGTTGGCGGTCAACAGCAGACGGCCATCGCCCTTGACGTCGTAAGTGGCGTTGAAACGGGGATCGGCGTAGGTAGCGTCCACCACCTTGCGGCGAACGTCGTTCCAGCCTTCCTGGATCTCCGCGCGGACGCCGATGTTGAAGGTCCAGTGGTCGCCGACCGTGAAGCGGTCCCTCAGGTAGAAGGCGGTGTCCGCCATCTCCGCGTCGCCGGTTCCCCGGCCGAGGCAATTGCCCTCGTCGAAGTCCGTCCGGTGGATCTGGCCGTCAACGTTCGTGATCTCGATCGGCGTGAGCTGCTCGCCGATCGGACCCAGACAGCTCAGCTTGGGCGAGTTGTAGTCGACGTAGGTGCAGCCGCGGCCGCGATTCGTCTGGCCCGACCAGTGCGGGTTGTCCGGCGAGGTGCCGGCGTTGCGGGTGAGCGAACAACTGTCCATACCCAGGCCGCCGGCGCCGCCGTAACCGAACGGGTTGTAGGAGTCGTAGCCCCAGCCGTTCATGAAGGAGGTCCGGGCGTTCTCACCCTCCCACTTCGTGTCCTGGTAGTCGATGCCGTACTTCAGCTCGTGGTTGGCGCCGACGAACTGGGTCAGACCGACGTTGGCCTGCTCGCGCGGGAAGGCGTTGAAGCCGAAGCCGTCCGAGAGGATCCAGCCATTGTGCCAGGCGCCGAGGTTCTCACCGTCGACGTAGACGTTGTAGTTGTTGCCCGGCCAGAAGAAGCCCTGGTCCGGGTTGAACGGGAACCGCAACGGGAAGCTGCTGTCGCCGCCCGAGGTGTCGAGCTCGGAATGGCCCGCTTCCGGACCGCGGTCGAGCGCTTTCGCCTGCAGGCAGGTGGTGACCATCTCGGCCGGAACTTCCGGAAGGTGGTTCAGGCCGAGCCAGTCGAGAATCGGCATGCCGTCGGCGGTCAGGACCCCGGGGTTCTCCTGGGACAGCGTGTTGTGACAGCCCAGGTACTTGTTCTCCTGCGTTTCCTGCGTCGCCAGCTTGGACTCCAGGAACCAGTTGGGCGAGATCGCCCAGTTCCAGTTGACCGTCGCCAGTTCGCTGTCGTTCTCGTGCGGAGTCGGCGTCCAGTAGTCGAAGGACTGCGGATTGAAGTAGTTCCTGAACGTCGGGGTCTCGATCCAGGACGCGTTCATCGAATGGGCGTTGCTCGCCTGGAGGTTCAGCTTCAGGATCCGGGTGTCGTCGAACAGGCTGATGTCGTACGGATCGCCGCCGACCAGCCGCTCGGCGTACGCGTCGTCGAACTCGCTGTAGCCGGTGTAGAACCAGAACTTGTCCCGGCTGATCGGTCCACCGAAGGAAACCTCGAAGCCGTCGCTCGAACCGGCCCACTCGGAGCCGCCGGGGCGGCAGGGCTCGAGTTCGCGGGAGCCGTCGGTGCCGCCGGGGATCAACCCGCGGCCCTGGTCCCGCTCATCGCCATGGCAGCGCTTGAACCAGTCGGCCGGATAGGGCTTGTTCGTCCGCTCCGTCAGCGAAGGCTGGTCCTTGTAGTCGGCGCCCCAGTCGACCCGCTGGTGATTCCAGAGCGAGTCGGCGTGGAACCGGTTCGTGCCCGACTTGACGATCACGTTGGTCGCGGAGCCGACATAGCGGCCGTACTCAGCCGAAGAACCGCCGGCCTCCATCGAGACCTCGGTCAGCGCGGTTGTCGGCACGCGGACCCGACTGCCGCCGAACTTGGCGAACGTGGTGTCGACGCCGTCGATGAAGACGCCCTGGTCGGCGAAGTGCGCGCCGTTGACCGAGGGGCGGGTCTGCTGGATGTCGTCGTTCTCCGCGTCGGCGGTGACGCCGGGCAGCGCGTTGATGATGCCGTAGTAGGTGCGGGTGACGCCGCCGATCTGCTCGCCGATCTCGCCGGCGACCGTGGTGCCGGCGGTCACGTTGAACTTGTCGACCATGGGCGTCTCGCCGGTAACGGTGACTTCCCCCTCGATCGCCGCCTGGAGGGTGAGATCGAGAGATGTGCGGTCGCCGGCCACCGCGCGCACCTGGGCCGCGGCTTCGCCGAGACCTTCCAGCGTCGCGGTCAGCGAGTAGTCGCCGGGCGTCACGCCGACGAACCGGTAGCTGCCGTTCTCGTCGGTGATGCCGAACTTGTCCCCGCGCTCGCCGCTCAGCGTGACGCTCACGCCGGGCAGCGGGGATCCGCCGGGATCAACTATCTGACCGCTGATCGTTGCCGTTTCCGGCGCGTCGGCAAGGGCGCCGACGGGCAGGAGCAGCAGCAGCGCGGCCACCAGGAATCGCTTCATCGAGATCATCCTCCTTGGTTGGTTCGATGAGACTACGGAAAAAGAAAGCGGGGCATCCTCACTGAGTCCATGTCCAATGTCAAATGGGGTCCGCAGAGAGGTCGAATGGGACGCTTCGATTCAAGATGTTGGTTTGGCGTCCAGCATCTTGGAGTGGTGGCGCGCAACCCTTCCCGGAGGCGCGACCGACTCTCAGTGCCGTACCGCGACTGACTCCAACTCGTCTCGACCCTCGACGACGCGGTAGAGCCGGTCCGGCCTGACGCCGGCGAAGGTCTGAGAAACGTCCGTGGCCGGCCAGTACACCGTGACCCGCTCGAGCGTGGCCGGTCTTCCCAGGCCGATCGTCTGGCGCAACGGGTTGCCGCCGAAGCTGCCGCCGCCGTTGACGCGGCGGTGCACGGAGCGCCGGGCGCCGTCCGGGTCCACGAGGTCGACTCGGATGCGGGCGCCGATCGCCGAGCTGTTGCTCTCAGTTCCCACCAGCCTCAGAGCCAGCCAGCGGTTGCCGAAGCCCGGGTTGCGGAACAGGGCGTCGCCGAAGCGGTCTCCGGGATACGCGCCTCCCATCTGCTCGAACACGTCCAGGTCGCCGTCGCCGTCGAGGTCGGCGAAGGCGACGGCGTGGCCCTTCTGCAGGTGGCCGAAGCCGGCGGCGAGGCTGACGTCGACGAACCGTTGGCCCGCCAGGTTCCGGTAGAGGACGTTCGGCATGATCGCCTCGTAGTCGGGGTAACCGGTGCCGAGGTAGAAGTCGAGGTAGCCGTCGTGGTCGAGGTCGCCGAAGTTCGAGCCCATCGGAAGCTGGAGCCGGGTGAGCCCGCTTCTGGCGGCAACGTCCTCGAAGCCGCCCTCGCCGTCGCCCCGGTAGAGCCGCGCCGGCTCCCACGGACCGGGATAGCCCTGGTAGCTGGCGGCGACGAAGCCCAGGCCGCCGCGGTCGCCGGTGTAGCTGGAGACGAAGAGGTCCAGGTTGCCGTCGTTGTCGAAGTCCCAGAACCAGGCCGGGAAGCTCTGCCGGGGCCCGGTGACACCGAGCCGGGACGCGACATCCTCGAAGCTGCCGTCGCCGCGGTTGCGGTAGAGGCGGTTCGGGCCGCCCAGGACCGAGACGTAGAGGTCGGGGAAGCGATCGTTGTCGTAGTCCCCCCACACCGCCGCCTTGACGAAGGCGCGGAGGGCGATGCCGGCTTCCGCCGCGACGTCGCGGAAGCGGACGACGCTGTCCTCGCCCGGCCCTTCGTTGCGGAAGAGCTGGGAAGGCGCGTCGACCGCCGGGCTGTGCTCGTTGCCGACGAAGAGGTCGAGGTCGCCGTCGTTGTCGAAGTCGGCCCAGGCGGCGGTCTGCGTGGGGTAGTGGACCTGACCGAGGCCGGAAAGAAACGTGACGTCCCGGAAGACCGGCTGCCCGGACCCGTCGCCATCGACCGACTGGTTCAGCAGCAGCGAGTTCGGATGGCGGCCGTGGGGCCCGAACCAGGCTCCGCGGAGCACGAAGAGGTCGAGGTCGCCGTCGTTGTCGACGTCTCCGTGGACGACGTTCAGTCCGCCGTAGAGCCCGTCGAGTCTTGCCGCGGTGGACGCGTCGGTGAACTCGCCGCGCCCGTCGTTCAGGAAGAGCCGGGGCGAGCCCGCCGGATCGAAGGTGGTGGTGAAGATGTCGAGGTCGAAGTCCCCGTCGAAGTCGTCGACGACGGCGCCGCCCGAGAGGTTGAAGCTGTCGACTCCGAGTTCGGGCGCGACGTTGACGAAGCGGGGGAACTCGGCCGCCGAACCGAAGGTCGAGAGGGGAATCCGGTGTTCCGCCTCGATCGCCGCGGGGTGGTCGCCCAGGGTCATGTGGGCCAGGTTCAGCAGCCATCTCGCCTTGACCTGTTGGACGGAGTTCGGGGGCACGGCCGCCAGGTACTCGCGCAGGAAGCGAACCGCCCGCTCGGAGCCCTCGCGCTCGCGGTGAATCGCTTCGCCGCGGATCGGCAGGATGCACGCGTTTGCGCCGTGCATCCCGGCGCAGTTGCGGCTCTCGCCGAGTCGGAGCCAGGCGACGGCGATCCGGAACAGGACCTCGGTCGCCTCGCTTCCGAGTTCGGCGGCCAGCCCGGACGGGCCGGTGAGGAGGTCGTGGGCCTCGGCGAATCGGTCCAGGGCGGCGGTTTCGTCGCCGATGCGAAGTTCCTGCTCGGCCAGGTCGACCAGCAGCCGGAACCGCGTGACGGCGGGAGCGCCGGCGGCCGCCGCGAGTGCCTCGCGCGCGGCCCGGGCCGGGGCCTCGCCGAGCCAGGGGTTGCGGTCGAGGTCCTGTGTGCGGATTGCCTCCAATGCCTCGAGCATGCGGGCGTGGCTGGCCTCGATGGCGGCGGCCCGGTCCGGGGATTGCCGGGCGGCGATGCTTGGCACGAGCAGAAAGCTGGCGAGGAGCCACCGCCAAAGCGGAGCCGGCCTGGCGGCCGGCGCGTTCCCGTGGCCGCCTGATCTGTTTCTGCTTCCGGGTCGAGCCACGATCACGCTTGACTCTATTGGCCTGCGCCGGTCCTACTGGCGTGCGCCGGCCTGGACGCAGGACGCTCGAAGGTCAGCGAGGGCGCGGTCGAGGTTGCGGTCCGAGGGCGTCAGACGCCGCCCCGTCTCGATTGTCTCGACGGCCTCGTCGCAGTGGCCTCGCCGGGCGAGCACCTCCGCCAGGGCGAGGCGGGCCGGGCCGAAATCGGGCCGGGCCTCGAGCGCCGCGGCGTGGGCCGTGGCGGCGTCGTCCAGCCGGCCAAGCTCGGCGTAGACCAGGCCGGCCAGAAACGCCGCCTCGAAGAGTCCCGGCGCCAGCCGCCTCGCCCGGTTGAGTTCCGAGAGCGCCTGGGCCGGATGGTTCCCCAGGGCGAGGAGACGCCCAAGTTCCAGGCGCAGTGCGCCTTCTTCCCGCGGGTCGCCGGGAGCCGTCCCCAACGCGCCTTCCAGTACCCGGCGGGCTTCGTCGAACCGTTGCTGCTGACGCAGGATTCGGCTCAGTGCGCGCGCGGCGGCGCCGTCGCCGGGGGCCGCAGCCAGGCGCTGCCGCAGCAGGCGGGCGCCCTCGTCCGGCCTGCCCATGGCGGCGAGGATGACGGCCTGGTGGTTGTGGACCTCGGTGAAGAAGGGGTCGATGTCCAGCGCGGTCTCGAACTGAGGGAGGGCCTCCCGTGGCCTGCCGCCTCGCGCCAGGGCGAGGCCGAGCTCGATCCGGGCCTGCTTGTGGCGGGGAGCGAGTTCGACCGCGCGTTCCAGGTGCGCGAGGGACAGGTCGAAACGGCCGCGGGAGGCGAACAGGCGGCCCAGTTCCAGTTGCGTCCAGCCGTCGGCGGGGTCGAGTCGCGCCAGGGCCTGTAGCGCCGCGATCGCCTGGTCAGGCCGGTCGGCGTCGATGAGCGCCAGTGCCAGATTGCGGTGCGCAGCCGGGTTGGACGGATCCTCCTCGGTCGCGCGCTGGAGGAGCAGGACGGCGTCGTCCATGGCGCCTGCCTGCACGGCCAGCAGCCCGCGCTGGAGCGTCGCGCGGCTGCCGGAGGGAAGGAGGGCGAGACCCTGAACGACGGGATCGTCGATGGGGGTCGGGGTTTCGTTTGCCCGCTCGAGATGGAAGCCGACGCGATCGCGGTCGCCGAGATCCCGCCAGGCCAGAGCCAGCGCGTGGTGAACGCGGCCGGCGGCGGGCGCTAGTTCGAGTGCTCGTTCCAGCGCCTCCGCGGCAGCCGCCGCGTCCCCCCCGTCGAGTGCGATGCGGCCGAGTCCGTAGTGGGCGGCCGGCTGGTCCGGGTCGAGGGCAAGAGCTTCTCTCCAGAGCGCCTCGGCTACGGACGACCGGCCGAGCCGGTGTTCGACTTCCGCGAGACGGAGCAGCACGGTCACCCGGCTCGGCGTGGACGCGAGCACGGCCCGGTACCTCCGCGCGGCAGGCTCGAGGTCGCCGCGGGCGTCAAGCGCGAAAGCCTCGAGGTAGGGCCATCGCCAGTCCCCTGGATCGATTCGTTGCGCTTCGCGGTAGCAGGCGAGCGCGTTCTCGAGCAGGTAGAGGGCTTCGGGCTGCAGGAGTTGCAGTCCGTGGTAAAGGCGGCCGAGTTCACCGACCGAGGCCGAGACCTCCGCTGCGGCCGCACGTTCCGCGTGCAGAGCCCGGATGCGCTCCTCGTGCCCGGCGATCTGCACCCGGAGCGCTTCGTCGGCCGAGGAGAGGTCGGCGACCGGCAGTTGTGGCGCGGAACGGTCCTCTCCGGCACAGCCGAGAGCGGCCCCGGTGAGGAGGACTGCCGCCAGCGACGAGCGCCCGCGGCCCTTCACGGCGCGCTCCCTTCGCCCCGGCGCAGGGTGTGGTAGCGCCGGAGCTCGAGAGCGTCGAAGGTCTCCTCGACCCCGTCCGGCCAGCGGACCCGCATCTCGTCCGTCGTTACGGCTTCGGCTAGCCCGAAGAGGACCCGCGGGTCGCTCGACGAGGCGTAGCTCATGCCGGTGCGGACGCGGCGCGTGATCGTCCGGCCGTCGCCGAGCCGGAGCTCGACGACGCCGCCGAGCCCGTCGCGTTCGGGCGAGCCGTGTACGACCCGCAGTCCGATCCAGGATCGGTCCTGCCCGACCGTGTTCAGGAAGAGCTGGACCGGGCCGCCGTTGTTGCTGACCAGGCAGTCGGTGTCGCCGTCGTTGTCGATGTCGCCGAACGCCGCGCCGCGCGAGACGAGGTCCTCGTTGAAGGCGGGACCGGCCTGATCCGAGATCTCCTCGAAGGAGCCGTCGCCGAGATTCCGGAAGACCTGGTTGGGCTGGCCGAAGTCCGTCAGGCCTCCGGGCTTCGCCATGCGGCGCACCGCGCCGTTGACGACGACGACATCGAGCCGGGAGTCGTTGTCGATGTCGACCCAGGCGGCGCCGAAACCGGTCCGCGGCAGGCTGGGCGCGCCCAGGCCGGCGGCGAGCGTGGCGTCGCGGAACAGGCCCCGGCCGTCGTTGCGGTAGAGCGTGTTCGTCTCGCCGGTCAGGTGGGCCAGGAAGAGGTCCTCGTCTCCGTCGCCGTCGAAGTCGGCCGCGTCGACCCCCATGCCGGCCTCGGCGACGCCGCCGGCGTTGACCGCGACCCCGGCGATCGGCGCTCCGTTCTCGAAGCGGTCGCCGCGGTTGAGCCAGAGGTGATTCGGCGTCCAGTCGTTGGCGACGTAGAGATCCAGCCGGTGGTCGGCGTCCGCGTCGAGAGCCACGGCGCCCAGGGTGTAAGCGTCGGCGCCGTCGAGTCCGGCCGGCCCGGTCGCCTCCTCGAAGTGGCCCTTGCCGAGGTTACGGAAGAAGCGGTCGGGCTGCGGCGCGAAGCTCCGCGGGCTGCAGTAGTCCGGGCCCCCGACCGCCGCGGCGCAGACCGTGTGGGTGCCGCGGTTGAAGTCGAGGTAGTTGCCTGTGAACAGGTCGAGGTCGCCGTCGCCGTCGGGGTCGAAGAAGAGGGCCGGCACGCTCCAGCCGGGGTCGTCGACTGAGGCCTGGGCCGTTACATCCTCGAAACGGCCGTCGCCCCGGTTGCGCCAGAGCTGGTTTGAGCCGAGGTTCGTCACGTAGAGATCGATCCAGCCGTCGCCGTCCACGTCGCCTGCGGCGACGCCCATGCCGATGCCGTCGGAGCGGATTCCGGACGCTTCCGTGACGTCGGTGAACCGGAGCTGGCCGGACTCGACGAGGTCGTTGCGGAAGAGGCGGTCACGGTAGGCCGCGCGGTCGCGTGCGCCGTCGCCGAAGACGGGCCCGCCCTGGACCAGGAAGACGTCGAGATCGCCGTCGGCGTCGTAGTCGAGCAGGGCGGCGCCGGCCCCCATGATCTCGGGCAGGAGGTACTCCCCGGAGGCGCCGTTGCGGTGGACGAAGTCGAGGCCGGTGGCGGCAGCGCGTTCCTCGAAGATGATCGGTCCGGCCGCGGCGGGCCGCGGCGGCTCCGGCTCGGCCGTGTCGACCGCGGGGTCGTCCGCACCGCCGCACCTCCAGGCCAGAGTCGCGACGAACGCGGTGGCGACGACGCGGGCGTTCACGTCTAGCGACCGCCTCCGGGAGCGCGGAGCGGTTGCCTTGCCTGGTAGAGGCGGAGACGGTCAAGCCGCTGCGGCGAGTTGCCGCCGGCGGTGTCCCGTTCGTGGTCCAGGGCCCGTTGCTGCCAGGAGACGGCCTCATCGAAGCGACCGGCCTCGGCCAGCGCCATCGCCAGGGTCTCCAGATGGTCGAGCGCCGGTTGCTCGTCGACGACCGAGCGGGCGAGTTCCACTGCCCGCTCGCCGTCGCGCACGGCGGCGTCGGGGCTGGTGGCGAGGAGGCGGGCGAGCAGGTGTCGCACGGCGAGGTCGCCGGGGAAGCGCTCGAGCGCGGTCTCGAGCGCCTCCCGGGCGGTGGCGAACTGCCCGGTCCCGAACCGCGTCAGGCCGAGGTTGAAGTGGACCCGCAGGTCGTCGGGGGTCAATGCCGCCAGGGCCTCCAGGTGGTCGGCGGCTCGGGCCGGTTCGCCTGCCTCGAGCAACATGGCCGCCAGCAGACGGTGCGCCTCGATCGCTCCGGGATCGAGGCGGACGATCTCCTCGAGCTCGGAGCGGGCGCCGGAGGCGTTGCCGGCGTCGGCCCGGGCCTGGGCCCGCATCATCCGCCACTGCAGGTTCTCCGGGTCGATCTCGGCGGCCCGCTCCAGGTGCACCGCGCCCTCGGCGGTGCGGCCGGTGCGCCCGAGCAGGAGGGCGAGGTTGAAATGCGCCGCTCCGTGCGCGGGGTTCGCTTCGATCGCGTGCCGGAGATGCTCCTCGGCGCCCGTCTGGTCGCGGGTCTCGATCAGGGAGCGGGCGAGGTTGAAGTGGACCTCCGGGTCGCTGCCGTCCTCGGCGAGGAGTTCCCGGTACAGGGCGATCGCCTCGTCGTTCCGGCCGGAACGGGCGGCGCGCACTGCCCGATCGAACCGGGCCTCGGTCTTCAGACCGTAGATCTGGAGCCGGTCGCGGAGGGGATCGGCGATCGCGATCGCGACATGACGGTTGCGCGCCAGCTCGGCACGGGCCCGGGTGGTGTCGCCGCCTGCCCGCAGGGCCATTCCCAGGTGGTGGTGGACGACGCTTCCTTCCGGTTGCGAGGCCAGGACCTCCTCGAAGGTTGCGATCGCCTGCCCGGTCTCGCCCCGGTCCATCGCCACCCGGCCGAGGCCGAACCGCGCCGCGGCGCTCTCGGGGCGAACGGCGAGCGCCCGCGCGTAGGCTGCCGCGGCCGCTTCGAGGTCGCCGGCGTCGAGGTGGAGGTCGCCGGCACGGATCAGGGTCGCCGTGTCGTCGGGGCGCAGTTCGAGGGCGGCGCGGGCCGCTAGCCGGGCGCGCTCCAGGTTGCCGGTCGCGTCGTGGAGCAGCAACTCGTAGTAGGTCCACTGGAAGTCGTTCGGGGCCAGCAGGCGGAGCTGCGCCAGGCACACGGCGGCGGCGCCGTGGAGTTCGTGGTGGAGATACTGCAGGCAGAGATCGCCGAAGGTGTTCGCTGCGTGTTGTGCCTGCTCGTCCGTCGCGGCGGCACCTAGGGCGCTGGCTGCGGCGGTCCGGTCGGCGGCGAGTAGCTGGCGTTGTTCGGGATCCAGGTGGTCGAGCGCAGGTTTCGGCACGGCGTCCAGCGAGAGCAGAGCTCGCACCCGGCGAGCGTCGGCGGTGGTCTGCTGCTCCTGGGCGGCGGCTTGCGTGGTCGCCGCGGCGGCAAGCGAGAGGCAGAGGAGAAGGCTGGTCAAGGTGGGCCGTCCCTGGTGCCGTCGCCTCGTTTCAGGACGTTGTAGCGGCCGATCTCGACTTGTACTTCCTCGGAGGTCCCGTCCGGCCAGCGGACTTCGACGCCGCGGACGGCGCCTTGCTCGGCCGGGTCGCCGTCGCCGGGCAGCGGGAACAGCAGCCTTGGATCGCGGGCCGCGACATAGCTGCCGTCGGTGTGAACTCTCCGCCAGCCGCCTCCACCGGTGAGGCGGGCGCGGGCGCCGTAGACGTCGACGGTCCCCTGCCCGTCGTCGCCGGCAGCGTCGACGAGTCTCAGGCCGATCCAGTCGCGTCCCGGGCGGCGCTGGTTCAGGAGCACGCGGGCCGGTCCGGCGTTGTTGGAGATGACGAGGTCCGGATCGCCGTCGTTGTCCAGGTCGCCGACCGCCAGGCCGCGGCTGACCTCGACGTGGACCGGGTGCTCCCGGCGCTCGGCCGGCACGATCTCGAAACGGCCGCCGCCGAGTCCGTGGAAGAGCTGGTTCTCCATCCGCAGCGGATGGAGGTCTCCGGCCTCGACCTGGGACTCGATCCGCCGGACTGCTCCGTTCACAACGTAGAGGTCGAGCACGCCGTCGCCGTCAACGTCGAGACTGGCGGCGCCGAAGCCGGTCATCGGCCAGCTCGCGTCGATCAGGCCGGCTTCGCGGCTGCGGTCGTCGAAGAGCCCCTCGCCGTCGTTCAGGTAGAGCGTGTTGTGCTCGCGGACCAGGTGGGAGAGGAAGATGTCGGGCGCGCCGTTGCCGTCGAAGTCGGAGACCGCGACCCCCATGCTGGCCTGCGGGCGTCCGTCGCGGTCGAACGCGGCGCCGGCGAAGACCGCGTCCTCGATGAACGTGCCGTCGCCCTGGTTGAGCCACAGGTGGTTCGCCATCTGGTCGTTGGCGACGTAGAGGTCGACGAGCCCGTCGCCGTTGAAGTCGTCGGCGATCGCGCCCAGGGCTGTGCCGGCTGCCACCGAGTCGGCGCCCAGGCCAGAGCTGACCGTGGCGTCGATGAAGGTTCCATCGCCGAGGTTGCGGAGCAGCCGGTCGGCCTCCGCCGGCTGGCTGAGCGGCCCGCAGTAGTCCGGCTGTCCGCTGGTCAGAAAGCAGCGCTTGCGATTGGCGCGGTGGAAGCGGTGGTAGTTGCCGACGTAGAGGTCGAGCCAGCCGTCTGCGTCGTAGTCGAGGAAGACGGCCGGCACGCTGAACCGGCGGTCGTCGACTCCGGCGGCCTTCGTGGCGTCTTCGAAGCCGCGGCCTCCCAGGTTGCGCAGGAGCTGGTTCGGGCCCAGGTTCGTCAGGTAGAGGTCGACCCAGCCGTCGCGGTCGTAGTCGCCGGTCGCGACTCCGGTGTTGTAGCCCGGCGCGTGGAGCCCGATCTCCGCCGTGACGTCGGTGAACCGGAGTTCTCCGGTTTCAGCGAGGTCGTTCCGGAACAGGCGGTCCGTCGGTTCGGCCGCCGGCGGCGGAAAGACAGGCTGCCGGTCCTCGTCGCCGTCGAAGGAGCGCCCCTGGCCGAAGTAGATGTCGAGATCGTCGTCGTTGTCGTAGTCGACCAGGGCGACCCCGGCGCCCACCACTTCCGCGGTGTAGAGCTGCCCCGTCATGCCGTTGTAGTGGACGAAGTCGATCCCGACATCGCCGGCGACTTCCACGAATGCCGGCGAGGCGTCCTCAGGGCTTCCAGGCGCCGTGGCGAGGAGGGCGACGAGCGCTGTAACGGCGATCATGAGCGGCCAGAATCATACGACCGGCTCGGTCCCGATCACCTTGTCCCGCTCCAGTGCCTTCAGTTCATCCTCGCTCAGCCGGAGCAGGCGCGTCAGCACCTCGCGGTTGTGTTGCCCAAGCGTGGGCGCCGGCCACTCGACGGCGTACGGGCGGCTTCGGCGATCTTCGGCGGCGGGCCGAAAGGGAGCCGACGGGTTGGGCTGGTCGCCGACGTAGGCGCGCTCGCGCCACTGCCAGTAGCCGCGGGCCTCGAGATGCGGGTCGTAGAGTACGTCGAGCGTGTTGCGCAGCACGGCCGCCGGCACCCCCGCTGCGGCCAGGCGCCGTTCCAGGGCCAGGCCGTCGTGGAGCGTGGTGCGGGCCGTCAGTGCCCGGTCGAGTTCGTCCTCGTGCTGCTTGCGGCCCGCCGCATCGGCGAATCCCTGGTCTTCGGCGTTCATGCCCAGAACGTCGCAGAGCGCACGCCACTGGTCCTCGGTCTCGACCGTGACCGTGATCCAGGGTTCCGCGCCGATGGACGGATAGACGCCCCACGGCGCGAACAGCGGATGACGGCCGCCGGAACGTTCCGGCGGGGTGCCGCGGACCGCCTGCTCGATCAGGCCGTGGGCGGCGAGCGGGAACATGGACTGGACGTGGGAAAGATCGACGTACTGCCCCTCGCCGGTTCGGCGGCGGTGCCGGAGAGCGGTCAGGAGCGCCGCGGCGCCGTTGATGCCGGCGATCGGGTCCCCGAGGGCGACGTGCTGCATGGTCGGCGGGTCTCCGGCCCGGCCGTTCAGGTGGGGGAGTCCGGACGCCTGCTCGACGGTCGAGCCGTAGGCGCGGTGGTTCATCCAGGAACCGCTCGCGCCGAAGGGCGGCATCGAGACCATGACCAGTTCGGGGTTCACCTGGCGGAGCCGGTCGTAGCCGAGGCCGAGTTTCGGCAGGACGCTGGCGGTGTAGTTCTCGATCACGGCGTCGGCCTTCGCGACGAGGCGCAGCAGGAGATCGACGCCGCGCCGGCTGGTCAGGTCGAGAGTGATCCCCAGCTTGTTGCGGCCGGTCGTGTTGAAGGCGGTCGACTGCTCGTAGAGCTTCTGGGCGATCGACTCCGGCGTCGACTCCCAGCCTCGCCACCAGTCGAAGTACTGGCAGGACTCGACCTTGATCACCTCGGCGCCCAGATCGGCGAGCTGGCGGGTGGCGAGCGGCCCGGCCCAGCCCATCGTCAGATCGACGACGCGGATGTCGCCGAGCAGCGTGGGGCGGCGCGAGGCCTGTAGGTGGGCCGCCTGTCGGTGCGCCGGCCTTCTGGCCGGCATCCGGTCCGCCGGCTGCTCGGGTTCGAGCGCCGGCTGTGCGCTGGACTCCTGGCCCCTACCTGCCGCCGCGCCGTTGTGTTCGCCTAGGCGCGGCGCCCTGCCTCCGGTTGCGGCGGGAGTGCGATGCAGGCGAAACGGCGTGCCGGGCGCGACGAAGCTGCCCTGGTCGGGGTGTTCGGCTTTGACCCAGGCGCCGCGATCCCGGAACTGCTCGAGGTCGAACAGCTCCGCCGGTGTCGGTGCGAGCGCAAGGGGAACGCGTGCGGCCTGACCGGCCTCCATCCACTCGCGAGCGGTCCGTTCGAGGAGGCGCGGTCCGAACGCGGCGTCGATCGCGTCGGCGTCTTCGAGGCGGTTGATCGACACCTGGTAGCGGGGCTCCGTCCCGAGTTCGTCAAGCCCCAGCAGCGCGCACAGGCTTCGCCACTGGGAGGGCGTCACCGTGCTCACGCCGAGCCATCCGTCGCGGCAGGGATAGATGCCGACCGGATAGGTGGGCCAGAAACGGTTGATGCCGATTCGGGGACGGATCTCGCCCGTCGCGAGGGTCCCCGAAGGACCGGGCTCGGTGATGCACATCGCCGCCTCGAAGATCGAGACGTCCAGGTGAAACGGGGCGTCGAGCCGCCCGGTTTCCCGCGCCAGGAGGTGGCCGACTGCACCCACGTAGGCCAGTGTGCCGGCGACCACCTGTGGCGTATGGCCCGTCGCCAGGATGGGCGGTCCCTCGGCCGGTCCGATCGCCCTGGCAGCGGCGGTATGGGTGCTGATGACGGGGTCCGTGGCGGCGCGGCCGGCGTAGGGACCCGAGGCGCCGAACCAGGAGATGGAGAGCCGGATCTGGCCTTCGAGCAGTTGCCTTTCGACGGCGGGGTCGGCGTCGAGGATGAGATCGGCGCCGTGGAGCAGGTCGTGGACCTCCGGCCCGTCCGGTCCGGCGGCGACACTTCGCTTGCCAAGCGAGAGCCAGGTCGCGAGCGCGCTGTCCTCGGGTGCCGATGCCCGGGGATGGAAGGGGTGCAACCGGCGGATCGGGTGGCCTTCATCGGGCGGTTCGAGGTTCGTCACCGTCGCGCCGAGGTCGCGGAAGAGCTTGCCGCAGTAGGCGGTGGCGACCGTGCCGGCAATGTCGACGACGTGGATCCCGGTCAGGGCTCCGGTACTGGTGTCTTCGATCTGCATGGACCTGGATGGAGGCGGGAGTGTAGATCGGAAGGCGTAGGATGCTCCCGGTGAAGCGCCAGACGTACCTCCGGCTGTCCGTCATGATGCTCCTGCAGTACGGCGTCTGGGGCGTCTGGCTGCCCGTGCTGGCCCGCTATCTTCAGGCCGAACAGGCCGAGGGTGGTCTGGGGTTCAGCCCCGGACAGGTCGGCTGGATTCTGGGCCTGGCGAGTTCGATCGGTGCCGTGACCGCGCCGTTCGTCGCCGGCCAGCTCGCCGACCGCTCGTTCTCGACCCAGCGCGTCCTGGCGGTGCTGCTGCTGGCCGGTGGCGCGATCAAGATTCTGACCGCGTACCAGACGACGTTCTCGGCGTGGCTCTGGCTGTCGGTGGCGTACTCGGTGCTGTACACACCGACCCTGGCGCTCTCGAACTCGCTTGCCTTCGCGCATCTCGACGATCCCGACAGCCAGTTCCCCAAGGTGCGGGTCTGGGGCACGATCGGCTGGATCGCCGCGAGCTGGGCGTTCCCGCTGTTCTGGCTGCTCTCGGACGTCCGGTTCTCCTGGCTGCCGCCGTTCTATGTCGGCGTCGAGGCCGCCGACGCGACCGCCCGGCTCGTCGACTCGCTGATCTGGAGCGGCGTGCTGGCGTTCGGCTACGCGCTGTTCTGCCTCGTGCTGCCGCCGACGCCGCCGCGCCGGGACGCGGAGGAGAAGCTCGCCTTCGCCAAGGCCTTCGCGCTGTTCCGCAAGCGGTCGTTCGCGGTGCTGGTCCTGGCGAGCCTGCCGATCGCTGTGATCCACCAGATCTACTTCATGCAGACGGCGCCGTTCATGAGCGAGGTCCTGGGGCTTCCGGACAGCCGCATCGGACCGGCGATGAGCATCGGACAGTTCGCCGAGATCGCGGTCATGGTGGCCACCGGCTGGCTGCTGGCGCGACTCGGGTTCCGCGGCGTCATCGTCATCGGCGCCTTCGCCTACTGTGCCCGCTACGCGATCTTCGGCAGCGACTTCCTGCCCGTCGAGGTGATCGTCGCTAGCCAGGCGCTCCACGGGCTCTGCTACGCGTGCTTCTTCGCCGCCGCTTTCATCTACGTCGACCGCATCGCCGAGCCGGACGTCCGCCACTCCGCCCAGACGGTGTTCGGGATCGTGATTCTCGGTCTCGGGCCCGTCCTGGCGGCGCCGGTGCTCCAGGTGCTGTCCGAGGCGTTCACGAACGACGCCGGCGTGCTTGACTACTCGGCGCTGTGGTACTCGCTGTCGGCGCTGGCGCTGGTCACTATGCTGGGCTTCGGCGCGCTGTTCCGGGATGAGACCTCGCCGGGATCAGACGTCGCAGACCTGAACGCCGTGAGCTAGCGCGGCCAGCTTGTCCTCGCCCCTGGGGACAAACTCCTGGCCGACGATGCCCGTGTAGCCGGTCTCGAGGATCGCGCGCATGATCGCCGGGTAGTACAGCTCCTGGTCCTCGTCCAGTTCGTTGCGTCCGGGGTTGCCGGCCGTGTGGTAGTGGCCGATGTGCTCGTGGTAGTCGCGGATGGTCCGGATCACGTCGCCTTCCATGACCTGCGCGTGGTAGATGTCGTAGAGGATCTTGAAGCGATCGGATCCGACCCGGTCGACGAGCTCGACCAGCCAGGGCATGTTGTCGGCCATGTAGTCGGGGTGGTTGACCTTGGAGTTGAGCAACTCCATGCAGATCGTGACGCCCTTCTGCTCCGCGTGGTCGACGACCTGTTTCAGGGCCGTGACGCAGTTCTCGAGGCCGTCGCTGTCGGGCATGCCGTCGCGGTTGCCCGAGAAGGTGATCACGTTGGGGAATCCGGCCTCGGCGGTGGCGTCGATGGCGGTCGTGATCGCCTCCAGGCAGGCCTCGTGGTTGGCGGGGTCGTTGATGCCTTCGGTGATGCCGTGGCTGTTCGTCATGGCGCAGATCAGGCCGTGTTCCCGCAGGGTCGGGAAGGCTTCGGGGCCCAGGATCTCGATGGACTCTAGGCCCATCGCGCTGGCAGCGGCGGCAAGTTCCTCGAGCGGTATGCGGCCGTAGCACCATTGGCACACCGACTGGCGAATCCTCCCGTTCTTGATGACGCGTTCCTGTTGGGCGGAAACAGCCGTGGGCACGGCAGCGGCGGCGGCGACCGAAGCGGCGCCGGCGATCAAAGTGCGGCGGGACAGGGACTCTGGGTTCACGGAACAGTCCTCCCGGTGGACGTCGTTGTCTTGAGTGGAGAGAGGATCTCGATTGTACTGTTCGCTGCGGGGTACGATCGTGGCAATGAGGTTCACGGCAGGGCCGGGAAGAAGGTGGTTGGCGCCGACGGGCGTGGCCGCGATCGCCCTGCTCCTCGCCTCGCTGCTGCCGGCCCAGTGGTGGCGCCCGGTGCCTGCGCGCTACCCGGAGGAAGGTCGCCAGTACCTCGAGGGCTTCGTCTTCTGCCGCGGCCAGTACCGGCAGGTCATCGACGAGTGGTTGGGCCAGGGCTGGTTCACGGACTACCCGGACTCCGAGTACAACTTCATGACCCGCCTGGCCCAGTTGACGACGGTCGAGATCCAGCGCACGGCGTACGGCGACCCGGAGCACCTCGTGCTGACGCTCGACGATCCGCGGCTGTTCGAGTTTCCGTTCCTGTTCATGTCGGATGTCGGCACGATCGGCATCGACGACATCGAGGCGGAGAACCTGCGAAAGTACCTGCTGGCCGGCGGCTTCCTCTACGTCGACGACTTCTGGGGGCCGGCGGCGTGGGACCGCTGGGCGCGGCAGATCGGCCGCGTGCTGCCGCCGGGCGAGTACCCGATCGTCGACATCCCGCTGGATCACCCCATCTTCAGCACGTTCTTCACCGTCGACGAGGTGCCGCAGATCCCGTCGATCCAGTACTGGAACATGAGCGGCCGCGCCGGCACTTCGGAGCGCGGCATGGATTCCGCCGAACCGCACTTCCGGGGGATCTTCGACGAGCACGGCCGCCTCATGGTGGCGATGACCCACAACACGGACATCGCCGACGGCTGGGAGCGGGAAGGCGAGTCGCGGGAGTTCTTCGAGCGCTTTTCCCTGACGAAGTCGTATCCCTTCGGCGTCAACCTCGTTCTGTACGCGCTGTCGCACTGACGGCGAGCCCGGTGGGAGGTTGAAGTCCGGCTGGCTGCTAGGGTCCGCGCGTTCACCCGCCGTGTTGCCGGGTGCTGTTCCGACTCCCATTCCCAAACGAGGACAGACACATGGTTGGCATGAAGCTTCGTTCCCGTCTCCTGACCGTCGCTGCCGCGGCGGCCGTTCTGGCTGTACCCGTTGCGGCGCAGCAGGACTTCTCGGCCGTCGAGGTGACGGCCGAACATGTTTCCGGCGCCGTTCACATGTTGACGGGCGCCGGCGGCAACATCGGCGTATCGGCCGGTGAGGACGGCATCCTGATCGTCGACGACCAGTTCGCTCCCCTGGCCGACAAGATCCGGGCGGCGCTCGCGGGGATTTCGCCCGGCGACCTCGAGTTCGTCGTCAATACCCACTTCCATTTCGACCACACGGGCGGCAACGCGATCTTCGGCAAGGAGGCCCTGATCGTCGCACACACGAACGTGCGCAAGCGGCTGGCGGAAGGCGCCGGCGTGCGCGGTCGGCCGGCCGAGCCGGCACCGAAGGAGGCTCTCCCCGTCGTGACTTACGACGACGGGGTTTCGATCCACTTCAACGACGAGGAGATCATGATCGGTCACCTGACCGGCGGTCACACGGACGGCGACAGCTACATTTACTTCACCGACTCGAACGTCGTCCACCTCGGCGACCAGTTCTTCGCGGGACGCTTTCCGTTCGTCGACATCGGCAACGGCGGCAACGCGGTGGGCCTCCGGGACAGCATCGGCGAGGTGCTGGAGCACCTGCCGGCCGATGCGAAGGTGATCCCCGGCCACGGGCCCCTGTCCTCGGTGGACGATCTGAAGACGTATCACCGGATGCTCACCGAGTGCGTGGCGGCGGTGAAGGCTGGCAAGGACGCCGGCAAGTCGGTCGAGGAAATCCAGGCGGCCGGCCTTTCCGACGAGTGGGACGGCTGGGGCTCCGGCTTCATCAACGAGTCCGTCTTCATCGGCTTCATCTACGAGAGTCTGTAGGAGGGCGCCATGCCGGTCATGCGTCTGGATGGAGGGCTGCGCTCGGAGTACATCGTGCTGGCGGCCGCACTGGCGCTCGCGTCCGGCGTCACGATGGCGGCGCCGCCCGCGAGTTCGGATTTGGAAGGCGGCTGGCCGGCCTGGCGCGGCCCGAGCCGGACCGGATCGGCGCCGGGTGGCAATCCTCCGATCGAGTGGTCCGAGGAGAGGAACGTCCGCTGGAAGAAGGCGGTGCCCGGCCTCGGCCTGTCGTCGCCCATCGTGTGGGGCGACCGTCTCTACCTGACCACGGCCGTGCCCACCGGCGAGGTGGTCGCGAACCCGCGGCCGGCCGGCAGGCGTGACGGCATCCCTCCCGACCAGGTCCTGAGCTACGAGGTCCACGCGCTCGACCGTGCGGACGGATCGACGGCGTGGAAGCGAACCGTGCGGACGGAAGCGCCCCATGGGAGCACTCATCCCGACGGCACCTGGGCCTCCGGGTCGCCGGTCACGGATGGCGAGGTGCTGATCGCCTTCTTCGGTTCGCAGGGCCTCTACGCCTTCGATCTCGAAGGCACCGAGCTCTGGCGTCGCGACTTCGGTGACATGAGGACGCGGCTCGGCTTCGGTGAGGGGAGTTCGCCGGCGCTCCACGGCGACCGCGTGTACGTCATCTGGGACCACGAGGACGAGTCCTTCATGGTCGCGCTCGACAAGAAGTCGGGCGAGGAGATCTGGCGCCGCGACCGGGACGAGATAACGGCCTGGACGACGCCGCTCGTGGTCGAGCACGACGGGCGCACCCAGGTCGTAACGAGCGCGACGCAGCGGATCCGCTCCTACGACGCCGACACCGGCGAGCCGATCTGGGAAACGACCGGGATGACGGTCAACGCGATTCCCTCGCCCGTGTACTCCGACGGCGTCGTCTACCTGACCAGCGGCTTCCGCGGCAGCAAGCTGCTCGCCGTTCGGCTCGACGGGGCCGAAGGCGACATTACGGGTACGGAGAGCGTGGTGTGGTCCGTGGACCGGGACACGCCCTACGTGCCTTCGCCGCTACTGCACGACGGCGTCATCTACTTCACGAAGGTCAACAGCGGCATCCTCTCCGCCTACGACGCCGCGACCGGCGAGGCGCTCTACAGGAATCAGCGGCTTGGCGCGGTCCGCAACGTCTACGCCTCGCCGGTGGCCGTCGGCGACCGCGTCTACTTCGCGAGCCGCGACGGCGAGTTCCTGGTAGCCAGGGCGGGACCGAGCTTCGAGGTCCTGGCCGAGAACGAACTCGACGACCGCTTCGACGCCTCACCGGCCATCGTCGGCGACGAGATCTACCTGCGCGGCCGTCGCAACCTGTACTGCATCGCTACGCCGTAGATTGATTCCGCCCGCTCGAGGCTGAGGGTCGGTGCGCCGGCCGTGGCGCGGGCCTTCTGGCCCGCGTTTACGGCATCAGGCGCGATGCCGCGAAGCGGCGAGCGCGACCCGGAAGACCAAGTGGTGCCGGCCTCCGGCCGACCAGCTATCTGGCCGCCTGCGGCGGCGGCCGGCCAGAAGGCCGGCGCACCGGCAACTGCAGGATGACCGTCTCGGGCAGTAGACAGAGTTGGTCGTCGCAGGCCTGGAGTCGGAGGGAGATCGGGATCGAGACGGGGGGCGGTTCGGTAGCCGGGGAGGGTTTGAGCCGGAAGGTGATCCGCTGCCGTCCCTCGTAGATCAGGACGTCGCCGGACTGGGTGCTGACCTGGGTGCGCCGGGGTTCCGGGTAGCGGAGGTCGGTGATGTCGAAGCGGCCACCGGCGCCCTGGATCGTTGTGCCGATCAGGTCTTCCTGGAGCGGCTCGGGGCCGTTCAGGTGCCAGCCGTCGGCGATGACCAGATCGAGGTCGACGTCGTGTTCGCCGGCGTCGGTTGTGGGCCGTAGCGTGGCGGCGGCCACGACGGCGCCGTTGCCGGCGGTGGCTCTGGGACCGGCATCGCCTTCGAGCGCGACGGCGAGTCCGGTCAGCATGTAGGTGTAGGCGGCCGGCATGCGCTCGATGTTGGCCGCGAACGCGGCGACGGTGGCGAGGGCGCGGTCGGTGGCGTTCCGGTCGCCCGTGCGGCGGCCGAGTTCGGCCAGGGCGCGGACGGCCACCGAGTTGCCGGACGGAACGGCGCCGTCGGTCGGGCTCTTCGGCTGCGCGATCAGCAGGTTGGCCTTCTCCCGCTCGGCGATGAAGAAGCCGCTGCCGAGGTTCGGTGGATGCCGGCCAGAAGGCCGGCGCACCGACAAACCGCGCGCGGCGGCATCCTCGGGTGCGGCAGCTTCTCCCACTGTCGGTGCGCCGGCCTTCTGGCCGGCATCCGGAGCGGGGCTGGGATCCCAGAAGCGGTCGACCATCTCCGCCGCGACCGCCGCGGACCATTCGAGCCACTCGCCGTCGGAGGTCACGTCGTAAAGAGCGACGAACGCGTGAGCCAGGTGGGCGTAGTCCTGGACTAGCCCCGGAGTCGACGCCTGGCCGTCCAGCCAGACGCGCCACAGACCACCATCGTCGCGGCGGTTGTGGCGCCACAGGAACTCGGCCGCCCGCGCGGCGGCCTCGGTGTAGGCCGGCTCGGCGAGCGCGTCCGCGGCCTCGGCCAGGGCGCGGATCATCATCCCATTCCAGGAGGTGAGCACCTTGTCGTCGCGCAGGGGATGGAGACGGCGCTCCCGGACCTGGTAGAGGCGTTCGCGGACGCCGTCGAGCCGGTCGAGCAACTCGTCCAGCGGCAGTCCGAAGTCGGCGGCGCTCTCGTCGAGCGGGCGGTCGAGGAAGAGGATGTTCCGGCGTTCGAAGTTCCCGGCGTCGGTGACGCCGAAGAGCCGGATCGCCAGTTCGGCGTCGCCGGGCTCCAGGGCCTCGCGGAGCTGGTCCTTCGTCCAGACAAAGAACTCGCCCTCGACCGATTCCCCGTCCTCGGCTTCGCTGTCCGCGTCCGTGGCGGAGTAGAAGGCGCCCTCCGGGGAGGTCATGTCCCGCAGCACGTAGTCCGCGGTCTCGCGGGCCACCCGCGCCAGCAGCGGATCGCCGGTCAGGCGGTAGGCCAGCGCGTAGGCGCGGAGCAGGTGAGCCTGATTGTAGAGCATCTTCTCGAAGTGGGGCACGAGCCAGTGCCCGTCCACCGAGTAGCGGTGGAAGCCGCCGCCGACCTGGTCGTGGATGCCGCCGCGGGCCATCGCGCGCAGCGTGAGCAGGGCGGCGTCGAGCGGTGTCCGATCTCCGGTGCGGAGCGCCTCCTCCAGGAGCAGCAGCAGGTTCGTCTCGTTCGGGAACTTGGGCGCTCCGCCGAACCCGCCGTGAACCCGGTCCGTGCTGGCGACCAGGCCCTGTACCGCTTCGCCGATCACTTCGCGGCCCAGGTTCTTCGCCGCGCCGCGGGCCGCCGTGATCTGCCGAACGAGATCGGTGATCTGGGCGGCGCTCGTTTCGAGGTCGGCCCTCCGTTCCCGCCACGCCGCGTCGACCTGACGCATCAGGTTGACGAACTGCTGGGGCGGAAAGTAGGTGGCGCCGAAGAAGGGCCGGCGGTCGGGGAGCAGGAAGCTCGACATCGGCCAGCCGCCCCGTTGCTGGGTGACCTGGACCGCGGTCATGTAGATGTCGTCGATGTCGGGCCGTTGCTCGCGGTCGACCTTGATGCAGATGAAGAGCTCGTTCATCAGCCGCGCCACGTCGACGTTGTCGAAGCTCTCGCGCTCCATCACGTGGCACCAGTGGCAGGTGGAGTAGCCGATCGAGAGGAAGACCGGCTTGTCCTCCGTCCGCGCCCGCTCGAAGGCCTCCTCGCCCCAGGGGAACCAGTCGACCGGGTTGTGGGCGTGTTGCCGGAGATAGGGCGACGTTTCGAGGACGAGGCGGTTCAGGAACAGCGGCCGGCCGTCCGGATCCAGGTGCTCGGTCCGGGGCTCGTAGTCGGCAGGCATCGCCGCCAGCGCTGCTTCCAGCCTGGCCTGGAGCTCCGGCGGACGCGCTCCGGCGCCCGGAGGCGGGACGGCGAGAGCGGGGGCGTTCGACACGGACAGCCAGACGACGGTAAGGCCCCCTGCGATCCAGGCGGCGTTAGGCACGGCATCGAGGATAGCCAAGCTGGCCTCGCTGCTACATTCGCGCGGATGCCTGAACTGCGGCCCCCGCCGGCGGGCCGGAAGCTGATTCTGGACCTGCGGCGCGAGTTGAAGGCCGCCGGAGACCCCGAGCGGGCCAAGGGGCAGCAGGCCTACATGAAGTCGGAGATGCCCTTCTGGGGCGTGAAGACGCCGGAACTCCGGAAGATCGGCCGCGCGGCTTTCCGGAACCACCCGCTGGACGGTTTCGAGGAGTGGCGCTCGACGGTTCTGGCGCTTTGGCGGACCGCCGGTCGCCGCGAGGAACGCCACGCCGCGATCGACCTCAGCGGCTACCGGGCGTACGAGCCGCTGCGCACGATGAAGGCTCTCGCCGTCTTCGAAGAGATGATCGTCACCGGCGCGTGGTGGGACTACGTCGATGCCGTGGCGAGTCACCGCTTGCGGGAACTGGTCGAGCGCTACCCGAAGACGATGGCGAAGCGGATGAACGTGTGGAGCCGGTGCCCCGACATGTGGAAACGGCGCGCCTCGATGATCTGCCAGCTCGGCCGCAAGGGCGCGACGGATCTGGAGCTCGTGCACGCGACGATCGGCGAGAACCTGCTGGGGTCGCGCTTTGGGGACGAGTTCTTCATCCGCAAGGCGATCGGCTGGGCGCTGCGCGACCTGGCCTGGCACGATCCGGACGAAGTGCGGCGCTTCGTGCGGGAGCACGAGGAGCGGCTGAGTCCGCTCAGCCGGCGCGAGGCGCTCAGAAACGTCGGGGAAGCGCTGTGAGGTGCGCTGCGGTCCAGCGCCGGATCGCCGTCCCGGTCGCGGCGCTTCTGCTGCCGGCGGCGCTGGCATGCCGGGGCGCCGGCGACGAGCCGCTCCGCTGGGTCGACTGGGCGGACGAGACTCATCGCCAGGTCGTCGTCGATCGGGAGCCGGGGCAGTATCTGGGCCATCCGACGACGGTGCTGCTGTCCGACCAGCGCTCGATCCTGACCGTCTACCCGAAGGGTCACGGCGCCGGTCCGGTCGTGATGAAGCGGAGCGGCGACGGCGGCCTCACCTGGAGCGAGCGGCTGCCGACGCCGGCGAGCTGGGCGACGTCGATGGAGACGCCGACCGTCTTCCCGGTCGATCTCGCCGATGGCCGGCGGCAGCTCATCATGTTCTCCGGGCTCTACCCGGTGCGGATCGCCCGCTCGGAGGACGAAGGCGAGACCTGGACCGAGCTCGAGCCCATCGGCCACTTCGGCGGCGTCGTCGCGATGTCGTCGGTCGAGCGGCTGCGCAGCCTGGACGGCGAACTGATGGCGCTGTTCCACGACGACGGACGGTTCTTCCGCCGGCCGACGTCCCGCTACGAGCGAATCCCCGGCTTCGAACCCGAGTTCAAGGTCTACAAGACGATCTCGCTCGACGACGGTCTCACCTGGTCCGAGCCGGAGGTCATCGCCGAGCACGCGGAGGCGCATCTCTGCGAGCCGGGTCTGATCCGGTCTCCCGACGGCCGCGAGATCGCGGTGCTGCTGAGGGAGAACAGCCGCCGGTTCAACTCCTTCGTCATCTTCTCACCCGACGAGGGGCGCACCTGGAGCCGGCCGATCGAGTTGCCGTCTTCGCTGACCGGCGATCGGCACGTCGGCCGGTACACGCCGGACGGCCGCCTTTTCATCACCTTCCGCGACCAGGAGCCGTCCAGCCCCTGGCGCGGCGACTGGGTGGGCTGGCTGGGCCGCTACGAGGACCTGCGGCGTGGGGGCCGTGAGGCCTGGGCGGGCGAGGCCCGGGTGCGGCTGATGGACAACTGGTACGCCGCGGACACGGCGTATCCGGGCCTCGAACTGCTGCCGGACGGCACCTTCGTGACCACGACGTACGGCCACTTCACGCCGGGGGAGGAGCCGTGGGTCGCGGCGGTGCGTTTCACCGCGGCCGAACTTGACGAGTCGGCGGCGGCCGCGCCAGCCGGGGTGCCGTCGATGCCCGTGCTGCGTGTCGGGACGAGCGGCGACTACCCGCCGTTCTCGGTGCTCGCGTCGTCGGCGGACGGAGGGGAAGCTGCCGGAGGGGCCGGAGATGACGCCGAAGGCCCGACCCGTAGCGGCTTCGCCATCGAGGTCGCGGAGCGACTTGCTTCCGACCTCGGTTTCGACGTGGAGTTCCGCCCCTTCGACTGGCCGGACCTGGCGTCGTCGATGGTCGCGGACGAGTTCGACATCGCGATGAGCGGCATCACCTGGCGGCCCGGGCGGGCCGCGGTGGGGTGGATGAGCCGGGCGGTCGCGGCGGGCGGCCCCTGCGTCGTCAGCTCGGCGAACGCAGCAGAGTCTCCGCGCCGCGTGGCCGTCAATCGCGGCGGCATCCTCGAGCGCTGGACGCGCGAGCGATTCGGAAGCGGCGGCAGCGAGATCACCGCCGTTGACGACAACCTCTCGCTGCCGGGTCGCCTGGAGCGAGGCGAGGTGGACGCCTTCGTCACCGACTCCTTCGAGGTCGAGCACTTCGGCCGCGACGGGTGGAGGCGGCGCTGCGAACCGCCGCTCGACCGCAAGGTGTTCTGGGTTGCTCCCAAACGCGCGGATGAACTCGGGCCCGCGGTCGACCGGTGGATTCAGCGCAACGAACGGTGGCTCGAAGCCCGCCGCGAGGAGTGGTTCGGCGGTGGCCAGCACCGCGACGAGCTGGACCATCTGCTGGACCTGACGGCTCGCCGGCTCGCCTTCATGCCGCCGGTCGCCTTGTGGAAGTCGGCGCGGGGCGTGCCGATCGAGGACCTGGAGCGGGAACGGACGGTGCTGGAAGCAGCGGAACGGAACGCCGCCCGCTTCGGGCTTGATCCCCAACCGGTGCGCGACTGGTTCGCGCTTCAGATCGACCTCGCCAAGGCCGTGCAGCGCCGGACGGCCGCGGCGGCGCCGACCCTGGAGTTGGAGGAGATTCGGCCGGCCCTGATCCGATTGGGCGAGCGCCAGGTGCGCTCGCTGCGGGCGCTGGCAACCGGAAGTGTCGATGAGCTGGACGGTGCGGACATCGAGGTGCTGACGCCGTATCTGAGCAGTGCTGAAGTGGAGGGGGCGCGCGCCGGATTGACGCAGCTGCTTGCCAGGCTGGGGCCTGCGCGCGGGGACTGAACGCTTGAGTCTCGCGCCTCTAGGCCGGAAGCCGGCCAGAAGGCCGGCGCACCGACAGGTTGCTAGTTCATCGCCGCGATGATGCTGCGCGCCATCTGCCAGGTGGACGACTGGCCGCCCAGGTCGGGAGTCAGGCTCCGGCCTTCCTCGAGGACGGTGGTCACCGCCTGATCGATCCGGTTCGCTTCGTCGTAGAGGTCGAAGTGGCGGAGCAGGGCGATGGCCGGCGTGAGCAGCGGCAGCAGGTTCGCCTGGCCGGTGCCGATCAGGTGCGGAGCGTCGCCGTGGACGGCCTCGAAGACGTGGCAGTCGTCGCCGACATTGATCGCGTGGCCGGTGGAGATGCCGCCGGCGAGGCCGGCGCCGAGGTTGCTCAGGATGTCGCCGTAGAGGTTCTCCATCAGCATGACGTCGAAGTCGTACGGATTCAGCACGAGGCGCATGCAGGCCGCGTCGACGATGCAGTCGTCCACCTCGATGTCGGGGTAGCCCGTGGCGACCGACCGGACCGTGTCCAGAAACAGGCCGTCGCTCTGCTTCATGATGTTCGCCTTGTGGATGGCGGTGACCTTCCGGCGTCCGTGGCGCTGGGCGATGCGGAAGGCATAGTCCGCGATGCGTTCACACGCTGCGCGGCTGACCACCTTCATGCTCTCGACCACGCCGTCCACGATCTCGTGCTCGATGCCCCGGTAGACGCTCTCCGTGATCTCGCGGATGAGCAGGACGTCGAGGTCGGGATAGCGGGTCGGCAGTCCGGGAATCGAACGCACCGGCCGCACGCTGGCCCATAGCCCCAGCATCTGCCTCAGGGCGACGTTCGGGTTCTGCGGTCCCGGCCCCACCCGTACGGCGTCGCGGCCCGGGCCGATGAGGCGGGTCTTGAGCGCCACCCGGCAGTCGCGGATCGTGTCGGCGGCTTCGCTCAGAACCGTCTCCGTGTTGCGGCGCACCGCGGTCGGCACGTCGACGCGGACGAAGTCGAAGTCGGCGCCGACGGACTCCAGGATCTCGAGCACCGGCGGCGCGGTCTCGGCGCCGATGCCGATGCTGCCGACGATCAGGGCGACCCGGGGCTTGGTTGCGGTCTTGTCGTCGGCGGTCATGGAGTGTTGTCCGGTTGTCGGTGCGCCGGCCCTCTGGCCGGCCTCGGGGCGGCGCCGTCCGCTTCTCCGGCGACGGCGTCGAGTTCCGCAAGCAGGGCATCCGTCAGCTCGGAGGTGTTGGCTCTTCCGCCCAGGTCCCGGGTGAGCGACTTGCCGGCGACCAGCAGCCGCTCGACGCCGGCGCGCAGGTGGTCGGCCGCCTCGGCTTCACCCACGTAGCGGAGCATCAGTTCCGCCGACAGGATGAGCGCGATCGGGTTGGCCAGGTCGCGGCCGGCGATGTCCGGCGCCGTGCCGTGCACGGCCTCGAAGACGGCGCAGCCCTCGCCGTAGTTCGCGCCCGGGACGACCCCCAGGCCGCCGACCAGTCCGGCGCAGAGGTCGCTGATCAGGTCGCCGTCCAGGTTGCCCATTACCAGCATGTCGAAGCGGGTCGGATCCGTGGCCAGGTCGAGCGCGAGATTGTCGAGCGGCAGGTACTCGACCTGGAAGAAGGGGTAGTTCCGCTCGCACTCGCGCGCGCAATCCAGGAACAGGTTGTCCGAGAGCGGCGTGATCGAGGCCTTGTGGACGATCGTGAGCTTCTTGCGGCCGTGGCTGCGGGCGTACTCGAAGGCGAACTGCATGATCCGCCGCGACGCGTCCCGGGTGACGATCTTTAGCGCCTCCACGACGCCGTCGACGACTTCGTGCTCGCGGCCGCTGTAGAGCCCTTCCGTGTTCTCGCGCACGATGATCTGGTCGACGCCCTGGTAGCGCGCCAGCGTGTTTCCGGGCAGCGAGCGCACCGGACGGACGCAGGCGAACAGCTCCAGCGACTGGCGCAGCAGGACGTTGACGCTGCGCCAGCCGCCGGCGACCGGCGTCTGCAGGGGGCCCTTGATCGCGATCCGGTTGCGGCGGATGGAGTCGATCGCTTCGTCAGGGAGTGGCGAGAGCCCCTGGTCGACCGCCGTGCTGCCCGCCACCACGGGCTCCCAGTCGATGCGGCCGCCGGTGACGAAGTCGACCGCGCGGACCATCGCCTTGCTGACCTCGGGGCCGATTCCGTCTCCCGGCAGGAGAGTGACCGAGTACTTCAAGAGGCCGTGTCGTCGACCATCGCCTCGATCAAGCAGGGACCGGGTTCCGCGAAGCCGCGCTCGAGCGCCTCCGTGAGCTCTTCGCCGGTCCGCGCCTGGACCGCCGGCATGCCGAAGCCGCGGGCCAGATCGAGCCACTCGACGCGGGGTCCGGAGAGGTCGGTCAGGTTGACGCTCTGCGGCCCGAGTTCCTCGACCCCGGCGCGGTGGAGTTCCACCTGGAGGATGCGGTAGACGTCGTTCGCGAACACGAGGTTCACGACGTCGACACCCTCGCGGACCTGGCTCCACAGCGCCTGGATCGTGTAGAGGCCGCTGCCGTCGCCTTCGAGGTTCAGGACCTTGCGGTCCGGACAGGCGATCGCCGCCCCGAGGGAAGCCGGCAGGCCCATGCCGATCGCTCCGCCGTTCTCCTGGAGGTAGGTGTGGGCCGGTGCGTTCATCGTGGCGGGGTAGAAGCCGGCGCCGGCGGTGATCCCCTCGTCCATCACGATCGCCTGCTCGGGCAGGGTGGCGGCGATCGCCTGGGCGGCCACCCGGACTCCGATCGGTCCGGAGGGCGCCGGCGGCCTCTCGATGTTCCGGGCCGGCGGTTCTTCCTTCGCGTCGAGTGCGGCGGCCAGTTCGCGGAGGGCGTGGCCGCTGTCCTCGGTGGGATGGCTGAGGACGACGACGTCCGTCGACTCGGGGATCAACCGGCTGACGCCGCCCTCGTAGCCGAAGAAGGCGACCGGATCGAGCGCGCCGGCCAGGACCACCGTGTCGACGTCGCGGAAGAACTCCACCGCCTGTTCAGGGAAGTAGGGGACTCGCGGAAGCAGCGGCAGGTGGGGACCGCGTTCCATGCGTCCACAGAACGTCTCGGCCGCGAGTCGGCAGCCGGTCCTGGCCTGCACCCTGGCCGCCTGGCGCTGGGCGGCTTCGGTGAAGCCGGAGCTGCCGAGCATCAGCATCGTGCGTTCGCCCTTCGACGTGGCGACGCGGGCCCGCTCGACCGCCTCGGGGCCGACCAGTGCGGCTGGCGGCGGAGTTGGTTCGACGATCGGACCGTACGCCTCGTTCCACTGGCAGTCGGTGGGCACGATCAGGGTGGCGACCTGTCCCGGATGACGGCGGGCCGCGGCGATGGCGTCCGCCATGTCGCGGGAGATGTGTTCCGCGGAGGCCGAGGTGCGCTGCCAGTCCGACACCGCCCGGACCAGGCTCTCGACTTCGGTGTTGAGAGGCGGGTCGTAGTTCCGGTGCCAGGTCGGGTGGTGGCCGATCACGTTGACCAGGGGAGTGCGTCCGCGGCGGGCGTTGTGGAGGTTCGCGAATCCGTTGGCGAAACCCGGTCCGAGGTGGACGAGGGTCAGGGCGGGCTTGCCGGTCATCCGGCCGTAGCCGTCGGCGGCGCCGGTAGCCACGCCTTCGAACTGGGCGAGGACGCCGCGGACGCCGGGGATCTCGTCGAGCGCGGCGACGAGGTGGATCTCCGATGTGCCGGGATTCGCGAAGCAGACTTCGACGCCCGCGTTGGCCGCGGTCCGGAGCATGGCCTGGGCGCCGTTCATCGGAGCGGGAGGGTAGCAAGCGGGCTCAACGACGTTCGTCTCCTTCTGCCGTGGCCGCTGCCACAGTCGGAGTCCGGGCCTCGAGCGGCAGCGCGGTCGTGCGCTTGATCTCGTTCAGCACGATGCTGGTGAGCAGACGGTCGACGCCGGGGATCGCCGCGAGTTCGTCGGCCAGGATGTGCTCCAGGTGCCTGTAGTCGCGAGCCACGATCTTCAGCAGGTAGTCGTGCTCGCCGGTCAGGAAGTGGCATTCGAGTACTTCGGGGAGTTCGCTGATCACTTTGCTGAAGTGGCGCACCGCGTCCGCCTGGTGGTGGGTGAGGAAGACCTGAACGAAGCAGAGCAGTCCGAGGTTCACGGCGTTGCGATCCAGCAGCGTGACCTGGCGCTGGATCACGCCGCGGTCTTCGAGTTTGCGGAGGCGTTTCTTCAGACCCGAGGCGGACAGGTCGACGCGACGGGCGAGGTCGGCGTCGGTGCGGTTCGAGTCCTCTTGCAGCAACCCGAGGATTGCGTAGTCCGTGGCGTCGAGGGGGCGGCGGACCGAGCGCTGGGGCTCGGTGCTTTGGTGGTTGCTCTTCGTTTCCATCGCGCGGATTCTTGCACAGAGTGAGAGTCGGCCCGAGAAAGAGCCTGGAGAGTGGAATCTGTACTTGTTTGGCTCTGTTGGTTCCGATAGAGTCCCAATGATGGCCGTAGAGATACATCATCACACCACGAACGGTGGCCTTCTCCCACCGCTGGGCGATCGGGCGCCCGGGCAGCCCGCGATGGCGCACCTGCTGGCGCCCTGGCTTCGCGGCCGCGAACGCTCCCTGCTGCGGCGCCTGGTGAACCGGGTTGCCCGGCGCGATGTGATGTCGCTGGCCGGTGGCTTGCCGGCGGTGGATCTGTTTCCGCGCGACGCCTATGGCGAGAAGCTGTGCGAGTTGCTGGCGGATCCCCGGTCGGTGCAGTACGGGCCGCCCAGCGGAGCCTTGAAGGAACAGATCGCTCTGTTGATGCGGCGGCGCGGAGTTCCGTGTCGCCCGGAAGAGATCCTGATCACCGCGGGCGCCCAGCAGGCGCTTCAGGTGGCGGTGGCGGCCCTGGTGGCGACGGGCGAGTGCGTCGCGCTGGAGCGCTTCGTCTACACCGGCGTCCGCGAGGCACTGGCGCCGCACTCGCCGCGGCTTCTCACCCTGCCCAGCAGCCTGGACGACGGGCTCGACGTGGAGGCCCTGGAACGATGTCTGCTCGCTGGGGAACGGCCGCGTCTCGTGTACGTGGTTCCGGACGCTCACAACCCGCTCGGTGTGAGTCTGACCCGGGAGAAACGTGAGCGGCTCGTCGTCCTGGCCAGGGACTACGATTTCGCGATTCTCGAGGACGACCCCTACGGCCTGCTGTGCTGCGACGGGGAGTTCGAGCGGCCGCTCGCCGCTCTCGATTCGGAGCGGGTCATCCATGTCGGCACGTTCTCGAAGATCCTGGCGCCGGCTCTGCGCCTCGGCTGGATGCGCCTGCCGTCGCCGCTGGTCGACACGTTCGCGGCCGTCAAGGAGGCGGGAGACCTCGAGTGCTCCAGGCTGACCATGCTGGCCGTGGAGCGTCTACTGGCCGAGCTCGACTTCGACCGTCATCTCAAGCTCCTGCGATCCACGTACCGGAGACGCCGGGACGCGATGCTCGAAGAGCTCGCGGATCAACTCCCGGACGGCTGTGCGTTCTCCGAACCGGCCGGCGGCATGTTCGTCTGGGTCGAGCTGCCTCCTGACACGGATGGAGAGCGACTGCTCGAGCGGGCTCTGGCCGAGCACGGGGTGGCCTTCGTTCCGTCGGCGGCCTTCGCCGACGTCCATGACCTTGACGCGCCGGCCAATGCGGTCCGGCTGAGCTTCTCGACACTGGAACCGGAATCGCTGCGCGCAGCGGTGGCGAAGTTCGCGGCCTGCCTCCGCGGATGGCGGCGGGAACAGACAACAGGAGGAAGAGGAAGATGAGTCTGGTGGCAACGGAGACGAAGGGGACCGGCTATGCGACGGCGAGCGCCGTCGCTGATGAGGATTTCTGTCCGATTCTCGGCTTCGATCACCTGGAGTTGTACGTCGGCAACGCGAAACAGTCGGCCGCCTACTACTGCCACGCCTTCGGGTTCGAGTGCACGGCGGTCCGCGGTCTCGAGACCGGGGAGCGGACCCGGGCGTCCTACCTCGTCGAGCAGGGGGGCATTCGGCTGCTGCTGACCAGCGGCCTCCACTCCTCGCATCACGCCGCGCGCTCGGTGCGCCGGCACGGCGATTCGGTCGCGGTCATCGCGCTGTCCGTGCCGGACGCGGACGCTGCGTTCGACGCCGCCGTGGCCCGGGGCGCGGAGGTGGCCGCGGCGCCGGCGACGACCGCCGACGAGCACGGCCGGTTCCGGCACGCGTCGATCCGTCTCTACGGCGACTGCGTCCTCCAGTTCATCGATCGCCGGGACTACGGCGGCGTCTTCGGTCCCGGCTTCCAGGCAGCGCCCGTGGTTCCCGGCGCCGCTGCCGGCCGAAACTGCGGCCTGGTGGCGATCGACCACGTGGTGGCCAACGTCGAACTGGGACGGATGAACGAGTGGGCGGCCTTCTTCTCGCAGGTGCTCGGTTTCAGCCAGCTCGTCCACTTCGACGACGAAGCGATCTCGACCGAGTACTCGGCGCTCATGTCGAAGGTGATGCAGGATGGCACGGGCACGGTCAAGTTCCCCATCAACGAGCCGGCCGAGGGTCGGAAGAAGTCGCAGATCGAGGAGTTCCTCGAGTTTCACGAGGGACCCGGCGTGCAGCACATAGCCTGCCGGACGAACGACATTCTCGGCACGGTCACGCGGCTGCGCGAGAACGGCGTCGAGTTCCTTCACGTACCGGCCGCCTACTACGAAGACCTGGAGCAGCGGGTCGGGAAGATCGACGAGCCGATCGATCGTCTGGCGGAGCTCGGCATCCTCGCCGACCGCGACGAGGACGGCTACCTGCTGCAGATCTTCACGAAGCCGGTCGAGGACCGGCCCACGCTGTTCTACGAGATCATCGAGCGGCACGGCGCCACCGGCTTCGGCGCGGGCAACTTCAAGAGCCTGTTCGTCGCGCTGGAGCGCGAGCAGGCGGCGAGGGGGAACCTGTGAGGGGAGGAGAGCGATGCCCGTAGCTGGCGCGGTCGAGGCCTCGCCGGAACGCTCGATTACAGGCGGGGACCTCACGACCGGCCGAGCCACCTTCATCGAGCGCGCGCAGACCCGGGGCGACCTGTTCGTCGAGCAGCCCTACGGTCTCTACAGCGAGGCGAACCAGGAGACCTGGAGGCGCCTGTACCGGGCGCTTGCCGGCAAGTGGGAGCAGTACGCCCACCCCCGCTTCCTCGACGGCGTGGCGCGCCTGGGCCTGGATCCGGATCGCATTCCCCGGCTCGAGGACGTCAACCGCTTCCTCGAGCCGCTGAGCGGCTTCAGGGCGCGGGCGGTCAGCGGCTACGTCCCGGCCTACCTGTTCTTCGACTGCCTGCGCCGCCGGGAGTTCCCAACGACGATCACGGTGCGCGACGGCGACCGGCTCGACTACCTGCCCGAGCCGGACATCTTCCACGACCTGGCCGGACACGTGCCGATGCACACGGACCCCGCCTTCGCCGACGTGCTGGTCCGCTTCGGGGAGGCGGCGCGGACGGCCGCGCTCCAGGCCCGGGACGGCGACTGCCGGCAAGTCGAGAGCGCGCTCAGGGCGTTGGCGCGGTTCTTCTGGTTCACCATCGAGTTCGGCCTGATGAGCCGCCCGGGCGGCGCCGGACTCTGCGCCTACGGCAGCGGCCTCCTGAGTTCGGCGGGTGAGATCGCCCACTCACTGGTGTCCCCGAGGGTGCAACGGGCGCCCTTTCAGCTCGAATGGGTCGTGAACCAGAGCTTCGAGATCGACTCCCAGCAGCCGCTGCTGTTCGTCGTCGAGAGCTTCCGCCACCTGGAGCGCGAGGTGCGACGCCTGGAGCGCTGGCTCGGCCAGGGTCGTCTCGACAACGTGGCGCCCGGCGAGCCGGCCGTCAGCCGGGAGGACCTGCGCTCCTTCCTGGACGCGGGACGTCAGTAGCCCGGCGGACGTTCGAAACCGCCGATGCACTGGCTCAGCCGCCGGGCGAGGTCCAGGGTGGTGCGGTCCTCGAGGAATGGCCCCGCGATCTGGAGTCCGATCGGCAGACCGTCCGACGCCACGCCGGCCGGGATCACGGTCGCCGGCAGGTAGGCGACCCCCGTGAGGCCGACCCAGAGCGTCTGTTCGCCGTAGGCGCGCTGTTCGCCGTTGACCGTGATCCGCCGGGCGCCCATGGGCTCGCTGTGGTCATGGGGGATCGCGGTCGTCGGCAGGCAGGGCAGAAGCACGGCGTCCCACTGCCTGAAGAAGTCGTGCCACTTGCGCCGCATCTGGAGACGGCGTTCGTTGGCGGACAGCCAGGCGCGATGGCGTTGCGAAGCCCAGCGCGCGGCGAGGGCGCCTTCCTCTTCCTCGCGCAGGCCGCGCACGGCCAGTTCCTCGATCTCCTGGTGGCTGAAGCCGCCGCACATGGCGGCGCCGAGGAGCTGGCCGAAGACGCGCGTCGCGTAGTCGAAGGTGAAGTCTGGCCGGGCCGCGCGGTCGACAGTGGCCCCGGTCGCCTCCAGGGCGTCCGCGGCGGCCTCGAGGCGTTCCCGGACGCGGTCGTCGATGGGGCAGGAGGGTTCCTCGAACCAGACCGCGACCCGGTAGTCCGAAATGTCCTTGTGGCGAGGCGGCGGCAGTTCCAGCCGGTAGCCGGGCGCGTGCCATTCGTCCGGCCCGGCGAGGATGTCGAGACCGAGTTCCAGGTCTTCGACGGCGCGCGCCATCGGCCCGGCGACGGCGATGTCGGCCTGGGTCAGGGTGCCGGGCGGCCCCGGGATCTGGCCGAGGGCCGGCACGATGCCGTAGCTCGGCTTGTGACCGAAGACGCCGCAGGTCGAGGCGGGACCGCGGATCGAACCGCCGATGTCGCTGCCGAGCTCGAACGGAGTCAGTCCCGCGGCGAGCGCGGCGGCGGAACCGCCCGAGGACCCGCCGGGCGTCCGCTCCGGGTTCCAGGGGTTGTTCGTCTGCCCGAACACCTCGTTGTAGCTCTGCGTGTCACCCGCGTAGATCGGCAGGTTCGTCTTGCCGAAGACGACGGCGCCGGCGGCGCGGAGTCGGGCCACGGGCACGGCGTCGACCTCCGGGACGTGGCCGCTGAGTTCGGGCGCGCCGGACGTTGTGCGCATGCCGATCGTCTGGAACGAGTCCTTGATCGTCATCGCGACGCCGTGCAGCGGCCCCGGATGCCGGCCGTCGGCCAGCGCCCGGTCGGCGTCATCGGCCTCGCGGCGCGCACGCTCGGGGTCGAGGGTGACGACTGTGTTGAGCGGAGGGTTCAGGCGGTCGACCCGGTCGAGAAGCATTTCCAGGTAGTCGCGGGACGAGATCCTGCCTGTGCGGATTGCCGCCGCGGCGGCCGCGGCCGACCACCAGGCGGCGTGGTCAGCGGGCACGCAGGTGGCACTCGGAAGGGCCGAATCGTCGTTCATCGCGCGCAGGGTAGCACCGGCTGTTGCACTGTGGCACTGTGTTTGCAGAAACCAGAACGACGGAACCCTTCGTCATCATCAGAGGCGCTGCCTTGGAGAACCAATGCCGGCCGTCGAAGCTCATGGGAAGATCGCTCTGCTCAGTTCGGCGCCCGACGGCGCCCGGTGCCGGATCCTGCTCCTGATTCCCTTCGCGATTGCGGTGTTCTGTTCACCGCTGACGGCCCAGGTGGTGGAGCCTCGGTCTCCGTCGGAGTTGGTCTTCGGTGAGGAGATCGACGTTCGAGTGGTCAATCTCGAGGTCGTCGTCGAGGACGGCAAGGGGGAGCGCGTGCGAGGCTTGAGCCGCGACGACTTCCGCATTCTCGTCGATGGCGAAGAGGTCGACGTCCAGTACTTCAGCGAGGTGGCCGACCGGCAGGTAGTCATGAGCGGCGGCGAGACGCCGCCGGCGCTTGCCGGAGGGCAGGACGCCGTGACGAACTACGTGCTGTTCGTCGACGATGACCACACGCATGTGACCTTCCGGCGGCCGGTGCTCAACGGCTTTCGCGTCCGGCTGGACACTCTCGGACCGCGGGATCAGGTGGCCGTCGTCGTCAAGAGCCACCGTCGCCTGGAGGTCGTGAGCCGCTTCACCACCGATCGCGAGGCCACCCGTGCCGCTCTCGCGGAGCTCGAGATCGGCGGCCGCTACGGCGGGTTCATGACGCCCTGGGCCTTCCGGAAGCGGTTGCGAAACCTGGCCTCGTCCACGGGCGGGGACTCCGTGTCCCCGTCGGAGGGCGCTTCGCTCGCGGCCGGGCTGGCCCCGCTGAACGCGTCGCCGGCCGTTGTCCGCGCCGGTGGCGCCGGTCGGCCGGCGCCGCTTCGCGGTTTCTCGAGCAGGCCGAGTGGGTTCGCGGCGCTCGGTCCGTACTCCGCCGGCCGGATCCCCGAGGCCCTGGCATTCGGACCGGATGCCACCGGGTGGGCGGACCTGTCCTACCGGGCAGAGGAGCTTCGGTTCTCGATCGACTCGGTGATCTCCACGATGCGAGCGCTGGAGGTGCCGCGGGGCCGCAAGGTGTTCCTGCTTCTCGCCGGAAACTGGCCGACGCTCTACGTGCCGCCGGGCAGCGGGCGCCTGACGGGCTTGCTCTGGACCGCCCCTGGAGCCGACTTGTGGACGGATCTGGAGCTCCTGGAAGAACTGGTCGATACCGCGAACCTGCTCGGGTACACGGTCTATCCGATGGACCAGCAGGCCGGCGACAACACCATGGTGTGGAGCAACTTCCGCTACATGGCCCGCGACACGGGCGGGAAGGTGTTCATGGCCGGAAGCAACATCGAGGCGCTGGACAAGGTCGCCTTCGACACGGCGAACTACTACTGGCTGGGGTTCGTGCCGGACTACCAGCGCGACAATCGGGCGCACGACATCCGGGTCGAGTTGCGAGAACCCCGGCTTCGTGCGCGCTACCGTCGCGGCTACCTCGACCTTTCCGGCCGCGTCGAAGCGGACATGGAGGTCCTGCAGGAACTCCTGTTCCCGCCCGAGGTGGAAGCCGGCGGCGGTCCCCTGCGGGTTGAAGTCGGCGACGCTTTGGCCACGAAGCGCAGCACGATGGCCGTGCCGGTCACCGTCCACGTGCCGGTCGGCAGGTTTCCCGCGGTGCCGTACGACGGCGCTTTCCGGCAGCAACTGGAGCTGCGCTTCGCCGCCCTGGACAGGTTTCGCAGCCGATGGGAGGTGCCGCCGGTTGCGCTCTTGCTGGGCGGGGGCCACGAGCCGGCGCCCGACGAGGTGGTCGTCTATCAGGCGTCGCTGACCCTGCACCGACGGCCGCATGAACTCGTCGTCACGGTTCACGATCCCGTTTCCAAACTGACCGCCAGAGGGCGCGTTGCGGTGGGAGGAGTTCAACGATGACGCGCGCCGGTAGTCCCGGAAGCACACTGGGCCTGTTGGCCACTGTTCTCGGCCTGGCATGGGCGATACCCGCCATGTCCCAGCCGGCTGGTCAGGAGGGGGAGTCGCGAGCGGCGCAGTTGTTGTTCGGCGAGGAGATCGATGTCCGGGTCGTCAATCTGGAAGTCGTGGTCGAGGATCGCCACGGAGAGCGGGTGCCGGGCCTCCAGCGGGACGACTTCCGGATCCTCGTTGACGGCGAGGAGGTCGATGTCGATTACTTCACCGAGGTGGCCCAGGGTCTGGCGAGAGACGGCAACGGCGAGACGCCGCCAGCGGTCGGCGAGGGCGGGGCGGTGGCGACGAACTACGTCCTGTTCGTGGACGATGATCACACTCAAGAGGCCTTCAGGCGGCCCGTGCTCCATGGGTTCAGGGACGGGCTTGCGGGGCTTCCCGCTCAGGATCGGGTTGCCGTGGTCGTGCAGAGCGGCAATCGCCTGGAGCTGCTGAGCCGGTTCACGGGGGACAGGGAGGAGACGCGAGCCGCGCTGGCGGAACTGGATCGTGGAGGCCGCTTCGGTGGTGTGCTCAGGTCCAGACGGTTTCTTGGCGACTTTCTCGGCGGTGGCGACGGCGCGACCAACTCGGCAGGGGAACTGGCCGTACGGAGGGTGCCCGGCGCGTCCGGAGGACCGGCTTCGACCGGGCGCTGGGACGTACGGATCGACGGGCCCGGGGCGGGAGGCTTCGATCTGGCGGATGCTGGTGTCGTCTCAGTCGACGGGACGCCCTCGGACCGAATCTCGGAGGCCGGCCTGTTGTTGGACCGCATGAGGCCTGGTTCCCTGGTGGATGAGGCCGCGGGCTCGATACTGGAGCGGGATCTGACCCTGTCGGTCAACGCCGTCATCTCCGCGATGCGCGCGCTCGAACAGCCGGAAGGACGCAAGGTGCTTCTCCTGCTGGCGGGCCGCTGGCCAGCCGGTGAGTTCCGCCCCGGAGGCCGGGGCAGTGAACTGCGGACGGACCTCGATCTCCTGGACCGTCTGATCGATACCGCGAACCTGCTCGGCTACACGGTGTACCCCGTGGACCAGCAGGCCAGCGAGCCGTCCACGAAGTGGTGGCAGAACCTCCGCTACATCGGCCGCGATACGGGTGGGATGGCCTTCCTGGCCGGCAGCCACGTGGACGCCCTGGCGCGGGTGAGCAGGGACACTTCGGACTACTACTGGCTCGGCTTCGTGCCTGAGTACCGGCGTGACGACCGGGTCCACGACGTCGAGGTCGAAGTCCTGCGTCCGGGACTCGAGGTTCGAGCGCGGCGCGGGTATCTGGATCTCTCCCGGAGCGCCGAGGCGGATATGGAAGCGCAGCGCGCACTGCTCTTCCCGGGGCAGAAGGCACGCGCTGCCGCTGCCCTGAAGGTCCGGGTGGGAGATCCGCGAAAGCTCAGTCGACGGAGGATGGCGGTCCCGATCGACATCGAAGTGCCGCTTGGAATGTTCCCCGCGTTGCCTTACGGGAACGAGTATCTTCAGCGGTTGGAGATCCGCTTCGCAACGATCGATGGCGCCGGCTGGCGGGCCGAGCAGCCGGCGATTCCACTGGAAGTGCGGAGCCATTCCGAGCCGCAGCCGGACTCCGTGTTCGACTACTACGCGGAGGTGACCCTGCGTCATCTGCCTCACACCGTCGTCGTTACGGTCCACGATCCGGTCTCCCGTCAGACCGCGAGCGCCCGTGTGGAAGTCGTGCCGTGAGACAATGATCTCTGCATGGCGCTGTGTGAACGCAGGCGTACCTCCAGCGAGAGTTCGTGCAGACGTAGGTCGCTGGCAGCCCTGAGCCTCGTCTTGGGGCTGGGCTGGCCGTTGGCGGCCGGCGGCCAGACGCCGGCTCAGTCGCCTCCCCCGGATCTCTTCTTCGGCGACGAGATCGACGTCCGGGTGATCAACCTGGAAGTGGTGGTCGAGGATCGCTCGGGCAACCGGGTTCACGGACTCGAAGCGGACGACTTCCGGCTCCTCGTGAACGGCGTGGAGCTCGAAGTCGACTACTTCACGGAGATTCTGGAGAACAGGGCGGTGGAGTCGCGAGACGGCGGGGCGCCGCCGGCGATCGGCGAGGGCGATTCCGTGCCGACGCACTACCTCCTGTTCGTCGACGACGATCACACCCATGTCACGTTCAGGAAGCCGGTGATTCGCGGGTTCGTCAGACAGTTGGTGAACCTCGGTCTGGACGATCAGGTCGCGGTCGTCGTGCAGAGCCGCCGCCGGCTTCAGGTGCTGAGTCAGTTCACGACGGACCGCCGGCGGACGCGCGCGGCCCTGGCGGAACTCGAGCGCGGCCGACCCTTCGGAGGCCTGCTGAGATCGCCGCGGCTGATCGACCAGTCCCGCGTTGCCGGAAACCGGGCAGGCGGTCTGCCGCCGGGAGCCCGATTCGACGAAGACCTTACTTCCGTAGCCGCCGACCTGCCGTTCGCGGCGATGGACCTGCCGAGCGCGGCGAGCGAAGCGCGGGCCGAGAGCCTGGCGCGGGATCTCGAGTTCTCCGTCACCGCCGTCAGTTCGACGATGCGGTCGCTCGACGTGCCTGGAGGCCGCAAGGTGCTGCTGCTGGTGGCGGGCGACTGGCCCGTCGGCTCGTTTCGGCTGGCGGGCCAGGGGATCGGCCTCCGCCCGGACTGGAACATCCTCGACGCGCTCGTCGACACCGCCAACGTCCTCGGCTACACCGTCTATCCGGTGGATCAGCAGACCCGGCCGAGCCTGATGCGCTGGCAGAACCTGCGGCAGCTCGCCGAGCAGACGGGCGGCAGGGCCTACGTGGCCGGGGCGAACCTCAGAGCGTTACGGCACGTGAGTGAGGACGTGGCGAACTACTACTGGCTCGGCTTCGTGCCCGACTACCGGCGCGACGATCGGGCGCACGATGTGCGGGTCGAACTTCGGCGGCCCGGCGGCTTGCGGGTACGTGCGCGCAGCGGCTACGTCGATCTCTCGCGCCGGGCCGAAGCCGACATGGAGACGCAGGGTCGGCTGCTGTTCCCCGAGGCAACCCGTAGCCGCGGAGAGCCGGTGCTGCGCGTGGAGACCGGCGAGCCCGAACCGACCGGACCGTTTCGCCGCAAGATGCTGGTGCCAGTGACCGTACACATCCCCGTGGGCTACTTCCCCGTGTTTCCGTTCGAGGATCGGTTCCTGGCTCGGCTGGAACTCCGCTTCGCTGTCGTCGACCGCAACGGACAGCAGGCGCGGATTCCCGTCATCCCGCTCAGCCTGGCGGGCAGGACACAGCCGGCTCCGGATGCCGTCGTGCCCTACGACACCGTTCTGACCCTGCGCCGCAGACCGCACGACCTCCTTGTCTCCGTCCACGATCCGGTGAGCCGCCAGACGGTCAGTACGCGGCTGCAGGTCAGCTCCAGGATGGACCCGACGACCACGGGCGGATCGCCTTGAGCCTGATCGACGGGGTCGGCGGCGCCTTCGTCTTCAGCGAGGATCCCAAGGGTCTCGCCGACTGGTACGGGGAGCACCTCGGCATCCGGTTCGAGGGCAGCGAGGAGTTCGGCGCTTTCTATGTCCGCTACGTGGCCGCGGACCCGGACGATCCCGCATGGGTCATGGACACCACGTTCGCCATCATGAAGGCGAAGCGCCCGGTGCCGCGGATGGCCCCAAACGAGGGGACGGAACAGGGCGACATGTACGGTGATCAACCGTTCATGGTGAACCTGCGGGTTCGGGACCTCGACGCCCTGCTCGCGCATCTGGCCCAACGAGGCGTCGAGCCGCTGCGCAGGGACGACGAGGGCTATGCCCTGTTCGCGTGGATCCTGGATGCAGACGGGAACCGGGTCGAGCTGTACCAGCCCCGCGTGGAAGCGGCTCTCAGCGCCGCCCAGGCCTGAGCTGCTAGTCCAGACCCAGACAGGCGTCCCTGGCGCCGGCCGGGTTCATCGCCTCGGCGCCTTCGCCGATGTAGGCGATCCTGCCGTCCTTGCCGACCACGTAGGTGACGCGGTTGGCGGCCGTTGGGAACCTCTCCATCATCCCGCCGTACTGCCTGGCGACTTCGCCGCCGGCGTCGCTCAGGAGCGCGAAGTCGAGCTCCAGTTCCTCGGCGAACCTCCTGTTCTCGTCCAGTTCGTCGGTGCTGATGCCGAAGACGACGGAATCACTGCCCGTGAAGTCGGAGATACCAGCCTGGTATCCCTTCATTTCCATCGTTCAGCCGGCGGTAAAGGCCTTGGGGAAGAAGGCCAGGACGACGTTCTTCTGGCCGGCGAAGGAGGACAGGGTCACCTGGCTGCCGTCCGTGCTGGGCAGGGTGAAGTCCGGCGCGGCGTCGCCGACGCCGAGGTCCGCGGCGCCCGCGCTCGCCGGGGCGAGCGTGACGGCGGTGGCTAGCATTGCGGCTGGCACGAGGCTTCTCATGGGTTCTCCGTTTCGGGGCCGCCCTTGCTCTTCGAGTTCCGGACGGCGTTGCGCTAGGTGGTCGTGGCGGCGGGAGTGTAGCCTAGACCCGCAGCCGACCTTCCAGGAGGGAGTTGAGCAGATGATGAAGACGACTGGACACCGCATCGCTTCCCCTGCGGGCGCGGCCGCGCTCTTGAGCACGGCGCTGCTCCTGCCCGCTGCTCTGCCTGCCGCCGACGGCGACGGCGACATTCCGCGAACGGCGAGCGGACGACCGGATCTGACCGGCGTCTATGACATCGCGACGCTGACGCCGCTCGAGCGCGATCCCAAGTTCGGGGACAATCTGTACCTGTCCCCGGAAGAGGCCGAGGAGATCGCACGGACAGTCGCCGACCGCCGGGCCGCCGACCTCGAGGCGAGCGACCCGACCAGGGAGGCGCCGCCGCCGGGTGGCGACGGCTCCCCGGGCGCCGCGGGCAACGTTGGCGGCTACAACGACTTCTGGCTCGACTACGGCAGCCGCTCGATTTCGATTGACGGCAAGTTCCGAACCTCGCTCGTCTTCGATCCGCTGAATGGCCGGCTGCCGGAGATGACGCCGGAGGCGCAGCGGAAGCGGATGGCATTCTTCACTCTCTTCCGAGAGAACACCGGCACCGCCTGGTGGCTCGAGAATGAAGGGGCGGGCCCCTATGACGACATCGAGCAGCGTCCCTTGGGCGAGCGCTGCATCCTCGGATTCGGTTCGACTTCCGGACCGCCGATGCTGCCGACCGCCTACAACAATCTGAAGCGGGTGGTGCAGACCGAGGGCTACGTGATGATCCTGGCCGAGATGATCCACGACGCCCGCATCATCCGGATCGGCGGCGCCCACCTGCCGGACGGCATGACGGCCTATATGGGTGACTCGGTGGGGCGCTGGGAGGGTGACACTCTGGTCGTCGAGACGAGGAACTTCGGCAAGAAGCCCGGCATGTACACGTACGGCGCCGGTGAGAGCCTCAAGGTCACCGAGCGCTTCAGCCGCATCGATGAGAACACGCTGAACTACAGCTTCACCGTCGAGGATCCGACGACCTGGGAGACGGCCTGGAGCGGCGAATTCCCGTGGCCGACCGCGGATGGCAGGGTCTACGAGTACGCCTGCCACGAAGGCAACTATGCGATGGGCAACATCATGCGCGGCGCCCGGCTGCTGGAAGCCGATGCGGCGGCCGCTGCCAGCGGCGGCGAGTAGCGCTCCGGGTCAGCGGCCGCACCTGGCGGCGGTCGTCGCGCCCGCGGTTGCCGTGCTGGCGATCGCCGGTTGCGGCGGGCCCGCGTCTGAGGGACCGGAACTCGATGGAGTGCCGGCCGGGTTTGAACTCCACCCGGCGTTCACGCTCGAACTTGCGGCCGCCGAGCCGGTCACGTTCGATCCGATCGACCTTGCGTTCGACGAAAGGGGGCGTGTCTTCGTCCTCGAGCTGCCGGGCTATCCCGACATGGAGCGCCCGGCCCGAATCGTCGAACTCGCCGACCGCGACGGCGACGGAAGGTGGGACCAGCGCCGGTTGTTCGCGGACGACCTCGGCATGGCGGACTCGATCCTGCCGTGGCGACGGGGGCTGCTGGTGGCGGCGCCGCCACACATCGTGTACCTCGAGGACACGGACGGCGACGGCAGGGCGGACCAGAGGGATGTCCTTCTGAGCGGCTTCGCCGAAGGCAACCCCCAGCACAACGTGAACGCGCTCCGCTACGGCCTGGACAACTGGATCTACGGCGTCAATGGCGGCAACGGCGCTCGCGTCTTCTGGCCGGAAGCGCCGGACGAGGCCGAATTCCCGCGCGCGGTAGAGGACATCGGGCAGGACGACTTCCGGGTCGACTTCGATGGGCGGCGTTTCGAGCGCACCGGCCGCGGCGCCGGCGGTTTCGGCATGACGTTCGGCCCGTGGGGCCGCGTCTTCGGCACCCACAACCTGGACCACCTGAGCCAGGTCGTCGTTCCGCGCCGCTACCTCGAGCGGCTGCCGGCAGCCTGGCGGAACGGCCGGCTGCGACTGGCGGCGCCCCCGGAGGGCGGGCCGGCCGAGCTGTTTCCGATCGGCGTACGCCGGACGCGGCCGAACCACCCTGAGCAGTCGAGCCGCTTCTCGGCCGCCTGCGCGGTCACCGCGTACGCCGGCGGCGTTTTCGACGGCGCCGGACTGGAGGAAGAAGGACTCCAGGTGTTCGTCGCCGACCCGTCCGCGAACGTGGTCCATCGTGCCGTCGTCGACAAGGCCGGCGCGGCCTCGGAAGCGGGAAGGGGCCGGCCCGGAGTCGAGTTCCTGGCCTCGACCGACCCGCTGTTCCGGCCGGTCAACCTGACGGTGGGACCTGACGGCGCCCTCTACGTCCTCGACATGCACCGCGGCGTCGTCGAACACCCGGAGTGGATCCCGGACCGGATGGAGGCGGAACTCGACCTCTACGAAGGCGACGACCGGGGCCGCATCTACCGGATCGTGCCCGCCGGCGGACTGCCGGCGGAGTTCGAGGACTTCGCGGGTTTCGACCGCTCGCGCTCCGAGGAGCTGCTCGACGCGCTGTCCCACTCGAACCGGTGGCGGCGACTTACCGCGCAGCGGCTCCTGGTCGAGGAGTTGGCGGCGGATCCGCCGGAAACCGTCGTCCGGGGTCTCCGGGAGCGCCTGGGCGACTCCCGGTGGCCGCTCGGGAGGCTGCACGCGCTCTGGAGCCTGAGCGGCCTCGGGCAGCTCGATCGGGAGTCGCTCGGAGCCGCGCTCGACGATCCCGACCCGGAGCTTCGGCGCAATGCGGTGCTGGCATTCGAGGAGGCGCTTCGGGCCGACGCGCCCGGCGGTCCGCGGATGGCGCTCGCGCCCCGTGTCGTGGCCCTGATCGGCGATTCCGACCCGGGTGTGCGGCTCCAGGCGATGCTGACTGCCGGGTTTCTCCTCCGGTCGGAGGTTGAGGGCGCGGGGTTGATTCGTGACGTGGCGATGTCGGCGGTCGTGGCCGGGTTCACACGTGCGGCAGCCGAGGCGCCGGTGCTGGCGGAGTCGGCGAGGGAACGGCGTTGGCTCCGGCTCGCCGCGGTCTCCGTCCTTGCGGGAGACCCGGTCCGTTCGTTCGAGCTGCTGTTGACATCGGGCGTCGCCGACGGCGAGGTCGTCGAACGGATCGCCACTCTGCTGCCCGCGGAACGGTTGGGCGAGGTGATGGCGGGCGACCTCGTGCTCCGGGTCCTGTCCGATTCCGCCACCGGCCCCTCCGGAAGAGAACACGCCGGGATCGGCGACGCCCTGCTTGCCGGACTGACAGCCGCGGCCACCGGCGGCGGGGATCGAACGGTGGATCGCTCGGCTCTGGCCGGACCGTTGGGGCGCCTGCGGCAATCCGGTGACGATGTTCTCTCGGCCGCCGCCTGGCGCCTGAGTGCAGCTCTGGGACTGGAGGCGTCGGTGGAAGAAGTCGGCCGTCTCGACTGCGCCGGGGTCCGGGCAACGAACCCGGCCGGTGGTCTGGAGGAGAGGCTTCAGGCGCTGGCTCTCTTCGGTCTTCGCCGGCACTGGCCGGCGGCGTCGGAAGACATAGCCCAGCGATGCCCGCAAGCGGCCAATTCCGCCGAGAATCGTGCTTCCGAAACGGTCCCGGTCGGAGGAACCTGGCTGGAACGAATGGGTGCCCTGCTCGGGGCGGAGCAGCCCCGACGGGTGCAGCGCGCGGCGATGGTGGAGCTGGCTTCGGCGGGCGAGGAGACGGTCACGGCGTACCTGATCGAGCGCTGGCCGTACCTGGGACCGGACGCGCGGCGCGATGCGGGCAGCTACCTGATTCGAGGCCGGGGCCGGCACACGGCACTTCTCGACGCGCTCGAGAGCGGGCGCATCCGACTCGGGGAGATGAACTTCATCCTGGAGCGACGCCGCTTCCTGCTGCGTTCTCCGGAGCCGGAGATCCGGCTGCGGGCGCGGGCCCTCTTCGACGACGCCGGCGTCGTCACCCGGACCGATGCGATCGAGGCGATGCGGCCGGCGCTCCAGCTCGACGGCGATCCGGAACGGGGAGAAGGCCTGTTCCTCGAACTCTGCGCCCGATGCCACCGGCGCGGCGGTTCCGGCAGCGGGCCTGGCCCTGACCTGTCCGGCATCGGCCGCAAGAGCGCGGAGACGCTTCTGCACGACATCCTGGACCCGAACGCGGCGGTCGACGCCACTTACGTGAACTACATCGTCGAGACGACGGACGGCGAGGTCCATTCGGGTCTACTGGCCGAGAGTACCGGCGGCGGTATCGTCCTGCGGGCGGCCGGGGATCTTCTGATTGAAGTGCCCGCCGAACGCGTCCGGGAGGTCCGCAGCGACAGCCTGTCCATGATGCCCGAGGAACTCGAGGCGGGCCTCGAACCCGCCGACATGGCGGACCTGCTGGCGTTCCTCAGCCGCTAACGCCGACGGAGCGCCTCGATCTCGAGGAATCGCTCCTTCAGCCGGACCGCCTGATCCCGGTCCAGCACGAGGTAGATCTCGTTCGGTCTCGGACCGCGGCGGAGGTAGTCGTAGAGATAGCCGGGGAGCTTGTCGTGACGACCGAGGATCCGCCAGAACGCTTCGGCTGCGAGGTCGCGGGCGCGCTCGGAGAACGGCGTCACGACCCTGTGCTCGAACGGCCGGAGATCGTGCATGGCCTCGAGCGCCAGGTAGTTCAGCCGGCGGGTCGTCTCGTCGACCGGATAGGACAGAACGGAACCGAAGGGCATCGGATCGCCGAACCAGGGCGGCAGCGACTCGAGCGCGGTGTTCGGTCCCAGGGGATAGGGCTCGGCGCGGGTCGCGTGGTTCGTGTAGAGGAGGAGACGGCCGTTCCAGCCGTTGCCTTCGAGCGCCTCGATCAGGGCGACGGTGGTGTACTGATGGTCGGCGTGGCTGTCGAGGAGCGGGTTCGGCGTGGCGATCAGGTCGGCGCCGGTCCAGTCCACCTCCCGGCGCAGGTCAGCGACGAGTTCGGGCCAGGTCGAGGTGAACGGCCGCGTCGCCAGTTGCGGTTCGGTGTTCAGCCGGCGGAAGTGGCCCGGTTCCTCGAGGTGGGCCAGGATCGAATCGACGACCTCGGGCCGCCGCTCGTACAGGCGGCGGAGGGTGCCGTCGAAGTAGCCCAGGTTGCGCGCCCGGTTGAACGGAACGTCGCCCAGGAAGGGCACCGTCAGGCTGTCCCAGGTTCGCATCCAGCCCTTGATCCGGTAGTGCTCGCCGATGTCCGGGAACAGGCCGCCGTAGTTCATGCCGCCGTAGTCGCCCGCCGTGACGGTGACGACGTCGGAATGGGTCGTCGCATAGAGGCCGAAGGCGGCGATCTCGGCGTCGTCGGGGTGTGGCGCGACGACGAGCACGCGCGTCGACTGGTCGATGGGCGGGTTCTCGAACACGACCAGACGCGTCGGACCGAGCTGCCAGCCGATCTGCCGCCCAACCATCTCTATGTGGTCGGCGCCCACCGCGGGCGAGACGTTCAGGTAGCGGCGGCCGGTCGAGCGTGGCGCGAAGGCCTGCGTGAAGCTCTGGCCGGCCGCTCGGAACTCGATGCTGGGGGAGAGCGACGGCAGCAGAGGCCTGGTCCTGGCCCGGAACTCGAGCAGGGCGGTCACGTTTCGGCGCGGTGCTTCGCCCGGCCAGTCGAAGCCGTCGCGGCCGAGGCGAACCTCCCAGGTGGTGCCGTCTCGTCGGTCGAGGGCGTAGTCGTGGCTCTCTCGGGGATCGTGGCGGAAGAAGTTCCGGTAGCCGCTGCCCCGGCAGTGTCCGAACAGTCCGACCGCCAGGGTCGCGGTCAGGATCAGGGCGATGCGTCGCCGCTCGCGGGTCATCGCCGGCAGGTTCAAGGCCGGGAAGGTGGTGGTGCGCCGATGTACCGGCAATGGCCACGGGCGCCGAGCAGGTCGTCGATCTCGGAAACCACGGCATCGTCGACGGGCGCGCGGGAGCCGTTGGCGCCGGCAAGGACCGTGCGGTCCCGGAGCTCCAGCTCGAACTCGACCTCGACACCGCCGTTCCGGCCCCGGCTGCGGCGCTTGTCGAGCAGGTCGCGCAACCGCTCCAGGTCATCGTTGAGGCCCTCGTCCGAGGTCCCGGCCTCGCCCCGGAGGTCGAGGTGGATACGCAGGCGGCGAGCCAGCTTCACCGGGGCCTCTTCGACCGGCACGACCTTGCTGACCACCAGGTTCGGCTCTTCGCGCCGCCGGTCGACGCGGCCGGCAAAGAACAGCACGGCGCCGCGCTCCAACCGTTCCTCGTACTCGGCGTAGGCGTCGGCGAACAGCACGCCCTCTACCCGCGCGCTCTTGTCCTCGAGCTGGATCATCGCCATCTTCTGGCCTGGATTGCGTCCCTTCCGGGTACGGGTGGTGCGGAGCGAGCCGAGCAGCGCCCCGAGCGCGACTTCCGTGTCTGCCGGCAACGCCTTCAACTGCTCGACGTTCACGTTGCCGAACCGTTCCAGTAGCTCGCGGTGGTCGTCGAGGGGATGGCTGGAGGCGAAGAAGCCGAGCGCTTCCTTCTCGTGGGTCAACAGTTCGCTGGCGCTCCATGGCGGTACCGACGGCAGTTCCTGGCCGGAGTCGTCGGGCTTGCGCGTGTCCTCCGAACCACCGGCGAACAGGAGGCTGGCCTGGCCGCTCTCGCGGTCGGCTGCCGCTCGCTGCCCGGCCTTGATCGCGGCGCCCAGCGCCTCGACCATCGCGGCGCGCTGGTCCTTGCCGTGGACGCGGTCGAAGGCGCCCGACTTGATCAGCGCCTCTATCGTCGAGCGGTTGACGGTCTGGAGCGGCACGCGCCGGCAGAAGTTCCACAGGCTGCGGAAGCCTCCGCCTTCCTCGCGCGCCTCCAGGATGGCCCGGACCGCTTTCTCGCCGACGCCCTTGACCGCCGACAGGCCAAAGCGGATGTGTCCGTTGCCGCTCGCCTGCTCCTCGCCGGGCTCGAACACGACATGGAAGCGGACGCCGGAGCGGTCGATGTCAGGCGCTCCGACCTCGATGCCGGCGCGGTCGTTGGGAAGCTTCACGCGCGCGCACTCGTCGACGTAGTGGACCAGCTTGTCCGTGCTGTCGGCGGCGTACGTCAGGACCGCCGCCATGTACTGGACCGGGAAGTAGGCCTTGAGGTATGCCGTCTGGTACGCGAGGAGGGTGTAGCCGACCGAGTGCGACTTGTTGAAGCCGTAGCCCGCGAACTCCTCGATCAGTCCGAACAACCGGGTCGCCTGCTGCTTCGCGAGCCCCTTGTCCCGGGCGCCGGCGACGAAGCGCTGGCGGGCCGCGTTGATCGTCTTCCGGCTCTTCTTGCTGATGGCCTTGATCAGCGTGTATGCCTCGCGGAGCGGCACGTCGCCCAGCTCGTGGACGATCTGCATGACCTGTTCCTGGTAGACCATGATGCCGTGGGTGTCGGCGGTGTGCCGGTCGACGATCTCGTGGACCTGCGGGGTGTCCTCGCGGCCGTGCTTGCGGTCGCAATACCTCGGGATCAGCGCCATCGGTCCGGGGCGGAAGAGGGCGTTGGCGGCCACCAGGTCCTCCAGTCGGTCGGGCTTCATCTGCAGCAGCAGGTTGCGCATGCCCTCCGATTCGAACTGGAAGGTGCCCGCGGTATCGGCGCTGGCGAAGATCTCCAGAACCTTGGAGTCGGCGAGGTCGATGTGGTCAAGATCGAGCGGATCCCGGCCCTCCCCGTTCGCTGGAACCGCCGCGGCGATCGCTTCCGGCGGCAGCGTTTCGCGCACGAGCTGACGGCAGCGCTCGATGATGGACAGGGTCGTCAGGCCCAGGAAGTCCATCTTGAGCAGGCCCATCTTCTCGACGGTGGGCCCGTCCCACTGTGTCACCAGCACGTCCCTCGAGCCCTGGGTGCGGCTGGTGGCGAGCGGCACCAGGTTCTCCAGTGGTTGGGTCGCGATGACCAGCCCGGCGGCGTGGACGCCGCTGTGCCGGGTGATCCCCTCGAGTTCTCTTGCGGTGTCGATTACCTCGCGGACCTGCTCGTCGCTCTCGTACAGCTCCTTCAGTTCCTTCTCACGGCCGAGGGCCTGTTCGATCGTCACGCCGAGTTCAGCGCCGATCAGCTTCGAGATGCGGTCGACCTGGGCGAGCGGCAACTCGTGCACGCGCCCGACGTCCCGGATCGCGGCGCGGGCCTTCATCGTGCCGAAGGTGATGATCTGGGCGACGTAACCGTACTTCTGGCGGACGTACTCGAGAATCTCGGCCCGGCCGTCCTGGCAGAGGTCGATGTCGATGTCGGGGTACTCGCTGCGGTCCGGGTCGGTGAAGCGCTCGAACAGCAGGCCGTAGCGCACCGGGCAGGCGTGCGAAAGCCCGAGCGTGTAGCCGACCATCGTGCCGACGCCTGAACCGCGCGCCGTGGCCGGGATGTCGCGCTTCCTGGCCTCGTTCACGAAGTCCCAGACGATCAGGAAGTAGGCGCTGATCCGCTTGCCGGCGAGGACCGAGAGCTCGTGGTCGAGACGGCGGCGGTGTGCGTCCTCGACCCGGTCGCCGTAGCGCCAGGCGAGGCCGGCTTCGCTCAGTTCACGCAGCGCCCGGTCGCAGTCGGAATGGAGCGCGTCCAGCTCCTCCTCGTCCGGCTGCTCGGCCAGCGGCTCCACGCGGTAGCCGGCGCAGAACCGATCGAACCAGGCCCCGCTGCCGGGTACGGGTTCCGTCGCTCCCGCCGGCAGTGGCGGTGCCTCGATCCGTTCGACCCGCACCAGCGGCGCGTGATTGGCGGAGAAGTCGAGTTCGACGTTGCAGCGATCGGCGATGCGCCGCGTGTTCGCGAGTGCGTCGGCCGTCCCGGGCGCGTCGAAGAGTTCGGCCATCTGCTCGGGGCTCTTGACGTAGAGGTCCTTGGGATAGTGGAGGCGGTCCTCCGACTGCTTGGGCTTGTTCGTCGAGACGCAGATCAGGGTGTCGTGGCTGTCCCAGTCCCCGGCGGTGAGGAAGTGCGAATCGTTGTCGCAGACGACGGGCAGGTCGAGGTCGGCAGCGAGGCGCAGGATCTGCTCGTTGACCTCCTCCTGCTCGGGCGTGTCGTGGCGCTGTAATTCGAGGTAGAAGCAGGGCTCCCCGTCTTCATCGGCCGGGAAGGTCCGCCGGTGCCACTCGGCCTCGTGGCGGGCCCGCTCGTAGTGATCGGCGGCCCCGGTCTCGATGTGCTTTCTCAGGTGGTAGGCGAGGGAGGAGCCTAGGTGCCCGTTGATCGCGATCAGGCCTTCGCTCCACTGTTCGAGCGTGCCCTTGTCCATGCGCGGCTTGTAGTAGAAGCCCTCGATGTAGCTGTCGGACGAGAGCTTGACCAGGTTGCGCCAACCGGCCTCGTTGCGGGCCAGCAGCACGAGGTGGAAACCGCCGTCGGCGACGCCCTGAGTCTCCTTGAACCGGCGGTCGGAGGTCTCCGTATTGACATCGGGCGCCACGTACGCCTCGATCCCCAGGATGGGCTTGACGCCCTTCTTCCGGCAAGCCTCGTAGAAGGCCACGGCGCCGAACAGGTTGCCGTGGTCGGTGAGGGCCACCGCGTCCATGCCGAGATCGGCGATCCGGTCGATCAGGGGCCCGATCCTGCTGCCACCGTCGAGCAGCGAGTACTCGGAGTGGAGGTGCAGGTGGACGAAGTCGGGCGCCATGCTGGGGTGCGAAGAGTCTACGCCCCGACCGGCAGCCTCGAACGCTCCCCGCCGGACGCTGACGGGACCTAGCTTCGCACCGGGCGCGGGCCAGCGCAAGCGCTCGAACCGGGTTCGGGTCGGTTCCTTCCGTCATGGTCCTTGTGGCTGCTGGGCCGCTCGACTGGACCATGGCGCTTCGCCGGGCGCCGCTGCTGCCGCTGGCTGCGGCGTTGTCGGTGGTTCTTCTCGCCGAAGGCCCTGGGGCTTCGCGACTCCCGGATCTCGATCCGGAGCGTCCGGCTACGGTCGAGGTGGCCGTGCCGGCGCTCGGGGCCGCAGCCTGGGAGCGTGCCGACCACGGGTGGACGGCGAGGGCGAGGGTGCACGTGATCGAGCAGTCGGGACGGCGGGTCGCCGGCCCCGGGCGGGTCTGGCTGCGGCTGGGCGGCGAGGGCGCGCCACCGCCGGAGGCGCGGCTTAGTGTGCGCGGGTACTTCTCGCGGCGGCCCGCGTACCGCAATCTGCACCTCTCCCGGCCGGGCGAGTGGGGCCTCAACGTGAAGAGTCGTGCGTTGATGGTCCCGGTAGGCGCGGCTCCGGGCCGAGGCCTTCGCCTACTGGCCGGGCTGCGGCAGTGGCTCCTGCGGCCGGTCGACGAAGCGGAGGGGCCCGGCGCCCTGCTGGCCCGCGCTCTCGTGTTCGGCGACGCGCGCCGTGTGCCGCCGGAGTGGCGCACGGGGTTGCGCCGGGCGGGGCTCTCCCACCTGCTCGCCGTGTCGGGGTTGCACGTCGGACTGCTCCTGGCCGGGTTCTGGTGGATCTTCGGGGCATTGTCCGGGCGTCTTGCCTGGGCCGGGGCCGTTTCCATCCTGCTGCTCTACGGCTGCCTCGTCGGCGCGCGGCCCTCCTTTCTCCGGGCGGCGGTGATGGCGCTGCTGGTGTTTCTGTCGATGGCGCTCGAACGGCCGCCGCAGGCGCTCAACTCGCTTTGCGCCGCGTTGATTCTGATCCTCGCGTTCGATCCGGACGCCGGCGCCGACCTGGGCTTTCAGCTCAGCTTTCTGGCCACGGCCGGGATCCTGGTCCTGGCGCCTCGTCTGCTCGACCAATGGCGACGCGCCAGTGTCGGTGCGCCGGCCTTCTGGCCGGCAACTGCCTGGAGCGAGGCATCGAAGGCCCCTGCCGGACCGCCACACCCAGTCAAGGTCGCCCTGGCGGCAACGTTCGCCGCCCAGCTTGCCACCCTGCCGATCACCGCCGTCGAGATGGGCCTGCTCACGCCGCTGTCGCCTCTGTTCAACCTGGCGTTCGTGCCCCTCACCGCCCTCGTGCTCGGCTTCTCGGTGGTCTGGGTTGGTCTGGCGGCCGTGGCCTCGACGCCCGTGCTGTCGGCGGCTGCGGGACCGTGCGCCCGGGCCGTCCAGACGATTCTCGATCTGCTCAGCTTGCCCTTCGCTTCGCTTGCGCACCTGCCGCCGGGCTCGTGGCTCGCCCAGCCGGTGAGCGTCGACGGGACGGCTGCGCTTGCGCTGGCTATCTGGCTCGGGGTCCTGGCGTCGGGTCTTCGCCGGGCGGTCTGGGGGCTCGCGCTGGTCCTGGCCTGTAATCCCGCGGCGCCGGAGGACGAGCCGGTGCTGGCAATGCTCGATACTGGACAGGGCGAGGCGGTGCTGCTTCGGAGCGGCGAACGCGGACCGGTGATTCTGGTCGACGGCGGCGGTTTCCGCCGCGGCAACTTCGCGGAAGCGGTTCTGCTTCAGGCTCTGGCGGCCGAAGGCATCCATCGCATAGACCTGGCGATCCTCTCGCATGGGGATTCGGACCACTGCCGGGGTCTCCTCGAGTTGACCTGGTACCTGAGGATCGAGCGGCTGTGGGCAGTGCCCGTGGAGCTACGCGACGGATGCGGGGGCGCGCTGGCCGGTCGCCTGCGCGGACGGGTGCGTGGAGTAGGGCGAGGCCACGCCGACCGGGTCGGGGCCTGGAGCCTGGAGGTCCTTCATCCCGCGCCGGACCGCCCGGACGGCGGCAACTCCGCGTCAATGGTCGTACGCGCCTGCGCCGGCGGGTCCTGCGTGTTGCTGACCGGGGACCTCGACCTCATGGGCGAGCGTGAACTCCTCGCCCGCGCACGGCGGGACGGGATCCCGCTCCGCAGCGACGTGCTGAAGGTGGCGCATCATGGCAGCCGGACCTCGACCGGCGCCGGGCTGCTGGCGGCTGTGGAGCCGCGTCTGGGGCTGGTGTCGGCCGGCCGACGAAACCCGTACGGCCATCCTTCGCCGGAGGTCGTGGCAAGGATGGAACGACGGGGAGTCCGGGTTCTGCGCACGGACCTTCATGGCCGGATCGAGGTTCGCTTCCGGCGCGACGGTTCCGGCACCCCGCGCCCGGTGCTCCGGGTCGCGGCCTGGCCGCGGGGCCGGCCGGGGTAGCGCCGGCGCCTCGGGGCTATCCTGCAACCATGTCCTCGCCTCCCTGGCAGGTGATCGCCGTGCTCGGTCCGACCGCCACCGGCAAGAGCGCGTTCGCGATGGAGTTGGCGGCCGACCTCGCCGGACGCGCGGTCGCCGTCGAGTTGATCAGCGCCGACGCCCTGCAGGCCTACCGGGGGCTCAGCATCGGCACGGCGAAGCCCGGAGCGAGAGCGAGGACGCGAGTTCGACACCACCTGATCGACGTCATTGAGCCGCACCTGGCGTTCTCGGCCGGGGAGTTCGCGAGACGCGCGGCCATCGCGATCGCGGAGATCGAAGCGCGCGGCGCGTTGCCGGTCCTGGTGGGCGGCAGCGGCTTCTATCTGCGCGCCCTGTTCGAGGGGCTGGCGCCGGTGCCGCCGGTCGGCGCCGACGTGCGCGAGGCGTTGCGGGTGGACCTTCGCTCTCATGGCCTCTGCCCTCTCGTCCGCGAGCTGCGGGAAGTGGATCCGAAGAGCGCCGAGACGCTTGCTCCGGGCGATACCCAGCGCGTCCTGCGCGCGCTCGAGGTGGTGCGCGCAACCGGCCGGCCGCTGTCCGAGTGGCGGCGGCTGGGCACGGAGCGCAGGCTCGAGCGAAAGCTGCTGAAGGTTGGATTGACCCTGCCGAGAGCCGTTCTGTACGATGCCGTGGAGAAGCGGGCCAGACGCATGCTGGAGCGCGGCTGGCTGGCCGAGGTCGAGCGCCTTCGGGACGGTTACCTCCCGGAACATGCTCGCGGGCGTGGCGGTTGCTCCCTCGGGGAGTTGCCGGCGTTCCAGGCCATCGGCTACCGGCAGCTTGCCGATCACCTGGATGGGAACTTGACGCTGGAGCAGGCCTTGGAGGAAACGGTCCGGGCGACGCGCCGTTACGCCAAGCGGCAGGAGACGTGGTTCCGGAAGGAGCCGCATGTGCGCTGGATCGACGCGTCGAAGGCCGGTGAGGCGGAGCGGGTGCGGAAGCGGATCGTCGAGGCGCTGGTGGGTGGCCGGCCCTTGAAGGTGGCGCCGTGAGTTCCGCCCGCCGCCTGGCGGCGGCGGTGGTCGCCGCCCTGGGGGGCGCCGCCTGCATGACGACGGCCATCGTCGAGGCGCCGCTGCGGGTCACGGAGCTCGACAGCGGCATCCGCTCCTTCCTCCGCGAACCGCTTTTCGGCTACGAGGGCAACATCCCGGAGCAGAGTCGCTACGAACTGACCGGGGCGTCGGCGGCGCTGGCGCGCGGCGAGGTGGAGGTCGCTCGCGGCAGCGCGGAGACGCTGCTCGGCATCGATCCGACGCTGTTGCCGGCCGCCGTGTTGCTGGCGCAGACCCACCTTGCCGCCGGTCAGAACGAGCGGGCGGTCGAGCTCCTGGCGACGCCGCTGGCCGATCGTCCCGCCTACACGGCGGGTCAGCTCGTCTATGCGCGGGCGGCGGAACGGACCGGTGACGCGGTCGCCGCCTACGGTTCCTACCGGGGCATCGCGGCCCTTGACGACGTCGCGGCGGAGCGCGCCGCGGCTCTCAAGGACGAGGCCGTCCGGGAACTGAGTCGGCGGATCGCCGAGGCGCTCGACGCCGGCGGGCTTTCGGATGCCGCCGCGGCGCTCGAGCGCCTCCGGGAGTGGGCGCCGGGCGACACGGCGGCCGTGGACCTGGGACGGCGCCTGGCGCGAGCCCGCGGTGACACCGGGGCCGAGTTGGCGGCGATACGGGAACTCGTCGCGGCGGGCAGTGCTCCCCTGGAAGTGCTCCATCGCCAGGCGGCGCTGGAGCTCGAAGCGGGGGACGCCAGGCGGGGACTGGAGTTGTACGAACAGCTCGCCCTACGGCATCCCGGAAACAGCGAGATCGCGGAGGGCTTGACCGCGGCTCGTTTCACCTGGCGAACCAGGCTGCTGCCGGAGAGCGTGCGGGAGCTGTTCGAGGCCTCGAGCCTCCTGCGGGGCGATTTCGCGGCGCTCACCGCGTGGCTCGTGCCCGGAGTCAGGACCGGACCGGCCGGCAGCACGGTGATCGTCAGCGACATCCTGGAGCATCCGCATCGTCGCGAGATCGCCTGGCTCCTGAATCTGGGCCTGATGGAGCCGATGGACGCGGCGGTTCGCCGCTTCGCGCCGGACAACTACATGCGCCGCGGTCCGGCACTGGCAACGCTACTCCGGATGCCGGGTCGAATCGGCGGCGGCGCCGCCTGCGTCGGCGAGGCAGGCGGACCGGCCGCGGATGACGTGGACGCTGTCTGTGAGGCGGCCCTGCGCTGCCGACTCATCCCGGAGCCGGCGGAGTGCCGCCCGGAACGGGCGATCTCAGGGCCTGAAGCGGTGGAAGCGTTGCGGCGGACGCTGCATCTGATTCAGTAACCTTCGTTCTGATGACCGCAGCCCCCACCTCCGCCGGCAACAGGGCCGCCGGCGACACGGCCGCCGTTGCCACTCTCGACCGGGAGCGCGCCATCGTTCTGGTCATCGATCTCCAGGGTCGTCTGGTGGACCTGATGGACCGGTCCCGGATGCTGCTCGACGGCACCGTGCGGCTGCTGCGGCTGGCGCAGTTGTTCGACCTGCCGGTGATTGTCACCGAGCAGTATCCCCAGGGCCTGGGTTCGACCCGTGAGGAGGTGGAGGCGGCGATTCTGGAGACGGATCCGGACGGCGGCCGGACGTGGCGAGTGGAGAAGGACTCGTTCGGCTGTTGCGGCGTGCCGGCGTTCGAGGAGGCCCTGGATGCCGCCAGACCGGGACTGCCGGCGCCCGACCGCCAGGTCGTCGTGGCAGGGATCGAGGCGCACATCTGTGTCGTGCAGACCGTGCTCGACCTGATGGCGCGGGGGACCGACGTCCACGTCTGCTGGGACTGCGTCAGCTCGCGCGGCGAGGAGTACCGCCGCCACGCGCTCGAGCGGATGGGCCATGCGGGGGCCCAGATCACGAACCACGAGTCCGTCGCATTCGAACTCGCCAGGGACAAGAACCACCCGCGGTTCAAGGGTGTGAACCGCTTGCTGCGTGAGGGACAGATCGCGTGAAGCTCGCCGGCCCGCGGCTCGCCCGGGCCGTCCTGCCGGCGCTGCTGTGCCTGCCGGCTGCCGCGCAGATACCCGCCGGGACGAGCGACGCCGAGGAGGCCGTCCGCGCGACTTTCGAGGCGTACCGCCAGGCGTTGATGGCCGGCGACGGCGAGGTGGCGGCCTCCCTGGTCGATCGGGAGACCGGGGAGTACTACCGGCAGCTCAAGCGGCTGGTGCTCGAAGGGGGCGAGGACGAGGTTCGCCAGCGCCCGTTCGTCGACCGCTTCCTGGTCGTCGCCTTCCGTCACCAGTTCTCCGGAGACGAGCTGGCGGCGATGGAACTCGCGGACGTGATCGTGCGCGCCATGGAGATCGGCTGGATCAATTCGGCGGCGATCGAGCAGCTCGCGGTCGGTCCAATCCGGATCGAGGGAAACGGCCGGATCGAGGGAAGCGAAGCGATAGCCGCGGCCCGAACCCGGGCCTCGCTCGAGGACCCGTCACTCGCGGGCGGGATGGACGACCTGGAGTACCGCTTCGTGAACGAGAATGGGCAGTGGAAGTTCCGGTTCAGCGCCCTCGTTTCATCGATCGACGGTGTGATGCGAAACCTTGCGGCGCAGCTCGGCGCGGACGAGGACGATCTCATCTTCACGCTCGTCGAGTCCCTGACCGGCGTCGAGGTGCTGCCCGAGGTCTGGGAATCGCAGGATCGCTGACGCGGAGCGGTGCCGGCGGTTCGGTGCGGTACGATCCCGCCGTGCCGAGCAGGCGAACAGCCCTCATGGTCCTGGCTGCTGCCCTCCTGGCAGGCGGGGCGGCGGCGCTGGTGGCCAGGGGCGCGGCGCCGGCAGCAACTCCCCAGATCGGTGCCTCCGACGATCGAAGAGCCTTTCGCGGCCGCCACCGGGGCCCGCTGCCGCCCCAGGCGATGCGGACCTTCGAGAGGTATCTGTATCGGCCCGTCGACCCGTACGAAATCCAGCGAGAGTTCTACTTCACGCGTCTGGCCTATAGCGGCCACATGTACAGGGGATTTGCCGGCAGTTGGTCGATCGACTATCCGAAGGCCGACCGCCAGTTCATGATCGGACTGAAGCGGCTACTCGATCAGTTGGACGCCTACGACTACGACCACGCGTTACCGGCGACGGACCCGGACCTCTTCCGTTTTCCCTTCCTGTACTCGGTGGAGGTCGGTTACATGGCGCTCAGTCCCGCGGAGCGCGAGGCGCTGCGCAGGTACCTGCTCGCCGGCGGTTTCTGGGTCATCGACGATTTCTGGGGCTCCTGGGAATGGGCAAACCTGGAACGCGAGCTGTCCCTGCTGCTGCCGGAGTACCCGATCGTCGAACTCCCCCTCGATCACCCGATCTTCCACTGCTTCTACGACGTGGAGGAGATCCTTCAGGTGCCGAACGTGGGTCAGGGCGTTAGTGGCGGCCCAACCTGGGAGCAGGACGGCTTCACCCCTCACGTTCGCGGCATCTTCGACGAGGATGGCCGCCTGATGGTCGTGATCAACTGGAACACGGACCTCGGCGACGCCTGGGAGTGGGCGGAAGACGAGTGGTATCCGGTGCGGTTCTCCCACTACGCGTACCAGATGGGAGTCAACTTCGTCGTCTACGCGATGTCTCATTGACGCGCGGCGTAGTTCCCCGGCTCCCGCGTTCTTCCGGTTTCCGTTCCCATGGTTGGCCTGTTCGAGTTCCTGTTCAAGTACCGGCCGGTGCTGTTCGAGGAGGGCCGGTTCACCTTCGTCAGCCCAGGCTGGATGCAGGTGGCGGCGCTTCTCGCCGGCGCGCTACTCGTGGTCGCCGCCTTTACCTACCGCCGGATGGGCGGGGGCGGGTCCGACCGCACCGCCGGCGCTGAACGCCTGCGGTGGCTGCCGCCGGTGTTCCGGTCGCTGGCGATCGCCGTCATCGTCTTCTGCCTGCTGCAACCGGCCCTGGTCCTTTCGACCGTGGTGCCGCAGGAGACATTCGTCGGGGTCGTGGTGGACGACTCGCGCAGCATGGCCATGCCGGATGAGGCGTCGGCCGCCGACGGAACGCGCGCGGGAGCCGTGCTGGAGGCCCTCTCCGGCGAGCCCGGCTCGATGCTGGATCGTCTTGCCGAGCGCTTCCAGGTAAGGCTCCTCGCCTTCGGTCGCAGTGCCGAGAGGATCGAGTCCACGGAACAGCTTCGCTTTGCGCGCGCCGACAGCCGCATCGGCGAGGCACTGGTTGCCGCGAGGGACGAACTGGCCGGACTGCCGCTGTCCGGACTGGTCCTGTTCTCGGACGGCGCCGACTCCGCTCCGGCCGAGCTCGGTGACGCCCTGCTCACCCTGAAGGCCGCCGGAACGCCCGTGTACACGGTCGGCGTCGGCCGGCCACGGCTTCGCAAGGACATCGAGGTCTCCCGGGTGGTGGCGCCCAGACGGGTGCTGGAGGGTTCCACGGTGGAGGTCGAGATCACACTGTCCCAGACGGGCTTCGGCGGCCGTACTGTGGATCTGGAGGTCGAGGACGACGGCCGGATCGTCAACGTGGAACAGGTGACGTTCCCGCGCGGCGGCTCAGCGGTCACGGCTCGCGTCATGTTCGCGGCGAACGACGAAGGCGCCAGGGAGTTTCGGTTTCAGGTCGCCGGCCAACCGGGCGAGGAACTGCTGCTGAACAATGAGCGGACCGCTCTGGTGGAAGTGCTGAAGCGGCGGGAGAAGATCTTCTTCTTCGAGGGCGAGCCGCGCGACGAGTCGAAGTTCCTGCGGCGGGCCGTCGGGCAGGACGAGAACCTGCACGTCGTGTCGATGACGAGGCAGGCGGCCAACAAGTTCTACGGCATGAACTTCGACGAGAACACCCGGCGCTTCGAGGGGTTCCCGACCCGGCGCGAGGAGCTGTTCGAGTACAGAGGCGTCATCCTGGGCAGCATGGAGGCGAGCTTCTTCACCCACGACCAGATGCGGATGCTGGTCGACTTCGCCGCCCAGCGCGGTGGCGGCGTGCTGCTCCTGGGCGGCCGGCGGGCTTTCTCCGAGGGCGGTTTCGCCGGGACTCCTCTTGCCGAACTGTCGCCGGTCGTGCTCTACGACCGGCCCGCTGAACAGGGGCGCCCGGAACTGTTGACGGATCTGCGGCTCGAGTTGACGCCTCAGGGGCGGGCCCATCCGGCGACGCTCCTCCGCGACGACCGGGAAGAGGCGAACGAACTCTGGCCGACGCTGCCGCCGCTCTCGGCTTACCAGCGGGCGACGGAACTCAAGGCGGGCGCGACCGCGCTGCTCCAGGCGGAGAGTCCGATGGTGAGCGCGCCGATGATCGTCCTGGCGCACCACCGGATCGGCCGGGGCCGTGCGATCGCGTTTACGCCTCACGACTCCTGGCACTGGCAGATGAGCGCCGAGATTCCGCTGGAGGACCAGACTCACGAGCGCCTCTGGCGGCAGATGCTGCGCTGGCTGGTGTCGTACGTTCCCGATCGGATCGAGATAGAGGCGGACCGCGACCGGTTCGAACCGGGGAGCACGGTCACATTGCGCGCGACGGTGCGGGACGAGGCGTTCCAGGAAGTGAACCGGGCCCAGGTCGTGGCGGCGATCGAACAGCCGTCCGGCGAGGAGGTCGAGGTACCGCTCGACTGGTCGGTGGAACGCGACGGGGAGTTCGTCGGCACGTTCACGGCAGACGAGTCCGGCCTCTACCGGGTCGAGGTCGACGCGAGGTCGGAAGGCCAGTTGCTCGGCGTCGCGACCTCGCGCTTCGCCGTGGACGAGCTGAACGAGGAGCTCTTCGGCGCAGCCCGCCGGGACTCCGTGCTCAAGCGCATCGCGAGCGAGACGGGCGGACGTCAGGTCGAACTCGGCCGGGCGGACCGCCTGGTCGAGGACCTTTCGGTGAGCCGCGAGGGAACGGTGGTGCGGGAGGCCAGGGACCTCTGGGACATGCCGATCCTGTTCCTGATGCTGGTGGCGCTGCTGGGCGGTGAGTGGGCCGTCCGGCGCCGCCTGGGGATGGCGTGAAGCGCCGCGGCGCCGCCCTGGCCCTCCGCCTGACGGTGGCGGGCCTGCTCTCGGTGGCGCCGCTTTGCGCCGACACCCACCTGTTGGTCGTGGCCGGCGTCGGCGGTGAGGAGGCCTATACGGGACGCTTCCACCTCTGGTCGACGCGCGTAGTGGACGGGGCGGTCGCCGCCGGACTGCCGCCCGAGAACGTCGTCTACTTGGGAGAGCGCGAGAACCTCGATCCCGAGCGGATCAGCGGCCGCTCCACCGGCGAGAACGTGCTGGCGGAGATCGCGGCCCTTGCGGAGCGGTCGAGCGCCGGGGACGACGTATGGATCGTCCTCTTCGGCCATGGCAGCGGCGCCGCCGGACCGCCGCGGTTCAATCTGCCCGGTCGCGACCTGGTCGCCGACGAGTACGCCGCGGCGCTGGACCAACTTGCGGATCGCCGGGTCGTGTTCATCAATGCGAGTTCCGCGTCCGGCGGCTTCATCGGACCGCTGTCGAAGGAGGGCCGGGTCGTCATCACGGCGACCAAGTCGGGAGGCCAGAGCAACGAGTCGCTGTTCGGTGGCTACCTGGCCGAGGCCTTCGACGGCGCCGCCGGAGACGCCAACAAGGACGGCCGGACGTCGGCGCTCGAGGCGTTCGCCTTCGCCCAGCGCGAGATCGAGCGCTACTACCGGCAGAACGGCCTCTTGCGCACCGAGAACGCGCTGCTCGACGATGACGGCGACGGCATGGGCAGCCCCGAGCCGGCCGGCGTGGAGGCGTCCGAAGCAACCGACGGCCGGCTTGCGAGTCTCCTGTACCTGGGTCAGGAGGCACAGCCTTCGACGCTCACCGCGGAGGCGCGGGAACTGGCGGATCGGCGTGCCGGGATTCAACGGCGGATCGATGAGCTGCGCCTGCAGCGGGAAACGCTGGACGAAGAGGTCTACCTGAGCGAACTCCAGGAGCTCATGGTCGAACTGGCGTTGGTCGATCGTGAGCTGGAAGAGGCGGCCGCCGACGACGGGGAGCCCGATCCGTGATCTCCCCCGCTGGGTGCGCGGGTCGTCTGACCCGCCGCCGCCGAAGGCGGCTTGGGAAGCGCGCCGGCCGCAAGGCCGGCTCCGCTCCGCCGGCTACAGTCGCGGCGGCCGCCCTGGTACTGGCCCTCGCCTGGCCGGCCGCGGCTCAGGAGCCGGCGACGCTCGCCGAGATCGAGTCGATGCTCCGGACGGGCCGGTACGAAGACGTCATCTCCCTGTTGGAGGAGCGTTCCGGCGCGGGAGAGAGGGCAGCGCCACGCGCGCTTAGGTTGTTGGTGGAGGCGTTGATCGCTACCGGGCGCTACGACGAAGCCGCCGCGACGTTCGAGGGTGTCGATGCCGCGGAGGTGGGACTTGGCGTTCTGCGCGGCCGGGTGGCGCTGCTCGGCGGCGACCGCGAGGGGGCTCGGCAGGCGTTCGAGTCGGCGCGCGTGGCTCGGGGCGGGGAGGCTCTGGTCGCCTCGTTCGAACTCGCGCGGCTGGCTTGGGATGAGGGCGCGATCGGGGGAGCCACGACGGGCTTCTACGCGATGATCGACGCCTACAACCGGGGCGCGGCCGACACGGCCGAAGAACTCGTGGCGGTCGCCCAGGCCTGCCAGTTACTGGGGCGGGACGATCCGGAGCTGTTCAAGGACGCGCTGCGGGCTTACGACGAGGCCGTGGCCCTCGACCCCTCGTGGCCGGTGCCCCGAGTTCGGCTCGGGGAGCTGTTTCTCGAGAAGTACGACAGTTCCCAGGCCCGCACCGCGATCACCGACGTGCTGCGGTCGAACCCTCGGCATCCTGAGGCGCTGTTGGCTATGGCGCGGACGATGCGGTTCGACGGCGACCCGCGGGCGGTCGCGACTCTTGACGCGGCCCTGGAGGTGAACCCGAACCTGATCGCGGCCCGGGTGTTCCGGGCCCGGCTCCGCCTGGCGTCGGAGCGGTTCGGGGAGGCCCGCGAAGAGGTGGAGAAGGCGATTCAGGCCGACCCTGATTCGCTCACCGCCCGGACGGTGCTGGCGGCGGTTGAGTTCCTCGAGGGGCGGGACGAGGAGTTTGCCAGCCTGCGCGACGGCATCCTGGCGGACAACCCGCGCTACGCCGATCTGTTCAACGAACTCGCCGACGCCAGCGTCGAGAACCGGCTCTACCCGCAGGCCAGGGACTTCGCCGCCGAGGCGGTGCTGCTGGATCCGAAATCCTGGCGCGGCTACGGTCTGCTCGGCCTCAACCAGCTTCGCCTCGGGGAGATCGAGGACGGGAAGGCCAACCTGGAGCGAGCCTTCGCGGGCGACCCGTACAACGTCTGGATCAAGAACACGCTCGATCTCGTCGACACGTTCGTCCAGTACCGGACGATCGAGAGCGAGCACTTCGAGTTCCACATCCATGACAGCGAGGCCGAACTGCTGGCGCCCTACATGGTCGAGCTGGCGGAGGAAGCCTGGGCCGTGCTGGTGGAGCGCTATCGCTTCGAGCCTCCCACGCCGGTCCGGGTCGAGGTCTATCCGTCGCATGCCGACTTCTCGGTCCGCACGGTCGGCCTCGCCGGACTGGGCGCCCTGGGGGTGTGCTTCGGTCCGGTGCTGGCCCTGGACTCGCCGTCGGCGCGTCAGGTGGGCCACTTCAACTGGGGCTCCACGCTCTGGCACGAACTCGCCCACACCTTCACCCTCCTTGCAACCAGTGCGAAGATCCCGCGCTGGCTGACCGAAGGTCTTTCCGTGTTCGAGGAACGCCGGGCGCGCCCGGGTTGGGGCGACGACGTTCAGATTCCCTTCATCACCTCGTTGCGCGACGGGGAGTTGCTGGGGATCGCCGACCTCAACGACGGCTTCATGCGGCCGAAGTTCCCCAACCAGATCGCTCTCTCCTACTACCAGGCGTCTCTGATCTGCGACTGGATCGAGGAGAACTACGGCTTCGACGCGATCCTCGTCATGCTCGCCGGCTACCGGGAAGGCAAGAGCACGGAAGAGGTGTTCCGGGAGGCAATGGCCTTGTCCCTGGAGAGTTTCGACGAGCGGTTCTTCGAGCATCTGCGCGGGCGTTTCGGCACCGCCATGGCGGCCCTCGGCGACGCTCCCGGGCCGGGCGGCGAGGAGGCTGAGGACGAGAACGGATCGGGCGAGGGCGGACCGTCCAGGGCCCCGAGGCGGAACCTGTTCGCGGGCCAGACCCCCGATCTCTCCGCGCTCGAAAAGGCGGCGAAGGAAAACCCGGACGACTTCCGGATTCAGATGACCTACGGCAACGCCCTCTTCGCGGAGGAACGCTACGCCGAGGCGGAAGCTCCCCTGCTGCGGGGCCGCGATCTCTTCCCCGAGTTCGTCGGACCCGGCAACGCCTACACCCTGCTGGCCGAGATCTACCGGGAACTGGAACGCGAGGACGAGGCGATCGAGACGCTGGAGAGCCTGCTCCAGCACAACGAGACGGCCTGGGACGAGCACCTGGCCCTGGCCGATCTCCTGGCTGGGGCTGGCCGGCGTGAGGAAGAGGGGGCCATCCTTGAACGGACCCTCTACATTTCGCCCTTCGACGCCGACGTGCATCGTCGTCTTGCCGAGTCCGCCACCGCCGATGGCCGGTTCGACGTTGCCGTGCGGGAGCGGGCGGCCCTGGTCGCTCTGGACCCGCCCGACCGTGCGGACGCCCTGTACCGGCTGGCCCTGGCCGAACGGAACGCGGGTCGAAACGAGCAGGCCCGGCGTACCGTGTTGCGAGCCCTGGAGGTGGCGCCGGGGTACGATCCGGCGCAGGAACTGCTGCTCGACCTGGTCGGGGAAGGACCCGCCCGGAAGGGACGGCAGCCCGGAGTAGAGGGACCGTGACCGGAGCGCGCAGCAACAAACGTCGGCCGTTTACCGCCCTGGCGGGCGTCTTGGCGCTCGCCCTGCTGGCGGGCGGACTGTCCGCGCGCGACGAGAACTGGCGCTTTGCCGCCCCGAAGGTGGAAACGAGGTCTTTCCCGTACACGGGAGGCTTCACTTTCGCCCGGATCCGTTTTGAGCCGATGCAGTGGGGCAGCGGTCCTTTCATGTGGGGCCTCGACCTGAAATGGAACCACGACTACCCGTTCGCCGAGGAGAACTTCACGCGCATTGTCGAGGAGATCACCAACGTCGAGGTGCAGACGGGGGGCGGCAACGTGCTCGAGTTGACCGATCCCCGGCTGTTCGAGCATCCCTGGGCCTATCTCTGTGAGGCGGGTTACTGGAACCCGACCGAAGAAGAACTGGAGAACCTGCGCTCGTACCTTCTGAAGGGCGGCTTCCTGGTGATCGACGACATCTTCGATGTGCGCGGCTATCCGATTCGGTGGGAGAACACCGAGCGGCAGATGGGCCGGCTGCTTCCTGGCTACGAACTCGTCCCACTCACCGTCGATCACCCCGTCTTCCGCTCCTTCTTCGTGCTGGAGGACATCAACTTCGACATCGAGGATGCCCGCTTCTACCCGGTGCGGGGCCGGATCTACGGTGTCTTCGAGGACAACGATCCGAGCCGGCGGCTGATGGCCGTCATCAACTACAACATGGACATCGGCGATTTCTGGGAGTGGTCGGAGACCACCTTCTACCCGGTGGACGTGACCCAGAAGGGCTTCAAGCTCGGGGTCAACTACCTGATCTACGGGATGACCCATTAGCCGTTCCCGAACGCCACTGAGGCGTTCTCGAACGGACGCGGCCCCGATCCCCCAAGGATGGAGAACTCGATGAACGACACCTCGACAGCCACCCCGGAGGGCCTCGCCCAGACGACCGTCCTCGAAGGCGGCGAGGGCCTGACCAGCGAAACGGATATCGAGCTGGCCGCGCGGCTGGCGGCGGGCAGGGAGCAGGTTCTCGCCCAGCTCGCCAAGCAGATCGTCGGCCAGGGGGAGGTGCTGGACCAGGTGCTGATGACGCTGTTCGTGGGCGGCAACAGCATCCTGACCGGGGTTCCGGGTCTGGCCAAGACCCTGATCGTCCAGACCGTGGCCGAGATCCTGGACCTCAAGTTCAGCCGCATCCAGTTCACGCCCGACCTGATGCCGAGCGACATCACGGGCACGGACATCATCCAGGAAGACCACGACACCGGCAGGCGGGAGATGATCTTCATGCCCGGCCCGATCTTCGCCCAGATCGTGCTCGCCGACGAGATCAACAGGACGCCGCCGAAGACCCAGGCGGCACTGCTCGAGGCGATGCAGGAGCACCGCGTGACGGTCCAGGGCCGGACCTACGACCTGGAGCAGCCGTTCTTCGTCTTCGCGACCCAGAACCCGATCGAGCTGGAAGGCACCTATCCGCTGCCGGAGGCCCAGCTCGACCGCTTCATGTTCAACATCATCATCGATCACCTCCCCGAGGACGAGGAGATGGAGATCGTCGACGCGACGACCACGCTGCGCGAGTTCACCCTGGAGACCCGGGTCACTGGCGACGACCTGCGCGCGTTCCACCGGCTGGTACGGCGGGTACCGATCGCGGAGCCGATCCTTCGCTACGCCGTCCACCTGGTGCGGATGACCCGTCCCGACACCCCGGAAGCGCCGGACTTCGTGAACCAGTGGGTGCAGTACGGGGCCAGCGTACGCGCGGCGCAGTTCATGGTCCTCGGCGCCAAGGCCAAGGCGCTGATGGACGGGCGCTACCACGTCGCGCACGAAGACGTTCGGGCCCTCGCCAGGCCCGTCATGCGGCACCGCATCCTGACCAACTTCCACGCCGAGTCGGAGCGGGTGACCACCGACGAGATCGTTGGCCGGCTGTTGGAGCTGGCGCCCGTAACCCCGAGTGGGATGAGCTGACGGGCAAGGCCGGAACATGAAGTACGGCAGGTTCGTCGACACCGGGACGCTCGCGCGCATCAGCAGTCTCGACCTGCTCGCGAAGACCGTCGTCGAGGGCTTCGTCAGCGGCCTGCACCGGTCGCCGTTCCTGGGGCGGTCGATGGACTTCGCGGAGTACCGGGCCTACCAGCCGGGCGACGACATCCGGCGCGTCGACTGGAAGCTCTTCTGCCGCACGGACCGCTTCTACGTGAAGGAGTTCGAAGCGGACACGAACACGAACCTGACGATCGCGCTCGACGTCTCCCGGTCGATGGATTTCGGAACAGGCGCCCTGACCAAGATCGACTACGGGCGCTACCTTGCTGCGTGCCTGGGCTACTTCGCCTCCAAACAGAAAGACCGCATCGGTCTGGTCACCTTCGACAGCGGGATCGTCGACTACGTGCCGCCGGCGGCCAAGCATCTTCAGGTCGTGCTCCACACGATCGACCGGATCGAGCCTGGCGGCGGGGGCAGCCTGCGCGAACCGCTGCTCGAGGTGGTCGACGCGGTGCGGCGCCGGAGCATGGTCGTCCTGATCTCGGACTTCTACGAGGAACCCGAGACGGTGATCCGGACCGCGGCCGGCTTCCGGCACAAGGGAAACGATGTGATCCTCTTCCATCTGCTGGACCCGGCGGAGCTCCGGTTCGACTTCGACGGAGAGCTCGACCTCAGAGACCTGGAGACCGGGGCGCGGGAAGCGGTCATGCCGGATGTGCTGCGGGACCAGTACCTCGACCTGATCCGGGAACACACGCGGACCCTGGACCGGTCCCTGGTCGAGGCGGGTATCGACTACACGCTGGTCGACATCTCCCAGCCTTTGGACGCCGCGCTCTACAGCTACCTGTCCGCGCGGCTGTACGCGATGAAGGCCAGGTAGCGCGGCATGGGTCTGCTGGCGCCTCTCTTCCTGCTCGGTCTGGCCGCCGTCGCGGTACCGGTGCTCATCCACCTGCGTCTGCGGCACCGCACCCGCGTCGTCCGGTTCCCGTCGCTGATGTTCATCTCCAGGGCGCCCTACCGTTCGATGCGCCGGCGCCGGCTGCGAGATGTGCTTCTGCTCCTCATGCGCTGTCTTGCGGTGGCGCTGCTTGCGGTCGCGTTCGCTCGGCCGCTCTGGCAGGGCGACGCGGCCGCCGGCGCGGCCTCCACCAGCCGGCTGGTCGTCGTCCTGCTGGACAACTCGTTCAGCATGGGCTTCGGCGATCGCTGGCAGCGGGCGGCCGCGGCGGCCGAGTCGGCCTTCGGCGAGTTCGATGCCGCCGATCGGGGCGCCCTCGTCGTCTACTCGGACGAAGCGGAACTCCGGAGCGCGCCGACTTCGGACGGGGCACTGCTGGCCGCGATGGTCCGCGACGCGGAGGTCGCGCCGCGGTCCACCTCGCTGCTGCCGGCGATTCAGATGGCGCGTGGAGTGCTGGCCGAGGCCGGGGAACTCGGAAGGCGCGAACTCGTCATCGTGAGCGACTTCCAGCGCTCGTCCTGGACGGCGGAGAACGTAGCGGCGCTGCCGGCCGGTGTGGAACTGCGGCTCGCCGACGTCGGTGAGGGGGACGAAGAAGTAGGGAACGCTGCTCTTACCGATGTCGCGTTCGACCACTCTCGCAGTGGCGACCGCGAACAGGTGGGGATCGCGGCCCGGGTCAGCTACCTGGTCGCCCGCGAGCCGTCGGCCGCCCCGGCCGGGACGCCGTTGCGGGCGGAAGTCGACCTGCTGCTGGATCGCGAGGTGGTCCAGACCAGGGCGGTCGAACTCGGCGTCGACTCGTCGACCATGGTCAACTTCGCGCCCGAGGTGCTCGAACGGCAGCGCACCACCCGCGGCACGGTGCGTCTGCGGGACGATTCCCTCGCCGCTGACAACGAGTTCCGCTTCGTGCTGTCGCCGGCGCACGAGGTCGGCGTACTCGTGATCGAGCCGGACGGCGACCGTCGCCGTGGCAGGTATCTCGAAGAGGCCCTGGCGCTCGGGCGCCGGCCGTTCTTCCGGGTGAGCCGGGTGCAGGCGTCCGGCTTCCAGCGCTCGATGCTCGACGGAACGTCGGTCGTCGTCGTCAACGACGCGGCACAGCAACTGGCGAGATCGGCGGGCGACGCGGTCGCCGGCTTCGTGCGCGACGGTGGCGGCCTGCTGCTCTCGGTCGAGCGCGGCCTTACATCGACGGCCGGGTTGCTGAGTGAGTTTGGCGTGACCAGCGAACGGCAGGCGGACCGGCTGTCCGGCACTGCGGGCTCGCTGGCCTGGTTCGACACTGGCCATCCGGTCTTCGACGTGTTCGCCACGGCCAGGAGCGGCGACTTCTCTTCCGCTTCCTTCTTCCGCTATCACCGGCTCGTGCCTCCGGAAGGCGCCGCGTCGATCGCGCGCTTCGACGACGGCGCTCCGGCGCTGCTCGACCTGATGCCTGTGGCGGCGGAAGACGGCGGAGCGTCGGACGCTGGTTCCGGCCGCGTCCTGGTGCTGCCGACGTCGTTCGACACCTTCTGGAACACGCTGCCGCTCCAGGCGGTGTTCCTTCCCTTCGTCCACCGCTCGGTGGAGTACCTCGCGGGATACTCGCTTCCTCGCTCTTGGTATCGGGTGGGCGAGGTCGCGCAGGTGGAACTTCCCGGCGGGCAGACGGGAGGCGAGGGGAACGGCTACGTCTCGGTCGCTCCGTCTGGTCGCGAGAGCCGCATCGACGCGGACGGCGGCGGTTTGCTGCTGGACGTGGAGGAGCCCGGCTTCTACGAGTTCCGGGAGGTGCGGGCCGATGTCTCCACCGAGCCCCTGACGCTTGCGAGCAACGTGCCCGTCGCGGAGTCCGACCTGAGCCGGCTCGATCTGGACGAGTTCATGTCCCGTATCCGCCCGAGGGAGGAGGAAGACGGTCCGGCGTTGGAGGCGGCGGCGCAGACCCCGGAGGAACGCGAGCGGCGCCAGCGACTCTGGTGGTTCCTGATCGCTGCCGCGGCACTGCTTCTGGCTGCCGAGACCCTGTTCGGCAACCGGCGCCGCGCCGCCGCGGCGCCGGTCGTGACAGCATGGAGTCCCACCGGCGAGCAGAGCTGACTGAGGAGACCCGATGGCTTCCGGTTTCGATCCGATCTACGACCCGACCTACGGCGAACTGATGAGCGTGATTCGTCGCGTTCGCCTGCGCTGGCGAATGAAGGTGGCGTTGCGGGGTTTGGTCACGCTGATCGTGACCGGCTTCGCCGCTTTCGCCGTCTCGGTCTGGGGCATGGACTACTTCCTCTACAGCGACCGGGCGGTCGACGTGTTCCGCTGGCTCGCCTACCTGACGCTGCTCGCGCTCGGGGTTCGGCTGCTCGCGGTTCCTCTCTCCCGACGGGTGTCGAAGCGGCAGGTGGCGCTCTACGTGGAGGAGCACGAGCCGACGCTCAAGGCTTCCGTGCTCAGCGCGGTGGAACTGGGTCCCGTGCAGCAGGGTTCGCCCGCGGACACGGAGCGGGTGTCGCCGGAACTCCAGCGGCGGGTTCTGGAAGACGCGATCGAACGCTGCCAGCAGAGCGGCTTCGCGACACGGATCGAGCGCGGCGCGCTGCAGCGTTTCTCGGCCGCCCTGGCCGGCGTGGCGAGCGCCGGCATGGTGGCCGTGTTGCTCAGTCCGGCCTTTCTCCAGCACGGCGCGATGTTGCTGTTCACGCCCTGGCGAGCGGCGGCCGCCGACAATCCGTACCGCCTGGCCGTGGCGCCGGGCAACGTGACCGTGGCCCGCGGCTCGGACCAGTTGATCAGCGCGGCGGTGCTGGGCTTCGACCCGGACCGCGTCGAACTTGGTCTAAGGCCGCTGGACGCAGCCGGCAATCCGGACGGCGAATGGCAGCAGTGGCCGATGAATCGCGTCGGCGACGGTTTCGATCTGGCTGAACTCGAGGAGGACGGGGACCGGATGATCGGCGGCGAACCCGCCACCCACGACTTCATCGCGTTGAACCTGCGCGCCGACACGGACTACTACGTCGACGCCTCCGGCGTGCGCTCGCCGATCTACCGGATCCGGGTCAAGGACCTTCCCTACGTCGACCGGATCGATCTCCTGTACCGCTTCCCCGGCTACAGCGGCCTGTCGGACCAGACGGTCGAGGACGGCGGCGACATCGCGGTTCTCAAGGGTACCCACGTGCGGTTCAGCATCCTGCCGATCTTCGAGGTCGAGGCGGGGCGGCTGCTGGTCGAAGGGGACGAACCCAGGGACCTGAACGTGGAAGGCGACCGCCTGGTCGCGGCGTACACGGTGGACGAGAGCACCTACTACCGGATCGAGTTGATGGACGACGAGGGCAGGTGGCACCGCGCCTCGGCCGAGTACATGGTCACGGCGCTCGAGGACCAGCCCACGATCCTGCGTTTCCTGGCGCCAGGCCGCGACGTCAAGGTGTCGATGATCGACGAAGTGTTCGCCGAGGTCGAGGCGGAGGACGACTACGGCGTTCGTCGCCTGAACATCCGCTACGCGGTGAACGGTGGCGAGGAGACGGAGATCTCCCTGTTCGACAGCCCGTCGTCCTCGATGAAGAAGGTGAGCGTCGGCCACACGCTCTTTCTGGAGGAGATGGACCTCCAGGTCGGCGACTCCATCTCCTACTTCGCCGAGGCCTGGGACCGCAGCCACGCCGAGCCGACGATCAGCGACATCTACTTCCTGGAGATCCGTCCCTTCGACCGGAACTACCGTCAGGCCGAGCAGGGCGGTGGAGGCGGCATGGGCGGCGCCGGCGGCCTGGATCAGACGCTCTCGGTTCAGCAGAAGATGATCATCTCGGCCACGTTCCGTCTCGTGCGCGACGAGAACGAGTACACGGCTCGCGAGTTGTCCGAGAACCTGAAGACGGTCTCATTGATGCAGGGACGGCTGCGCGAACAGGTCGGGTCGCTCGTGACGCGGATGGGTAATCGGGGCCAGCAACTGCTCCAGGACGACGACTTCTCGAAGATCATCCGATTCCTCGAGCGGGCCGGCCTCGAGATGGCGGCGGCGGAGAAGGAGCTCGAGGCGGAGCGGGCCGAAGAGGCGATGACCGAGGAAAAGAAGGCCCTCGCCTCGCTGCAGCGGGCGGAATCCGTGTTCCGCGATATGCGCGTGTCGTTCGATCAGAGCGGCGGCGGCGGTGGCGGCGGCAACCAGCAGCTGTCCGAGGATCTCGCCGACCTGTTCGAGCTGGAACTGGACAAGCTGCGCAACCAGTACGAGACGGTCCAGCGCGGCGCCGCCGAGCAGGCGCAGGCAGAAGTCGACGAACTGATGCAGAAGCTGCGCGAGCTGGCCCGCCGTCAGCAGCGCGAGAACGAGCGCCAGAACCGGCTGCGGAGCCGCTCGCAGCAGGGCGGCGGCGGCGGCGGCAGACAGCAGGACCTGATCGAGGAAACGGAGGAACTCGCGCGGCGCCTGGAGCGGCTGGCGCGTGAGCAGCAGCGTCCGGAGTTGAGGGAGACGACGCAGGCGCTGCGGCAGGCCGCGGAGCAGATGAGGCGCTCCCAGGCCGGATCGTCCAGGTCGCAGTCCAATGCCGGCGCGGACGGGATCGCGGCTCTCGACAAGCTGCGCGAGGCCCGGCGGCTGCTGGACCGCAACCAGCGCCAGCAACTCGGGCGGGACATGGAGGAACTCCGGGAGCGCGCCGGCCGCGTGTCCCAGATGCAGAGCCGGATCGAGGAGCAGGTGGGTGAGCTGGCCGGCCGGGAAGGCGAGGACGGTCAGCGGCGTAGCGAGCTTTCGGCGCGAGAGCGTTCCGAGCTCATCGAACGGATCATGGAGCGCAAGGACCGTCTGACCGACGAGGTGGCGGGCCTGGAGGCGCAACTCAACCGGATGAGCCAGGGCGCCCGCAACGATCAGCCGGAGACGGCGCGGAAGCTGCGCGAGTCGGCGACGATCATCCGCGACGAGCAGCTGAAAGAGAAGATCCGTTACTCCAAGGGTGTGCTGGCCGGCAGGGACCCGGAGTTCGCGCGGTTGTTCGAGAACCAGATCCGGCAGGACATCGACGACGTGACGGAGCGGATCGCCGAGGCGCGTGAGAGCGTCGGTGAGGGCGGCGGCGAGCGTCAGGACCGGATGCTCGAGCGGACCCGGGACCTCGTCGAGAATCTGGCTTCGATGGAGGCCCGATTGCGGGATCGCGTCGAGGCAGGGGGCCGGCTCGGCCAGCGTCCGGGGCGGCAGGACGAGCAGGACGGCCGGCAGCAAGGCGGTGAGCAGCAGGGTGGTGACCAGCAAGGGGGCGAGCAGCAGGGCGGCCAGCCCGGCGACACGGCTTCGGAGGCCGGAGGCGACGCAGCCAGCCCGGATGGCGGCCGGAACCGGGGCCGCTTCAGCCAGTACGGCTCGAGTTCAGGCGGCTACTACCAGCCCGGCATCTTCGAGGCCGAGGACCTCCGGCAGATCGACCGGGAGTTCGACCAGCGACGCGCCGACCTGGAGAGTCTGAGGAACGACCTGCGGCGGGAGCGGATGGACACGGCGGACCTCGATCAGTTGCTTCGTCAGATGGGCGACCTGAGCCTGCTCGGTCTCAACCGGGATCCGCTGGCGCTCGAACGGCTTCGCAACGACATCGTAGAGGGCCTGCGGCAGTTCGAGTACCGGCTGTGGCGCGAGCTGCGTGGCGGCGAGGCCGAACGCGTCTACCTCGGCAACGCCGACCAGGTGCCGCCCGGCTACCGCGAACTCGTCGACGAGTACTTCCGCAAGCTGGCCAGCGAGCGCTAGCGCGCCGGCTCCGTCAGTTCCCCGTCGGGATGTCGCTGTACGGGACGTCGCGGTCGACGCGGATCTCGCCGGGGAGGCCGAGGACGCGCTCGGCGATGATGTTCCGGAGGATCTCGTCCGTGCCGCCGGCGATGCGGAGGCCCGGGCTGTAGAGGAAGGACTGCTGGAACAGGGCGTCGGAAGGCATCAGGGAGGGATCCGTGATCACGCCGCCCATGTCCATCAGGTCCGCCCCGAACGAGGAGACACTCTGCAGCTTGGGGGCTGAGACGACCTTGCCGATCGAGTTCTCGGGTCCCGGCACCTTGCCCTGGGAGAGGGCCGTCATCGTGCGCGCCTTCGTGTGCTTCATGCCCATCGATTCGACGTACCAGTCGGCGATCTTCTCCCGGACCGAGGAGTCCTCGAGTGCGGGCCGACCGTCGAGTTTGCAGGCGGCGGCGAGTTTCATCACCTCGCGGAAGTCCGGCGGTGGTGCGTCGCCGACGGCGAGGCGCTCGTTCATCAGGGTGGTGATCGCCACCTGCCAGCCTTCGCCGATCGCGCCGAGGCGCTGGCTGTCCGGCACCCGGACATTCGTGAAGAAGACCTCGTTGAAGTTGGAACCGCCGTTGATCTGCTTGATCGGCTTGATGTCGATCCCGGGCGACTTCATGTCGATGAAGAAGAAGGTCAGGCCCTTGTGCTTGGGCAGGGAGGAGTCGTGACGTGCGACCAGGATGCCCCAGTCGGAGTAGTGGGCCCCTGAGGTCCAGACCTTCTGGCCGTTGACCACCCAGTCGTCGCCGTCGCGGTGGCAACGGGTGCGGAGGCCGGCGACGTCGGACCCTGCGGCGGGCTCCGAGAACAACTGGCACCAGACCTCTTCGCCACGGATCAGCGGCGGAATGAAGCGGGCCTGTTGCTCCTGGGTCGCGTACTGCGCCATGACCGGGCCGCACATGCCGAGACCGATGCTGAAGAAGCCGGTCGGCACGTCGAAGTTCGCCTCTTCCTGGTCGTAGATGATCGTCTCGATCATCGGCCGGCCCTGGCCGCCGTGCGCGACCGGCCAGTGGCGGCAGGCGTAGCCGGCGTCCGCCTTCCTGGCCTGCCAGGCCTTGGCGAGCACCAGGCCTTCCTCGGCGTCGAGACGGCGGCTCACGCTGGGGCGGTCCTTGCGCGGTTCCGCGTTGGCGCCGAGCCAGGCGCGGACCTCCGCGCGGTACGCGGCCTGTTCGGGAGTGTCGTTGAAGTCCATCAGGCGGCCTCCTGCCGTTCCAGACCGGAGATCAACCGGTCCTTCCACACCCTTTCGCTGCCGATGCTGAGCGCGAGCAGCTTGGAACGGCGGTAGTAGAGGTGGCAATCGGACTCCCAGGTGAAGCCGATGCCGCCGTGGGTCTGGATGTTCTCCTTCGAGGCGAAGTGGAAGGCCTTGGTTGCCGCAACACGGGCCGCGGCCGCCGCGACCGGCAGTTCGGGCGCGTCGGTCGACAGCGCCCAGGCCCCGTAGTAGCAGTTCGCCCGGGCGAGTTCGTTCTTGATGTACATGTCGGCGAGCTTGTGCTTGATCGCCTGGAAGGAGCCGATCGGCCGGCCGAACGCGTAGCGGCCCTTGGCGTAACCGATCGCCATCTGGAGGCAGGCGTCGGCGCCGCCGAGCTGCTCCATGGCGAACAGCACCGCGGCGCGGTCGAACACGGCGTCCTTGACCACCCAGCCCTGGCCGGCTTCGCCGAGCAATTCCGCCTCGGCGCCGTCGAAGGTGATCCTGGCGTGGGAACGGGAGGGGTCGAGAGTGTCGACCGGCTCGCGGGAGACACCTTCGGAGGCGAGGTCGACGACCGCCAGCGAGGCGCCATCCCCGTCTCTGGCAACGACGACGCAGATGTCCGCCACGTCGCCGTCGGGTACCGGCATCTTCGTGCCGGACAGCCGGCCGTCCCTGAGCGTCGCCTGGAGGTTTGCCACCGTGGCCTGCCCCGGGCCTTCGGAGAGGGCGAAGGTGCCGATGCTCTCACCCGAGGCGAGCCTGGGCAGCAGTCTCTCCTTCTGCTCCTCCGAACCGCCCTGCAGAATCGCTTCGGCGGCGAGGTAGACCGACGATGAAAAAGGGACCGGGGCGATGGCGCGGCCCATTTCCTCGGCCACGACGCAGAGTTCGAGATAGCCGAAGCCGATACCGCCGTACTCTTCGGGGATCGCGATCCCGGGAGACTCGTTGGCGCAGACCTGCTGCCACAGATCGCGGGCGAACGGTTCGTCCGTATCCTCCAGCACTCGCCGCGGCACGGTCGTGTCACAGGCGGCGCGCAGGAAGTCGCGCGTCTGCTGTTTCAATGCCTTCTGGGCATCCGAGAAATCGAAGTTCATTGCTGCTCCTGGTCAGTTGCGGACGCGGAGTGTAACAGCGAAGGGACGGCTGTCAGATGTTGTAGATCCGGCCCTCGGCGAGCGCCTCGATCTCGAGGCAGCGGCGGTCCACCATGTCGTCGCCGAGGTGCGTGAGCAGCATCCTCCGGCAGTCGAAGAGGTGGCGGCGGGTGAGGAGTTCACGGTAGTTCAGGTGGTTCGGAATCGGCCGGTCGTAGGAGTTGCATTCGCAGATGAAGAGATCGGCGCCGGCCGCCGCCTCGACCAGTGCTTCGGTCCACTCGGTGTCCCCGGAGAAGGCGAGCGTTCGGCCGCCGTACTCGACTCGCAACGCGTAGCTCGGCGCGCCGGACGGATGAACGACCTCGAAGGGAGTGACCCGAAGACCGTTGACCGCGGCCGGGCGGTGCTCGTGGAGTTCAAGGAACTCGACATCGAAGGCCGACTCTCGCCTGGAGGAGCCGGGGTACAGAGCCTCGGTCGCCTGCCTCAGTCTCTCCCGGAGGCCGGGAGGCCCTGCCAGTGTCAGCGGCGCGGTGCGGCGGGCCCGGTAGTGAGCGTCGCTCAGCAGGAAGGGCAGACCGCCGAAGTGGTCCCCATGCAGGTGGGTGATGAGGATCGTGCGGACCGCCGCGGGTTCGATCCCGCGAGCCTTCATCGCGGTCAGCGACGTCGCGCCGCAGTCGAGCAGCGTTGGGGAGAGGCCATTGCCGTTCGTTTCGCCGCTCAGGAGGAAGCAGGTGTGCAACCGGCCGCCGCTGCTGAAGGCGTCACCGCAGCCGAGGACCTGGAGTCGGAACGTCATGCGGGGAGGCGCTCCAGGAGCTGAGCCGCGACGCCGGCGGCGATGGCGGCAGGTTCCTTGGACCGGATCCGCGGGTTTCCGATCGGACAGACGAGCGTGTCGACGAGGTCGTCCCGCAGACCGGCGTTCCGGAGTCTCTGCACGAACCGGGTTCTCTTGCTCGCGGAACCGATGAGTCCGACGTAGGCGAAACGCTCCGCCGCAAGAGCGGCATGGACGATCTCCAGGTCTAGCGGATGGCTGTGGGTCATCACGACGACGGCGGCGTTCGATGGCGCCGCGGTCAGCTCCGCCGCGGCGTTCCGGCTCTCGAGGGTCCGGACGCGACCGGGCAGGACGGGCGGGAACTGCCCGCGACGCTCGTCGATCCAGGTGACGGCGAACGGCAGGGGGGCCAGCGCGAGGATGAGCGACCGGCCGACGTGCCCGGCGCCGAAGAGCCAGACTTCCTGTGGCCGCGCGCCGAACCGTTCGACGATCTCGACCTCTTCGCCGGATGCGACAGGGTCGCTCCGCCGTTCTTCGGGCATCCGGCGGCGGACGATCTCGACGGTCCGGCAGATCTCCGAGGTCCTCGTGCGGCGCCGGCTGGCGTCGTCGCCGCCGCCGTTCGCCCCCTTCCGTCTCTCGACCGGAGTTCGGTCCACCGCGCGGCCGCCAATCCGGGCGCGGGTCAGGAACGGGCCGGCGTTCTCACGCTCGGCGAGCGCCCGCACCGCGTCCAGTTGCCCGGCGTCGAACACCTCGCAGAGTACGTCGACGCTGCCGCCGCAGCACTGGGCGAGTTCGGGGCCGAGCGAGTATCGGTCGAGGCTCGCCGATCGCTCGCCTGCGGCAAGGGCCCGCCGGGCGGCGTCGAGAACCCGCCACTCGAGTTCGCCGCCGCCGATTGTGCCGGTGAAGCCCTCGTCGCCCGGTCCGACCACCATCCGCGCGCCCGCCTCGCGGGGCGCGGAGCCGCGCACTTCCGCCACCGTGACCAGGGCGCAGATTCCGTGCGCGTCCAGAAGATGGGCGACTCTCGGCCAGACCTCGGCCATGGAGTCAACCTGCGGCCGCCGCCTCGACGGCGCACGCGGGCGCGGGACTGCGGCGGCGGATCGCGTCCGCGGCGCGCAGGATGGCTTCCGGCGTAGCCGGCGCGTCGAGCGGTGGAACGCGGCCCGGGGCCAGGCTGGCCACCGCGTGGGTGATCGCCGAGAACACGGAGAGCGCCAGCATGAGGGGAGGTTCGCCGACCGCCTTCGAGCGGTGGATCGTGCGTTCGAGGTTCCGCCCCGGCTGGTAGAACTCGACCTGGAAGTCGGCCGGAACGTCCGAGCAGGTGGGGATCTTGTAGGTCGACGGCGCGTGAGTCAGCACCCGGCCTGCCTCGTCGAACACGAGTTCTTCGCTCGTCAGCCAGCCCAGGCCCTGGATGAAACCGCCCTCGATCTGACCCATGTCGATCGCCGGATTGAGCGATCGTCCGGCGTCGTGGAGGATGTCCACCCGGTCGAGCCGTATCTCGCCCGTGTCGGTGTCGACGGTGACTTCGCTGCACGCGGCGCCGCACGCGAAGTAGAGAAAGGGCCGTCCGCTTCGCTCGTCGCGATTCCAGCCGATCTTCGGTGTACGGAAGAAGCCCGTGGCCGAGAGAGAAACGCGTTCGGTGAAGGCGACCGACGCGGCCTGTGCGAACGGCATCGTCTCGCCGTGCCGTGCTTCGCCGCTCGCGGGGCCCACCTCGCCGTTCTCGAAACGGATCCGCTCCGGCTGGACGCCGAATCGACGGCCGGCGACCTCCGCGAGGCGCCGCCGGATCTTCCGGGCCGCGCGCCGCGCCGCCATGCCGTTGAGGTCCGAGCCGGACGACGCGGCCGTGGCCGGCGTGTTCGGCACCTTGTCCGTTCGCGTCGCCGTGACCCGCACCCGGTCAGTATCGACGCCCAGTTCCTCGGCCACCACCTGCGCGACCTTGACGTAGAGACCCTGGCCCATCTCGGTGCCGCCGTGGTTCACCTGAACCGAGCCGTCCAGGAAGACGTGGACCAGGGCGCCGGCCTGGTTCAGCGGCAGCAGCGTGTACGCGATCCCGAACTTGACGGGGGTCAACGCGATGCCCTTCCGCAGGGGGCCGCCGCGCGCGTTGAAGCGGGCCGCCTCTTCCCGCCGGGAGGCGTAGCCGCTGCTCTCTTCCAGAGCGCCGACGATGTCCGCGAGCACGTGCTCTTCGATGGTCTGGCCGTAGTGCGTGGTGTCCCGGCCCGGGCCGTAGAGGTTCCGTTTGCGGACGGCGAGCGGGTCGAGCCCCAGCCTGATGGCCGCTTCGTCCATCATTCGCTCGGCCACGATCATCCCCTGCGGCCCGCCGAAGCCTCGAAACGCCGTGTTCGAGACGGTGTCCGTCCGCAAGCGGCGCGAACGGATCGTGGCGGCCGGGTAGTGGTAGGCGTTGTCGGCGTGGAACAGCGCCCGGTCGCAGACGCCCATCGACAGGTCGGCCGAACATCCGACGCGGGCGGCGAGATCGATCTCGACTCCGGTCAGGATGCCGGAAGCGTCGAGCCCGCAACGATAGTCCGCCCGGAAGTCGTGGCGTTTGCCGGTCATCGCCATGTCGTCGTCGCGGTCGAGCCGGACCTTGGCGGGGCGGCCGACCGCGCGGGCGGCGAGGGCGGCGAGACAGGCCCACTGCGCTGCCTGGGACTCCTTGCCGCCGAACGCGCCGCCCATTCGCCGGCACTCGCAGACGACGGCCGCGTCAGGGATGTCCAGCATGGCCGCGACCAGCCCCTGAACCTCGGTCGGGTGCTGGGTCGAGGAGAGAACGCGGATCTCGTCGTCCTCGCCCGGCACGGCGAGCGCCGCCTGGCCTTCCAGGTAAAAGTGGTCCTGGCCGCCGATCCGCAGCCTCCCTTCCAGCCGGTGGGGCGCCGCCGCCACGGCGGCCGCGGCATCGCCCCGTTCGAAGCCGTAGGACGGCAGGAGGTCGCTTCCGACCGCCAGCGCGTCGTCCACGCTGACCCGCGGGGAACAGGACTCGATGTCGATGCGGGCCAGCCTCGCGGCCCGGCGGGCGATGTCCCTGGTCTCGGCCACGACCGCGAACACGACATCGCCCGGGAAGCGGATTTCGTCTTCGGCCAGGATCGGATCGTCCCCGGCTGCCGGGCTGCAGTCGTTCCGGCCCGGAACGTCCGCCGCTTCGAGAACGGCCAGGACGCCGGGGAAGGAGCGTACGGCCGAGAGGTCCAGGGAGCGGATGAGGCCGCGGCCGGCGTTCGCCGCGCCGGGCGCCACGTGCACGGTGCCCGGCGGCTCCGGCAGATCGTCGACGTAGTTCGCGGCGCCCCGTACATGCCGCGTCGCGCTGTCGTGGGGCAGTGCTTGGCCGACGCTCTTCACGCCGCGGCATCCCTGTGGCCCCGAACACGGGTTTCGCCGCTGGCACGCCCCGCGATTTCGTCGAGAGCCTTGAGCACGAGGGCGCCCGCGACCCGCAACCGGTAATGGGCGCTGGCCCGGTGATCGTCGATCGGGGAGAGGTCCTGAGCGAGCGCCTTGCGGACGGACTGTTCCGCGACGCGCCGGATTGCATCGGTCTTCAGATCGAGCCCGGTCACCGCCTGCTCTGTCCGTGGCGAACGCTTCGGGGTCGCCGCCATCCCGCCCCAGGCCATCGTCGCCGAGACGATCCGGCCGCCCGCAAGCGCGAACCGGAAGGCGCCGAGCACGGAGGAGATGTCCTGGTCGTAGCGCTTCGAGATCTTGTAGCTGCGGAAACGCTCGTCCCGGCCGAGGCGCGGGATCCGGATCCTGGTCAGGAGTTCGCCGGGTGTGCGGTCCTGGACTCCGTAGTCGATGAAGAACTCCTCGAGCGGCAGGGTGCGCCGGCGGGCGCCGAGGCGCAGTTCGATCGAGGCGCCGAGTGCGATCAGGACGGGGGGCATGTCGCCGATCGGCGAGCCGTTCGCGATGTTGCCGCCGACCGTGCCGACCGCCCGCACCTGCTTCGACCCAAAGCGGCGGAGCACCTCGGCCACGTCTGGATCGATTCCGCCAAGCGCTGCCTCCGCCTCGGCGTAGGTGGCCGCAGCCCCCAGTTCCACGTGATCGTCCTGTTCCCGCACGGTGCGGAGCGAGGGAACGCGTCCGGTATGGATAATCTTGGAGAGGTCGCGCAGTTCCTTCGTGATCCACAGGCCGACGTCAGTGGCGCCCGCGACGATGACCGCGTCGGGATGGCGGGCGCAGAGTTCGGCGAGGCCGTCCTCCGACGCGGGCGCCGCGAAGAATGCCTCGTCGCCGCCGGTGAAGAGGTCCTCACCGTCGTCGAGAGTCTCGAGCAGGGCCGCGCTGCGGGCCGCGTTCCGGGCGAAGTCATCCCGCGGCGCGCCGCCGCACGAGGCAAGAGCGGCGTCGGCGATGGGGCGGTAGCCGGTGCAGCGGCAGAGGTTGCCGGCGAGCCAGTCGTTCACCGCGGCGCGGTCCGGGCTCTCGTTCGCGTGGTACAGGGCGAACAGGGTCATGACGAAGCCGGGCGTGCAGAACCCGCACTGGGACCCGTGGCAGTCGACGAGCGCCTGCTGGACGGGATGGAGATCGTCGGGCGACGGCGCCAGGTCCTCGACGGCGACGACCTCGGCGCCGTCCAGGGAGCCGAGAAGCTGGATGCAGCTGTTTGCCGGCTCGTAGACGATCCGCTCGTCGCGCAGCCGTCCGACGGCGACCGTGCAGGCGCCGCAGTCTCCTTCCGCGCAACCCTCCTTGGTGCCGGTGGACCGCTCGCGGAGCCGCAGGTAGTCGAGGAGCGTCTCGGTCGGCGCGAATCCGTCGAGGCTCACGACCTGGCCGCGTCGAACGAAACGCACGGCATCCCGCATCGGTGCAGCGTATCGGACAGCGATCCGCGATCGTCCGTCGCCAAGCACGTCGTGATAGAGCATGGCGGTCGCGGCGCCCGGCGGAACGGTGCCTCTTCGTTGAATCGGAAAGGAGGTTTCGAGCATGGACGGATCCGGCGGTTTCGAGACGATTAGGGTCGAGAGCGACGGCAGCCTGGGACTGCTCACCCTCGCGCGCCCGGAGCGCCTGAACGCCGTGGACGGGACCATGCTGCGCGAGCTGGCTCTTGCCGCGGCCTGGTTCGACGATCAAAGCGAGATCGATGTGGTCGTGCTGCGCGGCGAAGGACGTGCGTTCTGCGCCGGGGCCGACCTGAAGGCGATGGGCGGCGCTTCGGAGTCGAACTGGCGCCAGCGCCGCGAGGCGGGCCAGCTCGGGCGCCGGGCGATGGACGCACTCGAGCGGATGCGGGCGCTGACCGTGTCCCAGGTCCAGGGCTACGCGGTCGGCGGCGGCTTCCTGCTGATGGCGGCCTGCGACCTGCGGGTCGTTGCCGAGGACGCCGTGTTCTTCATTCCCGAGGTCGAACTGGGGCTTCCTCTGGCCTGGGGCGGCGTGCCGCGGATGGTGCGCGAACTCGGGCCGGCCCTGACCAAGGAGCTGATCATCACCTGTCGTCGCTTCGGTCCGTCCGAGGTGGCGCCGATGGTCAACCGGATCGTGCCGTCGGACCGGCTCGAGGAAGAGACTCTCGAACTCGCGCGGTCCCTGGCCGCTATGCCCACGGTGCCGGCGGCGATCACGAAGGACCACGTGAACGCCGTCTGCCGTGCCATCGCCGGCGCCACCGACTTCGCCGACGGCGACACCCTCCAGTGGGTGAGGGGCGACGCCGAGTCGGAGGCGGCGCGCGTCCGCTACACGGAGCGCACGCTCGGCGGCGGACGAGGCGCCTGACCTTAGCGACTGCCCGTAGCCTCGCCTGTCGGTGCGCCGGCCTTCTGGCCGGCATCCGGCATGGCTGCCGGCTCAGTCGGCCGTCGTCTTGTGGACCCGTCCCACCCGCATGACGAAGCGGACGTCCTGGAGCCGGGTCACGTCCGCGATCGGGTCGCCCTCGACCGCGATCAGGTCGGCCGCCTTGCCGGCCGCGATCGAGCCGGTCTCCTCCCAGATGTCGAGCAGCTTCGCGGTGACGACCGTCGCCGACTGGATCGCCGTCATCGGCGCCATGCCGCCCTCCACCATGTAGAGGAACTCCTGGGCGTTGCTGCCGTGGGGGCAGACGCCGCAGTCCGTCCCGAAGGCGATCGGCACCCCGGCTCGATGGGCCTTGGCGAAGGTGTCCTGGATCACTGGTCCGATGGCGGCCGCCTTGGGCCGGATGATCTCCGGGAAGTAGCCCGGCACCGCCGCCTTCTCGGCCACGAAGTTGCCCGCCGAGATGGTCGGCACGAAGTAGGTGCCGTGCTCCTTCATCAGCTCGAACGCCTCCTCGTCCATGTAGGTACCGTGCTCGATCGTCGTGACGCCGGCCCGGATCGCCCGCTTCATGCCCTCGGCCCCGTGGGCGTGGGCGGCGACCATGAAGCCGTAGTCCTTCGCCGTGTCGACGATGGCCCGGATCTCCTCCTCGGTGAATTGCGGGTTCTGGCCGCTCTTGGCCAGGCTGAGCACGCCGCCGGTCGCCGTGATCTTGATCAGGTCCGCGCCTTCCTTGTAGCGCTGCCGGACCGCCTTGCGCGCGTCCTCGACGCCGTTGACGATTCCCTGCCTGGGACCGGGGTCGCCCTGCAGGTCCGGCCGCATGCCGTTCGTCCGGTCTCCGTGACCGCCGGTGGTGGCGAGCGAGGCTGTGGCGGCGAAGACACGGGGCCCGGGCATGTCGCCGCGGTTGATCGCGTTGCGCACCGCCAGGATCGCCGTCGTTTCGCCGCCCACGTCGCGGACGGTGGTGAAGCCGGCGAGCAGCGTCCGCTTCGCGTAGATCAGTCCCTTGACCGTCGCGTCGGCCGGGGTCTGCTGGAAGCGTTCGAGGTAGGAGGCTGCGCCGGCCTGCTGGGAGGTCAGGTGGACGTGCATGTCCATCAGGCCGGGCAGCACGGTGTGGCCGGACAGGTCGATCAACGTGTCGCCGTCCTCCGGATCGGCGAGTCCCTCCTCGACGGCCGTGATCGTCTCGCCTTCGACGACGATCGTGTGCCTGCCGAGGACCTCGCCGGCTTCGACGTCGACCAGCGAGCCGGCGTGGATGACGGTGCGGCCGTCAGCGGCCAGAGTGGTCGTCGTAGGGAACAGGAGAAGTACGGCTGCGGTGAGGAAGGCGTTGATGGGGGATTGGGCGAAACGGTTCGTCATCGTCGGGGTACTCCGTTGACTTGGAAGCGGGAAGGGGTCGCGAATGTAGCGCAGCACGGGATAGCAGCTACTGCTGGGCTAGTGCTGGCCGGACTGGCCGGCGCGTGTCGTGCCGAACCGGCTGATGGTCCAGGTCAGGACGAAGCCGGCGACGGCGAGTGCCAGAGCCGTTGCGGCCTGTAGCGGTGCGGGGAAGGCGAGGTTCTCGAAGGGCCAGAGACCGACAACGGCTCCCAGCAGCAGTCCCATGAGCACTCCAAGCGTCGCCTGACGGAAGCGTCGTAGGGCGAACCGCACAGCATTGCTGATCAGCGTTGCGCCGACCGCGATGCCGCCGAGAACGGGCAGCAGCACGCCCGCCGCTTCCATGACGGCCCGCGCGTCCAGACCGTTGAGTCCTTCCAGCACCTGGTCGATGGCGCCAAGAATCGGTTCGTACTGGCCGAGGACCAGGAGCAGGTAGGCACCGCTCAGTCCGGGCAGGATCATCGCGGCGGCGCCCGCTGCCCCGGCGGTAGCGAGGAGAAGCGGTCCGCTGGCGGCGATTCCTTCACCGGACGGCCCGCTTTGGAGCAGGACGAGGCCCGCCATCGCGGCGAAGCCGCCGGCCGTGCCGCTCCAGAATGCGCGGCGGGCCGGTTGGGCGAGACGCCACACCAGCGGCACACCGCCCAGTGTCAGGCCGATGAACGCGCTGTACATGATCCAGCGATGGTGCGCCACGAGATCGCGCAGGACGCCTGCCAGAAGGAGAATCGCCAGGCCGCCGGACGCGGCGACCAACGCCAGCAGCAACAGCGGCTGAAGCCGCAGACGCAGCCGGGTCGTGTCTGCCACCGCCTCGATGAAGCGGGGGTAGATGCCGACCGCGAGCAGCATGGTGCCGCCGCTGATTCCGGGTATCACGTTGGCGAGACCCATCAGAACGCCGCCGGCAACCGCGCGCGGTGCCCAGGAAGCGGCGGAGCTGCTCTGACTGCCGGCCATCCGGACGGAGTCTAAGGCGCTTGGCGATCTCGTGCGGGTTTGTTCTACCGTTGCGCTCATGACGGACTACGACTACGACCTGTTCGTGATCGGCGCGGGCTCCGGCGGCGTGCGTGCCAGCCGGATGGCCGCCGGCTATGGCGCCCGGGTGGCGGTGGCCGAGGAGCGCTACCTGGGCGGCACCTGCGTCAACGTGGGCTGCGTGCCGAAGAAGCTGCTCGTCTGTGCCTCGGCCTTCGCGGACCACTACCGCGAAGCTTCGGGTTTCGGCTGGACGGCGGGGGAGCCCGCCTTCGACTGGGCCCAGCTCATCGCGAACAAGGATCGGGAGATCGAGCGGCTGAACGGGATCTACCGCGGGCTGCTCGATTCAGCCGGCGTCGAGCTGTTCGAGGGGCGGGCGCGGCTGCTCGATCCGCATACGGTGGAGATCGAACACGGCGAGAACGGTCGTCGCAGGGTCTCCTCGGATCAGATCCTGATCGCCGTCGGCAGTTGGCCGGACATGCCGCCGATTTCGGGAATCGAGCACGCGATCAGCTCGAACGAGGCCTTCTACCTGGAGCGCCTTCCGGAGCGCGTCGTTGTCGTCGGCGGCGGCTACATCGGGGTCGAGTTCGCGGGCATCTTTGCCGGTCTCGGCAGTCAGGTGACTCTGATCTACCGCGGTCCGCTGTTCCTGCGCGGATTCGACGAGGAGGTCCGCACCCACCTGGCTGAGGAGATGAGCTCGCGGGGGATCGAGCTCCGGTTCGGCTGTCAGGTCGAGTCGATCGAGAAGCTGGCGGGAAGTGCAGCCGACCGGCTGCGGCTTCACCTCGACGATGGCGACTCGGTGGACTGTGGGGAGGTCCTCTACGCAACCGGTCGGACTCCCCTGGTCGCCGACCTGGGGCTGGAGAATTGCGGCGTGGTGGTGGGCGAGAACGGCGAAGTGCTGGTCGACGAGTTCTCGCGCAGCAACGTGCCGAACATCTGGGCGATCGGCGACGTCACGGACCGCCTGAACCTGACTCCGGTCGCGATCCACGAGGCGATGTGTCTGGCCCGGACCCTGTTCGCCGGGGAGCCGACACCCGTCGACCACGAGACCGTCGCCACCGCCGTGTTCAGCCAGCCGCCCCTCGCCGCGGTCGGCCTGATCGAGGAGGAGGCAAGAGCCCGCTACGGTGAGGTCGACGTCTACCGGAGCCGGTTCCGTCCGCTCAAGCTGACCTTGACCGACAACCAGGAGCGCACGCTGGTGAAGCTGATCGTCGACCGTTCAAGCGGCCGCGTTCTCGGCGCCCACATGCTGGGCGCGGACGCGCCGGAGATCATCCAGGGCCTCGCGGTAGCGGTCAAGATGGGCGCGACGAAGGACGACTTCGACGCCGCGATGGCGATCCACCCGACCTCGGCCGAGGAGTTCGTGACGCTGCGGTGAGCGGTCAGCCGGTGTTTCGGCGGGCTTCTACAGCGTCGAGCACGTCGACCTCGAGGCGCGGTCCTCCCAGATCGGCGATCTCCCGCAAACCGGTGGGGCTGGTCACGTTGACCTCGGTCAGCCAGCCGCCGATCACGTCGATGCCGGCGAAGACGATGCCGAGCCGCACGAGTTCCGGCCCGACCGCCGCCGCGATCTCGCGGTCGCGGTCGTCGACTTCCGTGGCGGCCGGCTGGCCGCCGACGTGGAAGTTGGCCCGCGATTCGCCCTCGGCGGGCACCCGGAGCACTGCGCCGAGCGCCTCGCCCTCGACCAGGATGACCCGCTTGTCGCCCTGCCGGATCTTCGGCAGGTAGCGCTGCGCCATGATGTAGCGGCTCTCGTGGACCGTCGCCGCCTCCAGGATGGCGCTGGTGTTCCGGTCCCCGGCCTTCAGGTGGAAGATGCCCTCGCCGCCGGCGCCGTCGAGCGGTTTGACGATCATCTCGCCGCCCATCTCCTCCTGGAAGGCCAGCAGTTCCGCGATGCGCCGGGAGACGCGTGCCGGCGGGCAGACGGCCGGGAACCGAAGCGCGAACAGCTTCTCGTTGGCGTCGCGGAGCGCCAGCGGTTCGTTCACCACCAGGGTGCTCTTCGCCACCATGGACAGCAGGTGGGTGGCGTAGAAGAACGCCATGTCGAAAGGAGGATCCTTCCGCATCCAGACGACGTCGAACTCGTCGAGAAAGGCGGCCCGGCCGGCCCCGATCTCATACCAGGGTCCGCCGGAGACCGGGTCGACGGTGCGTGCGGGAATCGCCTCCGCTCGCGGCCGGCCGTTCGGGCCGAGTTCCAGCGTGTCGATCGTGCAGACGGCGAACTCGTGCCCCCGGCGATCCGCCTCGCGCAGGAACGCGATCGTCGTGTCCTTCTCGGGGTCGAGGCGCTCGATCGGATCGATGACGAAGAGGTGGCGCATCGGTGGCTAGCCGGGAGGAAAACGGGCCGCGCAAGCTATCATGTGGCGCGGGTCTTCTGACCCGCGAGGAAGAATGCGCCGCGCAGCGGCGACCGCGTTGAACGGGCCGCTAGCATCCTCCGCCATGTCCGCGGCGCAACCCGTCTGGCTCTTCGGCTACGGCTCGCTGATCTTCCGGCCGGCGATCCCCTTCGTGGAGCGCCGGCCCGCCCGCGTCCACGGCTGGACTCGGCGTTTCTGGCAGTGGTCGACCGATCACCGCGGCGAACCCTGGCGTCCCGGTCGGGTAGTGACCCTGGCACCGGCGCCGGACGACCTCTGCTGGGGCATGGCCTATCGTTTCGACGAAGCCGCCGCCAAGGCCATCCTCGCCGACCTGGACGTACGTGAACGGGGAGGCTACGTCCGCATGGAAGTCGAACTGGAACTGAACGGGCAGAGGCCAACGCAGAGGACCACGGGCCTCACCTACCAGGCTTGGCCCGGCAACCGGAACTACGCGGGTCCGGCCCCGATCGCCGAGATCGCCGCCCAAGTCCTGGAAGCAACAGGCCCGAGCGGAACCAACGCCGACTACGTTCGCGACCTCCACGCCGCGCTCCAAGCTCTGGAGGCCAAGGACGCCCACGTCGCGACCTTGGCCGCGAGCCTCTGGGACTAGGTCGTTGGCAATCTGCCGGCGCCTTCCAGCCCGAGGTGGGCACGGGGGACGGGTCCCGGCGAGCTCTGAGCGAGCGACGGCCGGTGTCCTTCCAAAGGGCAACGACCAACCGGAGCGAGTGAAGCGAAGTGAGCGCCGGACCTCCCAGAACCGATTGAGCGCGCACCCATGTGGCGCGTCCCTGCGCCACATGCGTCGCAGTCCGTGCGTCCGCTGGCGGACGCGCGGATGCCACGTCCGTCCGGGACCCGTCCCCCGTGCCCGCCTCGGGCGGGTGCGGCCGTGCTACGGCGCCATCGCGCCGGTGACGCCGACGTTTCGGCCCTGCGGATCGATCAGCACGCCGGGGTTCATCAGGCCGTCCGGATCGGCCGCCGCCTTGGCGCCGGCGAGGGCTTGGGCGAAGACGTCGGGACGTTGGCGGTCGTAGCCGGCCGGCCGGTGGTCGCGGCCGACGGCGTGGTGGTGCGTCACCGTGCCGCCGGCGTCGACGACCGCCTCGTTCGCGGCGAGCTTGATCTCGCGCCACTGGTCCGCGAGCCGCTCCCAGTCGCCGAGCGCCGAGAACGTGAAGTAGGGCGCGGGTCCGTCGGGGTAGACGTGGGTGAAGCGGCAGGTGACGCTGCCGGGCCGGCCGGTCGCCTGCTCGAGGATCTCGGCGGTCCGGGCCATGATGCCGGCGTGGAAGTCGGCGAAGCGGTCCCAGGTGATCGCGGTCTCGAACGTGTCGCCGATCACTCCCAGAGGGACGCCGACCTCGCGGAAGTAGGGTCCCTTGATGAAGGCGTCGCGCCAGGCCCCGGCGGCGCCCTCACGGTGCGACCGCCCGGCCGAGGCGCTGTGGTCGCCGCCGCAGTCGGCGGTCAACTCGAGCGCCCGCTTCATCCACGCGTCGACCGGGTGGTCGGCGGACTCGAAGCCGAGAACGAGCAGCGACGTCGAGCCGTCGCCGGCGCCCGCGGTGGCGGTTTCCTGGGCGTCGATCAGGCGGCAGTTCGAGGGGTAGAGCCCGCTCTGGGCGAGTTGCCGTACAGCCTCGGCCGCTTTGGCGTAGTCGGCGAAACCGACCGCCGCCGAGCCGCGGTACGTCGGCCGGTCCTGGAGCCGCATCCAGGCTTCCGTGATCACGCCGAGGATGCCTTCCGAGCCGATGACCATCCGGTCGGGCGACGGACCGGCGCCGGAGCCGGGCAAGCGCCGGGTTTCCATGACGCCCTGGGGCGTGACCGTCGTCGTCGCCTCGACGAAGTCGTCGATGTGGGTGTAGAGGCTGGCGAAGTGGCCACCGGAACGGGTGGCGATCCAGCCGCCCAGGGTGGAGTGCTCGAAGCTCTGGGGGAAGTGACGCAACGTCAGCCCGTGCTCCCGGAGCTGGGCCTCGATGTGAGGGCCGCGCGCGCCGCTCTGGATGCGCGCCGCCCGGCTCGCGCGGTCGACCTCGAGCACACGGTTGAGCTTCAGCAGATCGATCGTCACCGCGCCGGCGTAGCTGTCGCCGACCGCCGGCTCGACGCCGCCGACTACGCTCGAACCGCCGCCGAAGGGAATCACCGCGGCGCCGGCGTCGCCGGCCCAGTCCAGGATGCGAACGACGTCGTCCGTCGTTTCAGGGTAGGCGACGAGATCGGGCGGTTCCGGCACCTCGCGGCGGAACATCCGCACCGCGTCCGGGAAGGACTTGCCGTAGGCGTGGAGGAGGCGTTCGTACGGGTCGTCGCGGAACAGACTCCCAAGTGACGAAGGCGGTTGGACTCGCGGCGCGCGCAGGTCGAAGTCGTCGACCCGGGGCGCGGTCGTCCGGGATTCCAGCGGAACACCGAAGCGCTGGGCGGTGCGGTCGCGGAAGGCGACCGCCTCCGCCGGCGTGAGCCCCTGACCCTCGTACCCCCAACCGCAGAGCTTGCGTCTTGCTTCAGTCACCTCGTCCTCCTTGGGCGGTGCAGGATAGCGGAGGACTGAGACCGACCATCTAGAATCCCCGGCCATGTCCTGGCAGCCCGAAGTCGACGAGATCGAACGCCGCCGGCGCCTTGCGCTGGAGATGGGCGGCGAGGAGGCGGTCGAGCGCCAGCACGAGCGCGGGCGCCTGACTGTGCGTGAGCGGATCGAGCGTGTCGCTGATCCGGGCTCCTTCGTCGAGGAGGGGCGGCAGGCGGGTGCTGCCGAGGTCGACGAGGCGGGTCGCGTCGTCGCGTTCAGGCCGGCGAACTACGTCGTCGGCTTTGCCGACGTCGACGGGGCTCGGGTGATCGTGGCCGGCGAGGACTTCACCCAGGCGGGCGGCTCGCCGTCGCCGGCCGGGCTGCGCAAGAGCATCTACTCCGAGGAACTCGCCCTCAAGTACCGGCTGCCCCTGGTGCGCTTCCTCGAAGGCGGCGGCGGCAGCGTGCGCGGCAGCGCGGGCCGCCAGAAGGGGGCACCGAAGACGCCGCCGCGGCCGATGGGGGAGCCGGTGTACTCGCGGGCTCGTTTCTGGTCGATCGCCGAGATCCTGCGGACCGTGCCGGTGGCCTCGATCGGCGTCGGCGCGGTGGCGGGGTTTCCCGCGGCGCGCCTGGTCGCCTCCCACTTCTCGGTGATGACGCGCCACACCGCCCAGATCCTGATCGGTGGCCCGGCGCTGGTCGAGCGGGCGCTGGGTGAGAAGAAGACGAAGGACGAACTCGGGGGCTGGCAGGTCCACAGTCGCAGCGGTGTCGTCGACAACGTCGCCGAGGACGAGGACGATGCGATGGCGCAGGTGCGCCGCTTCCTGAGTTACCTGCCCTCGAACGTCGACACGCTGCCGCCGCGGCGGAAGTCGGGCGATCCGCCCGACCGGCGCGAGGAACGGCTGCTCTCGATCGTGCCGCGCGACCGGCGCTTCCTCTACGACATGCGGGAGATCATCTCCCTCGTCGCTGACCGGGAGAGCTTCTTCGAGATGACGGCGGGCTACGGTCCCTCCCAGATCACCGGACTGGCCCGGGTCGACGGTCACGCGGTGGGCGTGGTCGCCAACGATTGCCGGCACATCGGCGGCGCGATGGACGCCGCCGGGGCGCAGAAGTTCCGGCGTTTCGTCGAACTCTGCGAGACCTTCCACTTGCCGATCCTGAGCCTGGTCGACGAGCCGGGCTTCATGATCGGCTCGGAGTCGGAGGCGTCGGGCACGATCCGCTACGGCATGGAGGCGATCGCGGCGACCGTGCGGACCACCGTTCCCTGGTGCGCCGTGCAGATCCGCAAGTCCTACGGCGTCGCCGCGGCGGCCCACTACGGCCCGGGCGGCCGGGTGCTGATCTGGCCCTCGGCCGAGAGCGGCGCCTTGCCGATCGAGGGCGGCGTGGCGGTCGCCTTCCGGCGAGAGATCGCCGCGGCGCCGGACCCGGAAAGGAAACGCGCCGAGCTGGAGGCCGAGTTCGCCAAGCGCCGCACTCCCTTCCCGCGGGCCGAGGGTTTCTCGGTCCATGATTTGATCGACCCCCGCGGCACGCGCGCCGAGGTGGTCAAGTGGCTGAAGCTGTCGGAGCCGCTGCTCGCGTCGCGGGTGCGGTGAGGATGTTCAAGGAGGCCGGAATGCCTGTGAACCGAAAGAAGAGAACGTTGTGTGCCGCCCTGGCGGCGGGCCTGCTGATGACCGCGGCCGCCGCCGCCCAGCAACAGCCGATCGGCTACGAGGACACCCCGAAGCTGCCGGGATTGCCCTGGAAGGTGCACGACCCGAACCGGCCGGTGCCGCCGGTTGTCGTTCCGGGCGCGTCGTTCAGCGACATGGCGGCGGCTCCCGCCGACGCGGTCGTGCTGTTCGATGGCACGGACCTCTCGAAGTGGCAGAAGCCGAACGGCGACGAACCCGAGTGGAAGGTCGAGAACGGGTACATGGAGGTCACCTCGACCGGGTCGATCCGGACCCGGGACGAGTTCGGCGACTTTCAGCTCCACCTGGAGTTCGCGACGCCCGGCGAGGTCGAGAGCAACAGCCAGGGCCGCGGCAACAGCGGGGTGATGCTCTACGGCGACTACGAGATTCAGATCCTCGACTCGTACGAGAACCGGACCTACGCCGACGGTCAGGCCGGGGCGATCTACGGCCAGACGCCCCCCATGGTCAACTCCTCGAGGGCTCCGGGGGTCTGGCAGACCTACGACATCATCTTCGAGGGTCCGCGCTGGGAGAACGGGGAACTCACGAAGAAGGCCCAGGTCACCGTGATCCACAACGGTGTCGTCATCCATCACAAGAAGGAGTACATCGGCCGGACGGTCCACCGGCGGGTCGGCGTCTACGACCGGCCGCACGAGCCGCGCGGCTGGATTGGCCTCCAGGACCACCGGAACCCGACCCGTTTCCGCAACGTCTGGATCCGCGAGCTTCCGGGCTACGACAGCGGCGGCTGAGGCTGCAGTAGAACCTCTTGAAGATCTCCCTCTTCTACCTGCCCTCGATCGGTTCGCGGGCCGACATCAAGAAGGGCATGGCCGGCCTGCGCGGCGATCTCTACGACCGGATGCTGACCGAGGTCTCGGAGCAGGCCCGGCTCGCCGACGATCTCGGCTACGACTCGATCAGCTTCACCGAGCACCACTTCCATGTCGAGGGCTTCGAGCTCTCGAACAACCCGGTGCTGCTTGACCTGTTCGTCGGCATGCAGACGAAGAACATCCGGGTGGGGCAGTTGGGCATCGTGCTGCCGGCGAGGAACCCGATCCGGGTCGCCGAGGACATCGCGATGCTCGACCGGATGACCGGCGGTCGGGCCAACGCGGGTTTCGCCCGCGGCTACCAGCGGCGCTGGGTCGACGTGATGGCGCAGCAGACGCACGGGATCTCCGGCGCCCTGCCGCACCGGCACGACGAGATCGACGCGACGAACCGGGCCGCCTTCGAGGAGTGCTTCCGGATCGTCAAGAAGGCCTGGATCGAGCCGATGCTCGACTACGACGGCCGGTTCTGGAAGGTCCCCGTGGGCGGCGCCGAGGGCGGCACGCCGTGGACGCTGGAGGCGACGGAGGACTGGGGCGCCGGAGTGGAGGACGGCGTGCTGCGCCAGGTGGGCGTGGTGCCGAAGCCGGTGCAGAAGCCCCATCCGCCGATCTTCCAGCCCTTCGCGTCGTCGGAGGCGAGCATCCGCTGGTGCGCTCGGGAAGGCGTGACGGCGATCCTGCCGCCGCTGCACCCGAAGCGGGAGCGGGCCCTGTTCGAACTGTTCGCCGAGGAATCCGGCCGGCCGCTCGGCGAGGGAATCGGTGTTCTCAGAGATGTCGTCATCGCCGACACGGACACCGAGGCGGAACGTCTGTGGAAGGCGAGCGGCGCCTTCTGCGGCGCCGCCTGGTTCGATCCGTTTGGCTTCAGCAGGGGCATGGCTGACCCCGACACGGGGGAGGAGTTCGACGACATGATGGGGTCCGGGATGGCGCTCGTCGGCTCCGTCGACACGGTGACCCGCCAGCTCGAGATGCTGCGCGAGCGGCTGCCGGTGACCTGGCTCTACTTCTGGGCCTACAACGGGTTGCTGCCGCACGCGCGGCTGATGTCGACGATCGAACGGTTCGCCAACGAGGTGCTGCCGCGGGTAGGGGCTAGTTAGTTAGGCCTTTGCTTCTTCGCCCTGCGCCTGCGGCGGGTCCTGAGGAGCAGGCCGTCCTCGAGCGACGCGCCGTCCTTCGCGTCGACGACGATCTTGCCGCCGTCGGCCAGCTTGCCGAAGAGGATCTCGTCGGCCAGCTTGCGTTTGATCTTCTCGTCGATCAGGCGGCGCATCGGGCGGGCGCCGAAGTCCGGATCGTAGCCGTGTTCGGCGAGCCAGTCGCGGGCGGTGTCGGTTAGCTCGATGGCGATCTTTCGGTCGTCGAGCTGGCCGCCGAGTTCGCCGACCAGCTTGTCGACGATCAGCCGCACGGAGTCCATCTCGAGCGCCTTGAAGACGACCCAGGCGTCGATCCGGTTGCGGAACTCGGGTGTGAACAGGCGTTCGACCGCAGGCTTCGAGGCGGCTTCGGCGGAGAGCTTCGACCGGTCGCCGAAGCCCATCGGCTTCGTCGTCAGTTCCCGGCCGCCGGCGTTCGTGGTCATGATCAGGATCACGTGCCGGAAGTCGGCCTTGCGGCCGTTGTTGTCCGTCAGCGTCGCGTGGTCCATGACCTGCAGCAGGATGTTGTAGACATCCGGGTGGGCCTTCTCGATCTCGTCGAGCAGCAGGACGGTGTGCGGAGTGCGGCGGATCGCGTCGGTCAGCAGACCGCCCTGGTCGAAGCCGACGTAGCCGGGAGGCGCGCCGATCAATCGCGACACGGTGTGCTTCTCCATGTACTCGCTCATGTCAAAGCGGGTGAAGGCGATGCCGAGCACCTGGGCGAGCTGGCGGGCGAGTTCCGTCTTGCCGACCCCGGTGGGACCCGAGAACAGGAAGCTGCCGATCGGCCGTTCCAGGGTTCCCAGGCCGGCTCGGCCCAGCTTCACGGCCGACGAGATCGAGCGGATCGCCTCGTCCTGGCCGAAGATGACCGCCTTCAGTTCGTCCTCCAGGTTGAGGAGAGCGTCGCGGTCGTCGCTCGAGACGGACTTCTCGGGGATCTTCGCCATCGAAGCGACGACCCGCTCCATGTCGACCGGGTCGAGGACGCTCTTGCGCTCCTTCGCGGCCACCAGACGGTTCGCGGCGCCGGCCTGGTCCACGAGGTCGATCGCCTTGTCGGGCAGCCGGCGGTCGAGCAGGTAGCGGGCCGAGAGGTCGGCGGCCGCGTCGAGCGCCTCGTCCGCGTACTTGACCTCGTGGTGCTCCTCGTAGCGGTCGCGGAGGCCGCGCAGGATCTCGGCCGACTCCTCGATCGACGGTTCGTCGATCTCGATCATCTGGAAGCGACGCGCCAGCGCGCGGTCGCGGTCGAACGAGCCCTTGTACTCGGCGTGGGTCGTCGAGCCGATGCAGCGCAGCTTGCCCGAGGCGAGGCCGGGCTTCAGGATGTTCGAGGCGTCGAGCGAGCCCGACGACACCGCGCCCGCGCCGACGATCGTGTGGATCTCGTCGATGAAGAGGATGTGCTCGGGCTCGGAGATGATCCGGTCGATCACTGCTTTCAGCCGCTGCTCGAAATCCCCGCGGTAGCGTGTTCCCGCCAGCAGCGCTCCCATGTCGAGGGCGTAGATCGTGACCTTGGAGAGGAGCTCCGGCACGTTCCCTTCGTGGACGGCGAGCGCCAGCCCCTCGACGATCGCGGTCTTGCCGACGCCCGGATCACCGACCAGGACCGGGTTGTTCTTGCGCCGGCGAGCCAGCGTCTCGCTTAGCACGCGGACTTCGTCGAGCCGCCCGACCAGGGGATCGATGGAACCTTCGGCGGCACGCTCGTTCAGGTTCGATGCGAACTGCTCGAGCGGATCCTCGACTTCTTCCTCCGCCTCGCCCTCCGCGTCCGGTTCGACGCGCTGTGGGGCGGGAAGGCCGCCACTCTGCTTGACCGTGCCGTGGGAGAGGTAGCGGATGACGTCGAGGCGGGAGACATCCTGGCGCTGGAGCAGATAGACGGCCTGGGATTCCTTCTCGCGCATCAGGGAAGCGATCACCGCGCCGGCGTCCAGCTCGCTCTTGCCGGCGCCATGGGCGTGCATGGCCGCGCGTTCGATGACCCGCCAGAACGCGATCGTCTGCTTGGGAGGCGACTCGTCTTCGTCGCCGGAATCCGGGGCCTGCTCGCCGCTGTCGTCCTGCCCGCCGTCCGCCTCGACCTGCGCGGCGCCTGCCGACTCGTCCGCCGCCTCGGCCGGGAGCGCCGGCGGCAGCGTTTCCAGTTGTTGCTCCAGGAACTCCTCGAGTTCGCGGACCAGTCGGGGCAGGCGAACGCCGACCGACTGCAGCGCCTTCGCGCCCACCGGGTCGCCGCACAGCGCGAGGAGCAGGTGCTCGAGCGTCACGTACTCGTGCCGGCGTGAGGACGCCTCGAGCATCGCCCGCCGCAGCGACTGCCGCAGGTCCTCGGTCATGTGCACGGAAGCGATGGCGGTACCTCCTAAGCCCCGTCAGTTGACGTCGTCGCCGTCGTCCCCGCTGTCGCCGTCGTCGCCGCCGTCCTTGCCGTCACCTGTGTCGGGTTCGATCGTGCAGAGCAGGGGGACTTCGGCCTGCTGGGCCAGGCTACCCACTTCGGCGACCTTCGTCTCGGCGACCGAGAAGGGGTACAGGCCCACGACGCCGACGCCGTTCTTGTGGACGTAGAGCATGAGCCGCGAGGCGTCCGATTCGGTCATGTGGAAGACGTGTTGCAGCACGACGACGACGAACTCGCGCGGCGTGAAGTCGTCGTTGTGGAGCAGCACCTTGTACAACCGGGGACGGGCCAGCTTGGTCCTGGTCTTCGTTTTCGTGAGGACCTTGCTGTCGCCCTGCTGGTCGTCTTCGAAGTGCGGCATGGCGTCTCGATTATAGGTCCGGGGTCAGGGCGGCGAGTCGTGCCGTTAGCCGAGCTGGGTCCGGTTGCCGCGCCACGCCTCGATTCCCTCGAGGTGTCGCTTCGCGTCGCGGCGGAGCGCTGCGCCGAGCAGCGAGTTCAGCTTCTCGTCCATGAACAGGTGCGAGCTGTAGACGGGCGCCGGCTCGAAGCCGCGGCTGATCTTGTGCTCTCCGCCGGCGCCGCCCTCGAACACCTGGACGCCGCGTTCGATGCACTCGTCGATCGAGTGGTAGAGGCAGACGTTGAAGTGGAGGAAACGGTGGTGCTCGTGGCAGCCCCAGTAGCGGCCGTAGAGGTGCGTGTCCGAGCGCAGGTTGATCGCGCCGGCGACGACCCGGTCTTCGCGCTCCGCGACAACCAGCTCGACCTCGTTGCCGAGGAGTGTGAACAGGGCGGAGAAGAGCTCCCGGTTCAGGTAGCGGCCGCCCCACATGTACCTGTCGCAGGTCGTGCAGTAGAGACGGAACGCGGTCTCGGCCCAGTGTTCGGGGTCGGCGGCGATTTCCCGGCCGCGCACGGTGCGGATGGCGATGCCCTGCCGGGCCGGTTCGCGGCGCTCGCGGCGACACTGGGTGCGGCGCTTGGAGCGGAGCTTCAGTAGCCAGTCTTCCGGCGTGCGGTAGTCGTAGTTGTTCCAGTGGTACTGCACCATTACGCGCTGCGAGAGGCCGGCGGCGGCGAGGGCGGAGGCTTCCGGGGCGCTGTGGTACAGGACGTGGACGGAGGCCACGCCGACCTCCCGGGCGGTGTGGGCGGCAAGCTGTGCGAGGAGCCTGGCGGCGAGTGCCGGGTCGAGGTCGGCGGCGGCCAGGATGCGGCGTCCGGTGACCGGAGAGAACGGCACGCCGACGACCAGTTTCGGGTAGAAGCGGCCGCCCACTGCCCGTACCGCGTCGCCGAAGGCCCAGTCCCGCGAGAAGTCGCCCATGCCGTCGTTCTTGATGTAGGCCGGGGCGGCCGCGATCAAGTCGTCGTCAGCGCCCCAGGCGGTGAGGTGGAAGGGCAGCCAGCCGCGGTCGGCCGCCACGCAGCCGGTGCGTTCGAGGGCTTCGAGGAACGTCCAGGACAGGAAGGGGCGATCACCGGGCCGGAGCAATCGGTCCCAGGCTTCTCGCGGAATGTCCGCGATCGACTGGACGATCCTGAGTTCGACCTGGCGCTGCTCGGTGCGGTCTCCTGCCTGGGCCGCAGCATCGTCCATTGGATGAGTCTTGCACGACGGCACAGAGGGAGCCGGCCAGAACCCGGCTGGCGCGTCTCCGCGCCAGCCGCGTCACAGTCCGAGCGCCCGTCGTCGGGCGGTCGGATGTCAGGCCGGCGCACCGACAGTGCGGCCCAGCATCCCAGCAGGGACAGTCAGTAGCCGAGCGCCGCTCCGTCCTTGCGAGGGTCGGAGGCGCCGTAGAGCGTGCCGTGACGGTCGACCCCGATGGCCTGGGCGCCGCCGAACTCGGCGGCGCGGGCGCTGCGAACCCGGTGGTCGAGCGCCGCGAGTCCCTCCACGGTTTCGGGCTCCATGCCTCGTTCGCACAGGAGGTCGAGGCCGGCCGTGTGGCGCCACCGGGGCCGGTCGATGGCCGCCTGGAGGGAAAGTCCGTGGTCGTAGTGGTTGGTCAATAGCTGTACGTGCCCCTGGGGCTGGAACGGACCGCCCATCACGCCGTAGCAGAGGTCGAGCCGGCCCCGGTCCAGGACGATGCCGGGGATGATCGTGTGGAAGGGACGCTTGCCGGGGCGGTACTCGTTCGGATGGCCGGCCGCGAGGCTGAAGCCGGCGCCCCGGCAGTGGAGCATGATGCCCGTGTCGCCGCCGGCGATCGCCGCTCCGAAGGGCGCGAAGAGGGAGTTGATGAAGGAGGCGGCGTTGCCGTCGCCGTCGACGACGGCCAGGTAGACCGTGTCGGAGCCCACCGCACCGCCGCCGGTCGGGATGCCGCCCGGCGCGGCCCCGTCTGCCGCCATGCCGGGGTCGATCAGGCGGCTGCGCTCGCGGGCGTAGGCCTTGTCCAGCAGCTCGGCCAGCGGAACGCCTCCGGAGCCCCGGAGCGGCTCGCCCTCCGGGTCGCCGACGTGGGCGTGGAGGTCGGCGTAGGCCAGCTTCTTCGCCTCGACCAGCAGATGGGTGTGCTCTGTTCCGGCCACGTCCATCGAGGCGAGGTCGAAGTTCTCCAGCAGGTTCAGCATGAGGAGAACGCCAAGCCCCTGGCCGTTGGGCGGCAACTGGAAGACCTCCCGGCCGCGGTACATGGTGCCGATCGGATCGACCCAGGTCGATCGATGCCGCCGGAAGTCCTCGATCTGAAGGGAACCGCCGGTATCGCGGGCGTAGCCGACGATCTCTTCCGCGATCGGACCCTCGTAGAAGGCGTCGCGGCCGTCTTCCGCGATCTGCCTCAGCGATCGCGCCAGGGCCGGAGATCGGAACACCGCGCCGAGTGCGGGCGCCTCGCCGTCGACGAGGTAGTGCTCCGCAGCCGCGCGGTCGCGGCGGAGTCGCTGGATGCACGCCGTCCACATCGACTGGACGCGCTCGCTGACGGGGAAGCCCGCTTCGGCGGTTTCGATCGCGGGACCGAGCAGGTCGGCGAACCGAAGCCGTCCGAAGCGCCGGTGGGCGGTGTGCCAGAGATCGACCGCGCCGGGGACGGTCACGGCCGGCCAGGAGTCCGGATCGATCGCCGTGCCCGCGATGTCGGCTCGCTCCAGCGCCAGCGGTGAGCGGCCGCTGCCGTTGAGGCCCAGCAGCTCGCCGCGCCCGCCATCGGGATCGGCCAGATGGTAGAGCAGGAAGGCATCGCCGCCGATGCCGGTCATCATTGGCTCGACCACCGCCAGCATCGCGGCCGCCGCGACGGCGCCGTCGATCGCCGAGCCGCCGGCCCGCAGCATGTCGAGGCCGGCCAGCGTGGCGGCCGGATGGGAGGTGGCGACCATCCCCCGGCGCGCCATGACGACGCTTCGGCCCGCGCGGTGGGGGCTGGCCAGGCGGGGTCGGCAGGCTCTAGCGGAAGACGTCAAAGGTACGGTTGAACTTGACGGCGAGGCTCCGGTCCGGCGCATCCAGGCCGAGCAGGCCGAACTCCGAGATCTCGTTGTAGACGACGAAGAGTCCCCGGTTCGCCTCGTTCAGCCAACTGAAGCGGACGTTCGTGTTCACGCTGTGGGTCAGGTCGTTGTACTGGATCAGGGCCTGGAGGAGCAGGCTGGTGCTGAAGGCGTAGGTGACGCGCAGGCTACCGAGGTGGGTCTTGAACGCGCCCATCGGGAGGTCGATGTCGTTGTAGGACCAGCTCAGCTCGGACGTGAGGTAGTCGCCGAGCCGGATGCTCAGGGACGGATCCAGCACGAGCTGGTCGCCGCCGAAGAAGCCGCCGCCCTGGACTCTGGCGAAGAGACTCACGGCCCGGCCCCGGTTCGTGTTCATGAACAGGAAGTAGCCGTGGTCGTCGTACTCGCCGGCCGGCACGTCCACGATGCCGGCGAGCGTGAAGGGTTCGAGCAGCCCCTCGTAGCGGCCGCCGGCGGAGAGGCTGATCTGCGCGCCGTTCCGGAACTCGACTTCGCCGCCAACGGAGTAGCGCTGGGTTTCCTGGTAGCCGCCGAAGTTCCAGAAGCCGTCGTAGAAGACGCGCGGGCCGAACTCCTTGACGCGGCCCTCGCCGGCCGGGCGGAAGCGGCGCCGGATGTAGCCGTTGAATTGTCGGTAGCCGGAGCGGCTGAGGAAACCGACCTCGGGGTTGAAGTCCTCGCCGATCTCGGCATAGCCGAGACGCCAGCGCCAGAACGGGGAACTGTAGCTGCCGTCGAGGCCGAGGCCGTGGTCCCGGCCGGTCAGGCCGGGGGTTTCCGTCTGGGCCACCCAGCCCGAGACTTCCGTGAACTGCCCGATGCCGATCTGGCCGTCGACGGCGTAGGTCCGGTTGTAGTCGTCGTCCGGGGCCCGCGATTCCGTGCCCTGGCGGTTGACCACCAGTACGCCGGCGCGGCTCCGGTTGCGATACTCGCGACCGAACCGGGCGACCGTGAAGTTGTTGCCGTGGATGTCGCCCAGGTCGTCGGTCTGCATGTTCAGGAAGCCGACGTTGTACGCCCCGGCCCTGCCCGAAAGACGGACGCCGCCGAGGATCGGCACCGGCACCCCGCCGCTCAGGCCGATCCGCCGGCTGAAGAAGAGTTCGGTGCCGCCCCGGAACGAGGACCGGCCGCCGACGCGGAAGAGACCGGCGTTCTCGAGGAAGAATGGCCGCTTCTCGGGGAAGAAGAGGCTGAAGCGATCCAGGTTGATCTGCTGATCGTCGGCTTCCACCTGGGCGAAGTCGGTGTTGACGGTCACGTCGAGCGTCAGGCTCGGGGTGACGCTGTACTTGAGGTCCATGCCGATTTCGCTGTCGTCGGCGCTGCCGTCCACGTTCTCGCGCCCTGAACCCAGGACGTAGGGGGTCAACTGCAGGTTCCGCTGGCGTGGCGGTTCCACGCCGACGAGGTGCCCGGCTTCCGACACCCGGAACAGGTCGTGCTGGCGGCCGAGGTGGGCCCAGAACGCGGTTTCGTTCTTGCGCCGGATGTTGCGTTCGAAGTTCAGGCCCCAGATCGCGCGGTCCGATCCGTACCGGAGACTGCGGAAGGGAATCGCCATCTCCGCGCTCCAGCCGAAGTCGCCGCTCAGCGTCCGGACGGTCCAGGCGGTGTCCCAGTCCAGATTGGCGCCGCCGGACCTGGAACTTCGGGAGGAACTCCCGCCGCCGCCGCGGCCCTGGTTCGTGAACTGGCCGTCGTACTGGATGCCAGCGATGTTCGTACCGAAGACGAAACCGTTCTGCCTGTCGCCGAACGTGTCGAGGACGACCCGGAAGCTGTCCTCGTTCTGGAGCATGGCGTCACGGCGGCTGTCGGAGATCGCCAGGGAGGAGGCGTCACGGTCGAAGCAGATGACGGCGAGGTAGAGGTTGGCGTCGTCGAACGCGATCCGCACCTCGGTCCGTTCGCTTGCCGATTCGCCCTCGAATGGCTCCACCTGCTGAAAGCCGGTGCCGAAGTCGACATCGAGCCAGAGTTCCTCGCCGAGCACGTCGCCGTCGATCACTGGCGCCTGCGCAAGGCGCTGGGCGCGCAGCCGCGGACGATCGCCCCGCATCTCGACCTGCGCCGCCGCGACGCCGTCGCCGATCGCAAGGAAGGCGGTCAACGCGAGAGCGCCGCGCTGGAGGTGGTGTCGCGGCATCGGATGATTGCGGTGCGGGAGTCTTGCTTAGCGGCCGACTGGCGGCTGGACGGCGGGAATCGCCAACTCCCGGGCCCGCCGGTTCAGTTCTTCAAGCTGCGGTCCGGTCAACTCGGTCACGGCCTCGAGGATCGGCAGAAGTTCCGCCTCAAGGTCCTCGAAGCGACGTCGCGCGCCTGCCGTCGGCTGGGCGGTGTTGCCGAAGACGTGAGTGTAGAGGTACGCGTACTGGTTGTCGATGCGGGGCTGGAAGTTCAGCGCGTCCTGGGAGACGCGGCTTCGCGACTGGATCAGCCGCTCGTCGAGTTCCCCGGCTCGCTCCATGATGGCCTCGACGGCCGGCCTCAGCTCCGAGGCGCCGGCGTCGTCGAGACGTTCCTCGAGCGCTCCGGCCTGTTCCCGAACGCTGCGCAGGCCGGCGATCGCGTCGTGGGTTGCCGTCAACCGCTCCGACAACTGATCGAGCATCGCGTACTGCTCCTCCAGATCGGCCTGAGAGATGTCCTCGAGCCGCGGGTCGGCGAGCACCTCGAAGGTCCGGCTGTCGGACCAGTCGGCTGCCGTGGCCGCGGCTTCGCCGCTTTCCTCGTCGCTGCCGGCGACGGTCAGCGTTGCCCGGTAGGTTCCCGGCGGCAGGTAGGGGCCGCCGGTGTACGACAGGGACATGATGGCGCCCTCGACCAGATGAGGCGCCTGGCCGCGCAGGTTCCAGACGAGCCGGTTGAGTCCCTCCTTCGTTTCGAAGGACTCGATCCGTGGACGCTGCTTGTCGCCGCCCTCGATCTCCTCGCCTTCGGGCAACGATACGAAGCGCCGCAGCACCCGGTCGCTGCCGTCGGGGGAGATCGTCAGCTCGACCCGGCCCGTCGGCTCTTCGGGGAGGTCGAACCAGATCGAGGCGCCGTTGACGAAGCCGCCGCCACCGCCGGGCCGGTCGATGCGGACCACAGGTTCGGGAGAGAAGAGCCGGGGCACATCGCGCTGTGTGCCGGCGGCGACTTCCGCGGCGCGCTCGCGCGCGAGTTCCCGGACCAGGCCGAGATCGTCGAGTACCCAGAAACTCCGGCCCTGGGTCGCCAGCACCAGGTCCGGGTTGCCGGCGTTGTGGTGAATCAGCAGGTCGGTGATCGGTGTGCGCGGCAGGTTCAACTGGAACGACTGCCAGGAGTTCCCGCCGTCGAAGGAGGCGTAGAGGCCGAATTCGGTGCCGGCGAAGAGCAGGCCGGCGGCTCCCGGATCCTCGCGGACGACGCGCACGAAGTGGTCGGCCGGCAGACCGTCGGTCACGGTGGTCCAGCTTCCGCCGCCGTCGTCCGTGCGGAAGATGTACGGCGTGTAGTCGTTCATCCGGTAGCGATACACGCCGACGTAGACGCGCCCCGGATCGTGTTGCGAAACGTCGATCGAGTTGACCGTGCCGTCGGCCGGCATTCCCGCCGGCGTGACGTCGAGCCAGGTGGCGCCGTTGTCCCGGCTGACGTGGATGCGGCCGTCGTCGCTGCCCGCCCAGATCTCGCCCGCCGTTTGTGGTGACTCGGCGAGTGCGAAGATCGTGTTGTAGACCTCGACGCCGGTGTGGTCGTGCTGGACCGGTCCGCCCGGGACGCCCTGTTTCTCGTCGTCGTCGGTCGTCAGGTCGGGCGAGATCGTCTCCCACGTCCAGCCGCCGTCGCGGGTGCGATGGACGTAGTTCGAGGTGTGGTAGACGACGTCCGGATCGTGCCGGGAGATGAGGATCGGCGCGTTCCACTGGAAGCGGTAGCGCAGGTCGCGCGGCGCGGTGCCGTCCTGCATCTGGGGATAGAGGATCATGTTGCGGGCGGTGCCGCTCCGGTGGTCGTAGCGGTCGATGCGGCCCAGGTAGTTGCCCGAGTAGACGAGGTGAGGCTGCTCGGGGTGAACGGCGATGTGTCCGCTCTCGGCGCCGGCCACCGAGTGCCAGTGCTGGGTCGCGGTCAGTTCGGGCATCGGCCGCGACGGCACCGAGATCGTGCTGTTGTCCTGCTGGGCGCCGTAGATCCGGTAGGGGAACTGGTTGTCGACGGTGACCCGGTAGAACTCGGCGGTCGGCTGGTTGTTCTGGGTGGACCAGGAACGGCCGCCGTCCACGCTGACGTTGGCGCCGCCGTCGTTCGCCTGGACCATGATGTGTGGCTGCTCCGGATTGATCCAGAGGTCGTGGTTGTCGCCGTGTGGCGTGCCCACCCGCTCCCAGGTGGCGCCGGCGTCGACCGACTTGAAGAAGCGGACGTTCGAGCCCCATACCGTGTTCGGGTCGGCCGGGTCGGCGTGGATGTGGCTGTAGTACCAGCCGCGGGTGAGCAGTTCCGGCTCGTCGCTCACCCTCCTCCAGGTGTCGCCGTGGTCTTCGGAGCGGAAGATGCCGCCCCGCCCCTCGTCCGCGGTGATGATCGTCCACAGCCGCCCGCGCCGCGCCGGCGACGCCGAAACGCCGATGCGGCCGAGCACGCCGGTCGGCAGACCGCCCTCGAGGCGCTTCCAGGTGTCGCCGCCATCGGTCGAGCGGAACAGGCCGCCCTCGTCGCTGCCGTCGATCAGCGTCCAGGGCTTGCGTTCGACCCTCCAGACCGCGGCGTAGAGAACGCGGGGATTGAAGGGATCGAGTTCCAGGTCGGCGATGCCGGCGTCGTCCGAGATGCTGAGCACCTGCTGCCAGGTCTCGCCGCCGTCCGTCGAGCGGTAGACGCCGCGTTCCGGGTTGCTGCCGAAGATCTGGCCGAGCACGCCGACCCACAGGACGTTCGGGTCGTCAGGGTGGACGCGGACGCGGCTGATCGCGCCCGCCCGCTCCAGGCCGATGTGACGCCAGGAGGCGCCGGCGTCGGTCGAGCGGTACATGCCATCTCCGATCGAGACGTTGCCGCGAGGGCAGGCGGAGCCCATGCCGACGTAGATCACGTTGGGATCGCTCGGCGCCACATTCACCGCGCCGACGGAGCCGGCCTTGAAGTCGTCGTCGGTCAGGTTCTCCCAGCGGATGCCAGCGTTCGTGGTGCGCCAGACGCCCCCGCCGGTCGAGCCCATGTAGAACGTGTAGGGGTGCGAGGGGTGCCCGGCGACCGCGGTGACCCGGCCGCCGCGGCTGGGGCCGACGAGCCTGAACTCGACTCCCTCGAAGGGATCGGATTCCTCCTGGCCCGCTGCCTGCGCGGCGGTGAGTGCGATTGCCAGAAGCACCGTTGCGTGCTTCAGGTCGATCATCGGCGCGTAGTCTACGCTGCGGCGCAGGCTCCGCGTGGCTGGTACATTCGGCCCCGCCGTGAGCGCCGAGCCCGCCGCCCGTTTCGTCATCTACACCGACGGCGGCGCCAGCCCGAACCCCGGCCCGGGAGGCTGGGCAGCCGTCATCCTGGATCCGGCCGGTGGCACGGAGGAGATCTCAGGCGGAGCGCCGAGCACGACGAACAACCGGATGGAGCTCATGGCGGCGATCTCGGCGCTCGCTCACCTGGGCGCTCCGAGCGCCGTGGAGCTCTACACGGATTCCCAGTACCTGCGGCAGGGCATCACCTCCTGGCTCGCGCGCTGGCGGGCGCAGGGCTGGCGGCGTCGCGACGGCGGTTCAGTGAAGAACGTCGACCTGTGGCGGCGGCTGGAGGGTCTGGACCGCCGCCACCGGGTGAACTGGCACTGGGTCAAGGGTCATGCCGGCAACGAGTGGAACGAACGGGTGGACACGCTGGCCAGCGCCGAGATCGCGGCCCGGGGCGGCGGCGCCACCGCCGAGCCTGGTTCAGATGAAGCCGTCCCGCTGGACAGCGTGCGGATCTTTCTCAAGGTCCGTTGCGTCGGGGCACGCGGCGCATGGGTTGCCGAGTTGGTGACGCCCGCCGGTACGGTCGAGCGGTCCGGCGGGGCGGAGGGCACGACGGCAAACCGGCTCGAGCTCGAGTGCGTTCTGGAGCTGCTCGGCGGTCTGCCCCCCGGTCAGGCGGCGGCGGTCTACACCGGCAACGATTACCTCCGGCGTGGCGCCGCGCTCTGGATCCACGCCTGGAAGCGCAACCGGTGGCGGACCAAGAGCGGCAAGCCGGTCAAGAACGCCGAACTCTGGCATCGGCTCGACCGCCAGCTCGAAGATCGGCGGGTGCAGTGGCCGGCGCCGACGGGCGATGCGGGGGAGCGGCTCAAGGAGCTGAAGGAACGGGTGCGCGGGCTCTTCTGAGGTGCGAACCCCCTATACGGCCTGCTCCCGGGTCGCCAGAAAGCGGACTTCCGGCGCGTTCTCGGCGGCGCGGTCGAGCCAGTAACGGTTGGCGGCCAGGAAGAGAGGCGCGCCGTTGTGGTCGTGCGCGATCTTCGCCTCGTTGCGCCGCATGAAGTCGCTCACCGCGCGATCGTCGTCCGCCTCGATCCAGCGCGCCAGGGACATCGCCGTCGACTCGAAGCGGACCGGCACCTCGTACTCGGTGCGGATACGGTCGGCGAGCACGTCGAACTGGAGGGTGCCGGCGACGCCGACGATCCAGTCGTTGCCCTCCCGGGTGCGGAACACCTGTGCCACGCCCTCTTCCGCGAGCTGGAGCAGAGCGCGGCCGAGATGCTTGGCCCGCAGCGGATCCTCGGGCCGGACCCGGCGCAGGAGGTCGGGAGCGAAGCTGGGAACGCCGACGAAGCGGATCGGCTCACCGGCCGACAGGGCGTCGCCGATGCGCAGGTTCCCGTGGTTCGGTATGCCGATGATGTCGCCAGGCCAGGCTTCCTCGGCGAGCTCCCGGTCCTGGGCCAGGAACAGGACCGGGTTGTGGATGTTCAGGGTGCGTCCGCTGCGCGGATGGAACAGGCGGATGCCGCGATGGAAGCGCCCCGAGCACAGCCGCACGAAGGCGATCCGGTCGCGGTGCTTCGGGTCCATGTTCGCCTGGATCTTGAACACGAAACCCGTGACCGACCCTTCGCCGGGGGCGACCGTTCGCTCGGCCGCCTGCTGCGGCTGCGGCGCCGGCGCGTGGCGGGCGAGACCCTCGAGTAGCGACCCGACGCCGAAGCTGCGGAGGGCACTGCCGAAGTAGACCGGAGTCCGATTGCCCGAAAGAAAGGCGTCGGCGTCGAACGGCGGGCAGAGCTCGCGCACCATCTCGACATCCTCGCGCAGCCTGGCCGCCGGCCCGCTGCCGAGGGCGCTGTCGATATCGGGGGAGTCGAGACCGTGTACGACCCGTTCGGCGGCTCGGCGCTCCCTGTCTCCCGGCGCGAAAAGGGTCAGCCGGTCGCCGATCAGGTCGTAGCTTCCCTGGAAGCTCCGTCCCATGCCGACCGGCCAGGTCATCGGAGCGACCTCGAGCTGCAGGGTGTCGGCGATCTCGTCGAGCAGATCGAAGGGATCACGCGCGTCGCGGTCCAGCTTGTTGATGAAACTCGTGATCGGCATGTCGCGCAGACGGCAGACCTCGAACAGCTTTCGGGTCTGCGTTTCGATGCCCTTGGCGGCGTCCAGGACCATGACCGCCGAGTCGACCGCAGTGAGGGTCCGGTAGGTGTCCTCGCTGAAGTCCTCGTGGCCGGGGGTGTCCAGCAGGTTGAACGTGTTGCCTTCGTGCTCGAACGTCATGACGGAAGCGCTGACGGAGATGCCTCGCTCCCGCTCCACCTTCATCCAGTCCGAGCGTGCGCGGCGAGCCTCGCCACGGGCCTTCACCGCGCCGGCGAGCTGGATCGCACCGGCGTAGAGCAGCAGCTTCTCGGTCAGCGTCGTCTTGCCCGCGTCCGGGTGGGAGATGATGGCGAACGTGCGACGGCGGGAGACCGCTTCGGCGAGGGTGGTCATGGCGGCGCGGGAGTCTATAGTCGGGCGCATGAGTGATCTGTCCGCATTTCGAGAAGAGGCCCGCGCCTGGGTCGAGGGCAACGCGCCCGAGTTCCTGCGCGGCAGGGCGTCCGATCCGAACGCCTGGGCCGCGGGCGGCCGCAAGGCGACCTTCACCTACCCCGAGAGTCGCGACTGGCTTCTCGCCGCGGCCAATCGGGGCTACTCGGTGCCGACCTGGCCCGAGGAGTACGGTGGCGCCGGTCTGTCTCGCGACGAAGCGGCCGTACTGCACGAGGAGATCGGACGCCTGGCCCTGCCGCTGCCGCTGACGGGCTTCGGCTACAGCATGATCGGGCCGACGCTGCTCGACCACGGCACGGAGGCGCAGAAGGCGGAACACCTGCCGAAGATCGCGCGCGGCGAGATCCGCTGGTGCCAGGGCTACTCGGAACCGAACGCGGGATCCGACCTGGCATCTCTCGCCACGTCGGCGGTGCGTGACGGCGACTTCTACGTGATCAACGGGCAGAAGATCTGGACCTCCGGCGCCGACGAGGCTGACTGGATCTTCATGCTCGTGCGAACCAACCCGGACGTGAAGAAGCAGCGTGGCATCACCTTCATCCTGGTCGACATGGCGTTGCCGGGCGTCGAGGTGCGGCCGATCCGGCTGATCAGCGGCGCTTCGCCGTTCTGCGAGACGTTCTTCCACGACGTGCGGACACCGGTCCATCAGGTCGTCGGCGAGGTGAACGGCGGCTGGACGGTGGCCAAGGCGCTGCTTGGCCACGAGCGGACCTCGATCGGCGGCATGGGTCGGAGCGGCGCGAGAACTTCGCTGCCGGACCTGGCGCGGGACTACGTCGGTGTCGACGAGCTGGGTCGGATCGACGACCCGGCGATCCGGGAGCGGGTGACCCAGTGCGAGATGGACGCGATGTCCTACGGGCTCACGATCAGGCGTCACGGCGATGGGCTGGAGGCGGGGCACAAGCCCGGGCCGGAGAGCTCCATGTTCAAGTACTACGGGACCGAGCTCAACATGCGCCGCGAGGAGCTGATGCTCTCGATCCGGGGTCCCCAGGCGCTGGGCTGGGAAGGCGAGGGCTTCGAGCCGGCGGAGCTCAACCAGACCCGCACCTGGCTGCGGTCGCGGGCGAACAGCATCGAGGGCGGCACCTCGGAGATCCAGTTGAACATCATCGCCAAGCGCGTGCTGGGGTTGCCGGACTGATGGCTCCGCTGGTCCTCACCGCTCCCCAGAACATGCTGGCGCGGACGGCTGCCGAGCTGATCCAGAAGCACGGCGGCGTCGAGCGCCAGCGGCGACTCCGCGACGAGGGCGTCGAACTCGGCTACAGCCCCGAAGTCTGGGCCGAAATGGCGGATCTCGGCTGGCTGGGCATCCCCATAGCACAGGAGCACGGCGGCCTTGGCATGGGCATGGCCGAGACGGTGCTCATCACGGAGGCGATGGGCCGCGGCCTGGCGCCCGAACCGTTCGTGTCGGCGGTCGTCTTCGCCGGCGGGCTGCTTGCGGACGCCGGCAACCCCGAGCAGCAGGCCGACTGGCTGCCGGCGCTGATCGACGGGGAGAAGCGCCTGGCGCCGGCCCTGCTCGAGGCGGGAAGCAGGTACGGGCTCGACCGGGTCGAAACCAGGGCGCAGGCGAACGGCGAAGGCTGGTCGCTTTCGGGTGAGAAGGTCCAGGTGGTCGGCGGCGTCGGCTCTGATGGCTTCCTGATCGCGGCCCGAACGGAGGGCAATCACAACGGTCTGACGCTCTTCCTCGTGCCGGCGGGGGCGGACGGTCTCGAGGTCGTGGCTCAGCAGCGGGTCGACTCCCGCAACTCGGCGATCGTGCGGCTGAAGGGTGTGCAAGTGGCAGCCGGCGCAGTCCTGGGCGAGGTCGGCGGCGGCCTGGAAGCGCTCGGACGTGCGGTGGACCGGGCCACGGTCGCCGTTTGCGGCGAGATGCTCGGGGTGATGACGGAGGCCTTCGAGCGTACGATCGAATACCTGAAGTCGCGCAGCCAGTTCGGCGTTCTGATCGGCACCTTCCAGGCGCTCAAGCATCGGGCGGCAACGATGTTCATCGAGATCGAGCTGTCGCGTTCCACCGTCATGGCGGCGGCCAGGGCGCTCGACGAGGGCAGCGACGACGCGGAACTCCAGGTCGCGAACGCCAAGGCGCGCTGCTCGGACGCCCTGATCCTGGTCACGAACGAGGCCCTCCAGATGCATGGCGGCATCGGCATGACGGACGAGCACGACATCGGCCTGTTCATGAAGCGCGCCCGGGCGCTCGAGTTCGCCTTCGGCGACGCCGCCTTCCACCGCCAGCGCTTCGCCCGCCTGCGCGGTTTCTAGGACGGAACCGGCCTACAGCTCGAACCGCAGGCCGATGCTGAGGATCCGGCCCAGGGGGTTGTGGGTCGACGGGTCGTAGTTGATCTGGCGGAAGACCCGGGGCGGGTCCTGGTCGTCGAGGTTGAGGATTGACGCGAAGAGGGTTGCACGGTCGCCTGGGATAGACCAGGAAACGTGTAGGTCGTGGGTGGCGAAGGCGTCGATGGGGTAGTTGTCGCCCCAGGGGGCGGGCGCGTCGTGGACGTAGGAATCCGTGTAGTTCAGGTGCCAGCGGCCGGTGAACGAACCGACGGTGTAGCCGGCGAAGAGGCGGCCCTTGAACTCGGGAAGGGCGCGGGCGAGGGACGTGTCGTAGTTCAGCCTGCCCTTCGCGTCGTACGGCTCGCCAAGATCCCAACCGTCGATCCGCCAGGACAGGGTGGTCGTGCCTGAGGCGCCCAGGGTCAGGCTTCCCGGGCCCGCGTTCGTCTGGAGGTCGGCGCGGAAATCGATGCCGTCGGTCTGGATGTCCGGGCCGTTGACGATCCGCACGGCGAGCGTGTCGAGGTTCTCGAGGCTGGGAAGCCCGCCGCTGATCGTCAGCCCGTCGAACCAGGGCGAGGTCTCGTCGCACAGCGGGTGATTCGCGGGCGGGCAGGCGAGGCCGAGGATGGAGTTGAAAGGCTGGATGACGAGCGGGTCGGTGAAGTCGTAGCGCCAGTAGTCGACGGTGGCAAAGACGCGGCCGCTGCCGCCGCCAAGGCCGCTGCGCTCGAAGACCAGGCCCGTGTTGAGCGTCGTGGCCGACTCCGGGTCGAGCGCCGGGTCGCCGTGGATGTGGATCGGTTTGAACGTGCCGATGCGGCCGATGAAGAACCGCGACGTATCGGCGATTCCATCGATCGTCTGGTTCAGTGTCGGGCCGCGGAAGGTGGTGCCGAAGGAGCCCCGCAGGGCCAGTGCGTCGCTCGCCTGCCACCGCAGCGCGACCTTGGGGTCGAGACTCGAGCCGACGTCCCCGCCGTAGTCCTCAAAACGGAGCGAGACCTGGCTTTCGACCGAGGGAGCGAGCGGCAGCGAGAGTTCGCCGAACACGGAGCCGATCCCCCGATCGTCCTCGATGGGGAAGACCGGCGGCAGGTAGGCGAAGACGCCTTCGCGCTTCTCGCACGTCGTGATCTCCGGGCCGCCCGGGCAGGGGTAGATCGCGATGTCGTGAAGGGCGCCGCCCCGCGGCGCCGGTTCGCCGACCGTGTACGGATCCAGCTCGTAGGTTTCACCTCGCCACTGCACTCCGGCCGCGTACTCCGCCGCGCCGCCGGGGAGATTCCAGTCCAGCAGGCCGCTCGCCACCGCCTCGACGACGTGCAGGGAGGTCTCGCCCCGGCTGCCGAGGATCGTCGTCAGGTAGTCGTGCAGGGGGCCGTTGTCGAACGCCGGATCGTAGTCGGGGTTCGAGGCGTTTGGTACCAGGGGATGGGGGCTGATCGAGTTGGAGAACGGGGTCCAGTAGCGGCAGTCGCCCTGGCCCGCGTGCCGGCGCAGGGTGTCCAGGGAGAAACTCAGGTTGCCGCCCGCGTCGTACTCGTTCGGCACCTGTTCCTCGCAGGCAAGGCCACCGAGACCGGCCAGCGCGCGCCGGGCGCGGTAGTGCAGGGCGTCGCCGTCCTCGAACCTGCGATCGGCGCTCGACCAGGAGGCCCGGAAGCCCCAGAGGGTCTCGCCGGTCACCCCCTCGAGGTCGAACGCGAGCCGTTCCGTTTCGGACTCGCGGATGTGGCTCCGCAGGGGGCCCTCCTGGCCGAACATCCGGCCTCGGATCCAGGCCACTTCCTGCCAGGCGGGGTCGATTCCGGCCGCGTCCTGGGCGCCGCCGTCTCCCTGCCAGCCGCACCAGGCGGCGTCGCAGAAGGCGTACGCGCCGTACAGATCCGGGTAGAGCCGGGCCATGTCGACCAGCCCCGGGTTGTTCGCCCGCACGGAACGCGTGAGATCGACGACCTTGTTCGGCGGATAGCCCGGCGAGGTCTGCCAGGAAGGTACGTCGCCCCTGGCGAACAGGACCTCGGCGCCGATGTGCCAGCCTCCTTCCGTGTCCCAGGAGGCTTCCGTGAACCACTGACCGCGGCGGGTGTCCTGGACCAGGTTGTCGAACGGCGTGTACTGGACCCGGCAGAGCGGACTGTCGGGGCTGCTGACCGCGCCTCCGACGCGCTCGCAGTTCGGGTCGCGGATCGCCGGCGCACCCGAGAGCGGGTAGAACACCGCCGGCCGTCCGGTCCCCGACCAGCCGCCCCGGGGATTGTCCGCGTAGGGCCGCACGGCCCAGTCGCGGTCGCGGAGACGGATCGGGCTCCGCCGCGAGAGACCGAGGGAACTCACCACGTGACCACGGCCATCGTGGAACGGTCGGCCACCGATGAGGCCGACCGCGCCGTCGCCGTTCGAACCGTCGATCACGCTGTGCTTGCCCTCGAAGGACAGACCGTCGAAGTGGCTCCGGGTGATCACGTTCATCACCCCGGCGATGGCGTCGGAGCCGTAGGTCGCGGCGCCGCCGTCACGCAGGAACTCGACCTGCTCGACAGCGACCATGGGCAGGACGCCGGTGTCGACGATGAGTTGCGCCTGGTCCGGGATGGCGCCCGGAGACCAGGTCAGCCGGTCGCCGTTCAGCAGTACCAGCGATCGGCTCGGTCCAAGGCCGCGGAGGTTGAGGGTCGAACGGTCCTCGTTGGTGCGCGCGCCGAACTGGTCGGACTCGAGGTCGGCGCCGAGGCTGAAGGAGAGGTTTCGGATGACGCCGAGCATCGTGGGCGAGCCCTCGGCCTCCAGGTCGTCGCGGGACAGTACCGAGACAGGCTGCGCGGCGTCCTCGGGCGTCCCCGGAATCCAGGAGCCGGTGACCGTGACCGTGTGACTGAAGGTCTCGACCTCGTGGGTGTGGTGTTCGTGGGCGTGCTCGGTCTCCTCCGCGCCCGCGTCTTCATGTTCGTCCGCGTGGACGTGATCGGCCTCCTGGGCCATGGCGCCGGACACCAGGAGGACGGCGACCGTCGAGAGGATGAACGCTTGCCGGAAGGTCGATGCCCGGAGCATGGCTTCAGGCTCCCTTCGTTCGGCGTCCTGGAGCTGGATCGCGTCGGCGGGTCAGCTCACGATCCGGTTCGGGTTCATGCCCGAACAGCCGTCGTGCCTCGCCGCGGTGGAGCAGCGCCCCGTGTAGCAGGAGTCGCCGGCGAAGCCCTGTGGGCGGACGTTCCGGATCCAGCGTTCCACGTTGGCCTGGACCTCGGCAGCGCTCTGGCCGTGCTCCGTGATGAGCACCTTCGACAGTCCCCACCAGGCCCGCCCCAGGTTGCACTGGCAGCAGCAGGTGTAGGCCGACCGGTCGCTGCAGCAGGGGGCGGGAATCGGCGTCAGGGCGGCACGCTTGATCTCTTCCTGGGCCGCGGTCAAATCGATCTCGGCGTCGTACGCGATCAGCCGCTCCATCGGCATCGCGAGGAGTGTGGCGACCGGGTCGTCGCCGGCCGTGACTGTGGTCGACGGCGGTGTGTTTCCGCATGCCCAGGCGGCCACGCCGAGGAGAAAGGCGCACAGCGTCGCGGCGACGCCCGGAGGCTTTCGGTACGTCCGTTCCAGCATGGCGCGCGATCTTACCTCCGGAGTCGTCGCGGTAACGAAGTGGACATGGAGTACCTGCCGGGTGCTCGGGGAGTCTCAATCAGTGTGGACTCGAGCGAGGGAACTCGTAGATAGTCCCGATCGGATGTGAGTAAATGGCCGTGGAACTGCAGCGTTGAGGCCGCGATCCAGACGTCGTTCAATGGAATAGGCGTGCCGGCTGTTCGTAGCGAGACGAAGATGCGGGCGTAGTGGCGAACGGTGTCCGGCGTCACGTCCAGCACGCTGACGTAGGGGAGAGCCAGAAACTCGGCGAGCACCCGGCGGTTCTCTGCGACGCGGCTACCCAACTCGAAGGCTGCTTCGAGTTCTCCAAGAACGATCACCGGGACGAAGACGTGAACGGCGGCCGTGAGGCTGGCGAGCACCCGAGGGTGTCCCTCGCGGAAATGTGAGTAGGCGCTCGTGTCGAGGACGAGGCGCTCGATTGTCTTCACTCCCAGAGCCGCCGGTCGACCACGCGCTGTGCGGCGAGGGCTGCGTTGAACTCGTCGGCGTCGTCCTCGGTCCAGGTGGCGTACCGGAGAAGCTGCGCTCGACGGGCGTCTGGTCCGACGGCCTCGCGGAGCACTCGGAGGACGGTGGCGTTCAGACTCTCGCCGCGCTCCGCGCTGATCGCGCGCAGCCGGCGTGCGAGATCCGCGTCCACGTTGCGGATCGTGAGTTGGGCTGAAGGCATGACAGCGCGACTATGCCGCCATGCTGTCATCCTGTCAATCCCGAGACAGGATCTCCCGTGCCCGATGACCTCGAGTTGCTATCTCAGCCGCAGTCGTTGGCCGAACGTCGATACAGCCGGTAGCCGGCCCAGTAGTACGGGTGCGAGGCGTCGAAGTCCACTGGCTGCCGTCCTTCGCCTTGCTCGAAACGAAGCGGCTCGGCCATGAGCCGGCGCTGCGCCTCTCGGAGCGCCGCGACCGGGGTCGCTCCCTGGGTGAGCTTGCTGTAGAACGCGGTGAACAGGTGCGTGGCGGATTCGTCGACGACGGGCCAGAGGGATGCGACGAGGGAACCGGCGCCCGCGGCGCCGAAGGCTTCGACGAACGGGCCGGGGCCGATGCCGTGGTCTCCCGTGTTCAGACCGGAAAGGACGACTAGCGCCTCGCGTTCGAGCGCGAGTCTCGACGCCAGTTGGCCGGCGGTCACGGGAATGGCCTGCTCGTCGTACTCCTCGGGGGAGAGCAGCAGGGCGGAACGGTCGGCGTTGCCCGGGTCGATCCGCGCTTCGACGGCCACGTGCAGGAAGCGGACGGCGTAACTCTCGGTCGACTCCCAGAGGAGGGCCGGCGAGGCGGCCTGACCGAATCGCGACACCACCCTCATGCCCAGTGCGCTGATCGTGCTCGCCTGGTTTCGGCGTGCCGCGTGCAGGCGCCAGGAGATGCCGCCATCGCTCATCGAGGCGCCGAGCGGACGTGCCGGTGGCCGGTAGACGGCATCAGCGATCGCCAGCGCTACGGGCCTTTGGCCCGCCGGCGGGTTGTCGTCGTCGCCGCCCGCCAGGGCCGGATCGACCCAGCACAGAGTACGGGTCTCGATCAGGAAGCGGCCCTGGGAATCGAGCGATCTGGGCGCTCGAATGGCGCCGAAAGGCAGGTCGCTGAGCGGCCCGTCGGCGGACAGGGCGAGGTGTGCGACGTTCCGGAGCTGTGCAGCGATTGGGCTAAGGAGGACGTCACCAAGCTCGTCCCCGAGGCGGACGATCCGGCCGAGGGAGGCCGGCGGCCGGAGCAACGAGAGTTCGCGCAGTTCCGCGACGAGAGGATGCAGTTCCCCAGCACTCGCGTTCAGGCTCAGTACGACCGGATCGCCGCCTGACCCTGGGACGAAGGTCAGGGCCACCGGGCGGCCGGGAGAGGCGTCGTACACCAGGGTCGCGACTTCCTGCCTGTTTGGCCGGAAGAAGCTGGGGAGGGAAGTGGCATCTTCACCGGCCTGTGCATGGGCGGGCGACGCGCCGAAGACCGACAGGCTCAGGATCGCGGCGCCCGTCCAGGCGGCAGCCGATGGCCGACGCCTTGGTGTTTCGCGCGTCGTCAATTCCATCAGGAACTCCAGGACGCCGCGGATCAGAGTTCGAACCGTACGCCGATGCTGAGAACCCGTCCCAGGGGATCGTGCGTCGATGCGTCGTAGTTCGCCGGGCGGAAGATCAGCGGCGGATCCTCGTCGGCCAGGTTGAGGATCGAGGCGAAGAGCGTCGCCCGGTTGCCGGGCAGAACCCAGGAGACGTGGACGTCGTGGGTGCCGTGGGAGTCGACCGGGTAGTCGTCACCCCACGGCGGCGGCGCGTCCTGGAGGAAGGAGCCGGTGTAGTTCAGGTTCCAGCGGCCGGTGAACGGACCGCGCGAGTAGCCGGCAAAGACGCGGCCCTTGAGCTCCGGGAGCGGCCGGGCGAGGGAGGTGTCGTAGTTCAGCCGGCCCCTCGCGTCGTACGCCTCGCCGAGTTCCCAACCGTCGATCCGCCAGGACAGCGTGTACGTGGCCGATGCGCCCAGGCGAAGGCGCCCCTGGCCCGCATCGGCCTCGAAGTCGGCCCGGAAGTCGATGCCGTCGGTCTCGATGTCCGGCCCGTTGACGATGCGCACCGACACGGAGTCGAGATTCTCGATCGTCGGGGCGTTGCCGCTGATGGTCAATGCGTCGAACCAGGGGGAGCCCGGATCGCACAGGGGATGGTCGGCGGGCGGGCAGGCGAGGCCGATCACGGCGCTGAAGGGCTGGATGACCAGAGGATCGGCGAAGTCGTAGCGCCAGTAGTCGAGCGTGGCGAAGAGCCTGCTGCCGGCGCCGGCGAGACCGGTCCGTTCGACCACCAGGCCGGCATTGAACGTCGTCGCCGACTCCGGATCGAGCGCGGGATCGCCATGGATGCGGACCGGCTTGGCGGTACCGATGGCACCGATGTTCTCGCGCGACGTCTCGGCAATGCCGGAGACCGTCTGGTTCAGCGTCGGACCACGGAACGTCGTGCCCAGGGAACCGCGCAACGCCAGCGCTTCGGTCGCCTGCCAGCGCAGCGCGACCTTCGGATCGAGGCTCGAACCAACGTCGCCCCCATAGTCCTCGAAGCGCAGGGAGACCTGGTTGTCGAGAGAAGAGGCCAGTGGCAGCGACAGTTCGCCGAACACCGACCCGATGCCGCGGTCGTCCTCGGTCGAGAAGGCGGGCGGCAGGTAGACGAACAGGCCCTCCGGATTGGCGCAGGAGGTGATCTCCGGGCCGCCCGGGCAGGGATAGATCTCGATGTCGTGGAGCGCGCCGCCACGGGGCGGAACGACGCCTACCGAGTAGGGCGTCAGTTCGTAGGTCTCGGCGCGCCACTGGACGCCGACCGCGTACTCCGCCGCGCCCCCGGAAAGCGTCCAGTCCAGCAGGCCGCTGGCCACGGTTTCCAGAACGAGCAGAGTCGTTTGGCCGCGCGTCCCCAGGGTCGTCGTCAGGTAGTCGAACAGGTGGCCGTTGTCGAACGCCGGATCGTAGTCGGGGTTGGTGACGCCGGGCACGGCGGAATGGGGTCTGATCGAGTTGGAGAAGGGAATCCAGTAGCTGCAATCGCCCCGGCCGGCGTGCCTTCGCAGCGTCTCGAGCGAGAAGCTCAGGTTGCCGTCGCCGTCGTGCTCGTTCGCGACCTGGCTCTCGCAGGCGAGGCCGCCGAGTCCAGCCAGCGCGCGCCGGAGGCGGTAGTCCAGGACGTCGCCGTCCTCGAGTTTCCGATCCGCGGCCGACCACGACGCGCGGAACGCCCACAAGGTCTCGCCCGTCACTCCCTCGAGGTCGAAGGCGACCCGCTCGGTCTCCGACTCACGGAAGTAGCTGCGCAGCGGTCCCTCCTGGCCGAACGTCCGGCCTCGAATCCAGGCCACCTCCTGCCAGCCGGGGTCGATGCCGGCGGCGTCCTGGGCGCCGCCGTCGCCGCGCCACAGGCACCAGGGCGCGTCGCAGGCGGCGTAGGGGCCGTAGACATCGGGGTAGAGCCTGGCCATGTCGATCAGGCCCGGGTTGTTCGCCCGCACCGAGCGGCTGGTGTCCATGACCCTGGTCGGCGGGTAGGACGGCGAAGTGAACCACGCCGGCACCTCGCTGCGGGCGAGCAGGAACTCGGCGCCAAGATGCCAGCCGCCCTCCGTGTCCCAGGAGGCCTCGGTGAACCACTGCCCCCGGCGCGTGTCCTGCATGATGTTGTCGAATGCCGTGTACTGGTAGCGGCAGAGCGGACTGCCGGGGCTGCTGACCGCGCCCCCGACGCGCTCGCAGTTCGGGTCGCGGATTCCCGGCGCGCCCGAGAGCGGATAGAAGGTCGCCGGACGGCCGGTTCCTGACCAGCCGCCGCGTGGGTTGTCGGCATAGGGCGTGAGCGCCCAGTTCCGGTCGAGGAAGCGGATGGGGCCACGCCGCGACAGGCCGAGCGAACTGACCGCATGGCCCCGGCCTGCGGCGAAAGGCCGGCCGCCTATCAGGCCGATCTCGCCGTCGCCGTTCGAACCGTCGATCACGCTGTGCTTGCCCTCGAACGAGAGGCCGTCGAAGTGGCTGCGGGTGATCACGTTCATCACGCCGGCGATCGCGTCAGAGCCGTAGGTCGCCGCGCCGCCGTCGCGCAGGATCTCGACCTGCTCGACCGCGACCATCGGCAGGACGTTCGTGTCGACCATGAGTTGCGCCTGGTTGGGGATGGCGCCCGGCGACCAGGTCAGGCGATCGCCGTTCAGGAGAACGAGGGAGCGGCTCGCGCCGAGGCCGCGCAGGTTCAGGCTCGACCGGTCCGCGCCGGCGCGCGCGCCGAACTGTTCGGAGCCGAGGTTCGCGCCGAGACTGAACGGGAGATTGCGAATGAGGTCGAACACGCTGGGCGAACCCTCCGCTTGCAGGTCGTTGCGCGACAGGACGGAAACCGGCTGCGCCGCATCCTCGGGAGTGCCGGGGATCCAGGAACCGGTGACCGTGACCGTATGGCTGAAGGTCTCGAGTTCGTGGCCGTGATGCTCGTGCCCGTGGTCGGCCCCGTCCGCCTCGGCGTGTTCGTGCTCGTCAACCGGCGCGGGGCTTCCCTCCTGGGCCATCCCGGGCGCCGCGCAGAGGAAGACGAGCGCGGCCGCGACGCGCAACGGGCGGGAGGCCGTCGACATGGCCGGGGAGCCTATCCGGCCGAACCGAGTACGATGCCCGACCGATGTCCAACGTTCGGCTCGAATCCGACGGCCAGATCGCTCGGATCACCCTGATTCGACACTCGAAGGCTAACGCCCTCGACTCCACAACCACAGCGGCACTGCGCGAAGCCGTCGTCGAGTCGGCCGCGGCGAGCCCACGGGTCGTGGTCCTCTCAGGCGAGGGGGTCTTCTGCGGCGGCGCCGACATCCGTGAGATGGAGGATCTCGACGCCGTCGACGCCGAGCGTTTCATCCGCGGGCTGCACCGGGCCTTCCTGGCGATCCGCGAGCACCCGGCGCCGGTGGTTGCCGAAGTGCGCGGCGCGGCCCTGGGCGCGGGCCTGGAACTCCTCGTCTCGTGCGATCTTTCGGTCGCCGCCGACGACGCGATCTTCGGGATGCCGGAACCCCATGTCGGCCTGCCTTCGGTCATCGAGGCGGCCCTGCTGCCTCACGTCGTGGGCCTGGTTCGAGCCCGGGAACTGCTGTTCCTGGGCGATCCGATCGACGCCGCCGAGGCGGAGCGCATCGGGCTGGTGGGGGAGGTCGTGCCGGCCGCGGACCTGGAGCCGGCGGTGAACGCCAAGGTCGAGCGGCTGCTGCGACTGAGCCCCGAGGCCCTGTCGCTGCAGAAGCGCCTGATCGGCCGCTGGCTCGACCTGCCGCTGGATCAGGCCGTGGAGGCGGGCGTTTCCTCGTTCCGGGCCGCCTTTGGCACGGACGCACCGAAACGGGAGATGGAGAAGTTCTGGCGGCAGCGCCGGGGCTGAATCAGGCCGCGAGCCAGCGCAGGCAGCCTGTCGACTCCAGCACGCCGTCGATCCCGCCGCGCTCGGAGAGCTCGCCGTATCTGCCGCGGAGCGCCCCCAGCGACCTGGCGTGGTACTTCTGCGGCTTCTGAGTCCACTCGCCGCTGGCCAGATCGACCGAGAACTCTTCCTGGCCTCCGGCGATGGCGGCGGCGTTGGCGACGCTCCAGGGCAGGAACAGACCGCCGACCTGCTGTTCGAGCAGGGGCGTCAGGGTCGGCGCCAGAGCCGCCCAGTCCTCGAACTCGCCGTTCGCGGTCGGATCGACCAGGCGCTTGACCCAGGCAACGGTGCGGGGCGCCCGCTCCTCGAGCAACGAGTTGGGGGTCGGATCGGTCCACGCCTGGTGGACCTGGAATCCGATGCCGAAGTCGCCGAACGCCGGACGGTCACCGAAGAGATAGTCACGGCCCTCGAGGTGGGCCTCGATCAGGTCGACCGTGTCGAGGAACGACTGCTCGATCTGCGGCGCGGTCTGTTCGTTGGAGCCGACGAACCAGACCCGGGGCACCATCCGCTCCCGGACCTGGGCGGTCATCGCCTGAAGGGTCTCTTCGTCGGCGCCTGGGTTCATGCCCTGGGCGATGCGACGCGCGCCGGACTCCTGGTCCGCGGGTCGCGCCCAGCGGTAGTGGAACATCCACTTGTTGCCCCACTCGTCGCCGAACTCCTCGAGAAGAACGGAGACGAAAGCCGCGGTCGGGTCCGGCGGATGGATCGAGGGCTCGGGGAACTCGGCCTCCATGGTCTCGATGATCGGCGTCGAGTCCTGCATGCCGCGGTCGTCGGGCGTGACGACGAGCGGCACCAGGGGCAGCCTGGCGTAGCGCCGGAATTCGTCCTGGTTGGCCGGACTGCGGGGGATCCACTCGTGGGGGATTCCCTTGTACCGGAAGTAGGAGCGGACCTTGATGGAGTACGGGGATAGTTCTCCGCCGAAGATTCGGTAGGGTCGGGCCATTGGCAGAGGCCTCCTGGAGGGAGTCGTTGTCTGACGAAGGAGGCTGATCCTAGGAGGATTCCGGACCTCGTGGCAACGGCTCTCGATCTAAGGCAGCGCCTGCGGAGCGTCTTCGGCCACTCCGCCTTCCGGCCGCACCAGGAAGAAGTGTGCCGTCGCACGGCGGACGGCGCCGACGGACTGGTCGTCATGCCGACCGGCGCCGGCAAGTCGCTCTGCTACCAGCTTCCGGGCCTGTTGCGGGGCGGCCCAACGCTCGTCTTTTCGCCTCTCATCGCCCTGATGGAGGACCAGACCGCGAAGCTTCGCGAGCTGGGCCTCCGCGCCGAACGGATCCACTCGGGCCGCCCCCGGAGCGAGTCGCGGCAGGCGTGCAGGCTCTACCGGGACGGCGAGCTCGACTTCCTGTTCATCGCCCCCGAGCGCCTCGGCGTGCCCGGTTTCCTCGAGTTCCTCGAGCGTTGCCGGCCCGTCCTGATCGCGGTCGACGAAGCGCACTGCATCTCGCAATGGGGACATGACTTCAGGCCCGACTACCGGCTTCTGGGGCGTCGCCTGCCGCGTCTGCGACCGGCGCCGGTGCTGGCCCTGACCGCGACCGCGACACCGCGTATCCAGGACGACATCGCTGCTCAACTCGACCTCGAAGGCGACCAGCGCTACATCTACGGTTTCCGGCGCGAGAACCTGGCCGTGGAGGTGATCCAGAAGCGACCGTCGGCGCGTGCCGCGATCGTGGCCGAGGTGTTGGGCGAAGAGGGGCGCCGGCCCGCCATCGTCTACGCACCGACCCGCAAGGAAACGGAGGCCCTCTCGGCCCGGCTTAACGAGGACTTTCCCTGCGGCGCGTACCACGCCGGCTTGCCTGCGGCCGAACGTGACCGCGTACAGGCCGCGTTTCTCGAGGGTGAGCTGGAGGCCATCGTCGCCACGACTGCTTTCGGCATGGGGATCGACAAGCCGGACATCCGGACGGTGGTCCACACGGCGATGCCGGCGTCCGTTGAGGGCTACTACCAGGAGATCGGCCGCGCCGGCCGCGACGGGGAGCCGGCGCGGGCTCTACTGCTCTATTCCTGGGCCGACCGGCGGACCCAGGAGTTCCTGCACGGGCTCTCGTATCCTGAGGTCGGCGTCCTCAAGGAGCTGTACGACGCGCTCCGGGAGGAGCCGATGGAACAGGCCGACCTGCAACGCCGCGTCCGTTTCAGCGAGCACCTGTTCGAAGCCGCTCTGGATCAGCTACGCATCCACGGCGGCGCGGTGATCGGCGGGGGATACCGCGTGCGACGGGGCGCAGACTCCTGGCACCGGACCTACCGGGTCCAGCGCCGGCACCGGCTCGACCAGATCGACGAGATGACCCGTTTCGCCGACCACCGGGGCTGCCGCATGCTGCGCCTGGTGCGACACTTCGGGGACCGCGCCGACAGTGGCCGGCGCTGCGGCGTCTGCGACGTCTGTGCGCCTTCGTCGTGCCTCGTGCGACGTTTCCGGGCGCCGCTCGCGGAGGAGGTTCAGGCGATGGGCACGGTCGTGTCGCTGCTCCGGCGTCGCGACGGCGTGGGCACGGGCCGCCTGTTCCGGGACTTCAGGGCCGTCCACGGGTCGTACGACCGCGGAGGCTTCGAAGACCTGCTGGGCGCTCTGGCCCAGTCGCGGATCCTGTTCGTCGAGGAAGACTCGTTCCAAAAGGACGGCGAGACGATCCGCTATCAGCGGGCCGGCCTGACGCCGAGCGGAAGGCGACGTGGCGTCGACCTGGCGGAGCAGGTCCTGCTGCCGGACGATCCGCCCGACGAGCCGGCGGCCCGGCGACCGCGCGGTGGGGCTGCCACTCCGATCGAGATCACGGAAGCCGACGCGGATCCGGCACTCGTCGAGGCGCTGCGCGACTGGCGTGGGAAGATCGCGCGCGAGAAGCGGTTGCCGGCGTACACGGTGCTGCACAACCGCACCATGGTCGCCGTGGCTGCCGCGCGGCCGGCGGACAGGAACCAGTTGCTGGCGATCCCCGGCGTCGGTCCGACGACCGTCAAGCGCTACGGCAGCGCGCTCCTGCGGATCGTGGCGGCGGCGGGGCAGCCGGACCCGAGGTGACACAATCCCCCGTCATGACGACAACGACGGCACAGTGGTTCGGCCACCCGCGGGGACTCTCGACGCTGTTCTTCACGGAACTCTGGGAACGCTTCAGCTACTACGGCATGCGGGCGTTGCTGCTCCTGTACATGACGGACGTTGCCACCGGCGGGCTCGACCTGGGCACCGAGAGGAGCTCGGCGATCTACGGCCTCTACACCTTCGGCGTGTACGCCCTGGCGCTGCCGGGCGGCTGGGTCGCCGACCGCATCCTGGGCCAGAAGAAGGCGGTCCTCTGGGGCGGGGTGATCATCGCGCTCGGACACTACGCCCTCGCGGTACCGAGCCTCGCGACGTTCTTCCTCGGCCTGTTTCTCGTCGTCGTCGGCACCGGGCTGCTCAAGCCGAACGTCTCGGCGGTGGTCGGCGACCTCTACGTGAAGGACAGCGCGGCCCGGCGCGATGCCGGCTTCTCGATCTTCTACTCCGGGATCAACATCGGCGCCCTCGCCGGACCGCTCGTCTGCTCCTACCTGGGCGAGAACATCGACTGGCACCTGGGCTTCGGCGCCGCCGGCGTCGGCATGACCGCGGCGATCGTTGCCTACATTCGCGGACAGAAGCACCTCGAAGGCGCCGGCGATCCCCGCGGGCCGGCTGCTGATCCCGTTCAACTTGCGAACGCCAAGCGCAGCCTGATCGCGGGCACCGTCTGCATCGCCGTGCTGGCGGGCATCCTGTGGTGGCTCGGAGCGAGCGGGACCGCGCCGATCACCCTGGTCGGTTTCGCGGACGCGACCGGCCTCATCGTCGTCGTGCTGGCGGCGGTCTACTTCGCCTGCGTCATCGGCTTCGTCTGCAACGGCGCCACGGAGAGGCGAAGAGTGGGCGCTTGCGCCGTGCTGTTCGTCGGAGCGGCCCTGTTCTGGTCGGGCTTCGAGCAGGCCGGCTCGTCCCTCAACCTGTTCACGCGCGACTACGTGAACCGCGACCTGTTCGGACTCGGCGAGGTGACGGTCGGCTCGCTGCAGGCGGTGAACCCGTTCTTCATCATCGTCCTGGCGCCAGTGATGGGCGCCCTCTGGGTCAAGCTCGGGGACCGGAATCCGTCGATCCCGGTCAAGTTCGGCCTCGGCCTGGTGCTGCTTGGCGTCGGCTTCGGTGTGCTCTCCTGGGGCGCCTCGATGGCCGAAGCGGGCGGCGAGCAGGCGGCGATGGCCTGGCTGGTCGTCACCTACTTCTTCCACACGGTCGGCGAGCTCTGCCTGAGTCCGGTGGGACTCTCCAGCATGACGAAGCTGGCGCCGGACCGCCTGGTGTCCCAGATGATGGGCACCTGGTTCATGGGCGCGGCCCTCGGCAACCTGATCGCGGGCCGGGTGGCGGGCTACATCGAGGCGCTGCCGCCGGCCGAGCTGTTCCGGACCGTGGCGCTGATCGTGGCAGTGGCCGGCGCAGTGTTCCTGGCGCTGTTCAAGCCGATCAAGTGGCTCTGTGCGGGAGTGAAGTAGCGCGGCTCAGTTGATGCCGCGTTCCTTGCCTTCCCAGTAGGGGGCGCGCAGCTCGCGCTTCAGGACCTTCATCGCGCCGGAGAGCGGCAACGGTTCGACCCGGAACTCGACCGACTTGGGCACCTTGTAGCCGGCGATCGATTCGCGGGCGTGGCTGATGATCGAGGCTTCCGTGCCCTCGTCGACCTCGGCACCCTCCTTCGGCACGACGATGGCGTGGACCTGCTCGCCCCAGACCTCGTGGGGGATGCCGATCACGGCCACCTGGCCGACGACCGGATGGGTCGAGATCGCGCTCTCGACTTCGGCGGAGTAGACGTTCTCGCCGCCCGAGACGATCATGTCCTTGACCCGGTCGACCAGGAACAGGTAGCCCTCTTCGTCCAGATAGCCCGCGTCGCCGGTGTGGTACCAGCCGCCCTGGAACGCTTCCTCCGTGGCCTCCGGCTTGTTCCAGTACTCGGTCATGTAGTTGCCGCCCTTGGCGCAGACTTCGCCGACCTCGCCCGAGGGCAGGACGTTGCCGTCCTCGTCCTGGATCGACAGCACGACGCCCGGTACCGCGCGTCCGACCGAGCGCAGGCGGTCGCCGCCGATCTTGTGGTCCTCGGCGTCGAGAACAGTGAGCAGCGAGGAGCTTTCGGTCATGCCGTAGCCCTGGCCGATCTCCATCTCGGGGAACAGGGTCAGCAGCCGGTCGAGCAGTGCCGCCGGCATCGGCGAGGCTCCGTAGCCGAGGTTGCGCAACGAGGCGAGCTTCTCCGGCGTGAAGTCCGGGTGGCTCATCATCATGTGGATCATGGTCGGCACCATGGTGGTCGTCGTCACCTGGTACTTCTCGATCAGCGCGATCGCCGCGCCCGGGTCGAACATCGGCATCAGGACGAACTTGCCGCCGAATGTCTGGGTCGCGATGACCCCCACCATGGACGCCGCGTGGAAGATCGGCGTCTGCAGCAGGGCGACGCCGTCGGAGAGCTGCGGGAAACGCATGACCCCGTGGTAGGTGTTCAGGATCTCCGCGCGCTGGTTGCAGAGGACGCCCTTGGGCAGGCCCGTCGTACCGCCGGTGTACATGAGGACCACCGGGTCGGTTTCCTCGGGTTCGTCCGGAAGCACCGGGTCGCTGCCGGCGATCAGGTCCTCGTAGCGCAGGTCGTAAGGAGCGTTCGTGTCGTCGTCGGGCCCGCCGATCAGGACCGTGCGCCGGACCGTGCTGTCGTCCCCGGCGAGCGCCATCGCCTGGGCGAACAGCGGCGCGAAGGTCTTGTCGACGAAGGCGACCTCCGTCCCCGAGTCACGCACGATGTAGTCGAGCTCCTTGCCGGCCAGGCGCAGGTTCAGCGGGTTGATCACGCCGGCGCCGAGGTAGGCGGCGTGGTACAGCTCGACGTACTCATGGCTGGTGAGCGCCATGACCGCGAAGCGATCGCTGCGGCCGACACCCAACTCGCCGCTCAGGGCCGTGCACAGGCGCATCGTGCGGTCGGCATGCTCGCCGAAGGTCGCGCTGTAGGCGCCGTCGATGATCGATTCCTTGTTCGCCAGGTAGTTCATGGCCGGAACGAACAGCCGGTGGAAGATCAACTCCTTCATCGCGTGGACTCCTGTTGAGCGTCGTCGGGTTGCTCAGTTCGCGGACAGCGAGGCGATCACGTCCCGCTGCGTCGCCTCGTCGAGAAAGCGGAGGTTGGGGCTCATGCGGTCGACGACGTCGCCGTAGCGGTCGAGGACGCCCCTGGCCAGGTCGCCCGGCTCGCCGACGACGGCGAACGCGTCGAGCATCTCGTCGGTGATGAGAAGGCCCATCTCGTCCCACTGGCCCTGCTTGGACATCCGGTTCAGCTCGAGTTGCAGGTCGCCCCAGCCCTCGGATTCGAGCACCGGCCGGTAGGCGGGAGTCGAGCCGTAGAAGGAGATCTGCTTCTTGACCGCCCGCTTTGTCTCCTCGAACGTCTTCTCGTCCTGGCCGGAGACGATGAAGCCGGGGTAGGCGATCTCGAAGTCCGAACGCTCGCGGCCGGCGGCGGCCAGACCGCGCTCGATGGCCGGCAGGGTGGTGTCGCGCATGTAGGACCGAGTCGTGAAGGGGTGCACGATCAGCCCGTCCGCGACCTCGCCGGCGACCTCGGTCATCAGCGGCCCGACTGCGGCCAGGAAGACCCTCGGCGGGCCGTGGTCCGTGTTCGTCGGCGTGAACATCGGCGTCATCAGGGTGTGGGAGTAGAACTCCCCCTGGAAGCGAAGCCGCTCGCCCTCGTACCAGTTCGACCAGATCGCGCGCATCGCCAGAATGAACTCCCTCATGCGCCGGGCGGGGTGCGACCAGGGCATGCTGAAGCGCTTCGTGATGTGCGGCCGGATCTGGGAGCCCAGGCCGAGGATCAGGCGGCCCCGCGAGTAGGCGTTCAGGTCGTGGCCGACGTTCGCCAGATTCATCGGGGTGCGCGCGAAGGCGACCGCGATCGACGTCATCAGGTCGATCCGCTCGCTGTGCTCAGCGGCGAGGAGCAGGGGGAAGAACGGGTCGTGCGCCGTTTCGGCGGTCATCGCGGCCGCGAAGCCGGCGTCCTCGAGTTCGCGGATGCGGGCCGGAACCTCGCGCAGATCGGTGGGGAGTCCGCCGTCAACCTTCATGTGCTTCTCCTGGCCTGGTGCTTCTGAAGTCCTGAGGTGGCGGGCGAGTATAGAGGAGCATTCGCCTTGCTACGATCCCCGCTTTCGCGCTCGAGAGAACCGCGTTTTCGTCCCAGGGAGCTTGCATGCATCAGGTGCTCGCCGATGTCCGTGTCCTGGACTTCGGTCGCTACATTGCCGGACCGTTCTGCGCCGCCCTGCTCGGCGATCTCGGCGCAGAAGTGATCCGGGTCGAGAAGGTCCGCGGCAGCGAGGACCGGTTCATCGCGCCGGTGGCGCCGAGTGGCGAAGGCGGGATGTTTCTGCAGATGAACCGGAACAAGCGCTCGCTGACGCTGAATCCGACGAAGCCGGCGGGCCGCGAGATCGTAAAGCGCCTGGTGGCGACGGCCGACGTGGTCGTGGCGAACCTGCCGCCGAAGACCCTTCAGGCGATGGGGCTGGACCTGGACAGCCTGCGCGAGGTGAAGGAGGACATCATCCTGACGACGGTGTCGGCCTACGGGCGGGGCGGCCGCTACAGCGACCGGGTCGGCTTCGACGGCATCGGCCAGGTCATGTCCGGCATCGCCTACATGACCGGCGATGCGGACAGGCCTCGCCGTGCTGCCGCGCCCTTCGTCGACTTCGGGACCGCGCTCTCCTGCGCCTACGGCACGCTGGCCGCCCTCATGGCGCGTCAGCAGACCGGCAAGGGGCAGATGGTCGAGGGCGCGTTGCTCAGGACGGCGTTGATGATGGGCAACGCGAACCTGATCGAGCAGGCGGTGATCGAACGCAACCGACTGCCGACCGGCAACATGTCGCAGACCTCCGGTCCCGGGGACATCTTCCGCACCGCCGACGGCTGGATCCTGTGCTCGGTGATCGGCGAACCGCTGTTCAGGCGCTGGGTCGACCTGATGGCCGGGGACAACGGCACAGGGGGCGAAGGCGAAGATATCGACTGGCTGAACGATCCGCGCTTCCGCGACGATCTCTCGCGAGGAGACCACGGCGACGTGATCGGCGAGCGGATGGCTGCCTGGTGCGCCTCCCGGTCGACCGGGGAAGCGGTGGAGACCCTGAACGCGGCGATGATCCCCTCGGGGCCGGTGTACTCGATGCAGCAGACGCTCGACGATCCCCACATCGCCGAGGTCGGTTCCTTCGTCGAGCTCGACTATCCCGGCATGCCGCGGCCGGCGCCCGTGGCGCAGCCTTCCGTGCGCCTGACCGAGACTCCGGCCACGATCCGTCACCGTGCGCCGACGCTTGGCGAGCACACAGACGAGATCCTGGACGATCTCGGCTACAGCGGCGACGAGATCGCGGCATTCCGGGCGGAACGTGTGGTGTAGGCCGGTGTCGGTGCGCCGGCCCTCTGGCCGGCATCCGGCGCGGAGCGCCGGTCTTCCGGCGTTGGGGTTCTTGCTGCTTTCGGGCGGGACATTCGCCATCGTCGCGCAACCACCAGACCTGCCGCCTCCCAACATCCTCTGGGTCTCCAGCGAGGATAACGGCCCGCACCTCGGCGCCTACGGCGACGACTACGCCACGACGCCGAACCTCGACCGCCTCGCCGCCCGCGGGCTCCTGTATCGCAACGCGTGGTCGACCGTGCCGGTCTGCGCGCCGGCGCGCACGACGATCATCAGCGGCCTCTACCCGGCCTCCACCGGGGCCCAGCACATGCGCAGCCAGTCCAGGCTGCCGGACGGCTTCCGCTTCTTCCCGCAATACCTGCGCGAGGCGGGCTACTACGTGACGAACAACGCCAAGGAGGACTACAACCTCGAGAAGCCCGGCGGCCAGGGAGCCGTATGGCACGAGTCGTCCCGCGAGGCGCACTGGCGGAATCGCCCGGACGGGACGCCGTTCTTCGCCGTCTTCAACTACACCGTGACGCACGAGAGCCAGATCCGGCGACGGCCGCACACGCAGGTCCACGACCCGGCCGCCGTGCGCGTGCCGGCGTACCACCCGGACACGCCGGAGGTACGGCAGGACTGGGCGCAGTACTACGACAAGCTGACCGAGATGGACGCGCTCGTCGGAGAGCGCCTGGCCGAGCTCGAGGCGGCCGGTCTCGCGGACGACACGATCATCTTCTACTGGGCCGATCACGGTCCGGGCCTGCCGCGCGGCAAGCGCACGGCGCTGCCGACCGGTCTCCATGTGCCGCTCATCGTCTCGGTCCCGGAGAAGTACCGGCACCTGGCGCCGGCGGACTACGAGGCGGGCGGCAGCACGGACCGGCTGGTCGGCTTCATCGACTTCGCACCGACCATGCTGAGCCTGGCCGGGATCGAACCGCCGCGGCATCTCCAGGGCCGGGCTTTCCTGGGGGCCCACGAGGCGGAGCCGAACGAGTTCCTGTTCGGCTTCTCCGACCGCATGGACGAGCGCTACGACCTGGTGCGGAGCGTTCGCGACCAGCGGTACCTCTACGCCCGGAACTTCCTGATCGACCGGCCCTACGGCCAGCGACTCTCCTACCAGATGGAGACGCCAACGACCCGGGTCTGGCTGCGTCTGTTCCAGGCGGGGAAACTCAACGAGGCCCAGTCGGTCTTCTGGCGGGAGAAGCCGAGCGAGGAGCTCTACGACCTGGAGAACGATCTGGACCTGGTCAACAACCTTGCCGGTTCAGCCGAACACGAAGCCGAGCGGGAACGGCTGGCCGCCGCGTTGCGGCGGCAGCTCCTGACCATCCGCGATCTCAGCTTCCTGCCGGAAGGCGAGATGCACCGCCGGGCGGCGGACATGGGTGGCGTGCCCTGGACCTACGGCCAGGGCGGCTACCAGATCGAGCGGGTGCTGCCCGCGGCCGAACTCGCTACCGATCGGTCGAGGTGGGGGAGCGGGGACATCGAGCGGTTGACCCGCATGCTCGGAGACCCGGACTCCGCGGTTCGGGCGTGGGCGGCGATCGGGTTGCGCACTCAAGGCGAGGAGGCGGTGCGCTCGGCCGGCGCCGCGCTGAGGGGGGCGCTCGACGACCCGTCACCACCGGTCCGCATCCTGGCTGCCGAAGCGCTGGGACGCTTCGGCGAGGAGAGGGACCTTGCGCCCGCGGTGGAACTCCTTCTGGCCTCAGCCTCGATCACGGAGAACGACTTCTTCGACGCCCTGCTGGCGCTCAATGCGCTCGACTACCTCCCGCCTAGTGTCCTCGGCGGTGCTGACGCACAGGGTTGGCGCGATCGGGTGAGCGGCCTGCCGAGCGAAGTGGAAGGCCTCGACCGCCGCTTCCGAAACTACGTGCCGCGGCTGCTCGAGGCGATCCGGCTCGACCTGGACAAGGCGCCCTGATCAGCCCTCGCTCGCCGGCGTCTCGGGTGGCCAGCCGAACGGCAGGTCCTCCGGCACCACCTTGATCTCGGTCGAGAACTGGAACGGCGCCTCCCCGGGGCCGGGAAACTCGAACTCGAGGTAGAAGCCCGTCCAGCCGCGTTCCGGCGCGGGGACGGCGCCGACCCACCTGCCGTCCTCGCCCGCTTCGACGGCCGTGCTGGTCCAGGTCCGGCCGATCGTGTCGACCCGGAGGTCGCGCGTCTCCGGATTCGAGGCCTGCCACAGAAGGACCTGACTGGGCTCGGCGCCATTCGCTACCCAGGCGGTAATCGCGGCGCCCCCCGCGTCGTCCGTCTCGATCGTCCAGTCGACGTCCGGGCGCTCCACGCCGTCCAGAATCGCCTGGTAGAAGGCGAGGAAACCGACCGCCGCGTCGCTGCCGCCCAGGGAGTGTTCGGTGTTCGGCACGTAGCGCAGGTGCTTCTCGCCGAGCAGGTCGTCGAAGTAGAACTGGGCCGAGTCGGGGAGGAAGAACTGGTCGCCGGTGGCGTTGATCAGGTACTTCGGCATCGTGAGCTTGTCGAGGTGGTTGTAGGGCTCGACGATCTTCTGGAGCTCCAGGTACTCGGGAGTTCCGAACCAGTCCGTGATCCCCTCGTGCACGTAGTCGCCGATGGCCGGCGCCCAGAAGCCGTAGGCCTTCCAGTGGTGCTCGAAGGAGGGCTCCAGGTTCAGGAGGTCGATCACGATCGGCGCGATCGCGACCACCCGGTCGTCGACCATCGCCGTGGTCCAGGTGGTCCAGCCGCGCTTGGAGCCGCCGGCGACGACGAAGCTGTTCACGTCGTTCCCGCCGCCGTCTTCGGACGCCGCGAAGGCGGTCATCGTGTCCATCGCCCGCACCGCGGACTTGGTCATCGGCAGCCGGGCAAGCCAGATCGCATCCTCGCCCCGAAGGAACTTGTCCCAGCCGTAGGCGATCAACTCGTCCTCGACGCGCGGGCCGTAATCGTCGCCGACGAAGTTGAGCGGCTGGTTCGGCACCATCCGCAACTCGGCCGTGAACGAACCGGTCGCGAGGGCCGGCTGGAGGGTCAGCGGATTGGCCTGTTCCGGCGGGTCGCCGCCGTTCCGGCCTCCCGAGATGTAGAGGAAGGCGTGGTCGCTCGAGACCTCGTCGGGCTCGACCACCATCAGCCAGTGGGTCCACAGCGGCCGGTCGACCTCCGCCTCGGTGAGCCAGGTCTGGCTCGTCATCTCGATCGTGTGCAGGGTGTAGCCGTCGCCGGGCTCGCTGTTCACCAGGGTCCAGCCGTAGGCCGGATCGGGTGTGTCCACGTAGTTCTGGAGGATGTCTCCGGGCCCGGGCTCAGCAGAGACGTCGGGATCGGAGGCCGCGGAATCCTCGCCGGCGGCGCAGCCGAGAAACAGCAATCCAATGGCGAGCAGGGTGAGCAGGTCGCGCGCTCTCTTCATGGTTTCAATCCTCCTTTTGCGTCCATGTCGGCTTGGCCGGACGTTACGTCGTCGAGCGGACTCAGATCGCCCCCGCCGCCCGCATCGCGTCGATTCTCTCGCCGGCGAAGCCCCAGTCGGCGAGGACGGCGTCGCTGTGCTCGCCGGCCTTCGGCGGCGGACCCTGCACGGTGACCGGAGTGCGGCTGAAGCGTGGCGCCGGTGCCGGCTGGGCCACGCCATCGACCTCGACGAAGGTCTGCCGGGACCGGTTGTGCGGATGCTCGATCGCCTCGCCGATGCGGAGCACCGGGGCGAAGCAGATGTCGCTGCCTTCCATGATCCCGCACCACTCGTCGCGCGTCTTCGTGCGGAACACCTCGGCCAGCTTCGCCTTGAGCTCCGGCCAGCGGTCCCGGTTCTGGAGGTGCCCCTCCCACTCGGCGCCGTCGAGGCCGGTCTTCTCGAGCAGCAGGGCGTAGAACTGGGGCTCGATCGAGCCGATGGAGACGTACTCGCCGTCCGCGCACTCGTACGTGTCGTAGAAGTGGGAGCCGCTGTCCAGCATGTTGGAGCCGCGGTCGTCCTTCCACACGCCGGCGCTGTGCATGCCGACGACGGCGGCCAGCAGCAGGGCCGAACCGTCGGTCATCGCGGCGTCGACGACCTGGCCCTTACCTGACTTCTGCGCCTCCAGCAGGCCGGCCACCACGCCGAGGGCGAGCAGCATGCCGCCGCCGCCGAAGTCGCCGACCAGGTTGAGCGGGGGCACCGGCCTGCCGCCGTTGTTGCCGATCGAATGCAGCACGCCCGACAGGGCGATGTAGTTGATGTCGTGGCCGGCGGCATGGGCAATCGTGCCGTGCTGGCCCCAGCCGGTCATGCGGCCGAAGACGAGCTTCGGATTCCGCTCCAGGCACACCTCGGGGCCGAGTCCGAGCCGCTCCATGACACCTGGGCGGAACCCCTCGATCAAGCCGTCGGCTTTCTCCACCATTTCGAGGACGGCGCTCACCGCCTCGGGGCGCTTGAGGTCCATCGCGAGGGAGCGGCGGCCGCGGTTCAGGACGTCGAACTTCGAGCCCCGGCCGGTGTACGCCTTGCGGTCGATGCGCACGACCTCGGCGCCGAGATCGGACAGCACCATCGCGCAGAACGGGCCGGGGCCGATGCCGGCGATCTCGATGATGCGGTAGCCGTCGAGTGGTCCCATGTTCTTCTTTCTCCGGGTGCGGGTTGGCTCGGGTTCGGGCCGGTCAGTATAGGAGACGCGGCCGCTCGCACCTGCCGTACAATCCGGTCGCTTCAGACCCGCGAATTCAGCCGGCCGCGGCCCCAGGGACGCGCCACGGGAGAGCCTCCAACCATGCAGCGATACGGAATGACGATCCCGTTCGGTCTCCCGCTGGCCGAGCAGGAGGACCTGATCAAGGAGATGGCCGACCTCGGCTACACGGACTTCTGGTCGTCCGAGTCGAACGGCAGCGACGGGTTCACGCCTCTCGTCCAGGCCTCGATCTGGGCGCCGGCCGCCCGGCTCGGGATCGCGATCATCCCGGCCTACACGCGCGGGCCGGCGCTGATGGCGATGACGGTCGGCGCGATGGCGGAGGCGGCGCCGGGCCGTTTCGTCATGGGCGTGGGCACCTCGTCCAACGTGATCGTCGAACAGTGGAACGACATCCCGTTCGAGCGGCCGTACTACAAGACCCGGGACATGGTGCGCTTCCTCAAGAAGGCGCTGACCGGCGATCGGATCGACGAGGAGTTCGAGACCTTCAACGTGCGCGGATTCCGCATGGGCCGGCCGCTCAAGGAGTGTCCGCCGATCCTGGTCGCGGCGCTCCGCCAGGGCATGCTGCGCATGGCCGGCCGCGAGGGCGACGGCGCGATCCTCAACTGGCTGTCGCCCGACGACGTGAAGACGGTAGTTCCCTACGTCCACGAGGCCGGCCCCGGCAAGGAGATCGCGGCGCGGATCTTCGTCATCGCCACCGAGGACAAGGAGGTGATCGACTTCGTCGGCAAGCGCTCGATGGCCGCCTACCTGAACGTCCCCGTCTACGCCGCCTTCCACGAATGGCTGGGCCGCCGGGACGTCCTCGGCCCGATGTGGGACGCCTGGGCCGCGGGCGACCGCAAGAAAGCGCTCGAGGTCATTCCGGAAGAAGCGCTGCGCGACATCCTGATCATCGGTTCGCCGGGCAAGTGCCGCGAACGGATCCAGGAGTACATCGAGGCGGGAGTGCATACCCCGGCGATTCAGATCATGCACCCCGGGGACGATCTGCGCGAGACGATCCGCGCGCTGGCGCCGGGCTAGGCGCGCTCCCTTCCCGGGTTCTCTCGGTGTTGACGTAAGCTCGCCGCCGCCCCGCGGCCGGACGGGTGCCCGTCGCTCCCGTGCCGACCTGACTCAAGGAGAACACTCATGGCACTCAGCACCTACCTAACCTTCGGCGGCAACTGCCGCGAGGCGTTCGACTTCTACCGGTCCGTCTTCGGCGGCGAGTTCTCGGACCTCACCACCTTCGGCGAAGGCCCCGAGGGGCTGCCGCTGGCCCAGGGTCAGGAGGACCAGATCATGCACGTGTCCCTGGCGGTCGGCGACAGCGTGCTGATGGGGAGCGACAGCACGACGTTCGGACCGCCGCTCGAGGTCGGCAACAACTTTTCGATCTCGGTCGAGGCCGAGAGCCGGGAACACGCGGACGAACTGCAGGCGAAGCTGTCGGATGGCGGTGCGGTGACGCTGCCGATGGAGGACCAGTTCTGGGGCGCCTACTTCGGCATGTGCACCGACCGCTACGGCATCAACTGGATGCTGGTGTACGCGCCGCCGCAGGAGTAACGGGGAAGCAGTGCTTCCGCTGCCGGGGAGCCACAAGGAGCCATCAGGATGACCGCCATCTCTCCCAGCGACGGCCCGGTTGCGGTCACCGGCTGCTCGGGCTTCACCGGCGGCCACATGGTCCGGGAGCTGGTGATCCACGGCTACCGGGTCCGCGCCTGCATCCGGGACGCCACTTCCTGGCGGGGCAGGGACTGCGTGGAGTACCTGAGCCGGCTGCCGAACGTGGAGATCGTGAACGGTTGCGACCTGTTCGTGCCGGGCTCGTACGACGACGCCTTCGCGGGCTGCTCGGGCGTGTTCCACGTTGCCGCGGTGCTCGGCAACTCGGCCGACGGCAAGTCGCAGCCGCTCGGCTCCGGCAACGTCTCGACGGACGTCTACGAGGGCGGCATGGCCGGAACGCGGAACGTGATCGACGCGGTCAACCGGAGCGGCAGCGTGAAACGCGTCGTCTACACGAGCTCCCTGGCGGCGGTCGCGGGCCTGGGGGCACCCGCTATGCCGCCGGGCTACGCGTGGACGGAGACGGACTGGGCTTCCGGCAACTTCCCGGAGGAGGTCTGGAACCACCCGCGGATGTCCTATGCCCGCAGCAAGGTGGACACGGAGCGGCTGCTGAACCAGGCCGCGGACGACAGCGGCGGCCGCTGGGACGTCGTCACGATGAACCCGGCGATGATCTGCGGCCCGATCCTGTTCAAGGCTCAGGTGGGCCAGTGGATCGAGCAGATCGGCCAGCTTGCCGCGGGGCTGGAGCCCTCATGGCCGACGCCGTACGACATGTACTACAACATCATCGACGTCCGCGACCTCGTGAAGGCGGAGCGGCTCGCGGCCGAGTCGGATGTCGACCACCGGGCCACCAACGGCGGCAGCCGCTACATCCTGCACGGCAGCGGCGGCCGCTCGGCGCTGCGGTTCGGTACGGAAGTGGCCGACATCATCCGGGAAGCGTTCCCGGCCTTCGTCGTCGGCGAGGCCCCGGTTCCAGAGGACGGCGGACCGCCGCCGCCCGCGGCGATCAACCACAGCCGCAAGGCGGAGTCGGTGCTTGGCGCCACCCTGCGACCCGTCGAGGACACGATCCGGGACGTCGTGGAGACCTCGGTCGAACTGGGCATCATCGAGCCGCGGTTGCGGGAGGCCTGAGTGCCGTCACGGGCCTGAGGTCGATGAGGGCCCTCCTCGCCGTCCCCATCCTTGCCCTGTCGTGGGGTGGTGCGCTCCGGGCCGACGATCCGAATCCCGGCCGCAACCGGGTGGCGACGGCGCGGAACCTGCCGGCAACCTGGAATGTGGCGTCGGGCGAAGGCGTACTGTGGTCTGCCGAACTCGGGACGGTGAGCTACGGCAGCCCGACGGTCGCCGGCGACCTGGTCGTCGTCGGCACGAACAACGAACGTCCCCGCGATCCGGCGGTGACCGGAGACCGCGGCGTGGTCATTGCCTTCGAGCGCCGTGACGGCAGCTTCCGGTGGCAGATCACCCACGAGAAGCTGGAAGCCGGGGACGCGAACGACTGGCCGCTGCAAGGCGTCTGCTCGACGCCCTCGTTCGACGGCGAGCGGCTCTACTACGTCTCGAACCGGGGAGAGCTCGTCGTCGCGGACCTGGAGGGCGTTGTCGACTGGTCGTTCGACATGGTCGGCGAGTGGGGCGTCTTCCCGAAGCACATGGCGGCCTCGACGCCGCTGGTTGTGGGTGATCTCGTTTTCGTGTCTACCAGCAACGGAGTCACGGACGATGGGCGAGTGCCGGCGCCGCACGCGCCCAGCTTCGCGGCCTTCGAGCGGGTGACGGGCCGGCCAGTGTGGCGAGACGGGAGCCCCGGCGCCGGGATGATCGACGGCCAGTGGGGGAGTCCGTCCCACGGTCGCGCCGGCGGCCGGGCGCAGGTCGTCTTCCCAGCCGGCGACGGCTGGCTCTACGCCTTCGAGCCGGCGACCGGACGGGCGCTCTGGCGTTTCGACGGCAACTCCGCGCTTGCCGCCGGCGAACTGGAGCAAGTCGGGTCGCGGCATGTCTTCGTGGCTACGCCGGTACTGTTCGAAGACACCGTCTACGTAGCGGCCGGACGGGATCCGGAGGCGTCGCTCCGGGCCGGCGTCCTGTGGGCCGTCGACGCCGGAGGCAGCGGCGACGTGACAGCGAGCGGGGCGCGGTGGCGGTTCGAGGATCCGGACTTCGGCCGCGCGATCGCCACCGTGGCGGTGGATGACGGCATCGTCTACGCGGCGGATCTGAACGGCTTCCTGTTCGCGCTCGACGCGGAGAGCGGCGAGAAACTCTGGGTCTACGACGCGCTGTCGCCATTCTGGAGCTCGCCCCTGGTCGCCGACGGGAAGGTCTACGCCGCGGACACGGAGGGCGATGTCGCGGTGCTGGGGCATGGCCGAACGCTCGAGGTTCTGGCCGAAATCGCGATGCCGCGGCCGGTGTACACTTCGCCGTCCACGGATGGCTCGGTCGTCTACCTGGCGACCAGCGAAACACTGTACGCGCTGGTTGCCCGGGCATCGGGCGGCGGCGCGGACGCCTGACAGCGACGGACCCCCCCTGACAGCCACGGACCCCCAGCTCATGAAGACCCGAATCTCCCTTTCTCTCCGACTCGCCCTGGCGGCCCTGATCGCTGCCGCCGCGGTCGCGCCGGCGAACGAGCCGCCGGCGATGTTCGGCAACACGCCGGCCCGGAACATGGTGTCCGACGCCACGAACCTGCCTACCGAGTGGGACGTCCGATCCGGCGAGAACATCGTCTGGCGGGCCAAGGTCGGTTCGCAGACCTATGCCGGCCCGGTGATCCACGGCGGCCGGGTGTACGCCGGCACGAACAACGAGGGGCTTCGCCGGCCCGGGATCGAGGGCGATAAGGGAGTCCTGATCGCGCTCGACAAGGAGACCGGCGATCTCCTGTGGCAGGCCACGCACGACAAGCTGGGGGCCGGGCGGGTCAACGACTGGCCGCTGCAGGGCATCTGCTCGACGCCGTACGTGGAGGACGAACGGGTCTACTACGTGTCCAATCGGGCCACGGTCGTGGCCGTCGACGTGGACGGCTTCCGGGACGGCGTGAACGACGGCATGACGGACGAGCAGTACAAGCAGGAACTCGACGCGGACATCGTGTGGGAGTACGACATGATCGCCGAACTCGACGTGTTCCCGCACAACCTGGCCGCCGGGTCCCCCCTGGTCATCGGCGACCTCCTGTTCACCGTCACCGGCGCCGGCGTCGACGAGGGGCACATCAACCTGCCGTCGCCGGCTTCGCCGGCCTTCATCGCGCTGAACAAGAACACGGGCGAACTGGTCTGGGAGAGCCTCGACAGCAGCGACGCGGTTCTTCACGGCTCCTGGTCGAACCCGGGCTACGGCGTGGTCGACGGCCAGCCGCAGATCGCCTTCCCGGGCGGCGACGGCTGGCTCTACACCTACGAGCCGGCGACCGGCAACCTGCTGTGGAAGTTCGACCTGAACCCCAAGGACTCGATCTGGGAACTCGGCGGCGCCGGCACTCGCAACAACATCATCTCGACGCCGGTCTTCTACAACAACCGCTTCTACCTCGGAGTCGGTCAGGACCCCGAGCACGGAGAAGGCCCCGGCCACTTCTACGCCATGGACGCCAACGTCGAAGGAGACGCGACCGGCAGCGCCGCCGTCTGGCACTTCGGCAACGAGGACTTCAACCGGACGATCTCGACCGCGGCGATCTCCGACGGCCTGCTCTACATCCCGGATCTGAGCGGCTTCCTCTACGTGCTGGACGTCGAGACCGGAGAGCATCTCTGGACCCACGACACCTTCGCCGCGGTTTGGGGTTCGGCCTTCGTGGCGGACGGCAAGGTGTACCTCGGTGACGAGGACGGGGACATCGTGGTCCTCGAGGCCGGCCGCGAGGAGAAGGTGATCGCCGAGCACAACATGGGCTCGGCGGTGTACACGACGCCGGTCGCGGAGGACGGGAGAATCTACGTGGCGACTCGCTCGGACGTGTTCGCCATCGGCTCGAAGTAAGCGCTTCGCGCTTCCCAGCGGCGGTGCCGATCAAGCGAGGCCAGCGACCGCTCGAAACGAGCGACTCCTGGAGCATCGACACGGCCCCGGGCCGGGTCCTCTATGGCGCTGGCGTAATCGACCTGATCGGCGAGCTCGTGCGGGAGCTGTGCGGCCGGCGAGTGCTTGTCGTCACCGATCCCGGGGTAGCGGCCGCCGGCCATGTCCATAGGGCGTCCGTCGCCCTCCGCGGCGCCGGCCTCGAGGTCGCCGTGTTCTACGGCGTCGAGGAGAATCCTGGCGAGCGCAACGTGGCGGCCGCGGCCGCGGCGGCGCGGGCTCACGAAGCCGACTTCCTGATCGGCCTGGGCGGCGGCTCGGCGATGGACTGCGCCAAGGGCGCGAACTTCGTGTTCACGAACGGCGGCCGGATGGAGGACTACTGGGGTTTCGGCAAGGCCGGGAAGGCGATGCTCCCTTCGATCGGCGTGCCCTGCACGGCGGGCACGGGTAGCGAAGCGCAGTCATTCGCCGTCATTTCGCGGGAGGACGACCACCGCAAGATGGCCTGCGGCGACCCGAAGGCGCGCTTCGTGGCTACGCTGCTGGACCCGGAAGTGGTCCGCACGGCTCCCTCCGAAGTGATGGCCGCGACCGGCCTGGACGCCCTTTCGCACGCCCTGGAGAGTTTCGTCTGCACGGCGGCCAACCCGTACTCGCGCATGTTCGCCTCGGAGGGCTTTGCGCGTCTGCTTAGGGGGTTCGATGCCGTGGTCGATGCGCAGGTGGCGGACGGCGGGAGTGGTGGGCAACGCAGAAGCGAGGCCGAACTGGTCGAGCTTTGGGGCGACATGCTGCTGGGCGCCCATCTTGCCGGCGCCGCCATCGAGGCGTCGATGCTGGGTGCCGCCCACGGCCTCGCCAACCCGTTGACCGCGCGCTACGACATCACCCACGGCGTGGCGGTGGCGGTGATGCTGGATCACGTCATGCGGTTCAACGGCGCGGCTGAGGGTACCGGCTATGGCGGACTGGCCCAGCTCGCCTTCGGCGGCGCCGCGGGAAACGGCGTCGCCAGCGAGCGGCTCGCGAAGCTCTGGGCCGACCTCCGCGACAGCGCCGGCGTCGCCGCCAGACTCCGGGATCTGGGTGTTCTGGAGGCGGACCTCGACCTCCTCTCGTCCCAGGCGGCCGAGCAGTGGACCGCCCAGTTCAACCCGCGCTCGGCTTCCGCCTCCGATATGCTCGCGCTCTACCGGGCGGCGTTCTGAGGCTTTCGCACCCCGGAACCCAGCGCCGTGAGACTCCTGCTCAGCCTTTCGTTCCTGCTCGCCTCGCCCTTCCTCATGGCCTCCGACGGGGCGGCCGGGGACGGCAACGACCAGGAGGCGGCGTCGGCGGCGTCGCTGTTCCGCCCGGCCGCCGATGCGTGGCCGGTGTTCCGGGGCAACCTGCTCGGCACCGGCGTCGCCGGCACGACGCTGCCGGAGAATCCGCAACTGCTGTGGGCCTTCGACACGGAGAGCGAGATCGAAAGCACTGCGGCGATCGTCGACGGTGTCGTCTACATCGGCGACTACGAGGGGCGGGTCTACGCGCTGACTCTGGCCGAGGGCAGGGAGCTGTGGCGGTTCGAAGCGGGCACACCGATCAAGGCGCCCGTTTCCGTGTTCGACGATGTTGTCTACGTCGGCGACGAGTACGGTTTCGTCTACGCCCTCGACGCCGGTACCGGCGAGCAGCGGTGGAAGTTCGAGACGCTGGGGGAGATCTACGCCGGCGTCTCGCTGCACGAGTCGCCTGAGGGAGGGGAGCGGCTGTTGATCGGCTCCTACGACAACTCGCTCTACTGCCTGGACCGCGCGAGCGGCGAGAAGCTGTGGCAGGTGGAGACGGACGGCTACGTCCACGGCACACCGGCGGTCGCCGATGGACTGACGACCGTTTCCGGCTGCGACGGTTTCATGTGGCTGATCGACATCGAGACGGGTGAGACGGTCCACAAGATCGATCTTCGCGGGCAGGCGGCCTCGAGTCCGGCGGTGGTCGGCAACATGGCTTACGTCGCCACGTACGAGAACGAAGTGCTGGGGATCGACCTCGAGAAACGCCAGGTCGCCTGGGCATACGAGCACGAGATCCGGAAGTTCCCCTTCTACGCCTCCGCCGCGGCCGACGACGAGATCGTCGTCATCGGCGGGCGGGACAAGATCGTCCACGCCCTCGACCCCGCAACCGGCGAGCGGAAGTGGGAATGGAACAGCGGCGCCCGGCTCGACTCCTCGCCGGTGATCGTGGGCGATCGGGTCTTCCTGGGTTCGAAGCGTGGGCCCGTTCTCGCCCTGGACAAGGCGACGGGAGAGCCGGTCTGGGAGTTCGACACCGGTTCGGCGATCATGGCGTCGCCCGCCGTGGCCTCGGAGCGGCTGGTCATCGGCAGCCTGGACGGCATCCTGTACTGCTTCGGCTGACGGAGCGTTTCCGAAGATGCAAGAGACGGCCTCGCGGAACCTGGTCAGGCCTGAGCCGGCGACCGGTCTGCTCGATCTCGAAGCGACGGACATCGGTTCCGTCTTCGTATCGAACTACCCGCCGTACTCGGCGTGGAACGAGGCCACCGTGCCGGAGGCCTTCGCCGCGCTCGACCGGGCGCCCGCCGCCGACACGTCGCTGGGCCTCTACATCCACATTCCGTTCTGCCGGAAGCGTTGCAAGTTCTGCTACTTCCGCGTCTACATCGACAAGAACCACGAGCAGATCGGCCGCTACCTCGACGCCCTGGGCGTCGAGCTGGAACGCTACGCGGAGCGGGCGGCCGTGCGGGGTCGGAAGCTCGACTTCGTCTACTTCGGAGGCGGCACGCCGTCCTACATCGCCGCCAAGCAGTTGATTCCCCTGGCCGAGCGGCTCCAGGGCGTGATGTCCTGGGACGGCGCGGAGGAGGTTGCCTTCGAGTGCGAGCCGGGAACGCTGACGCAGTCCAAGCTGGAGGCGATCCGGAGCATCGGGGTCACCCGGCTGAGCCTCGGAGTGGAGAACTTCGACGACGAGATCCTGCAGGAGAACGGCCGCGCCCACGTGTCGAAGGAGATCTACCGGGTACGCGACTGGATCCGCGCCCAGGAGTTCCGGCAACTGAACGTCGACCTGATCGCCGGCATGGTCGGCGAGACCTGGGAGAGCTGGAAGCGGACGGTGGATCTGACGATCGAGTACGACCCGGACTCGATCACCCTCTACCAGATGGAGCTGCCCTTCAACACGGTGTACTCGAAAGCGAGGCTGCGCGGCGACGAGGACGTGCCGGCGTTCGCCGACTGGCGCACGAAGCGCGAGTGGCACGCCTACGCCTTCGAGCAGTTCGAACGCGCCGGCTTCGAGCGCTGGAGCGCGTACACGATGATGAGGCGGGACCGGGGCTGCAAGTTCGTCTATGCCCGGGAAGTGTGGAGCGGTGCCGACATGATTCCGATCGGCGTTTCGTCGTTCGGTCAAATGGGCGGCGTCCACATGCAGAACCACGATCGCTGGGAGGGCTATCTGGCTGCGATCGACGCGGGCGGTCTTGCCACGCGCCGGGCCCTGGTCACGACGGCGCGCGAGCGGTTGACCCGCGAAGTCATCCTGCAGTTGAAGCGGGGCTGGCTGGAGAGGGGCGCCTTCGAGCGGAAGTTCGGGGTCGACGTCGTGGAGGACTACGCCGAAGCCTTCGGCAGCCTGACCGAGCAGGGGCTGGCGACCGTCGGCCCGGAGCGGGTGGAACTCAGCGACGGCGGCCTTCTGCGTGTCGACCAGCTACTGCCGCGCTTCTACGACGAGCAGTACCGCGGCGCCCGCTACACGTGATCCCCTAGAAGTCGAAGCCGACCTGCAGGCCGATCTCGGTCGGCGGCGCCCAGACCGCCAGCGACCCGGTGTAGTTCACGAAGAACTGGCTGAGCCTGTACTCCTCGTCGCCGAGATTCCGGCCGTAGGCCGCCAGGAACATCCGGCCCTGCGCCGAAGTCCAGCGCAACTGGGCGTGGAACAGGCCATAGGAAGGCTGGATGAAGCGTTCGAAGGCATCGAAGGCCACGTCGTCGGTGTACTGGTACTCGCCGCGCGCGGTCAGCGAGCCGCTGCTGCCGAGGTCGAACGTGTAGCGCAGCGCCGCGGTGGCGGAGAAGTCGGGCGCCCGGGGCAATCCGTTGCCGGAAAGGTCGCTGGGCTCGATCGGTAGCGCGCCGCCGCCGCCCAACAGCATCTGGCTCGGATCGATCAGACCCGCGGCCAGCAACTGCTCCACGAACCGGGCCTGGAGAAAGGGATCGAGCGTCGTGAACCGGGTGAACTCGTCGTCGAGGAACTCGAGCGAGAGATCGAAGGCGAAGCGCGGGTTCGGCCGCGCCGAGAGTTCGAAGTCGAGGCCCCGGATACGGGCCTTGGCCGCGTTCTCGACCACCGAACGATCGGGGTAGAGCACCGCCACCTGCAGATCGTCGTAGTCGTAGTTGAAGGCGGCCGCGTTGAGCCTCACCTTCCGGTCGGCGAGCGAGGACTTGATGCCGATCTCGAAACTCGTCACCGTCTCCTCGTCGAAGGCCGGCTGCAGCGAGATCGAGTTGTAGCCGCCGCTCTTGTAGCCGGCGGTCACCGCGCCGTAGAGCATCACGTTCTCCCGGGGGCGGACCTCGAGACCCAGCTTGGGCGTCAGCGCGCTCCAGCTGTTGCTGAGTTGCTGGAGTTCCGGCATGAAGGTCTGGAAGTTGAGGGCGGCCTGTCTGTGGTCCTTCTCGTCCGCCGTGTAGCGGGCTCCCGTGGTCAGGCTGACCCGGTCGCTCAGGTGCCAGTCGACCTGGCCGTAGGCGGCGTAGAGGGAAGCGTCGAGGTTGCTTTCGAACGGCAACGGCGTCGGGGTTCCAGGCAGGGGAAGGCCGAGGAACGGCGCGACGGCGTTGTAGTAGGCCGGGCCGCACAGGAACGGCGGCGCCAGGAAGCCGAGGGAGCAGTAGTTCGTCGGGTCGAAGAGGAAGACCTGCGGACTGTTTGCGAACAGCCAGACGCCTAACAGCGCCGTGTCCGTGATGTTGGCGACCTGCGTTCCGCTCTCCTCGTTGAAAGCGTAGGCCCCGGCGACCCAATTGGCGCGCTCGCTGGCGCCGCTGAGTTGGAACTCCTGCGACCACCACTGGGAGTTGAGGGCTGCGGCGTTGGTGACGAAGACGTGGGGCGAACCGTCGATGTCCGCGTCTCGCCGCGAGTCGAACTCGCGCCAACTGCTGATCGAGGTCAGGCTCGTGCCGCTCGCCATCGCCTTGTTCACCGTCAGCGAGAAGCCGGACTCCTCGTAGAGAGACAGCGCCGGGGTCTCGGTCGAGATGCGATGTACGTCGGCCGGTTCGGAGTATCCGTAGAACCGGTTCAGCGTTCCCACCGTGCTGTAGGGCGAGACCTCGAACGGCTTGAAGGGGAAGTTCGCGTGCGCGTCGTCGTCCGTGCTGTCGGCCCGGATCGTGAAGGTCAGCGAGTCGGAGGGCAGGAAGGTGAGCGAACCCCGCAGCGTGACCCCGTCGAAGTTGTCGGCGCTCGCGCCCAGGAAGTCGTTGTAGGTCGGATCCTCGACCTGCGCCGTGGCGCCGGTGAAGCGGCCCCAGACCTTGCCCGATACCGGGCCGGTGAGCGACATGCCGTAGCGGCGCCCGTCGGCTGGCTCGCTCGAGTCGTACTCCGAGAACGAAGTGAAGAGGCGCCCATGGAACTGACCCTCCGGCGCCCGCGTGACGACGTTCACCGCGCCGGCGGTCGAGTTCCGTCCCCATAGCGTGCCCTGGGGCCCGCGCAGGATCTCGATTCGCTCGAGGTCGAGGAATGGGTTCACCGCGGCTTGCGGTCGCGGCATGTAGACGCCGTCCACGTAGTAGCCGACGGTCGGCTCGGTGCCGATGCCGAGCGTGCTCGAGCCGATGCCGCGGATGTAGATGGCGACTTCGCCCGTGGTCGGGCTCTGCCCGGAGATCACGACGCCGGGCGAAGCCTCGGCCAGGGCCTGCACGTCGCCGATCGCCTGCTGCTCGAGTTCTTCGCCGGAGCGGGTGATGATCGAGATCGGCACGTCCTGGATGGCCTCCTCGACCCGCTGCGCGGTGACGGTGATTTCGTCGGTGACGGTGGATTCCGGGTCATCGGGATCCTGCGCCGATGCGGCGCCGGCGATGAGTGCCAGCGGGAGGCTGAGGATCAGAAACGGGGCAGAAGTGAAGCGCATCGGCAGGTACCTCTCGAGGCTATGGACAGGCGGACACGAACGACTCGTGTCCGACCGGGGTCAGTAATGGGCGCAGGCTACAACATAGGCACTACGCGCCGGAGGCCTGTCGGGTTGCCGGTGGTCGGCGTCGATTCCCTGCCGTAGACTCGCCGCGATGTTCGCGGCATCTTCCTACGACGTGATCGTTGTCGGCGCCGGTCCGGGCGGCTCGGCGGCGGCGGCGATCGCCGCCCGTGGGGGCCTGCGCGTGCTGCTGCTCGAGCGGGAGGCCGCACCGGTCTTCAAGATCGGCGAATCGCTGATGCCGGACACTCACGGCGTGTTCGAGAAGATGGGCGCGCTTCGGGCGATGCAGGACAGCCACTTCGTCGAGAAGCACTCCGTCCAGTTCTTCACGAAAACCGGCAAGGCGTCCATGCCGTTCTACTTCGACAAGGAGCGCCCGGGAGACGACAGCGCCCGCACCTGGCAGGTGCGCCGTTCCGAGTTCGATGAGCTCCTGATGGAAACGGCGGCCGGGCAGGGTGCGGAAGTCCACCGCGGCGTCAACGTCCGCGATGTGCTGTTCGAGGACGGTCGCGCGGTCGGCGTGCGCGCCGCCCCGGCGAACAACGGAGGGCCTGTGGAACTCGAGAGCCGGATCGTGATCGACGCCACGGGTCAAAGCGCCCTGATTGCGCGGCGGCTCGACCTCGGGCGGGTCGACTACGGCCTGCGCCATGCCTCGATCTACACCCACTTCCGGGGAGCCATCCGGGACGAGGGGAAGGACGAGGGCGCGACCCTGATCCTGCACACGAAGTCCGGCGAGTGCTGGTTCTGGTACATCCCGCTGGCGGGGGACGTGGTGAGCGTCGGCGTCGTCGGCCCGATGGACGCGTTGATTCGGAACCGTGAGGGCAGGCCGCATGAGATCTTCTTCGAGGAGGTCAGAAACTGCGCCGAGATCGAGCGGCGCATTGCACCGGCCCATCAGTGCCGCCCGGTGTCCGTGATGAAGGACTTCTCCTACCGCATCGAGAAGATGGCAGGCGACGGCTGGATCGCGATCGGGGACGCGTTCTCCTTCATCGACCCGGTCTACTCGTCGGGTGTCTTCCTGGCGCTCAAGTCGGGGGAGATGGCGGCCGAAGCCTCGATCGGGGCGATCGCCGCGGACGACCTCTCCGGCGAGCGCCTGGGAGCGTTCCAGCCCCTGCTCATGCGCGGCGTCGAGGCCGTGCGGCAACTGGTCAACGTCTTCTACGACCCGAACTTCAGTGTCGGTGCCTTCCTGCGGCTCCACGCGGAGCACCAGAGCAAGGTGACACGCATCCTGATCGGCGACGTGTTCGAACTGGACTTCACGTCGATGTTCGAGGACATGGCGGCCTTCGCGGCGGCCGGCGGTGGCAGGCCGCTGCGCGCGCCGGAGGGGGCCACGGCGTCGACTCCGCAGCCGCACCAGGCCACCTGAGCCGGAACCCGGGCAATCCCCATGGCGGCTGGAGCAGCCCGACTCACGGCCTACGCCGCCCTGCCGGCGCTGTACCTCCTGCACAACGACCTGTGGTTCTGGGACGATCCGGGCCGGTTCCTGGGTTTGCCGGTCGGCCTGACGTACCACGTCCTGTTCTCCGCAGTGGTCGTCCTCGCGATGTGGCGGATCGTGCGGGTCGCCTGGCCAGCCGACGTGCTCGACGAACTCGCCGGGGAGGCGGGTGACGACGAGGTGGTCCGAAGGTGACCCTCACCGTCATCTTCGCGTACCTGGCGGCGGTACTGCTGATCGGAGTCTGGAGCAACCGGCGCCTGGCCGCGACCGGCGAGGACTTCTTCGTCGCCGGCCGGACGATCGGGCCGTTCGTGCTGCTGATGACCCTGTTCGGCACGCACATGACCTCGTTCGCCCTGCTCGGCGCTTCGGCGGAGTCCTACCGGATCGGCATCGGCGTGTTCTCCCTGATGGCGTCGTCGTCGGCCCTGATGGTGCCGATCGTCTTCCTCTTCGTCGGCACGCGGGTGTGGGCGGTGGGGAGGCGCCTCGGGCTCCTGACGCAGGTACAGTTCGTTCGCGCCCGCTGGGGCTCGGACCGGATCGGCCTCCTGCTCTTCGTCGTGCTCGTCCTGCTGCTCCTGCCCTATCTGCTGATCGGCGTCATGGGAGGCGGCGTGGTGCTCGGGCAGATCACGGACGGGGCGGCGCCGTCGTGGCTCGGCAGCCTGCTCGTTTCGGGGGTGGTGATCGGCTACGTGACGAGCGGCGGACTCCGCGGGACGGCCTGGGTGAACACCTTCCAGACCGCGATGTTCATGGTCCTGGGAGCGGTTGCGGCGGTCCTGATCGTGACCAAGCTGGGTGGAGTGGGCCAGGCCCTCGACCGGGTCGCGGAGAGCCGGCCGGAACTATTGGTGCGGGGCGAGGCCATTCACCCGCTGCGGCTGCTCAGTTACACCCTGATTCCCCTGTCGGTGGGGACTTTCCCCCACATCTTCGCGCACTGGCTGTCGGCGAAGCGGGCGGCGACCTTCAAGGCGCCGGTCGTCCTCTATCCGGTCTGCATCGCCGTGGTCTGGATCCCCAGCGTGTTGCTCGGGCTGTTCGGGAACATCGACTTTCCGGGCCTCGACGGCGCGGCCTCGAACTCGGTTCTGGTCCGGATGATCGCCCTCTACGCGCCCGAGCTGCTGGCGGGCCTTCTGGGAGCGGGGGTCTTCGCCGCCATCATGTCGTCGCTCGACTCCCAGTCGCTTTCCCTGGGCACGATGTTCACGCAGGACGTCGTCAGGCACTACCGCTGGGGCGGCGACCTGGACGAGGCACGCCAGGTGCGGCTGGGCCGGCTGTTCGTCGTCGGTATCGTGGCGACCGTGTTCCTGCTGTCCCTGGTTGCCGAGCGGAGCATCTTCGCGCTTTCGGTGTGGTCGTTCACGGGTTTCGCTTCCCTGCTGCCGGTCGTGGTCGCGGCGCTCTACTGGCGGCGCAGCACGGCGGCGGGCGCGGGCGCGGCGATCCTCACGGTGATCGGGCTCTGGACGTGGTTCTTCGTCCGCGGCATCGGCGACGCGGACTACAGCGTCGGCGGCACGGGCGTGATGCCGGTCGCCGTCGTCTTCGCGGGTTCCACCGTGGCCATGATCGTCGGTTCCCTGCTGACCACGCCGCCCGCGCCTGAGCGGGTCAGGCGCTTTATCCCATGAACGGTACGGACCAGCCGCTGCGCATCGCCTACCTGGCGGCGGGCGCCGGCGGCATGCTCTGCGGCAGTTGCATCCACGACAACACCCTCGTTCGCGAGCTCCAGCACCGCGGGCACAACGCGCTGTTGCTGCCGATCTACACGCCGCTCCGGACCGACGAGGAGAACGTGAGCTACGGCCGGGTGTTCTACGGCGCGGTCAACATCTACCTGGAGCAGAAGCTGCCATTGTGGAGCCGCGCGCCGGCGGCGATCCGCAGGCTGCTGGACAACCCCGGACTGCTGTCGCGGGTCACCCGGTCGGCGTCGGCGACCGATGCCCACCAGCTCGGCGAACTCGCCCTGTCCATGGTGCGGGGCGAGGAGGGACGTCAACTGGCGGAGCTCCAGAGTCTGTCGAGATGGCTCGCGAGCGAGTTCCGGCCCGATGTCGTCCATCTGACGAACTCGATGCTGGTGGGGATGGTCCATCGGCTCCGTGAGGCGCTTCCGGAGGCGCTGATCGTCTGCGGTCTCCAGGGCGAGGACATCTTCCTCCAGGACCTGGACGAGCCCCACAAATCCCTGGTGGTCGAGGAGATGCGGAAGCGCGTGCGCGAGGTCGACGTCCTGGTGGCGCCGAACGACTACTACGCGGCGACGATGGCGGAGCTGCTCGAGTTGCCCCCGGCCGACATCGACGTGGCGCGCCTGGGAATCGAGCTCGAGGGGCACGGTCACCGCGAGGCGGAGCCTCCGGAGTCGCCCGTGGTCATCGGCTACCTGGCGCGGATGTGTCCGGAGAAGGGGTTTCATCTCGCCGCCGAGGCCTTCAGGGCGTTGAGCGAGCGTCTGGGGCCGGGCCGCGTACGCTTTCGCGCTGCGGGCTATCTCGGCGGCCGCGACAGGAAGTACTTCGAGGAGCAACGGCAGCGGATCACCGACTGGGGTCTCGAGCCGCACTTCGACTGGCTGGGAGAGGTCACCCGCGAGGAGAAGATCGAGTTGCTGTGCAGCCTGCATGCGCTCATGCTGCCGACGGTCTACCGGGAGGCCAAGGGACTGCCGGCGCTCGAGGCGATGGCGAACGGCGTCCCCGCCGTGCTGCCCGACCACGGTGCGTTTCCGGAGATGCTCGAGCGGACGGGCGGCGGCACGCTGGTGCCGGCCGGCGATCCGTCGGCACTGGCGGATGCCGTCGAACAGTTGGCCGGCGACGCGGAACGCCGGCGCCACCTGGGCCGGTCCGGCATTGCCGGCGTTCGCCGCCACTACGCGGCGGAGCTGATGGCCGCGGAGACGCTCGCCTCGTACCGGCGCGGACTGGCCCGTCGCGGAAGCGGCGTCACCGAGCCGGCGCTAGCATCGGCCGGTCATGGCTGAGGCCCTCCGCTTCGAGCAGGTCACGAGGTCCTACGGCACCGAGGCGGGTGTCGTCGAGGTGCTGCGGGGCATCTCGTTCTCTCTCGATTCCGGGGAGGCGATGGCAGTCACCGGGCCGTCGGGCAGCGGCAAGAGCACGTTGCTGCACCTTGCCGCGACGCTCGAGACGCCGACTTCGGGCAGCATCCGGATCGGCGGCGAGGCGGCCCACGACCTGCCCGAACGGGAGTTGGCGGCGTTCAGGAGCCGCCGCGTCGGCCTGGTGTTCCAGGATCACTACCTGCTGCCGCAGTACACGACGTTGCAGAACGTCCTGCTGCCGACCGTGGCGGCCGGGAACGGAGAGAGCGACGCGGAGGGGCGCGCGCGGGCCCTGCTGGAGCGGGTCGGCCTCGGCACGCGCGTCGATCATCGGCCGGCGCAGTTGTCGGGTGGTGAGCGGCAGCGGGCCGCGATCGTGCGCGCGGTGATCAACCGCCCGAGCCTGCTCCTGTGCGACGAGCCGACGGGCAACCTGGACGGGGAGACGGCGGGTTCGGTAGCCGACCTGCTGCTTGAACTCCACGACGATGAGGAGAGCGCCCTGATCGTCGTGACGCACAGCCTGGAACTGGCCGCGAGGTTGCCGCGGCGGGTGGAGCTGCGCGCCGGCCTGATCGAGGAAGTGGCGCCGGAGCAGGCGGCCGGAGGCTGACGCGGTGGCTGCTGCCCGCCCGTCCGGCCCCCTGCCGAGTCTCCGTCACTACTGGCGCGCGAACGTCGCCGTCGTACTGACCGCGGCGGTCGCGACCTCCGTGCTGACGGGCGCCCTGATGGTGGGAGATTCGGTGCGGGGAAGCCTGCGCCAACTCACCCTCGACCGGCTGGGCGGCATCGACCATGCCCTGCTCGGGGCGGGTTTCTTCCGCGAGGAGCTTCGGGACGAACTGGCCGGAGACGCCGCGTTCACGGCCCGTTACGGTCCGGTGTCGGCCGCGATCCTGATGCAGGGAAGCGTCGTGGAACCGGAGAGCGGCCGGCGCGCCGCCCGGGTCAACGTCCAGGGGATCGACGCCGAGTTCGGCTCCTTCTTCCCAAGCGCGGCGGAGCAGCTCGACCTGTCCCGGCGGAACGGCCAGCTCTTCGCGTCGCTGGCGGTCAACCGCTCGCTGGCGGAGGCCCTGGCGGTTGAGACCGGCGACTCCGTCGTGCTCTACCTCGAGCGGCCGAGCGAGGCGCCGCGGGCCAGCCTGATGGGGGAGAAGGATCCCGAGGACCAGTTGGAGAGCATGCGGCTGAGCGTGGTCTCCGTGCTCGAGGACGAGGGCCCCGGCCGCTTCCAACTGGCGCCCCACCAGAGCCAGCCCCTGGTCGGCTACGTGCGGCTTCGCGACCTGCAGCGGGAGCTCGATCAGCGCGGTCTGGCGAACGCGTTGCTGGTGGGTGAGCTCGCGGAGGCCGGCGAACCGCAAGCCGCGGCCGTGGACCTGGAGCAGTTGATCCGCTCGCAAGCCCGGGCGGCTGACTTCAGCCTGGCGTTCGCCGAAGCGTCGGATCACCTGCGAGTCACCAGTTCCCAGATCGTCTTCGGCGAGGAACTCGCCGGGGCGGTGGAGGTCCTGGCGCGGGACCAGGGTGTGGAGGCGATCGGCGTCTCCACCTATCTCGCCAACCGGACCGCCGCGGAGGACGGCGCCGCGGCTCCCTACTCGACGATCGCCGCGCTCGATACGGGGAGGGCCGGCGAGCTCGGCGTGCTGCGGCTGGCCGACGGCCGGCCGGCGCCGGCGCTCGGGCCGGGCGAGGTGCTGGTCAACACGTTCCTGGCGGACGACCTTGGGGTCGGCGAGGGCGACCGCCTGGCGATCGACTACTTCGTCATCGGGGATCGCGAGCAGTTGGTCGAGCGGCCGGTTCAGGCCACGGTGGCGGGCGTGGTCGAGATGACGGGCTGGGCCGCGGACCGCAGTTTGACGCCGGACTTTCCGGGAGTCGCCGACGCCGACAACATGAGCGACTGGGATCCGACCTTCCCGGTCGATCTCAGCCGGATCAGGGACCAGGACGAGGCGTACTGGGATGAACACCGGGCAACCCCGAAGCTGTTCGTTTCCCTCGAGTACGGCGCCGAGCTCTGGTCCAGCCGCTTCGGCCTTCTGACCTCGCTCCGGCTGCTACCCGCGGACGGAGGCTCGCCGGAGCAGCTCCGGGCCGCGCTCGAGGAAGAAGCGCCCGAGCGGGTCGAGCTGCACGCGGCGGGCCTCGCGGTCGAGGCGGTCAAGGCCACGGGCCTGCGCGGCGCCACCGGCGCCACCGACTTCGGTGGCCTGTTCATCGGTTTCAGCCTGTTCCTGATCGTCTCGGCAGCGTTGCTGGTGGCGCTGTTCTTCCGCCTCGGAACGGAGAGCCGCGCCAACGAAATGGGCCTGCTGCTGGCGCTCGGCCATGGCATCAGGCGGGTCCGGCGGCGCTTCCTGCTGGAAGGCGCGTTGCTCGGCGGGACCGGCGTTCTGCTCGGCCTCGGGGGAGCGGTGCTCTACGCCGGAACGATGATGGCCGCGCTGCGGACGCTGTGGCGCTCGGCCGTCGGCTCGAGTCATCTCTACCTCCACGTCGAGCCTCTGACGCTGGCCTTGGGCGGCGCGGGTTCGCTCCTCGTCGTGTTCTTCGCGATCCGGGGCGCGGTCGGCCGGCTGGCGGCCGTGTCGCCCATCCGGTTGCTGCGGGGAGAGACCGCCGAGCGACCGGCGGCGGTGTCAGCGCCGGGACGCAGGGCGCGCTGGACCAGGGGGATCGCCGGCGGTCTCGCCGTCGCCCTGCTCGGCGGGTCGGCTGCCGCCCCGGCGTCGTCGGCCGCCTATCTGTTCTTCTCCGGCGGCGCCTGCCTCCTGATCGCCGGACTTGCCGGCTTCACCCTGTGGCTGCGCCGGCGGCCGGAGGCGCCGCTCCGGAGCTGGTCCTGGCGCGCCGGCTCCAGCATGGCGGCGGCAAACGCCTCGCTCAATCCCGGGCGGAGCCTGCTTTGCGCCGCCCTGGTGGCGAGCGCGTCGTTCGTCATCGTCGCCGTCGGCGCCTACGGCCTCCGTTTCGGCGAGGAGACGAGGAACCTGGACTCGGGGGCCGGAGGCTTCGACCTGGTCGCGGAGTCCGACATCGCCGTCCTCGCCGACATGGCGAGCGTCGATGGGCGTTACGAACTGGGCTTCGGCGAGGAGGCTTCCGATCTCGTCGGACGGGCCGAGATCGTCGCCTTCCGGACGGTGCCCGGCGACGACATCAGTTGCCTGAACCTGTTCCAGCCGGAGAGGCCGCGGCTGCTCGGCGCGCCCCCGGGGTTCATCGAGCGCGGGGGTTTTCGCTTCCAGTCGCTCGTCTCCGAGGCAGGCGAGGCGCCCTGGGCGCTGCTGGAACAGGACCTTGGCCCCGGCGTCGTCCCCGCGATCGGCGATTTCAATTCCGTCATGTGGATCCTCCACTCGGGGCTCGGCCAGGGCATCGAGGTCGAGACCGAGCGTGGAGAGACGATCGAACTGCGCCTGGTCGGGCTCCTGCGCAAGAGCGTGTTCCAGAGTGAACTCGTGATCTCCGAGGCGAACCTGGCGAGGCACTTCCCGAGCCGGACGGGCGCGTCCTACTTCCTGCTGCGAACCGAGCCGGACGAGCAGGACCGGACCATGCAGGCGCTTGAGCGGACGCTGGCCGGCTTCGGTTTCGACGCCGTCCCCACCGCCCAGCGGCTACAGGCGTTCCAGGCGGTCGAGAACACCTATCTCGGCACGTTCCAGACCCTGGGCGGACTCGGCCTGCTGCTCGGCACCCTGGGGCTCTCGGTGGTCCTGCTGCGGAACCTGCTGGAGCGGCGGGGCGAACTGGCGACGATGCAGGCCATCGGCTTCTGGCGGCGGGCCCTGGCCTGGCTGGTCGTGGCGGAGAACAGCCTGCTCCTGGTCGCCGGCGTTGTGGTAGGCGCCGCCTCGGCGCTCGTCGCGGTGAGCCCGCACCTCCTCGCCGGTCACGCGCTGGTGCCGTGGCTCTCGCTCGGACTCACCCTGCTGCTGGTGCTGGCGGCCGGCACGCTGGCGAGCCTCGCGGCGGTGAGGCGGGTTACCCGTGAGGACCTGCTGCCGGCGCTACGCGGTAGCTAGTCGGCCGGCGGCGCCGCCGGCGCACCCAGTGTGCGACTAGGGCTTGAGGTGGGTCTCGAACAGCTTCAGGATGCGGCGGTACTCGTCGAGCCAGCTTGACGGCTCGACGAAGCCGTGGGCTTCGGCCGGGTAGACGGCGAGCTCCCAGTCCTCCTTGCCCAGCTCGATGAGGCGCTGGACGAGCCGAACGGAGTCCTGGAACAGGACGTTGTCGTCCAGCATGCCGGTGCAGATGAGCAGCGGTTTCTGCAGGCCCTCGGCGAACTCGATGGGCGAGCTGCGTTCGTAGGCCTCCGGGTCGAGTTCCGGCGTGTTCAGGATGTTCGAGGTGTAGCCGTGGTTGTAGTGGGCCCAGTCGGTCACCGGGCGAAGAGCCGCTCCCGCCGCGAACAGTTCGGGGCGGCGGAACATCGCCATGAACGTCACGAAGCCTCCGTAGGACCCACCGTAGACGCCGATCCGTTCCCGGTCGACACCGTGCTCCGCAACCAGGTAGTCGATGCCGTCCGCCAGGTCCTCGACCTCGGGAGTGCCCATCTGCCGGTAGATCGCGGTGCGCCAGTCCCGGCCGTAGCCGGCGGAAGCGCGGAAGTCCATGTCAAGCACCACGTAGCCGCGGCGGGCGAGCAGGGTATGGAACATGAACTCCCGGAAGTAGGAGGACCAGCCCTGGTGGGCATTCTGGAGGTAGCCGGCGCCGTGGACGAAGACGACGGCCGGCCGCGAACCCGCGGCGGCTTCGGGGGGCAGGTAGAGCCGGGCGTGGATCGGTCGCTCCACTTGCGACGAGGGCACCTCGACGAAGCGGGGCGCGACCCAGTCGACGGCGAGAAAGTCCGCAGACACGGTTTCCGTCAACCGGACGGCTTCGGCGCCAGGCGATGCGTCCTGGAGCCAGAGTTCGGGCGGCCGGGTGGCGGTCGAATGGACGATCAGGAGATGGCGGTCGTCCGGCGAGAGCCCGAAGGAGTTGAGTCCACCGAGTGAGGTGACCTGCTCGATCACGCCGGTGCCTGCCCCAGAAACCCGCGCTCGGAAGATGTCGAAGACGCCGGCGTGGTTCCGGTTCGCCTCGAAGTAGAGGAAGGCGCCGTCGGCCGAAACCTGGGGCGAGCGGACGACGAAGTCGCCCTCCGTGACCCGAAGCCGTTCGCCGTTCGCCGTGTCCATCAGGTTGAGCTGGGAAAAGCCGGTTTCCTCGGACAGGAAAAAGACCGTGCTGTCGTCCGGCAGCCAACCCAGATCGCGAAAGGCGTAGTTGATCCAGGCCGGGTCGGACATCCGGTGCAGGGGACGCAGTTCGCCGGCTTCGAGGTCGATTCCGACGATCCAGCGGTCCTTGTTGTCCGTCGAGTAAACCTGCACAACGGCCCGCGAGCCGTCCCGGTTGAAGGACACCGGGCCGAAGCGGACCGGCCGGGGCCCGGACTCCTTCTCATTGACCTCCTCGTCCTCACTGGCCTCGTCGTCCTTCTGCTCGACAGACGCCGCTTCGGTCCCGCCCGCATCCTCGCCCTCGGCGGCGCGCTTCGCCGCCGCTTCCCGGGCCATCTTCCGCTCGCGCGCCGCTTCGCGCAGGTCGGCCAGCGGATCGTCAGCAATGCCCGGCAGCACGGAGAGGTCGAGCGTCGCGGGTTCCGGGTCGCCGGCGCGCAGCAGGAGCAGGGTTTCGCCGGCCGTCTCCGCAGTACCGACCTTCATGCGGACCTCTTCGACCTCCACCAGGCCGGTGGCGGTGACGTAGTTCGGCATCCTGTCGCGGAGCCCCTCGTCGCGCTCCTTCGGACGGGTGCGCAGCACCATACGATCGAGTGCCGGCGACAGGGCTGAGCCGGCCACCTCGACCTCCTTGCCCAGGTAGTGGGGCAGGGCAGACCGGCTGGGGTCGCCCGCCTGTCGTCCCCTGGAAACCTCCAGGCTTCGTTCCTGGCGCTCGCGGCGCTGCCGGACGATCTCGAGCAGTCGCGGCTGCTGGCGCTCGAGGTAGCCGGCCTTGAGGTCCTGCTCGGATCGTGCCTTCTCGGGATCGTCTTCCGTCCGGACGTCGAACGGCTGCCGGAGCAGGCCCGTCTCCCGCTCCCGCACGAACCAGACGCCGGCCCGGCGAAAGGCGACATCGCCGCCGGCAGTGAAGAAGGGCGCGCTTTCGAATGCGGCGGTGCGGGTGATCTGGATCAGGCCGCCGTCATGGTCCAGGTCGCGGACGAAGACGTCACCGGTCTTGACGAAGACCCGTCGGCGCCGTTCACGGTCCCAGTCGCCGCCAGCGGCATCCGCGCCGGCGCGATCGCGGTCGGAGACCCGGACGGTCTGTTGCTCTTCCAGGTCGATCCGGTAGAGATCGCGGATCTCCTCGCCCTCCCGCTTGCGCTGGAAGTAGACGCTGTCGCCGTCGCTGCTCCAGTACGGCCCCTCCGGCTGGCGGCCCAGCCAGTCGGGATGGGCCATGATCCGTTCGAGAGTGATGTCGTCCTGGGCCCGGAGGGGAAGGACGGGCAGGAGCAGGCCCGCGGCCAGGGCTACCGCGAGCGGTGGAACGGGCAGATGGACACTCGCGCTCGCCGCTGCGCGGCGTCGCGCTCGATGCCGGCCAGAAGGCCGGCGCACCGTCATCAGAGAGACTCGAAGTACTCGATCATCGCCTGGGCGGTGGCCGCTTCCGGATGGTCGGGTGCCACCTCCAGGAACTTCCTGAAGGTCTCGAGGGCCTTGTCGTTCTCCGACTGGGCGGCGTAACAGAGGCCAAGCATGTTGAGCGCCTCGGGGTGATTCGGGTTGAACCCCACGACCTGCTCCAGTTTCGCCAGGGCCTCGGCAATGCTGCCGGCGTTGTACAGGTCCGCCGCCTCGTTGTACAGGTTCTTCGCGGCCTTCTCGGGGTCCGTGCTCTGGAGGGACGCCAGGGCGGCCTCGGCCTTGTCGTCCATTCCCAGCGCGTTGTAGCCGGCGTAGAGGATCTGGTTCATGTTCTCCAGATCCTCGCCCTCGGCGGCCACCTGTTCCGCGTACTCCACCGCCCGCACATGGTCGCCCCGGAAGGAGTAGATGCGGGCAAGTCCGCCCATTGCCGAGGTCAGGTCCGCCTTCTTCGACAGAGCTTCCTGGAACATGAACTCGGCCGTTTCGTAGTCGCCCGAATTCAACGCGTTGCTGCCCTGGTTGTAGAGCTTGATCGCGCTGCCGCGGGCCTCGGCTTCCAGGTCCACCTGCTCGGACGGCTGCGGGATGCCGGCGGCCTCGAACTGCGCCGCCTGCTGCTTCAGCGCCTCCTCTTCGGAGGTCAGGTTCCAGTCGCCGCCGCCCGGGAGCTGGCTGAGCCTCGTTTCGTTGCGGGCGGGAATGCGGACGTTGCCCACCCGCCGGGTCACGTAGCCTTCCTTCTTCAACTCGACGGTGAAGCCGCCGCGCTCGTGCGTGACGACGTTCTTGATCATGATCCGGAAGCGTCCGTTCCTCCCGGAGTAGTGCACCTCCCGGAACGTGGGCGCTTCGGGATTCGTGAAGATGATCTCCACGCCCTCAAGGGTGTCGCCGGTCGTGGCGTCGAAGATCTGCCCCCATACGGTGCCCGGGAGCTGCGCCGCTGCCGGCGCGGAGAGGGCGAGCGAAAGGCAGATGCCGAGGGCGGCAGCGAAGAGTGTGGGCCGCGCCGGATGCTCCAGGGTCCACGGTTCGCGAATCGACTTCATTGTCTCCTCCTTCGGCCACACGGGCTCATGGCGGATCTGCTGGCGCGCGACGGGCCTCCTCCCACCGGCAACACCTGATTCATCCCCGGACAGGGCTCTTTAGAATAACAGAGCCGTGGTTGCGGATCCTGGCTCTCGCCTCGCGCGCCATCCGGCCTGGCCGAAGGTGCTGCAGATCTGCCGAACCGCGGCGGAGCGAGGCGGTTGTGTCCGTGTGGTGGGCGGCTGCGTGCGCGACGCGCTTCTCGACAGACCGTTCGAGGAGTTCGATCTCGAGGCCTTCGGGATGGAGGCCGGGGATCTCGAGCGGATGCTGCAAGACCTTGGAACGCGGGTGGACCGCGTCGGCCGCGCCTTCTCCGTCCTCAAGCTCCGGGATTTCCCCGTCGACGTCGCCTTGCCGCGCCGTGAGGTCAGCGTCGGAGCCGGCCACCGCGACTTCCTCGTTGACGCCGACCCGGACATGACCGTCGAAGAAGCCGCCGGTCGCCGCGACTACACGATCAACGCGATCTCGTACGAACCGCTCGCCGGTCGCGTCGACGATCCTCTGGGAGGGCAGGCGGACCTTGAACGGCGGCGGCTGCGTCACGCCTCGCATCGGTTCCCGGAGGATCCGCTCCGGGTGTTGCGCGGGATGCAGTTCGTGGCCCGGTTGGGGCTAGAACCGGACCCGGACACCGTACGTCTTTGTTCGGGAATCGGCTGGCGGGAACTGAGCGCGGAGCGGGTCTTCGGGGAATGGCGGAAGTTGATCGTGCGGGGAATCGAAATCGGGCGCGGTCTGCGGTTCCTGCAGGCGAGCGGATGGCTTCAGGCCTATCCCGAACTTCTGGCCACGGTCGGCTGCGAACAGGATCCGGAGTGGCATCCGGAGGGCGACGTCTGGACTCACACAGGTCACGTCCTGGACGCATTCGCCACCGAGCGCCTGGACGACGACGAGGAGGACCTGGTCGTCGGACTGGCCTGCGTCTGCCACGACCTGGGCAAGCCTGCGACGACCCGATTCGTCGATGGCCGGCTCCGGTCGCGAGGCCATGAAGCTGCCGGCGAAGCCCCCACCCGGAGCTTCCTGGCGCGGCTCACGAACCGCGACCGGCTGGTTGAGGACGTCGTGCGCCTGGTCGTGGACCACCTGAAGCCGCGCCAGCTCCACCAGGGTGGTGCCGGCGACGCCGCCGTTCGCCGGCTGGCCCACCGGGTGAAGCGGATCGACCGGCTGGTGCGGGTCGCGCGCGCCGATGCCCAAGGCCGTCCGCCGCTGCCGCCAGCGGACTGCGAGGACTGCGACTGGCTGCTCGGCCGGGCGGAGGAGCTGAGGGTCAGAGACCAGGCGCCGGCGCGGCTGGTGCTCGGCCGCGATCTGATCGCCCGCGGCCTGCCGCCCGGTCCCGAGATCGGCGCCCTCGTCGAACGTTGCTACCAGGCACAGTTGGACGGCGCCTTTGAGGGGAGGACGGCGGGTCTGCTCTTCCTCGATTCGCTGCTCCGGCGCCGGGCTGTCGCCGGGCGAGTGCCGGGCGGCTCCGGCCGGGCGGAACCGTGATCGGCTCCCCGGGCGGGCGGCCGGGCGAAACAAGGGCCGCCGGCGGGTCGTCCCTGCACCAAGAGGATGATGACTTGCCAACTCAGAAAGCGTCCGACCGGGAATCGATCCGCGGGTCGACCGGCCCTTCCGGGGACTCCGAGCTCGTTCGACGGGCATCGGCGGGAGACGCCGCGGCTTTCGAGTCCCTGGTGCTTCGGTACGAGATACCGCTCCGCAAGCTGGTCTACGGCTACGTGCTCAACTGGGAGGTCGCCGAGGACGTGGCCCAGGACGCCTTCCTGCTGGCCTTCCGGAAGCTCGACCACCTGGGAGAGTCGGCCGCGTTCAAGAGCTGGCTCTACCGGATCGCGATCAACCGGGCCCACGACGAGCTGCGCCGGTCGGCCCGCTGGAGCAGGCGGCTGGACCGGAACGTGGGGGATGAGGCGCTCGCCGAACTGCCGGCGGCCGGAGCGGAGTCAGCTGTCGAGTCGCGGCTGCTGCGGCGGGCCCTCGTGCGCGAGCTGGGGCGGTTGCCGAAGAGCCAGCGGACGGCCGTCGTGCTGAAGGATGTGGTGGGAATGAAGTACGTGGAGATCGCGGAGTGTCTGGGCTGTCCGATCGGCACGGCGCAGATCCGGGTCCATCGGGGCCGGCAGAAGCTCCGGCGCCGGCTCGGCGAGTCGGGCGCGGGAGCAGGAGGAGGTACATGATGAGGGAGGAGAAGAGCCGGCGAGCACCCGGCTGGCGCGTTCTCGCGCCAGACGCGTCACAGTCCGAGCGCCCGTCTTCGGGCGGTCGGATGTCAGGCCGGCGCACCAGGTCGAGCCGACCGAACGAGGCCGGTGGAGAGCTCGACGCGCTGTTCGAGGGGCTGCGTGAGGAGTGCGCGGCGCCGCCCTCGGCGCCGGGTTTCCTGGCGGCTTTCAGGGCCCGTCGCGACACTTGGCTGGAACGCGAGGACCAGGCGGCGCCATGGCGGTTGCTCGCCCTGCGCCTGTCGCCGGTCGGCGCGCTGGCGGCCGGGGCCGCGCTGGTCATGACGCTCGGTTCCGGCAGCCAGCCCATGGATCCGGAGACGGCTCCGGAAGCTCCCGCGACCGCGGACTACCCGGATCCGTTCGTGGCCGGACTGGAAGAGGCCGGCGTGGCGACCGTGGCGATGAGCGACGATGACGCCGGCTATGAACTGCTGGCCATTCTCTACGAGCCGTTGGGGACACGGTGATGTCGAACGGCCCCACGAAGTTGTGGATGAGTGTCGCGCTGGGCTCCGTGCTGGTCGCGGGCCTGTCCGCCGGCCTGGTGGCGGACAGGCTGCTGCCGGGCGATCGCGCCGGCGACAAGACGCAGGAGACTCCGCCGCAGACGGACTCTCACAGGTCGTCGTCGATGTTCCATTTCGACTGCCGCGGCTGGGAGGAAGACCGTGAGGCGACGGCGAGTTCGGCGCCGGAAGCACCGGCCGATGCCGCGCGCTCCGAGGCCTTCGACGAGCACAGGTCGAAGATGACCCGACGTATGGCGCGACGTCTGGATCTCGATCCGGAGCAGATCGCGGCGCTCGAGCCGATCGTCGGTGAGGCGATGGTGCGAGGGCGGCTCTACTGGAGCGGAGCGCGAGACGAATTCTGCGCCATGCAGAGAGACTTCCATCGGCAGGTGGGGGAGCTTCTCCGTCCGGACCAGGCGGTACGCTTCGACGAGATGCGTCGCGACCTGTGGGAAGGCAGCCGGCGCCGCGGGGACCGCGACCACGGTCATGACGGTCGCGGTCGTCGTGATGACGACGGGTCAGCGGACGGGTGCCGATGAGCGCCGACGAAAAGGAGATCGGGATGGAACGGCAGGGAACCGGCTTGCGTGGTGGGCCGGAAGAGCAGGAGGCGGCACTGCAGGAGGCGGCGGCACACGTCCCCGTCCACCCGCTCATCCGCTTCGCGGTGGAACGGCGGGTGACCATGTTCATGGCCACGCTGGGGGTGCTGGTGCTCGGCTGGCTGTCGCTGACACGGCTGCCGCTGGAGTTCCTGCCTCTCTTCCAATCGTCCAACATCTCGGTCCGGGTGCCTTACCAGTCGTCCTCTCCCGAGGAGATAGCGCGGTCGATCATCTGGCCGCTGGAGGACAGCCTGGGAACGATCAACGGCGTCCAGCTGCTCCGCTCGCGGGCGAGCGGCAGCTCCGCCTCGGTGGACATCGAGTTCCAGGACGGGACGGACATGGAGCTGGCGGCCGTCGACGTGCGGGACCGGATCGACCGGGTGCGCAACGAACTGCCGAGCGACGTGGAACAGATCTACGTCCGTCGTTTCGAGAGCACGGACATTCCGGTCCTCCGCAGCAGTCTCAGCGCGCCGTGGGACCAGGACGAGCTGAACGACTTCGTCGAGGACGTGCTCCTGCCGCGGATCGAGCGGCTGGAGGGCGTGGCGCAGGCGGAAGTCTGGGGCATGCTGAGCCGGGAGCTGCGGATCGAGCTGCTGCCCGACCGCATGGCGGCCCACGGCGTGGATGTGCGGGAGTTGCGCCAGACCCTGCAGGACAACCATGTGAACGTCTCGGGCGGTTACCTGCGCGAGGGCAGCCGCCGTCTGCTGGTTCGCACCGTGGGCGAGTTTCGGGCACCGGACGAGATCCGGGATCTGCCGATCCGAGGCGACGGCTTGCGCGTGGGCGATGTCGCCGACGTCAAGTTCGGCTATCCGGACAAGTACGAGTACAACTTCCTGAACGGCACGGAAGCGATCAACCTGAGCGTGAACAAGGCCTCGGACGCCAACCTGCTGGAGGTCGTCAACCGGGTCAAGACCGAGCTGGCGGCGATTCAGCAGACGCCCGAAGGTGAAGGCCTCGAGTTCCGCCACTTCCACGACACCTCGGTCGACGTGCGCCAGGGGCTGACCGAACTGGGTCGCAGCGGCCTGATCGGAGGCGGCCTGGCGATCGTCTTCATGTTCCTGTTCCTGCGCAAGTTCCGCACCACGCTGCTGGTGGCGCTGGCGGTACCGCTGTCGCTGGTCATGACCTTCGTGATGATGTACCTCGGTCGTCAGGCAGGCGTCACCGAAATCACGCTGAACGTAATGAGCCTGATGGGGTTGATGCTCGCGATCGGGATGCTGCTCGACAATTCGATCGTGGTGATCGAGTCGATCTTCCGGCACCGCCAGGAACTCGGCGCGAACGCCAAGTACGCCGCCCTGGGCGGCGCCAGCGACGTGGCGATGCCCATCATCTGCTCGACGATGACCACGATGTGCGTGTTCGTTCCGCTCATCTTCTTCGGCAGCGGCGGCGGCGGACCGGGCAGCTTCTCGCGCTTCATGGGCGACATCGGCACAACGGTCTGCGTGGTCATGCTCGGCTCCCTGGTCATCTCCCTGACCGTGGTGCCGATGATCGCGGCGATCCTGCTGAGGTCGGAGAGCAAGCGCCGCTTCAAGCTGCTCGACCGGATGAACGAGCTCTACGGGCGGACCTTGGGGTTCACGCTCCGCCACCGCTTCGTCTTCACGATGGTCATCGGAGCGCTGCTCTACGGTTCCTGGGTGCTCTACAACAGCATCGAACGGAGCTTCAACCAGCCATCCCAGGGCAGGGCGTTGACCGTGTTCGTCGAAACGCCGCGGCAGATGGGAATGGAGGAGCGCCTGGCTCTCTACGACGAGGTCTACGCGATGCTCGATTCCAGGCGCGACGAGTGGGAGATCGCCGACATCGCCCACCAGGTGCGGCGGGGCGGCGGTCGCAGCCGGGGATACGGCGGCGGCAACCGCTTCGAGGTCTATCTCAAGCCGGAGGAGGTCTCGGAGCTGTCCACCGACGAGGTCACGGAACTCATCCGGGAGGCGATGCCGCGGCGGGTCGGCGTGCTGTTCAAGCTTGCCCGTACCGAGTTCGGCCCTCCGGGTTCCGGGAGATCCGGGATGGACGTGGAGCTGATCGGCGACGATGTCGGCACTCTCGAGCTCCTGGTGCCGCGGATCACCGAACGGTTGCGTCAGATTCCCATCGTGGGCGACATCGACAACTCGTTCGAGAGCGGCGACGACGAGATCCGGGTGTCGGTGAATCGTGAGCGCGCCCTCCAGGGCGGTCTGTCGAGCCAGGCGGTGGCGATGACGGTCAATGGCGCTCTGTCGAGTCGTTCGCTGGCGTACTTCAAGACCGCGGAGCGTGAGATCGGCATGGTCATGCAGTACCGGGAGGAGGACCGGGAGACACTCGATCAGTTGAAGAAGATGCCGGTTCAGGTGGCGGACCCGAACGGCGAGGGCGCCGGTGTGACCTTGCCGATCTCGAGCCTGGCCTCCTTCCGCGTGCAGAGCGGCCCGTCCGAGGTCGAGCGCGAGAACCGCCGCTCCAAGGTGGAGATCGACGTGACGGCCGCTGGCGGCACGCCGGGCTTCATGCTCCGGCGGCCGGTCCAAATGGCCCTCGCCGACGTACCGCTGCCGCCGGGCTACGAATGGTCTCTCGGCAGGCGGTTCATGGAGGCCGAGGAGGACGCGTCCCGCGCCGTACTGGCGATGATCCTGGCCGTGGTGTTGATCTACATGATCATGGCGGCCCTGTTCGAGGACTTCCTGCAGCCCTTCACGATCATGCTGTCGATTCCCTTCGCCTTCATCGGCGTCGGCCTGATCATGTACCTCGCCGGCCAGCCGCGGTCCGACTCGTCGAACATGGGGCTGCTCATTCTGGCCGGGATCGTGGTGAACAACGCGATCGTCCTGATCGATCACATCAACCGGCTGCGGCGAGAGGGCATCGCCCGCGACAAGGCGATCGTCCTCGGCGGCAAGAACCGCCTGCGGCCCATCCTGATGACGGCCGTCACGACGATTCTCGGCCTGTCGCCGATGGTGGCGCCGTTCTTCCTGCCCCAGGTGTTCGGCCAGCCCGAAGGTCGGGCTGCGTTCTGGGCGCCGGTGGGTCTGGTGATCCTCGGCGGACTGACCACTTCGACTTTCCTGACCCTGCTTGTGATTCCGACGGTCTATTCCCTGGTCGACGACGTGAAGCTCTTCGTCCAGCGGGTTGTGCGGGCGGCAGTCACCGTTCCGCGGAGAAAGATGGCATGAAACTCAAGGTACCTTTGGGCAAGGCGCGGTCGGCCGGCGCCCTTCTGTTGATGGCGGCGGTGGCCGCGGCGGGCATGAGCTGCGGGCAGTCCAATGCCGAAGCGGGCGGCGACAACCCCCGCGCCGGCCAGGGCGGTCCAGGCGGCGGCCGGCCCGGAGGGCGCGGCGGTGGTCCTCCGGGAGGTTTTCCGGGGGGAATGCCGGGCTTCGGCGCCCCCACTACCGCGATCCCGGTCAGGGTGACGAGCGCCATTCGCCGGGACATCGCGGACTACCTGGAGACGAACGGTTCGCTCGAGGCCGAGAACGAGGTCGACATCGTGGCCCGGACCACCGGACCGATCGTCGAACTGAACGTGGAAGAAGGCGACTTCGTCCGGGCCGGTCGGGTGCTGGCGCGCATCGACGCCGCCGAGATCGAGGCGCAGCTCGGCATTGCCCGGGTCAACCTGGCGGAGGCGGAACTGGCCTGGAACCGCGCCCAGGATTCGTTCCAGGCGGAGGTGGTCAGCCAGGAGGCCTACGACCTGGCCAAATCCAACTTCGAGGCCGCGGCCGCCCAGATCGTCGGCACCGAGATCCTGCTGGATTACACGGTGATCCGTGCGCCTTTCGACGGCCTGATCATCGAGCGGGTGATCAGGAACGCCGAGCACGTCTCGACCAACGCGCGGTTGTTCCGGATCTCCGACTTCGACCCGTTGCTCTGCCCGATTCAGCTCCCCGAGAAGGACCTGCCGCGGCTCAGGCTGGATCAGACCGCGCACCTTACCGTCGAGGCCTATCCCGGAGTGCGCTTTCCCGCCCGGGTGCTGCGGATCAGCCCGGTCGTCGACCCGGCGACCGGCACGGTCAAGGTGACCCTTGAGGTGCAGGCTCAGGGCCGCTTGCGGCCCGGGATGTTCGCCAGCGTGTTCGTCGAGACGGACGTTCACGAGAACGCGATCGTCGTTCCGAAGCAGGCCCTTGTCCTGGAGAGCACCTCCGACATGGTTTACGTGGCGGTGGATGACGGCGAGGGCGGCACGGTCGCGCGGCGCCGTGAACTCGAACTCGGCTACGAGGAGAGCGACAGCCTGGAGGTGCTTTCCGGCCTCCGCGAAGGTGAGGACGTCGTGATCGTCGGCCAGGACGGTCTCTCCGATCTGACGCCGATTTCGGTCGATGAGCGGGAGGGACCGGCCGCGGCGCCCACGATCTTCACGTCGGTTCCGGCTACGGACGCGGGAAGCTCACCCCAGCTCGCTGCCGGTCAAGCGGCGCCGGCCGCCGGCGGGGCGGCAGCGGCCGGGCAGGCTGCGCCGCAGGCTCGCCCGCCGGGCGGTCCCGGAGGCTACCGTGGAGGTCCGCCGGGAGGATTCGATCCGAGTCAGATGACCCCGGAGCGGATCGAGATGATGCGGGCCCGCATGAAGGAGCGGGGCATGAGCGACGAGCAGATCGACCAAATGATCGAGCGCATCCGGAGCGGCCAGGGGCCGCCGGGAAGACCGGCCGGTGGACCGCCGGGCAGGCAACAGGGTGGACCGTCGAGCCGGCCGCCGGGTTGATCGGCGGACTCGACTCCTGACCAGGTAATCCGAAATGCGGGTTGTTTCCTTCGCCACCCGGCGACCGGTCACGGTGTTCATCTTCGCCCTGGCGGCGGTGGTCTTCGGCGGCGTCGCCTTCCGCGACCTGGCGGTCGATCTGCTGCCGGACATCACGTACCCGTCGCTCACCGTTCAGACCGGGTACGAGGGCGCCGCGCCGGTCGAGATGGAGACTCTGATCACGCGGCCGGTGGAGGATGCGGTCGGCGTGGTCAACGGCGTCAACCGGGTCGTTTCCAGTTCCCGGGCGGACATCAGCGAAGTCACCCTGGAGTTCTCCTGGGGCACGAACATGGACTTCGCGTCGCTCGACGTGCGCGAGCGACTGGATCAGGTGCGCTTGCCGGTCCAGGCCGACCGGCCGGTGCTGCTGCGCTACGACCCCTCCCTCGATCCGATCCTGCGCATGGGGCTCGCCGGCGGCGGCAGCGACCTGATCGCGTTGCGCCTGCTGGCCGAGGAGGATCTCAAGCGGAAGCTCGAGCGCCTCGAAGGCGTGGCGGCCGTCGTCGTCAGCGGCGGCCTGGAGGAGGAGATTCAGGTCGAGATCGACGAGCGTCGCCTGAGCAGCCTCGGGTTGACGATGAACCAGGTGATGACCCGCCTGGCACAGGAGAACGTGAACCTGACCGGCGGTCGGCTGCGTGACGGCCAGACCGACTACCTGGTGCGAACGATCAACGAGTTGCTCCGCCCGGAAGAGATGCGGGAGATCGTGATCGATCGTTCCCAGGGTGCGATCGTGCGCCTCGAGGACATTGCCCGGGTCTACCAGGGGGCCAGGGAACGGGAGGTGATCACCCGGATCGACGGCCGGGAGGCCGTGGAGATCGCGGTCTACAAGGAGGGCGGCACGAACACGGTGACCGTGGCCTCCGCGGTGCTCGAGCGGGTGGAGGAGCTCGAAGAGGAAATACGGCAGACCGATCCGCAACTCGAACTGACCGTCCTCACCGACCAGTCGCGCTACATCCGCGACTCCGTGTCGGCGGTGATCGAGACCGCCCTGATCGGTGGCTCACTGGCGATCGTCGTCCTGTTCCTGTTCCTGCGGAGCGCGCCGAAGACGCTGATCATCGGGATCTCCATCCCGGTCTCGGTGGTGGCGACGTTCTTCCTGATGTATGTCGCCGGCGTGTCGCTCAACATCATGTCGCTCGGCGGCATCACCCTGGGCATCGGGCTCCTGCTGGACAACTCGATCGTCGTCCTGGAGGCCATCCAGCGCCGCCGCGACCAGGGGCTGGGAGTCGTCGAGGCTGCCCGGGCCGGCGCCTCCGAGGTCGGCCGGGCGGTGATCGCGAGCACGATCACGACCGTCTGCGTGTTCGTGCCGATCGTGTTCGTCGAGGGCGTTGCGGGCCAGATGTTCGGCGACCAGGCCCTGACCGTGACGTTCTCCCTGCTGGTGTCGCTGGGGGTTGCGCTGACCGTCATCCCGATGCTGGCTTCCCGGAAGTTCTTCGCTGCCGGGGAGCCGGTCGAGAAGGTCCGGAGCGTCGGGCGCTCCTACCCTGTGACCCGCGCTCTCTCGGCCTTCTTCGACGCAATTGGCGTAGGTGTCGCGCTGGTCGTCAAACACGTGTTCCGTGGCGTCTCTACCGTCATGTCCTTCCTGCTTCGGCCGGTGCTGGCGGCCTTCGACGCACTGCTTCGTGGCATCACGGCCGTGTACGCCCGCGTCCTTCGCGGGGCCCTTCGCCACCCCGCGCTGGTCGTCCTCGCGGCCGTCGTGCTTCTCGCGGGAAGCGTCCAGCTCATCGGCTCGCTGGGCAGCGAACTGGTTCCGGAGCTCATTCAGGGGGAGTTCTATGTCGACGCCGAGCTGGCGCCAGGCAGCCGCCTGGAGGTGACGGACCGGCGCCTGGGGGCCGTGGACAGGTTCGTGCGGGAACAACTGGAGGAGGAGGTGCAGTCGGTCTACATGGTCGTGGGCACATCGAACGAACAGGGGGGCGCCGCAGGAGAGAGACGCGAGAACATCGGCCAGGTCAACGTTCGATTGAATCCGCCGATCGACGTGGAGCGCGAGGAGCTGGTGATGAACCGGATCCGGAACTGGATCGACGAGAACAACTCCTCCTTCGCGGGTCAGGCGCCTCCGGTCGCGGGTGCGGCCTCGGCGCCTGCCGGTGCCGGGTTCGGGCCTGGCGCCGTGGTCGCGGACGACTCGCTGAAGTACCGCTTCGGCCGGCCGACCTACTTCAGCTTCCGGAGCCCGGTCGAGGTGCAGATCCGTGGCCACAACCTGGCGCTGCTGGAGAGGCTGGCTGATCAGGTGGCGTCGCGAATGCGCGACGTCGAGGGTCTGGTGGACGTGAAGTCCTCAACGGAAGGCGGCAACCCGGAGCTGCAGATCATCTTCGACCGGGAACGGCTATCGACGCTGAACTACACGGTCGCCCAGTTAGGCGCCGTGATCCGCTCCAAGGTGCAGGGCGACATCGCGACGGACATCGTGCGCGAGGACCGCAACATCGAAGTCAGGCTGCGGACCGACGAGGGCTACCGCGACTCGGTCCGCGATCTGCGCAACCTGAACATCCGTCAGAGCGGCGCCACGCCGTTGCCACTGTCGGCGGTTGCGGAGGTCATCGAGACGGAGGGGCCCGCCGAGATCCGCCGCAGCGACGGTGGCCGGGTGGCGCTGATCGAAGCGAACATCGTCGGCCGTGACCTGGGCAGCGTCTCCGAGGACATCGAAGCCATCCTCGAGTCGACGCGGTTCCCCGTCGGCTTCGACTACTCGATCGGCGGCCAGCGCCAGGAGATGGAACGCTCCTTCGACAGCATGAGACTGGCGATCCTGCTCGCCGTGTTCATGGTCTACCTGGTCATGGCCTCGCAGTTCGAATCGCTGCTGCACCCGTTCGTCATCCTGTTCGCGGTGCCGTTTTCGATCATCGGCGCGATTGGCATCCTGTACCTGACGCGGACGCCGGTCAGCATCGTTGTCCTGATCGGCGGCATCCTGCTGGCCGGGATCGTGGTCAACAACGCGATCATCCTGATCGACTACACGAATCGGCTGCGCCGGGCCGGCAAGGCAAAGCTCGAGGCCTTGCGCGAGGCGTGTCTCGTGCGCCTGCGGCCGATTCTGATGACGACGTCGACCACCGTGCTGGGTCTGCTGCCGATGGCCTTGGGTCTGGGGGAGGGGGCGGAACTCAGAACTCCGATGGCCCTGACCGTGGTCGGCGGATTGCTGACCTCGACGCTGCTGACTCTGATCGTGATCCCCGCGCTCTACCTCCTGCTGGACTTTCACAAGCACGACGTCGACCCCGAGGCCGTCGCCGACGCTGCCGCTACGTAGGCCGCGGCGGACCGGACTCCGTCGGTAGACGGAGAGTGCTAGGGAAAGGTCTCTGCAAGTTCGGGGGCTGTCCAGGGGTCTACGCGATCGCCTGTTCGCTGGCGGACGCTGGTGACGAGCTCCGGTAGGACCGGATCGGCGGTGTTACCCCAGCTTCGGCGGATGTAGGTGAGGAGGGCGGCGATGGCGGTGTCGGGGAGGCGGGGGTCGGCGGCGAAGCCGGGCATCAGGTCGTCCCAGGTTTCGCCGTGGACTTCGATGGGGCCTTCGATTCCCTGCAGGACGAGGGCGACCAGGCGTTCGGGTGATCCCAGAACCCACATGCTGTTGACCAGACTCGGCCCCAGGCCCTCCAGGCCCCGACCGTCGTTGTTGTGGCAGGAGCGGCAGGCGCGGTAGTGGCGGCGGCCACGATTGAACTGGGCGGCCTCCGCGGCGGTCAAAGCGCGAGCCGCTGCCGGTGTAGCCGGGGGTTCGCCGGTGGTGCTTCCGGCCAGATTCGCGGCGAGTGCGACCTGGCGGTGAAAAGGGTCGTCAGGTCGCCCGGCGATCCGTTCGGCCAGGGCGGTTCCTGCCCAGGTCCGCTGACGGGCCATGGAGCCGAGCGTCAGGAGGGACTGGGTCCGGACCTGGGGCGACGCCGAGTCGAGCAGTTCGGCCAGCGCGGCTTGGCCGGTTGCGCTTCCGGCGAGCGTTTCCTCGCCCGTGCGCAACGCGTGGACGACTAGCCACGGATCGCCGGCCCGGAGAGCCTTCTCCACGATGGCGTCATCCAGCTCGCCGCGGCCATGGAGCGTCCACAGAGCGTGGATCCGGGAGAGCGGGTCCTGGCCGGAGCGGGCAAGGTCGCGCAGGGCGTCGCGGCCGGCGTTGTCGAGCTCGTTCTCCACCAGTAGCCGTTGGGCCGTGTCGCGCTGCCAGCCGTTCGGGTGGGACAGGGCGGCAATGCGGTCGGCCGCGGTTGCAAGACGTGGCGCCTCGCGACGGACGAAGGCAGGGTTCTCGGCATCGCCCTCCCAGACCACGCGATAGATGCGGCCCATGCCGAGCGGGCGGTCGAGCCCGTGCTCGAGGATGTACTCGCGGAGGTAGGTCGTCACGTAGCGGACGTGTTGGAGGATGCCGCGGTACATGTCGATCACGTACAGCGCGCCGTCCGGCCCGACCTTCGCGTCGACCGGCCGGAAGCGCTCGTCGGTCGAGGCCAGGAACTCGCGCTCGACCCAGTCCGGGTCGCCGTAGCGACGATGCTCGGCGACGAGGGTCGGGATGCCGTCGTCGACCGGACCGGGAGCGAGATCGAAGTGGGCGACCACGTTGCCGGCGGGCTCCGGCACAAAGACGTCGCCGCGGAACGTGGCCGGAAACTGGTCGCCCCGATAGACCACGAGGCCGCTCACCGATGTCGTCACGGCGAGCCGACCGTCGGCGCGCAGCATGCCGTTCACGTAGCCCCGGTTGATGCCGGGATTCACCCGGATCGAGTAGACCGTCTCGTCGCGGACGAGCCGTTCGCTGGCGCCGATGCCGCCTCCTCGCGGCTGGTGGTCCGGGTCGGCCAGTGCGTAGTCGGCCGGGATCAGGTCGGCGAACAGGTAGCGGGAGTTCGTGTTGTAGTAGAGGCGGCCGACATCGTCCTGGGCGATGCCCCACTGGCCTCGGAAGAGGGTCGGGTCGATCTCGATCGACACGTCCTCAGCACTCCGGCGGAGCCGGAAGCGCCGGTCGGACTTGGCGTTGTAGATCCAGTTGTCGAGGCCCCAGAGGAGTCCGTTCTCGGTGTGCTCGAGCAGATCGGGGTCCGGGTCGCCGTAGTCGAGCAGGCGCTCCCGACTGCCGCATCGGGGCAGTTCGCCGGCGACGGTTTCGCTCCGGCACAGCCAGAGGTGCGGTGGTTCGCCAATCAGGATGCCGCCCGATACGACCGCGATCGCGCGCGGGCTGACCAGACCGTCCAGGTAGACGCCGCTCCTGTTCATCGCGCCGTCTCCATCCGTGTCCTCGAGCACGACCACGCGGCCTACCGGCTCCTGTTCACCCTCGCCGTCGACGTTCGGCATGAAGCCGCGCATCTCGACAACGTAGAGGAGTCCCCGCTCGTCCCAGGCCATCGCCACCGGGTCTTCGACCAGGGGCTCCGCCGCGACCAGTTCGACGCGAAAGCCGGGGGCCACACGCAGGGTCGCCATCGCTTTGTCGGGGGCCAGGGGAGGAGCCTCCGGTACCTCGATCCCGCGCCAGACCTGTTCCATCACGTGGCCTTCCCGGTCGCCTCGCTGGGCTGCCAGGGACGCCGCGCACAGGGCGAGCGCGATGAAAGGAGATACTCGCCAGCGCATCGCGGTGGAGTAGCCTAGCCCACATGCCGGAACGCCTGTCCGCGGCCGAGCGGGACGACCTGCGGGTCGGCCTGCGGATGGCCCACCCGCCCGACCCGGCGGCTCTCGCGGCGGAGCGGCGGCAACTGGCCGACCTGGAGCAGGCGCCCAGGACGGCGCGCTGGCGCTCCTTCGCCGGGCTGATCGGCCCGGGCTACATGCAGAGCGCGATGACGCTCGGCAGCGGCACGGCCGCTTCCGCCCTGTTCGCCGGCGCCGTATTCGGCTACCAGCTCCTGTGGGTCGCGCCTCTCGCCATGCTGCTGGGGCTGGTCATGCTCTCCGCGGTCGCTCACCAGACGCTGTCGACGGGCCTGCGGCCGTTCGATGCGATGCGCCGCTTCGCGGGAGCGCCTCTGGCCTGGAGCTGGGCCCTGGGCGCGCTGATCGCGTCGATCGTCTGGCACTTCCCCCAGTACGCGCTGGCTTCGGCGGTGCTGGTCGACCTAGGCGAAGCGGCGGGAATCGAGGGGTTGCCGGCGGCGGGGCTCGGCTTCGTCGTTCTCGTCTGGGCCGTGCTGATCTCGTCGCTTTACGGCCGGCGGCCGGAGTTGATTCGTGTCTACGAGCGGCTCCTGCGCTACATGGTGTGGGGAATTGTCTTCTGCTTCGCCTGGGTCGTTTTCCGCACGGGAATCTCGGACTGGGGAGGGTTGATCCGCGGCTTCACGAGCTTCGCGGTTCCCGGCGAGCGGAACGGCGTGCTCGGAGTCACGGTGATTCTGAGCGGCCTGTCGGCCGCGGTCGGTATCAACATGGTCTTCCTCTACCCGTACTCGTTGCTCGCCCGCGGCTGGTCGCGAGAGCACCGGTCGCTGGCCCGGTTCGACTTGTGGACCGGGACCTTCGTCCCCTACGTCCTGGCCGCGAGCCTGATGGTGATCGCCGCTGCGAACACGATTCATCTCGATCCGTCCTACGACGGCGTGCGGCTGAGCCCCGTCGAGGCGGCACAGTCCCTGGCCGCCGTCGCCGGGCCGGCGGTGGGGCGCGTGGTGTTCGATCTGGGGGTGCTCGGCATGGCCCTGTCGACGATCACCCTGCACATGCTGGCGACCGGGTTCGTGGCCTGCGAGTTGTTTGGCTGGGAGTTCGGCAGCACGAAGCACCGGTTGGCCATGCTGCTTCCCGCTCCCGGTGTGCTCGGACCCGTTTTCTGGGGCGACATCGCGGTCTGGCTGGCGGTGCCGACCAACATCGTCTGCGGCCTGTTCCTGCCCGCCGCCTACATCGGCTTCGTCATGCTCCAGCGCAGTCGCGGCTACCTCGGCGACGACCGTCCGGCTGGCGCCCGGGGCTGGCTGTGGTGGGGCGCGATGGTCGCCGTGACCCTCTTCCTCACCGGCTTCATGACCTGGTACGTCTGGACCCAGGCTCCGTCGTATCTCGGGCGGTTCGCCGGCTGAGTCACGGCTGCCGGGCCATGCTGGAGCTGCGGTCGGTCGGCATGCACTTCGGCGCCGTCGAGGCGCTCGCGGATGTCGATCTGAAACTGGGCGACGGCGAGGTGGTCGGTCTGATGGGCGACAACGGCGCTGGAAAGTCGACGCTGCTCAAGATCGTGGCGGGCAACTTCGCGCCGACCTCGGGTCGGGTGCTGTGGGACGGTGCAGACGTCGATCTCTCGCCGCTCTCGGCCCGCGAACTCGGCATCGAGGCCGTCTACCAGGACCTCGCGCTGTGCGACAACCTCTCAGCGGCCGCCAACGTGTTCCTGGGCCGCGAACTGAGCCGCAGACTGTTCGGAGTCCTGCCGGTGCTCGACCACGCCGCGATGCGCAGGAAGTCGACGGAACTGTTCGCCGAGCTTGGCTCGGACACCCGGGCTGAGGACCTGGTGCGGCAAATGTCGGGTGGCCAGCGTCAGGCGGTGGCGATTGCCCGCGCGCGGCTGAGTTCGCCTCGGTTGATGCTGCTCGACGAACCGACCGCCGCAATCAGCGTTCGGCAGATCGCCGAGGTGCTGGAGCTCATCCGCAGCCTGAGAGAGCAGGCCGTCGGCATTCTGCTCATCTCGCACCGCATGTCGGATGTGTTCGCCGTCGCCGACCGCATCGTTGTGCTGAGGCGCGGCCGCAAGGTGACGGACAAGCCGACGGCGGACTCGTCCCCCGAGGAAGTGACCGCGCTGATCACCGGAGCGATCGAGGCGGCGTGACGGGTCTCCGCCGAGCGCCCCAGTCTCTATGGGTCGTGTTGACGGTCGCCACCCTGGCCGGCGTGATGAGCCTCGTCTCGGAGCCGTTCGCGAGCGCCGACAACATCTTCAACGTTAGCCGCAACTTTGCGTTCATCGGACTGATCGCCCTTGGCCAGACGGCCGTGATTGCGACCGGCGGGATCGACCTCTCGGTCGGCTCAGTGATGGGGCTCGCGGGAATCGTCACCGGACTCGCTCTTGGTTCGGGACAGCCACTGGCGCTAGCCGCGGCCGCCGGTCTGGGGTGTGCGCTCCTGTGTGGACTCGTGAACGGAACGCTCGTGGGCTATCTCCGGTTGTCGCCCTTCGTCGTCACGCTCGGCATGCTGAGCGTCGCTCGATCGCTGGCTCTGGTGGTCTCGAACAACAGGATGATCCATGACTTCGGTCCCGACGAGGATCTCGTTCTTGCTCTCGGCGGCGGACGGTTCCTGGGTCTCGCGAACCCGGTCTGGTTGCTGCTGGTCGCCGCGCTGGGCGTCGCTGGCTGGTTTCGGTACAGCCGACAGGCACGTTACGTGCTCGCCGTCGGTGGCAACGAGGTCTCGGCGCGCCTGGCGGGAGTACCGGTAGCCCGGGTCAAACTCACGGTGTATGTCCTGAGCTCCCTGCTCGCCGGGGCCTCGGCGATCCTGATGATCGGCTGGTTGGGAGCGGTTACGAACGCGCTCGGTCAGGGCTACGAACTGCGCGTGATCGCCTCGGCAGTGATCGGCGGCGCGAACCTGATGGGAGGTGAAGGGGGTGCGTTCGGCGCGGTGGCCGGCGCGGCTCTGATCGAACTGATCCGCAACAGCCTGCTGCTGCTGGGCGTGGACCCCTACTGGCAGGGAGCTTTCGTCGGTGGATCGATCATCGTCGCTATGCTCGTCGAGCGCGTACGACGAGGCAGACAGACCACTGGCTGAAGCACGGAAGGGGCCTGTGCTCGCTTGGGAGCTTCAGTGCGACGGGAGTTGCAGGTGAGTTGGAAGACGAAGCCGCGAAGCGGGCGAGGCACCCGCGGACACCGCCGGATGCCGGCGGGCCTTGTTGTCCTTTCGCTACTGGCCGTGGCCGGCTGCGCGCGGGAAGAAGCGGGCTACACCTTCGCACTGGTGCCCAAGGCCATGAACAACCCGTTCTTCGACTTCGCCCGTGACGGCTGCATGCAGGCGGCCGAGGACCTCGACGGCGTCGAGTGCCTGTACATCGGTCCGAGCGAGCACACCGAGGCGGATCAGATCCATGTTGTCGAGGACCTCATCACTCGCCGCGTCGACGGCCTGGCCGTGTCGCCCTCGAACGCAACCGCGATGGCGCGGGCGCTGGCGCGTGCCCGCGACGCGGGCATCCCGGTGATCACCTGGGACTCCGATCTCCTGGCCGAAGACGCCGGGTTGCGGACGACGTACATCGGCACGGAGAACCGCGCGATGGGTGTCGCCCAGGCGAAGCTCCTCCAGGAGCTGAAGCCGGAAGGGGGCAGCATCTGCATTCAGTCGGGCGGGGCCGCGGCGATGAATCACAACGAGCGGATGCAGGGGCTTCGGGACACGCTGGCCGGCGCCGCGTCGGCCGCTCCGCCGGGCAGCCGCCTTGAGGACCACAACGGTTGGAGCGAGGTTGCGGCTTGCCCTCTCTATTCGAACGACGATTTTCCGCTAGCCGTCCAGCAAATGGCCGACGTGCTGGCCTCCGAGCGTGACCTCGACGTGTTCTCGATCACCGGCGGCTTCCCTCAGTTCGTGGATCAGGCCTATCGGCAGGCTGTCGCACCGTACCGGGAGCGTATCGACTCGAAGGACCTGGTGATCATCGGTGCCGACGTGCTGCCGATGCAGTTGGACCTGCTGGCCGAGGGCCTGAGCCACGGACAGGTGGGGCAGCGACCGTACGCGATGGGCTACCAGTCGATGGAAGTGCTGCTGGAACTGGTCAACGGCGGGACGGTCGAGGACCCGATCTACACCGGATTGGACGTCTTGACGAGCGCCGCGGATGTCGAGACGTTTCGGGCGGACCGGAGCGAATGAACAGCCGGCCCGGCCCAACGTCTACGGAACCTGTACGTTCTTGACGAGGTAGCTGGTTCGGCCGGTCGCCTCGTCCCGGATGCCGACGGCCACGTCGAATCTGCCGGGCGGCAGGTCGACGTTCACGACCACGAGGGCGCTCTCGAGTTCCGGCGCCAATTGGGCTTCGCTCAGCGTCATGGCCTTCTGGCGCATCGGCGTCCGCTCGCCCTCGTCGTTGCCGGCGACCAGGAAGATCCGCACCGTGCCGCTCGAACCGGAGGGCCCCGGAAGCCGGGTGACGGCCGCTACCGGCACGTGTACTTCCACTGGCAACGTGACCCGGTCCCGGCTCGCTCCCTCCTGAAGCTCGCCAAACGTCACATCAGCGCCGAGGAGGTTCGACTGCTCTCCGAGTTTCAGGGCGGCGTACAGTCGGTCGGCGAGGCGCTGCTCCTCGGACTTCAGGATGTACGAGCGGCGGTAGCGGACCTGCCAGCCCTTCCTTGGTTTCGTCAGCCGGACCTCGATCTGGCGGATCGGATGGCGGCGTTCGGGCGGAGCAGCATAGCCAAGCGAGTAGAAGGAGCCGAAGTCGGCCGCGATCTCCTCCAGCGCTTCGGCCGGATGCGCTTCGTTGAAGACGGCGCGGCCCCCGGTTTCGTCCGCGAGCAGACTGAGTGTCGACTGGAGGTTGTCGACCCGCAAGCGATCGTTCCGGTTGCTGGGAACGAGCACGTTGGCCAGACCGAGGCTACCGGCGCCACCTCCGTCCGCCGCGCCGACCGGACCGCCGAAGCGAACGTCGATTGCGGACGAACCCCGAACGCCGCCAGCGTCGATCGGGTAGAGCGTGACGCGGTTCGCGTTGCTGAAGGCGCTGAAGCGGTTGAACCGCGACGTCTCGTCTCTCTCGGTCTGGCGCCGGTCCGTTTCCATCTGGTTCTCGGGACAGACTTCGCCGAGGTAGTGGTAGATCTCCGCGCCAGGCTGCTGGGGCAGACCGTCGCTGACGTAGATCACGGCCTTGGGGCCGGGCAGGCCACCGAGGGCGGTCACCAGATCGGCCAGGGCAGAGATTGACGCCGTGCTGCGCGACTGCATCTCGGCGGCGTACTGCTCGGCGGAACCCAGGAAGCCGGGCCAGAGGTCGACGCAGGGTTCGCAGTCCGGTACGAATGCGCTCTGGGATTCACCAAGGGAGCAGGCCTCGTAGGCCTGCCGAATCTCCTGGAGGATCCGGCGCCGGAAGAGCTCGTTGTCGTGGGCGGGCGATCTGGCCTCGCTCTGGAGTTCCTGGAGCGCTTGTGTCAAGTCGCCGGGATCGCTCGTGAACGGCACGCGCATGTTCAGGTCGGGATCGCCGGTCGCGAGCAGGAATCTGACGTCGCTCGCCCGTTCCCCGCGACTCGTCAGAAAGGTGGCGAGATCACGCTCGATCCGGCGCAGATTGCCGAGGTAGGTGCGGTAACGGTCGAGGTACAGCGCTACCATCAGGGGCGGGCCGGGGACGTCCAATTCATCGCGGGTTTCGCCCTCGTTCCACTCCAGGTCGTCGCCATCGCGGCGGGCAGCGTTCAGGAAGTTCGTGATCTCCATCTGCTCGCCCTCTTCGAAGACCTCGAAGTCATCGATGGAGAGGTCCGAGATCGGCCTGCCCCTGCGGTCCGTGACGTGAACGTCGATGTTCACGATGTTCACCGTCACTTCGTCGAGGATCGTGGCGGCCTGGGAACTGCGTTCCTGGGGCTGGCGCGCCGCCAGGGGAACCGCAAGCCACCCGAGGATGATCGGGAAGAGGACGACCACACGCGAAGCCTGAAGCCGGAGGAACACGAGGTTCACTATACTGAGGCCCATGGTTCCCATGGGCGGGAGAGCCCCGATGCGAGCGCTCCCTGCCATGCCAGGGCTGCTCTTCGTAGTGTGTCTGGTCGTGGCCGGCACGGTCGGTCAGGCAGGGGCCCAGGTTTCCCGTCCCGAACCGGAGTACACGGGCTCAGACCGGATCGAAGAGTGGTCGGGCCGTCGCATCCTGGTCGTCACGCCGCACCCGGACGACGAGACCTTTACCTCCGGCGGCACGTTGGCCATTCTGGCGGCGAACGGCAACGACATCCGGGTCGTCGTCTACACGACGGACAATGCGGGCTCCCGCGACCCGGAGATGACGAAGGAGCGCCTGAAGGCGATCCGGCGCGCCGAGGAGGAAGAGGCGTGCCGGATCCTCGGCATTCCGAAGGAGAACATCGTCTGGCTCGGCCATGACGACGGCATGCTGGAGTACGTCGACCGCCGGGACCTGACCCGTCAGGTGGCCCGGGAGATACGCCGGTTCAAACCCGATGCGCTGTTCTCCGTCGATCCCGGTTCGCCCTATGAGCAGTACCACAAGTCGGACCACCGTTCGGGCGCGATCATCACGGTCGACGCGATCCGCGCGGCGCGCTGGCGGTTGTACTTCCCGGAACTGGAGGCCGAGGGCTTCGGGGCCTGGAGCGTGCCGCTCGTCTTCTTCTACTACAGCGCCAACCCGAACTACACGGTCGACGTCACGGCGGTGGCGGAGAAGAAGGCAAGAGCCTCGGCGGCCCACATCAGCCAGTTCGGTTCCATGGTCGACCGCTACGACCCGGACGCGGTGGACGAGCAACGCAAGGAGTGGGCGGCGCGGTTACTGGCGCGCGCCGAGCGCGAGAACGGCAGAGTAGTGGAGCGCTTCCGGCGCTCCACGGCGTACTGAGTGGCCGGCGCGGCGTCGCTGGCGCTCAGCGTTCTCGACCAGTGCCCGGTGCGGGCCGGGAGCACTCCCGCGGACGCGATCCGCGAGGCCGTGGAGCTCGCCCGCGCGACGGATCGCCTCGGGTATCGGCGCTACTGGCTGGCGGAGCATCACAACTCGCAATCGCTCGCCTGCGCCGCGCCGGAGGCGCTGATCGGCCAGGTCGCCGCGGCGACCCGCCGCATCCGGGTGGGCTCCGGAGGCGTCATGCTGAGTCACTACAGCGCGCTCAAGGTGGCCGAGGTGTTCCGGATGCTGGAGACCCTGTACCCGGGTCGAATCGATCTGGGGATTGGCAGGGCGCCCGGGTCGGACCGGTTCACGGCGCACCTGCTTGCGCACGGGCCGGGGCGCCTTGGCGTGCAGCACTACCCGGAGCAAGTCGCCGACCTTCTCGGATACCTGGGCCGGGGGCACGAGGACGACCGGCTGAACGGCGTCCGGGCGATGCCACTGGGGGACACCCAGCCGGAGGTGTGGCTCCTGGGTTCGAGCCTCGGTTCCGCGCGGTTTGCCGCCTACTTCGGCTGTCCCTTCAGCTTCGCCCACTTCATTCAGCCCCGCGACGCCGAGGCCGCGCTCGAGGTCTACCGGAGGGAGTACCGTCCCTCGGAAAGCCACCCCGAACCGCGGGCGAGCGTCGGCGTCAGCGCGATGGTCGCGGACACCGACGAAGAGGCGAACCGTCAGTCGCTCAGCCGGTTCCTGTGGTGGATCCGGTTGACCCAGGGACAGCCGGGCCCGTTCCCGAGCCTGGAAGAGGCGGACGCATACGACTTCACGGACGCGGACCGGGCTGTGCTCCGGAAGATGCGGGCGCGCAGCCTGGTCGGAGCGCCGGATGCGGTGGCCGCGCGGGCGCGGCAGTTGGCGGGGCGCCTGGGTGTAGCCGAGCTCGTCGTGCTGACGATCTGTCCGAGCTTCGAGGCACGGCTGCGCTCCTATGAACTGCTCGCCGGCGCGGTGGGCGGTCACGGTTGACAGGCCGGCGCGGAAACCAGAGGATCCGGGGAGTTTCCGGGAGGTCCTGAACGATGACGATGGCAGACAAGCGAATCGAGCATGGCGAGAAGACGGCCGGCGCCGTGCGGGAGCTGTTCCCCGCCTCGAGCGGCCTCGACTTTCGGGTCGCCGACCTGGCGCTGGCTGAATCCGGCAGGCGTCAGATCGACCTCGCCGAGCACGAGATGCCCGGCCTGATGGAGTTGCGCCGGCGCTACCGCTCGGAACGGCCTCTCCGCGGCGCGCGGGTAACCGGCAGTCTCCACATGACGGTCCAGACGGCGGTACTGATCGAGACGCTCGTCGATCTTGGCGCCGAGGTGCGGTGGGCCTCCTGCAACATCTTCTCGACCCAGGATGAAGCGGCTGCGGCGGTGGTCGTGGGCCGACCGGAAACCGCAGGCACCCCGGAGGAACCGAAGGGGGTGCCGGTATTCGCCTGGAAGGGCGAAACCCTGGCCGAGTACTGGTGGTGCACGCTACGCGCTCTGGACTGGCCGAACGAGAGTGGTCCGACGCTGCTCGTCGACGATGGCGGCGATGCCACGTTACTCATTCACCGCGGCGTCGAGTACGAGCGAGCCGGAGCCGTGCCGGTCTTTGACGCGGAGAGCGAGCCCGAGGAATGGGGTGTCATTCTCGAACTGATCCGGCGAGTGAGAACCTGGGATTCCGGCTACTTCACGCGCATGGCGGAGGGGCTTCAGGGGATCAGCGAGGAGACCACGACAGGCGTTCACCGACTCTACGAACTGGAGGAAGCAGGAACCCTGCTTTGCCCGGCGATCAACGTGAACGACTCGGTCACCAAGTCCAAGTTCGACAACATCTACGGTTGCCGGCACTCGCTGATCGACGGCCTGAACCGCGCCACGGACGTGATGCTCGGCGGCAAGTCGGCGGTCGTCTGCGGCTATGGCGAGGTCGGCAAGGGCTGCGCCCAGTCGCTGCGTGGCCAGGGCTGCCGGGTGATCGTCACCGAGATCGACCCGATCTGCGCTCTCCAGGCCGCCATGGAGGGCTATCAGGTGGCGCGGCTGGAGGACGTGGTGGAGACTGCGGACATCTTCGTCACCTGCACCGGGAACCGGAACGTTATCGGCGCCGAGGACATGGCGCGCATGAAGGACAAGGCTGTGGTCGGCAACATCGGCCACTTCGACAACGAGATCGACATCGCTGGTCTCAAGCGGTTGCCCGGCGTACGGAGCCGCAACATCAAGGACCAGGTCGACGAGTGGGTCTTTGCTGACGGCCGGAGTCTCCTCGTCCTGGCCGAGGGCCGGTTGCTGAACCTCGGCTGCGCGACGGGCCACCCGAGCTTCGTCATGTCGACTTCCTTCGCCAACCAGGTTCTGGCTCAAATCGACCTCCATCGGACGGCCCGGTCGAAAGGGGATGAGCCAAGGGCGAACAAGGTGTACCTGCTGCCGCGGGAACTCGACGAGGAAGTCGCCCGCCTGCACCTCGACCACCTGGGCGTTCGTTTGACCGAACTGAGCGAGGACCAGGCGGCGTACATCGGAGTACCTGTCGGCGGCCCCTACAAGCGGGACGACTATCGCTACTGACGTGCTCCGGCTCCGGATCGGCGCGACGGCCGATGGAGATGCATAAGTCCTTGGTTTTCAGTAAGATACGGGCTCCGATGCGGAATCACCGACGAGGTCGCTCCCAGCTCTCCAGGCTGCTTCCGGTTTGCGGAATTCTGGTGGCGTTCGTGGCTTCGGGCGCCGTTGGCCAGGAGCGCTACCACCCGGCGATCGATCCCGAGCTGTTCCCGCTGCCGGAGAACCTGGCGGCGGCGGTCGAGCTCTGGAAGGACGTCTTCGCTACCTACACGAGCGATCAGGTCATCCTGCACGACGAGCGCCACCTGAACGTCGTCTACAGCGTGGTCGACATGGGCGACCTGCGGGCGACTGGTTCGTCGGAGCTCCAGATCGACCGGGCGCGCATCAGGCGCGTCCGCGCCGAGATGAGCCGGATCGCGAAGGCCCTGCGCGACCTGGCGGCGGGACGGCCGGCAATGGACCTGCCGCCGGACCTCCGGTCGATACCGTCGCAGATGGAGAACATCGCCGGAGGGCGGACGAAGTACCGGCGTGCCGCGGGCCTGATTCGCTCACAGCGCGGGCTCCGGGACCGGTTCGAGGAGGCGATCGAGATCTCGGGCATGTTCATGCCGGGTATCCAGCGGACCCTTGCCGAGTACGGGCTGCCCCCGGAGATTCGCTGCCTGCCGTTCGTCGAATCCATGTTCAACTACCGCGCCCGGTCGAAGGTCGGCGCCTCGGGTGCGTGGCAGTTCACCGCCTCGACCGGCCGGGCGTTCTTGCAGATGGACGAGGCCGTTGACGCCAGGTCCGACGTCCTGCTCGCGGCTGCGGGCGCTGCCCGAAAGCTCCGGCAGGACTACGAGTCCCTGGAGGCCTGGCCCCTGGCCCTGACCGCGTACAACCACGGCGCCGGCGGCATGGCGAGGGCCGTGCGGCGGCTGGGCACGCGGGACATTGGCGTGATCGCGGAGAAGTACCGGTCGCGGACGTTCGGCTTCGCTTCGCGCAACTTCTACCCTGAGTTTCTCGCGGCCGTGATTGTCTACGCGGAGCGGGACCGTCATTTCCCCGGCGTCAGACCGTTCCCCGAGATTCAGTTCGACGTCGTCGACCGGGATCGCTACGTGGCTTTGACCGACCTGGCGGCGGCGACCGGTGTGGAGATGGACGAACTCGCGGACCTGAATCCGGCGCTCGACCGGTCGGTCCTCGCCGGTTCACTGCTGGTTCCTCCCAGGTATCCACTGCGCGTGCCGGCCGGAACCGCTGCGCGGTTCGAGCAGGCCTACGCCGAACTCTCGCCTGAGCGCAAGCCGGATCGTCAGGCGGCGTTCGGCTACCGGGTGCGGCGGGGCGACACGTTGGGTGCAATCGCCCGCCGGTTCGGATCGTCCGTGTCCGAGCTCCAGCGTGCCAATCGCCTGCCGCGAGCGGATCGAATCTACGTCGGTCAACGGCTGCGAATCCCGCAACAGGGTTCCGGCCGGACCGCGCCGCCACCGGTCCAGCGCGCCGCGGTCAGGGCGCCCGAGGAGCGTGCCGTCGCGCCCCGGAACTTGCCGCAACAGGCTCCGAGCGAGATCGTCCACGTCGTGAGAAGGGGCGAGTCGGTGCATCGGATCGCCAGAAAATACGGCGTTGCGGTGGCGGCGGTGGTGGCGGCGAACGGGCTTCGGCGGCCGGATCTGATCCATGCCGGCCAGCGGCTCCGGATCCCGGCGGGCGGCAAGGACGTGGTTTACCGGGTTCGGAGGGGCGACACGCTGAGCCAGTTGGCCCGGACGTTCGGAACCTCCACGGCGAAGATCCAGCAGGCGAACGGCCTGCGGGGCAGCCGGATCGTCGTCGGCCAGACGTTGCGCATTCCGGCGGGATGATGGGCCTGCCGGTCCGTGTGCTCTACGCCCCGGTTCTCGGGGTGATGCTTGGAGTTCTCCTGGCCGGCTGTGGCGGGGACGAAACGGGAGTCGCGGACCTGGTGGTCCTGAATGGCCGCCTCGTGACCATGGCGTCTCCGGCCGAGGCGGAGGCGGTCGCCGCCGTCGGCGGCCGGCTCGTCTTCGTCGGCTCGACCGAGGACGCGCGTTCCTGGATTGGTCCCGGTACGGAGGTTCTCGACCTGGGGGGGCGGCTGGGCGTTCCCGGGTTCATCGAAGGTCACGGCCATTTCTGGGGCATTGGGGAAGCTCGACTCCAGTTGGCGCTCGAGGGGGCGGAGACCTGGGACGAGATCGTCGGGCAGGTCGCGGAGGCGGTGGCTGAGGCCGAACCAGGCGCCTGGATCCTGGGCAGGGGCTGGCACCAGTCGAAGTGGTCCGAGCCGCCGGTTCCCAGTGTGCAGGGCCTTCCGACCCACCACGGCCTGAGCGCGGTGTCGCCCGAGAATCCGGTGCTGCTGGGGCATGCCAGCGGCCACATGGCGTTTGCGAACGCACGGGCCATGGAGCTTGCCGGCATCGATGTGACGACGCCCGATCCGGAGGGCGGAGAGATCGTCCGAGATCCGGATGGCCAGCCTACGGGTGCGCTTCGGGAGACCGCGGAGAATCTGGTTGCCGGACTGCGCGCGGAGTCCCTGGAGTGGAGTCACGCTCGCCGGGTCGTGGGGCTCGCGGGCGAAGAGTGTCTCGCCAAGGGCATCACGAGCTTCCAGGACGCGGGCTCCAGTTTCGGGCTGATCGACGTCTATCGGCAGATGGCGGATGAGGGGGACCTGCCGTTGCGGCTCTGGGTGATGGTGCGGGAGAGCAACGAAGCGATGGCCGAGTCGCTCGGGAGCTACCGCATGATCGACCACGGCGACGGCTTTCTCACCGTCCGCGGGATCAAGCGGTCGATCGACGGCGCCCTGGGTTCGCACGGCGCCTGGCTGCTGGACCCCTACGAGGACATGCCGAAGTCGACGGGTCTGAACACGGTGAGCCTGGACGTTATGGAGGAGACCGCCCGGCTCGCGCGGGAACACGACTTCCAGTTCTGCGTTCACGCGATCGGCGATCGGGCCAACCGCGAGACGCTTGATCTGTTCGAGCGGACCCTCGCCGGCGACCGGACGAAACGCTGGCGCGTCGAGCACGCCCAGCACCTTCATCCGGAGGACATACCGCGATTCGCGGAACTCGGCGTGATCGCCTCGATGCAGGCGGTGCACTGCACCTCGGACGGGCCCTGGGTGCCGGATCGTCTCGGCGAACATCGGAGCGCCGAGGGCGCGTACGTCTGGCGAGCGCTGATCGACTCCGGCGCCGTGGTCACGAACGGCACGGACGCTCCCGTCGAGGATGTCGACCCGATCGCGTCGTTCCATGCCTCGGTCAGCCGGCGGATGGGGAACGGCGAGGTCTTCTTCGGAGACCAGCGAATGAGCCGGGAGGAGGCCCTGCGCTCCTACACGATCGACGCCGCCTACTCGGCCTTCGAGGAGGAGTCGAAGGGGAGTCTCGAGGTAGGGAAGCTCGCGGACTTGACGGTTCTCTCCCGGGACATCATGACCGTTCCGGAGGACGAGATTCCCGGCACCCAGGTCGTCTACACGATCCTGGGCGGCCGGGTCGCCTACCGGCAGCAGCAGGCGTCGTCACCCGGCGGATGAGCCCCCGCCAGACCGGCTCGGGAACGCGCCCGGGCGGGATGAAGGTACTGGGTGGCCGCTGGCGCGGGCGGCGTCTCAAGGTTCCGGCGGGTGTTCGTCCGACCCAGGCGCGTGTTCGCGAGGCCCTCTTCTCCCACTGGGGCGATCGCGTCCCCGGCAGCCGCCTCCTGGAACTCTACGCCGGCTCCGGAGCGGTCTCCTTCGAGGCCCTGTCCCGCGGAGCCGGGTTCGCCCTGGCGGTAGATGGCAGCTCTCGAGCCCAGGCTTGCATGAAGGCGAGCCGGAAGACTCTCGGGGCGGACGATCTCCGCCTGGTCAGGGCGGTCCTGCCGGCGGGGCTCAAGGAGGCGGCGGACCGGGAGGCCGCCTTCGACCTCGTGTTCATCGATCCGCCCTACGATGACTCCAGGCTTGACGAGTTGCTCGGCGCCGTCTCCTCAGTGGTCGCGGACGGGGGCGAGATCGTTCTGGAACACGCCAGCCGGCACCCTCCACCGGCGGTAGCCGGGAGGTTCAGTCTCCGGCGAACCAGGCGCTACGGAGACAGCGCGCTGAGCTTCTACGCCTGAGCGGCCCTGGTGCGAAAGGGGGGACTCGAACCCCCACGGTATTGCTACCACAAGATCCTGAATCTTGCGCGTCTACCAATTCCGCCACTTTCGCGACCGGCGGCCTGAGGCCGGACGGGCATTCTACCCGCTCGACAGACTGCTAGTCTCCCCGCATGAGCAGTCCAAACCCCTCGCATCCGATCTTCCGTTTCCCCAGGGGCCGCGCTCCGGTTCCGGTGGTTGCCGCGGTCGCGCTCGCCGGCGGGCTGGCCGGTTGCACCGAGGCCGGGCCGGACGGCGCCTCGGACGAGGATCGGAAGGCAATCGAGATCGTGCTGGCAGACTACCTTCCCAAGCTCGGAAACGCCTACGCCAACGGAGACTTCGACGCGCTGGCCTCGGGCGCCGTGCCCAAGGAAATCGCTACGGTCCGGAAGCGCGTTCACGACCTCGAGATGGAGGCGAGCCGTACTCTGCGACCGATGCTCAAGAGCTTCGAGATCGAACGGATCGACGTCTGGCGCTACTCGAACGCGGCGGTCACGACGATCGAGGTCTGGGACATCGACTCGCTGGTGAGCGGCACGGACCGGTTGCTGTCGTCCGGCACGGATCGCTACCGGGTTCGCTACCAGTTCAAGCGCCGTGACGAGGGCTGGATGGTGATCGATCGACGCATCGAGCATCAGTTCGAGTCCTAGCAGCGCCGTCGTCTCTCCATGCCCGCCGCGATCGCCATCGTCGGTCGCCCCAACGTCGGCAAGTCGACGCTCTTCAACCGGCTGATCGGTCGCCGGCAGGCGATCGTCCACGGCACGCCGGGCGTTACGCGAGACCGCCTCGTCGGGCGTTTCGAACTGGAGGGGCAGGGCACCGTCGAGTTGATCGACACAGGCGGCCTGGTCCCGGGCGACGATCCGCTGGGCCTGAACGCGCAGGTCGAGTTCGCGGTCGAGGAGAGCGACCTCCTGCTGCTGGTCGTGGACGGTCGGGAGGGGCTGGCGGCCGCGGACGAACAGGTCATGGAGCGTCTCCGAACCCGCGGCCGGCCCATCGTCGTGGTCGTCAACAAGGCTGATACCCGGGCCGCCAGAGAGGGCTACCACGAGTTCTACGCCCTGGGAGGAGACGCGCTCGTGCTTCTGTCGGCGGAGCACGGCACCGGTTTCGAGGCGTTGCACATTGAGATCACCGGGCACCTCCCGGCGGCCCCCTCCGCGGTCCTGTCGCCGGCGCCGTCCGTCGCGGTCGTGGGCCGGCCGAATGTCGGCAAGTCCTCCCTCGTCAACCGCCTGCTGGGCAGGGAACGGACGCTCGTCTCTGCCACGGCCGGAACCACCAGGGACCCGATCGACAGTCTGCTGAAGCGGGAGAACGGTCCGGACTACCTGCTCGTGGACACGGCGGGGATCCGGCGGCGTTCCCAGGTCCAGGACACCCCCGAAGACCTGGCGGTGATGCTCGCCCGCCGCCAGATAGAGCGAGCGGAACTCGTGGTCCTGGTCGTGGATGCGAGCGAGGGCATAGCCTCCGGCGACCTCGCGATCGCGGACGTGGCGTGGCAGGCGGGCCGCTCCGCGGTCGTGGTCTGCAACAAGTGGGATCTGGTGGACGACGCGAAGCGCGAGCGTCTGGAGCTGGGCTGGGAACGGGTCTCCGAACTGTTCGCGAAACCGGCCCGAATCAACGTCTCGGCCTTGACCGGTCGGGGTGTGGGCAACGTCATGCCCGCGCTCGACCGGGTCGGTGAACGGCATCGACTTCGGGTGCCGACGTCAGAACTCAACCGCGAAGTTCGACGCATCGTGGGTCGTCACCAACCGCCGGCGGAGCGGGGACGACCCTGGAGGTTCTTCTACGCGACCCAGGTGGCCGGAGCACCTCCCACCTTTCTCCTGTTCGCGAATCGGCGTCTGAAGCGTGGCCACAACTACCGGAGGTATCTGGAGAACAACCTCCGGCAGACCTTCGAGCTTGACGGTGTGCCGCTTCGCATCGTGGTGCGGGAACGGAGGGGTGACGCCGACGCAGGCCTCGGATCTTCACGTTTCGTATAATCCTCTGTTCGTATCCCACCGCACTTCAGCCCGGAATCGTCCCCCCTTCGTCCGTTGCGCTCGGGTTCAGTTGACGCGTAGCCCGGGGAGGCCCGTCATTCCCAAGCAGTACAAGATCGCCGATGCGTGCCGATTGCTGGACATCCAGCCCTACGTCCTGCGGTACTGGCAGACGGAGTTCCCGGCCCTGGCCTCCAGGAAGGCCGGCGGCGGCCGCCGCGACTTCGACGCCGAGGATCTGGAGACGATCCGTCGAATCAAGGAACTCCTCTACGACGAGGGCTACACGATCGCAAGCGCCAAGAAGAAGCTTGGCGCAGAACTCGAGGACGGCCAGCTCCGCGGGCGGCCGCTGATGCCCGCAACGAAAGACAGGGCGAATGGCGATCAAGGGCCCGCAGACGAGCGGGCCGAAGAAGCGCCGGTCGGCGAGGCACCGCCTGGCGACATAAGCGACATCGGGATCCTGGCCCGGCGGGTCGAGCGGCTGGAAGGCGGAGTCGCGGCGCTGGTCGCTCAGGCCCGCCAGCTTGCAGCCGAACTCAAGCCGGGAACGGGAGCGGAAAGCGACTGACGCGGGAGCTGCGCTGGAGTGTTGTCGCCGCGCTGTTCCCTTGTCGCCAGAGTCTTGCCAAAGGGCCGCAAACCAATAGAGAATGCCCTTCGGTCGGGACGTGGCGCAGTCTGGTAGCGTACCTGAATGGGGTTCAGGGGGTCGCGAGTTCGAATCTCGCCGTCCCGACCATCCAACCCCTTGTGATCGCCCGTGCACGACGTGAAGACCGCATTCGATGCGGCTGACTTCCGGCTCGGGCTGGTCGCGGCGCGGTTCAACGGCAGCATCGTTGAACTGCTGATCGCCGGCGCGCGGGAAGCCCTGTTACAGCACGGCGTCCTGGAGGAGCACATCGAATTGGTCCGGGTCCCCGGCGCCTGGGAGATACCGGCCGCTCTGGCCGCTCTGGCGGATACGGGGAGATTCGACGCCCTGGTGGCGCTTGGAGCGGTGATCCGGGGAGAGACGCCGCACTTCGACTACATCTGCAACGAGTGCGCGACGGGATGCGCGCGAGTCACGGCACGAACCGGCCTCGCCGTCGGATTCGGTCTTCTCACCTGCGACGACGCGGAACAGGCGGCCGCCCGGGCCGGTGGCATGGCGGGGAACAAGGGCCAGGAGGCCGCGGAAGCTGCCCTGGAGATGGCCCGTCTCCTGCGGTCGTTGAAGGCATGACCAGACCTGGAGCCGCGGCAGCCGAAGTTCACCGAACCTCGGCGGGAAAACGCCGGCAGGCGCGGGAGATGGCGCTACAGATGCTCTACCAGCGAGAGATCGGACGGCTGGAGCCGCAGCAGTTGGTCCGCGAGTTCGACGTCCACTCGTTCCGCTCCGAGACGGCTGACCCCGGCGCTACGCTGCACGCCTCGAAGCTGGCGCTGGCCTACGCGCGCACGCTCCTGGAGGGCAGCCTCGTCAACCAGGAGTCGATTGACTCCTTGATCGATGAGCAGGCGGAGAACTGGCGGCTGGAGAGAATGCCGGTGGTGGATCGGAACGTTCTGCGGCTTGCCGTCTACGAACTCCGTCATCAGCCGGACGTGCCTGCAGTCGTTGTGATCGACGAAGCGATCGAACTCGCCAAGAAGTTCGGCTCCGAGCAGTCGGGGAGGTTTGTCAACGGAATCCTCGACGCTCTCCTGGTCACCTTGGGCCGAGACGCCAACCGCTGACCTGCTGCTAGGCTGGCGGCGATGAAAGTGACATGGCCGGTGCGGCTCGTGGTGGTGGCTACCACGCTTGCCACCGGTCTGGCGCTGAGCGGCTGCGGCTACACCCTGGTGGGCAGGGCCTCCAACATCCCCGAGGACATCGGACGGGTCTTCCTGCAGCCCTTCGAGAACCGGACCACTCGGATCGAGGTCGAGCAGTTCCTCACTCAGGCAATCGCCGACGAACTGGTGACACGGGCGCGGTTCGAACTGGTGGCGACCGAAGGCGAGGCGGACGCGGTGATCCGAGGCTCGGTTACCTCATTCCGCGTGGCGCCGATCACGTTCACCAGCGACGGCCGCGCCCAGGAGTACGAACTGGCGATCATCGCGGACGTCTCCTTCCGGCGTGTTTCCTCGCCGACGGAGGAGGAAGGCGAGGTGATCTGGGCGAACGACCGCTACCAGTTCAAGGAGAGCTACGAAGTCGAGAGCGCCGATAGCGACTTCTTCGACCGTGAGAACATCGCAATCGAAGACAGCGCTGAACGGTTCGCCGACACGATGGTGACGGACCTGCTCGAGGGGTTCTAGTCGGCGGACTCGGCGGCTGCCGTCTCGCCGGCCGCTTCGGCGCGACGATTCACGAGTCTGGTCAGACGCGACTTGCGTCGGGCGGCCGCGTTCGTGTGGATCACACCCTTGCGGGCCGTTGAGTCGATCAGGCTGAGGGTCGATGGTAGAAGCTCGCGCGCCTTCGTCACGTCGCTCTCGGCGGCGGCGCGAAGCCGCTTGATGGACGTGCGGAATCTGGACATCGCGGCGCGGTTGCGATCTCGCCGGACGATGGACTGCCGAATACGCTTTTCGGCCTGCTTACTGTTCGCCATCTCGTTTTCTCTTTGGGACTCGGGTCCGTAAGGTTCGCGTTCTCCGAGCCAAGGGGCAACCCCGGCCGGCGGCGCAGTCTACAGTTGGTCGGCCGGGTTGTCGAGTTGCTGCAGGGCCAGGACTGCTTCGTCCGAGTCCGGATACTCCTGTCTGACGCGAAGCAACATCTCGTTGGCCAGGTCACGTTCGCCGAGCTCAATGTGCGCGACGCCGATGCGGAGCATGGAACTGGCCACCTTGTCGCTGTCCGGATAGCGCTCAGCGACACGTCCCAGCTCCTCGATGGCAATGCGAAACCGCCCTCGTTCCATGTAGGACTCTCCGAGCCAGTACTGGGCATTGTCAGCGTCCTCGCCGTTGGGGAACGTGCCGAGGTAGCTCTCGAAACCGATCGCCGCCTGTTCGTAGTCCCCGCTCAGGTAGCTCTGGTAGGCGGCGTCATAAAGGGCCTTGGGCTCAACCGACTCGGCGGGAGTGGTCTGGCGGTTGGCCTCGAGCTGCTCGCTGAGAGTGGACAGGTAGGTCTCCTGGCGCTCGAGCTGACCCTGGAGGAGGTTCAACTCGTCGTTCATCTGCCCAATGCGTTCGAGGGACGCGTTGAGGGTCTGTCGCTGCTCCTGGGTTGACGTTCGCAGGGCTTCGACCTCGACAATGATCTGGCGGAGATCCTCCTTTAGGTCCGCCCTGGCGCTGACGTCGCTCTCGAGCAGTTGTTCGACGCCACGAAGGACGACCTCCAGGTCGTCACGGGTGGACGCTTGGGACCGAAACGCATCGAGCTTCTGCTCGAGGGCGGCCAGTCCCGCCTCCAGTTCCGTCAACTGGGTCGACGATGTGCAGGCCGGCACTGGCGCCAGGAGGACTACCGCCAGCGGGAGATGCCAGAGGGACTCCCGGCCAGGAAGACGGGGAATCATGTGGGTGAAGCGACGCGGCCCGAACTGGAGCGAAGGACTCGCCGGAGGGCCGGGCCCCGGGTCACATGCGGTCGGTTACGCGGAAGTAGGCGCGCCGGTTCAGTTGCCAGCAGTCCTCGTTCGACTCCTCGCACTGTGGCCGCTCCTCTCCATAGCTGATCGTCTTCAGACGATCGCCGGAAATGCCGAGGGAGGTGAGGTAGTCGCGAGCCGAGTTCGCTCTGCGGTCGCCAAGGGCCAGGTTGTAGTCGTTCGTGCCCCGCTCGTCGCAGTGACCCTCGATCGTGATGACGAAGTCCTCACCGTCCTGGCTCTTGAGGAAATCGGCGTTCTTGCCGAGTTGAGACCGGGTCGCGTCGGTCAGGGTCGCCTTGTCGAACTCGAAGTAGACGTCCCCCAGGAGGCCCTTTCCGTGGACCTCCTCGTTCGCTTCCACGATGTCCTCGGACCACGGCGAGACGTACGCGGGCTCGACCGGGGGTTCCGGCGGCGGCGGCACGGGTTCCGGTGGCGGCGGTTCGGCCGCGGGCGGCGGCGGTGGTGGCGGCGGGGGCGGTTCGGGTTCCGCCTTCTTGCAGGCCCCGATGGCCAGCAGGACGAGAGCCGACAGGAAGAGTGCAGAGAACCTTCTGGCCAACATACCGGGACTACTCCTAAAGCCTGGAAGCTTGGTTCGTTTCGGTTCCATAGACACTACCAGAGCGGTGCGCCGGCGGCAACAGCAGAATCTCCAGGGCCCTCGATACGGTCAGTCGAAGTAACCGGACCAGGAGGGCGAGTAGTTGTTTCCGCGCGTGGTCACCTGCCGCATGTACCGACCGTCTCCGCTCATGATGTAGATCTGGCGACCGCGTCCCCGCTGGCGCGACTCGAAGACGACCCACTCGCCATTGGGGGAGAACGTCGGGTACTCGTGGCTGCCGGGCCCGGTCGTCAGCAGCTGATCCTGACGCGTGACCAGGTCGACGACCGCGATGTCGAACCGGTCGCCGCGTTCGGTACGTCGGGCGTAGACGAGTTTGCTGCCGTCGGGATGCCAGGAGGCACCTTCGTTGTACCTGCCCTCCAGGGTCACTCGCTGAAGATCGCTGCCGTCCATGCCCATCACGTAGATCTGCGGGGTTCCGGAACGGCTGGAGGTAAAGGCGATCCGGCTGCCGTCGGGTGAACATTCGGGATTCGTGTCCTCGCCGCTCGAGCGGGTGATCTGCCGGGGTGTGCCGCCGCCGCGCTCAACGGAGAAGACCTCCGTGCTGCTCTTGCCAGCGCGGCGGACCGGGCGCGAAAAGAGGACCGTCTCGCCGTCCGGGCAGACGCTGGGCGAGTACGCGGGCTGCTCCTCAAAGACGATCGCCGTCTTCCGGCCGGTCGTGAGGTCGGCCCAGTAGACGCCGGGACGCCCCTGGAAGTACGAGAGGTAGGCCAGCCCGCTGCCGTCGACGGCCCAGACCGGCGAGAGACTGGTCGAGATGTGGCCGGTGATCCGGCGCTGGGCGTGACCGTCATAGTCCATGAGGAAGATCTCCTTGCTTCCCTGGCCTTCGCGGTCCGAGACGAAAGCGATCGAGGTCATCGCGATGCCGCGGCGACCGGTGAAGTAGAGGACGACTTCGTCGGAGAGGGCGTGCGCGATTCGCCGGGCCAGGTCGATGCCTCCGCTGAACCGCTTGCCAAGGATGAACTGGCCGCTAGCCAGGTCGTAGACCCGCCCCTCGAGGATCAGCTCATCCGCGTTCAGCTTGAACTCTGTCAGGAGAGCGACCTCGTTGCCGTACGCGCGGTACTGCTCCAGATCCCTGGCGCGATCGCCGCTCAGGCGGATGGACGAGAGAACTTCCGGACCCTGGACATCGAACAGCTGGGTGAAGGCCAGATCCTCGCGGAGGGTCTGTTCGAGCTCGTGCATCGCGTCGAGGAACTCCGGTCTCGCGCCGGGAGGGCGCCCGGCGCGCGGAACGGCGAGATTCAGACGTACCGCGGCGTCAGGTTCGAGGACGATCTGGAGGTCCGAAGGGCTCCTTGCGGGAGGCGCAGCGGCCGCTTCCGGCCCTGTCTGGGCCAGCGCGGGAGCCATGGCAACGAGGCAGGGCGCAGTCCCCAGGATCATGATGGAAAGGGCTGGAACTCTCATCCTCTGCTCCTCGTTCTTACCGGATCGTCATCGTTACACCGAGGCTTGGCTTCCGGAAGGACCGCGGAAGCGGCAGCACCGGCGACGCGCGCTCGATCGCCCGCAAGCCCGCGTTGTCGAATCGCGTGACTCCGGAAGACCGGAGGAGTTCCAGGTCACTGACGGTGCCGTCGGTCGCGATCCGAAAAAAGACCACGGCCTCCACCCCTTCGATCGGCGGCCTGGTCCAGCGGGCCTTGATCGCGGCTATCAGCCGGGATGTGTAGTAGGCGTAAGTGAAGTCCTCGCTGTCGTAGCCGACCACGGGCGCCTCGGCATCGTCGGCACCCGCGAGCGCGTCGTCTACGGTGCGTGCGGGCTCAAACGGCCGGTCCAGCCGGGGGCGTTCGGGCTCCGGTTCGGGCTCGGGCTCTGGAGGAGGCGGCTCGGGTTCGGGCTCCGGTTCGGGCTCGGGGGCGAGCGTCGGCACGTCGGGTGGCGGCTCTTCGGGCGCCGCTTCCGGTTCGGGTGCGGGAAGGGCCTCCGGTTCCGGCTCTTCCTGGGGAGGCGGCGGGGGAATGGGCTCCGGCCGGATGGTCGGCAGGCGGACGATCTCAAGCGGCTGTCGTTCCAGATGGGTCCGCTCGGCGAACAGCCCGGGTCCGAACAGGAGTCCGCCAATCAGGGCGATGTGCAGGGTCAGCGACGCCGCCAGGCAAGGCCGGTTCAGACCCAGGCCGCGCTGCTCCCGGCCCGCGAGAGCGCGTTCGAGCGGAAGCGTGCGGTCGTCCTGGTGCTGCAAAGGGGTCTCGGGCCTCAATCCGCTGGTTCTACGACGAGGGACACGCGATGAATGTCCGCACGCTCAAGAACGTCGAGCACGTTGATGATTCTTCCGTAGGGGACTTCCTCGTCTCCCTTGACGAAGACCGCTTCGTAGTCGCGCAGTTCGAGCATCGGAAGCAGTCGCTCGACCAGCAGCGCGGTGGCTACCGGTTCGTCCCTGATGTAGACGAGATCGTTCTGGGCGATCGTGAGGATCAGCGGATCTTCGTCCCGGATGGCCAGCGACGCGGGAGACTCCATCTCCGGCAGCGTCACTTCGACGCCCTGGTGCAGCATCGGCGTCGCGATCATGAAGATGATGAGCAGGACGAGCATGACGTCCACCAGGGGGGTCACGTTGATGTCGGCGAGTACCGAATCGTCGCTGTCGGTGTCCTGGAAGAACGCCATTCTCTTCCCTCCGGGAGCGGGCTCAGCCGAAGTTGCGTTCGGCCAGGTTCAGGAACTCCAGCGTGAAGTCGTCCATTTCGGCGCGCAACTGGCGAAGCCTGGTAGCCAGGTAGTTGTAGCCGACCAGGGCGGGAATCGCGGCAACCAGGCCGGCTGCCGTGTTCACCAGCGCCTCGGCTATGCCAGGAGCCACCGCGGTGATCGTAGCCGTGCCGGTGGTTCCAATGTCGTTGAACGCGATCATGATTCCCCAGACTGTGCCGAACAGGCCGATGAACGGGGCCGCCGCGGCAGTCGTGGCCAGCCATGAAGTGTTGCGCGCGAGAACCCGAAGTTCGACGTTGGCAGCCCGGCGGAGAGTCCGCTCGAGGCCCATCAGCGACTGCAGGCGCAGGCCCTCGTCGTCTCCGTGGGGCTCCCGCAACGCCTTGATCTGCGTGTCGATTTCCAGGTAGCCGGCCTGAAACAGTCCGACCAGGGAAGCAGCCCGGTGGCCGGACGCGGCCTTACCGATCTCGCTGAAGCGGGCGGCCTTGCGGAAGAGGGCCAGGAAACTCCGATTCTGCCGGGCAGTGCGCCGGAACAGCAACAGACGCTGAAAGAGCACGTACCAGGACGACAGCGACATGAGCACCAGGATCCCGAGGACGATCTTCGCCACCGGACCCGAGCGGAGAAAGAAGTGGATGACCGCGGAGTCGCCGGTGGCCATCAGGGTGGCGACGGGTATGGCGAACGAAAGCACCGTCACGAAAGGTACCAGACAGATAGACAGACGTCTATGGCTTCGCGTCACCGGCTGGCCGGCGGCGGGCCTCGGCGCACGTCCTTGCGACGCTATGCTCGCGCGCCAGGCAGAGTGTGACGGAGAGAAGTGGCGTGGGAGGAAGCGTTGAGGATCGGCGTCTGCATCAAACAGGTACCGGACACGGACTCGCACCTGCGGGTCGCCGACTCCGGACGGGGAATCGACGACAGCAACGTGAACTGGGTCATCTCCAGTTGTGACCTGTGCGCGCTGGAGGAGGCGCTCGTCCTGGCTGAGGCAGAAGTGTCGCGCGGCGAGGAACGGCCCGAGCTGGTCGTGTTCAGCCTCGGTCCGGCGCGGGTCGAGGAGGCGCTGAGAAAGGCCCTGGCGCTGGGTGCCGACCGCGCCGTTCACCTGGCGGACGAAGCGCTCCAGGGAGGCGACGCGCTCTCCGACGGGCGCGCCCTGGCGGCGGCGCTTGCGGGAGAACACTGCGACCTGGTGCTGGCCGGCGCCCAGTCGGACGACCTCGGACAGGCGGCGACTCCGGCTGTGATCGCCGAGATCCTGGGTTGTCGCTACGCCTGGCTGGTCATGGCGGTCGAAAGGGACTTGCGCAAGCGCTCGCTGCGCGTCGTGCGGGAGCTGGAAGGGGGGATGAACGAGGTGTTGAGCTTGGAGTTGCCGGCCGTGCTGGCGATTCAGGCGGGTATCAACAGACCGCGTTTCGCTTCCCTGAGGGGAACGCTTCAGGCCCGCAGGAAGCCACTGCGCCGCGAGGACTGCTCGGGTCTGGGCGTGGGGCCGGGGGCCGTGGGAGCGGCGGGCGCCGGGATTGAGACCGAATCCGTCAGCCTGCCACCGGCTGGCGCCGGTGGCGTGGTGATCGAGGGCGCCTCAGCCCAGGCGTCCGCCGAGGAGCTGATCGCCCATCTCGAGCGGGAGGCGGTGCTCTGAACGCGGCGGCGCCCGTCGTATGGCTGGTCGAAGGCGCAGGCGGCGGACCGGGGGCGCAGGAGGTTCGCGCCTGCGGAAGGTCGCTCGGCGGGAACTGCCGGGTCGCCCTTCTGGATGAAGAGCGGCTCGGCCCCTACGCGCCGGCACTCTACGCCGAGGCGCTCCGGGCCCTCATCACGCAGGGGGACGGCGAGGATCCTAACGAGCCGATCGTCGTTCTCCTGCCGCACACCTACCAGTCCGCCGAGTACGCGCCACGACTTGCGATACGGCTCGGCGCCGCCTACATCGCTTCGGTGAGCGGGGCGACGACGGACGATGGCGGCGTCCTGCGTTTCCGGCGGTCCATCTTCCAGGCCAGGTTGCGGGCAGAGGTCCGACCGAAGAAGCGAACCGTAGTCGCCACGGTGCAGATCGGCGCGTTCAGCAGCGCCGATCCGGCGGCGCCGCCGGACGACGTCTTCGAGGTCGGTCGGCCGGCCGACTCCGAAGAACACCGGGAGCGCGAGATTCTTGGCCGGGAAGCTGCGAGCGCCGGCGGCGTGGACCTGGCGGGCGCCGAGCGGATCGTGACCGCCGGCCGTGGGGTCGGCGGACCGGATGAGGTCGCCGTCGCGGCCGACCTCGCCGCGGCACTGGGCGCCGAACTCGGAGCGAGTCGCCCCGTCGTCGACAACGGCTGGTTGCCCCGTGAGCGCCAGGTCGGATCGAGCGGCCACATTGTCGCCCCGAACCTCTACGTCGCCCTCGGCGTATCCGGCTCGATCCAGCACCTCATGGGCATGAGCGGCTCCCGCATCATCGTCGCCGTCAACAAGGACCCCGAGGCCCCCATCTTCAGCGTCGCCCACTACGGCATCGTTGGCGACCTCCACGACGTCGCGCCGGCTTTGACGCGCCTGCTCGAGGCGCGGCGTCGGTTGGTGTAGCACCCGTCCGCCGGTGGGGTGGGACGGCCTGCCACCTGCAGTGCCGGATCGGGTGCTTCGGAGAAAGCGCGAAGAGGCGCCGCTAGTCGAGCAGACGGCGGAGCTCGAAGAGAGCAAGAGAGGCGGCGACGGTGGCGTTCAGGGATTGGACGGCGGGAGCGGTGGCGATGGAGAGCAGGACGTCGGCGCGGTCCAGGAGCGGGGTTGAGAGACCTCTGCTCTCGCTGCCGACGGCGAGGATGGTCGAGCCGGTAGGGGAGAGGTCCGGTGGCGTGGCATCGCTGGAGAACAGCGGAACTGCGGGCGGCGAGTCCGGGTCCGCGCAGGCGGGCGTCAGGGCCAGGCAGCGGGCATCTGAAGGGATTCGGTCCGCGCCGACGTCGGTCCATAGCGGAATCCGCAGGAGACTTCCGGCGGAAGCTCTGAGTGCTCGAGGGTGACTGGGCCGGGCGGTGCCCGGAGAGAGAAGAAAGGACGCGGCGCCGGCGGCTTCGGCGGACCGGGCCATGGCGCCGAGGTTGCCTGGGTCCTGGATGCCGTCGGCGTAGAGATGAAGCCCGGGATCAAGTAGGGGGGCTGTGTTCTCGGCCGTCTTCCAGGTGCCAGGCGGTTCGGCAATGGCGGCGATTCCCTGGGGAGCGTCCGCGTCCGCCTGTTCCCGGAGGCGTTCGGGGTCGATCGAGGCGGCACGGGTACCGGACTCGCGCTCAACGTGGTCTACGAGTTCGCCCCGCCGGGCGTGGAAGCCGGGGGTGACCAGCAGGTGGAGCAGGGTGACGCCGGCCTCGGCGGCGGCTGTTGCCAGGTGGGGGCCCTCGAGAAGGAGGAGATCGGTGCGCCGTCGTGCGTGGGCGTTTCGCAGCTGCAGGATGGTGCGCACCTGGGGGTTGTTCCGGCTGCGGATCATCACCGCGATGTTACGCAGTGCTTCGAGGTGGAGGGTGGACAAGACCGGAGCCGATGAAGTTGGTATGGTTCGCTGCCGATGGACACCCGTGCAAGTGGAATACGGCGTCTGTTCACGTCCGAGTCGGTGACCGAGGGTCATCCCGACAAGGTCGCGGATCAGATTTCTGATGCCGTGCTCGATGCTGCGCTGGGGCGCGATCCGGAGGCCCGAGTCGCGTGCGAGACGCTGGTGAGCACGGATCTGGTGCTGCTCGCGGGCGAGATCACGGTTCGTTCCGGCGGTTCCGCGATCGACTTCGACGCGGTGGCCCGGAAGACCATCCGGGACATCGGCTACACGGACGCCGGGGTTGGATTCGCCGCCGACGACTGCGAGGTGCAGGTCCGGCTCGATCCCCAGTCTCCGGACATCGCCCTTGGCGTCGACACCGGCGGCGCGGGCGATCAGGGATTGATGTTCGGCTATGCGTGCCGCGAAACCGCGGAGTTCATGCCATTGCCTATCGTCCTCGCGCATCGCCTGACGCGACGCCTTGCCGAGGTGCGGCGCGAGGGCGAGGCTCAGTGGCTGCGGCCGGATGGCAAGTCCCAGGTTACGGTGGAGTACGACGAGAACGGGGGGCCACTACGCGCGCACACGATCGTCGTCTCGACACAGCATGCGCCCGGCGTTGCCCTGGACGAGATCCGCGCGTTCGTTCGGGAACGCGTGGTCCGGCCGACGATGCCTGCCGACCTCTATCGGGAGAACGGCACGCAAGAGACGAAGCTCCTCGTCAATCCGACTGGCCGGTTCGAGGTCGGCGGTCCCCAGGGGGACTGTGGGCTGACGGGTCGGAAGATCATCGTCGATACCTACGGTGGCGTCGGTCACCACGGCGGCGGCGCGTTCTCCGGCAAGGATCCAACCAAGGTGGACCGCTCCGCCAGCTACATGGCCCGTTACGTGGCGAAGAACCTCGTGGCGGCCGGGATGGCCGATCGGCTGGAAGTCCAATTGGCGTACGCCATCGGCGTCGCCAAGCCGGTTTCGGTGTACGTGGACTCCTTCGGAACCGCCCGCGAGGGCGTTTCCGACCGGCTACTCGAGGAGATCGTCGTGAGCGAGTTCGCCCTGGAGCCGCTCGCGATCATCGACGAACTGCATCTGCGTCAGCCGCGCTACCTCCAGACCGCGGCCTACGGACATTTCGGCCGGTCCGAGTTTCCCTGGGAGCAGGTCGACCGGGTCCCCACGCTTCGCCGCGCGGTCGCCTGACCGGGGCGCGCTAGGTCCGCACGCCCAGAAAGAGGTAAAGCGCCAGCGTCGCGAACAGAGCGTTGGGGCTCCAGGCGGCGATCAGCGGCGGCAGGGCCTCGGACTGGCCCAAGGTGGTGAAGACGCTGATCACCGTGTAGTAGACGATCCCCGCCACGATCGAGATGCCGATGCCGTAGAGCGCCCCCTGGCGGCCCAGGCGGAACGCAAACGGCAGCGCCACCAGGGCCATTACCAGGCTGACCACGGGCATGGCGGTCTTGTTGTGGAGCTGCATCTCCAGGTCGGGCACTTCGGTTCCCGCTGCTACGAGTTCGTCGATATGGCGGCGTAGTTCGAACCGGTTCATCTGCTCGGCGTACTTCACCTCAGTGTTGAAGAACTCGGGCTCTTCCGGCAGGTCCACCGGCTGCGGCCCGGCGAATCGCTGGCTGTTCGTGATCGTCAGGCCGTCGAACTCCCGAAGCCAGGCGTCCACCAGCTCCCAGCGGCCCTTGCCGTCGCCGGGGACGTATCGGGCCGCCGCCGCGTAGAGACGCCGCGTCAGTCTGTGGTCGGCGTCGAACCGGAACACCTGGAGGCGCCGCAGCGTAGCTCGGTCCGCGTCGTAGTGCCGGTAGTTGTAGATGTAGCCGCCGCCGTTCTCTTCCTGGGCGAACCGCCACTGGCGGTCGGCCCGGTGGTAGCTCTTCACGGGGCCGGAATTGCCCCGAATCCGATCCCTCAGTTCGACGACTTTCGCGTTCGAGGCCGGCAGCACCGAGTTCTCCAGCGCGGCGCTCAGGAGGGCGACGCCGACCGCTGCGAGCAGCGCCGGCACCGCAAGCCGGAACAGGCTGAAGCCAAGCGCCTTGGCGGCGGTGACTTCGTTGCGTTGCGACAGCAAGCCGAAAGTGACGAGAGTCGTGACCAGAACGAGGACAGGCGCATTGTCGTAGAAGACCTGAAGGGAGAGGAATGGGTAGTACTCGAAGAAGACGCTGGAAGGAACGTCGTTCTGGAGCATCTCGTCGACGAGCTGGGTGAAGTCGGAGACGATGAAGACCGCCAGGGCGGCGGCTATCGTGACTCCCAGCACCCGGAGGAACACGCCGAAGATGTAGCGGTCCAGTACCCCGGGGAAGCGGAAACTCGGCGGTTCCATCCGGACCTTCACGCGTGCGCGGGCGGAGGAGGAGGGCAGCGACTGCGGCTGGGCTAGAGCCAGCCGGTGCTCGAGTGCGCGCCGCCTGCGTTCCCTGAGCTCCCGCAGGCGCGCGAGGCGGACGAGACGTCTCCACAGATGATCCCGTGTGAGCCGGTCGACGGCGCTGATCATCAGGCTCTTGTCCCGGTTGCGGCGCCAGAGCAGGAAGGTGCCGAGTACGCTCAGAATGATGTTCGGCGCCCACATCGCAAGCCAGGGCGCCAGTTGGCCGCTCGCTGCGGCCTCCTCGCCGTTCCCCAGCAGGACGTAGTAGAAGAGGAAGATGCCGACCGACACCAGGAACCCGGATGAGCGTCTGCCGCCCCGGTTCCGGAAGCCGAGCGGAATGCCGTAGAGCCCGAACACGAGGCAGGCCGCCGGTATGGCGAACTTCTTGTGGATTTCGACCAGAGCCCTGTTCCGCTCGGACTCAGTCCTCTCGGGCTCACCGGCCCGCTCGAAGAGCTCGGTGAGCGTCATGGAACGCACATCCTTCGCCAGCACCAGGCGCTCCTCATGCCGGAACAGGCTGTCCTCAAGCGCGATGTTGGCGTCCCTGAGTCGCTGCAGGCGGTAGGCGCCAGGGTTGTTCGTGTCGACCTCGTGCACATCGGCGACACCGAAGCGCAGAACCGCCTGGCCGGTGGCCTGGTTCAGGTTGATCTGGCCGGTTTCGCCCATGATCACCTGCTGTTCCGGCCCGGGCACCGCGTCGGCGAGGAAGACGCCTCGCCACCCATCCTCGTTCTCGGGCGCCTCGAAGACGTAGAGGACGCGATCCTGAAGCTGGTCGTAGAAGACTTTGGGCTTCACCTGCTGGCTGACGTTTCGGGTCAGGATCGAGAGGCGCAGCTCGCTGATCGCCTTGTTGCCGGCCGGAAGCGTGACCGTTGTCAGGTAGCCGGTGAGGCCGGCCAGCAGGACGCTGAGCAGGAGAATCGGTCGGTAGATCGCCCAGAGACTGATACCGGACGCCCTCATCGCCACGAGTTCGCTGTCCGCTGCCAATCGGCCGATCGCGATGAGGATCGCGAACAGGAAGGCCATCGGGATCGTCAGGACGACGATGTGGGGCAGACTGTAGGCCAGAAGCTGCAGTGCGACCGCGGCCTCCACGTTCCGACCGATGATCATCTCCGCGTACTGGAAGAGCTCCTGCATCAGGGCGAGGAACGTGAACACCAGGAGCCCGAGGACGAGCGGGCCCGTGGTTTCGCGCAGGATGTAGCGGTCGAGAAGTCGGTACATCGCGGTCTCCGCCGCCATTCTGACTCATCGGCCCGCGTGGCTGACCGTTTGGAGGGTGTTTACATAATGGACATTATCAGACTTCGACTACGTCCAAACGGTGTGCGGCTACCGAAGAGGCCGGAGCCCGCCGGCCCGTAGCCCTTACGGCACGGCCGGCTCGTCCCGGCTGCGACGTAGCTCGGCCAGCAGCTCCTCGAGAGCCAGGATGAGGTCCTCTTCTTCGACGACTTCCTGCCTGAAGCTGAGCGAGACGCTGAACCGGTCGTCGACCGACCGGAACCGGAAGACGTGAGGCTTGCTGGCGTCGCCGGTCTCCGTGGTCGGGGGCTCCTCGCCCTCGTCCGTGACGGAACGCCGCTTCCGAATCTCGGTGCGGACTTCCGCGCGCGTTAGTCCGAACTCGGCGATGCGCTCCAGCATGCGGACCATGGACGCCTCCGTGCCGAGCTTCATCACTTCGAGCAGGACGGACTTGGTCGACCCCACCCCTAGCGCGATCGCGGTTTCGCGCACCGTCCTGGGCATGCGCAGGAGCGCCAGCGACTCCGTCACGCTGACCCGCGACCGGCCAACCGCGGCGGCGACTCGATCATGCGTGTAGCCATGACGCTCGACCAGCGTACGCAGGCCTTCGGCCTCTTCGAACGGCGTCAGATCGGCTCGCTGCAGGTTCTCGACGAGGGCGATCTCGAGGGCGTCCCGCGGCGAGACGTCCATCTCGATCAACGGGATCTCCCCGAGTCCAGCCTCCCGCGCGGCGCGGAAGCGGCGCTCACCGGAGATGATCCGGTATCTGCGCCGGGTCGTCGTCCCGTCCGCACCAACCTGGTTGACGGGACGCGCCAGGATGGGTTCCAGTACGCCTCTTGCGCGTATCGAGGCGGTCAGGCCGTCGAGGCTTCCGAGTTCACGGCGAGGCTGGTCCGGATCGGGCTCGATACTGGCCAGAGGCACCATCCGGCCGACCGGACGCCTGGCGGAACGGCGGACTTCCCCGAAGCTCGGTGCGGTGTCCCGTCTGGTCTCGCCTTCCGTCGTCGGCATCGGCCGGCTACATCTCGTACTTTCCCAACGTCTTCGGGTCGAGCTCCTCCAGCCACTTCTTCATCTTCTTGTCGTCAGTTCCCACCGCGGGGGCTTCGCCGGCACCGTCGCCATCGTCCTGGTCAGACTGCCTGACGCGGGCCAGATCGGCCACGGACTGCCGGACGAAGAGTGGCGCGCCGGCGCGCAGGGCCAGGGCGATCGCGTCGCTCGGCCTCGCGTCGAGAAGGCGGTGCTCGCCCGTGCGTTCGACGAGCTCCACCACCGCGAGGAACGTGTTTCCCTCGATCGCCCTGACGACCACTTCGATTACCTCGGCGCCCACGAGGTCAAGGGCGTTCTTCAGCAGGTCGTGGGTCATCGGTCGTCCGGGATCCCTGCCTTCGATCGCAAGCTGGATCGCGCCCGCCTCGAAGATGCCGATCCAGATCGGAACGACCGAACTCTCCTCCGGGTCGTGCTCGTGCAGCCGCAGGATCACGATCGGCTGGTTGGAGTTCGGCTCCATCATCAGGCCGTGGACCTCGGCCGGGATCTTCCGATCCTCGGTTCTTTCCCGGGTCGACCGGGCCTTGACCTCGTCCGCCGTCATCCCGGTCATCCTACGCCACGGTCGAGAAGTTCGCCCATCAGGGAGTGGTCGTAGGCCTGAACTGTCCGGACCCGTACCAGCGAGCCCGTTTCCACGGGCCGCTCGAGGACGGGAAAGTGCACGATCCGGTGACAGTCCGTGCGTCCCGACTGGTGTCCGGCACGCCGGCTCCAACCGGTGACGAGGAGGTCGAACTCCGAGCCCACGAGTTCCTCGTTCAGCACGCGTTGGATCGTGGACTGGGCCTTGAAGACACGCTGCAGCCGCCGGTCGGCGACCTCGCGGGGAACTTCGTCCGATGGCGGCAGCCGGATTGCCGCCGTGTTCGGTCTGGGGCTGTACTTGAACGCGAAGACCGACGCGAAGCGCACCGTCTCGACCAGTTCCAGGGTGCGCTGGAAGTCTTCCTCGGACTCGCCCGGGAAACCGACGATCAGGTCAGTAGACAGTGCAAGTCCCCTGCGTGCCGCTCGCAGGCGGCCCACCAACCCGAGGTACTCCTCCACCGTGTAGCCCCTGCCCATACGGCGTAGTACCCGGTTCGATCCCGACTGCACCGGCAGGTGAAGGTACGGGGAGATGTTCGCGTGGCGGGCAACGGCGCGGATCATCCGGTCGGTGAAGTCGCGCGGATAGGAAGTCACGAAGCGCAGACGCTTCAGGCCTGGCAGGACGGCGGCGGCGTTGAGCAGGTCGGCGAAGTCCCACTCGCGGCCGCTGCCCAGCGGCGGCGGCGGCTCGCGCCAGTGGTTCACCGTCTGGCCCAGGAGTTCGATTTCGAGGAAGCCGTAGTCCAGCAGATGCTCTATCTCGCGGACGATGTCGGCCATAGGACGGCAGCGCTCCGGACCCCGGGTGTTCGGGACGACGCAGAAAGTGCAGCGCTTGTTGCAACCCTCGATGATCGTGACCATGCCCTTGTGCGCGGTGTCGCGGCTGATCGCCTCGAAGTCGTACGGGCGTTCTACCGGGAAGCCGACCGCCAGTACGCGCTCGCCGTCGCGGCTCCGCCCGAGGATTGAACCGAGCTCCCCCACCCTGCCGGTGCCGACGACGAAGTCGAGATCGGGAATCCGGCGCAACGCCTCCTCGCCCTCCTGCTGAGCGACGCAGCCGCAGAATCCGATCCTCAGGCTCTCGCGGTCGCGCTTGAGCAACCGGTACTCTCCCAGCCGGGAGTACGCCTTCTGAGCGGCCTTCTCGCGAACCGAGCAGGAGTTCAGGAGGATCAGGTCGGCCTCCTCGAGCGCGCGCGTCGGCAGCAGGCCCTGCTGCATCAACTGCCCGGCCATGCGCTGGCTGTCCAGCTCGTTCATCTGGCAGCCCCAGGTCTCGATGTAGAAGCGCTCCACGTCGCGGAGATTACTACCCCGCGACCGGAAGGCGGCGGGCCGGCGGCAGCCGAACGCGCGGTACTACGGCGACGTGGCGTGAGCTTGGGCGAGCAGCTCCCGGACTTCGCCGGCGGTCGACGCGGCGACGCAGCGTCTCGCGAGTTCCTCCGCGTCGCCGATGTGGACGGTGCGGACGACCTCCTTGGTCAGCGGGATGTTCCGGGGGCTCATCGAGAGTTCACGCAGGCCCAGACCGAGGAGCAGCGGAACGCACTCGGGGCTGGCGGCCATTTCGCCGCAGAGCGCCACCGGCACCCGCTGTCTTCGGCCCGCCTCCACCACGAGCTGGATCATGCTCAGGATGGCCGGATGCAAGGGCTGGTAAAGGTCGGTGACCTGCTCGTTCGTCCGGTCGACCGCCAGCGCGTACTGGATCAGGTCGTTCGTGCCGATCGAGAGGAAGTCCACCTCGGCGGCGAGTTGACGGGCGATCAGAACCGTCGCCGGCACCTCCACCATGGCGCCGATCTCGACCTCTCGTCGGTGGTCGACTCCCTCGGCCTCGAGCTCCGAGCAGATCTCCGCACAAAGGCCCCGCAGGGCCCGGATTTCCTCCACCGCGGTCACCATCGGGACCATGATGCGCAGGTTGCCAAGGGCCGCCGCGCGAAACAGGGCACGCAACTGGCTGCGGAAGACGTCCGTGCGGGAAAGCGTCAGCCGGATGCCGCGCAGGCCGAGAACCGGGTTCTCCTCCTCCTGTTCGTCGAGCCCGCGCGCCGTCTTGCCTCCACCCAGGTCGAGCGTGCGGACGACGACGGGCCAGGGCGCCATGGCATCCAGGAGCCCCCTGACGACGGCCAGGTACTCTTCCTCCGTGGGAAGCTCCGGACTCTTCTCCAGGTACAGGAACTCGCTCCTGTAGAGACCGATCCCGGCGGCCCCGAAACGCTGCACGTCTTCGAATTCCTCGGGAAGCTCCACGTTGGCGAGCAGGTCGACCCCGACACCGTCGCGGGTTCGGGCCGGCAGCTTTCTCGCCGCGGTCGTGAGCACTTCCTCCTTCTGACGGCGACGTCGCTGAAGAACCCCGTAGTGCTCGAGCGTCTCGGGCGTCGGGTGCAGCGTGAGGCGTCCTGCTTCACCGTCAACGACCACTGGATCGTCGTCGGCGACGCGGTTCGTGATGTGCACGATGCCGGTGACCAGGGGAACGTCCAGGGCCCTGGCGACGATCGCGGTGTGGGAGTTGGCGCCCCCGACCTCGATCGCGAAGCCCACCGCGCCGCGACGACCCAGGCGCAGGACCTCGTCCGGCGTGAGTTCGTGGCTGACGACGACGACATTGCGGTCGAAGTCCACGTCCGCGCCGGGAGTGCTCTTCCTGCCGGCCAGGGCGCGCAGGAGGTACCGGGTGACGTCGCGAAGATCTTCGCCCCTTTCGCGCAGATGCTGACTCTTGACCTGCGCGAACTTCTCGCCGAGGTCGTCGGCTACGGCCTGCACTGCCCACTCGGCGTTGACTCGATCTTCCCGGATCGTCTGGTCGATGCGGCGCGCGAAGGAGGAGTCCCGCAGGATCACCGAATGGGCATGGAAGATCGACGCCAGGTCACTGCCGTACGTTTCCGCTATCCGGCTTTCCGTGGACTCCAGCTCGGCCTCGACGCTGCGTACGGCGGCGCCGAAACGCTCAACCTCCCGGTCCAGGTTGCCGCTGCGGATCGGCACGCGCAGGACCTGGACACCGTGGCCACGAAGACACACCGCCGGACCGATCGCGACTCCCGGTGCGGCGGCCGCACCCTGAAGCGTCTCCTGAACCGTCGGGTGCCGTGGCGGCCGGTTCACGCATCCTCCCCGAAGCGGGCCTGGATCAGGTCGCAGACTGCGGCCATGGCGGCCTGCTCGTCCTCGCCGCGGCATCGGACCGTGAGGCTGGCGCCGTGACCCGCACCAAGCAGGAGGACGCCGAGAATGCTGGTTGCTTCCGTCTCGCGGCCGTTGGCCCGCAGCATCACATTCGACTGGAACTGCTTCACCGTATGCACCAGCCTTGCCGCGGCTCGCGCATGAAGCCCCAGTTCATTGACGACCTGGACTACGCGTTCTTTCATTTCGCAGGTCGCGCCAGCCCCGTCGCCGCCAGTTGGATGCTCTTGCGGCCGTTGCTCCAGATCCAGTCCGCCAGATCGGGAAGCTCCAGATCGGGAGCGTCGCAGCACAGGCTGAGCACCATAGGCAGGTTGACGCCGGTGACCACCGCCGCCCTGGTGACTCCGGCCGCGCGCAGCGCGCTGTTGCAGGGAGTATCGCCGAACATCTCGGTCAGGATCAGCACGCCGGAACCATGCTCCTCGTCGAGTTGCCGGATCCTGGTCTCGATCAGGCTCGCCGCCTGCGCCCGGCCGGCGCGCCAGTCCACGCAGAGCGCGTGAATCGGCGCGTTGCCCGCCCCCGAGTGCTGGCCGGAGATCGCTCTTGCGGATTCAAGCAACTCACGGGCCAGATCACCGTGCGAGATGATGAGAACCGGGACCGTCATGGCTCGGCATCGGCGGTGGTCCGGTGACGCTCGACGTCGCGATGCTGGAGGCTGATCTGCCAGGCGCCTGCCGCCAGACGATCGGCCACCGCTTCGGAGACCGCGACCGAACGGTGCCGCCCGCCGGTGCAGCCGATCCCGACGGTCAGGTAGCTCCGCTTCTCGTCGCGAAACCTGGGAAGGAGGTAGGCGAGGAGATCCTCGAGGCGCTCGACAAGTTCGTCGAAAGCCGGGTGTCCGTGCAGGAACTCCTGGACTTCCCCATCCGTGCCGGGCTTGTCCCGCAGTTCCGCGACGAAGTACGGATTCGGCAGGAAGCGGACGTCGAACATGAGGTCCACGCCGGAAGGAACGCCGAACTTGAAGCCGAAGCTGACGATGTTGACCGTCAGTCCGCCGGCGTCGCTCGAGGCGAACTCGTTGTAGATCGCGGCTCGGAGCTCGTGAATCGTCGAGTCCGTCGTGTCGAGAACCCGGGAGGCCCGGCCACGAAGCTCGGCGAGTTGCCGTCGCTCCCGCCGAATGCCGTCGATGACCCGCTCCCCCGCAGTCGTGAGCGGATGACGCCGGCGGGTCTCCGAGTAGCGCCGGACGAGGACGTCGTCCGAGCTGTCGAGAAACAGAAGTACCGGTTCGACTACTGCCGGATCCGCCTGGTCCAGAAGTCGGGGCAGCTCCTCGGCCAGACCGGGTGTGCGCACGTCCGTGACCAGGACAATCGCGTCGAGGGAGGGTGCAGCGGCTGCCGGTTCCTGGACGAGGTGGCGTAGCAGGGGCAGCGGCAGGTTGTCGATGCAGTGATAGCCGAGATCCTCGAAGCAGCGCGCGACCGTGCTCTTGCCCGAGCCAGAAAGACCCGTGATGACGAACAGGCGAACCGGCAACTCAGACACGCCCGTTGGCGCACAGCAGCTCGTAGATCTCCTGCGGCTTTCTCGCCTTGAGCAGGCGCTCCCGGCCTCCGCGGTTCATCCATTCCGACACGGCCGCGAGCGCCTTGAGGTGCCGGCCGGCGCTCTCCTGGGGCGAGAGCAGGACGAAGAAGACCCGCACCGGTCGTCCGTCCTCGGCGCCGTAGTCGACGCCCCGCCTGGAGACCGCCACCGCCAACACGATGTCCCGCAGGCCGCGGATCCGTCCGTGGGGCACGGCCAGACCGTCTCCGAGCGCGGTGGAGCCCAACTCTTCCCGTTCGCGCAGGGCCGACAGCACGACATCCGGATCCGCCAGTCCGAGGATTCGGCAGATGCGCTCGGTCAGGGCCCGCAGGGCGCCGTCCCGGCTCTTTGCCTCGAAGTCCGGGAAGATGAGTTGCGGCTTCGCCAGGCTTGCCAGATCCATCGTCGCTCCGCGGTCTCCGCTCAACTCGTTTCAGAAGATCTGCTTGCGGTCGTTCGATGACGGAATACCAAGTTCATCGCGGTACTTGGCGACTGTCCGCCGGGCGATGTTAATCCCCTCTCGCTGGAGCTGTCGCGTCAACGCCGAATCGGAGAGCGGTCTGCGGCCGTCCTCGTCGCCGATCAGGTGCCGGAGTTTTCGCTTCACCGTCAGGGACGAGATCTCCCCTCCCCGGTCACAGTCGATGCCGCTGTGGAAGAAGAACTTCATTGGATACAGACCGCGCGGCGTGTGGATGTACTTGTTCGAAACGACGCGACTGACCGTCGACTCGTGCATTCCGATGTCGTCGGCAACATCGCGCAGGACCATGGGGCGCAGCTCGTCGATGCCGTGATCGAAGAACCCGCGCTGCTGTCGCAGGATCGACTCCGCCACCTTGTAGATCGTTCTCTGGCGCTGATCGAGGCTCTTCATCAGCCACATGGCGGAACGCATCTTGTCCTTCAGGAACTCGCGGGCCTCGGCCTCGCCATCTTCCCGCTGCATGCGCTGGAGCATCGTGCGGTACGCCCGGCTGATGCGCAGCTTCGGCAGACCGTCGTCATTCAACTGGATCGCCCACTCCCCTCCCGTCTTCACGGCGACGACATCAGGCTCGACATACTCCGTGTGTTCGCGCGAGAAGAGACGGCCCGGGCGGGTTTCGAGGGCCCTGATCGCCTCTACGGGAGCTTCAAGGGCCGGCAGCGGCGTGCCAAGACGTCGCGCGATCTGGCGAAACTGGCGTCGGGTCAGCATTTGCCAGCACTCATCGACGATGCGCCAGGCCAGGCTCCCCGTTTCGTCCTGGGCCTCGAGTTGAGCCAGCAGGCACTCCTGTAGGGTGTGCCATGCGATCCCCGGAGGATCGAAGCTCCGTACCAGGACCAGAGCACGGTCGACGTACTCGGCGGGATAGCCAGGCACCGGTGCGGTCTGGCGCTCCGTCCCTTCGTCCCCGGGCTCTGCGGTGAGGTTTCCGTTTCCGCTGTGGTTGGGCGAGAACGCCTCCGCCATCTCCTGGGCAATCGCGACCTCCGCCCGGAAGCGCTCCACCTCGCCGGGTTGGGCGCCGAGGAGTTGGATCTCCTCGATCGAGGCTCGGAGAAAACCATCCGCATCCAGGTTGCCGATCACGAGTTCCGCGATGTCCCGCAGCGGCGGCTTCGCATCGGAGAGCCGCAACTGCCAGAGCAGATGGTCGTAGAGATCCGGTTCCCGGCTGATGCTGTTCTCGAAGGGAACGGCCTCCCTCGCCTCGAAGGTGTTCGGTGCGGTCGATTCGGATCCCAGATAGTCGTTGAAGTACGCGTCGAGATCGATGTCGAGCATCGACGGCTCTTCTTCCGGGCTCTGGTCCTCGGTTTCTTCGGAGTCCTCCTGGTCCCCGACATCCTCGAGCATGGGGTTCTCCACCATTTCCTGGTTGAGGACGCCCTGAAGCTCCAGCCGCGTCATCTGCAGCAACTTGATCGCCTGCTGCAGCGACGGAGTCATCACCAGCCGCTGGGCCAGCTTGAGCGAGAGCCTCTGTTGGAGCACCATGATCGCTTACCGAATGCGGCGGGAGCAAGATTAATGCCAAGTCGACGGTATCACCACCGTGGCACCTGCTGACCCTCAGAGACTGAACTCGGCGCCCAGGTAGATCTTGCGGACCGTCTCATCGGCCGAAAGCTCGGCCGGAGTGCCGGTGCGCAAGATCCTGCCGTCGTTGATGATGTAGGCGCGGTCGGTGATCTTGAGGGTCTCACGGACGTTGTGGTCGGTAATCAGGACCCCGATGCCCATGTCGCGAAGCTGGCGGACGATCGCCTGGATGTCGAGAACCGCGATCGGATCGATTCCGGCAAACGGCTCGTCGAGAAGGATGAAGCTGGGTCCGATCGCCAGCGCGCGGGCGATCTCCAGGCGACGGCGCTCGCCGCCCGAGAGCTGATTCCCCTTAGACCGTCGCACGGCGACCAGATCGAAGTCGGCGATCAGCTGGTTCATCCGGCGTCGCTGCTCCGCGCGGCGGAGACCCAGGGTCTCGAACACGGCGCGGAGGTTGCCTTCGACGGACAATCGCCGGAACACGGAGGGCTCCTGCGGCAGGTAGCTGATCCCCTGCTGTGCCCGAAGGTACATGGGCAGATCGGTGATCTCGATGTCATCGAAGAACACCCGGCCCTGGTCCGGCCGAGTCAGTCCGACGACGATGTAGAACGTCGTCGTCTTGCCGGCCCCGTTGGGCCCAAGCAACCCGACGACCTCTCCCTGGGCGACCTCGATCGACACGTCCTGGACGACGGATCTACCGCGGTACACCTTCCGCACATCCTGGGTGCGGATGCGGTGGCGGGATTCGCCCTGCTCCGTCACGGGTCGCCGGCTCCGGCAGCCGAGCTACCGGACGGCCTCATCTCGTAGCGGCGCTGGTCGATCCAGTAGATCAGGCTGGGTCCCCGCAACTCGTCCGTACCCTCACGGAACACGACGCTGCCGGAGAGGCGGATCATCCGCTCCGCAAAGCCATAGATCGCGCGATTCGCCTCCACGGAGCGGCCATAACCGAGGTCGTCGAGGCGGGCGTTGCCCAGACAGACGAGCGTCTGCGCCTGGAATCCCTCCGTTGCGGAGTCCGGGTCGCCAGGGACGGCCTCCACCGTCAACTCGTCACACTCCATGTTCTGTTCGCCCAGGACAGCCACGGCTCCCCCGCTGTAGCGCAGTTCGCCGCTGTCTTCGTCGTAGTTCATGCGAGCCGCGGCGATCGACCATCTCTCCGGCTCGCTCACGGTCCCGGTCTTCCCGGAGGTCGGGGCCCCTGCCGCCGGCTGGACGTGCCAAACCGTCCGGACATCGCCGTTCGCGATCATCCGCCGACGGTCCTCCGCGATGCGCAACTGGGCGGCCGCGTGGAGGTCCGCGCCGCGCCGCACCTCCACATCGTCAAGGAACCGGCTCTCACCAGCCTCGCAGATCACCGCCTCGCCGGCCGAGATCACCGACGGGCCGGCATCGGACGCGTCCCCGCCGAATGGTAGGGCGACGCCGCGCTCCTCATCGTTGCCGCGGAGCGTGAGGCGCACTTCCCCGCTCGCCTCGGAACAGCCCTTCGCCTGGTCGTAAAGCACCCTGGAACCCTCGAGTTCTCCCTGAGAGTGAACCAGCCTTGCGGGCTGGCCGCGGAAGTCGACGCGTCGCGTCGAGGGATCGATGGCCGCCTCGTCGGCGCTCGCAGTCACCGGCGCTTCGCTTCGATCGGTCAGTTCGACGTTGCCCCCAAGCGTCAGTTCGGTCAGGACGCCGTCGGCGTCGAAGCGGCCCCCGGCCGCGACGCTCGAGGCTTCTCGCAGCGGCCGTTGCCTGCCGGGCACAAGTTCGTGAAGCTCGACCCTGCCGCGCGACGAAAACTCGGAAAGCACACCCTCCAGGAAACTGAACTCAAGGAACCTCGCCCGAATGCGGCGCTGTGATCCGTCTCCGTAGTCGATGCGCAACACGGCGGGTCCGCCCCAACTCGGACCGCTCAGGTCGACCCGGCTGGGAGACTGGGCCTCGTCGAACCGAACGTCCAGGGCGTCACCGCGCAGGACGAGGGTGGCTTCCATGGCCAGTTTGCCGACGTCTTCGGCCTCCGGTTCCGTGGCCACGAGGGGAGCTCTCAACTCGATCTCGCCTCGCGCCTCGAGCCCTGAGAGGCCACCGGTCTCGCCCTCGTGCAAGGTCAACGCGCGAGCGGCCAGCGTGAAGTTATCGAGCCGCATCTGGGCCCCGCCGAGAGCCCGCACGATCCCCGCACCCCAACGGTACTCCAGGGTCTCGGCGGCCAGGGAGACCGATTGGGACGGACCGGCCTCCACGCCGGTGTCGGGCTCGTCCGCGCCGACCAGACGAACGCCGCCGCCCATGCGGGCAATCTCCTCGCGGAAGTCCATCCGCAGGTCGTCGCCCTGAACGGTGACGCCCTCGAAAGTGAAACGGCTGTCCTTCGCCGCGGTCAAGACCATGCCGCCTTCCGCCAGCTCCATCCACTCGGTTTCGACACCGAGGCCGTTGGTCCCCTCGAGAGAAACCGAACCCTGAAGGTGGGTCGCGCTCGTCTCTTCGTTGTAGGTCGCACTGTCCGCGCGGAGGGAGTAGTGGTCGCCGCCTTGCGGATAGTCCACCTCGACCTGGCTGAGGCTCACGTTGCCCTGATCATCCGAACTGGTTTGAGCGCCACGGATGCGGAACACCTCGGTCCCCTCTCGCTCGAGCGTCGACTCGAACTCCTCCGCGCGGAGCTGGGCGGTCTCGACGACCGCTTCCGGTTCTTCAACGGCCTCGACCGTCTCTTCAGCGACAGCCGCCGGATCAGCTACGCGGCGTTCCTCCCGTCCCTGCAGGAACATCGCGGTGAGGCCGCCGACGCCGGAGACCAGAACCAGCAGCAGGACGGCCCTCAGCAGGCGGTTGCGCACTTGCCGGCGCCTGCCGAAGTTCGGAGCCCGTCGGCGCTTCGGTCGGTAGGCGGAGCCGGGCCGCTCCGGCGCGTAGCTCGGCTCTGGGGAGGTCGCGTCCTGTGGTTCGGGAGGAGCGTCCGGCGTCATGCCGACATTCTACGTTCCGGCGCCTGGTCGCTTTCGGCTGGCCGGGCGTCTTCGAGTCTCACGACCGGTCCGCCCTGGTAGGAGTCCCACTCCAGGGCGCCGAGGACCTCGAAACGGCCGTCGAGCCTGGCCGCCCGCTCTCTCCAGCTCCATCCGAGCAACCAGACCGGTCGGCCTGCTTCCGAACCCTCGCCACGCGCGTCCCGGACGCGCAGCTTGACGTGGTCTTGGCCGAACTCGCGTAGCGAGCCGACCCGTTCGAGCGGACCGAGGCGAATCAGGGGCCGCCGGTTCCCTTCCCCGTGCGGCTCCAGCCTGGCGAGCTCCGTGTAGAGACCGGTACCGATCTTCTCGGCGGAGAGCGCCAGTTCGTACTCGCGTCGACGCACAAGGAGTTCGGGCGGCCACTCGGCGGTTTCTTCCATCGCGTTTCTGAGTTCCGGCAACTCCGAGACCGCCACGGAAAGGCCGATCGCCTGCGGATGGCCGCCGAACCGGGTCGTCCGATGCCGAAAGCCGGCCACGAAGGAGTGGAGATCGAGATGCGGGATGCTCCGGCCCGATCCGGTGCCGGTTTCCCCGTCCACTCCCAGGAGGATCACCGGGCGGTGAAACTCGCGGGCGAGGCGGCCGGCAGCGATCCCGACCACGCCGCGGTGCCACTCAGGGCTCCAGGCCACCAGAATGCCCGGCAACGGGTCTCGGGCCGCAAAGAGCTCGGCAGCCTGCTTGACTACCCGCCGCTCCTCCGCCTGACGGTTGCGGTTCAGGGTGTCGAGCTCGCCGGCGAGACGGTCCGCTTCCGCGGAATCCCGGGTCAGGAGTAGTCGAAGAGCGAGTCCGGCGTCGGCGAGGCGTCCAGCGGCGTTGATCCGCGGTCCGAGACGGAACGCGACCTCGGTGGACGATACGGGGCCAGTGATGCGCGCCACGCGCATCAGGGCTCGCAGCCCCGGCGAGCGCGTTTCCGAGAGGGCCCTCAAGCCGAGCGCAGCGATGGCCCGGTTCTCTCCCACCAGCGGCACGACGTCTGCGATCGTGCCCAGGCACGCCATCCGCAAAAGAGCGGCCAGCGGCTCTTCGCGACCGCTTCGCCGCAGCATCCCCTGCGCCAGCTTGAAGGCGAGTCCGGCCCCGCAGAGATGGCGGAACGGATAGCCGCAGTCATCCTGGAGCGGGTTGATCTGGATCGCTTGTGAGGGGAAGTCGCTGCCGACGACATGGTGGTCGGTGACGATCACGTCGATACCGCGATCGATCGCCGCCTGCACGGCGCCGGCTGAAGTGGTTCCGCAGTCCACTGTGACGACCAGGGAGGCGCCGGCGCGGTGGGCCGTCTCCACCTGAAAGACCTGGAAGCCATAACCCTCCGTGAGCCGGTTCGGGAGGATGGGAACAACCTCCGCACCAAGGGCGCGCAGTACCGCGGTCAGGAGGGCGCAGGCGGTCACGCCATCCACGTCGTAGTCCCCGACGACTGCCACGGTACGTCTGTCGCGGCAGGCCGTCCGCAAGCGCTCCACCGCTTCCTCCATGCCGTGCAGCAGGAAGGGATCGTGCAAGTCGCGTCTATGGGGCGCCAGGAAGGCCTCGGCCTCCGACGGTGTTCTGACGCCTCTCCGTGCAAGTGGGGCCGCCAGCAGACCGTATCCCGCCTCCGCCAGTGCCTCAGCGGTCTCGGGGGTCGGTCCCTCGAGCCACTCCGTCGTGTCCGCTCGTTCTTCCTCCACGGAAGGTCGACCCGTCACATCAGGTCCTGGGGGTCGACGTCGACGGTGAAGTCGGCCGCGGGCGCAGGGGCCACGGCCCTGGCCAGATTCCTTACGTCCGCTCCGCTAGCCGAGCGCATCAGGAACTGGAAGCGCCACTGCCCCTTGAGACGCTCCAGGGGCGCCGGCGCAGGTCCGGAGAAGCGAACGCCGGGAGCGAGCTCGTGCCTCCGGGCCGTGGCCGCCAACTCCTCGATCCGCGAACGGCCTCGGTCACGGTTCCGGTCGCGCACGACGAGCTGAACCATGCGTGTGAACGGTGGGTAGTGGAAGGTGCGGCGAAAGCGCATTTCGTGTCTGGCGAAGGCCTCGTCGTTCTGGTTCAGGACGGCCTGAATCGCGTAGTGATCCGGATGGTACGTCTGAATGACAAACCGGCCCGCGCGCTCGCCTCGACCGGCGCGGCCGGCAAGCTGCGTCAGCAGGGCGTAGCTCCGTTCGGCCGCGCGGAAGTCCGGAAATCCGAGGTAGGAGTCGGCGGTCAGGACAGCCGCGAGAGCGACGTTCGGGAAGTGGTGTCCCTTGGAGATCATCTGGGTGCCGATCAGTATGTCGGTGCGCCCGGAGCGAAACCGCTCGAGTACCGCCGCGGCCCCGCCGACCCGCCGCGTCGTATCGCGGTCCAGCACGTCCACGCTGGCGGCCGGGAAGCGCTCTTGAACCTCCTCCTCCACCCGCTCCGTGCCCGCTCCAATCGGTTGCAGCGCATCCTCCCCGCACTCGGGGCAGACCCGCGGCACCTGAGCGTGGCCGCCGCAGTAGTGACAGATCAGCCGTCCTTCGCGGCGGTGGTAGCTCTTCGGAAGGCCGCAGTCTTCGCAGGGCATGTTCTCGCCGCAGGCGCGGCACAGCAGTTGCGGCGAGTACCCACGGCGGTTCCGCAGCAGGATGACCTGCTCCCCACGCTTCAGGCTGTTCTCCATCTCCTGGACCAGCAGCCGTGAGAAGGCGACGTCGCCAGGGCGGCGAGGCCGATCTCCGGGTTCCGTGCGAAGGTCGACGAGGATGGCCTCGGGAAGCGCACCGACGCCAACCCGTGCAGTCAGACGAAGCTCGCGATAACGACCCCGCTCAACGTTCAACCGGGTCTCGAGACTCGGCGTCGCGGAAACCAGGAGCGCGGTCGCCGCCGAGGTCTGAGCTCGCACCAGCGCCAGATCCCGGCCACTGTAACGTGGCCTGGTATCCTGCTTGTAGGCACCGTCCTGTTCCTCGTCGACAACAATCAGGCCCAGATTCCGGGCCGGAGCGAAAACCGCAGAACGCGGTCCGACGACGACACGAGCTTCCCCGTCCCGAATCCGCTCCCACTCCTGGCGCCGTTCTGCGCTGCCCAGGTTTGAGTGCAGCATGGCCACCTGGTCATGGAAACGCTCGCGGAGAGCGCGCGCCAGGGCCGGAACCAGAGCGATCTCGGGCACCAGGATGACAACCGCCCGGCCCTCCTGCAGGGCCGTGGCGGCGCCGCGTAGATACACTTCCGTCTTTCCCGATCCCGTCATACCGCCCAGGAAGCAGGGCCGAAACTGACCGCTGCGGACCTGCCGCGCGAGTTCCCGTGAGGCTGCCGCCTGGTCGGGCCTTAGCTCGAAAGGCGACGCCGCGGCGTCTCCCTGCAGGCGGTGACGCGCAAGATCGATCCGTTCGATCTGGGTGAAGGAACGGAGGACCCCAAGCGTCACCAGCCTGCGCACGACAGCGGCCGAACAACCGACCCCGGCACGGATTTCCCGAATCGTGGCCGGCCGGCCCAGGACCGCAAGGTACTCGACGACCGACCTGCCGGCCGGCGAACGACCACATCGCTCGAGTTGGCTCTCCCGGTCTCCCGGCGGCAGTTCGACCGCCTGACGATAGCGGGCGCTCCGTCCACCCGACTCGTGGACCCGGAGCTGCCCACCTTCGCGCCAGCGATCAAGGCGGCCCGGAAGATCGGCGCTGCCGAGTTCACCCCAGACTTCGGTCAGGGCGACGCGGCCGTGCTCCAGCAGGAACCGCTGGAGCGCCCGGTCCTTCGGATCGCTGCAGTCGGCCAGAGCGCCGCGGTTCGTGAGTTCCAGCCGGCGGTCACCCCAGGCCGGGAGCGTTCCCGGCAGGAGAGCCTTCAGCACCTCGCCGATCGGCGCCGCGTAGTAGGAGGCTGTGAAGTCGGCGAGTTTCATCAAGTCGGCGGGCAGCATCGGCTCGAAGTCGATGACCGACTCGATCGATCGCAGTTCGTCTTCCAGGCCGGCGGGCGGCGCCGACGGAAGATCGACGATCCAGCCGATCACTCGGCGCCGGCCGACAGGTACCCGGACGCGCACACCAATCCGGGCGAGCGGGCGCCACGGCTGCGGCACCCGATACGTCAGGGGTTCGAGCAGCGGTACCGGGACCGCGACCGCAGCGTACCTGGCCGCCTCAGTCCTGGGCCGTTCGGTCCTCATTCAGGCAGCTTCCGCACACTCCGGCCGTCAACCGGGCCTCCGGAACGTGGACTCCGCATCGCCGACATCGGAGCAGGGCCTTCGGTCGATCGCCGCCCGACGCCGTCGCGGCACGGTTGCTCGGCGCTCTCCCACCGCCGGCCTGACCGCCGCTCGCCGTACGGCGTAGAACCTGCAGCAGCCGCAACAGGGAACGCGCCTCCGCGGCTCGGGGCGATCGCAACGCTCCGCGGATCATTCGCGCGATCCACATCCACGCCAGCAGGATGGCGATCAGAATGACGAGGAGCCGGGTCACCGTGTCGCAAACCCGTGGCGGTCTTCGCGAGGAGAGCCCGGCTTCTGATCCAACCTGCCCCGATCGGGTATCAGGAACGGGGACCGCGGCAGCCGCGTGGGCTCAACTCGCCTTGGCCTTGGAGATCTTGTCGAGGCTGGTGGTGAGCGCCTTTTCGACCAGCTCCTCGGCGCTCTCTTCGCTGATATCACGGACGTGGAGCACCTCGCTCACGATGAAGTACCTGGCCTTCTCGTACATCTTTTTCTCGCGGAACGAGAGGCTCTTCTTCTGACTCACGAGGCGGAGGTTCTTGAGAACCTCGGCGGCGTCGGTCAACTCACCGGTCCGCATCTTGTCCAGGTTCTGCTTGTAGCGACCCTTCCAGTCCTTGTAGACGTCGATATTGCCATCCTCGATCAGAGCGAGCAGATCCCTGATTTCCCGTTCCTTGGCCAGACGCCGGAGGCCGACGCGGTCCAGGTTCTCTTCGGGAACCATCACCTTGGAGTCGTTCGCCAGCAGGCGGAGGTGGTAGTAGGTCTGCTTCTCACCGCCATCCGGTGCGCTCACCGCGATCCGCTCTACTACACTCACCCCGTGGTTGGGGTACACGACCTTCTCACCCACTCGGAACACTCTGATCTCCCTTCAAACGGGTGGCAGGTGCACACTTCGGCAGGATCGCCGGAACGCTGGCTTCAGTTCCGGGATCGGCCGTGCGTTGCTTGTCTGACGCCCTGTGCCTAAGTTACAGAAAATCACGCAGTTAACGGTCGCTGATTGTAGCCTCCGAGGGTCGAATCGTCAAGGTCTTCCCGCCCCGTTTGCGCCACTTCCGGAAGCGTGACTCTAAGTCACTGACTGCGTTGAGTTTGTCGGCTTCCGGGTGGAACTGGAGCATTGGTGCTGTTACTGTCCCTCACCTTCTCCGCGCGAGCGTCCTGCCCGCGGAGTTTGTGCCGGAGTGGCGGAATGGCAGACGCAGGGGACTCAAAATCCCCCGCCCCTTGGGGCGTGTGGGTTCGACTCCCACCTCCGGCACCACAGGCCCCGCGGATGCGTCCCCTGCGGGGACTCGCGGCATCCCTGCGCCCGCAAGGGCGTGTGGGTTCGACTCCCACGTCCGGCACCAGCACTAGCTGTCGGCGTCGGCGTCGTCGACGAGCTCGATGCCCTCCTGCTCCAGCAACACGCCGATCGCGCGGAAGTAGGCCAGTAGAGCACGGCGGTAGCTCGTGATCGCTTCGACTTCGCGGCTGCGGGCCGCGGTCAGGTCCTCCTGGATCTCGAGGACCTGGAAGCTGGTCCACAGCCCGTTCTCGTAGCGCTTCTGGGCCGCGTCCAGGTTCTGCTCCGCCAGTTCCCGCGACACCCGGGCCGAGTCGATCTGCTTGCCCGCGGTCTCCACGCCCCGTGCCGCCGTCCGCACCTCCGTGCGAATGGTCAGCATCAGGTCCTGAAGCTCCAGCCGGCCCTGGTCAAGCGCGAGGTCGGCGATCCGGCTCTGCGCCCTCGCCGAGCGGTTCTGGAGCGGCTTCGACAGGTTCAGGCCAACGTTCCAGCCCTCGAAGACCTGGCCCAGAATCCCGTCGTAGAACTGGCCGAGCGTCGACAGGAAGTCGAGCGAGTCGACCCGGATGAACTCCTCCGGGCAAGGCTCGAAGAGATCCGCGATGCTCGGCGGTCCGGGACGCTCGCAGACGGTCCGCTCCCCACCCAGGGCGTTCCGGCCGTAGCTCAGGCTCAGGTTCAGGTCGGGTTTGCGCTGGTTACGCAGAAAGGTCGAGTCGATCTCCAACGTCTCGATCCGAAGCTCCTGGCGATCGATCTCCACCCGCTTGTTGAGCGCCGAACTCAGCGACGCCTCCAGGTCGATCGCGACCCGGGAGATCTCGGGCGACGTCGTCGGCACGATCTCCAGGTCCCAGAGAGAGCGCTCGTCAAGGTTCAGCAGCCGCCGGAGCTCGTCCGCCGCGTCCTGGATCAGGGCCTGCACCCGGATGATCTCCTCCTCGCGGGTCGCGATGCCGGCCTCGCTCTGAACAAGTTCCAGCGGCGCCAGCGTCCCCACCTCGATCTGGATGCGGTTCATCTCGTGCAGTTCGCGGGCCAGGGTGAGGCTCTCCTCGGCGACTTTCAACTGCTCGAGAGCCTCGACCAGGGCCCAGTAACCGTTGGCCACGGTCTGCACCGTATCGATGACCTGGACTTCCAGATCCCCCATGCTGATGTCGCTGTTCAGCGCCGCGACCGCGAGGTTCCGCTCCGTGATCCTCTTGCCGCGGTTGCGCAGCAGCGGCTGGTCGAAGGCGAACTGCAGGCTGGAACGCAGGCTCGGGTTGATGTCCGAGAACCGGGAGTTCGACGTGAACCGGCTGTTCTGCCAGTTGATCGAGAAGGTGCCGCCCGAGGAAACCGGCTGCTGGAGTTCGACGTTCGCGGTCATCGTCTCGTTCTCGGTCACCAGGGCGCCGTCGAGCTGCGAGGCCGAAGGCTGGCTGTTGCTGTTGACGCTGGTGTTGATCCCGAGCACCATGTCGTAGATGCCATACGCCTGGTTGACCTGGAACAGCGACTGGGAACGCTGGTAGCGCTGCACCAGCAGTCCGAGGTTGTTCTGCAGGGCGATCGCGATCGCCTGGTCCAGTTCCAGCCGGAGCTGTCCATCGGCGATCTCCAGATCGGGTGCGATCGGCTGGGTGATCCAGGTCGAACCGACCTGCACCTGCCCCGCCGCCGGGGGACCCCAGACCGCGGCCGGAACGAGCATGGTGCAGAGAGCGATGATCGGCGCCGCGGATCTGCGGACGCTCTGCTTTGGGACCAGGTTCATCGGGCTGTGTTCCTTCCTTCGACGGCACCCTGACCGGAACGGGTACGGCGCGTCGTGTCTTTCCTCTTTGACGCGAGAGGCGCGAGGTTGTTTCAACAACCCTACGCCGGATCGTCCCGGAGCGCCGGCCTGGCGCACCGGGCGGGCAAGCCTAAGCGATGCCGGGGCGAGGCCCGCGGAGGCCCCACACTCCAAAGGCGTTCGGCGACCGTCAGCCGTCGATCAGCTCGAGGGCCATGCGGCGCGCTTCCTCGAGCGTACCGGCCTGCCGACCCGGGGGAAGATCCCGGAGAATGTCGAGCGTGCGGAGAGTTCTCGCGACCGAACCCGTGAGACCGCTGATGACGACGTCCGTCTCCTCTTCCGCGGCCACGTTCAGGAGCCGCTGGATCACCATTGCCGCGCTGTCGTCGAGGTAGATCGCGTCCGAGAAATCGAAGATCACCACTTCGTGGTCCTTGATGTCGCCGCCGATTACGGTCGACAACTTGTTCGAGGAGGCGACCGTGAGGGTCCCCTTGAGCGCCACCAGGCCGACGCGTGCCGAGTAGGGGTCGACGTTGGCTCGTTCGTTGCCCTCGGTTACGAACGTCCGGTCGAGGAGCGGCACCGAGATCACACTGTCGAGTTCGAGCCCCTCCAGACGCCGCGCGTGCGCCATCCCCGCCGCGATCAGACCAACGGCGACCGCCGTGACCAGGTCGACGAAGACCGTCAGACCCAACGTCAACAGCATGACGAAGAGATGCTCCCGGCGAATCCGGTGGATGCGTGCAAGCATCGGCCAGTCGATGATGTCCCACCCCACCTTCATCATGATCGCCGCCAGAACGGCGTGCGGAACCGGTTCGACGAGCGGCCCGAGCCCCAGAACGAGGAGCAGGAGGAAGATCGCCCGCAGGGCGCCGGACACCGGTGTCGAGCCGCCGGCGCGGATGTTCACGACGGTGCCCATCGTGGCGCCGGCTCCAGGCAGGCCGCCGAGCAGGCCCGAGATCATGTTGCCGATGCCCTGGCCGACCAGCTCGCGGTTGGGGTTGTGGCGTGTACCGGTCAGCGAGTCCGCCACCAGGGATGTCAGAAGGCTGTCGACCGATCCCAGCAGCGCGAGAATGAGAGCCGGCTGGAACGCCTCCAACAGGAAGCCCGCGCTCGGCAAACCGATCTTGAGCGTCGGCAGGCCTGTCGGCACGTGACCGAGCGCCGGAGCGCCGCTCAACCACAGGATGCCCACTGCGGAACCGAGAAGGAGGGCGAGCAGGGGCCCCGGGAGATAGCGCGAAAGCCGCCGGGGCCACAGAAAGCCGGCCGCAAGGGTGACGGCGCCGATGGCGACGGCGTTCAGGTTGGCCCCGGCCGTCGCTTCCGGAATCGCGCGGACGGCGCCCAGTGCTCCACCCGCCGCGGGCGGCGCGCCGAGGAACGGCAGAACCTGGATCAGGATGACGATGACCCCGATTCCGGACATGAATCCGGAAACGACGACGTACGGCGTGTACACCACGAAGCGGCCGATCTTCGCCAGACCCAGGAGCATCTGAAGCAGGCCGCCGAGGACGACGACGGTAAGCGCCTCCGTGAGATCGGACGCGTGGGTCGTGAGGATGACCGTCATGGCGACGGTCATCGGCGCCGTGGGACCCGAGATCTGGGACCGCGTGCCACCGAACACGGCAGCGAAGAACCCTACGGCTATGGCGCCATGGAGGCCCGCCACCGCACCCATACCGGAAGCCACGCCGAGCGCCAGAGCGACCGGGAGGGCGACGACGGTGGCCGTCAGCGCTCCGAACAGGTCGCCACGGAACGTCCCGACGTTGTACTTCACGCCGGGGGCGCTCCGATCGACTGTGCGGTGGCTCCTTTTGGCCCTCCCGTGCGCATGATCCCGGGACTCCTTCTGGCTGTGTCGGCCATGCTACATTCCCGTCGCCATGAACGTCCTCGAAGGTCTGCCGGAGCCCCGCCGTGGCAAGGTTCGCGACATCTACGATCTCGGCGACCGGCTGCTGCTCGTGGCCAGCGACCGCGTATCCGCCTACGACTTCGTGCTCTCTCCGGAGATTCCGGACAAAGGCAAAGTGCTGAACCAGTTGACGAACTTCTGGTTCGCGCGGCTCGGCGACGTCATCCCGAATCATCTGCTCGAGACCGATGTGCGCCGCTTCCCCGCCGACCTGCAGCCGCATGCGGGCTATCTGGATGGCCGGTCGGTCCTGGTGAGGAAAGCGGAGGTCGTGCCCTACGAGTGCGTGGCCAGGGGCTACCTCGCCGGCAGTGCGTTCCGGGAGTACCAGGAGACGGGGCGTGCCTGCGGCCACGGCCTGCCGTCCGGGATGCTGCGGGCCGAGCAACTGGACGAGGCGATCTTCACCCCGGCGACGAAGGCCGAGGAAGGCCACGACGAGAACATCGACTACGACACCCTGGTCGACGGCGTCGGTGACGAGATGGCCGCCACCCTGCGGCGGGTGACGCTCGAGCTCTTCAACCGGGGTCGGGAACTCGCGGCCGGCCGTGGCCTCATCCTCGCCGACACGAAGTTCGAGTTCGGGCTCGTTGACGGCCGCCTGATTCTGATCGACGAAGTGCTCACTCCGGATTCGTCGCGCTACTGGGACGCGGCCCAGTGGACTCCCGGCACCGAACCCGTCTCCTTCGACAAGCAGCCGGTCCGTGACTGGGTCGCGGGGACCGGCTGGGACAAGGCTTCCCCGCCGCCGGAACTGACGCCGGAGGTCGTCAACGAGACGAGGGAGCGCTACCTCGACGCCTTCCGCCGGGTCACTGGCCGCGAACCGGTCCTCTAGCAGCCGACGCGCCGTTGCCGCGATTGATCATGTGGCGCGGCAGACGGAGCCCCAGACCGCACCAGACTTCGTAGGCCGCGATGCCCGCGCGGCCTGCCAGCTCGCCGACGCCGATCCGCTGATCTCGCTGGTCTCCGAGGAGGACGCACTCGTCCCCGATCGCGGCGTTCGAAACCCCGGTGACGTCGACGGTCAGCGAGTCCATGCTGATCTGGCCGACGATCGGGCAACGCTCTTCCCCGACCAGGACTTCGCCGCCGCCGAAGCCGGTGCTGAAACCGTCTCCATAGCCGACCCGGACCAGGGCGATCCGGGCCGGGTCGGGCGCTCGCCAGGTCCGCCCGTAGCCCACGCCGGCGCCGGCCGGCACGCGCCGCACGTCGACGATCGGTGCCTTGACGCTCATGACGGGCCGTAAACCGGCCATCCTGGAGCCATCGACCAGCGTCGCCAGGTCGAGCCCGTAGAGGGCGCCGCCGACCCGTACCGCGGTCCACCGTGCGGAGGCGCGCCGCAGCGCGGCGGACGAGTTCGCAAGATGCACCGGCGCCGAACGGCGCTCACTCGAGTCGAGAAGCCCGACCGCGGCCGTGAAACGGCGTTCCTGTTCTTCAGTGAAAGAGCTCGCTGCCAGCTCGGACTCGACCAGGTGCGACATCAAGCCCGCAAGCCGGTACTCGGGAGCGGCCCGCAGGTCGTCCAGCGCCGCCGGCCAATCACTCAGGTCGAGGCCCGACCGGCTCATGCCCGTGTCCAGTTCGACGACGACCTCCAATGCCGGTCCGGCGCCAGCCTCGCTCTGGCGAAGCCAGGCGCGCCAGGCCTCAAGTTGGCCCAGGCGGGTGAGCACCGGCGTTGTCGTCCAGCGAATGACGCGATCCAGATCCTCGGGCGACTCCGGGCCGCCGAGCAGAAGGAGGCGACCGCCATACCCCGCGCGGCGGAGCTCCTCCAGTTCGGCAGTACGCGCCACCGCCAGGCCGTCGATGCCGAGCCTCTCGAGTTCCAGTGCCACAGCCGCCGCGCCGTGCCCGTAGGCGTCTGCCTTGACGACGCCGTAGACGGCCGCCTGACCGACCGCCCGCCGCACCGCGCACAGGTTGACCGCCAGGGCGCCGAGATCGATCTCGACGCGCGCACTTCGGCCGGGATTCAGTTGGGCCTCTCCGGCGGCGTGTGGTACCCGTCGTAACTGCGGAACGTGGTCGTATCCCCGAGAAAGACGAGCTGCACAGACCCGGTCTCGCCGTTCCGATGCTTGGCGATGATCAGTTCGGCCATCCCTTCCACCTCGAGATTGTCCGGTTCATACACCTCCTCGCGGTAGACGAACATGACGATGTCGGCGTCCTGCTCGATGTTCCCCGACTCGCGAAGGTCGGCAAGCTGGGGGCGGTGATCCTTGCCCCGGCGCTCTGGCAGCCGTGAAAGCTGGGAGAGGGCCACGACCGGCACCTCGAGTTCCTTGGCCAGTTGCTTCAAGCCCCTGGTGATGGCGCCTATCTCCAGGTTGCGGTTCTCGTAACGGCCACCCGCGTTCATCAACTGGAGGTAGTCGACTACCAGCAGTGCGAGCCCGCCCTGTGCCTTGAGCCGGCGTGCCTTGGAGGCCACCTCCAGCAGGGATGGATTGGCGGAGTCGTCGACGAACAACCGGGTGCTCTCGCTGTCCTTCTTTGCCTGAAGGAGCCGCTTCCAGTCCGCACCAGACAGGCGGCCGCTGCGCAGTTTGTGAAACGGAATGTCGGTCCTTGAGCAGAGTACCCGCATGGCGATCTCGCGCTGGCTCATCTCGAGCGAGAAGAAGCCGGCGACCTTGTTCTCGTCCTGGGCGACGTGGACGGCCATGTTCAGCGCCAGGCTCGTCTTTCCCATGCCGGGACGGCCGGCGACAATGACCAGGTTGCCCGGCTGCAGACCGTGTGTCATCCGATCGAGGTCGACGAATCCGGTTGGCAGACCGGCTAGCTCGCCCGCCCCCCGCTTCCCGAGTTGTTCGAGTTGCTCGAGTGTCGTGTCGTAGATCTCCCCAAGGGGAACCAACGAACGCGAGACCGCGTCCTCGCTGAGGTCAAGGACCTGCCGCTCGGCTTCGGCCAGGGCCTCCTGGGCCTCCAGACCGCCATCGAGAGCCTTCGTGTAGATCTTCGTGCAGGCGTCGAGGAGGCGACGCCTCAGAGCCCGTTCCTTGATGATCTCAACGTAGGCGTCAACCCGGCCGAGATCGGGCAGGTCCACCTCGAGCGTGGCGAGATAGGCCACGCCGCCGGCCGACTCGAACTCGCCGCGTTGCTCCAGCCGGGCCTGAATCGTGCGCAGGTCGATGGGACTCTCCGCTTCCTGAAGCGCCAGCATCGCTTCGTACAACAGCCTGTGGCGCTCGAAGTAGTAGTCCTCGGGCTTCAGCCGGCTCGAGGTGGGCGCCAGGTGCCGCTCCGCGTCGAGCAGGATCGCGGCCAGTACCGCACGCTCCGACTCCTCGCTGTGCGGCAGACTGTGGGTGTCCTCGACGGGTGCGCGCACGTCTCCTCCGGAGCCTTAGCCTAGCCTTCGAGCCATGGCGTGCACAGGCCGTGGCGGCGCGGCGTGACGTCTCGCAAATCTGCTCGGACTTTCCGGCGATTGCGCTTCCGCAACCTCCGCAGAGCCTGATCCAGGGCTGCGGATTCTCGATAGCGCGTGCGAGAATGAGGCGCTGCCGGAACGGCGTCCGGACACCGGCACAGATTGCCCCCAGTCCATGGACCAACGAGGTTCCCCGTTCAATTCCCCCGCCTTGTGGGGGTTGGCCTGTCTGGCCGTGTTCCTCGGGGCAGCGACTTGCGCCCAGGCCGGGGCCCAGGAGCGTGAGAGCGATACCCCGGCTCCTGAGGCCGCCAGGGAGGCTTCGTCCGCGCCGACGACGGCAGGAGCCGGGGCGACCGCCGACGAAGAGACACACCCCTGCGTTTCCGAGTACCTCGAAGGACGATCGTGGATCGACTGGCTGAACCTTCGCCTTCACCGAACCGCCTGTGAGACGGCACTGTGGTTCGACCACCTGTTCGGCGACTACCGCCTCGACGAGGAACTGGAAGCGACCTACGGACGTGCCCTCGTCGGAGTGGTCTGGGACGAGCACTACGGGTTCGAGGAGGACTTGAGCTTTCGCGCCCGCCTCCACTTCCCGAACATGGAGCGGCGTCTCAACGCCTTCATCGGTCGCGACGACCGGGAGGACGTTCTGGAGGACGCCCAGCGCCGCGGAACGACCTCCCTGCCGCGGATGTTCGACCCTGAGGACGACGAGTGGTTGGTGGGACTCGGCTACCGGCCGATCTCGGGACGCAACGGAGACCTGGACTTCGATCTCGGCATGAACTTCAACTTTCCGGTCGAGCCCTGGGTCCGCGCCCGCTACAAGCACCGTTCCTTTCTCTCGGAAACCGACCTCGTCCGCTTCCGGCATACGTTGTTCTGGGAGCGGGAAGATGGTTGGGGGCTGGCAACCCGGATCGACTACGAGCACGCCTTCCCGACCGGTTCCATGCTGAGATGGCGCGGCGCCGGGAAGATCTCGGACATCACCAGGGGAGCCGACTGGTTCAGCGAGCTGAGCTACTACCACCGGCTGGGCCGCCGCCGCGCCCTGGCGCACCAGATCGGCGCCAACGGCGAGACGGGCGCGCCGGTTCTCGTCGAGAACTACTTCGTGCGGTTCATCTACCGGCAGCAGATTCTGCGGGAGTGGCTGTTCCTCGAGATCGGTCCCGGCCTGGCCTGGCGGCGCGAAGAGCCCGATCAGCCCAGGGACTCCGTGCCGATTCTGCGTTTCGGCGTCGAGATGCTGTTCGGGGACTACCGGGGCCAGGGCACTGCCGCGGGCAGATAGAGTCCAGCACCTCAGGAACCAGGAAGCGAGGCGCGAGATGAGCGACGGCAGCCCGGATAACGGCGAGGTGACGGTGGCGATCGGTGACGACCTGGTCGCCGAGATCGAGATCCACCGGCCGCCCAACAACTTCTTCGACCTCGACCTGATCGGTGAACTGGCAACGGTGATCGGGGAACTCGACGAGCGGGACGACTGCCGCGCGGCCGTGCTCTGCTCGGAGGGCAAGCACTTCTGCGCCGGCGCGAACCTGAACGCGCGGCGGGATGCGACCGGCGACGGCGGCGAGCGCCACCTCTACGACGAGGCTGTTCGCCTGTTCGACACCAAGACCCCGATCGTGGCCGCGATCCAGGGTGCGGCCGTCGGGGGCGGTCTGGGACTGGCCCTCATGCCGGACTTCCGCGTCGCCTGTCCCGAGGCGCGGTTTTCAGCCAACTTTGCCCGCCTGGGGTTCGTTCAGGGCTTCGGGCTGACCGTGACGCTGCCGCGCCTGGTCGGCCGCCAGCGGGCGATGGAGATGTTCTACACCGGCCGCCGGGTCAAGGGCGAGGAGGCGGTTCAAATCGGTCTCTGCGACGACCTCGTGCCGCTGGACCAGGTACGTGCCCGTGCCCGGGAACTTGCCGGAGAGATTGCCGCTTCGGCGCCGCTCGCGGTGCGTTCGATCCGGGAGATGATGCGGGGACGGCTGGCGGCGGAAATCCGCAGCGCGACCGACCACGAGAAGGCGGAACAGAACCGGTTGCGGCAGACCGCGGACTTCGCGGAAGGAGTGCGCGCCATGACGGAGCGTCGTCCGCCGCGGTTCGTCGGCGCCTGACGGAAGTCAGGCGCCGGCTGCCGAAGCGAGGACGAAGGTCAGCCAGGCGCTCAGCCAGGCCAGGCCGTTCATGTACGCGAACGTGAACGCGGGCCATCGCCATCCCCCGGTTTCGCGCCGGATCACGGCCAGCGTAGACATGCACTGCATCGCGAAGGCGAAGTAGACCAGGAGGGCCAGCGCCGAGGCCCGGGACAGAAGCGGCGCTCTCCCGCCTTCTCCGCTGCCGGAGAGCAGGACGCCGAGGCTTTCCTCGTCCTGTCCTTCCTGGGCGTAGATCTGGGCCAGCGTGGCAACCATCACCTCGCGGGCGGCCTGCGAGGCGACCAGACCGACGTTGATTCGCCAGTCGAAGTCCATGGGAGCGAAGACGGGTTCCAGCAGCCGCCCGGCGGAAGCCGCGTAGCTCCCTTCGAGAACCAGTCGCTGGTTCTCGGCCACGGAGAGTTCAGGGTCCACCGGACGCCGCGGCAGGTTGAGCAGAAACCAGAGGACGACGCTGACGGCGAGGATGATCGTGCCCGCTCGGCGCAGGAACAGCTTCGCCCGGTCCCAGACCCCGAGGGCGATGTCGCTGGGTCGGGGCAACCTGTACGGCGGAAGCTCCAGGTAGAAGGGCAGAGAGGCGCCGCGCAGGAGACCGCGCTTGAACACGGCCGCCGAAAGCAAGGCGGCTCCGGTGCCGAGGAAGTAGAGACCCATCAGCGTCAGTCCCTGCCAGGTAAAGGGACCAAGAACCGGATCGGCCGGAATGAAAGCGGCGATCAGCAGCAGGTAGACGGGCAGCCGGGCAGAGCAGGTCGCGAATGGAGCAACGAGGATCGTGGTCAACCGGTCGCGCGGGGATGGGATCGTTCGCGTCGCCATGATCCCGGGCACGGCACAGGCATAGGAGGACAGGAGGGCGATGAAGCAACGGCCCTCCAGTCCGACCCAACCCATCACGCGGTCGACGACGAACGCGGCCCGGGCCATGTAGCCGCAGGCCTCCAGGAACAGGATGACCGTGAAGAGGAGCACGATCTGGGGCAGGAAGACGATCACCGCGCCGACGCCGCGGATCACGCCGTCGGCCATGAGGCGGGTGACCGCCGTGTCCGGCAGCGTTGCCAGGACCTGGTCGGCGACCCCGTCCATCAGCCCGGACAGGAAGTCCATGGCGGGAGTGGCCCACGTGAAGATGGCCTGGAAGAAGAACGCCACGAAAGTCAGAAAGACGGCGGACCCGATGACCGGGTGAAGCAGGAGGCGGTCCAGGCGTCGGGTCCAGCGATTCGGTTCCGGGACCTGCCGGCGGCAGGCACCCAGGACCGCGCGCGCCCAGGCGAATCGGTCCTCCGGCGTTCTCGCCTCCCCACCCTGTAGCAAGCTGGGGCTCGCGGTCCAGTCCCAGGGCGCGCCGACCAACGCGCCGAGATCGTCGATACCGAGGCCGCGATTCCCGACCACCCCAACCACCGGCACGCCGAGCTCCTGCTGGAGTTCCTTCGGATCGATCTCGCCGTGTCGCGCCTTCAACTCGTCGATCATCGTCAGGGCGACACAGACGGGCAGGCCCAGGCCGGCTGCTTCGGCCAGCAAAGGCAAGCCCCGTTCGATCGTAGTGGCGTCCACTACCACCACGACGCCATCCGGGGGCGGCTCGCCGAAACCACCTTCGAGCACCTGGACCGCGACCGTCTCGTCTTCCGATTGCGGCTGAAGGCTGTAGACGCCGGGCAGGTCGACCAGGCAGACATCGTCGGTTCCGAACCTCCCCTGGAGATCGGCCTCGCGACGGTCGACCGTGACGCCCGGGTAGTTGCCGGCCTTGGCCCGATGCCCGGTGAGTGCGTTGAACAGGGTCGTCTTGCCGGAGTTCGGCGCCCCCAGGATCGCGATACGACCCGGCCGCCTCGGGGGCGTGACAGGCCTCAACCGGACCAGTGCGGTCATGCGCCGGCCCGATGCACCCGGATCCGGCGGGCCTCGCCGCGCCGCAGACTCATGAGCGCGCCGCGAAGCTCGTACATCGCGGGATCACCGAGCGGTGCCCGGCGAATGAACCGAACCGGCGCTCCGGTGCAGAAGCCGATCTCCCGGAGGCGTCTGCTCGCGGCGCCGGTGCCGGTTACCTCGGCGATCTCAAGTAACCGCCCATCGCTGGCGTCGGCCACGTCGGCCAAGGTTCGGTCCATTTCGGACCGGGATAGTACCAGTTCCAGATTGACTGTGTCGGCGTTCGCAGGAAACCGTGGTGCCGGAGGCGGGATTCGAACCCGCACGCCCTCAGAGGGGCGGGGGATTTTAAGTCCCCTGCGTCTGCCGTTCCGCCACTCCGGCCCTTGCGCTGCGAGTCGAGAATCTGGAGGCGACGGCCGGATTCGAACCGGCGAATAAGGGTTTTGCAGACCCTCGCCTTACCACTTGGCCACGTCGCCTCGGGGGACCTCGCTACCGGTCTCAAACCGCTTGGATCGCGTGGAGCGGGAAACGGGATTCGAACCCGCGACCCCAACCTTGGCAAGGTTGTGCTCTACCACTGAGCTATTCCCGCACCCGAGCGAACCCAGCCGTGCAACCGGCAGGCCCTGATTCGGGAGAATACGGCTCCCCTCTGGACAGTGTCAACTCACTTCGCGAGTAGGAGCGCCGCTCAGAGCCAGCTTTGCCGTCCGGCTTCGTCGACCGTGAACGCGTCGGGGTAGTGCGTGAGAATCCAGTCGCCTTCGTCGGCCGACCAGGTCGCCGTCACGACATCGAAGCGACAGGGGCGACGCCGGAAAGCCGACTGTTCCGGCTGGCACAGAAAGGCCTCCGCGGCTCGAACCAGGCGGCCCCGCTTGCGGCGATCCACGGCCGCGACGGCGCCGCCGAATCGCGGGTCGAAACGGGCCTTGACCTCCACGAAGCAGAGCGTGTCGCCGTCCATTGTGATCAGGTCGAGCTCGCCGACCAGCGAGTCGAAGTTCCGTTCCAGAATCCGGTGGCCCCGGGCCTGGAGCAGCTCGGCAGCCGCCCGCTCAGCCTCCGCACCACTCAGGCGCCGCGGGAATCTCCTGCGAGCGCACACGGCTTCCGCTCCGCTCACGAGCGCTTCCAGCGGCTGCCGCCGGGTGCGTCCTCGACCACTACTCCGGCCTCGCTCAACTGGTCGCGGATCCGGTCCGCGGCAGCGAAGTCTCGGCTGGCCCGCGCCTCGCTCCTGGCCTCGACGAGGGCATCGATCTCCGCGTCGCTCAGCGCGCCCTCGGCTTCGGTGAAATCGGCCCAGGCCCCCGCGTCGAGTACTGCCAGAACCTGATCGGCCCGGTCGAGGGAGGCCTCTACCCGGGCCTTGCCATCGGCTGGCAGGCCGTTGTCGATGATCCCGTTCACCTCGTGTACGAACGTGAAGACCGCGCCCAGCGCGGCGGCGGTGTTCAGATCGTCGGCGAGGGCCGCCGCGAAGGCGTTCTCGAAGTCGCTGGCGGCCTGGTCCAGCGGAACCGGATCGCTCTTCTGCTCCACCTCGTGTCCTAGCCTGAAGCGCATGTCGTCGATGCGCTTCAGCGCGCGGTCGGCCTCGGCCAGCTTGTCGAACGTGAAGTCGAGTTGCTGGCGGTAGTGCACCGACGCCAGCAGATAGCGGATCGACCGGGCGGAAAGGCGGAGGTCGAGAAGGTCGCCCAGGGTGTAGCAGTTGCCGAGAGATTTTGACATCTTCTCGCCGTCCACCGTCAGGTGCTCGGAGTGGAGCCAGTAGCGCGCCAGTGGACGGTCGTTGGCCGACTCGCTCTGGGCGATCTCGTTCTCATGGTGGGGAAAGAGGTTGTCCACGCCGCCGCAGTGGATGTCGAACGTCGTACCCAGGTACTTCTGGCTCATCGCCGAGCACTCGATGTGCCATCCCGGGCGGCCCGGCCCCCAGGGCGACGCCCACTCGGGCTCGCCCTCCTTCGCCCCCTTCCAGAGGACGAAGTCGCGCGCATCCTCCTTGGCGTACTCGTCAGTCTGCACGCGCTGGCCGCGCCGCACATGATCGAGATCGATCCCCGACAGCTTTCCGTAGTCCTCGTCGGCGGCGATCCGGAAGAAGACCGAGTCGTCGGCCCGATAGGCGTAGCCCGCCGCCAGCAGACGCTCGATCATGGCGATCATCTCGGCCACGTGCTCGGTCGCCCGCGGGTAGTGCTCTACAGGCTCGATGCGCAGGGTGGTCAGATCCTCGAAGAACGACCCGACATGGGGCGCCGTGAAGCTTCCGATGTCGACTTCCGCCTCAAGCGCGGCGGCGATGATCTTGTCCTCGACATCGGTCAGGTTCATCGCCTGGGTAACCTGGTAGCCGAAGAACCGAAGCGTCCGGCGCAGGACGTCCTCGAAGATGAAGGTGCGCAGGTTGCCGATGTGTACGCGGTCGTAGACCGTCGGGCCGCAGGTGTAGAGGCGGATGTGGCCGGGCTCGAGCGGCTCGAGTTCCTGCAGGCGCCGTCCGAGGGAGTTGAAGAGCTTCACTGGCTTGATCCGGCGTCCGGGGGCAGGTCGGTGTGAAGGAGCGACAGTAGCAACGCGTGTCGACCCGGGTCCAGGCGTTGAGGTCGCCGGCTCGGGGATGGCCTTCAGAGGTCGATCGAGACTGTTCCTCCGTGCCAGTTCAGGGCCAGTCGGTCGCCGAAACTGTCGAAGGCTTCCTCGCCGCCGAAGCCGAATCGGCCGTTGCCGTTGGCGATGGCAGTGAAGCGAACGAAGACGATGGCCCCGCCGCCCGACAGGCCGGCGACCGGTCCGAGGTGTGTTGCGCCCACGAGGAGACGGCCCGCTGCCGCCTCCGTCGCCTCCAGACTCGGGAAGACGCCCCGGTCGTGACTTTCGTAGCGGAGCAGGTCCGCCGGAAACCGGAGTTCGAAGCCCAGGCCGTAGAGATCGTCGACGCCTGTGGCGTAGACCTCGATCTCGAGCGCCGACCCACTGGCGGTGCCGCGAAGAGCGACCGCGGCGTCACCTGGCGCCGCAGGCGAGAAGGTGACTCCCCTGGTCGTGACCGGGCCAACCGGAGCAGTCGGACTCCGTCCTCCACTCTCGCAGGCGAGCAGACTCATCGCGGTGAGCACCGTCGCTGCCATCGAAAGGCGCACCGATCGCCGGCGGAAGAGGAAGTTCTCAGTTGCCGCCGGCGACGGCCGGTTCGGGTGACCGCAGGCGGCGCAGGAAGCTCCTGGCACGCTGCCGGCGCAATCCCCGGAGGCGGTCGACGAACAGGATGCCGTCCAGGTGGTCGAGCTCGTGCTGGATCGCCCTCGCTTCGAGCTCGTCCGCGTCGATTTCGTATGACTCCCCTTCCAGGTCGCGGGCGACGACGCGGACGGAAGCGGGCCGCGTAACCTGCTCGGTGAAGTCGGGAATCGACAAGCAGCCTTCGGTGTCCGTATCGACGCCCGCGGCATCTAGGATCTCCGGGTTCACGAGCACCCGAACCGCCTCCGGATCCACCCCCGCCGTGGGGTCCACCACCGCAACGCGCAACTCGACGCCGACCTGCGGCGCCGCGAGACCGACTCCTGGAGCGTCGTGCATGGTCTGGATCATGTCCTCGACCAGGCGTTCCAGGTCGGGGCCGAAGTCCTCAACAGGAGCGCATCGCACCCGAAGTACTGGATCCGGGTATTGACGAATGGGAAGAACGGGCATGCGTTACGCGGCCCACGCGGGGACTCGTGGAATCATACGGGAAGGCGCCCGCTCCGACCCGACCGTCCCCTGGAGGTGACAGGCGTGTTTCGCTTGCATCGCACGGGGAGTCGAATCGTTGGATTGCCGCGGACGAACCGGACCCGCCTGCCTGGCACGCGGTTTGCTCGAAGCCAGAGGTGGTAGCTTCCCTTAGCTTCGATCCTCAGGGGGACTGTGCGATGAGACACCCGCTTCCGATCAGCATCCTCGCGTTTCCGATGGTCCTTGCCGCGTCCGGCGTCGGGGCGGCGAACACTCCGGGGCAGGAAGACACAGGTGGACTCGCCGGCGTCTACAGTTTCGTCGGCGCACTGGATGGAGACGCCACCCTGTTCGCGGCTCGTTCCGGCGCCCAGAGCGAACTCGAACTCCACCTGCCGATTCTGCGGGGCGATCGGATCTGGACGACGCCGAACGCGCGGCTCGCCGTCCTCATGTCGGACCGTTCGATCCTGGCACTGGACTACGATTCCGAGATCACCCTGGAACGGATCGCCGGGTCGCCGGACGGCGAGGATCAGGACTCCCTCTACGTCCTGCACCGGGGGCGGCTGAGCCTCGAGGTCGAAGATCACCTTCTCGAATCTGAGTTGCCCGTAGTGGACACGGCCAACGCCCGGGTTTACGTGAAGCAGGACGGCCGCTACCAGATTCACAGCGACGGAAGCCGCTGGACCGAGGTGACGGTTCTCGCCGGATTCGCGGAAGTCGTGACGCAGCGGGGCTCGGTGATCGTTCGCGGTGGTGAGACGCTCGTGGCCAACGGTCTCGACAACCCATGGATCGAGCTCCAGAACGGCGCGGGCGTGGCGGCTGCCGCCCTGGATGACTGGACCGCGGGCCATCGGGCCAGTCTCGTGGCCTACGCCGCCGTCGATGCCGGCGGCTACCGCGACGCCCTGGGCGCCCATGGCGAGTGGGTCGAGGTCGACGATCGACGGGCCTGGAAGCCGCGCGTCGAGGAGAACTGGCAGCCTTACAGCCGGGGCCGGTGGACCGACACTCCCGCCGGTCTCTACTGGGTGGCGCGGGATCCCTGGGGCCCGCTCACCTACCACTACGGCAGCTGGAACCGGCATCCGGCATGGGGATGGCTCTGGTTCCCGGGTTTGGTGTACGCCCCCAGCCATGTCTACTGGTACTGGGGCCCCTCCTACGTCGGCTGGATTCCACGCGGCTACTATCAGCACTACTACCGGGGCCTGGGCTATGGTCTCCGTTTCGGGCTCTACGGATGGGCCGGAGGATACTGGGATCCGTTCAACACCTGGATCTTCTGTCCGACCGGCTACCTGGGCTATGGTCGAGGCTACACCTACGGCCATTCCCTGCGGCGCCGCCATCCCAAACTCGAACGCGGCATCATCACGACAGACACACGCGGCATCGACCGCCGTAACTGGCGCGACCCGGCCGCGACCCAGCGGGTCCTGATCAACCGGCGCGGCGGACTGGACGAGAGCGAGATCCCGAACGCCGACAGCTTCGTGGCTCGGCGGCCCGACCTCGACCCCTCGTTCCGCAGCGAGATCAGGCGCAGCGACAGCGACCCGGCCGTCGTGTCGGTGCGTCGCGTGCGGCCTTCCGGGGACGGTTCCGGATTGACGGGCGTCACGTCCGGCGCCGTCCGAGCGGCGCCGCCAGGCACGCCAGTCCGGGCCGGCGTGGTCCGCGACAGCGGCGCGGATATCGGGATCCGGCGGTCCGCTCCGGTCCCGGCGGCCCGGAACGACGAGCCCGAGAAGCCAGACGTGTCCGTCAGGAAGGCAGCGCCCACGAGTCCAGGCGCCGCGCCTGCACCGAGCCGACGGCCCACAGCCGGTCGCCGCGTACTGGACGCCATTCGGAGCCGGGACAGTGGGTCGGGTCCCACCCGGGTACGCTCGACACCGCGGAGTACGACGCCCAGGACCGCGCCTCCCACCCGGGTGCGCTCGACACCGCGGAGTACGACGCCCAAGGCGGCGC